>NZ_PQIG01000071.1 GCF_012349115.1 Rhizobium ruizarguesonis
GCTGCTCGGCCGCGGCATCGAACGCTTCAGGGAAAAGCGATGGTTTCCGATCGGCCCCGCAGCGCTCGACCGTGCGCAGGGCTGGTATCGCCGCTTCGGCAAGTGGTCGCTGCTCGCAAGCTGGCTGCCGATCGTCGGCGATCCGATCACTGTGATGGCCGGCGTCCTGCGGGAGCCGCTGCCGACCTTCCTGGTGCTGGTGGCGATCGCCAAGGTGGGGCGATATCTCGTGCTTGCAGCAGCGACGACGGGGCTTGCGTAATGTTCCAGCAGATCGTCGACGTCCAGCGTGAGATCTACCTCGCCTTCGCCGGCCACATAAAGGAATTTGCTGCGGGCGGCGGCTGGGCCTCGTTCCTCGCCTTCCTGCCGATGGGCATCGTTTTCGGCGCCGTCCATGCAATGACGCCCGGCCACAGCAAGTCCGTTCTTGCCACCTACCTTGCCGGATCCTCTACCAGGGCGCACGGGGCGCTCCTTGTATCGCTCGCGCTTTCCTTCACGCACGTGACGATGGCAGTCCTCATAGCGCTTCTTGCCCTGCCGCTGGTGTCACATTCCTTCGTCGACGCCGGATCGTCTCCGACCCTTGAAGTCGTCAGCCGGGCCCTGCTGGGCGTCATCGGCCTCTGGATGCTGGCATCGGCTCTGTTCCGGCACGATCACTCGCATGCGGAGGGCGAAGGGCCGTTGATGGGGGTAGCAGCCGGGCTGGTGCCGTGCCCGCTCACCCTGTTCGTGATGACCTTCGCCATGATCCATCAGGTCGTCGTCACCGGCCTGCTGTTCGCCTTCACTATGATGATAGGAGTCGGGCTGACGCTCTCCGTGGTCGCCCTCCTGACCGTGGTTTTCCGCGACCGCATCGCCTATCTGATGAGGACGTGGCCGCGGCTGCTCGGTTTTGTATCCCGCGCGACGGGTGCACTCGCGGGGCTGGTGCTGGTTGCCGTCGCTGCGGTCGAGATAGCGAACTGGCTGGCAATTACATGAGGGCAATGATGCGTCGAACAAAAATGGTGCTGATTGGCGCGACGGCAGCGCTACTGGTATTGGCAAGCGGCGCCCAGTGCGAGGAGACGAAGTCGCCGTTCCAGCGTTTCGCCGAGCGGTGCCTCGAACTCGGGCCGCGCTACGACCAGACGGTCGCACTTGCTAGGGAAAGCGGCTGGCCGGATCTGGCGGACGACATGACGATGGGCATTCAGCCTCTCGGGGTACCAGCGACCTTTCAAGGCTGGCTGGTGAATTCGGATGGCGCTTCTCCTTTCGAGGCGGTGGTGGTCGCACGTGGGGCGGTTGGTCCAAAGACTGTCGAGAGTTGCACCATGGCGTTCGCCGGGACCGACGCGGCCGCATTCGAGCGGAGTTTCGCCTCGACAGAAGCAGCGCGGCCTTCTGGAGAGCAAAAGGGACAAGGCCGGGTGCGGAAGTTCTTTGCGATCGAGCGCGAGGGCGTGAAGGAAGCGCTAACGCTCGACCTTCCAATCTATCCGAACGGCGCCGACGAGGTTGTGGCGAGCGTCGTCTCCGAGCAGCGGATTGAAAACTGAAGCCGCTTGACAGGGCGATCCTGCTTTGAGAGTTTCGGGACATGGGGCAGCGATCGCCCCACGAGGCTACGGCCGAAGAATCGCGTCCTTGAACCCGCACCAACGGAGGACGCGCCGCGATGTCGTCATTTCTTGAAATCACACCTGACAAGCTGAATCGGATCATCGGCACCTCAGGCGCCCAGATGCTGATAGACGTCCGCTGCCAGCAGGGACGCAAGCTCAGTCAAGGCGTCTTCGCCTATCGCCTGTCGTTCGAGTTGCACCCATGAAGAACTCGCCCCCACGAATTGCGATCGTCTGGCGCGGTGACCGGCAAGCCCGGCGAGCGGCGACGCCACAGAACAACCGCTTCCACCGGATCTTCGAAGAACTCGCGGCAGTCGGCCTTGCGCCGGAGCCCGCCGTCTTCGACGAAGAATTCGCCGACGATGTTCTCGAACAGCTCCTTGCAGTCGACGCCGTGCTTGTCTGGGTGAACCCGCTCGACGACGGAAAGACGAGAAAGATCCTCGATCCGCTTCTGCGACAGGTGGCGGAAGCCGGCCGATTTGTAAGTGCGCATCCGGACGTCATCCTCAAGATGGGCGTCAAGGAGGTGCTCTACGAGACCAGGCATATAGGCTGGGGCGTCGACACACGGCTCTATCGCACCGCCGCGGACTTCCGCCAGGCGTTCGTTCCAACGTTCCTAGCCGCCGGGCCGCGCGTGTTGAAGCAGAACCGTGGCAACGGCGGACAAGGTATCTGGAAGGTCGAACTCGCTGGAGCGCCTGCCGGCGGTGCGACCTCGATCAGTGTGCTGGAAGCGAAATCAGGCAGTGTCCCTGAAACGATTGACCTGTCCGACTTCATTTCCCGCTGCGAGAGCTACTTCACCGAAGGTGGCTGCATCGTCGATCAGCCGTTTCAGTCCCGTCTGCCCGAGGGCATGATCCGCTGCTACATGTCTGGAAGCAGGGTCGTGGGCTTCGGACAACAGTTGGTCAAGGCGCTGGTGACGCCGCCGTCGGGACCTGGCCGGGAACCACTTCAGCCTGGTCCACGGATCATGCATCCGGCATCCGCAGAACCGTTCCATACTTTGAGGACAAGAATGGAAAGTGAGTGGACGCCGCAAATGATGTCGACGCTTGGGATCGAAGCAACGTCGTTGCCGATCATCTGGGACGCCGATTTCCTTTACGGGCCACCAGACGCTTCAGGCAACGACACCTACGTTCTCTGCGAGATCAACGTCAGCTCCGTCTTCGCCATTCCTGACGAAGCCCCTGCGGAGATTGCACGCGCAATGGCGTCGCGGCTGCGCGGGTCCGCAGTGTAACTCTGTCGCCGGCGCATTGATCCCGGATATCAACTCATGTATATTATGAGGTACGTACATCATATCCGTGGCTTGCGGACGGAGACGCGCGAGGTCAGGGTTCCAGACCTGCAGTTCGGCCATGCGATGAGAGGGATTTCGGGAGGGGATTATGACGGCCTTGCAACTCAATCCAGATTTTGCCATCGCGGATGAGCAGTCGCTTCGGGCGCTGTTCGAGCCGACCCACGCTCTGGCAATCGTGAAGTGTCAGAATTCTCTTGGCGAGCACGCGCAGGAATTCATTCGGCGCTCGCCGTTCTTCTGCATCGGCACGCAGAGCTCGGAGGGAAAGGCCGACGTCAGTCCTCGCGGCGACCCTCCGGGGTTCGTCAAGGTTCTTGACGAGCGCACCCTGGCGATCCCGGATCGACCTGGCAACAATCGTCTTGATACCCTCAGCAACATCATCGCCAACCCGAACGTTGGGCTATTATTTCTTGTCCCCGGTTTCGACGACACATTGCGCGTCAACGGGCGGGCAAGTCTGAGCAATGATCCTCAACTGCTGACGAGCATGAGCGTCGCTGATCGTCTCCCGAAACTCGCTATCATCGTCAATATAAGCGAAGTTTTCATGTATTGCGCCAAGGCGTTCAGACGGTCCCGCCTGTGGAGCCCGGATCATTTCCAGGACCGCACGGAGATGCCCTCGCTCATGAAGATCATTCTGGATGAGACGACAGGGGCGCCGAAGGACGGGGATGAAATGCGAAAGATGGACGAAGACCTGGAACAAGCCTACCGAAGGACACTTTATTAGCTGCCCGGCGCGGGCCGAAGACGGTCGAGCCCAAACCGTCATCAGCGGAATTTGGCTCAGCCCGTCGACACGACACCCAAGCTGAGAACCCACATTTCGCGATAGCAGAAGTCGGGATCGGAAATCAGACGCTCTGGCTCTTCGCCGATCGCCTTCCATTGGTGATGGTCCGCCTCCGCCAAGTCGCACCTTTGGGCAAGTCCGGATAAAAATTCGAGATTGTTGCGAATATATTCGCGCTCCACGGGCCTGAGTGGTTGACGGCGCTCCGCGAGCGTGGTGATGGCAGAGACCTTCTCAAGGCCGGCTGCTCGAAACCACGCCGTTACGCGCGTTCCCCTCATCGCCCCGGACATCTGCACGTCATCAGACAGCGCGTCGAGCAGACGCCACGTCAGTTTAGGATCTTGGGGCTGATACTGCCAGACCGAGATATCAACCTCCTTGACAGCAACAAGTCCGCCGGGTTTTACGACGCGGCGGAACTCGCCGATTGCTTGGGTCAGCTCTTCGTCATTCAGATACTGGACGACGTTTGCGCTCCAGACTGCGTCGAACGTGCCGGTTTCATACGGCAGCGCAGCAATGTCTCCGATCCGCGTGCTTATCGGACAGACAAACCGTTGGTTTGCGATCAAGGTTTCGATTGCCTCGACATTTTCCCGTGCCAAATCAAAGGCCTCGATATGTCCCTCGCTGCCCAGCAACTCCGCCATCAAAGGCAGGAAGACCCCATTGCCAGCACCTGCGTCAAGCACTGACCATCCGGGTCGAATACCGGCGGCGCGAAGAGTGGCATCGTACTCGTCCTTTAATGCCAGGTAGTGAACGTCAAGATGTCCGCCAGCGCTGAGCTTATGCCCAGTCGATGTAATCTGTTCGGAGTTTGATGCGGTGTTCATTTTGTCTGCCCGTCCTGGTTCCGAACGACGGCGTTCATAGGCATGGACTTATGCACAGGTTCGTCAGCCTTGCGCCCTAGCCATGATATAAAATCCGGCTCGCAGCTCTCATCATCCTATTGACGCAGCGAAAAGATACCGCTTTTCGAGGACTGTCAACGGCCATCCAACCGACAGCCTCGCTTCCCCATTCCTGTGCCCTGCGTATTCCGCCATCAGCCAGATGTGGCGGACGATCGCAAAGAGATGGGTGGCTTCGACGTCGTCTAAAGCACGTCGCGCAAAAGTGTGCAGCGGTTTTGCGATAACGACATGCGTAAAAACAAGGACCTAAAGCGCGACGCGCTTTAGCGTTCAGGGATTGACCCAGCGGGAGGAGGTCAGCGCGCCCAGTTTGTCGTAGGCAAAGACTGCGCGTCGGTTGTCGGCGTGGCGCAGCTGGAACCAGTCCAGCGTCTCGGCCCGGAATATCAGCAGTCCGAAGAAGGCCCGTCCATCGGCGTCTGCGACCGCTGCCTCACTCGCCGGCCGCTCGCCGATGTCGTCGCCCGGCGGCCCGCCCATATAGGTACTGCGCGTCGATCGCGGCAGCAGGCTCCAGGCCTCGGCCGCAAGTTCGCTGGCCGGTCCATGGAGTTCGGCCGATCCCTGAAGGCGAAGCTGCACTCTCGGCTGCGGGCCAAAGCCGAGGATGGTGACCAAAGGATTGGCCGATATTTCCTGCCATTTCGGGCTTCTGACATCCGTATGGATTTCCAGGACGCGTCGCGCCACATCCACGCGCCTCAGCACCACCATGCGGGCCTGCGGCCGCCCGCCGGCGTCGACCGAACAGAGGTTCAGGTAGCGGAAGGCCGACTGCGGATCGGCGGCAGCACCTTCCAGCTCTGCCCAGGCCGATGCATCGACCTCGGCGAGGTTCACTGTGTCGCCTCAGCGTTCTTTATCTCGCCGGCCTTGACGTAGTCGCAGCGCATCGCTGTTCTCCCTGGCGTTGAGAGCGATCCCATCAGACGGACCGGGTAAGGCCACCGTCGATCTTGAGGCTCTGGCCGGTGATATAACCCGCCCCTTCGGAAACCAGGAAGGAAATCGTCGCGGCCACTTCGGCGCTGGTGCCGTAGCGCTTCATCGGCACGCTGTCGCGGCGCTCCTCCGTCGCCGGCAGGCTGTCGATCCAGCCCGGCAGCACATTGTTGATGCGGATGCCGTCGCCCGCATAGGTATCGGCATAGATCTTCGTGTAGGCGGCGAGCCCTGCACGGAACACCGCCGAGGTCGGGAACATCGCCGACGGTTCGGACACCCAGGCGGTGGAGATATTGACGATTGCACCCGACTTCTGCGCCAGCATGATCGGCGTGACCAGCCGCACGGGACGAACCACGTTCATGAAATAAATGTCCATGCCCGCGTGCCACTGTTCGTCGGTGACCTCGGTGATCGGCGCACGGGGACCGTGGCCGGCGCTGTTGACGAGAGCGTCGACGCGGCCCCATTTCTCCATCGTGGCGTCGACCAGGCGCTTGAGGTCGTCGTTCGACTGGTTCGAGCCGGTGACGCCGATGCCGCCCAGTTCGGCGGCAAGCGCTTCGCCTTTGCCTGACGAAGACAGGATGGCGACCTTGAAGCCATCGGCCGCCAGCCGCCTCGCGGCTTCCGCACCCATGCCACTGCCGCCAGCCGTAATGATCGCTACCTTTTCTACTGCCATCGTCGCTCTCCCTGTTCGATTTGCACCCATTGCCGGGCGTTGATCCCCGGAATATCATGGGCTCCAAGCGAGAGCGAACCAGTTTTCGTGACATATCCCAGTAGAAAAACTATCGAATGTCCATGCTGATCGGCAATCTTCCATCCCTCAACGGCCTCAAGGCCTTCGACGTGGCGGCGCGTCATCTGAACTTCCGGCTCGCCGCCGAAGAGCTCGGCGTCACCCAAGGTGCTGTCGCCCAGCACGTGCGCGGGCTTGAGGCGGAACTCGGGGTGACATTGTTCGAGCGCCTGCCGAAGTCATTGGCGCTGACGGGCGAGGGGCGAAGCTACGTCGCCGACGTCAGGCGCGCCTTCGAACTGCTCGCAAACGCGACGGCGAACCTGAAGCCTCAGCCGGTCAAACTGGTGGTCAGCACGACACCAACCTTCGCCTCGAGATGGCTGATCCCGCGTCTTCCTGATTTCACCTCGAGACATCCCGATCTCGATCTCCACATCCTGGCGACGGACCGTATTTCCGTCTTCCAGACAGACGGCGTCGATCTCGCCGTCCGATATGGCAGCCCTCCCTTCGGTCCCGGCCTTGCCGCCGAACTGCTGTTCGAGCAGGAGATCATCGCCATCTGCAATCCGAACCTCGTCGCCGTGGGAGCCGAGCCCAACAACGCAGAAGAACTCTCGCACTATACGCTGCTTCACGATGCCCATAATTCCTGGCCCGAATATATCGATCGCTTCCTCGGCGGCGGCGATGCCACGCTGTTTCGGGGCATCAGCTTCTCGCAGACATCGCACGCGATCGAAGCTGCAATCGCCGGACAGGGCATCGCCGTGGCGACCCGCGCTTTCGTCTCGACCGACATCGAGGCGGGCAGGCTGAGGCAGGTCTTCGACGGCGCCCTCAAAACGCGGTCGCACTTCTATCTGGTGAAGCCGCGATATCGGAAGTCCGAAGCGGTGGACAAGCTTCAGGACTGGCTGCGGTCAGAGGTGCAGAGCTGATGGTCGTACAGCCATCGCTCAAGGAATGGACCAACTGCGGCAGGTTTGCGCCAACAGCAGACCAAGGCCAAACAGCTTTGGTCGGTTCGAAACGATGGTATGATGTGTTTCGTTCATTTAAGGTTTGGGCTCGCTTTATGGATCCGTTGCCGGATTTTCAAGATTTATTGGATCGCATGACAGCCTCTTATCGGGCAGGGGACGCGGCTGCTTGCGCCGCAATGTTCACTCTCGATGCTCAGTTGTATTCGCCCTACGCGGCTCCTGCTTTTGGCCGCGAAGCGATAGAGGCGCTTCACCATGAGTGGACCCATGGGGGAGTGCCGGACAAGAAGTTGCAAGTTCTCCAGTCGGGAGGATCGAATGACACAGCGTGGACCCTCAATGCATACTCCGAGGACGGGGGGAAAGTTCGAGGAAATTCCCTGGCCGTCTGGCAGCGGGGTCGTGACAGAGTGTGGCGCATCCGAATTTGCTCTCTAAACGACGACCAGCGCGAAGTTAACCATGGGCCTACCAAATCTTAAGGCTTGTTGGGGATGGAACAGTGAGCGGCATGCTTCGGGCACGACAGCCGAGCGATTAAGACCGGATCGCGCCACAAGCGATCATTGCCCCAGGACGAGTTTTGCTTAGACTGGCCAAACTGATCATTTTGAAGTTGGACGGCATCTATGATTTCTCTGAAAGGTGCTGGGGTGCGATTGAGACCCGCTTCGCCTGATGATGCCGAGGCTCGGTTTTCGTTGGGAACGGACGCCGACATTTCGAGAATGTTCGGAGTGAGCCAGTCAGATGTAAAACCAATCACGAGAGATGCAGCCGAAGAATGGGCCCAAGGCCAAGCCCAAAATCCCTACGCCTGGATGATCGAACTCGAACAGCGCCTAATCGGGGAAATCAAACTTCATAGCCTAAATTTCCAGGATCGGCGGGCATCAATGGCGGTTGCCATTTATGACCCAGCACTCCTTGGAAAAGGACTTGGGAGCGAGGCGATCCGTCTGCTTTTGCAACATGCCTTCACAGAGCTCAAACTCCATCGCATAGGAATTAGGGTGCTTGCCTACAATGAACGCGCAATCCGAGCCTATCAGAAATGTGGTTTCGTGGTGGAGGGACGAGAGCGCGAAACCGCCTTCGTGGACGGCAAATGGCATGACGACCTTATGATGGGTTTGCTTTCCACGGAATTTCAGGGCTGGCTGCGGTCAAAGGTGCGGAGCTGACGGCCTGCCACGATCACCTCATCATCAAATGATGGGCACCTATCGGCGCTTTCCGAAGTCGGTAGTCCTGAGCCGACTTTGCAATCCAGCCTTATCTTGGTGAATTCGATTATGTCAGTTAGGGATAGCGATATCTTCAACGGACTATATCGATGTCTCAGGATTTGCCCGCCTCGTCCCCCAAGTCTCAAAATCTCCCCGTGGCCTTTACAGGCGGGGGAATTATCGGTGTCCTTGGTGGGTTGATTGGTCTTGGAGGAGCGGAATTCCGGCTACCTCTCCTGATCGGCTTGTTCAATTTTGCGGCTCTTGAGGCGGTCATCCTCAACAAGGCCATGAGCCTGGTCGTTGTTGCCACCGCGCTCCCGTTCCGTGCTGCGACTGTGCCTTTCAGCACGATCGCCGAGAACTGGCCGATTGTCGTCAACCTGCTCGCTGGGAGTCTGCTCGGCGCATGGTTTGGCGCGGGATGGGCAACCCGCCTGAAGTCGGAATCCCTCTACAAGGTGATTGCCGCCATGCTGGTCGCGATCGCCGTCGTCCTGGTCGTAGGCCACGACGCGACAGCCGGCCAGGCGCTTCTAACGGGCGTGGCCCAGATGATCGCAGGCGTGGTGGCGGGTTTCATCATCGGGATTGTGGCATCCCTGCTCGGTGTGGCGGGTGGAGAGCTATTGATCCCGACGCTGGTCCTGCTTTTCGGGGCGGATATCAAACTGGCCGGAAGCCTCTCCCTCGCCGTAAGCCTGCCCACGATGCTGGTCGGGTTCACCCGTTACAGCCGCGATCAGAGCTTTTCGGTCCTTGGCCGCAACAAGACCTTCCTGCTGGTCATGGCGGGGGGCTCGATCGTCGGCACCTTTGTCGGCGGCCTCTTGCTTGGCATGGTGCTAAACGCCTTCCTCCTGCCAGCCCTGGCCGCAATCCTGCTGATCTCAGCCGTAAAGGTTTGGCGACACAACTAACTCAATGACGAGCGCGAAAATAATGACTCTTTTCAGCTCATTCGAACGTCCTTGTTGCGACTGCCTTTGTGCGGTTTGGATCGAATGAGGAAAAGAACATGGATTTGGATGGAAAACGGATCGTTGTCGTCGGTGGTAGCCGCGGGTTGGGCTTCGGAATGGCCGAGGCGTTTGTCGCGCGCGCAGCTAAAGTGACCGTCGTGGCTCGCGACGCGACGACTTTGCGAGCGCTGGGAGAGCAACTCGCCGTCACGACTGTGTCTGCTGACGCGACCAGCGCCGACGCCGCAAAGAGGATCATGTCAGAGACACGACCTGATGTCGTCATCATGAACGCCGGCGCGGAACCGCCCATGGAACGGATCGACCGTGTTGGCTGGGAGGCGTTCACGACCAACTGGAACGTCGATGTGAAGGCCGCCCTGCATTGGGTCCAGGCCGCTCTGACGTTGCCGATGGCGTCGGGCGGGCTGGTCGTTCTCGTTTCCAGCGGAGCCGCGGTGCAAGGCTCGCCGCTATCGGGAGGCTATGCAGGAGCAAAACGGGCGCAGTGGTTCATTGCAAAATATGCTGAGGGCTTGTCGACCCAGCTCGGCCTGGGCCTGCGTTTCCGGGTCATTGTTCCCCGGCAGATGTTTGCAGGAACCGGCGTGGGCAACGCCGGAATCTCCGGCTATGCTGCGGCGGCGGGCCGGACATTCGCCGAACAGGCCGCTACCTGGCCGGACATGACACCGCGTGGCTTTGGCGATACGGTAGCCGAACTGATCGGCAACACGGCGCTGGAAGAGGCTATGATCTACGCCGTGCGTGGAGATACAGGCGTGACGGTCATCGAATGATGGATGAAGCTCCCCTCGAAGCAGAAGCGAAGAACACGCTCTACGCGGCGCTGGCCAAGGAGGCGGATGCAGTTCGCCCGGAACTGCATCGCTATGCCGCCCGATTGGTCGGCTCGGTGATCGACGGCGAGGACGTGATACAGGACGCTTTGGTCAGTGCGTTCGCGATGGTCGGCTCGATCTCGTCCGGCACGCCGCTGCGACCCTGGCTGTTTCGCATTGTTCACAATCGCGCCATTGATGCGCTGCGCCAGCGAAGTACCCGTCCGTCAGAGCCGCTGGAGACGGCCTTTGATCTAGCTGATGTCAGTGCTGTTGATCCAGAGGATGCGCTGATTCGGCAGGACACGGTGCGGATTGCCTTGGCTCACTTTGCCAAATTGCCGGTGCCGCAGCGTAGCGCGGTGATCCTCAAGGATGTGCTGGGAGAGCCGATCGCAGACATCGCCGCGCTATTGGGCCTGAGTATCGATGCTGTCAAAGCTCATCTCTCACGTGGTCGGGCAGGATTGCGATCCATCTCCGAGTCGGGGTCCGAAGTTCCGCTGCCCCCAAGTGCCGAGGTTCTGAATTTCGCAGCGCTCTTCAATGCGAGGGATTGGACGGCCCTGCGCAGGCTGCTTGCCAAGGATGTTCGGCTTCGTCAGGCACGACGGCCACAGGTCTCCGGTGCGGCGAACGTTGGCCGATTCTTTTCCTATTATGCGGACTATCCGCGGGTTTGGATCGAACCGGCTTGTCTGGAGGGCAGGGAAATATTGCTGGTTTCGGCTGCGCCGTCCGCTACTCCTGCTTACTTCATGCTGCTTGAATGGAGGGACCAAAAGATAACACTGATCCGCGACCATCGATATGCGACCTACGTCATGGAGGATGCGGCTGTGACGCGGGCCGCATCGCAACGCGAATATTAGGCCTGGCGCTCTCACGGCTCGTTGGCATAGATCGTCGCGTCAAAGCAATGTACCGCACCAGGAGTGGGCGAAGGTGGAAGCTTGCCCATCTTCGGGGCTGCTGGTCCGATCCTCGGAGCTGAGCAGAACTGTATTCAGAACAGGCGATCGACGCATCGCTCGGACTCCCACTGCCTGAGGAAATTCGCTTCCCGGGCAATCCAACCGACGGTCTCGCTTCCCCATTCTTGTACCCGGCTGGCGTATTCGCCCATCAGCCAGATGTGGCGGACGATCACGAAGCCGTGGGCGGCTTCGAAGTCGTCTGGCGTGATCGGCCGGACGGCCCGATAGGCATCGACGAATGCGTCCCACATGGCGGTCGACCTCCGGCCGAAGGATGTTTGCGCCCACAAAAACACCGACAGGTCGTAAGCGAGATATCCCGGACCGCCGTCATCGAAGTCGAAAAATACGGCTTCGCCGGCGTCGTTGATCCGCGCATTGAAGCCGTGACAGTCACCATGGCAATAAGTCGACGTCAAATCGCCGAAGGCTTCGATCGCCTTTGCGGCCCGTGCAGCGATGTCTTCAAGATCGCTGCTGACCTTGGCGTCTTCCACGATGCCGCTATCGCATATGCGGGCGAGGGGTCGGTGCAGCAAGTGTTCGAGGTCGAGCCGATAGAGGGATCCGTCCGGCTGGAATGTCTCGGCGGCGTTGTGCAGCAAAGCAAGAGTCGTCCCGTTGGCCCGCGCATCGCCGGCATCCGTCGCATCCGGCTTGCGGCCGTCGATCGCCCGGAAGAGCACTGCCTGGCGCACGCCCTCCGGCGCATCTCCCTCAACGAACAAGCTGCCCTCGCGTGTCGCGATGGGGGCTGCGACCGGAACGCCTGATTGCGAGAGATGCGCCAAGAACGCCGTTTCGGTCCTGACGTCGGCCGGACCGCGGGCGCGGCGATGAGAAAGCCGGAACACATAACGCTCGCCGTTGCTCCCGAGAGCGAGATAGACATCATTCAAGCCGCGTTGCAGCATCCGGCAGGAAACCGGTCCTGCAGACGGATAATGCCGATGGATGAACTGTTCGATAGCCGCAACCTGCGGGGTCGAATAGAGCGGATTAAAATCGAGCATGGGCGCTGTACCATCGGGCTTTGCTGGCAGGCTGCTTCCGCGGTGAAAAGACCATGAAGGCGGTGGCGGCCGCAGGCACGTATGATTGCAATGAGCTGCTGCTTGGATAAGCTGAATGGCGCTATTAATAAAACCAAGAGATGAAAAACAAAATGCCGGTTTCGCGATTTTTGAAAGAAAACTCTATTTCGATTTCTGTCCTTTCCATCATTTTCGGTCTGTCTGGATGCCGGCAAAGCCCAGGCCAGCTCCGTCGTCCTCGAGCTTGACCGGAGGATACTCTCGTCTCCAGCGGTTCAAATCGCCTTGGAGAAGCCGAAGAATCCGATAGCCGGCGCTCCGGGACGAGCGCCAGGTGAGGTCGCCGACGATGCCCACAATCATCAGTAGGGCGAGACGCACGCCCGCCGCGGACCGTAATAGGGCTGGAACGTGTCGTCGTAAGCCCGGTAAGACCGATAGCGCGCATAGCACCAGCTCGTATGTCCGTTGCCGCCATTATAGACCTGGCGGTAATAGCGCGGCGCGTAGTAGCGCGGACGGTAAAGGGTCGACCCGTAGTAGCTCAAACCGGAATAGGGCGATCCGTAATAGCCCTGGCCGTAGTAGCCCTGATTGTAGTAGCCTTGGCCGTAGTAGCCCTGACCGTAGTAGCTTCCGCCATAATAGGGCTGCGCCAGCATTCCGCCGATGATTGCGCCGGCCGCGAGCCCGCCGAGTCCCCAGGCCCAGCCGTTGTTACTACCGTGGTGTCCATGCCCGTAGTAGCCGCCATGCCCGTAGTAGCCGCCATGGCCGTGGCCGCCGCCGTGATGTCTGTACTGGACCGGCTGCGCCTCTGCGGCTTCGATCTTAGGCATGGCAATGGTGGGAAACGCCATGGCCGGCGGGACGCTCGTCAGCGCCGTCACCAGCGACAGGGTAACGATTGCTAACCTTTTCATTGGCTCATCTTTCCTTCTACAGCACCGCGCGTCGAAGTCGACGCGCAAGGGCGTTTCAGCCCTCTAGGTAAACTGTCGAATTATACTCTAAAATCGGCTTTGATTCGAGGAATTATGCAGGAAAGCTTTTTCTTCGACGGTGGGTTTCCCCCGAAAGCACGCGCCCACCCTCCGTCATCTCATTTGAGCCGCGGCGCGCTCCACGAATCGTGTGCCGCGGGGCTCATCCATGAGGCCGGCAAAGCGCGGTCATCACCTGCCGATGAAGGCGGCCAGCTCATTCGCCGTGCCATTGGGGAAGGCCTGTTATTTTGGAATCGAAATGCCGCTCAGCCTGCGCCTTTCCGGCGTAATTGCATAAGGCCGTGAACTCATAAATCTGCTGGACTGACAGCCTGACAGAGTCCGCTATACCCCCAATGGCCGACGCGTTGCTGCGTGGCAGCGAAACGACGCTATGTGCCAAAGCGGAGTTGCCGATCAAGCAGGTTTGCCGCTGCCGGCTTACCAGTCGAGATCATCACCAAAACTGAAAGCATCACCGATCATGGCATCCTGCCGTTCATATGACCATTATGCCGATTCGGTCTTGCCGCGTTCCCCTGCAGAGAACATCCTAACCCTGACAAAGCGGTATTTCCAACGGATATCGGATTAGAGGAGCCATGAAATGGATCTGCATCTCACTGGCAAAAAGGCACTGGTAACCGGCTCGACTCGGGGGATTGGGCTTGCCATCGCTGAGCGTCTTGCGTTGGAGGGAGCCGACGTCGCGATTTGTGCCCGCAGCGGCGACGCCGTTGAGGACGTGGTCAAGGCGCTAGAATCCAAGGGAGGCAAGGCCTGGGGCCGGTCCGTGGACGTCAAAGACCCAGCAGCACTTCGGAGCTGGGTTGAAAGCGCTGCGGCGGCGCTTGGCGGTGTCGACATTTTGGTGGCAAATGCCAGCGCCCTATCTTTCGGCCTTAGTATCGAGGCGTTCCAGTCGGCCTTCGACGTCGATCTGATCCACACTGTGACGGCAGTTGAGGCGGTTATGCCGCACCTTGAGCGATCACGGGCGGGGAGCATCGTCGCCATTGGCTCGATTGGGGGAGTCGAGGATTCAGAACTCAATGCTTACACAGAGGTGTCCTATGGCGCCATAAAGGCTGCGCTGCACTTTTACATCAAGTCGCTCGCCCGGACCGTCGCACCCAAGGGTATCCGAGCCAATGTCGTCAGCCCCGGTTCGACGTTCTTTGACGGTGGTGCCTGGGATCAAATCAAGAGCGAGCAACCCGAACATTTTCGCAATGCGGTTGCCATGATCCCGATGGGCCGCATGGCGAGGCCGGAGGAGATCGCCAACGTCGTCGCATTCACGGCGAGCCCAGCGGCGAGCTATATCACCGGCGCCAATCTGGTGGTTGACGGCGCCTTCACGCGACGCATCTAAGCTAACGTGTCGGACGTGGAATTGGAGGCCGGTGGCCATGGACCGCCACGCTGCCGCTAGGGCCAATGTCGCTGTTGGGTCATTCGTGACCGGGTCGAACCGGCAACAAGTCTGGCCATGTCCGTTATTGCGCCGAAACCGGAAGCAGATTCAGAGCGTTAGGGACTCCGCCGCGAACCACTACCTGTTGATAGTGCTGCCCGAGCCGTGATTCAAGCTCGGAAACCGGAGCCTCGAATCATGCGCTACGAACTCAGCGATTCTGAATGGACCGCCATCAAGCCGATGCTGCCCAACAAGCCGCGCGGCGTTCGGCGGGTAAATAACCGCTGCGTGCTCGTCGCGAAACGTTCTTTTGACGTCGAAAGCGATGACCCCGGTCTTTGCGGCTCATGCTGGTGGTTAGTGATATAAGCCCCACAAGATCATCCGATTAGGCGGGAATATCTGCATGGGTGTAGAAATGGAGCTTCTGAATTCGGATGATTGCTCAGCGCTCGACAAATCCCGCTAGGCGTATTGTCGATCGGTCCTAGGCCAGACCCGCCACACCGGCAAAGCGCCGTCATCACCTGCCAATATAGGCGGCTAATTCGTCAGCCGTCCCATTGGGGAAGGCCTGTTTGAGAAAATCCAGGAACGCCGACACGCGCGCGCTGAGCAGCCGCCGGGAGGGGTAGAGCGTCCAGAGAGCGGTCTCGGGGCCGTCGATATCCCCCCAATTGACCAATGTGCCGTCAGCCAGGTCATGGCTCACCAGCGAAATGGGAAGGCGTCCTGCACCGACGCCGGCGCGCACCGCATCCCGGACCATGATGAGCGTCGCCAAGCTGAGCACAGGTTCGATCCTGATGGTTGACAGGCCGCCGGGTGTCTTCACGTGCCATGTTTGGGCTTCGCCGGCGCCGCGCGCAACGCCGGGAGCGGCAAGCCCGCCGGTCGGGCGGGGAAGATCGGGGCTTGCCACCACCACCAGCCGGTCGCGGAGAAACACCCGCCCGACCAGGCTTTCGTCGGGATCTGGATTGACCCGGATGACCAGATCGTAGCCTTCCTCGATCATATCCACGGGCCGGTCCTCACTCGTCACCTCAAGCCTCACCTCCGGATATTGGAGGGCAAAGCCGGCGGCAATCCTCCCCATGGCGGTCTGGGAGAAATGCAAGGGTGCGCTGATCCGCAATCTTCCCTTAGGTTTTTGACCGCCGGAGGCAATCGCTGACGCCGTCTCGTCCAGTTCGGCAAGCAGCGCCCCCGTCCGCTCGAACAGCGCCCGTCCTTCTTCGGTAAGCTTCAGGTTACGCGCGCCCCGTTCAAACAGCCGCAAAGCGAGACCGCTTTCCAGCTCGGCGACACGCCGTGACAACGTCGCCTTCGGCCGGCCTGTCGCCCGTGCCGCTTTGCCGAAACCACCATGGCGGGCAACGAGATTAAAATCGGCAAGCGCAAGAAGGTCCATGTCTGTTCCACCAGCGAGACGGTCTGTCTAAAATCGCCGTCTATCGGGCTGCCAGTGAACCACACATATTCGACGTGTCAAGCAAACCCAACACGGAGAAAGATCATGACCATTCTCGTCACCGGCGCCACAGGCAATGTTGGCCGCCAAGTCGTCGAACACCTCGTCAAGCGCGGCGCCGATGTCCGCGCTCTTGTCCGCGACCCATCGAAAGCGGATTTCCCGGCAGATGTCAGCGTCGTGCAGGGTGACTTCCTCGACGTCGACTCGCTACGCAACGCCATGTCAGGCGTATCGACGCTGTTCCTGCTCAACGCCGTGGTGCCGGACGAATTCACCCAGGCGTTGATTGCGCTGAACGTCGCCCGATCGGCCGGCATCGAGCGGATCGTCTATCTCTCGGTGATCCACGCCGACCTCTATGTGAACGTGCCGCACTTCGCCGGCAAGTTCGGCGTCGAGCGGATGATCGAGCAGATGGGTTTCAAGGCGACCATCCTGCGCCCGGCCTACTTCATCCAGAACGATCTGACGGTCAAAGACGTCATCACCGGCTACGGCGCCTACCCGATGCCGATCGGGCCGAAGGGTCTCGCCATGATCGACGTTCGCGATATCGCCGAGATCGCCGCGATTGAGTTGTTGCGCCGCGAACAGGCTACAGAGCCGCTGGCGCTCGACCGGATCAACCTCGTCGGTCCGCAGACACTGACCGGAACCGATATCGCTGCCATCTGGTCAGATGTGCTCGCCCGCCCGATCCACTACGGCGGCGACAATACCGAGGGCTTCGAGCAGAACCTCAAGCAGTTCATGCCCGCCTGGATGGCCTACGACATGCGCCTGATGGGCGAGCGGTTCCTGACTGACGGCATGCTGCCTGAGGCGGGCGACGTCGACCGCCTGACAAAGCTGCTCGGACGCCCGCTGCGCTCCTATCGCGCCTTCGCCGCGGAAACGGTTGCTTCCGCCTGACGCAGGCGACAGATCTCGAAAGGACGATCACCATGATCTATTCCACAGCCACCGTTCCGGTGAACCCGGAAGGCGAAACCCCTTTGACGCGCGCTGAGGCCTGGCAAGGTCTCGAACTCAAGGCACGCGACGCCCGGCTCTTTCTTCCCGCCGGTCTCTGCACCCGCTGCGATGTCGTGGAGGAAAGCCCGACCCACTTTGTGCGCGAGGCGACGATCGGCGGGCAGGATCTGCGCGAGATCATCACCCTGGAACGGCAAAGCAAGGTCACCTTCTTTCAGGCAACGGGGCCACGCGAGGGAGCGATCATCAACCAGCTCTTCGAGGATGAAGAAGGTCAGCTGCAGCTGCGCTTCTACTGCTATCTCGGCCTGCGCGGCAAACAGCCGAACGGCCCGGAAGAGCAGGCCGAGCAGGCGCAATTCGATAGCGAAATGGGCTACAAGGCCGCCCTGCTGTCGACGCTGAAGCGGACCCGCGAACTGCTGGCAGAGGGAAAACTCTAAACATCAAAAGAAACAAACAACAGGGCGGCCTCTTAACGAGGCGCCCTGCCTTGCGGGGGCACAAGTGACAAGGTGTCGAATACCGGACAGAGCCCGAGGCCCGACGCTCGCGAAGGCGCGAAAACCGGTTCAGGGAGGATTATCGCGAGTTTCCAGATGGCGATCGCCGCGCAGAAGGTTCGTCCAGGCCCGCGACACTTTCTCCGCGCCTGTGCCCCCGATATGGCAATCGTCGTAGCGGTCTTCTGCATCGAGTAACGCGTCAGAATTTACGCCCTCTCGGATACCATGGCCGCTTTTTGACAGGGCCAGTTGCGCCCGTACTACCGCATTGTCTGGAATATGCTCCTTGAAGCCGCCGTTGCTCGGTTCGAGGCATTTCGATGCGATCGAAATGTAAACGGGTGCTTCGACGCCGTGCTGACGCAACGTGTCAACCATCGACATGAAATGTTCCTGATAGGTCTCCGCAGTGGTGCCGATAACGAGGTCCTTCTCTCCTTGCACCCAGAGGACGCTCGTTATCCGGTAATCGGAACCCTGAAGCTGTTTCATTGTATCGACCAGCACAGGATTGAGGTCACCGCCTGTTGCCCATCGTGCGACCTCAGATCCGGAATAGGCGAGAGCTGCGAGGATGACGCTGTCATTTTGTCCGGACGCGATCAAATTGTTCCCAAGAAGCGTCCAGTACTCTCCCTTGGTATCGGTCGATCCAAGAAGTGGCGACGCCGCGATGAAGCACCGTTTCTCAAAGACGTTTACAACGCGCGCGCCATATTTTGACCTGTACCGTTGTCCACCGTCGTTGGCCGCGTTCGATTGGCCAAGAATGAGTAAGACAGCAGTTCGGTCAGTCTGAATCGGGCAGGTCACAGGCGTTTTTGATTCATCCCCGGTGAGTCTTCCCTTGTCGTCGAAAGTATAACGACTTGGAGCCGCCGCCTTCTCTCCGCCAACCATTTTCCTCAGCGCGGAAAGTTGTGGCCAAGGAAAGATCTCATGTCTCGCGCTCATGCCGCCGAGAAAGTACATGGCGATCATGGCGGCCAGACCGGCTGCCATTGTGTTGCGCATGTCGTTATCTTTCAAACATCATCCGATGCCATGGAGCCTATCGGACCGCTCAAGGCTGCTTCAGCCATGAGCGTTCCTTTGCGCCAGCCACATCTGCTTGCTTCGGGCATGATCTTTAAGAGAACGGGTCGTCGCGAAGATCGAGCCCCAATCGACGACTATTTAGCGTGGAGTCGCCGGAAACCTGTAAACTATAAGCCGGACCAGGGATTGCAATCATCCGGTTGGGTTAGAGATCGTGCCTGCTATGCAGCATGCAGTTCCATGGACAACACTCCCGATGTTCGTCACGCTTCTGCGGGGCGGGGCGGGCCAGGGCGTCGGGTTCCCCCAGGCGCCCTTGGCTTTATCACAAGGAATGGTGATCAAGCGGCCTTTGCCGCCGTCACGGCGGCGAGCAGAATGCCGGCGGTCTTAACCGATGAACCGGGGTTCTGCCCGGTAATCAGCAGGCCGTCCTTCACAGCATAGGACGACCAGTCGTCGCCGCTGGAATAGATGCCGCCGTTCTCCTTCAACATGTCCTCGACGAGGAACGGCACCACCTGGGTCAGACCGACGCCGTCTTCCTCGGAGTTCTTGAAGCCGGTGACTTGTCTGCCCTGGACCAGCGGCGTACCGTCGGCAGCCTTGACGTGGCGCAGCACACCCGGGGCATGGCAGACAAAGGCGACGGGCTTGCCGGCCTGATAGAGCGATTGGATGAGGGCGATCGAATTCTTGTCTTCCGCCAGATCCCAAAGCGGGCCATGGCCGCCCGGATAAAACACGGCGTCGTAATCTTCGGGAGAGACCGAAGCGAGCTTCACGGTCGAGGCGAGCACGGCCTGGGCATCCGGGTCGGCATGGAAGCGGCGGGTCTGGTCGGTCTGGAAGCTCGGTTCGTCGCTCTTCGGGTCGAGCGGCGGCTGTCCGCCCTTCGGCGATGCGACGGTGATGTCGGCGCCGGCTTCGAGGAAGGCATAATAGGGGGCGGCAAATTCTTCGAGCCAGAAGCCGGTCTTCCGGCCGGTATTGCCCAGTTGGTCGTGCGAGGTGAGAACCATGAGGATTTTCATCTGGAGATCCTTTCGAGACAGATGTGATCGGTTGATTTCGATGAGGGGATCATGCCTCGGCGGCTCTCATTCCGGAAATTTATTTCTTTGATTTCAGTTATGCGTTCAGCAATATATCTGGATGAAGTACGACCTCAACCTCCTGCCTGTTTTCGTGGCGCTCATGGAAGAGCGCAATGTCACGCGTGCGGCCGAACAACTGGGCATGACGCAGCCGGCCGTCTCCAACGCCTTGAACCGCCTTCGCGAGACATTGCGCGATCCGCTCTTCATCCGCGAGCGCTACGGCATGAGGCCGACTGAGATGGCAGAGACACTTGCTCCGGTGATCCGCGGGGCCTTGGCGAGCCTCGATGACGGCATTCTCGGCCAGCAGGCGTTCGATCCGGCGCGGGCGACACGGCAGTTCACCATCGCCCCGAACAGTTACGTCGAGTTTGTCTTGATGCCGGTGATCGTGGCGCGGCTGCGCGAATGCGCTCCCGGGATCAGGCTGCGCCTGACACCCTTCGGCAATGATCTGGCCGAGACCGGCGCGATATCCGGGGCGACCGAAATGGTGATCGGCCGGATCGTCGAGCCGCCTGATAACATGGTCGTGCAGCATCTCATGGATGATGGATTGGCCTGTGTCGTGCGCAAAGATCATCCCGAGATCGCCGAAAGCATCTCCGAGGAACAGTATCAGCGGCTGCGGCATGTGAACGTGCTTCCGCCCGGCCGGATGCGCGTCGGCCTGTTCCAGATGCTGCAGCAGGCCGGTCTCAGGCGCGACGTCTCGGTCTCCGTCACCCATTTCCTGGCGGTCCCGGAAATGGTGGCCGTCACCGACTATTGCGCGACGCTGCCCCGGCTGATCTGCCATCGCCTTGCCCGCGACCCGCGTCTCAAAGTCCTGCCCGCGCCGGTCGATCTCGGCAGCTTCCCGGTAGAGCTGGCATGGCATGTCCGTTATCGAAACGATCCGGCTCATCGGTGGTTGAGGTCATTGATATCAGAGGTGGCAAAGGAAATCTCCGACGCTGCGGTGGCAGAAGCGATGGCTGGAAATTGAGAGCGCGAGTTCGAACCTCGGCGAGGCTTTCATGGGCGAAATCGTGGGGGCAAAAGTCGGTGTTGATGGGCGCCCAGTCATGTCAGGATACGTCGCTGTTCGGGCGACATCGTCTACATGCCGAAGGGCGAGAGCGTGACGATCCGCTCGCATGAGGATGGCGCGCTCACCGCCTATGTCACCTATCCTCATTGGCGTCCGGCGCATGCTTGAGGCGACGGTGCATTGCTGATTGCCGGTCGCGGCCGAACCTCAGGGCATCGGCGGCATCTTTTCGAAGTTCGCCACATCCGGGTCGAGCCGCTCCCGGGCATTGCCTCCCACTGCGACCGGGAAACCGCTCCGGTCCGTGACGGGATTTAGGGCCGGTTTCCTTTCAGCGCTTCCACAAAACGGATGACGTCACCGACCATTCTATCATTCAAGATATCGTTGTGACCCGCACCGTCATAGATCAACATCCGCTTGGGCTCGGGTGCGATGCGGTACAACGCCTGCCCTGAAGAAAGCGGGATGCTATCATCAAGCCGGCCGTGGAGGAACAACTTCGGTTGTCTTACTTTGCCTATGTTGAGGTCCGAGCGAAAGGGATCCTTGAGAAGAACCTCGACCGGGAGGAGCGGATAATGCGTCTGCGCAACCGACAGTACCGACAGGTACGGAGACACAAGAATGACGCCCGCGGCCGGCCTCTTCGCGGCGGTATTCACGGCGACGCCAGTGCCAAGTGACCGGCCCAGCACAATGATCTCGCTTCCGCCGTGTGCCGAAAGCCAGTCGAACGCGGCGATCCCGTCTGTCAGCAGGCCCTGCTCGCTGGGGGAGCCGGTCGATCCGGGATAGCCGCGATAGGAAATCGCCAGCAATCCAATCCTCCGCGTGGTCAGCGCCTGGGCGAGAAACGCGTAATTGCCGAGGCGGTCACCGTTTCCGAAAAAGAGGAGCACGCAGGGCTTGTCGCTGTCGCCCTGGCTGTACAGTCCCTGAAGCATCTCTCCGTCGGGCGTCTTGATGTGGACCGTCTCGCCCCAACTCGCGTGCTCCGGAGCAGGTGTGGCGCCGGCTCCGGGGTAAAGCAGGGCTCGCTGAGACAGATAGATCAAACCCACGAGCGCCACGTAGGCGACGACCGCCATCAGCGGCAAGATCAGCAAATACCGTGTAGCGCTCACGACAGACTGTACCCACCGGTTTGGCAATGACCAGAACGCTTGCGGCAACCGCGGGCCGTTGCGGCGTGGTGTGCTCAGCGCAGCGCCAATATAGGCACAAAGCGTTCCTATGGAGAAGAGGCTCGAGAAACGAGGATCGTGCTCGTCCTGTTGATCGCCAACTGTTCGCCGTAACCTAGCAGCGCCTTTCCGGCAGTGCTCAAGATGAGATCGCGGCAACAGCAATCAGGGTGACAAAGACGCTGAGCGGCGCAAGATGTGCATGGTCGCGGTGGCGGAGAACAGTGAAAACCGCAGCCGCGATGATGACCGCCCCAAGCGCCACGCCGACAAAGCGGCTGACAGGAAGCGCAATCAGGACGGCGCTCAAAATTTCCAGTCCACCCGTCACGATACCCCACCAGCGCGGATAGCCCCACCGGGCGAAATCGCTTCGCGTCCCCGACGTGCCGATCGTGTTGACAAGGCCTGCGCCGGAGAATGCGACAACCAGGAACCAGATTGAAAGAACGTGAACCATCTTAGTGCGCCCCGATCATCATGGGGATGGCGACCAGGACCATGATCACCGCCGTGAGGCCGTGAATGCCGAAGGCGCTTTTGGTGGAACCTTTCGCTGCGAGAATGAGCAGCATGTCGCCCACAGGGATCATCGCTTCGATCAAAAGCACGATGCCGGCCTCGCGTTCTGCACCCCACATCATGAACGCCAGCACGAGCAATCCCGCGACGATATCGCGAACGCCCTTGAGGCGGAGCCACCAAGCGACGTTTGGGCCATCTTCGGGAAGCGGCAGGCCGAAACTGCGCATCATGGTCGTCGGGCTGGCAATATAGCCAGTGCCGATTGCGATAATAGCGAGGGCGAGCAGCAACCCGGCCCCGTTGGCAAACCAAAGCATGAGACGATCCTTCTATCGTGGATACAAAAACTAGCACTGCTAGGTAAAATGCATTAGCATTGCTAGTTAGTCAAGCATTGGTATAATCTTTGATGTGCTGGGCCTGCAGGGGAATGGGGATTGAGCAATGGGGATCGCAGAGCGAAAAAGCCGGGAAAGGGCAGGGCGCGAAGAGCGCATTGTCGCGGCAGCACGTGCCGTCGCGGAGAGCGAAGGATGGGATGCCGTGACGATCCGCCGCCTGGCCAAGGAGATCGAATACAGCCAGCCAATCCTCTATTCGCATTTCGCGAACAGGGACGCCATCGTTGCCGCGGTTGCAGTCGAGGGCTTCAAGGAGCTCGCAACCGTTCTTCGGGAAGCGGCAGGCGGGGCGAACGGGCAACGAGAGTCCCTCATGGATGTCGCCATGGCCTATTTTGCCTTCGCACTCAGTCGCCCGGCACTCTACGAGGCCATGTTTATCCTGCCGACCCAACTGCAGTTCGCCGAGGCTGAAACGAGATCGGAACTTCGGGCCGGTTTCGACGCCATTGCAGCAGCCGTGTCGCCGTTCTGTGCCGATGTGGAGATCGTGACCGAGACCTTCTGGGCAGCCCTGCATGGGCTTGCCGAGCTCGAACGTTCAGGCCGCATTCGGCCCGGCATGCGCGACAAACGCATCGCGCTTGTTGTTCAGGCGATCGTGGATGCAGGAGGAAACGCGCCTGGCCGTGGCGAATGACATTCCGTCGGATGACGCAACGGCTACCGGATGTGGACCGCGCATCTTTAACGGAGAGCCGTCGCCGATCATGACCGGATACATCGCTGCCCTTGTCCAGACGCCACCCCACGCTCCGTCCTCCTCGGGCTTGACCCGAGTATCCACTCTCGTCTCGATCAGCCGCCGGCATGGATCCCAGGCTCAAGGCCTGGAATCACGGAGTGGGCCGTCTTGGCCGGATCCCCAGGATTTCGTTTCAGCCTCACGCAATCGAGACGAAATAGACACGCCTATGCATAAGGAAAGACACCGATGCCGAAAGCGTTCCTGAACCCGCATATGCGACTGAGCTTCATAGCAATTCTTGCTTTATTGGTTATGGGTCTAAGGCCAGCAGCCGGATTGCCGCGATGCCCTCCTCAGGATGAACTGCTGGCGAAAGCGGAGATCGTGGTTGAGGCGCGCGTGAAATCGCTCTCGATCGGCGAATCCGGCTTGCTGCTGACAGAAAATTTTCCGTCGCGGATGGTGAGGGCAGATTTGGAGATCAAGAGAGTTATCAAAGGCAAATTCCTGGGAAATGAGGCGACAGTGTACGGCACCCTGTATCCCCCAGGGCCTTTCATGGAGTTGACCGCGATGGCGTTATCTTACGGTTTCGATGACCGTGACACCTTCGAATGGGAGCTTTCGCGCCACGAAATCGGTGATGATGTGGCGTTGTTTTCAATGAACGCCTGCAACTATCGCAAATTCCCCGACTGGGCAGTTGGTCCCCGCTGATCGACGGTGCCACATCGCAATTGGCGCATGTCGGCTCAGAGTCGCTTTCGCCGCATCTGCGTGACGCTTCGCCAGACGGCCGACACGAGGAAGTAGAAGGCGCCGAGGCCGGCATAGCCGGCGATGTTGGCGATGGAGGGTGGCTCCGGTATTTGCGCCTGGGCGATGAAGAACGCGCCTGCCACGGCGGATTGGCCGCCGCTGAGGATCATCGCCCACTGGCCGCCATTGGTCCTCCAGCGCCGGACAGCGGTTCCAAGCTGCAGCAGGCCGGAAAAGATGGCCCAGAGGCCAAAGACGCCGAGAACCCAGTTCATGCTCATCGTCAGGGCGACGATCACGGCAGCGGTCGTCACCGCGCTGACGGCGACGTTGATCGCCTGGCTGCGGTTGTTTGCCAAGCCGTCACTGCGCGCTGCGTCGATGAGGTTGGCGGCGGCATCCCACGCCGGGTAGAGGATCAGCAAGGCCGCGGCGACGGCAAGAGACTGGCGGCCGGCCGTCAAGGCTGCGGCGACCCAGATGGCGGAAAAGGCTGCCCGCGTGAAGTAATAGCGCGTCAGCCACTCTTCCCTGTCGCCAGACGCGACGGTGGTTTGATCGGTAGTTATCATGATCTCTTTCCTGTGTGTGATGGTGTTGGTCTGATAGGGGCGGCTCACCGTCATCTGCGGCGGCGTCCGTCATCGCGATTGGATTTCCAGGGCTTTCGGAACCGCCCCGGCACCGCCGGGCTGCTGTCGAGACGACGTTCTCCGTCGTTCGGGTCGATCGCCTGCAGGTCAGGCGGTATTCGCTGGTAAATCGCCGGTCGAACCGGGGGCGGCCCGGACGACCGGCGACGACGTGGTCACATGGGCGGGACCACGCCATTCTTTCCGACAAGCACCTGATGGGCGAGGGGGCCTGAGGCAGCCTTTTCGGCGGGGATGAAGACGACGGCGCCGGGAATGAGATCGTCATTGGTGGCCGGAGCGATGGTCACGACCGGCGTGCCGTCCGGAATGGCGATCTTCTTTTCCTTGCCGTGATAGGAGACGGTGACGGTGCGGCCGTCGACGCCCTTGACGGCGTCGGCGACGGTCGCATTGGTCATACTGCTGTTGGGCTTGAGGTCCCAGCCGTAGCTGCCTTCACCCGCACCCTTCATCGCCGGCGGGAAGATCAGCACTTCAAGCGCGCCGTCGCCGCCGCCTGCGCTCGGCAGCGATGCGATGCCGACGAAGTCGCCCGGCTTGATGTCGGTGACCGCAGCATTTGCGACGCTCGCCAGTTTCCAGCCATCGGCAAGCGTCACATCCACGGTCTCTCCCTCGCGGGTCTTCACCTTGAGAGCGGAGCCGCTGTAGCTGACGATGCTGCCCCTGACATGGATCTGCTCGGGTTTCTGGTCTTCGGCATGGACAGGCGCCGCCGGAACGGCCGCCGACGCGACGGCGGTGAGCCCCAGGAGGAGGGCGGGGAGGATGTTCTTGATCATGTCGTTCTTCCTACTAGTTGGTAGTTTCGCTGAACGTCGTTGTCGCTCCGGGCTTTTATTCCGCCCGGAACTTTATCGAGCGGCGGTCGGAGTGAGCCGCTGCAAGGTGGGGGCCAGAATGGTGGCGAAGACCTCCGGGGTCCCGTAAGCACGGGCTGAAAGCATGGCGCCGTGGACGGAGGCCATGAAGGCTTCAGCCTCGACGCGCGGTTCGCTCGACAGTTTCAACCTGCCGTCCTTCAAGCCTCGCTCCATCACCGAGGTCAGCCATGTCGAAGCAAAGCGGAAGAAAGCCTTGACCTCGGCTGCGACCTCCGGCGGCAGCGCCGGCAGTTCGCTTGCCAGAAGGGCGCAGACGCAAAACGGCCGGCTGGCGTCCTCGATGCACTGGGCCCAGTGGCCCGCATAGGCTTGGAGGAGTGCCAGAGGATCCCGCACCTGTCGCTCCAGGCCGGCGATACCCGCCTCCGCATCTTCGCGATATCGCACGACAAGCGTGCGGACCAGGTCGGTCTTGCTGGGAAAATGGTGATGGATGCTGGCCTTGCGGATGCCGACGACGGCAGCAATATCGGCATAGCTGAAGCCGTTATAGCCTCCGGTCATGATCAATGCTCGGGCAGAAGTCAGGATCTCGTCGGACGTCGTCGAAAGATTGCTCATGGCTCTTATCTACCTTCCAGTAGGAAGGCTGTCAAGCGGAATGCAGTTTTCTGCCATCGGCCGTCGTCGAGGCGGTGACCGGCTTCACCTTGACGCGGGCGAAAGCGATGATGGCGTCGGTTGTAGCGACTGGCCTTGACTCGCCTCGAACCACCAGAACATAATCGGAACATCTAATATGCAGGATGGAGTTCTGGATGTGCGGCCGCGTCTATATCAAGACCTCGCTTGAGGAACTGGTGCGCAATTTCGCCTTCGCGGAGCGTGGTGCGATCGATGCGCTCGGGAACCGATTTCCGCGCTACAACGGCGCGCCGACGCTGGATTATCCCATCATCATTCGCGACACGGTCCGCGAACCTGATATTATGGGGCCGGTATTCGCCAGCGCTCGCTGGGGTCTAATGCCGGCATGGATGAAGCCGGGAGGGCGCCCGCCGCCGATCAATGCGCGCTGCGAGGGCATCGGTACCAACGGCCTGTTCCGCTCGGCCTACAGGTCGCGCCGTTGCCTGGTGCCGATCAACGGCTTCTTCGAGTGGAAGGATATCTTCGGCACCGGCAAGAACAAGCAGCCCTATGCGATCGCCATGGCTGACGGCTCGCCCTTTGCGCTCGCCGGCATCTGGGAGATTTGGCGTAGCCCGGAAGGCGTAGACATCAGAAACTTCGCAATCGTGACCTGTGAGCCGAATGCGATGATGGCGCAGATCCATGACCGCATGCCGGTCGTCCTGCACCGCGAAGATTACGAGCGCTGGCTATCGCCGGAGCCTGATCCGGCCGATTTGATGAAGCCGTTCCCGGCGGAACTGATGACGATGTGGCCGATCGGCCGCAATGTGGGTTCGCCCAAGAATGACACGGCTGACATCATCGATCCGATCGACCCCGATCCGGAACCGACGCTGATCTGAATTCACCGGCTCGGGCGGGAGCCATCCATCAACCATGCGGTCAAAGAGATACCTCGCGAGAGGACAGGACGACGCATGCCAGAACAAATCACATGGAAATCGTGGGAATATGTCAGCGGCCGGGAAATCAAATACAAATGGCGGCACGCCTGGAGGGAGAAACCCGGCGACGATTATGTCGCTTTTGACGGCGATACCCAGATCGGAAGGATATTCCGGTCACAGGCAGGCGGAGTGGTCGATAATCGATGGTTCTGGATCGTGGCGACAGACGGCAGCCATCGACTGGATTGGCCATCGGCCGGATACGAGGACAGTGCCTACGTCGCCTCAAGGCGGCTCGAAATGATCTATGAGAGCATCAAGAGCGGGAAACGGAGGACGGCGCACCCATGAGCATCGAAGGCCATTCGAGTGCACCGGGCGCCAATGTGATTGTTGAGCATTATTGCGAGCACCGGCATGCTGACGGCATACGCTGCAAGGAATGGGGAGGCTGGGGCAATAGCCCATCCCCGGCCGTGCCTACGCGCTGGTGGTGTTGGGAACAGTTCCCGCACAAGACATTTGAACAGGAACAGGCGCTCAGGCGGAAACTGGAGACGGCCGAGGGTGGGAAAATCATCCAATGAGGGCTGGCTGATTGATGTTCCGCCGTCAGCCGTCGGTCGAAACGGTGACAGGCTTCCACGTCTCGATCTCCTGCTGCAGGCGAACGATCCTCTCCGACACATGCTTGAGGGCGTCGCTGCCGAGCAGAAGCTGCGGTGGAGGATTGTCGGATTCGATGAGCTCTAGAACCGCTGCGGCCAGTTTGGCGGGATCACCGCGCTGCTTGCCGCTGACGGCCTGTCGCGCCTCGCGGATCGGATCGAAAAGGGCATCATAATCGGCGATCGACCGCTCGGTGCGGACCATCGATCGTCCGGCCCAGTCCGTCCGGAACGAGCCCGGGCAAAGGGTCGTCACATGCACCCCGAACGGCGCCATTTCCGCCCGCATCACCTCCGATATGCCTTGAAGCGCAAACTTGCTGCCGCAGTAATAGCCGATGCCGGGCATGGTGATCATGCCGCCCATCGAGGTGACGTTGACGATGAACCCTTGGCGTCGCTTACGAAACCGCGGCAGAAATGCCTTGGCAACGGCGACGGCGCCGAAGACGTTGACGTCGAACTGCCGCCGCATCTCTTCGATCGGCGACTCCTCGAGCACGCCTTCATAGCCGTAGCCGGCATTGTTGATCAGCACGTCGACCGGCCCATGCTCGTCTTCCGCGTGGCCGACGACATCATCGATCCGGTCGAACTCGGTGACGTCGCAGAGGGCCGGCCGCAGGCCAGGCAGGGTTTTGGCGAGCGCTGTCAGCGACGCCTGCGAGCGCACGGTGCCAATCACCCTGTGACCGGCCTGAAGAGCCGCAGCAGCGATGGCGAGCCCGAAGCCGGAATTCGATCCGGTGATGAAGAAGGTCTTTCGTGACATCAGCGATATTCCTTGATTGAGGATAGGATTTGACAAATAGTATGAAGAACCACGTGCTTCGATGGCGGATTCTCTCAATATGTTGCCAAATCCTATGCAAGGTGATCACGGCCCATCCAGGCGAGGGGAGATGGTCGAGCTGGCCGGACGTCTCGCCCCTCGTCACGGATACAATCCGACGGCGCTTAGCTCCGTCCGCATATTGCGCACGGAAGCCGTGCTCCAAGACATCCCGGTGCTCTACAAGCCGGGCGCGGTTTTCGTCCTGCAGGGCAGCAAGCAGGGCATCCTCGAAGGCGAAGTCTTCCTCTATGATGAGGAGCATTATCTGGCGGTGTCGCTGCCCGTCCCGTTCCGGATGACGTCGACCGCCAGTCCCGAGCGGCCCTTGCTTGCGGTCTATGTCGAGTTCGATATGCAGATGGCAGCCGAGATCGCACTGCAGGTGGAAAAACATGCCGACCTGCCAGGCGACGAGCCGAGAAGTCTCGTCTCGAGCAGGATGTCTGGTGATATCGAGGATGTCCTGCTGCGCCTGCTGACGGCGCTACGCAGCAGCGTCGAGACGGATGTGCTCGGCGCCGGCATTCTGCGCGAACTGCATTACCGCGTCCTGGTCGGTCCGCAAGGCGGCGCGATGATCGCCGCCCTCCAGCAGAAAGGCAGATCCGGAAAGATCATTCAGAGCCTGGCCTGGTTGCGGGAAAACTATGGCCTGGAGATCGCGGTCGCCGATCTGGCAAGAGACGTCGGCATGAGCGTTCCGTCCTACCATGTCCATTTCAAGGGTCTGACCGGCAGCAGTCCGATGCAATACGTCAAGGCCATGCGGCTTCACGAAGCAAGATTGATGATCGCCCGCCGGACGAGAACGATCGCCGAGGTCGCGGCTTCGGTCGGCTACGCAAGTCCGGCGCAGTTCAGCCGCGACTTCAAACGGCATTTCGGGCGCACGGCATCGGAAGAGATCAAGTGGGTCCAGCGCCACCTCGGCGAAACAGCCTGAGGCAATTCCTCCCCTTTCTGCCGCATCGCCTGGAGCGCGCAGCCGGGACAGGCTAGAGTCCGGGCCACATTCCGCCATCCAGTCTCAAATTTGCGCCGGTGATGTAGCTGGCTCGCGGGCTGACCAGGAAGCAGATGGCATCAGCAATCTCTTCGAGCGTTCCAACCCGTCCCATCGGAACCTGCGCAAACATCGGCAGGACCATCTGCTCGACCTCCGCCCAGGGAGCGCGCGCCGCCAGTCCGCGATCGACCGCCACCTTTCGGAAGGCTTCGTCGAGGCTGACGCTGTGGATCGTGCCCGGGGATACGGTATTCGCGGTGATTCCATCCATGGCGACAGCCTTTGCCAGGGAGGCGGTCATCGCGATCATCGCCGCCTTTGCGGCTGCATAATCAGGTCTCCTGGAGGCAGGCATCAATGCCGCGAGACTGGAAATATTGATGATCCTTCCCCATTTCGCCTCCCGCATGCCGGGCAGTAGACGCGAGGTGACGCGAACGGCCGCGAGGACATTGCGGTCATATCCCGCCGCCCAGGTCTCGGGCCGGGTCGTGCTCCAGTCCTCGGTTTCGCCGGAGCCGCCCGCATTGTTGATAACGATCTCGACCGGCCCGGCCAACCGCTGCGCCTCATCGACGAGGCCTTGTACCTCGTCGTCATTGGTCAGGTCGCCGATGACGACATGGGCACTTCCGCCCTGAGCGGCAATGTCGTGCGCGACCGCCTCGGCCTTGGCCTTGTTGCGACCGTGGATGATGACGATCGCGCCCTCGCGGGCAAGCCCGCGCGCCACCTCTTCGCCAATCCCTTTGCTGCTGCCGGTGATCAATGCCACCCGTTCCTCAAGTTTCAGATCCATTCCGTCACTCCCGTGCTAGTGTTTGATTGTTATGAGGACAGGATGATGAGTGACGCAATTACGCACTTAAAAGTGCCCATTGACCGTGATGAACGGGAAATCTGCCTTGGTCCGGATGGCTCGGTCGCACATGTGAACAGGGTGCTTCGGATGATCAGCGGACGATGGAAGCTGCCGATCCTGTTCCGCCTTTTCGCCGAGCCGACGATGCGGACGTCGCAATTGTTGCGAGACATTCCAAACATTTCGCAGAAAATGCTGACGCAGCATCTGAGGGAGCTCGAGGACGACGGACTTGTCGCCAGGCGGAACTTCGGCGAGCAGCCGCCGCATGTCGAATATCGTCTGACGGAGCCCGGTCGCGGCCTCTTGCCGATGCTGATCTCGGTAAGGGAGTTCTCCCGCCTCCATCCCGATCTGAAGCCGGCCGGCTCGGCTCTTGCGCGGTGATCCCTGGCTGAATGAGGGGGCTGCGCTTCCCGTCGAACCAGGCTGCAACCTCTCTCCAGCCTCATCCTGAGACGCCTCCGCAGGGGCGTCGAAGGACGGGGCCGGCCGCTCGCGGCCTCGATACGCCAATGCTGTGATTGGCGTCCTGCCATCCGTCTTTGCCACTATCCGACTGCCTTTTGGGGGGCGGTTTTGTCGCATCCGAGGGCCTTGGCAAATTGATGATAGACCTTATCGATTCCGGCGCCGTAGGATCGACTAGCGTCAGTCAACACGGAATTTGCCCCTATGCCCATCTTTCATGCGAAGTGTACCTGTGGCGCCCTGTCCCTGGAGGTCGATGGCGATCCTGTGCACAACCACGTCTGTACGTGCACGCGTTGTCAGCGTGCATCCGGCAGTGCGCTTGCGCACAATGTCTGGTTCCCCGAGGAAAATGTCCGGATCGTTTCCGGAGAATATTCCGTCTGGTTTCCGCAAGGCGAAACCACGCCGGATGTGATGAAAGCCTTTTGCCGGATCTGCGGTGGGGGCGGATTTTCGAAATCCGGAACATATTTTCCCGGCACCGTCATCATCGCCGGCGGCACATTCGCCGATCCGTCCTTTCCTGCGCCGGATCATGTTCATTGGTGGGACAATCGCCCGCATTGGCTCAACCTCGCCGAGCCGATCGAGCGTCTTGCCGGAAATTGAACTCTGCGGGTATCGCCTGCATCACCAGTTGAGCGGGCGCTCGAAATCGCCCGCGCGCCGCAGCCGCCCTTCTGAGTTTCGAGCGGCCGCGAACCGGCATCACATTCGGCGGCATCGTCTCGAATTTCGGCACCGCCGGATCGACCCGGTCCCAGGCGACGCCGAGAACGGCGTTCTCACCTTCATGCGCGGCGGTGAGCAGGCAGGCGGGATGTCGGCTTCGCCCATCGCGACGGGAGGGGGTCTCACGCGTCCGACGGTGCAACGGCCCGCAACGCGGTCCTGACGATCGCATCGCCGAACTCCGGCGAGACCGGGCGATGGCCGACCAGCAGCCGGAAGAAGACCGGTCCGTAGATCATGTCGAGCAGCGCCTCCATATCAGGCGGCGGAACGATCTCTCCGCGAGCCAGAGCCTCCTCCAGGATGACACGACCCGCGTTGCGGCTCGACAGGATCACCTGATTGCGGAAGGCCTTGGTGAATTCGCTTTCCGGGTCGGCGGCCGCAAGTGCCATCGTGATCTGCCGCCCGCGCGTGCTCGCAAAGGCAGTCACCAGTCCGCTCATCTGCGCGCCGAGAGCCGCCTGCGCCGTGCCCCCTCCAACCTCCGCTTCCGGTAGCCGGTTGACCAGAAGAGCGGCCATCGCCAGTTCCTGTGCGTTGGCCCAGGAGCGGTAGATCGTCGGCTTGCCGACACCGGACCGCGCCGCCACGGCTTCGATCGTCATGCGGCCAAAACCTTCGGCCATCAGGATTTCATGGGCGGCCTCCAAGGCACGCCTCTGCGCGGCAGCGCTTGGCGGCCGCCCTCGTTTCTTCGGTATTGCATTACTCTCTTGACTCATATCTTTACGATACGTAACGTTAATAAAGGAACCAGTCAAGGAGGATCATCCATGCCGAGTTTTGCCCGAAAAGTGAGCGCCTACTTCATCGTCAAGGATGCGGCACGGGCCATCGACTTCTACAAGGAGGCCTTCGGCGCCACGGAAGTCTTCCGCATGACCGATCCTTCGGACGGGCGGATCGGCCATGCCGAGCTGCGTTTCGGAGAGACACTGATGATGTTGGCAGACGAATATCCGGACTTCGGCGCCCTGTCTCCCGATGCCGTCGGAGGCTCGCCGGTGACCTTCCACATGGACACGGTGTCGACCGACGAAGCACTGGCGCAGGCGCTGTCGGCCGGGGCGACGATGTTGCGCCCGGCGACCGACCAGAGTTTTGGCGAGCGGGTGGCGCAGGTGCTTGATCCCTTCGGTCATCGCTGGATGTTGTCGCAAACCATCGAGCAGGTCACGCCTGAGGAGATGCAACGCCGCTGGAACGAGGACATGTCGGCGTGAGTGCCGCAGCCCTTGAAGCGCTGGATTTCCGCGCTACCTCTGCACGCGGCGATGGAGGAAGACGATGAAAATCCGTAAGTTCGCGGTTACCGACGTGGCGTTGGAGCGTTCCCCCGGGCAGGAGGCGGACATCTTCGTCGGCAATCTGGTCGATGAGCGGCAGGGAGGGCCGATCACCATCGGCTATGGACGCTACGCGCCCGGCCAGAGCCTGACCGAGACGATTGAAGTCGACGACGTCATGATCGTTCTGGAAGGGCAGCTATCGGTCTCGACGGACTTGGGAACAGTCACCGCCGGGCCAGGCGAGATCGTCTACATGCCCAAGGGTGAAGCGGTGACCATCCGCTCGCATGACGAAGGCGCGCTCACCGCCTATGTCACCTATCCGCATTGGCGGCAGGCGCACGCGTAAGCCGGGGCTCAGCGCTTGTATTCGGGCTCGCTGCGATCGAGCGCGCGTTTCACGGACTCCAGATGGAGCCGGGCCGACTCCGGGTCTCCTTCGCGCATTTGCCGGTACGCCGCCTCGGCGATCTCAGGCGCGACGGCAAGGACCTGGCGTCCGGTCGACAGGGCGAGCGTCTGCACTTCGCAGGCACGCTCGAGATAATAGAGGTCGTCCCAGGCCTCGGCGATATTGGGTGCGCAGACCATCACGCCGTGGTGCTTCATGAAAACGATGTCGGCATCGCCGATCGCGGCCGCGATCCGATCGCCCTCGCGCGCGTCGAGCGCCAGGCCGTTATAGTTGCGGTCGACGGCCGTGCGTCCATAGAATTTCAATGCGGTCTGCCCGGCAAAGATGAGGGGATCGCCCTCCGTCATCGACAGAGCGGTGGCATAAGGCATATGGGTGTGGAACGCCGCCTTGGCGCGGGGAACGTTTTTATGAATCCTGGCGTGGATGTAAAAAGCGGTGGCCTCAGGCTGCCCGCTGCCCGACACGACGTTGCCGTGAAAATCGCAGATCAACAGCATCGAGGCCGTCAGTTCGGCGAAAGCGTAGCCATAAGGGTTGACGATGAACAGGTCGTCATAGCCGGGAACGACGGCCGAGAAGTGGTTGCAGATCCCTTCCTCCATGCCGAGCCTTGCCGCCATCCGGAAGCAGGCCGCAAGATCGACGCGGGCCTGCCAGATGTCGTCCGTATCAAGTTTCGGCTGGTTGGGGCCGCCGGCGGGCGATGGGGCTGTGTTGAGAGAGTGCGCCATGGGGTCGTTTCAGATTGGTGTCGAAGGAGAGGGTGGCTGTGTTCTGGATTACCCCCGGATCAGCCTCGCATCAAGCCGGCTGGAGACAAACATGGTTCGGTTCATTTGCCTATTTGGGGTGAGTACGCTGCTCGACGGCTGTGTCTTTCCGTATCCGCGAGCCTGGGATGACGGAGGTTGGGGACGCGCTTTGCATTTTTACGCACCGCTCTCCGGCGATTGCACTGGAAGGTAGTTCATAGGAACGAGGCGGCTCTGTAGATCGGGGCCATCGGGTTGCCCCGGATCATAGAAGACGCCGTTATCGGCGTCATAGAGGATGAAGTGGTCTCCTTCGACATGGACGACCGCGACGCCGCAAACATCGTCCCAGCTCTCTGCCTTGCGTAATCCGCCAGTCTGCCAGCCCAACGCGGTCAGGACGCCGCGCAGTTCCTTCCACGTTGTGTAATGATTGGTCTGAACGCCCCAATCGATCATGCCGGCAATCTGGTCGTAGGGTTTGCCCGTCAGCGTCTGCAAGACGAAAACGCCGCAGCCATCATCCCTTGGACATTGCGTAACAAAGTTGAAGCGGACCTTATCGGCTGCGGGTTGTGTCAATGTTCAGTTCCTGCGGTTAGGTTTCGGGCGGCGCGGCGTACTCCTTGAGAAAGACGCTACGCGCCCAGAGCCCCACTGTCGAAAAACACCTAACTTACCAGCTCAGTCGTGTTCCCGATCGACAGCAGATGAGCCATCGCATCGGTAATTGCGTGGTTGTCGTAGGGTTTCGAGAAGGCCCTGCTTCCCGTGGGGAGATCGCTCTCTTCGAGGATTGCCGCGCCGGAGGCAATGATCAGCCTGACGGGTGGCCACCGATCCCGGATGTAATGCGATACTTTGATGCCGTCCATCGTGCCGGGCATCTGAACGTCGGTGAAAACCAGATCGATGTCGTTTCGCGCCTCGAGGATGCGAATTGCCTCGTCCGCATCGCACGCCTCAAGCGCTTCGTAGCCCGCAGAGAGCACCAGATCGACGGCACTCATCCGAATGATCATGCTGTCTTCGACGACCAGGACGACCGCTTTGCCATATTTCATCGCTCACTCGGTCAATTTGGAGGTGTGAGCCGCGTGGGCTCCGATGGGATAGCGTTTCGCAAGCCATTCGGTTCCTAAGCGGCCGTAGAAAGGTCGGTTCGCAAACCGGCGCTTTCCCGGTGGTTGATTGTGACGGCGGCGCCGGGACCCGCATCGCTCAACTGAATGTCGCCATTCAGGCTCTTGGCGAGCGCCTCCACAATGCCGGTCCCCAGTCCGGCCTTTGGTGCATCGCGACCTGCAGGCATGCCGATGCCGTTGTCAGTAACGGACAGGGTCCAGTCCCTGCCGGATGAGTGATAGTAGATGACGATTGCGCCCGTTCGTTCATCGGGAAAGGCGTGTTTGAGGGCGTTGATCACAAGCTCGGTCACAACAAGCCCCAGGCGAACGGAAACATCCGCTGCCACGGCGCTATCGTCGACCGCCACCTGAATCGAAAGCCTGTCAGGGTCTGCGATCATCGACGCGCCGAGGCTTTGGCAAAGCTGAGTGAAATAGGTCCGGAGTTCAACCTTGCCGCCATGGGACGTAGAGAGTTGCCGTTGCAGGGCCGCAATCGACATGACCCGGTGATGGGCGTTGTGGAGATGCCCGCGCGCTTCCTCCGACTGGACCCGCCGGGCGCTCTGCATGAGAACGCTGGCAATGATCTGGAGGCTGTTTGCGACCCTGTGCTGGACCTCCTGCAGCAGGATGGCATTATCGCGAACGAGATCATCTTTCAGCCGAGCCTCGGCGCGCGCATCGGTCACGTCGGTGATGGCCAGAAGCAGGCGAATATGATCGATGTCGCCGTCATCGAGCGTCCGTGCATTGACGACCAGGTGCCGTGTTTTCTGGTTTGGCCGTTGAAAGTCGATTTCGTAAGCCTCGATGGTGGCACTTCCCGAGGCGGTGGCCGTCAGCAGTGACGCAAGCTGGGGCATCGCCCATTCGCCGTTGCCAACGTCGCTGAGGCTCTGGCCGCAAACCGTCTTGGGGTCGATGTCGAAGGCCCGGCAGAAGGATGCGCTCGCCGCGATGATCTTCTGGTCGTCGGACAGGAAAAGCAGCGGTTCATTGGACGATACCACCACGGCAAGAGTGCTCGCCGCTTCGAAATGCGCTGTGGGAATCTTTTGCATGGAGAGGCCCTCATGGGCCGGAGACTCACGGAGCAAGTCATCACTCGGCAACAATGCCAACCGGCCAGAAGGCTCAGCCCGACAAGGGACCCTAACACGCCTGACGCGCAATCTCTTCATGCTAAATATCGCGGCTATACCGTGCGATGAGCCGATGCCGAATGCATGCCCGCCCAAAAGTGTGCAGCGGTTTTGGGACAACGACATGCATCAAATAACAGACGTAAAGCCAATCGGCTGAATCCAATTCGATGTGACGCGCGACTGCAATTGGCCCGTTCCGGACGAGGACGGTCTTCCGCACTCGGCTTCGACCAGGAGGTTCGCAATCAAGGCGGAAAGCCGTTCGGCATCGCAAGTCGTGGACCTGGCTTGGTCGGCCGACAGTTCGCTAACTCCGTTAGTCCGCTTCGGCCAATCCTGGCCTTACGCTTGGCGCCTGTCGACCCGAAGTGGTCGTTACATCGTTTGCGCTTATGTCGACCATTGATGCGTTAGACCACGTCATCGGCAGAGATGTGCTTAACTTCGGTAATTCTCACCAGCGGGATCTCTGCGCGTTCGTTTGCCTCCATCACATCTTGTTCCGACGAAGCGTCGAATAGACAGAATGATCGTTCCTCGGACGGTACGAATGTCGAGCGAAGATAGCGCACAGGCTTGCCCTGGCTGGTCATCTCTGCGGTGACGTTCTTCGCGCGGGACGCCGCCGCACTGAGTTGATCGGGAGTGATTCCCGGCAGGTGTCTTTCGACCATGTACTGTGGCATGATGGTTGTCCTTGGGTTGAGCGACGACAGCAAGCGTTTGAACATGGTGCACGATCGCTTTGAACTTCCGGCCGTTGCGAATGGACATCTACTTTGCCGCCGTATTCACAGACCTCGTCCGACACTCAGCGGTTTGGAACAGGGTTTCGCGCGACACGATCACGAGCGCAATTGCGGAATATCGATACCTGTCTCAGACGCTTGCCAGCCAATACGGGCGACGGCACGAGAACTTTACAGGCGACGGGCATCTTTATCTATTCGAATCTGCTGATGTAGCCGTCCATTTCTCGTTGAAGCTAATCGCCTATTGGAAGCAACGGCGACGTCACTTGACATCCGACCAGGCGCACGACCTTCCAATCCGGGTGGGTTGTCACTTCGGTGAGTGCTCCCGAATGCACGATGACGACGCCTGGATCGGTCGTGCCTTAAACATCGCGAAGCGAGTGGAAACATGTGCCGAGCCCGATACCCTCTTCGTCACGCAGACCGTACTCGATCTCATCGATCTGCCGGTCTATCTCTTCCACGAGGTTGACGTCTTCGAGCTCAAAGGCGACTACCTACCGAGGCGGCATCTCTATCGGGTCGTATCAGTGAACCACAGGGCACTTGCTGCACGGTCCGAAGAGCGGATGACGGCCGAGGACTGGTTCTTAAAAGGGGCCGGGATCGCCGGCACGGATGCGCGGGAGCTGGCAGAGGAACTGCTTTGCTACGAAAAAGCATTGGAGCTCCGTGCCGACTATCCGGAAGCGCACAACAACTTCGGTGTGATCTTGAAAGCCGCTGGTGACAGTACCGCCGCCGAAGCCCGCTACCTGGATGCCGTTCGCCTCTGGCCGCAATATCCGGAAGCTCACTACAACTTGGCGATACTTCTCGAGGAAACCGACCGCCCTGATGAAGCTGCAGCACAATATCGGCAGGCTCTGAAGTGCCGACCAGACTACGTGGACGCCCTTCTGCGTCTCGCTGGTCTTTTCGACAAATGGGGGGATCGGTTCGAAGCGCATCGTCACTTCCAAGAGGCGCTGCGACTTCGACCGGGCTTTGCCGAAGCCCACAACAATTTCGGAGTCTTCCTCGAGAAACACGGCGATGCGGAAGAGGCTGAATCGCAGTACAGACAGGCGCTGCAGGTCAGGTCGGATTACGCTGAGGCTCACTACAACTATGCGATGCTTCTCGAAGGGCGAGACGTGGAGGCGGCAGAATCACACTATCGCGCAGCACTGAGGTCGGCGCCGGAATACGCGGAAGCCCACAATAATCTGGCGGTGCTTCTTCACGAGAAAGGCGCTTTGTCGGATGCAAAGTCACATTATCTCACCGCCATAAGATTGCGTCCTGTTGACCCGCAGACGTATCGGAATCTCTCCCTTCTGCTGGCAGCGATGGGCGAGGAAGAGCAGGCTGATCGATATGCGCAGAAAGCAAGCGAGCTCTCTTCAGGTTGAACTTATGCGGTGGCCGAGGGAGGCTACATCAAATCAATCATGGCAACCGGTTTGTCCGGTCGGGCGTTTTGCGCGCGTCAGAATACCTGTGGCGAGCGCAGGACGAGAAAATCGATGAAGGTGCGGACTTTGGCGGAAAGGTATTTCCGGCTCGGGTAAACGGCATGGAGCGTGTTGCTGATGCCGAGCGTCTCCGGGAACACCACTTCGAGCCGGCCTGCTTTCAAATCCTCCTCCACCAGCCATTCCGGCAGGAAGACCAGGCCCATTCCCCGCAAGGCCGCCAGGTGCAGCAGCGTCTCGTTGCTACTTAGCAGCACATTGCGGAAGGTGACCTTATGCCGGTCGTTGTGACCACCCAAGAGAAGGCTTTCGCTGATATTGATGCCATTATAGCGAAGCAGCGCGTGGCCGTTCAGCTCGGCGATGCTCTGGGGTCGCCCGGAGCGCCTGAGATAATCCGGCGATGCCATCAGGCGGAACTCTATCGTTGCCAAGGGGCGCGCGACGAGGCCCGGATCGAGCCGTTCGGACGACATGGCCCGCAGGGCAAGGTCAAAGCCCTCATCGACCAGATTGGTGATCCGGCCGCTCAGATCCATATCCAGGCTGACATCCGGATAACGCTGGTTGTATTCGGCCAGAATATCGACAAAGCCTGAACTGGCTGCCCACACCGGAGCACTGAATTTGAGCGTTCCGCGCGGCGCAACCGTGACATTGCCGATCGACGCTTCCAGTTCGTCGAGCCCTTCGAGCATCTGCCGTGTCTGGTTGAAATAAAGCGCGCCGGGTTCGGTAAGGGTGACACTCCGGCTGGTCCGGTTCAGCAGCCGGCTTCCCAGGCGCGTCTCCAGATGCATCACATGTTTGCTCACCATCGCCGGCGACAGGTTCAAACGGCGTGCCGCCGCGGTGAAGCTCTTGAGCTCGGCAACCAGGCAAAACACCCGCAGGCTGATCATCGTGTCCATGATCATCAACCTAGAGGAAATGATGCATGTTCGCAAAGCCAATTGATCAATCCAGGGAAAATCAAGACAGTCTGTGACACGGCTGGCGGACTGAGGCGATCGATCCTGTCCAGACGCAGCGGCGGTGCCGAAAAGGAATGGCGACGTGAGGACATCAAGACTGCCCACCTATTTCCTCAGCCATGGCGGCGGCCCCTGGCCCTATATGACCGGTGGCTTTCGCAGCAATTTCGACAAGCTCGAGCAATCCCTGATCGAGATGCGGGCCGAACTTCAGGATCTGCCCAAGGCGGTGCTGGTCGTTTCGGGCCACTGGGAGGAGAGGGGCTTTGCCGTCTCTTCGGGCAGCAACCCGGGCATGGTCTACGACTACAGCGGCTTCCCCGACTATCTCTATCAGATCAAATATGGCGCGCCGGGCTCCCCCGAGCTGGCGCGTCAAGTGCAGGATCTGCTGCACTCCGCCGGCATCGACGCCAGGCCCGACCCCACCCGCGGCTTCGATCACGGCACCTTCAGCCTGATGAAGCCGCTCTATCCGAACGAGGACATCCCCGTGGTCCAGCTCTCGCTGGATGCCGGCTACGATCCGGCGCTGCATCTCAAGGTCGGTCGGGCGCTCGCGTCGCTGCGTGACGAAGGCGTGCTGATCATCGGCAGCGGCCTCAGCTACCACAACCTGTCGGCGATACAGGGCACGGCCGGACACGGCCCGTCCCGTCTTTTTGACGCCTGGCTGCAGGAGACGCTGATCCGCTCGCCGTTCGACCGGCGCACCGAACGGCTTGTCGCATGGGAGAAGGCGCCCGCCGCCCGCGCGGCGCATCCGCGTGAGGACCACCTGATCCCCTTGATGGTGGCGGTGGGGGCGGCCGAGGACGAGCCGGGCGCCGTCACCTATCACCAGAAAGACTTCGCCGGCGGCCTGACCGCATCGAGCTTCCGCTTCGGCGATGTTCCCTCCGCCCCTCAATCAAAAGGAGATGCGCAATGACCAGCGCAACGTTCAAGCCGATCGTCTATCTCAAGGAAAACTGCCCCTTCTGCCTCAAGGTTCGCCTGTTTCTTCTGGAATCGGGACTGGCCCCGGACGTCGAAACCCGCGACTTCGTTTCCGACAGCGAGCACGAGAAGAAGATCCGCGCCGAGCTTCAGCCGCATCTCGACAAGGTGAGCTTTCCCGCCGCGCAGCTTGAGCCCGGCCGATACGTCACCGAATCCGACGACATCGTTGCGTTCTTTGCAGCCAAGGCAGGCCGCGATCCGGCCGGCATGACCGTCTACCGGAACTATGTCGACGGCGTCTTCGCCATGTCGATGAAGCTCTGGAAAGAAAACCAGGAACTGAAGAAGGCGGCATCCGTCGCCTGAGCCCTCCCATCAACCCTCTTTGGAAAATCCCGATGACCGATACCAGCAAATGGACGCCATATGTCCTCGCCATCCTGCGCATCATCACCGCGCTTCTCTTCCTCGAACACGCGACCATGAAATTCCTGCAATTTCCGGGTCCGATTCAGGGCGTGCCCTATCCGCTTCCCACCATCATGATCATTGCCGGCGCCATCGAGGTGATCACCTCGGCCCTGATGCTCGTCGGATTTCAAACGCGCATCGCCGCTTTCATCGCTTCGGGCGAAATGGCAGCCGCCTACTTCATGGGCCACATGCCCTATGGCTTCTGGCCGGCGCTGAACATGGGCGAAGTCGCCATCCTGTTCTGCTTCATCTTCCTCTACATCGCCTTTGCCGGTGGTGGCGCATGGACGCTCGACAGCGCGCGTCGTCCGGCCACGGCTTAAGACGGCAGGAACCTGCCTATACCAGGCTGCCGGCCGGCGGCCTGGTCTCACGCCCAAACGCGACGACAGTTCTGGAGATCCACGATGAAAGCGGCCCTTCTCAAATCCTACGGCGATGTCGATCAGTTCGAAATCGGCGATATCCCGACGCCGAAGCCCGGACCGGGCGAGATCCTGATCAAGATCGAAGCCTCCGCCGTCAATCCTTTCGACCTCATTCTCCGCCAGGGTTTCATGGCCAAGTTCATCCCGCTGCCGCTGCCGGCCGTGATCGGCGGCGACGCGGCCGGCACCATCTTGGCACTCGGCGACGGCGTCACCGGCTTTGCGGTCGGTGACCGGGTCGTTGCCGATTTCGCGGCAAACGGCAAAGGCGCCCATGCCGAATATGGCGTGCTTCCCGCCACATCCGCTGCCAAGCTGCCGGCTGGCCTGAGCTTCGAAGACGGGGCGTCGCTGGTCAAGGCCGGGTTGACCGGACGCCAGGCCGTCGAGGCGCTTGATGTCAAGGCCGGCGACCGGGTTCTGGTCTCCGGCGGCCTCGGCACCGTCGGCCGTTCGGCCATCCAATATCTCAAGCAGATCGGCGCCAAGCCGGTGGCCGGCGTTCGTCCCGAGCGGCTGGGCGAAGGCCGGGAACTGGCCGGCGAAGCGCTCGACATCACGCTCCCCGCCGCAAGCCCGGACTTTGCCTATGCGATCAGCGCGGCCGGCCCGGTGGCCGGCAACCTCATCGGCAATGTCCGCGATGGCGGTACGGTCGCCAGCATCGTTCCGGTGCCGGAAGGCGCCAATGCCGGAGACCGCGTCACCATCCATGAACTCTTCCACCGCACCGACGCGGCGACGCTCGACGCCGTGCTGGATGCTGCCGTGCGCGGCCTCCTGGTCATCCCGATTTCCCATACCTTCACCCTGGAGGAGATCGGTGCGGCGCAGAATGCGGTCGCAGCCGGAGCCCGGGGCAAGGTCGTGCTCAAGCATTGAGGGTTGAAGACAGGGCCGGAGCGGGGTGCAGATCTCTTGATCCTGCACCACGCTCCGGTGGTTGCACTGGAAGGACACTCACAGCAAAACACCCGTCTTGACTCTCTTGGTTATCAGAACATAATAAGAACATCGGCGCGGCGGCCGCCATCTGAAAACCGAAGATATGGAGAGCGGATATGCGTGAGCAGCCGATCGGCGAAGCCGTGGAAGATGAGGCGTGGCCTGCAAGTGATGTAATGTGGCCGCCGGAGAAGGAGATTGGGGTCTCCGAGGCGCATGCAAGCCTGGCCAAGGCCGTGGCGGGAAGTCGCGGCGTGCGATATTTCACGGCCTTCATCATCGACGTCCCCAGCGATGCCTATCTTGGCGACGTCCAGATGGCGATCGACGAGGCTGCCGGCGCGGCCTGCGGCATCCTGCTGACGACGCATGTCACCGGCCGTGACGCCGCAACGGGCGAGCCGATTCTGACTCAGGAAGCCACGCGACCATTCAAGTTTCCCTGCAGCCAAGGCGTCGCGAAAGCCATAGCGAGCTTCTGCGACAAGCTCAAAATGGCGGGCATCTTCCCTTGACGCCGCCATGCAGCGCTTCTAAAGCGCGTCGCAATCTTTCAGATTCGCTCCTTGCGCTTTAGGTCCTTGTTTTTACGCATGTCGTTATCGCAAAACCGCTGCACACTTTTGCGCGACTGCGTGAGCCGGATCTCTCGAAAACGCCGATGCGTCGTCGCCGCGACGACGGCGCTTCCATCCGGTGACGCTTGGTCGCATTCGAAAGCGTGGGTAAATTGATGATCGACCTTGTCGATTCCTGCGTCGTAGGATCGATTGCCGTCAGGAAGCACGGAATTTGCCCCTATGCCCATCTTTCATGCGAAGTGTACCTGTGGCGCCCTGTCCCTGGAGGTCGATGGCGATCCTGTGCACAACCACGTCTGCACCTGCACGCGTTGTCAGCGTGCATCCGGCAGTGCGCTTGCGCACAATGTGTGGTTCCCCGAGGAAAATGTCCGGGTCGTCTCCGGAGAATATTCCGTGTGGTATCCGCAAGGCGAAACCACACCGGATGTGATGAAAGCCTTTTGCCGGATCTGCGGCGGGGGCGGATTTTCGAAATCCGGAACATATTTTCCCGGCACCGTCGTCATCGCCGGCGGCACATTCGCCGATCCGTCCTTTCCCGCGCCGGATCATGTTCATTGGTGGGACAATCGCCCGCATTGGATCGACTTGGCCGAACCAATCGAGCGTCTTGCCGGAAATTGACTCTCCTGGCATCGCCGGCATCACCAGCTTGAGCGGGCGCTCGAAATCGCCCGCGCGCAGCAGCCGCTCTTGTGCGTTTCGAGCGGCCGCGAACCGGCGTCACATCGGCGGCATCGTCTCGAATTTCGGCACCGCCGGATCGACCCGGTCCCAGGCGAGGCCGCGCACGGTGTAAGTCACCATCTGCGGCTGGTATCGGGTGGGATCGTCGAGGCTGGCGGCGTGAATGGTAAAGAGATCGGGCATGGCAGAGAAGGTGAGGTAGACCGGCGTGCCGCAGGCGGGGCAGAAGCCGCGCGTCTTGACGTTGCCGCTGTCGGCGACCATGTCCCAATGCGTCGCCTTGCCGTCGAGCTTCACCGCCTGCCGGCTTGGGAAGGTCAGATAGGATCCGTGCCCGGTGCCGCTGGTCGCCTGGCAGTCGCGGCACTGGCAGTCGTTCATCGCAATCGGCTCGGCCGCGATTTCATAGTGGATCGCACCGCAGGCGCATCCGCCGGTGTAAGGCTTGCTCATATCTTTCTCCTGATGAAGCGCTGCTCAATAAAATGTTGCGTCGGCAAGCGCGATGTCGGTCGCCTCAGTCCGTCTCGTCGACGATGGCGCCGATATTCTTCACGACCTTCTTCCAGCCTTCGCCCATCTTCTGGAAGGCGGTTTCATTCCTGGGCAGGACGAAGCCGGAATGGATGAGGCGAAGCCGGGTGCCGGCTTCGACCTCGGACAGGATGAAGGTGACGACAGTGTTGAGCGGGGAGCCGTAGCCGGTATTTCCCTCATGCCCGCCTTTCCAGGCATAGGAGAGACGCTCGTTCGGCTTCACCTCCAGCACCTGGCAGTGAATTGTGCCGTCCCAGGCGCCGGCCGGCGTCGTCCGGTAGGTGAAGCGTTTGCCTTCCACCGGCTCGAAGCCCGCCGGCATCATCAGCCAGCGGCCCATCAGATTGGCCGTGGTCAGTGTTTTCCAGATCGTCTCCGGCCGATGCGGGAAAACCTCGTCAACCACGATCTCTTGCGTGTCGGGCTTCAATGCGGCGTCGCTCATGGATCGATTTCCTTCAGCAAAGTTCTGAGATTGGCAAAACGGTCGCGCCAGAAGACGCCGTAATGGCTCATCCAGTCCACAAGTGGCTCCAGGCCTTCCGGCTCGGCGCGGTAATAGACCTTCCGGCCCTCGGGGCGCTCAGTGACGAGGCCCGCCTGTTTCAGCGCCTTGAGGTGCTGCGAAACCGCGCCCTGCGTGACGCTGCTTGCCCGCGTCAGTTCGACGACGGTGATCTCATCGGCGTTGACGATCTGCTCAAACACGGCCCGACGTGTGGGATCGGCAAGCGCGCGCATGACGACGGTGATGGAAACGGCTTCGGTCATGGAGAAATCAATAGCGTATGCTAATTGATGAGTCAATACTAATTGGTTTTTATCGACGGCCAGTCGCTGCGCCGCTCAGGTGGCGGCGCGTTCGGCTGTTCTTGCGGAGTGATTCAACGCCCTCTTGCCTTGAGGAACAAAACGCGCCTGGCGATGTTGCTACTCCGATGGTGATAGCACCGTGGGAGGAAGTTATGCGTCAATCTCTTCAGTTTGTCCTAGTCGGCTTGGCCGCGATAACCGGGCTGACGATCTCGCCGACGATCGCCGCCGCGCAGGACTTGGAATTGCGTATTGGCCCCGGCGGACTCGGCGTTTACGATCGTGATCGCGACCCTGACCGATATGACCGATATGACCGGCGCGGACGGCGACGCTGCGATCCGGACGATGCCCTCGACATCGCACGCAGCGAAGGACTTCGCAGGGCGCAGATCATACGCATGTCTTCCCGCAGCATCGTTGTCCAGGGGATGACGCGCCGTGGACCGGAGCGAATGACCTTCGCCAACCAGCGAGGCTGCCCGGAAATCTGAGCCGTGGCGTGAGTAATAAAATCGGCCGGCCTTCGCGATCGTCGACCGAATGCGGCCGGCGCGGAACCTTTGGGCAATCCGAACATTGCTGCCCATGCAGCGCTCTGCTTTGGGCCGCCTGCACTGTTGAAGCACCATTGGAGGATTCATCATGATGAGCGGTCAATTGAAGGCGCTTCTCGCCGTCCTTGCCGTTGCCGGCTACCAGAACAGGGACAAGATCGGGGAGCTCCTGCGGGGCATCCAGAACCCTCAACAGTCTGGCGGGGGAAACCAGCAGCCGGGCGGGCTTGGGGGCATCCTTGGCGGACTGGGTGGTTCGGGCGGTCTCGGCGGCCTGCTCGGCGGGCTGACATCCGGCGGCATCGTCAGCGGCGGTCTGGGCGATCTCCTGAAGACGTTTCAGCAGAACGGTCACGGTGACAAGATCGACTCATGGGTACAGCCGGGCCAGAATGCCGACATCAATGACGGCCAGCTCGCCGAAGCACTAGGCCCGGACGTTCTGAACGAGATCGCTTCGAATACCGGCCTTTCACATCAGCAGATTCTGGATCGGCTGAGCCGCGATCTTCCCAAGGCCGTCGACGACCTGACCCCACAGGGAAAACTGCCGACCGCCGAAGAGTTTATGTCTTCCGCCAGCCAATCCACCACCTCCGCGCGGCCGAGCACCATCTGATATCGGGACGAACGGGCACACAACCAGCAGGCCGCCGCCGCGCGTGATGACGTCTTCGCGGACGACACGGGCGGCGAGGCCGGCATCAGACAGACGGCGCGCTTCGAGTTCGCGCGTTAGTTCGAGAGGTATTTCTGAAGGAATGTGTGAACGCTGCTGATGGACTTTTCGGCGGCGTCTGGATTGTATTTTTCGATATGGCCAAACACCCTCCGCCCCACCTTAAACTCCGGGGCATCAAAATCGTGGTAGGTACCCTTGTAGATATTGAGCTCGATGGGCGGGCTATTGTCACTCAGACCGGCAAGCCTCTTCCGGCATCGGTCGGCCGGGCTCCAATTGTCTCGGTCGCCACTCAAGATCAAGGTCGGCACTGTCGCATCGCCCTGACTTGCCGCACAGAGGGGATAGTAGGCAACCGCTGCCCTGAATTTGCGGTCCATCAGCTGTTCGTTGCCTTCGATTTTTGTTCCCTCCAGCGTCGCCGTGCCGCCCGCTGAAAAGCCCATCAGGGCGACGCGGCTGATATCGACAAAGCTCGATTTCGATAAAAAATCCAAAGCGCCATAGGCGTCGAAGACGCGATCGGGGAGATAGCTTTGGCACGTGTCCTGGATGTTGCGGGTGGTGAAGCTGTCGACAACCAACACGACATAACCCCATGAGACCAGCCGTTTCGGCCATAGGTCTTTGACGCTCAAACGCATGCCGCCGCATCCATGCATGACGACGACCGCCGGGAAGGGACCATCACCCTGGGGGCGGGACACATATCCCAGTAATGGCGTGCCTTGCGGTTGAGGGAGGTTCTCTCCCTGTTCATTGGCCTTACGAATTCGAAACGGGCTGAGCTTGATGGGCGCGCTTTCGAAGTGAACCAGCTCGTCGGCATCAGCCGGGTTTCTAGCGAACGTGGCGCCGAGAAAAGCGACAAGGCAAAGAAAAAGTCTGGTGGTTTTCACTGAACTTCTCCACCGTTTGTTCAACAGCCTGCTCATTGTACGCCGGAGCTGAAGGCTCGCAAAGCGGTGAGGCGTTCTGCCGCCGATTGGGTCGGGTTGGGTCGATTTCAAACCGGCGCATGACCCGTGATCAAAAGCCCTTGATCACCCCCCGGCGGATCATTTATCACTACCGCAAATCCAAGCTGCGAAATTTGAATCAAGAGGGAATGTCGACCAAGTCGGCGCCGCCCTCCGATCGTACGGTGACATGCCGAACCAGATCGCGAGGCGGGCCAAGACCGCGCTGATCGGTCAATAACATCCGTCAGCGTCAGTGAGCCACCACCGCAGATTTTCCACAGCGCCCACCCCTTGCTCCGTCATCCTCGGGCTTTACACCTGAGCCGAGGATGACGGAGTATGGGGCGGTGTTCCGACAAATCTGCCGCCGGCGCGGGGTAGAGCAATCTGGCACCATCGGGTCGAGCAGGCTCGGTTTCGAACTGACGCGAGACTCACGATTAGCCGTTGATCACCCCCCGGCAAATCAGTTATGACTACCGTAAATCCAAGCTGCGAAATTTGAATCCAGAAGGTGATGTCGACCAAGTCGGCGCCGCCCTCCGATCGGTGTGTCTGTCACCGTCCGGCCGGCGTCCCCAGATCATCATTGACCCTCATCCTCTTCCGCCTGACCTTTCATGTTCGATCACATTGGGGATCGGGCCGGGTAGCGCTCGCCTCTTCCAAGGAGAACTGCAATGGACGCTTCGATTGCTCCGGCCTCGCGGGCTGCAGTGGTAACGCCGAGCGATACCGCCATCGTCGGTGCGCGCGCGCTTTATATCGGCACGACGGGTGACGTTGCCATTGCGCCGCGCCGGGACATGGATCCTGTGATCTTCAGGAGCGTGCCTGCCGGGACGATCCTGCCGGTTCACGCCGCCATCGTGGCGCTGACCGGGACCACGGCCTCCAACATCGTCGCGCTGTTCTAGAACCCTCCAGAAGCGGCGCCTCATGGGCAGACCCATCAAGTTCACCCAGGCGATTGCCGACAGGATTTGCGAGCGCATCGCCGACAGGGAAAGCCTCCGGTCGATCTGCCGGGATGAAGCGATGCCGGCGATGTCGAGCGTGCTGTCCTGGCTCGCCGATGACGACAAGGCCGGTTTTCGGGCCAAATACGCCCTGGCGCGCGAGATTCAGGCGGATGGCTTTGTCGATGAGATGGTCGAGATTGCCGATGATCGTGCAGACGACTGGATCGAAAAGAAGAACGCGAGCGGCGAGACCACCGGCTGGCAGGAGAATGGCGAAGCCATCCGCCGGTCGCAGCTTCGCATCGCCACCCGTCAGTGGGTCGCCGAGAAACTGAAGCCGAAGAAATACGGTTCCAAAGTCGAGCCCGACCATGGCGTCGTCACCGGCGAGGTTTCGCAGTTGCTGGAAGATATCAATGGCAAGACGCGCGGACTTCCAAACGGCCGTTGACCAGTTTTCCGACTGGCGCTGGCGTCTGAACAACCTCTATTGGATCACCGACAAATCGGGCAAACGCGTCAGGTTTGAGATGAACTGGACGCAGATGACCTTTTTCGAGCAGATGCATTACCTCAATGTGCTGCTGAAAGCCCGCCAGCTGGGTCTCACGACCTTCATTCAGATCTTCATGCTCGATGCCTGCGTCTTCAACCGGGATATCCGCGCCGGCACCATCGCCCATACGCTGGGCGACGTGCAGACGATCTTCCGGGACAAGATCAAATATCCCTATGACAATCTGCCCGACGGCATTCGTAACGCCGTGCCTGTCGTCAGGGCCAACCAGACCGAACTGCTGCTTGGCAATAATTCGAGCATCCGTGTCGGCACCTCACTGCGCTCGGGAACGCTGCAATATCTTCATATTTCCGAATATGGGAAGCTTTGCGCGAAATATCCCGACAAGGCGAGGGAAGTCCGCACCGGCGCTTTGAATACCGTGCAGGCCGGCCAGCTGGTCTTCGTCGAAAGCACGGCGGAGGGCCAGGAAGGGCATTTCTACACGCTCTGCGAGGATGGCCAGGTCAAGCAGCGCCAGGCGGCGAAGCTGACCGAACTGGACTTCAAATTCCATTTCTTCCCCTGGTGGAAGGAGCCGCAATATGCGATCGCGCCTGAAGGCGTCATCATCACCGATGCTTTCGCAAAGTATTTCCGCAATCTGGCCGATCAGGGCATCACGCTGACGGACCGGCAGAAGGCCTGGTACGTCAAGAAGGCCGAAACCCAGCTCGGCGACATGAAGCGCGAATATCCCTCGACGCCGGCCGAAGCTTTCGAAGCGAGCGTCGAAGGCGCCTATTACGCCGATCAGATGGCGGTGGCCGATGCCGAAGAGCGCATCGGGGTTTATCCGCACGTGGACGGTTATCCCGTCCATACCATCTCCGACATCGGCATGGACGATACCAACAGCGTCTGGCTGTTTCAGGTGCTGCCCGGCCGTGTCCGGATGATCGGTTATTTCGAGCATACCGGCACCGGCATGGACGGCATGCTCGACGAGCTGGAGCGGCGCGGGGCCGAACATGATTATGTCTATGGCGTCCACAACATGCCGCATGACATCAAGGTCAGGGAATGGACGCGCGGCGGCATGACCCGCATCGAGGTGATGCTGAGAGAGGTCAAGGCCCGCGGCCTTGGCACGGTCCGTAAGATCGAGCGCGCCTATGTCCACGACCGCATCAACGGCACCAGGCGCATTCTGGCAAAGATCGAGTTCGACCAGGCCGGCTGCATCCAGGGCGTCAAGTGCCTGCGGAACTACCGCAAGGACTGGGACGAGGATTTGAGTGTCTTCCGCGACGAGCCTCTGCACAACTGGGCTTCGCATGGTGCGGATGCTTTCGGCGGTCTGGCGATCATCTTCACCGGCCTGGCGCCGGAACCGCTGAAGCCGCAGGCCAAGGCGCTCCCGACCTTCCAGACGATGACCTTCAACGAATTTGCCGATACCACCCCTACCTACAGCGAGCGTGTTTGATGGAAGACGAAACAACGGCTTTGGAGGGTGGGCAGCAATGGGACCTGGCAAAGGTCGGCACCCGTTGGCAGCAGGAGCTCGAGCGCGCGCAACGTTATTTCAGATCCTGGCACGACCGCTGCGTCAAGATCGAGAAGATCTATCTCGACCAGCAGTCGGACCAGACGAATGCGGCCAAGCGAAGGTTTCCGATGCTGTGGGCCAACACCTCGGTGCTGCAGCCGGCCGTCTATGCCCGGGTGCCGCAGCCGGTCGTCGAGCGTCGCTTCAAGGACGCCCAGCCGGTGGCGCGCATGGCCTCGGAGCTCGTCGAACGCAACCTCGCCTATATGGGCGACGAAGCCGATATCGATTCGATCATGCGGGCGGTGCGCGACGATTTCCTGCTCTGCGCCCGCGGCACGGTGTGGCTGCGTTACGAGGCCGATTTCGAGCCGCTCGACATGGGCGTCCAGCCTTCCGACCCGCCTGCGAATGGGGGCTTGCCCGAAGGTCTCCTCGGCGGCATGGGCGAGGATGACGGAGCGCCGCCCGAGGCGATCAGCGACGAGCGCGTCTGCATCGATTATGTCCACTGGTCCGACTTCCTGCACTCGCCGGCCCGCCGCTGGAAGGATGTGACATGGGTGGCGCGCCGCGTGCCGATGACCGACGAGGAGCTGGAGAAACGCTTCGGCCCTGACGCCATGACATCGCTCCAGGCGCAAGGCGCCGGCAGCAACAAGGGCAGCAATCAGACGGAGCGCGCCGAGAACGAAGGCAAGACCCATGTCTGGGAGATCTGGTGCAAGAGCGAGAACTATACCGTCTGGATCGCCGATGGCGCGCCGGTGGCGCTGGAAGTGTCGGAGCCGCCGCTGGATCTGACACACTTCTGGCCTTGCCCGCGCCCGGCCTACGGCACGATGTCGACCAGCTCGCTGATCCCGGTTCCCGACTATGTCTATTATCAGCAGCAATGCGACGAGATCGATCTCTTGACGAAGCGCGTCAACAAGCTGACGGACCAGCTGCGGCTGAAAGTGTTCTATCCCTCCGGCGACGGTGCGATCTCGCCGGCGATCGAGAAGGCGATGCGGCCGGAAAATGATACCGTGATGGTGCCGATCCCGGAATGGGCGGCCTTCACCGACAAGGGCGGCTCGAAAGCCATCGTGACGCTGCCGATCGATGAGGTGCAGAAGGTGATCATCGCCTGCATCCAGGCCCGCAAGCAGCTGATCGAGGAAGTCTACCAGATCACCGGCATCTCCGACATCGTCCGCGGCGATACCCAGGCGTCCGAGACGGCAACGGCGCAGCGCATCAAGAGCCAGTGGGGCTCGATCCGCATCCGCGACCGCCAGTCCGAACTTGCCCGCTTCGCCCGCGACATCATCCGCCTTGCCGGCGAAATCATCTGCGACCAGTTCCAGCCGGAAACGCTGATGCTCGTCAGCGGCATCAAGCTGCCGACCATGGCCGAGAAGCAGCAGGTTCAAATGCAGATGCAGCAGATGCAGATGGCGGCGCAGCAGGCCGCAGCTCGGGCCGAGCAGATGGGGCAACCCGCACCACCGCCACCTGAGATGCCGCCGCAGCTTCAACAGATGATGCAGCAACCGACGATCGACGAGGTCGTGCAGCTCTTGCGCAATGACAGCATTCGCGGCTTCCAGATCGACATCGAAACGGATTCGACCATCGAGCCCGACGAGGACGCCGAAAAGCAGCGCCGCATGGAATTCGTGCAGATGATCGGCGGCTTCCTGCAGCAGGCGGGCGCCATGGCACAACAGAACCCGATGCTGGTGCCCGTGATGCTCGAGACGCTGCTCTTTGCCGCCCGCGGCTTCAGGGCCGGGCGCCAGCTCGAAAGCACGCTGGAGCAGGTCGGCGCCCAGCTCTCCGAGGCCGCAACCGCGCCGAAGCAACCGCCGGAGCCGCCGGCCGAGCAGATGATCAAGCTGAAAACGGCAGAGGTGAAGGCCGGTGCGGAACAGCGGAAAGCCGAGCTTGGCGTGGCGCAAGCCGAGATCGAGCATCGCGCCGTGGTCGAGCAGGCGCGCGGCGAGGCAGCGGCGCAGGCCTTGCAGCAGTTCCAGGCGCAGCAGCCCGCCTATCAATGATTGGGGTTGAAGCATGAGAGAACGTTATTGCCGTGTCTGCGGCGGCTGGCACGCGCTCGACAAATGGCCGCACAACTGCATGCCGGCCCAAAACCCGGCGCAGTCAGATCTGCCGGCGCCGCATTTCGTCAGCGACAGCATCGACATCCAGTCGATGCATGACGGCAGGCATTACACCTCGAAGGCCAAGCTGCGTTCGGCCTATCGAGCGGCCGGCGTGGTCGAGATCGGCAACGAAAAGCCGCAGCCGATCGAGAAGCCGAAGACCGATCGTGCCGAGATCCGCAAGGAGCTGCGGCGGGTTCACGCCGAATACAACGCCTAGAACAAACTGCTCTAACCTTTTGTTTTTACGGGCATCAATCCCCGACAAAGGAAGTTTCCGACATGGACATGGAAGACCTGAACGAGGCCGGCAACGGCAGCGAAGATTTTGGCGCGTTCGACGAAAGGCCAGTCAGCATCCGCGACAGCCTGAAGGCGGCGATCGACACCGTCGAAGGCAATGGACCGGGCGATATAACCGGCCAGCCGCGCGACGGGGAAAACGGCCGCTTCCTGGCCAAGGGGCAGGAGCAAGCCGCAGCGGCGAGGGCAGGGCAGGCGCCGGCAGCTAACGCTGCTTTGGCCGCCCAGCAGCAGACGCCGCAAGTACAAAGCCGAGCGCAGAGCGGCGAACAGCCGGCAGCTATCGGCGGCCGGGTTCCGCCCGGCTGGTCGGCGGAAGCCAAGGCGCAATTCGCGACCCTTCCCGGGGAAGTGCAGGCGGCGATTACCAAGCGGGAGCAGGAGGTCGATAACGGCTTCCGCGTCCTGCAGGATTACAAGGGGCTCGAGGAGTTCACGCCGCTCATCCGCCAGGCCGGCATGACCCATGCCGATGTCATGCGCCGGGCGATCGACTGGGAAAAGGCGCTCATCCACGATCCCGTCAACACCGTCGTTCACGTCGCCAGGATGGCCGGGGTCAATCTTCATGCCCTGGTCAATGGTCAGATGGAACAGGTCCTGCAGCGGAGTTCGCAGCAGGCCGGACCACAGCCCGGACTACAGCAAGGAGGACCGCAGCCTCGACCCATCAACGTCGAGGCGACGGTCGAACATGTTCTGCGGAAAAGGGACACCGAAACTCAAGTCGATGCCTTCCTTTCCGACCCGGCAAACGCGCACGCCGATGATGTGCTGGACGATATGATCGCCCTTATCAACGCAGGGCGGGCATCATCGCTTCAGGACGCCTACGACGCCGCATGCTGGATGCGCCCGGACATTCGCCAGCAGTTGATCAGCCAGACTGCACAGGCCCCCGTTCACCAACAGCAAGCCCAGAGGGCAGCAGCGGCAGATCAAGCCCGCCGCGCCTCGCGATCCATCTCTGGATCTTCCGCGCCGGGCCCGACCCGCGATGCGGCAAGAGGCCAGCCCACCTCAATCCGAGACTCGCTGCGCGACGCCATGCGTTTTTCGCGCGGTCAAGTCTGATCAAAGGAATGATCAATGCCCATCTCGCCCAACCTCTCTGAAATCGTGACCACGACGCTGCGCAACCGCAGCGGCACGGTCGCCGACGACGTGACGAAGAACAACGGTCTTCTCACTCGTCTGAACAGCCGCGGCCGCAAGAAGCCCATCTCCGGCGGCCGCACCATCGTTCAGGAACTGCAGTACCAGGAAAACGGCAGCTTCAAGCGCTATTCCGGCTACGATATCCTCAATGTGCAGCCCTCCGACGTCATTACCGCTGCCGAATACGACCTCAAGCAGGCCGCGGTCGCCGTCTCGATGTCGGGTCTCGAACAGCTGCAGAACTCCGGCGAGGATGCGATCCTCGATCTGCTCGAGCAGCGCATCGAGAACGCCGAAACCACGCTGAAGAACAACATCGCGCTCGACTGCTATTCCGATGGCACGGCCGATGGCGGGCGTCAGATCGGCGGCCTGCAGCTGCTGGTCTCGACCTCGCCGACCTCGGGCACCGTCGGCGGCATCTCGCGCGCCACCTGGGGTTTCTGGCGCAACCAGAAGTTCTCGGCCTCGGCCGATGGCGGTGCCGCCGCCTCGAATGCCAACATCCAGAGCTATATGAACCGGCTCTACATGTCCTGCGTTCGCGGCTCCGACGCGCCTGATCTGGTCGTCGCCGACAACAACTTCTTCCGCCTCTACTGGGAATCGCTGCAGGCGATCCAGCGCATCACCTCGGCGGACAAGGGCATGACCGGCTTCCAGTCGCTGCAATACATGGGCGCCGACGTGATCTTCGACGGCGGCTTCGGCGGCGGTGCGCCTCTCAACCAGATGTTCTTCCTGAACACTAAGTACCTGTTCTATCGCCCGCACCGCGACCGCGACATGGCTCCGATCGGCGACGAGCGCATGAACACCAACCAGGATGCCTTCGTGCAGCTCATGGGCTTCGCCGGCAACCTCACCATGAACAACGCCTTTCTGCAGGGCGTGTTGTTCGCCTGATCGTCAACGAAAGGAAAAGCAAATGTCGGTCGCTTCAATCCAGTCCGATCGTCTTGGCGCGAACCCGTTCGTCGTCGAAGGCCCGATCGTTTCCGGCTCCGGTATTCCGGGCCCGAACTTCTCCCTCGGCGCCGTCGCCGGCGGAGACCGCGAATCCGAATGGGTTTATTGCCAGCTTGTGCTGGCCTCGCAGACGACCCTTCAGCCCGGCCAGTGGTTCCAGTGGACCAGGGATTATGTCGCTTCGCTGCTGACCACGGCGGCCGCCGTCGTCGGCCAGCGCTGCGGCGTCTTTTCCGGTGCCGCCCAGCCTCCGACCCTGACCGGCGGGCCGGTCGGTGCCATCACGCTTGCACCAGGCACCTATTACATCTGGCTGCAGCGCAATGGCCAGGCGCCGTCGCAGGTGGCAACCGCAACGGCGGCCCTCGTCGTTGCCGAAACCACCGCCACCGCAGGTCAGGCGAGCGCCCCGGCATCCGCCACGGCAACCACCAAGGCCATCGCCAACGTCAACTTTGCGGCGGCCAACCAGACCTTTACCGCAACCACGGTCAACGGCTCCAACCTGCTGACGAGCCTTTCCGGCCTCAACGCCGGTTCCGGCCCGTTCATCGGTGCGGCTGTCTCCGGCACCGGCATATCAGGCGGAACCACCATCGCCGGCATCACCTACAGCCCGAACGGCGTCGTCCAGAGCATCACGCTGTCGGCCAACGCCACCGCCAATGGCACCGGCATCACCATCACGGCGACGGGTGTGCTCGAGGCAACGCTGATGCGTCCGTTCCTGTCGAAGGTGAACTAAACCAAGACGTCGACGGGCACTTCGGCGCCCGTTTCGTCGACCTATCCATACGCGGCCTGCCCCTCATCCGGCTGCCGCCACCAACCGGGGTCGAGCCACGCGTCTCGACCCGTCCTTCGGACCCCCGTAAACGGGGCGAAGGGGATATGCCGCGACCTCTCTGTTCCCCTCAGGCCTATCGCGGGGCACGTCCCCTCTCCCCGTCAGAACGGGGAGAGGGCTAGGGTGAGGGGCAGCCAGCCGACATCAAGCCGGCGCTTCGGCGCCCGCTTCCTTTCCCCCGCCATCAACAGCGAGACAAACACCATGCCCGACAGCAACACCGGAATTTATGCCTCCTTCAGCCTCGAACCGGTCGAGCAGACCTTTCTGACGGAGAAGGAAGGCCGGCCGATCTTCGCCGACAAGGAATTCGTCCGCATCTTCATCTCCGGCGACAAGCACACCGAAGTCTATCGCGAGGTGACCGACAACGACAAACAGCGTTTTTCCCAAGCCTATAAGCGTTTCAAGGAAGGGGCCGCCGCCCGCGAGCAGCTGACCGGCACGCCGCTGGCGCAATGGCCCTATCTGAAACCCAGCCAGATCAAGGAGCTGGAGGCGGTCAATATCTACACCGTCGAGCAGCTTGCAGCACTCTCCGACACCGTCAAGCAGAAGATCGGCATGGGGGCGAACGAACTCGTCGCCGCCGCTCGGGCCTATCTGGCAACCGCTGAAAACTCGAGTGCTGCCTCGGCCTTTGCCGCCGAGAACGAGCGGCTGAAGGACGAGGTGACACGCCTGCAGGAGCAGATGAAGGAGATGGCCTCGCGCTTCGAGGCGCTCGAAAACGAACGTCAAGCCGGGGCCAAGTCCCGCGGCCGCGTCGCCGCCTGAAGAGGAGATCCCGCGCATGTCGCTCTTGACCATCATTCAGAATGTCTGCGCGGAAATCGACCTCGATCCGCCGACGGCCGTCATGTCCTCGGCGGATCCGCAGATCATGCAGCTGCGCATCCTCTCCACCCGCGCCGGCCGCGACCTGATGCGCGAGCATGACTGGTCAACGCTGATGGTGCAGCGGCAATTCGCAACGACGGGCGCCAACCCCGAACCGGCCGAGCCGCCCGCTGACTGGGACCGCTTCGCCGCCAATTCGAAGATCTGGAACGCCTCGCGCCTCTGGCAGATGAATGGCCCGGTGGAGCCGCAGACCTGGCAGCGCAACAGCATCCTCAACTCCAACCCGGTGCCGCAGATCTGGCGCATGGCCGGCGGCAAGCTCGACATCCACCCGAACGCTGCCGGCGAAACGATGGCTTACGCGTATATTTCCGGCTTCTGGGTGGCGCTGAATGGCGAGGCGACCTATGCCGCCAATTGGGCTGGCGACACCGACACCGCCCGCTTCCTCGAAGACCTCCTCGAACTTTCGCTGATCTGGCGCTGGAAGCGGGCCAAGGGCCTCGACTATGGCGAGGAGATCGCCAGTTTCGAGCGATCCAAGGAAGCCGCGATCGGCGCCGATCGGGCGGCAAGCCCGGTCGACCTCTCGCTGCCGGCGAGGGGGCAGGCGCCTGAGAATTACTGGCCCGGCACGATCACGGTGTCCAACCCATGACCCGCAGACCTGTCCCTCAAAACGGGCGCACCGGCCGCGTTTCGCCAAGCAAAGACTGGATCGCACCGATCGGCGGCTGGCGAACCGATGTCGAGATGGCGGATATGCCCGCCGATGCGGCCTTTCAGCTCGACAACTTCTTTCCCGAGGCCAACCGGGTGCGCGCCCGTTATGGCTTCCTCGCCTTCGCCACCGGGCTTGGCGCCGACGTGCAGACGGTCATTCCCTATTCCGGCGTCGGCAACCGGCTCTTTGCCGCCGCCGGCGACAAGATCTTCGACGTGACGGCGGGCGGTGCCGTCGGTGCGCCCGTCGTCTCCGGCATGGCAAGCGCCCATTGGTCGGTGCAGCAATATACCAATCCGGCCGGCCAGGAGTTCCTGCGCCTCGTCAATGGCCTCGACACGCCGCTGCTCTTCAACGGCACCGCCTGGACGAATAATTTTCTGGTCGGCACGGCCACGCTCGCCACCCAGAACGTCGCCGTCCGGAACACGGCCTATACGCTGAGCTTCTTCGGCACCGGCTCCGTCGCCCTTTCCGGCGCCTTCACCGGCTCGCTGAGCGGCACAGGCGTCGCCAACCGGGTGTCGCTGACCTTCACGCCGGCGGCCGGCACGCTTGTCGTCACCGTCTCGGGAACGGTCAGCAATGCGCAGCTCGAAAAGGGCGCGGTCGCCACCCCTTACGTTCCCTCGACGATGATATCGGGCATTCCGGACGCCTCTCTGCTGATCGCCGTCACCGCCTATCGCTCGCGCCTGTGGTTCATCGAGAAGAATTCGACCAATGTCTGGTATCTCGCCACCGATGCCGTCAGCGGCACGGCGACGGTTCTGCCGGTCGGCGGTAATATGAAATATGGCGGCACGCTGATTGCGATCAACGTCTGGACCATCCCCGTTTCCACAGGCCTGCAGCAGTGCCTGGTGCTGATTTCCTCGGAAGGCGAGGTGATCGTCTTCCAGGGCTCCGATCCCTCGAGTGCTGCCAATTGGGGCCTGATTGGCACCTTCAAGCTCGGCCGGCCGCTCGGCACCGATCGATGCCTGCTGTCGGTCGGCGCTGATCTGGCGATCATGACGACGGACGGCATCGTGCCGATCACCAAGGCCGTGCAGCTCGATCGCGGCGCCACCAGCCTCGGGGCGATCACCGCCAAGATCGGCCCGACCTGGCGCGAGACCGTTGCGGCGACCGGCACGACCTCTGAGGAGTGGCAGCTTTCGAGCTTTCCGGCGCGGCAGATGGCGATCGTCAACCTGCCGTCCTCCTTCGGCCCCTATCAATATGTGATGAACACCGAAACCGGGGCCTGGTGCCGCTTCGTCGGCATGCCCGCCTCCTGCTGGACGACATGGCAGGACCGGCTGTTCTTCGGCGCGGGCGACGGCACGGTTTATGAGGCCGAAGTCGGCGCCAACGACAATGGCGTGGCGATCGACGCGCTGATGGTCGGCGCATGGAGCCGCTATGGCGACGGCCTCTCGACCAAGCTCTCGAAGCTGATCGGGGTGACGGCGCAGATCGGGGTTTCCACGCTGATGTATGCGGGGATCTCGGTGGACTACCAGACCAAGATTCCCAACGCGCTTTTGTCGTCGATCGAGAACAATACGGCGGCGAAGTGGGGAACGGCGGTCTGGGGCGTGTCGAAATTTCCGGGCATTTCGCTTGTCCGCAAATTCGCCTCCGCCGGCGGTGCGGGTTCGGCCTTGGCGCCGACGATCCGCGCGCTGATCTCCGGCTCGTCCGGCTCCGTCTCGGAAGCGGCCGTGGTCGGCGGCTCCGTGCTTTACGAGAAAGGCGCACCGATTTGATCGTCTCCGAACCGCGCGAGCAGATCGCGGCCTGGGTCGGCAACAGGATCGGCGTGAGCTTCCACCCGCCTTACACCACGCTCGCCCATATCGACCGCGGCCGGATCATCGCCGGCTTCGTCTTCAACGTCTGGACCGAGCATGACGTCGAGGTTTCGCTGGCCGCCGACCGGCTGACGCTGACGCTGATGCGATCGGTCTTCCGCTATGTCGTGCACCAACTCGGCTGCTGCCGCGCAACCGCAAGAACCCGCGCCGACAATGCCGAATCCCAGAAGATTCTGGCAAGATTGGGCGCCCGGCGGGAAGGCCGCCAGCAGGCCTATTTCGGCGACTGCGACGCGCTGCTTTACGCAATCATGAAAGAGGATTTTCCCTATGGTCTCCACGCCGAAGGCCCCAAAGGCGCCTGATCCGACACAGACCGCAGCGGCGCAGACGGCCACCAACGTCGACACCGCCATCGCCAATGCGGGGCTCAGCCACACCAACCAGTACACGCCGGATGGCTCGCTGGAATACAAGGTCAGCGGCTACCAGACGATGACCGACCAGAACGGCAAGACCTACCAGCTGCCGACCTATTCGGCCTATCAGACCTATTCGCCCGAGAACCAGGCGATCTACGACCAGACGCAGCAGACGCAGCTCGGCCTTGCCAGGCTCGCCAACGACCAGACCGGCAAGATTTCGGGCGTGCTGGGCACCAATGTCGATCTCAGAGCCGGCAATGTCGACAAATATGTCAACGATCACTGGCAGTCCGGCTTCAACAACCAGTGGGACCGCGATCAGGCAAGCCTCGACCAGAGCCTCGCCGACAAGGGCATCTCGATGGGTTCTGCCGCCTATGACAATGCTCTACGCGATTTTTCGACGCGCAAGCAGGCCGCCTCCGACCAGTATCTCGGCGACATGTATTCGAATGCCCAGAACTCGATCCTGACCGAGCGAAACCAGCCGCTGAACGAGATTTCGGCGCTGATGTCGGGCTCGCAGGTCCACCAGCCGAGCTATGTCAACACGCCGACGACGCAACTGCCGACCGTCGACCAGGCTGGGCTGATCAACGAGAATTTCAATCAGAAGATGGGTCTCTACAATCAGCAGCTCGCCCAGTCGAACGCCGCCATGGGCGGCCTGTTCGGCCTCGGCGGCTCGCTGCTGGGCGGCTGGGCGAAATCCGACCGGCGGCTGAAGGAAGACATCAAACGCGTCGGCACGCTGGACAATGGCCTGCCGGTCTACGCCTTCCGCTACAAGGACGGCGGCCCGACGCAGATCGGCCTGATGTCCGACGATGTCAGAGAAATCCATCCGGACGCCGTGTCCGAACACGCCGACGGCTTCGACCGCGTCTCTTACGAAAGGGCAGTAGGCTGATGGGATTCATCTTCGGCGGCGATACCGGCAAGACACAGGGCAACATCAGCGACCAGCGCAAGCGGCTGGCCTACGCCATGCTGCAGCAGGGCATGGACACGAGCCCGGTGCAATCCCCGTGGCAAGGGGCGGCGCGGCTGGCGCAGGCGCTGATGGGCGGCCTGGCGATCAGGCAGCAGGAGAAACGTGCAGGTGCGGCTGAAGGTCTCGCCGCATCGAAGAACGCGTCTACCACCTCGTCTGCGGTTTCGCCCGACGAAGCATTCAACGCGAACACTACACAATATCGAGATATCGTTGAGCGCGACGAGCTCAACCCGACCGATGTCGTTCCCGATTTTGGAACATCTGCACAACCGAACGCGCTAACTCCGCCGGTCGCCGCCTCGGTCGCTCCGAGACAGCGGGCAGCCCCTATCGCTCTTGCTGGAACCACAACGCCTTCAACCATGCGCAAAACATCGAACGGCACCACATGGAGCATTGAACAGTAATGGCGACAATCTTGGTTAATGGTCAGCAGTTAACGGTCGACGACAGCTTTTTGAGCCTCTCTCCGGACGACCAGAATTTTCTAGTTGACGAGTTATCGCGGCGCCTCCCCCCGCCTGTAGATAGCCTCCCTCCACCTGTAGATAAGAGTCATATCGGACAGCTTTGGCCAATCAGCCGGGACGCCGACGGGAACAGATATTTCGATAGCGACGCCGGCATTCTGGGAGCGCTAAAACGCTCCGTCATGCTTCCGGGTGACGTCTACAGCGGCAAAGTGCAGATGAATGGCCCAGATGGCAGAATAAGCCCAGAGGCGATTGGTCGTTCGTTGGAGTTTGCGTCGACTTTCATCCCGGCATCGCCGGGGCTCCGCGCAGGAGAGGGGCTAGTCCCAGGATTGAGCAAGAGCCTGCGAAGGCCAAATAGCGTAGAGCCGCCATCTAGCAACGCTCTTTATGCCGAGGCAGAACGCAATTTCGAGGCGATGCGAAACAGTGGTGTTGATTACTCCTCCGATGCCGTTAAAACAATGGCAGAGGCAGTTCAATCGAAGCTCGAGAAAGAAGGTTTTGACCCAGAGCTCGCCGGAAAGACTCACAAGATTCTCGCAAAACTCTTTAACCCTCCGGAAAACAGCTTGGCGAGCATCGAGGGGTTAGACTCAGCCCGCAAGACGTTCGGAAAAATAGTCCAATACGTCAAAGAACCGAACGATCAAGCTGCTGCGTCCCGCGTTATTCGAGAGTTGGACGAGTTCATTGGTGCCGGCGATCCGGCGACCGTCGTGGCTGGAAAGGCGACTGACGCAGCCGACGCGCTCAAGGCAGCAAGTGGTAATTTCGCAGCCGCAAAGCGTTCCGATATTGTGAACGGTATCGACAGATCCCCAGATTTCCGCGCTGTACCAAACACTTCCGCTACAAATACTGTAGATGTGATTCGTCAACGCGCCGCCTCAACCCTTCTTCAGGACAAGGAGATATTCCGTTTTTCTCCCGAGGAAATAGAAGCGCTCAAAACTATTGCCGGGGGAAGCGCGGCCCAAAACGTCACGCGCCGCATAGGAAAATTTTTGGAGGGCGGAAGTGGTCTCGCTCGGATGCTGAGCACGGCAGCGGGCGGCGCCGCTGGAGCGGCGGCGAGCAGCACCGGTGGCGCCGGCGCCGCCGCCAGCGGCGCGGCTGTGGGGGCATTGGTCCCGACAGTCTTGGGCCAAGGCAGCAAGGAACTGTCCAACATTCTGACATCGCGGGCGCTGTCTTCCGTTGATCGAATGGTTCGGCAACGTTCTCCGCTTTATCAGGCCACGCTGAATGCCGCCCCCAAGGAAGTCGTCCGCCAACCGATGGCGGAGGCACTCATACGGGCTCTATTGCTTTCTCGACAGAAGCAAGATGGCGGTGACCCATGGATATGAACTTCCGCGTTAAAAATCCTTCTGGAAGCTTGCGAGTTGAGGGATACACGCTGTCAGCGGTTCTCAAGGCCGATCTGGATCGGTATGGCAACCAGCAGCAATGTTGCGAGCGTGGCCATCAAACCAAGCGCGCTGCCGGAACGACACCCTCTGTCGGCCAGGTCATCGCCCCCGAGGCCGGGATTTTCGAGACCCGCGGGGGACGATGAACCATCTCCGCGAACAGCTTGCGGTACCGGGCGCCGAGAAAGCGGCTGCACTCGTACGCGCGCTGTTGCTTGCTCGGCAGCAGCAAAAATAGCGGTGGTGGCTGGTGAGCTATCCCCGCAGATCTTCCCACAATATGGCAACCCCTAGTGCCATCACGCTTATCGGTATGGCCCAGATGATCAATTTGACGGGTTGGCCGGCGTACAGGAACATGTAACCGGCCGCTGATGCTCCGCCAATGGCCATCATCGCCCCTAGTGTCATGGATATGAATTTCCTCATTAAAAATCCTTCCTGGAAGCTTGCGGGCCTGAGGGGTACATGATGTCAGCGGTTATCAAGGACGATCTGGATCCGGATGGCGACCAGCAGCAATGTTGCCAGCGTGATCATCAGGCCGAGGGTGGCGCCGGGCAGGCAGGTGGTGCCGTTGAAATAAAGTCCCTCGCAATTAGCCCGCGCCTGCTTCCATATAAAAAAACAGGCCGGCCCTGCCGTCAAAGCGCCGGCGAGAAACAAGGTCAACTCGATCGGAAACTGATCAACCACCCACCTGGCGGGGCCTGTCCTGAGCGGGGACCATGAGGCAAACGTCACGACGGCGATGAGCATCGCGACGATCTTGATCGCTCTGTGTGACGGTTGGTTCGGCTCGTGATCACTCTGCATGCCGCAACCGATACTATACGATTCGAGGCCTCGCAATTCGCGGGGCCTTTTTCTTTGGAGAAGGTCAATGCCCAGAAACCCCTCAACCGGCGTCTATTCCAAGCCCGCCGGAACGACACCTTCCGTCGGCCAGGTCATCGACCCCGTGCCGTGGAACGCACTGACCACCGACCTCGGCAACGAAATCACCAACTCGCTGCCGCGCGACGGCTCGGCGCCGATGGTAGCACCCCTCAAGGCCGCAGGCGGAACCGTGTCCGCCCCGGGCCTCGGCTTCGCCTCGACCCCGCAGACCGGCCTCTATCTGAAGGGCGGTGGCCTGCTCGGCTTCACGCAGAACGGCGTCGACGTCGCGTTCGATCAGGCTCTGGTCTATGCGGCCAAGTCAGGCGACTACACCGCGCTTGCATCCGACGACAACGCGGTTCATCGCTTTACCGCGGCCGCGACGCTCACCCTGACCGCAGCGTCGACGCTTGGCGCAAACTGGCACTATTGCGTCATCGCCGATGGCGGGGACGTGACGATCGATCCAAACGGGTCGGAGACGATCGACGGCGCGGCAACGCTTGTCATTAAAAATGGCTATAGCGTCGAAATCATATGTTCCGGTGCCGCTTTCTTCACCAACAAACTCTTCGCCAGGATAGCGAGCAAAGCCGACAGCGCCGCTGTAGGCGATTTCGTCGTCGGGCTCACGCTTTCGAACAACAGCGGCAGTCCGAACACTCATATCGATTTTAGCGCCGGCTCCGCTCGTTTGGGCTCGAGTTTCGTCTCAAATCTGTCGTCGATCACAAAGCGGACGAACGGGATATTCGCCGCCGGCACCGGCGCCGGTGGTCTGGACACCGGTTCGGTCGCGGCGAACGCAACCTATTTCGCATATGCGCTACGCAAGGATGACGATTTGACATTCGATATCGTGCTGTCGACCTCTGCGACGATCGCCGGAGTCAACACGGCGCTGCTCACCGGCTCTACCATCGTCAAATGTATCGGCGTCGTGCTGACCGATGCCAGCTCGAACATTCGGCCGTTTGTCCTGTATCCTCGTGACGAATACACCTTCGTGACGCCGGCGAGGGACGCTATCAACGCCGCTATCTCTACGACTTCGACACTCCTGGCGCTGACAGTGCCAAATGGGGTGAAGGTCAAGGCGAAGCTGCGGTTTGAATTCACATCGACCGCGACGACCAATGCTGTGCTGATCCACGATCCGGCGCAGGGAATTCTTGTTGCTGGCATCTCTGGCGATGGTGGCAACGTAGGCGCCGTCCAGGTTGCAAGCGGCTTTGCCGTAGGGACCCAAGATGTTTGGACGAACACGAGCAAGCAAGTCAGACAGGTCGCAGGAGCTGTTGGCAATATCTGGGTGTGGGCCGACGGTTTCTATTTCCCGTGCGGGAGGAGCGCATAATGCCTTTTTGCTTCCCGACCGGGCGATAGTGCAAACAGATCGACGACTTTTTCGCAGTCGCAGCGCAATTATAGCTTACGGTGAATTGAGCGTCTTAGCGATCGATCGCCTTCCGATACTCCGGGAAAGTTCGTGAGCGGGCTTTTCCACGAAGTAGTAGAATGGGGCGATCATCAGAAGGGAGCCAGCACAAACAAGGACCGGGCTGGCAACTCCTAATCGCTCAATTACTGTCGCAGCAATGACATGCATCAGGTAAATGGAGAAACAGGCCTCTCCCACTTTCTCCAGAACCGCAACAGCGTTGCCGCGCTCGGCGTTCGAAGTCTCCGAAATGATCCATCCACAAGCCAGCACCCCGAAGGGAACCATCGTCAGGTAAAAGCCGGCAGGGGTATTGATGGTCGCCCAATAGAGGATGGATGCAGTAGCTGCCGTAGCGATCCTCCAAAGCCAGACGTTGCCAACAAACACGCCGCGTCGATATGTCTGCGCCAGATAGCAACCCATGAGCCAAGCGGGCAGGGAAACGAGCCAGTTCAAAGATGGCCCGTATTTCTGCGCACTGCCATATTCATCAGAGCCTAAACCGATAACGATGGCGTAGGAGACGATGACGGAGACGGCGATCATCGCCGGCCACCCAACTTTCCGCGAAATGGGAAGGAACAGCGGGTAGAGCGAATAGTAAATGACCTCGCAAACCACGGACCACAAGATATAGCCGTCCAACGGATTATAGGCGCGGATGCCGACCCACTGCGCGAGAACGAGCGCCACGGCGGTTGGAATCATGATCCGGACGTACCGCCTCTTCAGAAAGGTTACAGTAGACAATTCCGCCGCTCGGAACGGGAAGTGGATGCAAAATCCTGAGATCACAAAGAAAGCGATGACGGCAGGGTGGCCCGTGAAGATGTAGCGTGAAATACCAGGCATTGAAGGGCCAAGCAAATGCGCGAATACAACAGACAGAGCGGCAATTGCTCTGACGGTATCAAGGCCTTCGATTCTGTTTGAACTCGGAATTGATCGCATTTCGCGAAGTAACCGCGAAGCGAAAACTTTAGCAACAGGCAACCATTAGCGTACCTATCGGTACTAATATTTATTTAGCAGTCGACATCGAATTTGCCTGGAATCGCGACCCCGTCGCTGCTCCTCAGGGAATTGGCGGCAACGGTGCTCAAGCTGGGCTGACCCACGCAAACTGGTACCCACGCAACCCGTTTACCAACCTCGCCCCCGAGCTTCTAGCGGGGATATGCACACGCGATCTCTGGCAATAACTGACGGCGTGAGCTAATGACCTCCGAACTCGGAGGAAATCATGGCAGCCGATAAAGCGTCGTACCGGAATCGCGGAGGAATTCTTCAGCGTCTCGTTAGCGCCTACAAGCGATTTCGCTACTTTAGCCGCGCCGGCTCGAACCTAGTCGTCAAGCCCAGCGCCGAGTTCCGGATGGTGAAGCACGCCGTTCTTGAGGTCGGCAGCAATGTCACGATCCAAGACTATTCGTTCTTCCAACTCACGATGCCCGAGCCGAAGGTGTTCATTGGAAACAACACCGTCATCGGGCGCCGCAACATCATCACTGCCAAAAATCGCATATCCATAGGCAATGATGTGCTGATCGGTTCCGATGTCCAGATCATCGATCACGGCCACGGCATGAGGCGAGACGTACCGATCAGGCTTCAGAAGGCCGAAATCGGCTTTGTCGAAATTGGTGATGATGTCTGGATTGGTGCGGGTGCCAAAATACTGATGAACGTCACGATTGGGACCGGTGCCGTGATCGGAGCAAATTCCGTCGTCACGGCCGATATTCCCGACTATGCGATCGCCGTTGGCTCGCCGGCGAAAGTCGTCAAATACCGCACCTAAACCGGATCCGGATTGTAGGCGGGGTCGAATTTGAGACGTACCGCGTCCCGCTTTGTCTTGTGAGCAACATACGCGGCCTAGGTTTTATCCATACAGTCGCGTCACGCGGTTTTTAGGTTTGGCTCCTTGCGCCCGGCCTCGTGGATGGTGACCGCCATTCGTTCAAGACTCGCAATCAACGGCATTTAGTGTCTCTTTTCGTTCGACGGACACGACCAAGCGTCATTGAAATTTCAGCCCGCACCCCGTCTCCACCCAGGAGCCGGGCGCCTCGCCACATCCATAATCCGGAGCCCACCCCATGCTCGTCCATAACTGGCGCGCGGTGCTGAAGCGTGCCTGGTCGGTGCGGCTGATGGCGCTGGCGCTGCTCCTCATCATCATCGAGCCCGTCTACAGCTTCGCCGCCGCCACCTGGGTGTCCCGCAACCTCTACATCCAGCTCGCCATGTCGGTGGCGACAGGGCTTCTCGCCGTTGCGGCGATCATCGCCCGCATCTTCGTCCAGCAGAAAATTTCAGGAGACCTCGATGGCAAACCGCCTGCAGAAGGGTAGTGCCGCCGCGGCCATGGCCGTGGCGCTCGTCGGATCGTTCGAGAGAGGATAAAGACCCATGACGATTTACAACCCAGATGATTATGGAGCGATCGGGGATGGTGTGACCGATGACGCCCCGGCCTTTGCCGCCATGACGGCTGATCATCTCCATTCTGGCGCTGTCGCCTCTCGGCCGGAACCTAGCGAGGAAATCATCCAGTGGCCGTGGCGCGTTTGCCGCGCATGGGCAAAAACGGAATCACCTTGGGGACGCGCTCGGCATATGACCGGTAGTCTGGAAATGCCGCCCGGAGCACCGTCTCTTCGTTACTCATCCGGCGAAGTTGCAGGCACCAATGCACGATTCCGAGAAGTACCGTCCACGGAGAAAAGCTGAATAGGATCATTCCGATAATGAATATCTCCTCGGTCAGATAGAGCGGGTGCCGGACGATGGAATATGGCCCCGTTGTGACCAGAGCTCTTGCACCCGGTGCTATGCTGAAACTGCGGCCGAGGATCGCAAGCATATATGCCGATGAAACGAAGCCAATGATCATCAAAACCATTGCGGCAAGGCGCACAGTATCTGGCAACACCATTGGCGGAGGCAGGAAGGCGATCAGCAGGAAGAGGAAGGTGCCTGCCATCGCCGTCAGGTATGGTTCAACGCCGCGCGCAGACCGTACTTGGGGCATTCTCGTTAAGGTCACGACACACATCATGCCGATAAATAAGATCGCAGCGATCTCAGCTATTAGGAATACGACGCCCCGGGACGGATAGTCGCCGGTCGTCATCGTCCGCGCAATCTTGGTCCATACAACTAGTATTGAATAGGAACAGATACCAATCCGGCCGGTGACATCTGTAATAATCAAGTGTCGATTGCTCATTTGTACCCCCACGTTGTTTGAACGCATCTTCGCACGGTTGCGGAAAATGGCAATCGCAACCGGCTAAATTGGTGAATACCAACTATTGGGGATGTGATTTACACCGACGCGCCGCCGTCGGCGTCTGTCAATGCAACGACACGCGATGCGCCAGCAGCCGATCAATTCTGGCCCGGATGCGGATGCGGCGGATGATCTCGGCGTGAGTGAAAAGGCAGGCGAGGGCGGCCACGACGATCAACGCGGTTCCGAGCAGCGCTGTAGGCAACGGCAGTGACCAGTCGATATAACCGGCGGGGAGTGACGCCCCACTGCGACCTGCTTCTGCTGTGCTTGCAGCGGCATTGGCAAGCACCAGCCCAAGCAGCGCAACATGGGCATGAACGAAGCGTGCCCTAAGAAACCGTTTCGGATGAAAAGCAAGATAGACGCCGAAAATCGCCATTGACGCAAACGCAATGAGAAGTTCCCACGCCCCCATCCCCGCCGCGCTAAGTAACATAAGAGGTAAGCGCAACACCGGCAGCATCGTCAGGTACAGCGCCCAAGCAAACGGGCGTGATGGATACATGGCCAGCAGTAGCATGCTGGCGGCAAATACCGCACCGATGGCATAGACCAAAGCAGGTCCGAGACGAACAAAAGTCAGAACGAAGACACGCATTCGCTTTCCTCCTTCGGCAGGCCTCGTGGTTCTGGGCAGAATATTCGCAAATGCTTTAGCAGGGCTTACCGCTTGACCAGCGCCGCATGAATGACTCCGGCTGCGGAGATTTGCAACCTTCCACAAAACTTATCCACCTCAACGAGGCGATTTCATGAACATCGACGGCACGCCGCTGCGGCTATTGCTCTTCGTCGCCTTCGGAACCTGATCACGGCTTAACCCCTCCAAACATCGGAGACGTTCCATGCTCGTCCATAACTGGCGCGCCGTGCTGAGGCGCGCCTGGTCGGTGCGCCTCGTGGCGCTGGGGCTGCTCTTCATCGTCGTTGAGCCCGTCACCAACGTCGTCGCTGCCAGCTGGGTGTCCGGCAACCTCTACATACAGCTCGCCATGTCCACGGCATCGGGGCTCTTCGCTGCGGCAGCGATCATCGCCCGCATCTTCGTTCAGCAGCAAATCTCAGGAGATCTGAATGGCAAACCGCCTGCAGAAGGGTAGTGCCGCCGCGGCCATGGCCGTGGCGCTCGTCGGATCGTTCGAGGGGCTGCGCCAGAATGCCTATCCCGATCCGGCGACGCAAGGGAAGCCGTGGACGATCTGTTATGGCAGCACCAATGGCGTGAAGCCGGGGGACCGCAAGACGGTGGAGCAGTGCAGGGCGCTCCTGGCGCTGGAGCTTAAGACCTATGCGAGCGGCATCGAAAGCTGCGTGCGCGTGCCCCTGCCGGATGCGCGCTTCGTGGCGCTGACCTCCTTTGCCTATAATGTCGGCGTCAAGGCGGCCTGTGGCTCGAGCGCGGTCAGGCTCATCAACCAGGGCAGGGCGGCCGAAGGCTGCGAGGCGCTTTTGAAGTGGAATCGCGCCGCCGGCATCGTCTTTCCCGGCCTGACGCGGCGCCGGCAGAAAGAGCGCCAATTCTGCCTCGAGGGCGTCTGATGTTCTCCATCCTCGACACGCTCAAGATGGGCGCCGGCATCGCCGCCGGCCTGATGCTTTATCACCTCTATGCCGTCTCGATCGGCTATCCCTCGGCGGCAAGGCAGGCGCGCGCCGGCTATATCCTCGTTGCCGAAAAGACCGCAGCCGAGGCCCAGGCTGCCGAGATGGAGCGCCAGCGCAACGCGGCGGCTAAGGCCGGCGAAGAGCACCGCAAGCGTCTCGCGGCCGCCGAGGCCGCCGAGCAGGCCGCCAAAGACACACTCGAAATCGAGATCCAATCTTATGAGCTTCAGCTTTCGGAAAAGAACCGCGCTTGCGCTGTCACTGCTGCTGATCGTCAGTGGCTGCTCCGCCACTGAGCGCTTGAACAAGGCGGCGGTGACGACAGGGCAGGCGGCGGCGGGCGTCGCTCTGCCGCCGCTGCCGGATGATCTCCGCCGCCAGGAAGCGCATACGCCTGTCGTCGAGGGCGAGCCTGTCATCGCCATCCTTGCCCGCGAGCGCCAGGCGCTCGACCGTGCCAACGCCCGCCAGGGGCGCACCATTCAATTCTACGACGACCTCACCAGCAGATATGGAACACGCCGATGATGAATGCCATCTCGCTTGCCCTGACGAACCCGATGGGCGGAGCTGACCTTGCGCCCCCGCCATGGGTGCCGGATGCCAGCCGCTATATGCCGGCCGCCACCGGCACCCGTTGGCCGGCGGGTTTCACGCAAACTTACGCGGCCGACCTGAACTATCAATGTTCAAAGCTGTTCTTCGGCTCACCTGATTACGAAACCAACGATTTCCTGATTCCCTTTGTGGGTTTCGGCTGCACGGAGGGCAACCTTGCGCCGCAGGAGACGATCTTGCCGAATGCCGATATTGCGATCGATGAGGTGTTCTTCATTCACCCGGATGGCACGGAATACCCGGTGCTCTTCGGCGGCAACGCGGCCGCGACCGTCACGGCGTCGACCGGCATTGTCTACGGGCAGGTGACGCTGCCAAGCGCCCTGCCGACCTGGTCTGTCTTCGGCATCCGAACGGTGTGGCACGGTACGATCGGGCAGACCTATATTGGCGGCTATCGCTGCCAGCGCCATCGGGGCGAAAAATATTGGGCCGCCACCGATCTGACGTCGATTCGGGCGCTGGCCCTGGCGAACGCGGCGAGCACGCCAGCCCGCGACACGTTCTATAATACGGTCGGCAATGAGAGCAACTCGCAGCCTCTTGCCTATGGCCCTGCAATGGTTCTGGCCAAGGGGTGGGACGGCCGGCCGGTTCCGATGGTCCTGTCCGATAGCCTCATCGAGCGCCAGGAGATTGCCGCCACGGCCGATGCCAGGCGCAACATGGGCATGTGGCTGCGCTGGCTTGATGCACGAGATCCGCTATGGGGCAGTATCATACCCCTCGTCATGGGCGTCCCCGGCTCGAAGTCGGTGCAGGAACTGGCGACGTCGGCAACCAAGCGCTGGGCCATGATCGACGCGATCCGGGACACATACAACGGCGGCAAGAATATCTGGACGTTCGTTCTCGACCAGTCCGGCCGCAACGATAACAGCGCCACGGCAAGCACATGGTCGAACGCCAAGCTCGGCTTGGTCGACCGCGTCAAGACGCGCTATGGGGCGGGCATCCATGTCGTCGGCGTCACCATAATTCCGACCATGACCCCTTCGTCGGACAGCGGCCGGACGGTCGCGGGCTATACCGTTCCCGCCTTATGGACAACCACCTTGGCGACGGTGAACAACACCATCAAGGCGAGTTCTCGTTACGCCAAGGTCATCGATCAGCTGCTTGCCTTCACGACGGACATCGATCCGACGAAGTCGCCGGCCGCTGAAATGTTTCCGCTCGGAAACGTCGTCGGGCATCCTGGAAATCAGGACGGCGTGACGACGTGGGACACGATCAAGCTGCCGGCTTCAGTGCCGGACGGCACCCGCATCATGTTCGAATATCAGCCTGGTCAATGGACGTCGAGAAACACCTATGGCCGCATCGACAATGGCGACGGGACGGCTGACTATAAGGTTCAGGAGATATTTGCCACCAACGTCCAGGACAATGCCGCGCTGCTGGCCCACGGCATGAACCTCGATGTCTCGTCTTATGTCCATCCGACGCTGCAAGGGATCTTGCGATTTGTCAGCCGCTTGCCGCAATCCGAAAAGCTGAAATTTTACCCCTAGGCGAGCACTGAGAGAGATGACATCGAATGACGATATTCTCCGCGCTCTCGGGCGCGTCGAGGGAAGACTGACGGGCATCGAGGACAACGTCGCGCTTCTGCGCAAGGAGGTCAGCGACGAAAAGGTGAGGGCCCATGACAGCCGCGCCGTGATCCACAAGCGGCTCGACGAGCAGGCCAGGCAGATTGCCCATCTCGACACCAGGATGGCGATCAGCGGCGGCGCGCACGCGCAGATCCGCGAGGAAATCAAAACCCTCAAGGAGACCGTCGAGAAGAACCATGACGCGGTCGGGCCGGCGCTTGAAGAGTGGAAGCGGATGAAAACGATCGGTTACGGAATATCGGGGCTTATCGCCTTCGCCGGACTGACGATTGGGGGGATGATCGCCTATGCGAGCGACGGCGCGGTAGCGGCGCTGCGGCATTGGTTGAAGATCAATTGACGGGATCGTGGTCGCTGATGGAGCGACTATCTTCCGAGTTAAACATCTCCGCGCGGGGTTTCGCCAATAGGCTCGCGGGGAAATGCACCCGCTAACCGATTACTCCGCTGTCGTATTGCAGGATGATGTTATCGAGGTAGGCGTAGGCGGTACCGGCGAAATTTGGAACGAAGTTCATCTCCTGGAAATTGCCCGCATTTGCCTCTATGTGTCCGACGAAGGGCTCCTGATAATCCCAAGGGATTGTTGGTGTGGGTGCACCGTCGACGACTGGTATAGTCGTGCTCAGCCCGTCGCCGTCATGAAAATCGTACTCTACGAGCGTAGCATTACCTGATGCTGAGATACCGCCGCCGTTGAAGAATATCTCCTTCCCGCCATCCTCTGCTTGTACCACCGTCGCGCCGATGAATAGCAGCCCGTGATAAGTAAAGGTTCCGGATAATCCCAGTGGTAGATCGTCGAAATCAAGGAGCACTTGGTTCGGCGCCAATGGGTCGCCTTTGATCTCCAGATTGAGCTTCCCCACGTCGGTATTTCCGGCACCGTCAGATATTTTGTAGGAGACGTTTTCGGTGAAGGTTTTGCCGGCGAACAGCAACAAGCGCGCATCGTCATTGAGTGAGTAGGTGTAAGAGCCGTCGGCCTTCAGGTGGAAGACCCCGTAGTCTCCTACGATATCGTTGATCTGGTCCGGCTTTTTGGCCAAGACGTTTTCATCATCGAAGAAACGCAGAAACTTGTGGCCGTTGGCGCCAGCTTCGTCATTTTCGAGAATGTTTCCTGAAATCGCATCGCTCTCGTAGAAGCTGAGATAGTCGTCGGTCGCTATGGGTTTAATGCTGGCAGCCATCGGTTTCCCCCGGTGAATCGTACCCGTCAAGATCGCAAATAAGAGCATTGTCCGCAATCTACTTGGACACACCACCCCATCAGGCGAAGGCCGGGTTTTTCGATCAGGGGATCGAGGGCGACGTTCAGGAAGGCAGAACTTTCGTTGGTGATCTCTTTCACGCACACGTCGCCTTCCGCCGGGCGCGCGCGGCAGATCGGTGCTTCTCTTCTCGCTCCAAATGGGCGCAGTAAAATCCTAAATTTTAGGCATCACTAACGAACAAAACGGCCGCCTGCTGGTTTTCCTCTCAGGAGGAAACTGTCATGAAGACCATGAACAATCGCCAAGTTCGCATTCCCGGCCCGCGAGATCACGATGTTGCCGAACATTGCCGCAAGTTCGGGATCGGCCCGGCAGAGGAGAAGAAGCTGAAGAAGCTCCTGGGCTCTCGGGCACCGCTCCATGAAATCCAGGCCAATGCTCCGCCGGGCCAGCCTAAGTGGCGTTAGGTGGGGAAGGGGTCGCGGAAGACGTCGCACGTGATCATTACACGCTACATTACGGCGATGATTCAAAGATTGACCGGAACAGAGCAGCGCCGTGAACGCTCGCGAAAGAGGTGCTTTTGCCGGGTTTTGAAGTGATCGATCTTGTTTAAGACGTGGGCCGAATGTTCGGCTTGCTCCACCTGGATCCGCTGAAAGCCCCGCTCCGGCGGGGTTTTTCGTTGGCGTTGTGATGTGCCTGTCGGTTTTCGCCCCGCGGGAGCTTCTCGGTGTGACGGTCGCAACGTGCCCGGGCAGGTTGTCGATGATCCCTCGGCGGAATTTCCGGGATCGTGGCGTCGCATTTCTGCCGGGGAACTTCCGACAAGATCAGGGGTTTTGCCGGCGGATCGCGCGGCAGGTCTCGTCTCCTGTACCACTGCACCCCTGCAGTTGCTGCGCGGTCCACTGATGCAAGCACGATGAGAGGCGCTTTGCTCCCAGCTTTCGCCAGCGGGCAAGGTCATTGCAGCGCCGCGCGTCTTTTAAGGCGCTCAAAGGACGCAGCAAAACTTTTAAGGAGTTATGCAGCGGTCGTTCGTCAGCTGGATGTTCGAAGTTCCCGCCTTCGAAGACGCCCCGATCCGCGTCGACCTCAGCACCTGCGCTGGCCCACGAAGGCACAGGTGCGGGCTAGCAAAGCGTATCAATGCCGTGGGCGCCGCGACAGCATGAGGATGTAATCGTCGGCGATATCGGCAACCACCATGGCGGCTTCAGCGGCCGTATATCCCTTGCCGATGGCGTCGCTGACGATTTTCATGACGGCCGGCTCAAGCGCTTCCCGACAGTCGGAGAGACTTTCGACATGCGGGCATTTTGCACGAAATTCCAAGACATTGTTCATGGCATACCCTCCATTTTGATTGAGCTCGGCCCCTATGCATGGAAGCCTGTCTTTCCACGGAAAGGCAGGCAACGGTTCCGGCGAGCTGCTTCAGGAACCAGAAATGTTTTCCTGAAGCTACGATGGCATAGGCCCCGACGTATTCAAGCGCATGCTGATATTAAGGTAAGCCAGTAGGGTTAATTCGTCCGCTGATGTTGCATCGTGGCATCGAAAGCAGATGCACGCCAGCGGCGGCTAACGCATCGGCCCGAAAATCGGAATCGATTTTCGAAATCACGATGCGTCGATCCAAAGTGTTACAGCGTCCTTTGCGTGGCTTCAGACGCTGATGCGCCGGCCGGCCTTATCAGCCTCTTTGCGATTGGCGCCGTGCTTTTCGATGATGCCTTTGGCATCCTCGTTGGAAATGCGGTGTTTCTTCGCGAAGTAGATGACGTCGTAGGGGCCGTCAGTCACGGCCGCTTTGGCGGGTTGGGCCTTTTTCGTTGTGTCATTGGTCATGATTTTTCCTTTCAAGGCAATGTGGCGCCGGACATCAGGTCATGTCAGCGCCTATTTTCTCCGGAACGAGGATCGGAGAACCGTCACTCTCAAACCGGCATCGGTCGAACAACTGGCTTCGTGCCGTTTTATCGATGCGCTCGGGCCGTCTTGTGTTTTTCCCAGATCTGCGTCGCCTGCGCTGCGATCCCGGTCTTGTGGAAGCGCAGCAGGTGAAGTCCTTCATTCCGTCGTTTTTCGTCGAAGGCGCTGTTTTCGTAGTCGGCGCCTTCGACAATGCTCTCGCTTTGAAGAACGGCCTTCAATTCCTGCACATAGTGTCCGGTGATGTTGAAAAGGGCTTCATTCTCGGGTGTGTCTGTCATCATTTTCCCTGTGGGTGGTCGTGTGGCATTGAACGCGATGCTGATTCAGCAAGCCGCGTTGGTAAGATGCATCAAGCAATCCGCGCCCCTATGGGAAGGCTGGTATCGGACAGCGCTTAGCCGTGTCTGTCTGGAGTTCCATATATCGTGCAGCAAAGCCGCGCCGAGAATCGATGGTGGAGGCGCGGCAGGTCTGAAGGCGGCACCTTAAACCACTTGCCTTCCCGATACCACGTCAATGGAAATGCCGAAGAATATGGAGGGAGCAGGGTTGTCTTCGCTTTCCGAGTTTAGAGCAAGCGATCCGGGTTCCCACCAAAACGGTTGCTTTTGCAGGAGAGACCAGGCGTGGAGGCGTTCGTCATGCCGGGCCGGCGTATCGGTCAGCTCATCATAGGTGCCTTGAACAAGCACGCTCTTCCACGTTCGGTTTTCGCCGAATTCTTCAACCTGAACACAGGCGGGTGAATGGGCCCGCAATAGATCAATCTTCAGGCCCGGCATGGAAAATATGAAAAGCCGGTCCTTTTCATAGGCATACTGAATGGGAACGATATAGGGATATTTGTCGCCCAGGCATGCCAGGTGGCCACGGGTGTGGCCTGCCAGAAAGGCGAGGCAGTCTTGTTCACCCATTTCTCGCAGTTGCATCACGTTTATCCAATTCCGTCAGCGTTTCAGCCCTTCATTCGATAGGCAGCAGAGCGTCTTGGCTCGCCGCAACAGTCTGCCAGCGCCTACCAGAAGACATCGTTGAGAATGATATAGACGATAAAGGCCAGACAGATTGCTGGTGTCGATTTCACCAGAAAGTCGATATACCGGAACCTGCCGATATGCTGGGCGAGGCGTTTCCACGAATGGATGTTTACCGTGGAAGACATGATGCCCTCCTTTGGTTGGGGCCGGGTAACTCTGATTATCCCGGGAAGCAGCGCCCGTTCACAAACTGCCACTACACCACATATGGGCGCCAATCATCTGCGCTGCAAGGCGTGGCGGATTGCCGGTCCGGCAGTGAGATCCCGCTGCTGTGCACGATCGCAAAGGGCGGCGCGGAGGTGCCGGGATTGCGGGGCACTTCCATACACAATTGCCCTTCTACCTCAACCATTGCTTCGATCAGTTTCAGCCGATCGAGTTTCCGCCGTTGATCGTCGTAGAGCCTGCTGAGCAGCGCATAGGCCGATCCGGAGGGTCTGCCTTTGCGCAATAGTTTCCTGATCAGCATTTCCTGATCGGCAACGCGATGCGCCGCCTTCACGATATGGCGACGCGCCAGCTTCAGGTCTTTCGGGCGGTATCGTGTGGAAACCATATGCTTTGCTCCCCCTGTCTCATCCGGCAGTAGCAGGATGGTCGCAGTTTCAGTTGGCCGGCCGCACGCCTTCTCGCGATCAGCGAAAATCTGCAGCCGTGAGCGTGAAGTTGTTTCCGCGTCGATGCTGATAGGCTCTCGATGCGGCCTCCTGAATGGAAGAACGCGCCGCATCGAAGGCATTGAGGTATGCGGCCTCGGAAGAATTGTGGGTGATCGCGCTGCCGAGGGCTGCTTCTTCGACCAGAAACCTGACTTCGAACATGCCGTCATAGCCGGTGAAGCGGACGCCTTTTCGCGCTTCGTCGAAGCTGCGGCTTCTGTTGGGGAAAATAAGTGTCATTGCGGTTATCCTTGGAAGTGGGCGCGGCCGACCTGCGGAACTCGGGCACCGGTGATGATGATGGATGCACGAGGGAGCGAGCAGCTTGATGCCAGATGGTTGGCCACCAGCCTGCCTGCATGTCCGAGCGTCGGCAGATCTCAATGGATGGTCTGCACGATGACCCGGTTTTCAAGCAAAGCTTCCGATGTCTTGATCAAGCGCATCGTACCCGTGATAACCTCATCGGAATAGAGCGAATCCGCACGGGAAATTTCGTCCGTCATATCGCGGAGAACTTTGTTGATCTCCAGCAGAGGCGGCACGAATTCCACCAATCCGGCGGCTGCCAGCCCGTGTGTCAGGCGCGCGATCGCCTCTCTCAGGTGATCGACCAGTGCACGCCTTTCCACCGGCAGTGCCGACGGCTTCGTGAGGGTCGCTTCATCGTTGAACTGCATGATGCGAATCCTCCTGTCACTAAAATGGGTTCCGCCACGGCATTATCAATGGCGGCTGCCGAATGAGGTTGCGGTCAGCTGGCAATAAGCGCAAGCTGATTCATCGGCGGGCACGGTACGGGCACCGCTGCTTGGGGCGCGCCAGTGACGCTAGCGCCAGTGAACCCTAGCCCCAACGAAGGAGGACGCCATGTCTTCCACATCAGATCAGTTTTTCGGTGTCGACAATTTGAGGATGCTCGATCGTATCCTGCGAAAGGCCGGCTTTCGCGGCGGCGAAACCCACGCGGCCGATGATGGTGAGATCACCGCCACAAGTTTCCTCATTAGTTGTTTCCAGATGGGCGTCGTCGATGAAGCCGCGTTGAGGTCGTCGCTGAAAATGTATCTCGCGACACAGTTGAGTTCAGGCCCGCTTCCGCAGGCAATGGAAGACGCCTCCTTTGCCAGGTGGCAGGATGACGGCGGCGCCCCGGTGAAAGGCTATCGGATCGCGCACTATACGGCGTCTGGGCGTGCGGACGCATCGCTGCGGCCGCCAGCTTACCGCTTTCCCAAAACCAGGCTGCCTGAACGACTGTCCGAGATCCCGTGAACGGGCCCGCTGCGATGTCGCCGGCACCCCTCGATCGATCGTTGCGATGACATGACGAGCAAGGAAGAAGACATGTCTGGGATCCACGCCGATCAAAAGGACAGGGCCAGGAAAAGCAAAATCATCGCCTTCGTGCGAAAAATCGCAACCTTAAGCCCGACTGCAGACGATCTCATAGCGCAGGCGCGTCAAGCGAGGTCATCGTCAGCGGAGCAGGGGATCGATAGCACTGACAACCAAGCCTATGGTCTGGCGCGTCCACACAAAGGTCCGTTCGATAATGCGACGGCATTCAGCGCTTCTACCTACGACCATGATCTCCCGACGCGGCAGCAATTGGAGGCTGCGCAACGCAGCCAATCCGATGCGGTAAAACAGCAGGAAGCAAACGGCCAAAGGGGCAGATTCCGCATGCGCTCAAAGAGGACGAAGCTGAAATCTCCCTGAGCAGGAAATATGAGCAGCAAATAGAGGAGCGGACGGCGCCCTATGGATTTCCCGCCGACTGAGCGGTGCTTGGCTCCAAGGCTTTTCCGCTCCGGTCCGTCGAAAAGCCCGCCTCAAGCAGGCTTTTCCTGTTTGCAGTAAAACTCAGGCTACCGTCACGCTGCCCCAAATGGCACGGCGACGAACGTCTTGTTGCCGTCGCGTTCGACGAGCAGCAGCACCGACTTGCGGCCGGCCTTGCCGGCATCGGCGATTGCGGTCTTGACGTCGCGGGCATTGTGGACCGGTCTGTCGTTCACCGAGATGATGACATCGCCCGACTGGATGCCGGCGGCAGCCGCCGACCTGTCCGGGTTGACCTTGGCGACAACCGCGCCGCTGACCGAGCGCGGCAGATTGAGGTGCTGGCGCACATCGGGCGTGAGATCGGCAAGGCCGATGCCGAGGCTCGGCTGGCCGGTGCTCTGGTCTTGGGCGTCGGGGCTTTCAGCCGCGGCCTGCTTCTGCCCTTCCTCATTGGTGCCGACGGTGACGTTGAGATCGATGGTCTTGCCGTCGCGCCAGACGCTGAGTGATTTTTTGGCGCCCGGCGAAAGATCGGCGACCAGGCGCGACAGGTCCTTCGGCGTCTTGACGCTCTCGCTGCCGACCGATGTGATGATATCGCCGGGCTTCAGGCCGGCATGGGCGGCCGGCGTATCGTCGGTGACGGCGGCGACCAGCGCGCCGCCGGTCTTGTCGAGGCCGACCGCATCGGCGACATCCTTGGTGACCGGCTGGATTTGCACGCCGAGATAGCCGTGATCGATCGAGCCGTCCTTCTGCAGCTTGGCGACGATCGCCTTGGCCTCATCGGAGGGAATGGCGAAACCGACGCCGACGCTGCCGCCGTTCGGCGAATAGATGGCGGTGTTGATGCCGACGACATTGCCGCTGCGATCGACAAGCGGGCCGCCGGAATTGCCGTGGTTGATCGGCGCGTCGATCTGGATGAAATCATCATAGGGTCCGCTGTGCAGGTCGCGGCCGCGCGCCGAGACGATACCGGCCGTCACCGTGGTGCCGATGCCGAAGGGGTTGCCGATCGCCAGGATCTGGTCGCCAAGCTTCAGCCTGTCGGAATCGCCCCAGCCAATGGTTTGCAGCGGCTTCGGTGCCTCTATCTTCAACACGGCGACATCGGATTTCGGATCGGTGCCGATCAGCTTGGCCGGCAGTTCGGTGCCGTCATCCAGCGTCACCTTGATGTCGACGGCATTGTCGATGACATGGTTGTTGGTGACGATCACCCCGTCAGTACTGATGATGAAGCCGGAGCCGAGCGCCATTGCCTGCTGCGACGGCCGGTTTTTCGGCGCCTGGTGCGGCAGCGGGATGCCCTGATCCTCGAAGAACTGGCGGAACTGTTCGTCCATTGGCGACTCCTGCTCTCCGGCGCTGACATCGGTCGCCTTCATTGTCGTGGTGATGGTGACGACGGCAGGTTTGTCGGCATCGACGATGGACGCGAAGGAGCCGCTGGGGGCAAGAGCGCCGCCGGCATCCGAAGGCGCGGCAAAGGCGCTGGAGGCGTTGATGGCGAAGGGCAGGCATGCCGCGCCGGCGATGATGGCGGCCCCGACAAGGGCTGCGGTGCGATGGTTGCGGAGGATGTGTGACATGGTGGTGATCCCTTGGAAGGTGGTCCCTTGCGAGAGCGTTGGCTTTGGATGGCGTCGTGGTTCCATGTCTTGGGACCTGGCGTCGGATGGCGTTTGGCGCCAATTCCTCCTGGAAATGCGCAGTCGTCGAGGGGCGGCGACCGGGGGGAGAGAAGAATTGGCGCTCGGGATTCATATGATCCCACCAAGCGGATTTACAAATTAAAGTTTGATCATGTTTATATTGCCGATTTGTAAGATATGACTGGAATTTAATCTTCGCTCACGCAGCGTTTGAGCTTCTCAAAAATTCCGGCTTGATTTTGCCTCGCTTGGCCGCCGCCGCGATGTTTTTATTCGACAATAAATGGACTTATTCCTGGAGGCGGTGATCCGATCGCCGCATGCGTCCGTAATTTGCCGGCAGACGATCCTGTTGCTCTTTCTGGAATTGTATTCCGGATTCTGTTGCGAATATAAAATGTTAGTAGACTCTAAATTATTTCTTCTTCAAAAAGTAAAGGCCGCGATTCGAGGGCAAGCGAGTCTCGCGGGCGACGTATAGGGGGGGATGAGGGCAGCAGTGGAGCGGGGGCGGAAAGCCAGGCGCGGCGCGCATGTGAAGTTGAGCGATGTGGCGAAGAAGGTGGGGGTCAGCCCCATCACGATTTCGCGCGCGCTTCGCAATCCAGAAATCGTCTCGGAGGATCTCCGTCAGACCATCCTGCGCACTGTAGACGAGATGGGGTACATCCCCAATCTTGCCGCCCGGGCGCTCGCCGGCCTCCATAACGGCATCATCGGCGTCATCACGCCCGCTTTGCACCAGCACGGCTTCGCCGGCCTGATGATCGGCATCGAGGATTGCTTGCGCGCCACCGAATTCCGCGTGCAATATTCCAGTACGCTCCATCATGCCGACGGCGAGGCGGGCGAGCTCAGATCCTTCCTGACGCAGAAGCCGGCCGGCGTCATCATCGCCGGCGCCGAATCCTATCGTGATCTCCTGCCGCTGATCGAGAATGCCACCTGTCCGATCGCCCATATCACCGATCTCAGCCAGGAGCCGGCAAGGCTGGTCGTCGGCCTTGATCATCATGCGGCAGGCGCCGAACCCACCCGTTTCCTGTTGTCGAGGGGCTATGAGAGGATCGGCTTCATCGGCCGCGGAACGGATATTCGCTCGCGCCGCCGGAAGGAAGGCTATCAGGCCGCGATGCGGGAAGCCGGCCGTTTCGATCCCGATCTCGCCATTGGCGGAAATGAGGGAAGCAGCACCGGCCTCGGCAGGGAATTGTTTGCCCGCCTGTTGCAGCGCGTGCCGGATATCGATGCCGTCTTTGCCCAAAGCGACGATCTAGCGCTCGGCGTCCTCATCGAATGCACCGCGCGCGGCATCCGCGTGCCGGAGGATGTCGGCATCTGCGGCTTCAACGATCTGGAATTTTCAGCCTTCACCCAGCCGACGCTGACGACGGTGCAGATTCCACGCTACGAAATCGGCTACCGCGTCGCCGACATGCTGCTGCGCGCCGTCCGCGACGAACCACCCGGCGAAGACAAGGTCGATTGCGGCTTCTCCATCATCCCGCGCGGCTCGACGCGCTAGCGCGGCTTGACGCGGCAATCTGGTACGATCTGCCAGCTTTGTGTCTGCCGAGATCAGCCCAGTGTTCCTGCAAATCGTTCCGGCCACCGCTCACGTTGAAAAACCTCCGTCAGGAAGTCGATGAACACCCTTGTCTTGGAGGGCAGCAGGGTGCGGTTTGCATAATAGATCGAAATCGGGCCTGCATCGGCATACCATGCCGGGATCAATCGGATCAGCTCGCCGCTCTCCAGATAACCAAGAGCATCCGCCTTGGCGATCATCGCGACACCGAGGCCGAGAAGTGCTGCGGATCGCATTGCCGCGGGATCGTTGACGATGATCGTCTCTTTCAAGGCCGCAGGCTGCTCATCTCCAGCAAGATTGCACATCTGCCGCTGGTGAATTCGACCGGTCCGCATCGAGCGCATGACGATACCGTCGAGTTCGCGCAAGCCGGACGGATCATGAGGCCGAACCCGATCGCCCATATATCCCGGTGATGCCACGGGGATAATATGAGCGGGCGCCAATGCCCTGGCGATGATGCCGGGCGTCAATTCGAACCCTCCGCCGATCGCCGCATCATAGCCCTCGGCGATCAGATCGACCTGTCTGTTTTCGAACATCCATTCCGGCCGGATCATCGGATATCGCTGCATGAACTCCGGCAATAGCGGAAGGATGTAGCCGATGCCGAGTGTCGGGCTCATGCTGAGTTTCAGCACGCCGGATGGTTCGGACTGTTCGTTCGATGCCTCCGAGATCGCTCCCTGAAGGCTGTCCAGATGGTCACGGATTGAAAGCAGAAAGCGCTCGCCTGCTTCCGTGAGCGTCAGACTTCGGGTGCTTCGTTGAAACAGCCTGAGCTTCAGGTTGCCTTCAAGGGCTCCGACATTGCGGCTGACCGCCGCCGGCGTCAGGCCGAGCCGCCGTGCCGCCGAGGAGAAGCTCCCAAGCTCGGCGCTGCGCACGAAGGATTCCAGGTTTGCAAGCGTTTCCATATCATGACTTTCAATGAATGCTTGAAATTGATAACAGGCAATTCCGTCTAATCACAGGGGAATAACGAGGCGATATTCGCTCCATCGAAACCAAACAATGGAGTTATCGCAATGACCATCGGTATCATTGGCGCCGGCAAGATCGGCTCCGCCTTCGCCCGGGCCCTTGCCCGCAACGGCATCGCTGCCACGATCTCAAACAGTCGCGGCCCTGACACATTGCAGGAGTTGACCGAGGAGCTGTCGCCGCACATTACGGCGGGGACGATCGAAGAGGCGGCGAAAGCCGACCTCGTCCTTGTCGCCGTCCCTTGGTCAAAGCTTCCCAAGGCATTGGCGGGTCTTCCCGACTGGGCGGGCCGCATCGTGATCGATGCCAACAATCCGATCGAAGGACCGCTGTTCAAGCCGGCCGAGCTGAATGGCCGCCTGTCGACGGAGGTCTTCGCGAGCCTGGTGCCCGGCGCTCGCGTCGTGAAGGCATTCAACCATCTTCTGGCGCATCTGGTTTCAGCCGATCCCCGCGCCGAGGGCGGCAGCCGCGTGCTCTTCTATTCCGGCGACGATGCCCAATCGAAGGCCGAGGTGGGCGCGCTGATCTCCAGACTGGGCTTTGCCGGCATCGATCTCGGGCCGATTTCGATTGGCGGCAAGCTCGCGCAATTCCCCGGCGGACCGTTGCCTGTCCTCAACCTCGTCAAATTCGGATGAACAGCGATCGGCCGGATCGATCCGGCCGATCTGCTTGACTAGGCACAGCCCAGATTATTCCCTATATGGAATGAATGACAATCACTGTGCTGAAAAATGGATAACACCGGACTGTCTCTCGACAGAATGCGCACCTTTGTCCGCGTCGCCGAACGCGGCAACCTGTCGATGGTCGCCAGAGAGCTGGGTGTCGGTCAGTCCACCGTGACGCGGCACCTCAATGAACTTGAGGAGGCTGTCGGCGTACCGCTTCTCAGCCGAACCACGCGTCGCGTCACCCTCACGCACGAAGGTAGCCGCTATTATACCAACTGCCTTCAGATATTACGCCTGGTCGAACAGGCTGCCGAAGAAGCGAGAGATGCCCGTCAGGCCCCGGCCGGCGCTGTTCGGCTTTCTTGTACGGCAGCGCTCGGCGTGATGCACATCACGCGCCTGATCTTTGATTTCCAGGACAGGCATCCGGACATCCGGGTCGACCTCAACCTGACGGACGAGCGGATCGACCTGGTTCGCGAAGGCGTCGACGTCGCACTCCGTCTTGGGCCTCTCGCTGACAGCGCGATGAAACTTCATGCGCTCGGAGAGAGCCATCGGCTGCTGGTGGGCGCTCCGGCCTATTTGTCCGTCCATGGACGGCCGCAACACCCAGCCGATCTGTCACGCTGCGAAACCGTCGTGATGTCCAATGTGGCCGGCAGCGATCAGCTCGTTCTTTCCTCTCCCGATGGCACAAGCCTGATGATCCCGGTCAGTGGGAAATTGCGCGTCGACCACGGGCTCGCGGCGCGCGAAGCCTTTGCCGCCGGGCGCGGCATTGGACCTGCACATCTCTGGTTGGTCCACGATCTTCTGGATGATGGCCAGCTCGATGTCGTGCTTGGCGACTATCGTCCTTTACCGGTTCCGGTGAGCTTGCTGATCGTTCCAGAGCGTGCCGGTATTGCCCGCGTTCGGCTTCTCGTCGACTTTCTTGTCGCCGAGATTTCCAAATTACCGGGAATCCGGTCGTCATGATTTAAAGTATGTCGCGCAAAAGTGTGCAGCGGTTTTGCGCTAACGACATGCGGAAAAACAAAGAGCTAAAACGCGACAAGCGAATCTGAAAGATCGCGACGCGCTTTAGAGTCCGAAAGACCGCTTATCGCCACGCCACCCCGTCTTCCGCAGATACTGCTCCCAGTTGAGCGTGTCGGGGTTCAGGCGACGGCTCCATTCAAGATCGTGCTCCTTGCCGAAATAGCCATAGTCGACAGCATATTCGACCATCCCCAGAATCTCTCGAACGAGAAGTTCGTTGGCGGCAAACTCTGGAAAATAGTGCAGCAGGCCATCCCGGGTGAAAGCGTTTCGATAAGCGGCCTTGCGCCCGGTCACGCGCTGAAAGGTTTCGACCATTTCGCGCGGAGAAATGATGTCGCCAACGATCGGCAGCGTTTTGCCGTTGTAACGCTCGGGGTTTGAGAAAATTTCAAGCACGACTGGCCCGGTCGCCGTCAGCGGATCGACAAAAGGTGCTCGAAAATCTTCAGGAAGATAAACCGGCAGGAGGAGCGTATCGCCCTCCATGCGCGGCACATAATATTCGAGCAGATTCGTGTAGAAGAATGCCAACATGACGAAGGAATGGGAGATCGGCAGGCCGCGAATATAGTCTGCTACGCGCGCCTTGTCGGTAAAATGCGGCGCATACTTCTTGCCCCTGGTGATCTCGTCGACATTCTCAAGCGTGCTGAAAACAATATGCCCGACGCCGGCCTCAACGGCGGCATCCGCCAGTTGTCGGCCGAGAGGGGCCTCGATTGTTTCCGGCGGGGCGATCGGCGGCGTCATCAGAAATGCGCCATCCGCGCCTTTGAAGGCGGCGACGAGGTCCTCTTGACGGCCAAGCTCGAGCGGGACGGCTACGATTTCAGCGCCGCGTTCCTCCAGACGTAAAGCCTCAGGCGAATCCTTTTTCCGGGTTAAAGCACGCACCCGGAAACGTTGGCTCTCAAGGAGTGCCGCGGCGACGCTGCGCCCCTGTTTGCTCGTTGCACCGGCAATCGCGATCAGTGGCTTTTCATCTGCAGACATAGAGCTTCAAACCTTTCCCTGTCATTGACGCCGACTGCGGTGCCAGGCGTCATTTTGCGGGGAGGACGGTCGGCCTGTGCCGAGAGCCCACCTCGATGGCAGGCACCCTATCTCAACAGGTTCTATGGCTGTAGATATCTGAAATACATAACATAATGCCATTTTATGGATAAATGGCTCCCAGTCAGGCGCGGTACAAATCGGTTCGACATCCCGGATCAGAACGTCGAAACCCGCGCCGGGACGATCGGAAAGCGCCGAACCATGGTCTCTGCCGGCGCTGTTTCGCTGAGCAATCAGGGTATCAGCAGAATACTGCCCGCCGAGCGTCCGGATTCCATCTCTTCGTGCGCCTTGGCAACATCGGCCAAACGATATTCGGCACCGATCTGCGAAACGATCCCTGTTTTCATCGCACCGACGGCAGCCAGAGCAGCCTCGCGATACTGTCCGATGTCAGCGCACCAGGCCATGATGCTCGGATGGCAGAGTGCCTTGCCGGGGCGAAGTTCCTCGACGGGCACCGGTGGAATAGCACCGGCGGCCTGACCGATGGTGACTGCCATGCCGAATGGTCGGACAGAGCGTATGCTTTTGAGAAGCGAGTCGCCGCCGATCCCGTCATAGGCGACGTCGACACCAAGCCCGTTCGTCAGCCGCTTCACGTCCCCGACGATATCGGCCCCTCGTCCGACAATAAGGTGATCGGCTCCATAAGATGCGGCGAGTGCGGCCTTTTCGGAGGAGCCGACCGTCCCGATCACGGTGGCATCGAGCGATCTGGCCCAACGAACGAGGATGCTTCCAAGCCCGCCCGCGGCCGCATGGATCAGAACCTGAGTTCCTGCACGCACATCATAGGTCTTTTTCAACAGCATGTAGGCGGTCATGCCTTTGAGCAGCGAACTCGCTGCCGTTTTCGCTGTAACGGCATCCGGAAGCTTGATCGCCCTTTCGGCGGCAATGTTCCTCGTGGAGCGATAGGCGCCAACCGGCGGCCCGGCATAGGCAACGCGGTCACCCTTTTGGAACAGGGAGACGCCAGGACCGACGTCTGCGACGATGCCCGCCGCCTCGGCGCCGATCACCGCGGGGTAGGAGGGCATAGGGTAGATGCCCTTGCGGTGATAGACGTCGAGAAAGTTGGTTCCGATTGCCTGATGACGGATTTTTAGCTCGCCATCGCCAGGAGGTTCAGAATGGTGATGCTCCTCGACATGGAACTGGGTGACGTCACCGGGTGCGTTCAGCCATATGATTTGGTCGGTCATCTCTCGTGCTCCTTCATGGACACAAACTAACCGATGGCCTAATGTGTGAAAATTCCCTATTGCTTCACAATGATTGGGAGAGAATTCACAAAAATCGACTGGGACGACCTTCGGCATTTCCTGGCGCTCGCGCAGTCGGGAACGTTGCTTGGTGCCGCAAAGCAGCTCGGCGTCGAACACGCGACGATCAGCCGACGCGTTTCGTCGCTTGAAGCCAGGCTGGGTCGCAAACTCGTAGACCGCCGCGGGCGGCGCATCATTTTGACCTCGGAGGGAGAGCAGGTTGCCAAGCACGCAGCTCTTATCGCCGCGCAGACTGCGGCAATCGAGCAGCTTGGCCGCAGCAGCGCCACGGAGTTGCGCGGCCATGTGAGGATCAGCGCGCCTCCCGCTCTCTCAAGCGTGCTGCTGGCAAAGCCGATCGCCGCCGTCAGGCGAGACCATCCGGGTGTTCAGATCACGCTTGTCGGAGAAAAGCGCCTCGCGTCGCTGAACAGACGAGAGGCCGATATCGCCGTGCGAATGTCGCGTCCGGAGGACGGCGACTACGCCATCGTCAAGCTCGGCGAGACGAGCTTCCATCTCTACGCATCAAAGACCTATCTCGAAACGGTTTCCCCGTCGGACTGGACCTTCATCGGTTACGACGAAACCATGAACGCCTCACCGCAACAACTGCGGCTGATCGAACTGGCCGCCGGCCGGCCGATCGCCGTGCGGTCGTCCGTCCTGGAATTCCAGGCCGCAACCGCACGCCTTGGCGCCGGTGTCGTCATGCTCCCCGATTTCGCCGTCCTGGAGTCCGGCGGTCTCCAGCGCATTGAGACCAAACAGCCGTTGACAAGAGAGGTCTGGCTGGTTGTCCATTCTGATATCAAAGACGTCCCCTCCGTCCGCGTCGTCGTCGATGCGCTGAAGAACGCTCTGGGGAAGTAGTCCGCTCAGCTGGCTTGAGCACCACATGGACGGTGGGTCGTCGAGCGAGTTTTTCGTTGTTAATGTACGACTTGGGAGGCTACCGACATCAATTCCTCGGAATTCGGTGCCTTGAATGTCTGGAGCCCAGCCTCCAGAACTTCAGTGAAGCTCCAGCGTACGATGCCCTCCCGGTCGATTAGGAACTGACCGACAAGCTGCCCATGGTCGGCAGTCATCATCTGCTGATCGGCTTCCGTAATTTGATATCCTTCCTTCTCGTTGAGAAATTCGTCCATTGCCATCACGCCCATGGGCTCGGGCAACTCGCCCGGAAGATCGATCCGTATCGCCATGACCGTGTCGATCCCGACCTCGCGTAAGCCGAAGGCTTGGTGCGAAGCCCGTCCCGGGTCGGAAGCAGCAAGAAGATCGGGTATCGGATGGTAACGGAAATAGAGCCGCGCGCGTTCGACCGGGGTGTTTACCACCGCCAGGGATTGGACGCCTTTCTCACGCAGCATCGGGTTGAGATATGCCATGGCCGCGACATGGCGCCGGCAGAACGGACAATGCAGGCCTCGAAACAAACCGATCAACAATGGGCTGCGGCCACGAAAATCATCAAGTGCGATCTTCCCCTCGCGCGAGATCGCATCAAACACAACGTTCGGGACCCGGTCGCCCGGTTGTAGCGGATGGTCGACATAGTGCGTGGACATGGACAACCTCCTCGCTCGGGGATCAGTCGAGAAAAGGCGCCACGTTAACTGCTTCGAGGTCGAGATTGAGCGTTGCAGGGCCTGACCTCTCCGTTTTACCGCACCGCCAGGATCCAACCTAAGAATGGCCCCACATTGGCCTGCGGGCAAGCGGTAAACAGCGAATCGTGAATTGAAAAAGTCCGTTTTCTGCAAACTCTAATTTTTTTAGCGGCCGTAGAGGCCGGCAGGGAATCCGCCAGCCCGCAGCCGGCGGATTCGGCTGCGGTGAGGGGCCAGTCTTGCTGGCCCCTTATCCTTTATCAGATATCGCTTGCAGCGCTCGACCAGAGGTCGGCCGCTTCGGCTGCCGTCATGCGGCGCACCTCGGCCTCGTGGCTGCGGCTGGCGAAGAGTTCGCTTGCCATGATCTGCTCGGCAAGATCGGCCGGAAGCGAGAGGATGACGCGGGCTTCGCCATGGTGCAGGCCGCCGAGTTCGCTGCGCTTGCCGGTCACCATGCCGCCGGCAACCGTGTTGTTGGTCTCCGGATCGATCAGGATGAAGGAGCCGGACAGCCGGTTCTGCTCATAGGGGTCGAAGATCGCCGCTTCGTCGAAGATGAGCCGGACTTTGCCGATGGCGTTCATGTAGAGCCGCTGGGCGGCGTTCCAGGTGCCAGTCTTCAGTTCCAGCTGGCTGAGCGGCTGCACCTGAACGCGCTGGCGGCGGCTGCCGCTCTTCAGCCAGTAGCGTTTTCCGGGCTCGATGCCCTCAGGCTGCAAGGCAACGATCTGTGCGTCGAAAGCCAGGCCGACCTGCGGCTGGGCGTCGATCGAGACGATCATGTCGCCGCGCGCCACATCCACCTGGCGGTCGAGCACCAGGGTGATCGCGTCGCCGGCAACCGCGGCATTGCGGACGAGATCGAAGGTGACGATCTTCGAGACATTGGCGACCATGCCCGACGGCAGGATCATGACGCTGTCGCCCGGCTTGACCGAGCCGCCGGCAACCGTGCCCTGATAACCGCGGAAGCTTTCGCCGGGACGCGAGACGCGCTGCACCGAAAGGCGAAAGCCGACCGTCTGCGACGAGCGCACGGTGGCAAGCTCCAGCGTCTCCACCAGCGTCGGGCCGCTGTACCAAGGCATGGCGGCCTGGCCGGAATAGACGACGTTTTCGCCCTTCAGCGCCGACATCGGAATGGCGGTGATCTGCTTGACGCCGAGCGACAGGGCAAATTCCCGGAAATCATGGCTGATCTTGTCAAAGCCGGCGCGGTCGTAGCCCGTCAGGTCGATCTTGTTGACCGCAAGCACGAACTGCTTGATGCCGAGCAGCGAGGCGATCGTCGCGTGACGGCGCGTCTGCTCGAGAATGCCGAAGCGCGCATCGACCAGCAGGATGGCGAGATCGGCGGTCGAGGCGCCGGTCGCCATGTTGCGGGTATATTGCTCGTGGCCGGGCGTGTCGGCGACGATGAAGGAGCGCTTGTCGGTCGAGAAATAGCGATAGGCGACATCGATGGTGATGCCCTGTTCGCGCTCGGCCTGCAGGCCGTCGAGCAGCAATGCGAAGTCGGGCAGGCCGAGATCGTTCTGCTTGCCGGTGGAATCGCGCTGCAGGGTGGCGGCCTGGTCTTCCTTGACCGCCTTGGTGTCCCAGAGCAGGCGGCCGATCAAGGTCGACTTGCCGTCATCGACGCTGCCGCAGGTGATGAGGCGCAGCGGCGTGGTATCGCGCTGGGCCTTGAGCGGCTCGGCGGCGGGCAGGCTGACGACGGTGGCGGCCGAGACGGCGGTTTGGGCTGCAGTCATCTCAGAAATATCCTTCACGCTTCTTCTTTTCCATGGAGCCGGACTGGTCGCGATCGATGGCGCGGCCCTGGCGTTCGGACACCGTTGCAATTTCGAGTTCGGCAATCACCTCTTCGAGGGTGGTGGCCTGTGAGCGGATGGCGCCGGTCAGCGGGAAGTCGCCGAGGGTGCGGAAGCGGATCATGCCTTCCTGGCGAACTTCGCCGGGCAGCAGTTCCAGGCGCGGATCTTCGGCCAGGATCATCATGCCGTCGCGCTCCACGAAAGGCCGCTTCTTGGCGTAGTAGAGCGGCACCAGCGGAATGTCCTCGGCCTGGATGTAGCGCCAGATATCGACTTCGGTCCAGTTCGACAGCGGGAAGGCGCGCACGCTCTCGCCCTTGCGGATCATGCCGTTATAGATGTTCCAGAGTTCCGGCCGCTGGTTGCGCGGATCCCAGCGATGATCGGGTGTGCGGAAGGAATAGATGCGCTCCTTGGCGCGGCTGGCTTCCTCATCACGCCGCGCACCGCCGAAAGCGGCGTCGAACTGGCCGGCATCAAGCGCCTGGCGGAGCCCCTCGGTCTTCATGATGTCGGTGAAGGCGGCCGATCCATGCGTAAACGGCGTGATGTTTTCGGCTTTGCCGCGCGGATTGATGTGCTCGATCAGATCGAGATCATACTTCTTCGCGGTCTCGTCGCGGAAGGCGATCATCTCGGAGAATTTCCAGCCGGTGTTCACATGCAAGAGCGGGAAGGGCACGCGGCCGGGATAGAAGGCCTTGCGCGCCAGGTGCAGCAGCACCGAGGAGTCCTTGCCGATCGAATAGAGCATGACAGGACGCTCGAATTCGGCCGCAACCTCGCGGAAGATGTGGATGGATTCGTTTTCCAGCGCTTTCAGATGCGGGTCGAGCGGCGCCTTGGCGCTCTGCGGATTGCTGAGTTCCGTATCCGGACGGCTATCGGGCATGTGTTACTCCAGGCTATCGGTCGTTTACGGCTCGCCGCAAAACTTGATGTTGGCTTTCCCCGGGAATGTTGGCTTTCCCAGGGAATGTTGACTTTCCCAAGGCTGCGGCGGTCGCCGCGCCCTGATTGGGAAAGCCGTGGGGTGATTTACTGTGCGGCGATCGCTGCGGCCTCTTCGGCGACGTGCAGGCCGCATTCGCGCGTTTCGTCCTGCTCCCACCACCAGCGGCCGGCGCGTTCCGGCTCGCCGGGCTTGATCGCCCGGGTGCAGGGTTCGCAGCCGATCGAGGGATAACCGCGGGCGTGCAACGGATTGACCGGCACGCCGTTCGCCGAAACGAAGGCCTTGATCGCCTCCAGGTCCCAGTCGGCGAGCGGATTGACCTTCAGCAGGTGGCGTTCGGCGTCGTATTCGGCAAAGGGCGTTTCGGCGCGGTTAGCCGATTGGCCGCGGCGCAGGCCGGTGACCCAGATCGCAGCACCTTCGAGGGCACGGGCAAGCGGCTTCAGCTTGCGCACGCCGCAACAGGCATGGCGGGCTTCGACGCTCTCGTAGAAACCGTTGAGGCCGTATTGCGCCGCATAGGCGTCGATATCGGCCTTCTCGGGCTCGAAACGATGGATATGGATGTCGTACTGGCTTTCGGTCTCGTCGATCAGCGACAGCGTCTCGGCAAACAACCGGCCGGTCTGCAGCGTCGCGATATCGATCGGCAGGCGGTGCGTGCCGATCTCGGCGGTGATCACCTGGTCCTCGATGCCGAGTGACGTCGTGAACACCACGCGGCCGCCAAGGCCGGAGACCAGCGACAGACGTCCGGCAAGGTCGAGGCCTGCCAGTCTGTCGTTCAGCGCCTCGGCTTCCGCAATCGGCCCTTCTTCCGCAATCGTATTGATAGCAGTCATGAAAATCCTGTCCTTTGTTGACCGGAGTATCGCAGTTCACGCATGGATCGGACAGAAAAAGGGATTTCGAAAGCTGCGGCCGGAGGAGCAAATATCTCTCCGAAGCTGCCGCGATGCAGAAAAGCAGCCGCCTGCGGATGAAAATCCACATCGGCAGCTCGAATGTCTATAGAAATAGTAGAGTTACACGCAGCCTGTCAATCCGAAATCTGAAGTGATGCCGAAAATGGTGCAGAAGGCGCGGTTTTGGCATAGATTAAGCGTGCTTGGCCGAGGGCGAAAAACAAGGCCAAAACGCTTGTCTCTCAAGGCTTTCTCCGGCGCGTTCAAATTCCGTTCATGCTGGTTGTGCCATAGAGGTGAAAGTACTTCCGTAGCGGTGCGGAAATTCGCGCCGCCTGTGTGTGTCGATGGTCAAAAATGATTACGCAAAAGGCGAAATATGCGCTGCGAGCGCTGACGGTCTTGGCTGATGCCGATGCCGACGAACCGGTGATGATTTCCGATATCGCGGCGCAGCAGAAGATCCCGAAGAAGTTCCTCGAACAGATCCTGCTCGACCTGAAACATCACGGCGTCGTCGCCAGCCGTCGCGGCAAGCAGGGCGGTTATCTCCTGTTGAAGCCCGCCCACACGATTACCTTCGGCGAGATCCTGCGCATCATCGACGGCCCGATCGCGCCGCTGCCGTGCCTCTCGATCACTGCTTACCGCAGATGCGACGATTGCGACGGCGAACAGAACTGCCAGATCCGCCACGTCTTCGCCAAGGTGGCCGACGCCACCCGCAAGGTGCTGTTCTCGACGACCATCGCCGATGCCATCGCCCCAAAGCACAGCGCCGAAGTCACCCGTCTGCTGGCGTAAGTCAGGTTCCAGATCCGGCCGCCGATCGAACGAGCTTGATCGCGAGCTGACGCGCTGGCATCGGACGAAGTAATCGCCATCCCGGTTTGAATTTTCAACCTGATCCCACGTCAGAAAACGGAGGGTTTTCCAATGGCCGATGCCCGGTGCGCTTGCGGCGCTCTCACACTCACGCTCCCGGAACAAGCAAAACTGGTTGTCGCCTGTCACTGCCTCGACTGCCAGCGGAGGACCGGCGCGCCATTCGGCGTCGGTGCCTTTTATCCGGCCGAGGCCGTCAGCATTTCCGGGGCGAGGAAAGAGTTCACGCGCGATGGGGCAAGCGGCGGAAAGGTGCACATTTATTTCTGTCCGAACTGCGGCTCATCGGTCTGTTGGACGGCCGACAAGCTGCCGGCGATGATCGGCGTAGCCGTCGGCGCGCTGGCGGACCGCCATTACCCCGCCCCCGTCCTGTCGATTTTCGAGCAGTCGAAACATGACTGGGTGCGGATGGATACCGCCGTCGAACGTTTCCATCAAAGCAGTGTGGCAAAACGCTGAAAAGCGAGACCGGGGCGAAGCGGCCGAGTAGAAGAGGTTCGCTTTTTGGCGCGCGCTCCGCATCACCGGTCGCTGACGGCGGCGCGCGGGTTGATCCACGGCTCCTGGTTCGAGCGCGCCAGCGGCTGTTTGCCGAGGATATGGTCGGCTGCCTTCTCTCCGGTCATGATCGACGGCCCGTTCAGGTTGCCGTAGGTGACGTGCGGGAAGATCGAGCTGTCGGCGACACGCAGGCCATCGACGCCGATCACCCGCGTTTGCGGATCGACCACCGCCATCGGATCGTCCTTGGCGCCCATGCGGCAGGTGCCGCAAGGGTGATAGGCGCTTTCCAGATGTTCGCGCAGGAAGGCGTCGATCTCTTCGTCGCTCTGCACGCCTTCGCCCGGCTGGATCTCCGGGCCGCGATAGTCGTTGAAGGCGCTCTGTCCGAAGATTTCGCGGGTGAGGCGCACGCAGTGGCGGAATTTCTCCCAATCCTCCGCATGGCTCATATAGTTGAAGCGCAGCACCGGATCGGCCTTGGGATCGGCGGAACGTAAGCTCACGCTGCCGCGCGATTTCGACAGGTTATAGCCGACATGAACCTGGAAGCCGTGGCTTTTCGCCGCCGCCTTGCCGTCATAGCTGATCGCCACCGGCAGGAAATGGTACTGGATGTCGGGTTGCTTCAGCCCTGCTGCAGACCGCAGGAAGGCGCAGGCCTCGAACTGGTTGGAGGCGCCGAGCCCGCCGCGCGAGAGCAGCCATTGCGCGCCGGCCACGCCCTGCCAGAACCACGGCAGCCAGGAATAGAGCGACACCGGCTTGGTGCTGACCTGCTGGAAGTAGAATTCCATATGATCCTGCAGATTGGCACCGACGCCCGGCCGGTCGGCCTTCACCGTAATGCCCATGTCTTGCAAATGTCCGCCGGGACCGATGCCCGACAGCATCAAGAGCTTCGGCGAATTGAAGGAGGAGGCCGAAACGATCACCTCGCGGTTCGCCTTCACCACCTCTATTCTGCCGTTGCGTTCGATCTCGACGCCTGTGGCACGTCCGTCCTCGATCACGATCCTCTGCGCAAAGCCGTAGACGATCCTGACATTGTCCCGTTTCAGCGCCGGTTTCAGATAGGCATTGGCGGCAGACCAGCGGCGGCCGCCGAAGATGGTCTGCTCCATCAGGCCGAAGCCTTCCTGCTTGCTGCCGTTATAATCTTCCGTCGTCTCGAAACCCGCCTGTTTGCCGGCCTCGACGAAGGCTTGGAAGAGCGGATTGGTGAAGCCGCCGCGCTGGACATGCAGCGGCCCGTCGGTGCCGCGCCAGCCCTCTTCGCCGCCATGCGAATGTTCCATCCGCTTGAAATAGGGAAGCACGTCGGCATGGGCCCAGCCGCTGGCGCCGAGCTCTTCCCAGCGGTTGAAGTCCTCGGCATGACCGCGCACATAGACCATGCCGTTGATCGAGGAGGAGCCGCCGATCACCTTGCCGCGCGGCGCGGTGATGCGCCGGTTGTTGAGGTTGGCCTCCGGCTCGGACAGATAACCCCAATTATATCTCTTCATGCTCATCGGCCAGGCAAGGGCCGCCGGCATCTGGATGAACGGCCCGAAATCGCTGCCACCCGCCTCGATGACGATGACGCTGTTCTTGCCGTCCTCGGAGAGGCGATAGGCGAGGGCGGAGCCGGCGGAGCCCGAGCCGATGATGACGAAATCTGCTTGTTGCATGACGTTCCCTTAGATTCTTTTGCAACGGTTCGAAGACCCCGCCCCAAACCCCTCCCCACAAGGGGGAGGGGCTGAATTTGCCGCTCCGCCTCACTTCAAAATCGGCGCCACAAGCGATGAGATCGAAGGAGGGTAAAACCGGTGCCGCATACTAGCCCCTCCCCCTTGTGGGGAGGGGTTGGGGAGGGGTCTTGCACCCTTCAATACGGCGCCACCACCGGCCCCATGCCGACATAGACCGTCTTCAGCTCGGAATAATGCTCCAGCGCGGCCAGCGAATTCTCGCGGCCGAAGCCGGATTGTTTCGAGCCGCCGAAGGGGATTTCCACCGGGCAGAGATTATAGGTGTTGATCCACAGCGTGCCCGCTTCCAGCCGGTCGACGACGCGATGGGCGCGGGTGAGGTCGGCGGTGAAGACGCCGCCGGAAAGGCCGAATTCGCTGGCATTGGCCCGCGCAATCACCTCGTCCTCGGCGTCGAAATCGAGCACACACATGACCGGCCCGAAGATCTCCTCGCGGGCGATGGTCATGTCGTCGGTGACATCGGCAAACACCGTCGGCTGCACGTAATAGCCTTCGCCGGAGACGTTGTTCGGAATGCCGCCGCCGGCAATCAGGCTCGCGCCCTCGGCCTTGCCCTTCTCGATGTAGGAGATCACTTTCTCGCGCTGCGCCCAGGAGACCATCGGCCCGACCTGCGTCGCCTCGTCCATCGGATCGCCGATCAGCATTGCCTCGGTGCGGATCTTCAGCCGCTTCAGGAACTCGGCCTTAACAGTCTTCTGCACGAAGACGCGCGTGCCGTTCGAGCAGACCTGGCCGGTCGAATAGAAATTGCCGAGCATCGCGCCGCCGACCGCCGAATCGAGATCGGCATCGTCGAAGACAATGAGAGGCGACTTGCCGCCGAGCTCCATCGTCACGTGCTTGAGGTTGCCGGCGGCAGCCGCCGCCACCCTGCGGCCGGTCGGCACCGAGCCGGTCAGCGACACCTTGGCGACATCGGGATGGTTGACCAGCAGCGGCCCGGTGTCGCGGTCACCCTGGATCACATTGAAGAGCCCCTTCGGCAGTCCCGCCTCATACAGGATCTCGGCGATCTTCAGCGCCCCGAGCGGTGTGTTCTCGGAAGGCTTGAACACCATGGCATTGCCGCAGACAAGCGCCGGCGCAGCTTTCCAGCAGGCGATCTGCTGCGGATAGTTCCAGGCGCCGATGCCGACGCAAACGCCGAGCGGCACCCGCTTGGTATAAGCAAAGTCCTGACCGAGCGGGATCTGCGAACCGTTGAGACCGGCCGGCGCAATGCCGCCGAAGAATTCGAAGGCATCCGCACCCGAGGTCGGGTCGGCGACAACAGTCTCCTGGATCGGCTTGCCGGTATCGAGCGTCTCGAGTTCGGAGAGGGCCCGGTTTCTCTCGCGCATGATGTCGGCCGCCCGCTTCAGGATGCGCCCGCGCGCCATCGGGCTCATCGCCGCCCATTCCGGCTGGGCGCGTTTGGCCGCTGCGATCGCCCGTTCGACGATCGCGGGCGTTGCGGCATGCAGCCGTGCGATCACCTCGCCAGTCGCGGGATAAAGGCTCTCGATGACGGTGCCGTCGGTATCCTCGACATATTCGCCGTCGATGAAGTGCGAGGCTTTCGGCTGGGCTTTCATGTCATTTGTCCTTGGGTGGTTCGATGTGGTCGTTCCTTCTCCCTCCGGGGAGAGGGGGAGGCGGTGGCCAAAAGCGCATTCAGATAATCTTCCGTCAGCGCGATCGAGGCTTCAATGCCGATCGGCGCCGATTTCAGACTTTGCCTGATATAGAGCCCGTCGATCATCGCCGCAGCGCCCTCGGCGATGCGTTCTGCGGCGTCGGCGGGCAGCAGCGCCTTGAGGTCGGCCAGCAGATTGGAGCGCAGCCGCCTGGCATAGATCACCAGGAAACGGCGCGTCTCTTCCGAACGCTGCGCTTCGGCGTAGAAGGCAAGCCAGGCGGCAATCGTGCCCGGCGCAAACTGGTCGGCATGGAAGCTGACGCGGATGATGGCCGCAAGCCGCGCCCGCGGCGTCCTGGCGGCCTTAAGCGCCGCCACCGTGTCGTTGCGCAATTGTCTCAGAAGCGAGCGGATCGTCTCGATCAGCAATTGTTCCTTGCTGCCGAAATAATGATGGGCAAGGGCTGGCGACACGCCAGCCTGCCGGGCGATGTCGGACATGGTGACGGTTAGCGAGCCGTGATCGCCGATCACCCGCAGCGCCGCATCGACAAGCGCCTTGCGGCGCACCCGCTCCATTCCGACCTTCGGCAAACCGCGCCAACTCCTATGAACCGGAGCTAAGTTATTTTTGATTGACTGATTAATCAATAAAAATCTTTCTCGATTTGATTTAGCGCAGATCTTTTCTTGAAAAATTGCTGCAGCATATGTTGAATCCAACAGGAGGTGCGTCATGGCCGATGTCTTCGAGGGAACGCCGACATCTTCGCTGCAGTCGAAATGGATCTGGTTCGTCGGCCTCGGCGTGCTGCTGCTCGTCTGCGGTCTGATCGCGCTCGGCAATCTGATGCTCGCCACCGTCGTCTCGGTCTATTATGTCGGCATGCTGATGCTGGCCGGCGGGGTGATCTATCTCGTTCATGCCTTCCAGGTGCGCGGCTGGGATCATGTGCTGTTCTGGATGCTGAGCGGCCTGCTCTATGTGCTTGCCGGCATCTGCGCCTTCGTCAATCCGATCCTGACTTCGGCGGCGCTGACGCTGTTTCTCTCGCTCGCCCTCGTCATCGCCGGCGTCTTCCGCACCTGGGTCGGCATGCGCATGAAGCCGGTCAAGGGCTGGCGCTGGATCGTCGCAAGCGGCGTCATCACCGCCCTTGCCGGTTTCGTCATCGCGCTCGGCTGGCCGGTGAACAGCCTCTGGATCCTCGGCCTGTTCCTGGCGGCCGATCTTATCGTCCAGGGCTCGACGGTGATCGCCTTCGGCATCGGTATCCGCCGTTGAGATTGTGGAGAGCGGCCGTTCTTTTTTTGACAAGGCTATGACAGGGGATTAGACTTAAGGGGTTATGGGCCGATCCCGGCAAGCGGGCGGTCCGATGTGCGAATGCACCAAGGCACCGGCGAGATCGCCGAGAATGCTGAAAATGGTCATGCGTCCCCCAGAGGCAGGGTTCTGTCTGATCAGAAAAGGGAGGAAGTTCATGCCGATGGTCACCGTTTCCATCTCTCCGCAACAGGCAGCGGGCATCCGCGCCGCCGTCGACAATGGCGGCTATGCCTCGAGCAGCGAGGTCGTTCGCGAGGCGCTGCGTCTCTGGGATACCGCCCGCAAGCTCAATGAGTTCCGGGACGATATTCTTGACGACGACGCTCCATCCGGCGGCAGATGCGTCGCCGACATGTTCGCCGATCACGAGGCGGAGCGCCGTCGCTCCGCCTGAGCAAGCATTTGATTGCATTGGAAAATTGAATAAACGCGGAGCGCGTAGGGCACGCTTGCGCGTTTCATAAAACTTTCACACTGGCGAAAGAGTTCATTGACCCTTCTGCGGCATGTTCCGGACGAAAAAGAACAAGTCACAGTGGAGATCAGCCACAATGAAGACCGGCATGTCCTTGGCTGCCACCGTCGCGCCGGATGTCCTGCGCCGCTACGCCAGCGATCAGATCGTAACCCTTGCCAAGCTCGTCGTCGAGAATGCCTTCCAGCCGATCGTCGAGGCCGGTACCGGCACGGTCTTCGGTTACGAATCCCTGATGCGCGGCCAGGACCGCATCGGCTATGATACGCCGGTCGACATTCTCGACGAGGCTCACCAGGCCGGCCAACTGCTGCAACTCGAGCAGATGGTCGCCAGCCGCGCACTCGCCAAATTCGCGACTCTGTCGAATTTCTCCACCTCGACGCTGTTCCTCAATCTCGATGTCCGGCTCATCCCGCATGGCGAAAGCCTGGTCGAGACCCTGCTGCAACACCTGCGCAAGGCCAATATTCCGCCATCCTCCGTCTGCTTCGAATTCTCCGAGCGTTTCGACAATACCAGCGTGCCGGAATTTTCCGGCCTGGTTTCCAGGCTGCGCAAGGCCGGTTTCAAGCTGGCGATCGACGATTTCGGCGTCGGCCATGGCGAGATGAAGCTGCTCTGCGATTATCCCGTCGATTATCTCAAAATCGACCGTCATTTCGTTGCCGAGATTGATCGCAGCCCGCGCAAGCGTCATCTCTTGAAAAGCATCGTCAACATTGCTCACGTGCTCGGCACGCGCGTCATCGCCGAAGGCATCGAGACCGAGGCCGAATTCATCGCCTGCCGCGAATATGGCGTCGACCTCGTCCAGGGCTGGTTCATCTCCCGTCCGACGACGCATATATCAGAGCTGGCGCCGTCCTTCCCGCATCTGCAGGAGCTCGGCAAGAGCAAGCGGGGCAGCCAGTCGCTCGATGAAATCCTCATCCGCAAGCAGATCGAGCTGCTGCCGACGGTCTACGAGAATGACAGCATCGACAGCGTCTTCGAACTCTTCCGGCGCAATCCGCGCCAGGCCTTCTTTCCCGTCCTCAATGCCAATGACGAGCCGCGCGGCATCATCCACGAGCATCACCTCAAGGAATATATCTACCAGCCCTTCGGCCGCGATCTCCTGAAGAACAAGATGTATGAGCGCAGCATCTCGCATTTCGTCGAGATGGCGCCGATCGTCGGCCTCGACAGCGACGCCGAGCAGCTGATGGCGATCTTCGCCAATATGGAAGGCAGCAACTGCCTGATCCTGACCGACAATATGCGTTATGCTGGCGTCGTCTCCGCCGCCTCGTTGATCAAGGTCATCAACGAGAAACAGCTGAAGACCGCGCAGGACCAGAACCCGCTGACCGGCCTGCCGGGCAATCGCGCCATCCGCGATTTCATGCGTCAGTCCGGCCGCGACGGCGATGAGCTCCGCCACTTCTGTTATTGCGACTTCGACAATTTCAAGCCGTTCAACGATGCCTATGGCTTCCATCTCGGCGATCACGCGATCTCGTTGTTTGCCGCGCTGATGCGCCGCTATTTCTTCGCCGAGCGCCATTTCCTTGGCCATGTCGGCGGCGACGATTTCTTCATCGGCATTGTCGGCTGGACCAAGGAGGAACTGACGGAGATCCTCGACCGGCTGATCAGCGATTTCCACGACGACGTGCGCGATCTCTATTCCGACGAAGACCGCGCCGCCGGCCGCATCCTCGGTCACGACCGCACCGGCGCCGAAGCTTTGTTCCCGCTGATGCGCTGCTCGATCGGCGTCATCGAACTGCCGGGAGGCCTCGTCATCGACGATATCAACCGCGTCAGCGCCGAGATCGCCATCATCAAATCGGCCGCCAAGGAAAGCGAGGAAGGCCTGGTCTTCCATCTCCTACAGCGCCGCGCGTCTTTTTAGACGCGCAAAGGACGCTGTAGCACTTATGCAGTGGGCGAGGCGAATTGACGCCTCTGCCACATCAAGCCTTCCCAAGCCTCCGGGGCTGATTTACTTCCTATGTTTTAGACAAAAGCTAGAGCGGTTCCGCGCACTTCCACCAAAAGCTGAACCGTTCCAGGGAGGAGCCGGTCATGCCATTGCCACAGGATATGCGTTTCGTTGATCTGCCCTCCTTTGGCGGGCCGGAGGTGATGACGATCGGCAGGCGCCCGCTTCCAGTACCCCAAGACGGGCAGGTTCTGGTGCGCGCCGAGGCGATCGGCGTCAACCGCCCCGATATTGCCCAGCGGCAGGGCAGCTATCCCGCGCCCAAGGATGCGAGCCCGATCCTCGGTCTGGAATTGTCGGGTGAAATCGTTGCCGTCGGCCCCGGCGTCCGCGGCCATGCCGTCGGCGACAAGGTCTGCGGGCTCGCCAATGGCGGCGCCTATGCCGAATATTGCCTGTTGCCGGCAGGCCAGATCCTGCCCTTTCCCAAAGGCTATGACGCGGTGAAGGCGGCAGCTTTGCCTGAGACCTTCTTCACCGTCTGGGCCAACCTCTTCCAGATGGCCGGGCTGACGGAAGGCGAGACGGTGCTGATCCATGGCGGTTCCAGCGGCATCGGTACGACGGCGATCCAGCTGGCCCGCGCCTTCGGCGCCGAGGTCTACGCGACGGCGGGCTCGAAGGAGAAATGCGAGGCCTGTGAAAAGCTCGGCGCCAAACGCGCGATCAACTACCGGACCGAGGATTTCGCCGAGGTCATCAAGGCCGAGACCGGCCACGGCGTCGATATCATCCTCGACATGATCGGCGCCTCCTATTTCGAGCGCAACATCGCCTCGCTGGCGAGGGATGGCTGCCTGTCGATCATCGCCTTCCTCGGCGGCGCGCTCGCCGAAAAGGTCAATCTCTCGCCGATCATGGTCAAGCGCCTGACGGTCACCGGCTCCACCATGCGGCCGCGCACGGCGGAAGAAAAACGCGCCATCCGCGACGATCTTCTCTCCGAGGTCTGGCCGCTGCTTGCCGCCGGCACCGTCGCGCCCGTCATCCACAAGGTCTTTGCCTTCGACGAGGTCGTCGAAGCCCACCGGCTGCTGGAAGACGGCAGCCATGTCGGCAAGGTCATGCTGCGCGTTGGCTAGAGCAATTCCAGCAAAAGTGTGCAGCGGTTTTGCCAGGCAAAGCGCGAAGCGCTTTTGCCGGGAATTGCGCCAAAACAAAGAGATAGGGCGCTCTTAGTGCGTCCTATCGGACGCGCGGCGCGGTAATGTCAGCGACACGCCGACGGCGAGAACACCAGGCAGCGCCATCAGCAGATAGAGCCAGTGCGCTGCCGACAGCGCGCCTGATATGCCGCCCGGATCGACGAGGCCGGCGCCATTGGCGATGACGCCGGAGAAGGCCGCACCAAAAGCGCCGCCGAGCGAACTCATTGTCGGGATCGCTGCGGAGGCCTTGTCCTTCTCGTTGTCGGCGACGAGTTTCAGCACCATGGCGACGAGATGCGCCCAGCCGAGACCGATGCCGAAGCCCATCATGAACATGCCGATCGCCGCCGGCAGGATGACGAGCATATGCGCCTCCGGATTGTCGCTCGCCAGGAAAATCGCGAGCGAAGCGGTCGCTGCCGCCTCGATGAGAGCGCCGATGACGATCGCCGCATAGGCCCGTCTGCCAGTCAGCGAGCCGCTGAGGAAGGCCGCGAATGTCCAGCCGAGGGCGACGAGCGCCACCAGATAACCCGATGCGAGTGGCGCCACCCCATGCAGGGTCTGCAGGAAATAGGGAATAAAGACATCGCTGACGAGCACGACGGTCATGGCGAGCATCGTCAGATAGACCCGTGCAATCGGCCGGGAAAGGCTGACGGCGCCGGACGGCAAGAGCCGGTTCGGGCTTCGGCCCTCGATGAAGAGCATGCCGGCGACCGCGACGACCGAGGCTGCAATCAAAGCGATTTTCGCGCCCGTCGTCTCGATCGCGCCGGCCGCACTCACCATTAGCACGGCAGCAAGCAGCAGTCCGATCTGGGCAACCGGGGTTTTCTCCTGCTCGCGGTCGTCCTCGACCTCGGGCAGAAGCCGCGGCGCCAGGAACGCCATCAGCAGCCCGAGCGGCACGAGCACGATGAAAGCATAGCGCCAGGCGTGACCCGAAGAAAAGAAGCCGCCGAGCGTCGGCCCGATGACGGTCGAGACCCCCCAGATCGCCGCATAGAGCGTCGAGGCCTTCGGCCATAGCGGCTCGGGATAAACGAAGCGGATGAAGGCATAGCCGAGCGCTGCAAGTGCGCCTGTTCCCAGACCCTGCACCGCGCGACCGATCAGCACCACCGGCATCGACGGTGCGGCTGCGGCAATCAGGCTGCCGACGCCGAAGACCAGTGCTGCGATCACATAGACGGATCGAAGTCCGATCCCGCGCGGCCGCATGGCGACGAAGATCGAGCCGAGCACCGCGGCGGCGACGAACAGGCTGGTGACCCAGGAAAACAGCGCGAGGCCGCCGATATCGCGCACGATCGAAGGCGCGATCGTCGCCATGATGTAACTCTCCACCGCATAAAGCGTCACGCCGCCGGCCAGCATCAAGGTTGCCGGCAGGTGCTCGGGCAGAAAGAGGCGGAAAAGGGAACTGGGGTTCGGGATGGCTGCGATCTGGTCGATATCCGACATGGGAGGAACTCGATATTTTTGCTGGCGAAGGATTATTTTCCAAGTTATAAATTGGAAAATTACACGTCATCCTGATTATAACAAGACTTGACTTGGAAAATATGCGCCAGTCCCCCGCCAACCGGATCCTGATCCTGATAAAGACCGACGGCCCGCAGCTTGCCGCTGCGATCGGCGATGCACTCGGCATTTCGGGTGAGGCCGCCCGCCAGCAGCTGTCGAAGATGGCGGAGGAGGGGCTGGTGGAATCGGTCACCGTTGCCGCCGCGGGCCGGGGCCGGCCGCGCCAGCTCTGGCACCTCACGGCCAGCGGCAACCGCCAGTTCCCGGATGGCCATGCCGAGTTGACGGCAAATCTCCTCGGCACGCTCGTCGAACAGCTCGGCCCCGCAGCCCTCGATACCGTCATCTCCGCCCGCGAGGCCGAGACGCTGCAGCGCTATCGGCAGGAACTCGGCAATGCCGACAACCTTGCCTCGCGCGTCGAGGCCCTTGCCGCGATTCGCACCCGCGAGGGCTATATGGCTGATCACTGGCAGGAGGCAGACGGCTCCTTCATGCTGGTCGAAAACCACTGCCCGATCTGCGCCGCCGCCGCCGCCTGCAGCGGCTTCTGCCGCTCCGAACTCGAAACCTTCCGCGCCGTCCTCGGCGCCGATATCGAGCGCAGTGAACACATCCTCCTCGGCGCCCGCCGCTGCGCCTACCGCGTCACGCCGCGTTGACGCCTGTCGATCGGAACGTCGTGGTTCAAGCCAACTGCCGCGCCTGCCGCCGGCTGCTTTCGAGATAGAGCAGCACTCCGATCGATGCGAGACCCGCGGCCGCGCCGACGAAGGCAGTGCCGGAATAATCGGTGATTGCGGTGCCGAAGGCGAAGAGGCCGGCGCTGATGCTAACGCCAATGAACGTGTTCAGCGAGATCAGCGAGGTTCCAAGTCCCGGTCGATCCGCGATCAGGTCCTGCAGATAGGTGATCGGCACGCTGAGGATCGCTGCCGCCCCGCAGGCATTGAAGAGAAGCAGTGCGTAGATGTGCCAGGGTGCCGAAGCAAAACCGAGCAGCAGCAGATAGACGCAATAGATCAGCGCGCCGAAGGCAAGCACATGCACGGTCCGGAAGCGGCGCTGCGCAAAGCCCCACATCATCATGAACGGCATCTCGAGCAAGGCCGTCAAGCCTGCCATGAAGCCGACATCAACCACGGTGCCACCGGCCGCATGGGTGATGATCAGCGGCAGGAGCATGGCGTTCAGCCGCTGCAACCCGAACAGCATCGCCATGACGGTGACGCGCGACAGCACATGCGGCACGAAGATCCGTTTCAGCGAAGCAAAGAAGCCGGCGTGATCGGGGGCAGGGCCGGCGGCGCCATTTCCGGGTGCGAAGAAGAAATACAGGCAGAAGCAGGTGCAGCTTGCCAATGCCGCGATCCCATAGGCCGGCGTCATCGACGGCGAACTGACGAGATAGAGGCCGATCAACCCCGGCGCCAGCGCCCATGAGCCGGAAAAGAGCGCCCGCACCGTTGCAGTGATCGCCGCCCCCTGGCCGCGGTCCATCTGATTGGTCCTGGCGCGCAGGCTGGCGAACAGCAGCGAATAGGTGGAATTGCTCATCGGCACCAGCAACAGCGTGGAGAAGATGAAGACCACGGGGCTATGAATGATCGCGATCGACCCGAAGCCGAGCATGCCGGCGACGCAAAGCCCCAGCACCAGCGGCCGGCGCTCTTTCAGCCTGTCCGACCAGATGCCGAGCGTCAGGCTCGTCGTGACGTTGACGATCGCCGAGAAGAACACCAGCGCTGAATAGGCGCCATTGCTCAAGCCGAGTTCGTTGATCCCGATGATCGACTGGTAGGGCGCGGTCGACGCATAGGTGAAGGCGAGCGCGACGAGTGTCACGGTCGGAATACGGATCCTGTTGTCGCGAAGGATCAAGGAAAAGGTGGATGGCATGGGGCGGTTCCTGATGCACCACTCTTAGCCGCATCGGATCCATCAGAGAAACGATAGTTTTAGATTGCTTCGGTCAATTTATGTGATGAATGTTTGGACGATGTGATCGCCGAATGAGCTCCGCAAAGCACGAGGATTATTTGCAGCTCTCATCCGGCTGCCGCCACCTTTTCACCGCCAGCGGGGCGAAGGGGATATGCCGCATCCGTTTCCTCAATCTTTGACGTTCCGTTTGGCAGGTCCCCTCGCCCCGTTTACGGGGAGAGGGTTAGGGTCATATGCGCTAGGTTTAGCCCTGGACATAAGGAATCTGGTTGTGATTCAAGCTT
>NZ_PQIG01000072.1 GCF_012349115.1 Rhizobium ruizarguesonis
ATCCTCAAGGCCTATGACGGCCGCTTCAAGGACATCTTCGAGGAAGTCTACGAGACCGAATTCAAGGACCAGTTCAAGGACGCCGGCATCACCTACGAACACCGCCTGATCGACGACATGGTCGCCTCTGCGCTCAAGTGGTCGGGCGGCTATGTCTGGGCATGCAAGAATTATGACGGCGATGTCCAGTCCGATACGGTCGCCCAGGGTTTTGGCTCGCTCGGCCTGATGACCTCGGTACTGCTCACGCCCGACGGCAAGACGGTGGAAGCCGAAGCTGCCCACGGCACGGTCACCCGCCACTACCGCCAGCACCAGAAGGGCCAGGAAACCTCGACGAACTCGATCGCCTCGATCTTCGCCTGGACCCGCGGCCTGGCGCACCGCGCCAAGCTCGACGACAATGCCGAGCTCGCCCGCTTCGCCGCGACGCTCGAAAAGGTCTGCGTCGATACCGTCGAATCCGGTTTCATGACCAAGGACCTGGCGCGGCTGATCGGCCCCGACCAACCATGGCTCTCGACCACTGCCTTCCTCGACAAGATCGACCAGAACCTGCAGAAGGCCATGGCGTAAGCCGGCCTTTCCAAGATAACTTCGAAGCGGCGGGGTTTCCCCGCCGTCAGATTGCTGACAAACCCCTGGCCTTGGCTGCGGGTTTATGATTCAGTCGGACATGTTGAAGAAACCCGCGCCGCAGCAGAGGGCTCTCGAGATGGTGACGCTCGACAGCTTGGTTCCGAAGGATCACCTGCTTCGCAAGATCGACGCTGTTATCGACTTTTCGTTCATTCGTGATCGTGTTGCGGGACTTTACTGCCCCGACAACGGCCGCCCTCCGCTCGACCCGACCTTGATGTTCAAGGCGCTGTTCCTCGATCTCTATGGCATCCGCTCGGAGCGGCAGCTGGTGCGCGAGATTGAGGTCAATGTCGCCTATCGCTGGTTTCTGCAGTTGAAGCTGACGGATGGAGTGCTCGACGTCTCGACGCTCAGCCCAGAACCGCCGCAGTTACAAGGATACATCGGTTGCCCAGGACATCTTCGATCACATCGTCGAACAGGCGATCGGCCACGGGCTGGTCGACGGCACCCCATCTGAAGGCCAATGCCAACAAGGGCAAATACGATCTTGCGATGGTCGAGAAGCCGCGCGCCGACTACTGGGCCGATCTGGATGCGGCGATCGAGGCCGAACGCAAGCTGCACGGCCAGAAGCCCTTGAAGGACAAGGAACGCCGGCCGGAGGTGAAGAAGACCAAGGTCTCCCGCAGCGATCCAGACAGCGACTATATGGTGCGCGACGGCAAGCCGAAGGGCTTCTTCTCTCTCGATCATCGCACGGTGCACGGCAAGCTCGCCATCATCACCGATGCTCATGTTACGCCGGCCAATGTCCACGACTCGATCGTCTATCTCTCAAGGCTCGACCGGCAGCAGACCCGTTTCGGCTTCCGCCCCGGAACTGTTCAAGCGTCAACGCTGCTACCTTTGTCACGACATAGTGGAGAAATGTCGAGGGTAAGCGCATTCGCCATCACGTGCTTTTCCTCTCGCGCGCCTCGGCGACCATCTCCTCGAGCCTAACAGCAACACTGTGAGCGCGGCGATAGTAGGCGGATTCTGGAATCCCATACCGGTCCATCGGCGTCTCGAAGTTGAGCGGAGTCTGATAAGGAGTTGCGGCGATCGCCGAGGCGATCGTGTGCCAATCTAATCGTCCGTCAAATGGCAAGAGATGGTTATCCATTGCTCCGAAATTGTCGTGAATGTGAGTAGCGATGAGGCGATCCGCGAAACGCTCAAGCACGCTGAGCTTGCCTGGCTCGATCAGTTCCCAGTGGCCACAATCGAAGCAGACGCCGATGAACTCCTTGCCGTATCGAGCGAACAATCGATCATAGAGGTTGAGGAAATTCTGGGCGTTGGCGCAAAGGAGAGTTTCCGCGGCAATCTGGACGCCCTTTTCGACGCAGTAAGGCCTGATCTCGTCGAGAGACTGGTAAAGGGGGTCGAAGAACGCTCGTTCGGCGGCTTCGCTGCCGAAGACGTTGTCGTTGATATCTATGTGCAGAACAATATTTGGGGACTGGAACGCGGCCGCCAAGTCGACACGGTTACGCAACAGCTCGACTCCGCTGCGGCGCTGCCATTCATGCGGCGACAGGAAGTCCTTGCGCGTCTCCATCGCGAAAGGGCCCGGGTTTTTGTGGCCGATCTCGGTGATAGGATTGCGGCCATTGCTGCCATGAACCGAGTGCACTTTCAGCCCAGCATCGGCCACGATCCTGCTTGTAAACTCAATCTCGGCGTTGGCTAGCCAGTACGAACTGCCGGAGTCGGGATTCCAGTTGATGTGTGTGAAGCCAGCTTCCTTGATGAGGGTCAGCGAGTTGCGAATGCCTTCGTCGTACCAACGCTCCTGGTGCGGCCAATGCCAGACGGTGATGCAGGTATCCAATGGATCAGTCTCCGGTTCTACAATGTTGTGGTTTCTGGACCTTTGCCAAGGCCGATGCGCTCGGCCAACAGAATGATCGCCATTGAAAACACCATGATCAGAGTGACGTAGACGAGGTTGAGCGCGGCCTGCTCAGGATCGACAGACAGCGAGCTGTCTACGATTGCAATCGGCAACGGTTTGTTGTTGACGTTGTATAGAAACGCCGACAAGGGATATTCCGATAGGAGATCGTTGAAGGCCATCCCGGCGACGAGGATTACTGTCGGCGCCACTATCGGCAGAATGATGCGGCGATAGCGATAAAGACCGGTGGCGCCCATCGAGCGGGCCGCCTCGTTATAGGCCGGATCGATTCCTACGAAGGCCGCCCGCAGGAACCTCACCATGAGCGGCAAGGCGACGATGGCGTAGCCAATCGGCAGGAGCCAGTAGCCGCCAAGGAGGACTGCGTTTCCAACGAGCGGGTTTGGCGTGTCGAAGGTGACGATCAGCCCGACTGCGAGCAGAATACTAGGAACTACCCATGGCAGGAAGAAAGTGATGTCCAGAAGGCGCGTCAGCCAACTGCGCCGGCCAAGAATAACCGGGACGGCAAACAGTGTAACGACGAGCGCCGCCGATACCGCGACAAGGCTCATCACTATGGAGTTGAAGAACGGAAGAAAGGCGGTGCCTTCGGTAAAGACGCGGGCATAGTTCTTCAGTGTCAGGCTGGATGGGATCACTTCGATGCCGATGCTCGCGGCCGGGGCGAAGGAGAAGAGTACGACAAGAGCGATCGGCACCGCATAAATAGCCACGAGAAGATAGGCAAAAAAATGTAGCACTGCATTGCCGATCGGGCTGCAAATTTTGCGTAGCTGGATGGGCGCAGTCGCTTTCGCGCCGCCGACATAGGAGCCGCGCGCTTCGTAATATTGAGACAGCAGGATAAGCGCCATGAGACACAGTCCCATCATAAGCGCCAGTAAGGCGGCCATGTCGGGACGGCGCAGGCTGTTCAGAGTCAGCACCATCTGGCTCAGCATGTGCAAATCGCGACCGCCCAGCACCTGAGGGGCGGCGAAAGAGCTGATCGCGGTGTAAAGGGTGAGAAGGGTGACAGCGAGGAGCGTCGGCATGATTGCGGGCAGTACCACACGCCACAGGATCGTATATTCCGAGGCACCCATACTGCGCGCGGCTTCGATGGTTGCGTAGTCGACGCGGCGCATCGCAGCACGCAGAAAAAGATAGTAAAAGTTGGTCATCAGAAAGGTATGCGTGAAGAGCACGCCAAACCAGCCGATGAACCAGTCTTGCGGGAGGCTGGAAACGATCGCCTTCACCAGATGTGTCACCGCACCGCCGGGACCATAGGTGAAGTTATAGCCCGCCGCCGCAACGACACCGCCGAAGACCAGCGGCGTTGCATAGGCGATTTTCAAGAGTGCGCGACCGCGTACGTGAAAATATTCAAGGACGACTACCTGGAAAATCCCGACAATGGTCACCGTGACCATGGTCGCTGACGTCATCCAAACCGTGTTCCAAAGGGCAGCGCGCACTCTTCGTGATCTTGAAAGTTCGCTTAGGGTCTGACCGACCACCAGGCTGCCGTCCCTGAAAAATGCCGCATGAAGTGACGCGACGAGCGGCAGGATCAGGAAGGCGACGACGATCCAGATCAGGGCCGCCAACCCGATCCAATAGACTACGCGCTCGACGGCAGCCGCGCGGTTCATCTGTCCGCTTCCTCGAAGATATGCGCCGAGCCCGGCCGGATCGTCCAGGACACGGTCTCACCGACTTCGGGTAACTCGTGCCCCATCCTGGCGGCCGAAATGAAATATCCGCCGGCATCGAGGTCGATGCGGCTGTGGGCGCCAAGGAATTCCACATGACGGACGGTCGCCGGCAACCCGGCTGGTATCACTTTCCCAACGAGTACATCTTCGTGGCGAACAAAAATCCGCCCCCGAACGTCGCTGCCCAGGATTTGCCCGGCAAGCGGCGTGGGCAGTTCGTTGGCGGTGCCGATAAACTCGCAGATGAACGGCGTCGCAGGCTTCCGGTAAAGAGTACGTCCGTCACCGATCTGTTCAACGCCACCGTTCGCCAGCACGACGATCGTGTCGGACATCGTGAGTGCATCTTCCTGATCATGCGTGACAAAGACTGCCGTGAAGCCAAATTCCTGCTGGAGCCTCTTGATCTCGCGGCGCATCGTCACTCGCACCTTGGCGTCGAGATTGGACAATGGTTCGTCGAACAAAAGCACCTTGGAGCCCGCGACGAGCGCGCGCGCAATCGCGACCCGCTGTTGTTGCCCGCCTGACATGGTCGCTGGCTTCTTGTGCAGCTGCTCCGTAATCCCGGATGTTTCGGCGATCTGGGCGACGCGCTTGTCAATCTCGCTCTGCGAATTCTTCGCCACACGCAAAGCAAAGGCGATGTTTTCGAACGCCGTCATCGTTGGAAACAGTGCATAGTTCTGGAATACCATGCCGATATTGCGGCGTTCCGGAGGCTCGTTGGTGATATCTTTTCCTTCAAGAATAATCCGCCCACTCATGGCCGAATGAAAGCCGGCGAGGGTCCTTAGAACGCTGGATTTGCCACTGCCGGAAGCCCCGAGCAGAGCAACGAACTCGCCTTCGTGAATCTCAAGCGAGAGGTCGCGGATGACTACCTTATCGCCATAGCCAATATGCAGTTTATCGATGATGAGGATCGGGGCCGGCATGATCATACTCCTGTGAAGCCTGGCGATCTGCATCGCCCGGTCCTACATGCTCACCGGATTTCAAGCTCGATCTTTTGCAACCAGCCGTCCAGTTTGGGCGCGACGGCATCCCAGTCGATAGGCTGAGCGTTGACTAGTTCCGCATTCGCCTGCACCTCTGGCGGTGATTTAGCCAGCGCCGCCGGCAGCACCGGAACCTGACCGAACTTTTTGGCGTAGCCGGCCATGACATCGGCAGAGCCGAACCAGTCGACGAATGCCTTTGCCTGCTCCAGCTGATCGGTTCTCGCCATGATCGCCACGCCTTCGGAGATGACGGGCGTGCCACCTTCCGGGTCAATGACCTTGACTTGCATGCCGAGTTCCCTGGCGTCCTTGATGACGCCGCCGAACCAGTTCAGATTGATGACCGCACCGCCCGATTTGAAGGCTTCCTTGCGCGCATCGGCGTCATCGACAACGATCGCGTTCGCATAGAATGCGCCAAGAAAATTCCATCCAGCCTGGGTGACTTCGCCCTTGTCGTCGAGGAACCGCGCCAGGATGCCGGCCAGATAGACCCTTGTCGTCTGCCAGGCAGTGTTGCCGATGACGTATTTGCCCTTGTATTCGCCCTTTATCAGGTCTAGCCAGCTTTTTGGGGCCTCCGCAGCGGCTAGCTTTTCGGGATCATAGGCGATGACGATCGGTGTGCTCCAGAATTTGTAGACAATACCTTCTTTGTCCTTGTATTGCGCAGGGAGGTCCGCCGCCCAGGCTGGTGTGTATGGCTGGAACAGGCCGTTCTTTTTGAGCAGAGCCATAGACGTGTCGACCATACCGAGTACGACATCGGCCTGGGGGTTGTTCTTCTCGGCGACCAGCCGATCAAAAAGTTCTCCTCCGGGTGCGCGCAGAAACTGCACATCGTGACCGGCGGCTTTTGCCTGGTCGATTATCCACTGAACGTTCTCTTCTCCCTGAGGTGAATAAACGACGAGACTCTTTGCCAAGGCCGGAGAGGCGATCGCGACCAGCACGGCCGCGAAGGTCAACAAACGTGTGATCTGGTGCATGGTGTTCTCCCATTTCAATTTCGGCGGTCATTCCGGTTTGGCTTCTTAAAGGAGCTTCATGACAGATTAATTACATTGCGTAATTTAATATATATTGCAATAGCTCTTTGGCGGCTACTGGCGATTTGAGGCACTCTTGGACCTTTCACGGAACGAACGACGACTGGTCGAACTGATTTTCGTAGGCAAGAAGATTGCGCGCGTCGACCTGGCCGAACGGTCCGGCATGACGGGTGCTTCTATCACTCGGCTGATAGGCCGCCTGTTGGACATCGGACTTTTGGTCGAGGTGGCCGAGCGGACTGGCGCCCAAGGCCAGCCCCGGCGCTTGCTGAGCTTGCGGGCTGATCGGTATCTTTCTGCCGGGATAACATTCTCGGTGTCCCGAATGGAGGTAGCAATCGTTGATCTAGCGGGTAGGATTCTTACCTCCCGCTCAGCCGACATCGAAACCAGCACAGCTTTGTCTGTGGCGGAGGCGGCGCAGGCGGCTATCGCAACGATGCTGGCCGACCTTGGCACGCCTAAGGATCGTCTTCTCGGGGTCGGGTGTTCGGTACCCGGCAATTTCGGCACGATGTCGAACATCCTCAGGGCCCACAGCTTCTTCCCGGCTTTCGATGATGGTGAGGCGGACCAAGCTTTTAAAGCGACTTTCGAAGCGCCCTATTACATCGAGAATGATGGAACAGCTGCAGCGCTCGGAGAGTATGTGTTCGGCGGACGCATCCCGCAGCCTGATCCGATGTTCTTCATTCACATCGGACACGGCGTCGGGGGAGGGGCGGTTATCGACGGACGGCCGTACCGCGGTGTCAATGGAAACGCCTGCCTGCCCGGAGTTCTCTACCCGTACGACCAGCCGCGCCCATCCGGCCAAGACCTCTTTGCCACCCTCAACGGCGCCGGCTTCGCCATCCACGACTTCATCGATCTCGAGCGGTTGCCAGATAGCGCCGAAGCGGCGTTAGAAATCTGGGTTGAACGCGCCGGAAAGCAGCTCAGCGAGACGGTACGTGTAGCAACGGCGATGTTCGACCCCGCGCTGATTGTCCTTGGGGGACGGCTGCCAGAACTCGTGACAGACAGGCTAGTACGCGCAATTTCCAGTCAGCCAATCCTTGGCCCGTCGCGCGGCTTGGAGGCTGCCGCAGTCGAGGCCTCTCGACTTGGCCCTCGCGCCGGCGCGATCGGGGCGGCCTGCATTCCGTTCTTTGCCTCTCTCTTTTCCGCCGCCGTCGCAGACGATGGCAGTCCTTACCTTAACGGTCGCAAGCCCAAATCCCGACCTTAGAAAATTTGATTGCGCGCCTGAGTCTCTTTAAGAGGTCAAACGGGGCAGGCCCAGGCGCGAACCGCACCTTGCAGGTCCGCAAGCCCTTCCTTGCAGATCGGTGCCGCTACAAAGCCTCAAATGACCAGCTTGAGGTGACTGGATAAAACTAGACCCGCAGCGCCGCGCAGAGCCGTATGGCCTTCGCCGATACCATTCACCGTGATCGATATCTCCTGACCAGGTCTCTTCACCACCAGTTGCTCGACATGCTGCCTGATCAGCTCTGCTGCCTTCATTCCGCCTCCGGCGACGTCTCCATGAAGGACGTAGGAGTTGAGGGAGAGTGTTTGCTGCAGATTGACGATGCCGAAAGCTACGTTCCGCGTATAACGGTCGAGAAGCTCCTCTGCCGCCTTCGAGCCTTCGTCTGCTTCCTTGACAAGCCTGGCACAGGTGACGCTCTTGGGATGCGGAAAGCTCAATCGGGCGGCTTCCTTTCGTAACCAAGGAAGGGCAGCGACGGTCTCCCAGCAGCCGTGCTTTCCGCAATTGCAAAGGGCACCATCGATCTGCACCACGCTGTGACCGAGCTCACCGCCGGATCCGGCGAGTCCACGATAGACCTTGCCGTCGATGAAGAAGGCGCCGCCGAGAACCTCGCCAGTATAGACTGCTGCGAAATTTTGTTGGCCGCGACCGGGTCCGAACCATCTGTCCCCAACAAGCAAGGCACGGGGGTGGTGATCGATGACAACCGGAAGAGAGAAGCGTTCTTGTAGTATTGCTACGAGGGGAAGTCCCGTTAGAACGGGAGCAAGGTTGACGGTAAGAATGGTTCCATTGTCACTGTCGATCATTCCAGCAGAGGCCACGCCAATGCCGAAAGGCGCCTGCTGGGCCTGAGACAGTGTGGCGGTAAGCGTCTCCGTCATGACCGCGATGAATGCTTCTGTGTCGCCATGCGTATCAAACTCAGCTTTCGTAACGGCCTTGATCTCACCGGTTAGCGCCACGAGGCATGTTTGTATCGTACCGGGCAGAAGGAGGACTGCGCCAAGCATCGGTGCATCGGGGTTAAAATAAAGCGGACGAGCCGGCTTGCCGCCTTTGACGTCGGAAGGTGACGCATCTCCCTCAACAAGAAGCTGGTCTTCGATCATCGGCTGCACAATACCGGTTATCGTGGTCCGGTTGACACCTGCAAGTCGAGCGAGATCTGCCCGGCTTTTGGGTCCGTTATCATATAAGGCCTGAAGGACGCGACCGCGGTTTATCGCGCCAAGTGCCGATTGGGAGACAAGTGTCACGTTGCCGCCGTTCTCGCCGGCGGCGACTTCTCTGCTGGCAGGGGTCCGCTGGCCCAACGAATAGGACGGCTGGCTCTCAAACTTCAATTCTCTTCTCCAATCTACCGGACCCTTTTAGCCCGTACATTATCGAACGGCCATACAGCATAAGGCCCTTTCCGGTGATGCAAGCAGGACGTCTATGACAACCGCGGTACTGCGCGGAAATTTTCGCCGCGACAACTTCTTGACACTAACATAAGTTTGTGCGAGGTACAAACTAACTGCTTACAAAAAGCACATTAGGGGTAACAATCTCAGTATCGACAAGCGGAAGCCCAAGGCTGCGCTGAAGGGCCGGGGTTGGGATACGAAGCAACTGAGGAGGCTGTTTATGACAATCGATATCGGAAATATGTCGCGACGTGACCTGCTGAAAAGCGCTTCCGTCGCAGCTCTTGTGGCTGGCGCGGGATCATTGGCCATTCCACGGAGGGGTGCCGCGCAGGATGCGAACACGGTGCGCGTCCTGTCCGTTGAAGACCCATTCTTTTTCTCAATGAAGGCGCTGGTGCCAGAATACGAGAGGGAAACCGGCATCAAGGTGGAACTGGAAAGCCTCTCGTATGACGCCCTGCAATCGCGCCTCGTCTCTGCCTTTGTCGCCAAAACCTCAGACGCCGACGTCATCGTTGTGGATCAGATGTGGCTCGGGCAGTACCTCGACAATGGCTGGATCATCGCGCTGAATGATTTTATTGCCAAGGACAACGAATTCGATCTCTCAGACTTCATCCCGGAGGTCCTCTACTCCTCGAATATGTGGCGCGGCCAGGTCGGCACATTGCCGGTCGCCGCCTATGCCCAGGGGGTTATGTACCGCAAGGACGTCTTTGACGAACTCGGCATTGCAGCACCGCCGACCGAGACATCGGAAGGCTGGACCTGGACGAAATACGTTGACACCCTGAAGTCGATGGAAGGCAAATCATTTGGCGGCAAGCCGCTCTTCCCAACCGTCGTTTGCGGTTCCCAGCCGTCGCCGATCGTCCACATGTTTACGCAGGTCTCAGCAAGCCACGGGGCGAACTGGTTCAAATCGTTCCCGGCCGCTCCGTGGGATTTCTCCCCGCAACTGACAAGCCCCGCCTGGATCAAGTCTGTCGAAGTCTACAGGCAGCTCTACAAGTTGTCTCCGCCTGAAGCCATCAATTATGTCTGGTTCGACGCCGGCACCCGTTTCGCCAAGGGCGACATCGGCATGTTCTACTGGTGGACCCCGTACTTCTATCTGATCAAGAATTCCGGCTACATGACCGGCAAGAAGTCGGACGTCATGGAGAAGTATGCAACCGCAGCCTTACCGAAAGCTGAGGGCGTGCCTCAGACGGTCAGCCTCGGCGGCTGGAGCCTTGGCATCCCGTCCAGTTCCGAAAGGCAAGAGGCAGGCTACGCCTTCATCAAATGGGCGACCTCGAAGGCCACGCAGAAGAAAATGGCTCTTTGGCCGGACCTCAACTACCAGTTCTCCGACTTTGCGCGCGTTTCGCTCTATCAAGACGAGGAAGTCAAGGCGATCTATCCCTACCTCGATGTGCAGTATGCGATGATGAAGCAGGGCAACGGCAAGGTCACACGCCCACCTGTACCTGGTTACACGGCTGTCGAAAGCGTGTTGGGTCTCACATTGAACCAGCTTCTGACCGGCAACGAGGAGCCGAAGACCGGCCTCGAGCGCGCCAACAGCCTGTTCGAGAGCATCCTGAAGGGCAATCTCATGATCCCTTATCAAAAGGACAGCTACGCGGATTCTCTTGATGGGGCCAAAGCCCTGATCGCCAAGAAGTAACAGGGTTCTCCTCGGGCCGGCGCGACAGCGATCGCGCCGGCATCCACTTGAAGAAGAACTGGATCTGGCAATGCACACGACAACTGTTCGCTCTCCGCGAGCCTTCGGGCCTGCCCGGAAGAGCTTTATCCGACGAAACCTGCCCTACTTTCTGATCGCGCCTTCGGTCGTGATGCTGCTCGCGCTCATCGCCTATCCTTTGCTGTTTGCCCTCAGATCGAGCTTCTACTTCTGGAACCTGCAAATCGGCCCGGAACCGCTCCAGTTCGTTGGGTTCGAAAATTATGTGCAGGCCTTCAACGCATTCGACTTTCGCGCCGCGCTCACCAACACCCTGATCCTGTCGATCCTTGGCACGGCACTTGAGTTCACATTCGGCCTGGCGATCGCGCTCATTCTGCTCAAGGCCTTGCCTGGCATGAACATCGTGCGGGCCCTGCTGATCCTGCCCACAACGATCGCACCCATCGTCGTCGGCTTTTTGTTCCGCTACCTCTATGATCCCGGCGGTGGACTGTTGAGTTGGCTGTTGCAGTCGCTCTGGCTCCCCGTTCCAGCAGAGGGAATTCTTGGCTCGCCATCGACTGCACTCGCGGCCATCCTCTTCGTCGACATCTGGCAGTGGACGCCGTTCTTTGCAATCGTTCTCTATGCGAGCCTTTTGGCCGTGCCCGACGAGATTTTGGAGGCCGCACGCCTGGATCGCGCGTCTGCATGGACGATCCTGATGCGGATCAAGCTGCCGCTGATCAAACGCACCGCAATCATTATCGTCATGCTGCGCTTCATGCAGATCTTCAACACCTTCGACACGGTGCTTGTGCTCACCCGCGGCGGACCGGGCACGTCGACGCGCACCCTTGGATACTCTCTCTACGAACAGGGCCTTGTGAACTTCAACATCGGTCTGGTCAGCGCCATGACCTGGATCACCGTATTGATCGTCAACGTCATCGTTGCCCTCTACGTCTTCTTCGCGTTCCGAAACGAGGAGTGGTAAAATGTCCCGGCGCCACACGAGCTTCAACACGGCACTCACCTACGCCGCCGGCCTCCTCTTCCTGGCAATCTTCGTCGGTCCGATCCTCTGGTTCATCGCCCTTGCGATCCGGCCGGCCGAGACCGCGTTCACCATGCCGCCGCAACTCACATTCGAGCCCAATCTCGACGCATTCCGGCACATCCTCGTCGATCCGGGCACCAATGCGCGGCAACTGGTCAACAGCCTCATCGTCGCGATTGGTGCTGTGCTACTCAATCTGCCCTTTTCGGTTCCTGCGGCCTATGCGTTGTCCCGTTTCAAGCTCCGCGGCAAGAAGAACATCATGTTGTGGTATCTCGGGCTGTTGATGGCCCCGCCGGTCGCATTCCTGATCCCTTATTTCATCCTCATCACGCGCATCGGTCTGCAGGGTTCCTATTTCTCCATGATCCTGGTCCTGCAGACGCTGACGATCCCGTTTTCCGTCTGGTTGATGAAGAGTTTCATCGATGAAGTGCCGGTGGAACTGGAGGAGGCTGCCCGGGTCGACGGCGCCCGCTGGTACACGATCATGTTGCGGATCACGCTGCCCATCGTACGTCCCGGCATCATTGTCACGTCGATGTTCGCCTTCGTGTTCGCATGGAACAATGCCGCTTTTCCGCTGGTGCTGAGCTCACGCTCGACCGCCACTCTTCCGATCGGAACACTTGGATATTTCGCAACGAGCGGAGTGACCTGGAACTACATCGCCGCCGCAGCAGTGCTCGCGATGATACCTCCGATGATCATCTTCCTTGTTTTCGATCGATACGTCGTACGAGGCCTCACCTTTGGTTCGGTGAAGGGCTGAGCTTTCCCTTTATGAATGGAGTAATGAAATGAGCAGACTGCGAATGGGCGTCATTGGCGCCGGTCTTTGGGGCGGCAATCACGCCCACACCTTTAATGTCTTGCCGGAGACCGAGCTGGTCGGCGTCTGCGACCTCGATGAGGGCAGGGCGCTGAAGATGAAGGAAACCTACGGCGCAACGCGGGCCTTCACCGATTATCAGAAGCTGATCTCCAGCGATCAGATCGATGCGATCTCGGTTGCGACACCCGACTTTACCCACACGCCGATAATCCTCGCCGCTCTGAAAGCTGACAAACACGTGTTGAGCGAAAAGCCGCTTGCGACGACGGTGAGTGAAGCCGAGGAAATTGCGGCGGCTGCCGCAAAATCCAAGGGCAAGCTGATGATTGATTTCCACAACCGTGTAAATCCCATCCTCGCCCAGGTTCGCGACATGATCCAGGACGGTCAGATCGGCTTGGCCAAACACGGGACCGCGCGTCTTTCGAATACGACATTCGTTCCGTTCGAAATGCTGAGCTGGGCTGCAAAGTCTTCGGCACTCTGGTTCCTGGGCAGCCACCTCGTTGATGTCCTGCGTTTCATTCTCGCAGACGAGGTCGTGCGTGTTTATTCCGTCGCCCGCTCTGGGACACTGTCTGCCGGCGGCGTGGATACGAAAGACTTCCATGCGTCGATCCTTGAATTTTCCAAGGGCACGGTCGTGACCATGGAGAACAGCTGGATCCTGTCGCGCGACAATCCCTCGCTCGTCGATTTCAAGGTCGAGTTCGTTGGTGAAAAGGGCCAGATCCAGGCAGACCCGACCCATAGCGGCGGCCTGCGCCGTATCGTCGACGGCGGACTGAAATACAATGACTATATCGGCATAACGCCCACCGGCGCGACGCGTATCGGCGGCTTTGTCCTGGAGTCCATTGCTCGCTTTGTCGATAGCGTCGTGCGTGACGCTCCGCTGCTGGCAGATGCGCAGGACGGCCTGGCAAACACCAAGATCCTGGCCGCCATCGAGGAATCCGTTGCGACCGGCAAGGCTGTGAACATCGGATAAAGCCGGAACCAAAGGCGCGGGGCATGTCCGCATAACGGTGCGGCTTGCCTCGCTTGAAAATACGGGGAGTACATAAAAATGGCGTCCATGACCTTTGATGGGATAGGCAAGACCTTTCCGGACGGAACCGTTGCTGTTGCGAATGTAAGTTTTTCGGTCGCGGACGGAGAATTCGTCGTTTTGGTCGGCCCGTCGGGTTGTGGCAAGTCAACTTTATTGCGGATGGCTGCGGGTCTTGAAACGCTCAACAGCGGTCGGCTGCTCATGGATGACGCCGATGTCACCGAGACCGAGCCACAGGACCGGGATATTGCGATGGTTTTTCAGAACTACGCGCTTTACCCTCATATGACTGTTTACGACAACATGGCTTTTGGCTTGCAGCAGCGCAAAATGCCCAAGGACAAGATTGACAAGCTGGTGCGCGATGCAGCCGAAATGCTTGATCTCGCGCGCTATCTCGAGCGCAAACCGGGGGCATTGTCTGGTGGTCAACGCCAACGCGTGGCGATGGGTCGAGCGATCGTTCGCCATCCCATGGCCTTCTTGATGGACGAACCTCTTTCCAACCTGGATGCCAAGCTCCGCGTGCAGATGCGCGGTGAACTGAAGCTGCTTAATCAGCGGCTCGGCGTCACAACCCTTTATGTGACCCACGATCAGGTCGAGGCTATGACCATGGGCGATCGCGTGGCTGTGCTGAAGCCGGTGTTTAACGGACAGGAGAGTAATCTTCAGCAGATCGACACGCCGCAGAAGCTTTACGACAAGCCGTCCAATCTGTTCGTCGCGGGGTTCATCGGTTCGCCCGCCATGAATTTCGTACGCATCGAGCTGACAGCGGAAGCCGGGACGCTGAAAGCTGCGATTACCGGGACGAATATATCCTTCTCCATCCCCGCCCAGCCAGCATTGTCGGTCTTTGCCGGGCGACAAGTCATTGTTGGAATTCGCCCGGAGATGTTCAAGGTTTGTCCCGAGGCCGAGGCGTTGTTCAATGAGCAGATCCCGGTTGCCGAAGCGCTTGGAGCCGACACTTTCGTGTTTTTCGACATCGCCTCACCGCCGGTCAATATCAACAATGCTGAGGATACCGAAGACTTTCCCAATAAGGGTAAGAACCGGCTTGTGGCGCGTATACCACCGGCGCTGACACCTCGACCCAATCAGGTGCTGCCATTGACAGTCGACCTGGAGAAATTGCACTGGTTCGACCCAGTAACGGGGGCTGCGATCCGCGACTGACAGAACGTGCACGAAATATCGCCAGCTGTGGTTTCAACTCTTTTCTCCTGCCCTCCCAGGCAACTTGGCTGTCGTCGATTACGAGGTCGGCGGCAGCCATTTTTTTAAAACTCGAGACATCAAACCATCAGAATCTGAACATCCATCCGCCGTAAGTGACACCGAGCTTAGAGGAGTGGCCCGTGAAACACATTTCCATTGTCGGTAAGTTCTTTATCATCATGGCCGTCTTTGGCGTCATGGCACTCGGTCTGACGTTCTATCAGAGCCGGCAAATGTTGAAAGTTAACGACAGCTATCAGGAGCTTCTCGACAAAGATGCATCTGCAGCACTTCGCTTGACCCAGTCGAACCGAAGTCTGGAAATAGCGCGTGCCAGCATCAGCGACATGGTGATGACGCGGTCGAAAGAGGCGAGGGCGCGCGCAGAATTTGGCTTGAATGACGCACGAGAAAACTTCGTCAGGTTCATGGATCTGGCGATCGCTGCCGTTCCTGAGCAGAGCGAACTGCCGAAATTGAAGGCGGATGGATTCTCCGTCCTGACCGATACGTGTGGTGCAGCCATCGCAGTTGGTCGCGGCGCAACTAGTGAAGCCGAGCTTGCCATGGTGCAGCAACTCTATCTCACTCTTTGCCAACCCGCCTTTGCTGCCATCTCACCGAGATTCACATCCGTCACGGAAAAACTCGCTTCGGACGCAGAGCAAAAGCGTGCTGACGTTTCAAGCGTTGTCCGCGACACGTCCGTGCTGAGTTTGGGAACAGCTATTGCGGCACTCTTCGCTGTCTCGTGTTTCGGCTTTCTCGCAATTCGCGCCTGGTTGGTCAAACCGATCAAGCAGATGGTTACGACGATGAAGGTCATAGCCGACGGCGATCTCACTTCGACTGTCGAGGGAACGATTCGCCGCGACGAGATCGGATCGATGGCCCGGGCAGTACAGATCTTCAAGGACAACGAATTAAGGGCGCGCGATCTCGGAAAGGATGCAGAGACAAGTCGTGGCGCAAATGAGATTGAACGTGCGCGTCTCGCCGAGACCGAGCGTCAGCGAGCGCGGGATATGGCGGAGGCAACGTCCGGGCTTGCAGAGGGCCTAAGGCATCTCGCCGACGGGAACCTCGTGTTCAGCCTCGACGACAAGTTCGCCGAGGACTTCGAACCGTTGCGGGCGAACTTCAATGCTGCTGTTGCCCAACTCGCTGAGAGCTTGAGAGCTGTGTCGAACGCAACTGAATCGATAGATGATGGCGCTCAGGAAATCAGTTTGAGCGCGCAGGACCTGTCACGCCGCACAGAGCATCAGGCTGCTTCACTGGAGCAAACCGCCGCCGCGCTGGATCAAATTACCCAGAACGTCGCCAGTTCCTCAAAGCGCACAGCGGAGGCGCGACATGTTGCGATCGAGGCAAACAAGTCGGCGCGCCACTCCGGGGAAGTGGTCTCCAGCGCTGTCGCGGCAATGCAACGCATCGAACGGTCATCCTCGCGGATCTCCAGTATTGTCGGGGTCATCGACGAAATCGCGTTTCAGACCAATCTTCTGGCGCTCAACGCAGGCGTCGAGGCGGCACGATCCGGCGAGGCAGGAAAAGGTTTCGCAGTGGTTGCCCAGGAGGTGCGGGAGCTTGCTCAACGCTCTGCGCATGCAGCAAAAGAGATCAAGGATCTTATCCTCAATTCGGTTGATGAGGTCAGCAGTGGCGTCAAGCTGGTCCGCGATACCGGCGAGGCGCTCAAGATCATCGTGGACCAGATAGTCCTGATCAACACTCAGCTTGATGCCGTCACCGCCGCTTCCAACGAGCAGTCCGCAACCCTTTTTGAGGTCAACCGGACAGTCAATCAAATGGATCAGGTTACGCAGCAAAATGCAGCCATGTCCGAGGAATCCACGGCTGCAAGTACGGCACTTGCCATCGAGGTAAAACAGTTGCGCGGGATTGTGGCGGAGTTTCAGATTGACGCGGGCGACAAGCTGCATGGCAGCGTCATTCTCTTCGATAGAGAGCCACCCGCCGCGATGACGCTGACACAGGCCGACAAAGACCCTTTTGACGCTCCCCGTAAAGTCGGTTCATCCGTCAAAGGTGGATAGCAAAATAGCCTTCACTGATAAAATCGGCGAGTGCGGCTTGTAATAAAAGCGATGGGTAATGTCCGGTATTACAGGCGACCCGCCTTGAACCCTTCCTTTATTTGTATGCTAATGGCCAAGGCAGACCGTCAGTTGCCCTAGACGCCCATCTTTTTCTACGACCGGCCTTGGGCCGGCGTTCCGTCTATCTCGCCAAGATCGCAGCCGGCTTCGACGATGAACATTTTGTATAACGACGGATTGCTTCAAGGAGCCTCGATGAGAACGCTCGACTTTTATTTCGACTATCGCAGTCCCTACAGCTTCCTGGCCCTGTCCCACGTTCGCAAGATGGATGTCGAGATCGCCTTCCATCCTTTAGAAATCGGGGACCTGATGAAACAGGTGGGGAACGTGCCAACGAGCATCACCTGCGCACCCAAGGGTCGCTATGTGATGACCGATATTCAGCGGTGGGCGGTCCATTATGGGGTATCGCTTAACTGGCATCACCAGCTGTTGGAGATCGATGCCAGCCGGCTATTGCGCGCCACGCTGGTGGCTGGGCAACTGGGCGCTATGCCCACGGCGGTAGAAGCGATCTTCAACGCGATATGGTCGGCTCCGGCACCGCTGGCGACGGCAGCAGAGGTCGCCGCCGTGCTGGGCGCCGCCGGTCTCGACGCCGAGGAACTTGCAGAGCGAATGGACGAGCCGGCGGCGCAGGACCTGCTGGACGAGGCAACCGCAAACGCGGTGTCGCGCGGCGTTTTTGGCGCGCCGACCCTATTCGTGGGTGACGAGATGTTCTTCGGCAATGACCGCCTGCACTTCATGCAGGGTCATCTGGCGCGCGCCGCATGAACCCGCTCGTTATCATCACCGGGGTGGGGCCAGGTACCGGCTCGGCAATGGTTCGGCGGTTCCATGACGGCGGCTACCAGGTCGCCATGCTAGCCCGCACAGCCGAACGCTTGAGCGATCTTGAGAGCGAACTTCCAAACGCTTTTGCAGTCCCCTGCGATGTGGCCGACCCTGCAGCGCTCGCAGCCGCCCTTGAAACCATCGAGCAACGCGCCGGCGCACCCAAGGTGGTGATCCACAACGCCGTGGGCGGGGCCTTCGGCAATTTCCTCGACATCGAACCGGAAGTCCTTCAGCAGAATTTCCAGATCAACGTCATGGCACTGCTACAACTGGCCAGGTGGGCTGCACCGCGAATGGAGGTGGCAGGGGGCGGCGCCTTGCTGGTGACTGGCAACACCGCGGCATACCGCGGCAAGGCCGCCTTTGCCGGCTTTGCGCCAAGCAAGGCGGCGCAACGCGTTCTGACGGAGTGCATTGCCCGCGAGATGGGCCCGCGGGGTGTACATGCGTCCTTCATGATGATCGACGCGGTTATCGACTTGCCTTGGACCCGCGCGCGGTTCGCGGACAAACCAGATGACTTTTTCATACGGCCATCAGACATCGCCGAAGAGGTCTGGCACGTCACCCATCAGCCGCGTTCGGCCTGGTCGTTCTTGACGGAATTGCGGCCCTTCCGCGAGCCTTGGTGACCGGAGGGCTCAGCATCAGGTAGGGAGCTGCAGACCGGTACAGGCAAGGCGATGACAAAGTCTACAAGTGACGTCGCCATTGTCTGCTTGATGCGCCGAGTTCAATCCCGCTTATCCGGTTCTCTTGCCGCCGCCATCCTCAAGGTAAACATTAAATATCAACTATTTACCGCGAAATTTGAGGGTCATTTTCGAACTGGTCCGCTTCTTGCAGCACTCATGACAGAGCCGGGATGTCATCCTGAGCGATGTGATGGGGATGGGATTGCTGGAGGAGCAAGATGGCAATTGCCGAGACTTTTTATGACGTCATTCGCCGCCAGGGGATAACCCGGCGCAGTTTCACCAAGTTCTGCAGCCTGACGGCCGCGAGCCTCGGTTTCGGCCCGGGTGCGGCGACCGCTATGGCGGAGGCGCTTGAGACCAAGGAACGTGTTCCGGTCATCTGGATGCATGGCCTCGAATGCACCTGCTGTTCGGAGAGCTTCATCCGATCGGCCCATCCGTTGGTCAAGGACGTCGTGCTGTCGATGATCTCGCTTGACTATGACGATACGATCATGGCCGCGGCCGGCCACCAGGCAGAGTCGATCCTTGCGGAGACCAAAGAGAAGTACAAGGGCAAGTACATCCTCGCCGTCGAGGGCAATCCGCCGCTCAACGAGGGTGGCATGTTCTGCATCGACGGTGGCAAGCCTTTCGTCGAGAAGCTGAAATGGATGGCCGAGGACGCCATGGCGATCATCGCCTGGGGCGCCTGCGCCTCCTGGGGCTGTGTCCAGGCGGCCAAGCCGAACCCGACCCAGGCGACGCCGATCGACAAGGTCATCCTCGACAAGCCGATCATCAAGGTCCCAGGTTGTCCGCCGATCGCCGAGGTGATGACTGGCGTCGTCACCTTCATCACCACCTTCGGCAAGCTCCCCGAACTCGACCGGCAGGGCCGGCCGAAGATGTTCTATTCGCAGCGCATCCACGACAAGTGCTATCGCCGTCCGCATTTCGACGCCGGTCAGTTCGTCGAGGAGTGGGACGACGAGGGCGCGCGCAAGGGCTACTGTCTCTACAAGATGGGCTGCAAGGGCCCGACTACCTACAACGCCTGCTCAACCGTGCGCTGGAACGGCGGCGTTTCCTTCCCGATCCAGTCGGGCCACGGCTGCATCGGCTGCTCGGAGGATGGCTTCTGGGACAATGGCAGCTTCTATGACCGGCTGACCAACATCCACCAGTTCGGCATCGAGGCCAACGCCGACAAGGTCGGCATGACCGCCGCCGGTGTCGTGGGCGGCGCGATCGCGGCACATGCCGCGGTGACCGCCGTCAAGCGCTTGACCACCAAGCGCGAAAAAGCTGACGCTTAACATTCTGGGCGGGAAACACCATCATGACGATTCAAACTCCGAACGGCTTCACGCTGGACAATTCCGGCAAGCGCATCGTCGTCGATCCCGTCACCCGCATCGAAGGTCACATGCGGGTCGAGGTCAATGTCGATGAGAACAACATCATCCGCAACGCGGTGTCGACCGGCACGATGTGGCGCGGCATCGAAGTGATCCTGAAGAATCGGGACCCGCGCGATGCCTGGGCTTTCACCGAGCGCATCTGCGGCGTCTGCACGGGAACGCATGCGCTGACCTCGGTGCGCGCGGTCGAAAACGCGCTCGGCATCACCATTCCGGACAATGCCAATTCGATACGCAACCTGATGCAGCTCGCGCTTCAGGTCCATGACCACGTGGTGCATTTCTATCACCTCCATGCGCTTGACTGGGTCGATGTGGTCTCGGCGCTCTCAGCCGATCCGAAGGCAACCTCGGCGCTCGCACAGTCGATATCCGACTGGCCACTCTCGTCGCCGGGCTATTTCAAGGACATCCAGACGCGGCTCAAGAAATTTGTCGAGTCGGGCCAGCTCGGTCCGTTTAAGAATGGCTACTGGGGCAACGCATCCTACAAATTGCCGCCCGAGGCCAACCTGATGGCGGTGGCGCACTATCTCGAGGCGCTCGACTTCCAGAAGGAGATCGTCAAGATCCACACGATCTTCGGCGGCAAGAACCCGCACCCGAACTGGCTCGTCGGCGGCGTGCCCTGTCCGATCAACGTCGATGGCACCGGTGCCGTCGGCGCGATCAACATGGAACGGCTGAACATGGTCACCTCGATCATCGACCAACTGATCGAGTTCAACGACAAGGTCTATGTCCCCGACATCATGGCCATCGGCTCGTTCTATAAGGACTGGCTCTATGGCGGCGGTCTCTCGGGCAAGAACGTGCTTGCCTATGGCGACGTGCCGGAACATGCCAATGATTATTCGGAGGCGAGCCTCAAGCTACCGCGCGGCGCGATCATCAACGGCAACCTCGCGGAAGTCTTCCCCGTCGATCATGCAGATCCCGAGCAGATCCAGGAATTCGTCACCCACTCCTGGTACAAGTATCCCGACGAGTCCAAGGGCCTGCATCCCTGGGATGGCATCACGGAGCCGCATTACGAACTCGGCCCCAACGCCAAGGGCACCAAGACGAACATCGAGCAGCTCGACGAGGGCGCCAAATATTCGTGGATCAAGGCGCCGCGCTGGCGCGGCAATGCCATGGAAGTCGGGCCGCTGGCGCGCTGGGTGATCGGCTATGCTCAAAACAAGGCCGAGTTCAAGGACCCGGTTGATAAGGTGCTGAAGGACCTCGGCCTGCCGGTTACGGCGCTCTTCTCGACGCTTGGCCGCACGGCGGCCCGCGCGCTGGAATCGCAGTGGGCGGGTTACCAGATGCGCTATTTCCAGAACAAGCTGATCGCCAACATCAAGGCCGGAGACTCGAACACCGCCTTTGTCGACAAGTGGAAGCCGGAAACCTGGCCGAAGGAGGTCAAGGGTGTCGGCTTCACCGAGGCGCCACGCGGCGCGCTCGCGCACTGGATCAGGATCAAGGACGGCAAGATCGACAACTACCAGTGCGTTGTCCCCACCACCTGGAATGGTAGCCCGCGCGACCCGACCGGCAATATCGGCGCCTTCGAGGCGTCGCTGATGGATACGCCGATGTCCAATCCCACCCAGCCGCTCGAAATCCTCAGGACCATCCATTCCTTCGATCCGTGCTTGGCGTGCTCGACGCATGTCATGAGCCCGGATGGGCAAGAAATGGCCAGGGTCCAGGTCCGATAAGGGAGGTTCGGTCATGACTATCCACGAAACACTCGCCGCCGACGCCCATGGCGAAAAGGCCATCGAGCGCCAGAGCGTCTATGTCTACGAGGCTCCGGTGCGCATCTGGCACTGGATCAACGCCTTCTCGATTCTTACGCTCGCGCTGACCGGCTACTTCATCGGCTCGCCGCTTCCTTCCGTGCCCGGCGAGGCGAGCGCCAACTTCCTGATGGGCTATATCCGTTTCATCCACTTCGCGGCGGGGCAGCTCCTCGCCGTGTTCCTGATCCTCAGGGTCTACTGGGCCTTCGTCGGCAACGTCCATGCCCGGCAGATCTTCTACGTGCCGTTCTGGAGCGGCCGTTTCTGGAAGGAATGGCTGCATGAGGTGGGCTGGTATACATTTCTGGTGCGGCAGCCGAAGAAATATGTCGGCCACAATCCGCTCCCCCAGTTCACCATGTTCCTGATGTTCACTTTGCCGCTCTTGTTCATGGCGATCACCGGCTTTGCACTCTATAGCGAAGGTGCCGGCCGCGACAGTTGGGAATATTCGCTCTTCGGCTGGGTGTTCTCGATCTGGCCGAACAGCCAGGACATCCACACTTACCACCATCTCGGCATGTGGGTGATCCTCGTCTTCGTGATGGTCCACATCTATGTGGCGGTGCGCGAGGACATTATGAGCCGGCAGAGCATCATCTCGTCGATGATCTCGGGTGAACGGCTCTTCAAGGACAGGGAGGATTAGATGACCATCCCGTATCCCCTGGGACCTCCGCCGGCGCCTCGTATTCTCGTGCTTGGCATCGGCAATATCCTCTGGGCCGACGAGGGTTTTGGCGTGCGCGCGGTCGAGGCGTTCCACAAAGCCTATGAACTGTCCGACAATGTCACCATTCTCGATGGCGGCACGCAGGGGCTCTATCTCGTGCAGTTCGTCAACGAGCACGACCGGCTGATCGTCTTCGATGCGATCGACTACGGCCTCGAGCCGGGCACGATGAAGGTGGTGGAAGACGACGAAGTGCCGAAATTCACCGGCGCCAAGAAGATGAGCCTGCACCAGACCGGCTTCCAGGAGGTGCTGAGTGCCGCCGACTTCATGGGGCACTATCCGGAGCGGTTGACCCTGATTGGCTGCCAGCCACTCGATCTCGAGGATTGGGGTGGCCCGCTGACGGCGCCGGTCAGGGGAGTCATACCCGCGGCCATCGAAACGGCGGTCCGAGTATTGAGAAGCTGGGGTGTCGCCGTCACGGCGCGCCCGGAAGGCGCGGCGGTTCCGCCGCTCCTCGAACACGATATCGATTTCGAACGTTACGAGCGCCGTGCCGAACCGGCCGCGTTGAACTGCTGAGGAGGACATCCATGAAGTATAGTAAGATTACGACGACGCTCGCCGCGCTGGCGCTACCGAGCATCGCCCACGCCCATGTCGGGCTGCACGCCGATGGCACGCTTGCGGGTCTCAACCATCCGTTCAGCGGCCTCGATCATATCCTGGCGATGGTCGCGGTCGGCTTCTGGGCCTCGACGCTGGGCGGCAAGGCCGTCTGGATCGTGCCCTCCGCCTTCGTCATCGTCATGGCCGGTGGCGGCGTCCTGGGTATCGAGGGTATCGCGCTGCCGATGGTCGAAACTGCAATCGCGCTGACCGTGGCGATGCTCGGCTTGCTGGTGGCCTTCGAGGTGAAGATTCCCACCCCGGTGGCCGCGATCGTCGTCGGCATATGCGCGCTCTTCCACGGCCACGTCCATGGCATCGAGTTGCCGACAATGTCAAACGCGACGGGCTACGTGGCGGGCTTCCTGGCTGCGACGGTCATCCTGCACGTCCTCGGCATCGGGCTGGCTTCGCTGAGGTTCGGCAAAGGCGGACAGGTGGTCGCGCGGGTGGCCGGCGGGGCCGTCGCCCTGGCCGGCGCGGCACTGCTGGTCGGCTGAATCACTCCCAAGGCTGAGGCCTTCCGTGAGCCGCGTGGGCACCCCTGCTCCGTCGTGGCTCCCGATTTCACTAGATTCGGACGGAGATAGAGCGTCATGTGCATCGGCATTCCCATGCGGGTCGTCGTCGGCAGCGAGTTCATCGCGCAATGCGAGCGCCATGGCGCGATCTCCTCGATTTCCCTGATGCTGGTCGGCCCGCAGGCGCCCGGAACCCATCTGCTCACCCATCTCGGCTCGGCCATCCGCGTGCTCGATGCCGACGAGGCCCGCGCAATCGACGACGCGCTCGCCGGACTTGCCGAAGCGGTGGAGGGAAGAGCCTTCGATATGCTCTTCGCCGATCTCATTTCCCGCGAGCCGGAATTGCCGCCGCATTTGCGCGGCGAGTGAAAAGAGAACTTCCAAAATGGAATTTGAGTTTCCACCCAGATGTTGGCGATATTTTCCTCTAGCGAAAATTTCCCTTCCAGATCAATGGAATCCTACTTTCCTCAGTCTGGCACGCCGTTTGCAGATCATCATTCGCAATGTTTTGCATCGTGATTTGTGGAGGAGACAATGCCATCTGCCCTGGTCCGCGCCCTGAGCGAGCGGGCGCACCTACCTGTCGTCGATGAGACGAATATCGATGCCTTCCTCGCCCCGGCTGCGGGCGAGCCCGACAATGCCGTCCTGTTCTTCACCGGCGATCCGGCGCAACGGCCCGAGGCCGATGATGTCGCCGTGGTTCTTCCAGAACTCATGCAGGTCTTCCGTGGCCGCCTGCGGGGCGCGGTGGTTCGCCGTGCGACGGAGGACAAGCTTAAGGCGCGCTTCAACGTCGTCGTCATGCCGAGCCTCGTCGTGACGCGGCGGGACCAGCCGGTCGGCGTGCTCGGCAAGATCCGCGACTGGTCGGAATATGTCGAGAAGATCAGTGCATGGCTGTCGCCCGACGTGCCGGTCATGGTGTCCTCGGGCGGGCCGAAGGTCGAGATCACCCATGCCGGCAAGGAGATCGCGCGATGAAGGCTGGTTTTTGGGTTGCCCCCGAGGGCGAAGGCGCCGCCATGACGGTGATGCCGATCGGCGCCGAACCGCCACTTCGCGCCCGAAAGCTCAATTTTCTCGCCACGAGCAGCGCCGAGGAAATGATCCGTCGATGCCGGCGGACGGCGATGCTCCTGCCGGAGCTCGCCGATGCGCTCGCGGTTCAGAAGGCCGAGCAGCCGGGCCGGCTGTTCGACATCACCGATTTCCCCGACGACGACAGGGAACTGATAACCCAGACCCTTGGTGAAGGCGAGGTGGCCGGCGTCGCTGCGTTGGCGAACGGCGTCACGGCCCAGATGCAGGAGGCCGTGATGGCTGGCGTCTGGCGCATCCGCTTCACCGACGTCGATGGTCGGCTCATTGCCGACTATATCGAGGTGGCGAGCATTCCCGCCGCCGTCCGGCAGGCGTGTTCGGGGCTGCCCGCATCGATTAGCCACGGACCGGCGCCGGCGGGCGCCATGAACGTCATGCCCGTGCTGACCGAGATCGGCGACCGCATCGCCCGGTACCGCGACGGCGATCCGGCCCATGTCATCACCTTCTCGCTTTTCCCGATGAGCCCGGAGGACATGGCGTTCCTGCAGGATGCGTTGGGGGCCGGACCGGTGCAGCTTACCTCGCGCGGCTACGGCACCTGCCGCGTCGTGGCGACCGGCGCGCGCAATGTCTGGTCGGTTCAGTTCTACAACGCCATGGACACGATCATCCTCGACACGCTGGAGGTCTGCAACATTCCTTCGGTCGCCATCGCCGCCGAGGAGGATTTCCGCGACTCCGAGGCGCGACTGCGGGACATCTGGGAGGCCTATTTCAAATGAGCGCCTTCGAGAATTTCGGCAAGCGCGAGACAGTGTCCGACGACCGGATGGAATGCGGGATCTGCTGGCATGTCTACGATCCCGCCGAAGGCGACCCGGTCTGGCAGATCCCGCCAGGCACCCCGTTCTCCAATCTGACCGAGGACTGGCGATGCCCAAATTGCGATGCCCTGCAGTCGAAGTTCATGAGGCTTGGCGATGGACGCTGAGTCGCACGATGTCGCGGCCATCGATCCGGCTTTGGCGCTCGGGCTGCAGCTCGAGATGCGCTACCGGGAGATTTATCCGACCGCGATGGCTGACGTGCCGATCTGCAACCCCGCGCTTGGCGTCGCCGCGACCGGCTTCCGGACCTATGGCGGACGCGCCCTCGGCATCGTCACCACGCCCTGGTTCATGAACCTCGTGGCCGCCGACCTGCCAGATGGCGTGCCCACCGGCCCAGCCGCCACGGGCACAACCCTGCGCGTCAACCTGCCGGCGGGCGAGGTCGAATTCATCGCTGGCCAACTCGATGCGATCGGCCGGATCGATTCCTGCTCGCTGTTTTCGCCGGTCTTCGAGTTCGCGACCATGGAAGCCGCGCTGGAAACCGCGGAGGAAGCCGTCCGCGCCTTCTTCGATCCCGCCACGCTCGAACCGCCGCCGGCTCCACCCGCGGCTGTCAATCGGCGCGACCTGCTGCGCGGACATTTCCGCGGGCGCGAGGAGGCATCGGAATGACATTCCTTCTCGGGGCCGGCACGATAGGGATCGACGTGACGGTGTCGCGGGCGCTCGCCTGTTCCGTTGCGGTGAAGGCGAACCGCCCGCGGGGGCTGACGCGCATGTTCGTCGGCCGCCAGCCCGAGGAGGCGCCCGTTCTCGCCGGCCAGGTCTTTTCGCTTTGCGGCTTTGCGCAATCGGTGGCGGCGCGGCTCGCCGTCCTCGCCGCGGCGGATCTGGCGATGAACGACGAGGAGCGTCTCGGCGCCAGTGCCGGCTTGCTCGCCGAGCGGATTTTCGAAACCTTGCGCGCGCTCATCCTTCAGTGGCCGACGCCGCTGCCAGAGCGCTTTGCAGCGGATGCCGGCAGACATCTCCGGGAGGCGCTGGCCGCCTCGCTGGCGATCATCTCGCATGCCAAGGCTGGGAGAACCAGCCGACCGCGATTGGCGGCCGCGGCCGAGCGGCTTTCAGCGGCGGCCACGGCGCTCGGGATTCCGGGCCGGGGCGACACGCCGTTGCCGGAGACGGCCTGCGCGGCGATTTTGCGCGATGTCGAGGACGACCACGTCTTCGCCGGTCGACGACCCGACCCGCTGACTATCAGTGACGACGCGGAGGTCGTGGCGCGGCTTCGCGACGAAGCCGGCTATGCCAGCCTGCCGCATCTTTCCGGCCGCATCGCGGAGACAGGAGCCTATGCCCGATCCGCGTCCGCCGGCCTCCCGGAGGCGCCCCATCTGGCGCGGCGCCTCCGGGCCCGGATCGGCGATGTCCGCATCTCGCTCACGCAGCTCACCGCTCTCGCGAGGACCGGCGACTTCGACTGCGCTTCACTCGCTTGCAGCGGCCCGACGCCGGGCGCGGGCGGCTATGGCGCGGTGGAATGCGCGCGCGGCAGGCTCTATCATCAGATCGAAATCGGCGGTGACGGCAGGCTCGCAGCCTATCGCATTCTTGCTCCGACCGAGTGGAATTTTCATCCGGCTGGCCCTTTCGTCGAGACGCTGTTGTCGTCACCGGTCGGCGCCGACGAGGCCGCGGTCCGATCGATATCCCGGCTCGCGGTCCTGTTCGACCCCTGCGTGGCCTTCGAAATCAACGTTCGCGAGGCTGCCGATGCATGAAATGTCGTTGATGGAGAGCGTGATCGAAATCGTCTGTGAGACGGCGCGGCAGAACGGCGCGACGCGGGTCAAGTCGGTCCGGCTAGATGTCGGCGTATTGAGCCATGTCAATCCCGACGCGCTGATCTTCTGCTATGAGGCGGTGCGGCATGGTACGGTCGCCGACAGCGCGACACTCGAGATCAATCGCATCGCTGGCGAGGGTTGGTGCCTCGATTGCGGCAAGACGGTAGCTTTGGAGGAGCGGTTCGGCGCCTGCCCGGACTGCGGACGGCATCGCGTCCAGATGACGGCAGGCGACGAATTGAAGATCAGAGACATGGAGGTGATCTGATGTGCACGGTATGCGGCTGCGGAACGTCGGCCATTGAGGGCCACACGCATGAGGTTGGAGATGATGGCCACGGCCATCATCATCACGATGGTCACCACGATCACGATCATGATCATGATCATCACCGTGGCGATCATGAACATGATGACCACCACCACGCCGAGGACGGCAGCGTCCATTATAGCAAGGGCATCGCCGGCGTGCATGTGCCGGGCATGAGCCAGGAGCGGATCATCCAGGTGGAGAAGGACATCCTCTCCAAGAATGATGCCTATGCGGCCGAGAACAGGAGACATTTCGAGCGCCAGGGCGTCTTCGCGCTGAATTTTGTCTCCAGTCCCGGCTCAGGCAAGACCAGCCTGCTGGTTCGGACAATCAAAGACCTCAAGGACCGCCTCTCGATCTCCGTCATCGAGGGCGACCAGCAGACCTCGAACGACGCGGCGCGTATCCGTGAGACCGGCGCGCGGGCGATCCAGATCAATACCGGCAAGGGCTGCCATCTCGACGCCCATATGGTCGGCCACGCGGTCGAGGATCTCGCGCCCGAGCCCGGCTCGGCGCTCTTTATCGAGAATGTCGGCAATCTCGTCTGTCCCGCCGCCTTTGATCTCGGCGAGGCGCACAAGGTGGTTGTGCTGTCGGTCACTGAAGGCGAGGACAAGCCGCTCAAATATCCCGACATGTTCGCCGCCGCCGACCTGATGATCCTCAACAAGGCCGACCTGCTGCCTCATCTCGATTTCAATACCGGGTTCTGCATCGCCAACGCGCTGCGCGTCAATCCGCGCCTGCAGACATTAACCGTGTCGGCTCGCACCGGAGAGGGCATGGAGGCGTTCTACGCCTGGCTCGAAGTGTCCGCGGCGCGCCGGGCAATTCGTTCGAAGGTGGCTTGAAGTATGACGCCGTCGCTTGCACGACAGATCGAAAGCCCGGTCCGGCGGCTTAGGCTCCGGGTGCGCGGCGCCGTGCAGGGCGTCGGTTTCCGGCCTTTTGCCTATCGGCTCGCTCGGGCAATGCGGCTCTCCGGCTTCGTGCTGAACGACAGCGCGGGCGTGCTGATCGAGATCGAGGGTAGGGACGCGAACCACTTCCCCGAAGCGGTCAGGACGCAGGCGCCGCCGCTCGCCCGCATCGATTCGATCGATGTCCTCGAACTGGTCCCTGCTGGCGGCGAGCGGTTCGAGATACTCGAAAGCCTGGGCGGTCGGAGTGCGACCAGGATCGGCGCCGACGCCGCAACCTGTGACGGATGCCGTCGGGAGTTGACGGATCCGGCGAGCCGCTTCTTCGGCTATCCCTTCGTCAACTGCACCCATTGCGGCCCGCGCTTCACCATCACCCGCGCCCTGCCTTATGACCGGGCTCACACCTCGATGGCGTCGTTTCCGATGTGCCGGACTTGCGCCGCGGACTATGTCGATCCGGAGAACCGGCGTTTCCATGCCGAGCCTGTCGCATGTCCTAATTGCGGGCCGAGGCTCAGTCATCCGATCAAGGAAATCTCCGCGCGGCTCGAAGGCGGCGCGATCGTTGCGCTCAAGGGCGTCGGCGGTTTCCACTTGCTTTGCGACGCCCGCAACGATGGGGCGATCGGCCTGTTGCGGCTGCGCAAGGCGCGCGACCAGAAGCCATTCGCCGTCATGGTTCGCGACATCGAGGCGGCGCGGCAGCTTGCACGGCCGAACGAAGCCGAAGAGGCGTTGCTGATCTCGCCAGCACGCCCGATCGTTCTCGTCGCGGCCCGTGCTGGCGAACTCTCTGGCCTGATCGCGCCCGGGCTCACGCGGGTAGGACTCATGCTCGCTTATGCCCCGGTGCATCACCTGCTGCTCGACGAGCTCTCCCGCTCTTCGCCGCACTGTCACGCCGCGCTGGTCGCGACCAGCGCCAATCCCGGCGGCGAGCCGCTGGTAGCCGATAATGACGACGCCGGGCGGCGCCTTGTCGCGATCGCCGACCTGGTCGTTACCCATGACCGCGACATCGTCGTCCGCGCTGACGACTCCGTCATGCAGGTGATCGATGGCGCCCCGGCCTTCATTCGCCGCGCCCGCGGCTTCGTGCCGGAGCCGGTCGATCTTGGCGCGGACGGCCCCTCCGTGATCGCCACCGGCGCGGACCTCAAGAACACTATCTGCGTTACACGTGGCCGGGAGGCGTTTCTGTCGCAGCATATCGGCGGCCTCGACAATGCCGAAGCGATCCGCTTCCAGCGCGAGGTAATCGCCCATCTCTGTTCGATCCTCGACGTGAAGCCGGAATTCGCCGCCTGCGACCTGCATCCGGATTTCCGTTCGGTGCGAACGGCGGAAGGCTTGAACCTGCCGATTGTGCCGGTCCAGCATCATCTTGCCCATGTCGCTGCCGTGGTGGCGGAGCATCGCCTTTCCGGGCCGGTTCTAGGACTTGCGCTCGACGGTCACGGCTTCGGCACCGACGGCACGAGTTGGGGCGGCGAAATAGTCGTGATTGACCACCATCGCTGGCAGCGGGCGGGATCACTCATGCCCCTTCCGCTGCCGAGTGGCGATCGCGCGGCGCGGGAGCCTTGGCGCATGGGTGTCGCGGCGCTTCAGGCGGCCGGCCGCATCGATCTCGCGCCACAGCTCTGGCCGGGTCATTCAGGCGTAACGCAATTGACGGCGATGTTTTCGCGCAGCATGCGCACTCCGGTCACCAGCAGCCTCGGCAGGCTGTTCGACGCAGCCGCGGCGATAGCGGGTGTTCGCCTCGTGCAAGATTACGAGGGGCAGGCCGCGATGGAGTTCGAGGCGCTGGTTCGGGCACCGCGCTGCCTTGCCGGCGGATATTCGATTGGGGATGGTACGCTCGATTTCCGGCCGCTCATCCTGCACCTCGCTGAACAAGGTCGTCCTTGCGGCGCCGATGCCGCCGACGTCTTTCACGGCACGCTGATCGCGGGTCTCGCGGATTGGGCGGCCAGGGGCGCGGCCGCGCGCGGCACCCGGCAGGTCGCGCTCGGCGGCGGATGCATGATGAACCGCGTCCTTGCGGCGGGCCTCGCGCGGGCTCTGAGGGAGCGTGGCCTCGAGCCCAGCCTGCCGCGTCTCGCGCCCGCCAATGACGGCGGTATCGCGCTCGGCCAGGCCGCCTATGCGCGGCAGGTCATCATGAACGAACATGCATCAATCGAGGAGAACCGGACATGTGCCTAGCCATACCTGTCCAGGTTAAGGAATTGCTGCCCGACAACATGGCGAAGGTCACGCTCGACGGCGTCTCGAAAATCGTTTCGACGGCGCTCGTCGATGATGTGAAGGTGGGCGATTATGTCGTCCTCCATGTCGGTTATGCCCTGGCGAAGATCGATCCAGAGGAGGCGGAGAGGACGCTGGCTTTGATCCGCGAAGCTGCGATGGGAGATGCGGCATGAAATATATCGACGAATATCGCGACGGCAGCCTCGCCAAGGACGTTGCCCGGCAAATCACCGCGCTCGCCGACCCCGCGCGCTCCTATCACTTCATGGAATTCTGCGGTGGCCACACGCATGCCATCTCCCGCTACGGCCTTGAGGACCTGCTGCCCGCCAATGTGCGGATGATCCACGGGCCGGGATGTCCCGTCTGTGTCCTGCCGATCGGCCGCATTGATGCTGCGATCGCGCTTGCCATGCGGCCGGAAATCACGCTCGGCACCTATGGCGACCTGATGCGAGTACCGGGCTCCAACGGTTCGAGCTTGTTGAAGGCCAAGGCGGCCGGTGCGGACATCCGCATGGTCTATTCGACGCTCGATGCGTTGCGGATCGCCGATGCCGAACCCGACCGCGAGGTCGTATTCTTCGCGATCGGCTTCGAGACGACGACACCGACGACCGCGCTCGCGCTCAAGGCGGCAATCGCCAGGGGGCTCGGCAATTTCTCGATCTTCTGCAATCACGTTCTGACGCCCGCGGCGATCCAGAACATCCTCGAAAGCCCGGATGTCCGAAAGCTCGGCACGATCAAGATCGATGGATTTATCGGTCCCGCCCATGTCTCGACGGTGATCGGCACCGAGCCTTATGAGTTCTTCGCCGAGGAGTTCCGCAAGCCGGTGGTGGTGGCGGGTTTCGAACCGCTCGACGTTATCCAGGCGATCCTGATGCTGGTGCGGCAGGTCAACGATGGCCGCCATGAGGTGGAAAACCAGTATATCCGCGCGGTCACCGCCCTCGGCAACGAGAAGGCCCAGGCGGAGGTCGCAAATTTCTTCGAACTCCGGGAGAGCTTCGAATGGCGGGGGCTCGGCGAAGTGCCCTATGGCGCGCTGCGGCTCAGGCCACAATATGCGGCCTATGATGCCGAAAAACGCTTCTCGATGGTCACGCCCGCCGCGAAGGACAATCCGGCCTGCGAATGCGGCGCGATCCTGCGCGGCGTCAAGAAGCCGGCCGACTGCAAGCTGTTCGGTACGGTCTGCACGCCGGACACACCCATGGGTTCCTGCATGGTCTCGTCGGAAGGCGCCTGCGCGGCGCACTGGGCCTATGGCCGCTTCCGCGAAAAGGTGCGGCAGGTTGATGCGCGGAGAGCGGTCGCATGAACATGATGATCAAGGCCTACAAACGCAAGCTTGATGTCGCGAACGGCCGCATCGATCTCTCGCATGGCGCGGGCGGGCGCGCCATGGGCCAACTGATCGAGGGCATCTTCCACAAGGCCTTCGACAATGACTGGCTGCGGGCCGGCAATGACCAGTCGGCCTTTTCGGTGCCGGGCGGCCGCATGGTGATGACGACGGACGGGTATGTCGTCTCTCCGCTGTTTTTCCCTGGCGGCAATATCGGCACGCTTGCCGTCCACGGCACGATCAACGATATCGCCATGGCGGGCGCCGTGCCGCTTTATCTTTCGGCGAGCTTCATCATCGAGGAAGGCTTCCCGCTCGTCGATCTCGAACGCATCGCCGACAGCATGGGCGCGGCCTCCCGCGAGGCGGGGGTGCCGATTATCACCGGCGACACAAAGGTGGTTGAGCGCGGCAAGGCCGACGGCGTCTTCATCTCGACGGCCGGCATCGGCATGGCTCCGGATGGGCTCGACCTCCGCTCGGACGCCGCCCGGCCCGGCGATGCGGTGATCATATCCGGCTCGATCGGCGACCACGGCGTCGCCGTCATGTCGAAGCGCGAGAACCTCGAATTCGACACGGACATTGTCTCCGACAGCGCGGCGCTGCACGGGCTGGTGGCGGACATGGTCGCAGCCGGCGGCGCGCATATCCGGCTGATGCGCGACCCGACGCGCGGCGGCATCGCAGCGACGCTGAACGAGATCGCCAGCCAGTCGCGGGTCGGCTTCCGGATCGACGAGGAAGCCATTCCCATGAAGCCCGAGGTGGCGGCCGCCTGCGAGTTCCTCGGCCTCGATCCGCTCAATGTCGCCAACGAGGGCAAACTGGTGGCGGTTGTCGCGCCGGAGGGCGCGGACGCCGTGCTCGCGGCGATCCACGCCCATCCGCTGGGAGCCGAGGCGGCGTTGATCGGCCATGTCGTGGCCGATGACAATTACTTCGTGCAGATGGTGACCTCGTTCGGCGGCGGCCGGATCGTCGATTGGCTTTCGGGCGAACAACTGCCCCGGATCTGTTGAGGGCGGACGATGCGCATCCTGCTTCTCTGCCACAGCTTCAACTCGCTCTCCCAGCGCTTGCATGTCGATCTGAGGCGGGCAGGACACGAAGTGTCGGTCGAACTTGACATCCATGACGACCTCACCCGCGAGGCCGTCGCACTCTTCTCGCCGCATCTCATAATTGCCCCCTTCCTCAAGCGGCCGATCCCGGCCGACGTCTGGCGCCGGACGCTCTGTCTGATCGTTCATCCAGGCATCCGGGGCGACAAGGGACCGAGTGCGCTTGACTGGGCGATCCTCGAAAGCGAGGCGCGCTGGGGCGTGACGCTGATCGAGGCCCGGGAAGAAATGGATGCCGGCCCCGTCTGGGCGTGGCGGGAGTTCCCGATGCGCCCCGCGCGGAAATCGAGCCTCTATCGCCGCGAGGTAACGGAGGCGGCCACCGCCTGCGTCTTCGAGGCGCTCGGTCGCATCGAGCGCGGGGAAGGTCCGGTCATGCCGGCCAATTGGGGCCGCGGGCGCGAGCGGTCCGCTTGCCGGAAGTCCGACCGCATGCTCGATCCCGCGCTTCATTCCGCCGAGGAAGCGCTCCGGATAATCCGGGCCTCGGACGGAGATCCCGGCGCGTTGCTGACGATCGTCGGCCAGACATTCCTGGTGTTCGACGCCGAGCCAGCGGAGGGGCTTGCGGGGCCGCCCGGCACTCTGGTCGGACGGTCACGGCAGGCGGTGGCCATGGCCTTCCGCGAAGGCGCGCTTTGGGTCGCCCATCTTCGCCGGCCGGAAGCGCGGAGCCTGAAACTGCCGGCGCTGCGGCTTCTTGGGGTAGACGCGGACGTTCTGCCGATCGTGGCGCGGCCGCAACCCTGCCGCTACCGCGAGGAGAATGGTGTCGGCGTCCTCGAGTTCCGCTTCCACAACGGTGCGATGTCGTCGGAGGATTGTGATATTTTGCGGGAAGCGATCGTGACGGCGAAGGCGCGTGCGCTTCCGGTTCTTGTGCTGCAGGGCGACGCGGATTGCTGGTCGAACGGCATCCATCTCGGCATCATCGAGAGCGCCGACAGCGCCGCCGACGAATCTTGGCGCAACATTAACGCGATGAACGAGCTGGTGCGCGAGATCATCGTGACCGACGATCGGCTGGTGATCGCCGCCGTGCTCGGCAATGCCGGCGCCGGCGGCGTCTTCCTTTCGCTCGCTGCCGACGAGGTGTGGATGCGCGAGGGCGTCATTCTTAATCCGCATTACAAGGACATGGGCAATCTTTACGGTTCGGAATACTGGACCTATCTCCTGCCCGCCCGCGTCGGCGAGGATCGCGCCCGCCGCGTAATGCAGGCGAGGCTGCCGATGGGGATCGACGAGGCCCTTGAGTTTGGGCTCGCGACTCGGCGCCTGCCGGGCAATATCGACGCTGCCGAGCAGGTATTGCACCGCGCCGTCGCGGAACTCGCGGCGTCTCCCGAACTTGCCGGACGCATTGCCGCCAAGCAGGCACGGCGCGGCCGCGACGAGGCCGAGAAACCGCTTGCCGCCTATCGCGAGGAGGAATTGCGGCGCATGCGGCGCAATTTCTACGGCTTCGATCCGAGCTATCACGTGGCGCGCTACAACTTTATCCGCAAGACGCCCAAGTCGCGCACGCCCCTCACGCTCGCGATCCACCGTGCAACCGGCGACGAGGCTGACCGCGGGAGGACCATGCGATGACGAACCCGCACGCTACCGTTCTCGTCGTCGATGACGAGGTGCGCTCGATCGAGGCGATTCAGCGGGTTCTGTCCGACGAATTCGAGGTCATCGGCGCGCGCAACGCCAAGGAAGCCGAGGAAGTGCTGGAAGGCGAGATGGTGCAGGTGATCTTGTGCGACCAGCGCATGCCCGGCGAATCCGGCGTCGAATTCTTGAAGCGCGTGCGCGAACTCTGGCCTGACACGATCCGCATCATCATTTCCGGCTACACCGATTCCAGCGACATTATCGAGGGCGTCAACAATGCCGGCATCTACCAATATATCACCAAGCCGTGGAGCCCCGACAAACTGATCGACTGCGTTCGCGAAAGCGCCAATCTCTGGCGTCTGCAGCACGAGTCACCGATATGCGCATCGAGGTGAAGCCGGCGAGCGAGGCGCTCAAGAAGGTCATCAGCGATCGCCGCCGCAGCCAGAGCCAGTCCTTCGGCTTCGACCGCATCGTTCACCGCGGCGACAGCCCGCTGGTCGGCCCCATCACACTCGCCCGCCGCGCCGCGCGCTACGATGTCTCGGTCCTCATTACCGGTGCCTCGGGGACCGGCAAGGAATTGCTGGCGCGCGCCATCCATCAGGAATCGGCCCGAGCCGAAAAATCCTTTGTTGTGGAGAATTGCGGCGCCCTTCCGGATGACCTGCTCGAAAGCGAGCTCTTTGGCTGCAAGAAGGGCGCCTATACCGGCGCCTATCAGGATCGTATCGGCCTTTTCGAACTCGCCGACAGCGGCACGATCTTTCTCGACGAGATCGGCGAAAACCTCGCCCGCCTTCCAGGTCAAGCTGCTGCGCGTATTGCAGGAGGGCGGGATCCGGCCGCTGGGCGCCCTGCGGCCACGCAAGGTCAATGTCCGGGTGATCTCGGCCACCAACCGCAACCTGCTCGCCGAGGTGGCGGCCGGCCGGTTTCGTCGCGACCTCATTACCGGCTCGCGGCCTTTCCGATCCACATGCCGGCGCTCAAGGACCGGGTGGAGGACATTCCCGCGATCGCAGCGCGGATCCTTACCCAGATCAACCAGTCGTTCAACCGGCAAGTCGCCGGCTTCCACCCCCGGACACTCGACCTCATGACGGCTTACGGGTGGCCGGGTAATGTGCGCGAGCTGTACTCTCCATGGAGAAACTCCCTTCGCTCGTCCATGGAAAGCCGATCACAGATTAGGGCGAAGGGAGGAATGTGGGAGTGGAACGCCGGTTACCGCTGAGGTCGAGCGCAAGCCCGACATCACCATGCCGGAACCGGCTGACAAGCTTGATGGCACGGATGGTGTTCGGGTTCCACTCGTCACTGTCGCGTGTCCTGGTGGCCCACGGGCTCACATATTAAACAAGCCCTGATGGCGTCGAACGCGCACGCGCGACGGTGCGGCTGGACCGTGACGTCTGGATCGGCAAGCGTCAGCCACGAATGCGACTGGAACCGCATCGTCTTTTGTTCATTGACGAAACATCCGTGAACACGAAGATGGTCCGGCTACGTGGTCACGCTGCCTGCGCGGCGAACGATTGCGAATGGATGCTCCGTTCGCGCATTGGGGGACGCAGACCTTCATCGCAGCATTGCGCTGTTACGGCCTGACCGCGCCGTGGATCATCCATCACGCCATGAACCGCGTCTCGTCCGAGACCTATGTCCAGACACAGCTCTCGCCAACACTTGAACCCGGTGATCTCGTCATTCTCGACAACCTCGTCGTTCACAAAAGCACACAGCGCGGCACAGGCCGTTAAACGAGGAGCCGGGCTACTGTTTCTGCCGCCCTACAGCCCGATCTCAATCCCATGGAGATGCATTTTCCAAGATCAAGGCTGACCTGCGCGCCGCAGCCGCAAGAACCTTCGATTCCCTCTCCGACGCTCTCGCTCAATCTGCAATCTCTTCAACAGAACCGAATGCTGGAACTATCTCAAAGCCCCAGGATATGCGTCCGATTAAGCGGACGGTGCTTTAGGTTCGAAAGCCACCTATAAGAACTACCTACCGTCTGCCAGATGCTTTCAAAGGCAGCCCACCTTGGCGCCACTTAAGACGTTTCCTGAGGATCGTATTGCGGAGGCCATTAGATGACAAAATTCAGCAATTCAGAAAGAAGCAGACTGGCGGCACCGCGTAAAGCCGCCAGGCATTCGCTATCTCCGAAAGCAAGGGCAATTTCATCGCCCGGGCGATGGAATACCAATTCCCGGAAGCTTTCCTGGATTAAATGAAGCATGGGGTTTCCCCCTCGTACGATGTCGCCGTGAATAACGATAAAATTGGGCGCCATGAACTGCTGGAGGTTCGCCAGGCCGACCGAAATGTTGAACGCGTAGTCGCGAAGTAATTCTCGTGCGCCTGGGACGTCGTGGTTGGCCAGAGTCAATAATCGGCTCACATCCAGGGAGTGCGGTTGTGGCAACCGCCTAACCTTGGCCTCGTCCGTTAACCACTTCGAGCCGGCGATTGTTTCCCAGCATCCACGTCGGCCGCACTGGCATATCCGACCTTTGATGTCTACGGTCGTATGACCGATTTCGCCGCCTGCACCTGCGGGTCCCCGATAGAGATGCCCATCAAGGTAAAGCGCTCCACCCAAAGTCTCGCCGATATGGACGGAGGCGAAGTTTCTCCGACCGCGGCCTTGTCCAAACCATCGGTCCCCAACCAGCAAGGCTCTGGTATCCTGATCGACACACACGGTAACGCCGAACCTTTTGTGCAACTCGGCTTCGAGCGGTAAGCCGTCCAGGAATGGCCCGAGACTGGCGGTCACGATTGTGCCCGTCTCCGTATTGATCATTCCTGCAACTGCTACACCTATCCCTAAGATCGGTTTGCCAGATGCGATGGTTTCTTCGACACAGGTGCTTATAATTCGGAATGCGTCGGTGGGGTGTGTAAGGTTCTTCGGAAAATCGGCGGCGTGTTGAGCATAGACCTTGCCCTCCAAAGAGACCAAACAAGCACTCACGCGGTCGTGCATCAGGAGCACCGCGCATATTGGCCTTGCATCCTTGGAAAACCACAACTTGGTAGCCGGCTTGCCGCCTGCTTCGTTGGGAGGGATCACCTCTCCTTCCGCAAGAACACCCTGATCGATCAGGGGCTGCACAATCCCTCCGATAGTCCCTCGAGTCACACCCGCAAGGCGGGCCAGGTCCGCCCTGCTGGATGGCCCTATGTCGTACAAGGCCTGCAGCAATCGGCCCCGATTCGCAGGGCCCAAGGTTCGCGTTGGAATCAGTTTTTGGGCCGGTACTATACCCTTAGCGCTCTCATCTTTATGGCGATCGTCAGAACTGCCCTCACTTTCTCCCAGTCGGTGAGCTTCGAGTCTTCTTATCAAAGAGTCCATAGCATCCAATCCTGTTGGCCGAACCAATTGCGCCGCCAACGGCCAGCACTATCAGGGGGCTAACCGCTTCTTCGCAATCTGGTGAGGCTCGGGTTATGATCTGGGGGCCATGTGCTGTTCTTCCAACGCATCTTATGATCGGCACCTGGCGTTTACGGGAAACTTTGGCCGGTTCCCGTCCCAAGCCTTCATTCAGTGATCTTAGTTGTCCGCCCAATCGTTAAAAACTATTGAAATATCCCAAGCGCTCCGTGCAGAAGCTGACCAAGGTGACGCCCAAGCAGCTGCCTGACCATACACGACAGAATCGAATATTATACTTATTTTATCTCGCGTATCTTGAATATAATTTAGCATATACTTTTTTATATACTTATTTTGAGCTATCATACCTGGGAAAGCAGTGCTAGCGTTTGTGTGGGCTGATCAGCATTCTAATGAGCATGATTGGAGATCGAGATGAACGGATTCGGTGCACTACGGCTCATAACTCGCAACGCAACTGGTGCTTTCTCAGTCGAGAAGCTCGCCGTTTTCGGTGGGAAGCCTGTGGTCCCCCAGGGACGTGTTACACCTTGGCCCGCCGCGGAGAAGAAGCACTCGGATGCCCTGCGTGGAGTTGTGGATGGTGGAAGATATCACCGCGTTAATCATCCAATTGTGAGCGGTTTGGAGGAAAGCCTTGCAAGGTGGACCGGGAAGTGGCAAGTGCGCGCTGTCGGCAGCGGAACGGCAGCCATTCACATCGAGCTCGACTACGTCAAAGAGCGAGGCGAGCAAGTTGTTACCGCAGCATTGAATTGGCCGGGAGCGGTAGGGCCAATCACGATCAGCGGTCTTCAACCCGTCTTCGTTGATGTCGACATGAACTTGGCCGGGATTGATCAGCGCGCCGCCGCTGAAGAGTTCGGCCCCAACGTGGCTGCAGTTTTAGTCACTCACCTTTTCGGAAACAATGTTCTCGTCCCCGACGCGAGGTCTGCAGCGCGAGCTCAAGGCATTGCTGTGATCGACGACATCTGCCAATCGATCGGCGCCGCGAAACCAATCGTCGACGGTGCGCATCTTGATGCAGACGCACTCGCTCTATCCGGAAACGGCGCCAAGCACCTTGGGGCTGGGGAGCTAGGATTTGTCATCACGGAAGACGCCAACTTGATTGCACATGTTGATCGCGTATCGCTGTCCAGCTCGTCTCGGAGCGGAGCGCGAATATTCTCGCCCTATTCCCAAGGGTACAACTACAGGCCCAACGTATTCTCTTCATCTATAGCGAACTTGCGGGTCACTGAGATGGATACGCAACTGCAAATCCGAAGAGACAATAGCAAGCTTTTATGGGAGATGATCAGCGAGCTTGTGGGTATATTTCCTCTTTTCAACCCATCTGACTGCGACCATTCGATGCTCAACTTTCCCCTCCGGATCGAACCTGCGGCACTTGGCTTCGCGCCAGGCCCGGCTGCAAGGGATTTCGTGGTGAAATCGCTGCAGGCCGAAGGCGTGCCTATCTGTGTTTGGCTCACGAAGCCCGTATTCGAATATCTTCCAGACATTCGCGACAACTGGAAGGCCGCCGATTTTCCGAATACAGTGAAACTCTTGGATACGATGTTTTACGTTTCCGAGATTGCGCCACCCAACGATGGCGAATTGATGAAGCTTTATGCAGAGGCGTTTCACAAGGTTTGGAATGCTCTTCATAAGCAAGGTCCGAAGGTCGCCGCAGGAGCAATTTCTGGCTGAGCCTCGCGCGTCGCACCAATTTCCCAGTGCCGCAATGGTCAACATCCGATCCTTTTCAATCATACTTTGCTCAATGCCCGGAAGATTGAAAGCTGCGCTGGGACAAAACTCAGAGCGATTCTACAACGAGGACTCCTTGTATGTCTTTTTCAAAAAGTCCGGAATTACTGATCTTCGACTGCGACGGGGTTCTCGTCGATAGCGAGCTTATCGCAACCAGGGTGCACATCGAAGCTTTGGCGAAATGTGGCTATATCATATCCGCTGAAGAGTATAACGATCGCTTCATAGGAATGACTGACCAGCAAAGTTATTCAGTCATAGAATCCGAGGGCGGCTTGCGCCTACCGGAGGATCATCATGAACGTGTGATGGCCGAAGTTGCAAATCGATATGCTCGTGATCTGCGTGCAACCAGCGGCGTTCGGCAAACCTTGGAAGCTATCAATTTAAGGAAGTGCGTGGCGTCGAACAGTGATGCTGCGAAGCTCTGCTTGGCTCTTAAAGTCACAGACCTGCATGATTTCTTTTGGCCCCATGTCTTCAGCGCATCGCAAGTTGCGCGTGGTAAGCCAGCGCCGGATCTCTTTCTGTTTGCAGCACAGAATATGAACACACCGGCTGGCAGTTGTCTCGTTATTGAAGACAGCGTTGCTGGAACTCAGGCGGCAGTGGCAGCCGGGATGATGGTGATTGGCTTCGTGGGTGGCTCTCATTGCCTTGCTGGGCATGGAGACAAACTGATGGAGGCAGGTGCCACAAAGCTGTTTAGCCGCATGACGGCGTTGCCACAAATCTTAGCAGCTTTGTGATCACGCAGTTGCGCTCAGGCGAAGCGTCTTGAATCGCAGCGTCACCGTCCAGGATATATCGTGGCATCCGATAGCATCGGTTGGTGCACGGGCTTCACCTCAAATTGACCGATCCTCGCTCGATTGCTCGGCCCGCCAGAAGAATGGAGATACTATGACCGCGAAACCAATGGTAGCTGCAACTCCGGTAACGATCGAGTACCTAGAAAGACTTCCGAAATTCATTTCCATTTGCGCAAGTTGGACTTTCGGACAATGGGGTTGTCAATCAAATGGCTCGTACGAACAAACGTGGGGCGAGTTTGAAGCAGCAACAAAAAATTCGATACCGCTAACATTGATTGCCATTGAAAACGCATTGCCGGTTGGGATGGTCACGTTGGCTGATCGTGATTTCGATGGAAAATCTCATCTATCCCCGTGGCTTAAGTCGCTCTTTGTCCATCCATTTCACCGCAAGAAAGGGATAGCCACGTTGTTGATCGAGCGGCTGGAGCACGAAGCATCGCGCCTCGGTTACAAAAGCCTTTTCTTGATAACGGAGGACGCGCGAGTTCTTTACGAAAAGAGCGGCTGGCAGGCAATTGATTGCGTCCAAACACCCTATGGCGCAGCAGCTTTGATGGAGAAAACCCTGCCAACGCCTCCTCACCTGAGAACCGCTGCACCAGGATGAAAATAATCGTGTCGAGCTCCAAGCTGCTTTCACCGAAACTCTCTCAACCCTTGAGTACGCTATGTCGCGACCCGGCAACGCAACGCCTTTGTTAGGCTCCGCTTTTATGGATCATCTTGATGTCGAACAGCCTGTTATTACAGCCATAGAGCAAGGGGGGAACCAGGCGGTCGGCTAACAAATCCCATCGCGTAGCGAGGCCATCTCCCCTCTTTCGTTCCCAGCCCAGGCCTTAGCCACTGCTGAGGCGGTTCGTGCTGTTGCAAAAAGCCCCAGGAACAGGCCGTACAACGTAGCGAGCTACCCAAATTCTCATCGAAAGGTTCTGAAACCTTATGCACACCAGCAACAACGTAGCATCAGCGATCCTAAATTCTTACGCCTCGCGTTTTGGTTACCTCGGCGGCCGACGGGATCTGCGGGCATCGCTCATTTTGACTTCTTTTTTTGCTTTCGCTATTCCATCCTATGCCGAAGCAGAGGCGCTGCTTCCGGTAAAGCCTTCACCATATCTTGTAAGTGCGATTACAAGAAACATGTTTAAGCTGCCGAAACCCGACGATGACTTGGTCCTGCTATCTGCGCACCGCGGATCTTGGGAGATCTATCCCGAGAATTCAGCCTATGCCTTGCAAGACGCCTGGAATTCGCAGATCGAGAGCGTGGAAGTCGATGCCCGCTTCACCGCTGACAATGAAGTCGTTCTATCTCACGACTACAGGATTGAGCGCGAGTCAACTGGAAGCGGCCTATTATATAATCAGAACTTTTCGCAGCTACGACAGGCCGATCTACGGGACCGACATGGCCGCGTTTTTACGGATTCACAAGGGCGAAAGGCGAAGTTCCTAACGTTCTCTGCCGCGCTCGATCTACTCGCCCAATATGTCTCCGATGATGGTCATGGCTACGTGATGATCGTCGATATCAAGGCGGCAGTCGATGATCAGGACCCTACTGATCCCATCGAGCTCATGCAACGCTGCCTTGACATTCTCGCGACCAAGGGAAATGCGAAACTCAGCAAAGCCGTTGTATTCAAGCTCAAAGCAAAGGATGCGGTGGATGTCGGCACGATTTTAAATCGGACGACCTACGACCCCAACCTCATTGGCGGGCTAATTGTCGTCGAAAACCCGGATGACGAGAATGTGAAGGATTCCAGCTACGATCCCCACGAGGACTCAATCTACGATCAATGGAATGTGGCGCCGTTCTCCATTCAGTTTGAAATGAACCAATTCTATAAAGGTGACGGTCTGCAGGCATATTTCGACTATATCGACCAGAAGCAGGGCTTCGCCACCTATCATGAAAGTAACTACTTTCCAGAGGGCGTCGCCAACAGCGCCGGAAAATGCTGCTTCGACCACAACACGGATCCGAAATCGACCGCTCAACGAGGGATCGTACCAGATTACCGAGGAGATCCGGAGATGGCGATCGTCAATCGTACCAATCTTATCACCACTGATTGGCCCGACGTTGTCGGCGATATGTTGCGCCAGATAGGGCGCCGCAACACCACCGAGCTCACGCGCTAGAGCAAGACCTCCGCTTCCAAAAACGGGATTGTTTTGATGAATAATGGAATGAAATTCTTCCTATTGTTTTCCACGCTGGGCTGTCTTGTCGCTGGCGAAGGGCAAGGGGCATTATGCACCAATGAAGCCAATTGTCTTAGAAGCGCGTCGGACAAAGTATCTCAGACGCTCACACCGAAGGTATTGCCAATTTTCTGGGAATTTCCAAAGCTGTACATCCACGACTCGGCGGCAGAAGCGGATTATCCGGTGCCCGAAGATACGAGGCAGGCATTTGACTTCTATACCAACAAGACTTCCTTCAACTTTCCACCGCACGCGTCAATCGTGACTAGTCAAAGCGCGTCGATCAGACCGGACACGGGGTTCACTGTCCTTTTGGTCGAAAAGACCCGTGAAAATACCGCTCCTAATGGCGGTAGCGCCCTATCGCTTCTAAGTTCTAATTCGAACGATGCTTACCTATCATTCGCGTTGGGAGCCACGCCCAATCCGAATGGTCAAAAGTGGTCTTTTGCGAAAAGCCTGCTTCAAAGCGACATGGCGTCTATTGCATGGTGGCAGAAGCCCTGGGATATGAACGTCGTGGGGCCAACAGGGGCATTCTCCGGCACAGAGTGGATTTACTATACCTTTACTCCAGACGGCAAAGTGCGCATCGACCGTTTTGCGCCGTATACCTATTTTCTAGCTTTTACAGCTTACCAATGGGATGAGGCAGTGCTCGACAGCGGGTTCCCGCATTCTCCTTTCAGCTCTGGTACGCCAGCCGATCGTCCGAAATCTGTCATTTTCGGATCGGTTGGACCATGGGTTATTGGCGCTGCAGCAGTGCCCGGTCAGACATCGCCCATGATTGAGCCAATTGAGGCGCTACCGGGATTTGAGGGCGTGACGATCTTCTCGAACCCCTTGTCGATGAAAGAAGTCATAGCGTATCAGAATTCCCTGAAGAGGAGCGACTTTCTCGACGTCACCATGCTGCCCTGCAACAGCGGCCAGTACCTTTCCGGCGAGATAAGGACTCCCTGCGGCACGGCTCGTCCTGGCAATCCTCCGTCGAATGTAAAATCGGTGGCTGGTGATGCGATCCGCATCAATATCGAACGCTTTGAATAGCGATGTTGGACGACTCTCATTTGTTCCAACGGCGATCAGACGCCATCAGTTTCAGCTACCGCGATGCCGCAATCCCGGCTGCTTGCGCAGCGAATGTCTGAGCCAGATCGAGCAAAGATGGTGACCACTCAAGCTGTGACGTCGCCGCGCTAAGATATTCCAGAACCAAAGCAGGATTAAGCCGTCTTGAATTTCTCGAGCATTGCAGCAGTGAGATTCTCTCCGGCGCGGCCCCAGGTGGCCAGCGTACGATCACTCAAAATCGTATCGACCGCGAGATCCGTTTTGCGAAATGCCATTTGAACTCGCTAAGCGACTTGAGCGTAGGTCCTCGTCCGGCCCTTATTCATCTTTGGCCCAGCCCTTGCTGTCGGCTGTCTTCGCGAGGAGGAATGCATAACACCTGCTGATCTCGTCGAGCTTTCTCACTAACTCGCCGTCCGATCCACCGAGCAAGGTTTGATAGTCCTCGCCTCTTGTTGACCTCTGCCAATCATTCCCAATAAAGCGCGCGGTCGCATTGCCGAGGGAAGAAACCATTGGTTTGGGGCTGCCAAACGATACGGCTGCGCGGCTCAATCCGTCTTGGAAGCTTGCGTCATCGAGTCCGCTATAAGGCTTTCCTTCGGAATTCGTTGCATTAAGGAAGATCTGCTCGTCACCGAACACGGCATATCCGCCGCCCAAGCCTTTTTTCGTTGCGTCCGCTGCCTCGAAGAATCTCTGCGCGACGGTGGCGTTAAGGCTGCCCTGCGGAAACCGCACGACAACAAAGCCTGTCTTACCTGTCGTGTCGTTGAGGCGAGAGGTAAGGACGCGATATTGGCGGAAGACGTAGCCCAGGGAGCCGGCAAGTCGACCCGCCCCGGCGTCATCGAGATCACCCTCGGTCTGAAGCGATGCATTGGTTTTGAGGAGATACCCGCCTGGCATAACCTCTGTCCTCAAGGTCGCAGCGTCGATCCCGTTGGCTGTTATGATCTTTGGCACGATCTCCTTTAGCACTTCGGCTGAAAACGTCGCTCGATCATCATAGCTGGCCTGGGCAGCCGCGGCAAATGGAAACCTGCGGAGGGCGTCGCTCGATAGGACACAAGCACCTTTCGCTTTGCCGGCGCTGTATTCTGGAATGCTGAAGCGATGGCGGCAGCCTCTTTGATTTGGCAACATCATTAAAATGCTGGTAGGTGATGCCGACGTCGGCTTTTGGATTGCCCGCAGCAGCCGCAGATATGCGCGGCACTCGACAAAATTCTTCAAGCTCGTTGATTAGGATCATTTCGTCGAGATGACGGTTGCGATGTCACAAACTTTTCGCAGGCCCCGGAAACCCTGTTAATCCACGTTCGTTCACCTCTTGTACAATCCTTGAGACGGCACCCTGTTCTAGATCAAGGTGGTTCACCAACGCGGACTCCACCAGGGTCGTTGCCGTGCCTAGTTCAGACATTGCGGCAATTAGCTTCTCGAGGCTTTCGACAAACGCGGGCCGAAGTTCCGACGCAGTTATTTCCATTCGTAAAGGGTGAGTGCAAAAACAGAATCGGTGGACGATTTTGCAAGCCTCGCAATTCGATGCTTCTTGGGCGATTTTAGTGAATATCGCTTCTGCCCTTAAGGCAAGTTCGTCAGGGGACAATTTATCCGTCACGGTCCAGCTCTCTGGGACCTGCGGCCGCATTCGATTTAATGCCGAGATCAGGGTCTCACGTCCGACAACATAAAAATCTAACAGAGCTCTTTCCGACATCGGCCTCGTGAAAAAGCCTCTTTGAGGGATGTATTGGATCTTCCCTTCAGCTGCAAGCCGCTGAAGTGCTTCGCGAACTGGCGTTCGACCAAGATCGAGCTTAGACGCTAGATCCTGTTCCCTGAGATGTTGCCCCGGCACACGACCGTTACTGTGGAGAATTCGTCGAATAGCCTCGTAGGCAATATCGGCCTTTGCAGGTTCTGGTTCAGTAGAAAAATTTGGGTCACCCCCACGACCTTGGGGGGCGTTCTTGCAACACCGCATTTGATAGTTTTCCTCTGTCGATATCCTTCAAGGACCCTACAGGAGCTTCTTGCATTGAGACCGGACGGTCGCTTCGAATTGAAGGTCGAATTAGTCGGCCCTTCCAACACCGGCACCGCGTTTCGCGCCCGAACCAGATACGGCATCAACCACCTGTATTACAGCCGCGGCCGTAATTGGCAGCTATCGCATTCTGCCGCTAATTTCAATGCCATAGGCACAAGGCTGCCTCGGGATGGCGCGCTGGTCCGATGTCTACCGCCTGTCGTATTTCGCGTAAGCGGCCGGCTTTAAGCGAACCGTGTCTCCAAGGCCTGCAAGTGCCATCAATGTGGTGGCAGTTTTCGAAATCTACATGTTCATGGCAGCTCTTCGGTGGACGTGCGTCGGCCTCATCGTCAATGAGTAATTTTGCCGATCGGTTATCCCTATCAACCAGCCGACAATAGGCATCGGCGGGTTTGATGTATCCGCGGCTCGCGAGAGCCTCGACTTGTCCATCAGTAGCGATGGTTTCGCCGTTGTCAGAATCACCTCCAGCGCAATCAAAGACACGTTCAGATTTTGAAAGAGACCATGTGATCTGACCCATTCGTTCCGGTTCGTGGTTGGTGGCGAGAAGTGCCTTGGTTAGGCCCAGGCCTATGCTTGCCTCGTATTCGGCAGATGGTTGTTGCAATGTCGGCAATTTTTCAAGGCTCGGCTCCGTGCCGGTCACCACCGGACGGTTAATCCGATAATATCTTCCGCTATCTGCGACTTCGCGAAGCGCATTCAGATGGTCGTTCCGTGCGGCCGGCCAGCGTATGGCACCCCGTGGAGCAACCACACGTACGCAATCGAGGAAGGCGAGCCTCATTTCCGGGCTATCACGCCTGGCTTTGTTTGGATGCATTTTGTCACGTCGGTTCATCTAAGCCTCCCGTCGCTGACCAGGGTAGTCCCCCTGGCGCGTGTTGAGCAGGTCTAGACGGCGCTCCGCCATAGATCAATATATAGCAATAATATATTTTTTTATATATTTGGCCAATCGCACTAGCGTAACTTTATACTTTAATCGTCAAATAAAAAACTCGAAACAATATAGTCTTTCTCATGCGAGCTCAAGATTTGATTGAGTCCGCGAATGTTCGAGCTGACAATCTCCGTTGGTGATGGCCAAAGCTCGAAGTGGTCATGTACGGCTATGACTCCCTCAAGCAGCACGAAAAGTTCCCCTCTATCTGACAACTCCGAAAAGTTGGTCGGATTGAGTATTTCGTCACCATCGCGCCGATCGCCAGTGAGTTGAATTTATTGGCAGAATCGGAGTCTCGAAGACACTTCCTTCGCTCTTGTATTGAAAGTCGAACACAGATCGCTGACAGGAGAACGCGTGGGAAGAACACCGGTTACGCCGAAGTCGGCTTACTCGGGCCACCATTATATTCGGCCGGCACAAAAAGCGTTCTCGGCAGGTCGGAAACGATGACATTCTGGCTCCCTTGCGGTGGATCCGACTAGTTTCGCTGGGCGAGCGACACACCGCAAAGCAACAACGAACGGCATTCTTATCGCGCCAGTCACCGGCGCTCGCTCCCGGACCATTGATACTTTTATCCCCGCGACACAGGCGGTCTCATAGCCACAACACGTGGCTGCCGTCGAAACAAGTTCGACGACAACCACGCTGCCTTGGGAGGCGAAAGGTTTTCCCGAGAATCTGGTCTTCCGGATGAGGTAGCAGGGTCAGCTACTATTCGTGCACATTCGACGAACGCAATTGTCGCCGCGAGAATCGTTGGGCGCGCGACGCTAGACTATCGCGCCGGCGGTTGCGTACCTACAGAGGTGAACAGTCTCGCAGCAGATTCAGCAAAGGTACATCCGATTAATGTCCTACTCCCCCATGGCAGCTACGAGCCGACGCACATTCGCCGATGTCGAGAAAAATACCGGTCATTTTCATAATTTCTTTGCGAGTGACAGAAAGCGAGGCGTGTTCGTCGGGCCCATATTGCCCACAATCGGCGTACGAATGAGGTATCCAGATTGTAGGTAGTCCGAGGACATCGGCGAAGAGGTCGTGGCAGCGAGCCTCCCAGATTTGGCAGGAGTGAGGGCTCTTGCGCATGGTTTTCTCAATCGAGTCACAAACGAAATGCACCCCGTGATGACTAGGGGAAAGACGGGTGGCCATGATGACGATACCAGTCCGCATTCCAAAACAAGCGCCCTGGTGTCGCCAATGATCGGATGACAAGCGCGGACAGGTGCTGCGACAACTGCTGATCTATAGCGATGATCGCGATCATCGCCTCGGCCGTTCAATAGGCGGTTTTTGTCATGCGTGGGCCGGTGTGACGGCGGGCTACCGCCTCTGTTCCACCCGATCGCAGGAAAGCTCTTGTCCTGTCGATCTGGCAGACCGTAGTGCCGCTGGCTCATCGAGAAATCTCGATTTTTTCGTGCGTCGGTGGACGCCCATCCCAATGTCGCAGTGGGCTCCGGGTCAAGGATCAACTTCAACTTTAACCGTGTGCACCGCATTTCTCGCGTCAGTCAGCGGCTGTCCCGCCCCACATTCATCCGTGCACCGACATAGCAAGATATTCTGGCCTGATGTTGGGGTCCACGACAACTCGAACCGTTGCCAACTCCTTCCTTCGCGCGGCCCTACTGAGGCAGTCCGCCAGGAGCCTCCACCGTCCACGCTGACCTCGACGCTGGAGATCTGGTGATCTCCCCAAGCCCAGCCCCATATTTTCGTTGGCATGTCCGCTGACAGCAGATCATTTGGGGACGGCGATACGATAACGGACTCCGGGGCGACGCCCCAAACCGGCTTCATCCCCGACGCCGCAGGGTCATTGTAGAAGCGCGTCGTATAGGCGCCGCTTGCGCGCCGATCCGCAGCCGTGATCGAACCAACCCATTTTACGGAGTTTGTACCATACCAACCTGGCACGACCAGTCGAACCGGTCCTCCGCGCTCGGGAGTGAGTGGCCGACCGTTGATCTCAAGTGCGAGGATAACTTCTTCTGCAAGTGCTTTGCCGATCGGCAGGTCTTTTTGATAAGCTTCTCCAACATCTGCGTATTCGCCCCACTCGAGGCCGGAAGTCCAGATGTAGGACGCATGGCTGCTGATCTTTGCGCGTTCCAGAACAAGCGACAGCGGCACACCTTTCCAAATTACATTTCCGATCCTGCGTTTAGGCACTGTCGGAGCAAGCGGACTTCCAGCGCATTCGTGAACCGACATGTACTCGCGCTGTGGCATTGCTTGAAGGTCAGACAGATGCAATCTCGTCGGGTTACCCACGAGGCCATCGACATCCAAATGCCAATGCTCGGGGTCGATCTCCAGGAACCCCATATGCGTTACCAGAAAAAGATCATCTTCAGGGGTGATCCACGATTTAAGGGCATGAACGCCGTCGGCAGGGCCCTGGAAGGAGAAACCCTTCTTGGTCATGTGCATACCCGTCCGCGCCATCACCTTTACTCCGGCATGGCCACGGCCTCAGGGCTCGTTAGAGCGTCCTCAGCGCGGCCTTCCAAAAATCTGATTGGGTTTCGACGCATCCGGTTCACGGTGACGTCGAAAATATCGAATCGGTTGTAACCAGCAACGACGTCGTGAAATCGTTTCGGCTCAACACAGTCGTCCAGATCGATTTGGGCATAGCCGATACCTTCGTCGGTCATTTCGTCACCAGTTGCCGCTCCAGTCGGCCCTAGGAAAAAGCTAGTGGCCCGCGGACTGGCATCCATGATCGCTTCGATCGCAGGATCATGCAAGGCAATGGATTTGCGTGCGACTTCGTCCAGGTGCCCCGCCACGATGATCCCGAAGCACTTGGCCTCGAAGCAGTGCGCTGAGGCACGGATGCGGTTGGCTGCTCGGTTGTCGTAGTTGTCGCTTTCTGTGGGAACGCGAGTGGGCCAGATCGGCGGATAGCTACTTATATGAACTTGCTCGCCCTGCGTCATCAGACTATAGCGCGCGAGCGGATTTGTATTTTCCCCGCAAATTAGGCCGCCAATGCGACCGATTCTCGTGTTTGCGACGACCAATCCTGCGCCATCGCCCGGATCCCAAACTAGTTTTTCAAAGAAGGTTGCGACCAGTTTTCGATGGTGGATCAGGATTTGGCCGGTATCGGAAATCAGAACATTACTATTCCACAAACCTCCGACACTTGCCGGGTTGCGCTCGGAAAAACCGATTGAAACGAAAACACCGTTATCGGAGGCGGCCTTTCGCACACGCTCAATTTCCGGGCCGTCAATGTACACCGAAGCTTTCAAGAAGCGTTTGAAATGTTCGTGCGATTGAATGGGCGGGTAAAGTGCTGCCCAGACAGGGAAACCGGGAAGAAAGCTCTCCGAAAATACCACGAGCGATGCGCCGTTTCGGGCAGCCTCTGCTATCACCGAGCAAGCTTTTTCCCCGCTGGCCCCAGGATCGAGATAGACGGGGGCAATATGAGCAGCGGCGGCCCAGAATTTCATGTTTCCCATCTATATTCCTCTACTGATCAAGGCTCGCCATCAGCCATCTCGACTAGCTCGGCAAAAGCAGGCTCAAGATTGCCGTTTTGCTGTTAGACCGATTTCAATGCGTGCTCCAAGCGGCAGGCTGGCGCAGCCGATTGTGGTGCGGGCCGGGTAGGGCGATGAAAAACGCGTCGCGTAAATCTCATTCATCTGGCCAAAGTCACCCATGTCGGTGAGATAGACATTGACGGATACGACATCATCCGACCCCAGGCCCGCTGCCTCAAGGACTTGAAACAGATTATCGAAACACTGGCGTGTCTGGTCGGCTACATTTCCGTCGACAAGTTTGCCGGTGCCGGGGTCTAGCGGTGTCTGGCCGGAGCAGAACAGAAGATCGCCGGCCCATGTCGCGTGCGAATACGGTCCCACTGCCGCAGCGTTTGAAGCATTCACAGTTCGTCTGGACATGCGTTCTCCCAAGGTAGGTTCAAGTAGTGCGACCTGCTGGCGATAAGCGTTTCCGCAAGATATTTTGCTTCACTGCGCACCACACATAGCGGCACAGCACGTTTGAAACTATCAAAACGAATTTGCGAGCCAACCCGAATAGGATGCACTACCCTGTGCAAAAATAGACGGAGGTAGCATGGCGACTGCAATCGATCATCTTGATTGGGACGATCTCAAACTCTTCCTCATCGTTGTCCGGTGCAAGAGCATGACCGGCGCCGCTCGCGAACTGAAAGTCAGCCACTCCACCGTATCTCGTCGACTTGCTCGTCTGGAATATACGGTTGGCAGTGCACTCGTCGAACGGACCAAAGATGGACTTCTGCTGACACCGGCCGGCCTGGTTACAATGCGGCGAGCGGAGGAAATCGAGAACGGCGTGAATGCTCTTCGCAGCGACGTAAGCAATCGTGACGAAATACGCGGCACAGTCAGATTAGCCACCATGGAAGGCATCGCAACGCTTTATCTCTCCGAGCGCCTCGTTGAACTCAGTAGCCGGCACCCTGATCTTGACCTCGAGCTTGTAACGTCGCCGCAAACGGTTCGGGTCGCTCGCCGGGAAGCGGATTTATTCCTAAGCTTCTTCAAGCCCCATGGAACTTCTCTGGACAGTCAGCTGATCGGACGTTTCAAGACTGGCTTATTCGCTTCGCAGGCTTATCTTGAGCGCAATGGAGTTCCCTCTCAAGCGGCGGATCTTCGCGAGCACCGCTTTGTTGGCTATATCGAGGAGCTGATTCAGCTTGAAAGCGTGCTCTGGCTAGAGGAACTCGTACCCACCCCAAAAATTGCGTTCAGCTCAAATAGCATGATGTCGCAGATGTTCGCGGCGTCTGCGGGCGCAGGCATCGTAGCGCTTCCCGAATTCGCACTCAGTCTAAACCTGGGTCTCGTTCCAGTGCTCGACGAACTGAGCGGCGAGCGCGAGATCTGGATGTCAGCACACCAGGATCTAGCTTATCTTCCAAGAGTGAGAGCCGTAAAGCAATTCGTGAAAGAGCTGGTACGTCGAGACGAACAACGCCTTCTGAGAAACTCACCTTGGTCTTCGTGAAGTTTCGCAAATCGGACTGCGCGGAGCGCTCTTGCCGGCCGAATTGGCGGACGCTTACGTCCCGTCGCTCAATTCTGCACATCGGGTTGCGAAGTTGTCAGCTTCCGTGACAACGCCGATTGCGTCAACAAGATTGACGCTCGATCAAAGGAAGGAACCCCTCATGTCGCAAATCAGCCGCGACGCTCGCAAGACTTTGGACCTTCTTCGCTTGCGTGCTGATACCCCCGGCACAAAAAACAGAAACCACCTTAACAATGCTGGTGCTGCGCTGATGCCGAGCCCTGTTATTGAAGCGGTGGTTGGGTACCTAAGCCGGGAAGGCGAGATCGGCGGATACGAAGCCGCAGCTGAGTCCAACTCTCTACTGGAGGGGACATATGACAGCTTGGCTACATTCGTAAACTGTGGCCGCGACGAGATTGCGATATCTGAAAATGCGACGATCGCCTGGCAACGCGCCTTCTATTCCCTCTCTTTCCGACCTGGAGACCGGATCCTGACGGCAAGTGTCGAATTTGCAGCCAACTACATCGCCTTTCTGCAGGTTGCCAAACGCACCGGCGTATCGATCGAAGTCATTCCGAATGACGCTTCTGGGGTCCTCGATCCGAACGCACTGGCGAAAATGATCGATGATCGCGTTCGGTTGATAGCGGTTACCTGGATCCCGACCAACGGCGGGCTTATCAATCCAGCAGCAGCGATCGGTCGAATAGCGCGAAAAAACGGCATCCTCTATCTTCTCGACGCATGCCAAGCTGCGGGTCAAATCCCGATCGATGTCAACGCGCTCGGCTGCGACATCCTGACTGCTACCGGCAGGAAGTTTCTCCGAGCGCCACGCGGAACGGGATTCATGTACATGCGTAAATCACTCGTGGATAAGATCGAGCCAGCGATGATCGACCTCTATGGCGCGCCCTGGACTGGTCCGGATCGATACGAATTGCGCCCTGATGCCAGGCGTTTTGAAACATGGGAGAAGAACTGTTCGGTTCGTCTCGGCCTGCGGGCAGCAGTGGACTACGCGCTCGACATTGGGCTCGAAAATATCGAAGAGCGCTGCAATCACCTTTCGTCAAAGCTTCGCGAAGGCTTGCGGGGTATACGAGCCGTGTCCGTGCATGATCTCGGGAGGCCCCTTGCTTCCATCATCTCATTCACTGTCAACGACTGGGACTCGTCATCGGTCATGGCTTATCTGACTGGCAAGGGAATCAACGTCTCAGTTTCCCCTCCTTCTAGTACACCCGTCGACGCCTATACGCGACAACTCCCCCCCGTGGTGCGAGCGTCGCCACATTATTACAATACCGAGGAAGAGATCGATGCATTCCTGGAGGCGATTGCTAGTATTGCCTCGTAGCTGATTTGCTCGCCTGACGAACGAGCGGATCTTTTCAAAAGGCAAAGCAGTTGATGCGACCTTACATCAAGTCGTGACTGCATGCTAAGATCAAGCCCTAACTGTTCGGTCCTGTTAGGCAGATCATGGCAGGCGCATCTGCCAATCCCGCCCACGCAACGCCATAAAGCAATGGCAAATGTTCATATAAGTCTCGCTCCAGAAGCCCGACATTTTCAAAGTGCCGGCGAACCCATCCGCCTTGTTCCGTGGCGATACACGGATTTCTAATTGCAGGCGTGTTGAAGTCCCCGCTGCGTTAGCGGGTGATCTCCTTCAAGTTCCGTCAATTCGCCGAAGCATGTGTTCAACGTTAATCGCGTGGAAGATAGAGCCGAGCTCGCTAAGCGGAGAATCGTATCGGATGTCGTCTATTGTGGCGATCAGGCGGTCAGCATCGATCAGTCCCAGTTCATGCAGCAGGCAACGACGGGATAATTGACTAGTGATCTCGCTAGCACCGATAATCAGCGAGCCGGTCAGATAGTGTTCGAAATTTTCTCTTATAGAAACGCCGAAGAACCGTTTGGGATATCCAAGCCGTTCCAACATCCGGCGATGCAGCGCCTTTTCGTGCCTCCAGGCTAAAGGTAAACTCCGATAAAATCGTACGGCTTCCGGCTGGGCGAATGGGCTAATTGGCCATATGCCATGGCTCGCAAACAAAGGAGCCCGCGCGGCGTGTGCCTCCAGTACCGAAATCGGCAGAATAGGAAAGGGTGCCCGATCGCAGCTTGCTGCATAGTCGGGCAATCGGCTTTTGAGCACCAGTGTCATGGCGGAGGGAAGGATCTCAGGAAGGAATGCATCGCTAATATTACGAGCGAATTGCTCGTGATTTTGCTCGAAAGCATGGGCCATTAGCAACTCATCACCGCCTGTACCAGTTGCGACCGCCCGTGGAGCTGAGGCAGTTGCGAGCGACTTCAATAGTTGATGGAGAGGCCGCTGCAGATCGGCATTGTAGGGAGCTGGGACGTAGTCGCTACTCACCTTGAACCCACACGGAACCATTGGTATCGTGTCAACACGCAGCGTTTGATCGTGGAAGCCAAAGTGCTCGATTGCTATTTCGCGCCTCGAAGTCTGTTGACTTCGAGCTGGCCCCTCGACCTCCAAGGCATAGGTTTGCAGGGCGTCAGGATGCTGCTCCGCCAAAATGGCGGCAACGACTGCCGAATCCAATCCTCCGCTGAATTCGCTAGCCGTGAGGGCGGGCGTGAGCGGCCAGCGACGCAGCAGGGCGTCGATCAAACGGCATGCTGCGGCGGCAACATCGGCCCCATCCACAAGCGGGGTCGGGATGAAATACGGTGCCGGAGGGGGATATTTCGTCTCGACGGCTCCCGTCCTGCTGATGCAAAGTGACGCGCGCTCCGTCAGCATGAAAACACAGCGAAACATCGTGGTTGTTGCATAGGGGAGCGTCCCGACAAGACGCAGGCCAGTTCGGTCCGTGTCGACGTCAGCGAGAGTCATGCCCGAATAAAAGTCCGCTATCGACCAGGAGAGATCAATGCGCTCACCGCTGACCTTCAGATAAAGTGGCGCAACACCTCCATGTCCGGCGCTGAAGGTCACCGTGCCGGAATGGCGATTGATCGAAATTGTCTGATAGTCCAATGGCCATTGCCCAAAAGCACAGAAATCATGTGCTCGTTCTATCGGCCAATCCCTGAGTGCCACAACCTGCCCACTCGCTTCGGCGGAACGCTCGCGGCAGATCAGGATGATTTGATCAGTGGTGTCCCAACGGAAGCTTTCGAGTAAAGGATGGTCCAGGATCTTGATAGAGATGTTGGGATATGACGACGGGATCAGCGGTTCATCCACGCACTCGAGATGACCTCGGTCAATCGTTCCCTTGAACATGGGTGATCGCCTAGTTGATGAAAATCTAAAGGGGCAGTGACCGCCGCCTTGGCGACGGTCACACGGATGAGACTTAGACGTCGAGTTTGTCCATGTCGCCCGGTTTCCCCCCCTTGATCATGGCAGCAATTTCTGTGGTCGAAGGGGTCGGTCCGACGCGCGGCGCCTTGGCAAACACGCTCAACTCGCCACCGATGAGTTTAACGGGCTTGCGGGTAGTTATCGTTTCCATGTTATGATTCTCCGTTGGTTGCTTTCCTCGCCGTTCCCCTAAAGGGGTGCCAATGACGCGAGTGACTGAGTTACACTGACTGTCCCATACCGTTCTAGGGTGGCATAGGCTGCGGAATCATTAGGCTACAATCGATCCGGGCGGCTACGTGACTGGCTCTCTGACCTAAGCATTGATTGCGATGTAGCACCGCTTGTGCAAAAGAATTCCAGGCGGTGACTTGTGTGCGCTTATGAGCCGGACTGGCGGCGAATTGGTGACCAAAACTTCCTGAGCCGTAAGGTTCAAACATCGAGCGGAATTTCCTATGCTAGCTAGTTGCCTACAACGTCTGGGGGGCGGACGAGGGGATGACTTCGAGTGGCACGACTAACTCGTTTTCGAAAATGCTAGGCTCTGAGAGGATGTGTGTTTGCCACCCGTTGGCGCGCAAGGTGTTTATCAGCTTTGGGTGCGTCTCGCCGATAAGCGAGGTGATGCCAGCAACGCGGCAAAACTCCATCAACCCGATCATCAAAACACGCGATACTGGAACCCCGTCAATCTTTTCATCACCGCTTGCAACCGCCCACCGCGTCCATTCGAAAACGTCGTGCGACCTTGGCCACTTTTGGCCCCGCATGATTTGCGGGTAGACGGTTGAAAGAAGATGTGGCTGCACCGTAGGAAGGAGCCGAGAATACCCGATCACCGTATCGTTCTTGAGAACGCTAAAATGAATAGCGCAATCGTGATCAAACTGATCTATTTCCCGTCTGTCACTCTTGCGTAATGCCTGCCACCCACGTCGCTCCACAAATTGCTGGTGTCGAAATCGCCAGATTTTCTCCATGATTACGGCGTTAGCCCGAGAGTCCCCAATGCAAATCTTCATCATCGCTTCCTGACCCCCGGGGATCACTATGCGCGATCTTTCTGTCCTTCAAAATGAGTAGAAATACTCATTTCTGAGCTAGGTCGCGGATGATTAACGTCGTTCGTCGCGCTACCATGGTTTGAAACCAAACAATCCCCCGCGGCATGGGAAATAGCGGTAACGGAAAGATCGGCCAAAACGGGCTTAAGAATGCCATCATCTCATACCGCTAGAGCGTATCCGGATTTAGTTGAATCGGAAGGGATTCCGTTTTTGTGTGTTTTGTGATTCAAGATGCTGGCTGGAGTGGAGGCCAGCATCGAATGACGCGACCTCTTTCCAATGATCTTCGTGAGCGTGTTGTTGCTGCAATCGAAGCCGGTGAGAGCTGCCGGTCGGTTGCGGCGCGGTTCGGTATTGCCGTGTCTTCAGCGGTAAAGTGGTCGCAGCGTTATCGTTCGAGCGGATCTGTGGCGCCTGGGAAGATGGGCGGCCACCGCAAGCGGGTTCTGGAGCCGCATCGGGCGTTTATCGTGGAGCGGATCAACCAGACGCCGCATGTGTCACTGCACAGGTTGAAGGAAGAGCTGGCCGCGCGAGGGGTGAAGGTATCCCACGATACGGTGTGGCAGTTCCTGCGGCGTGAGGGATTGCGGTTCAAAAAAAACACTGTTCGCCCTTGAGCAGGCGCGCGCTGACGTCGCGCGACGGCGACAGCGCTGGCGATCCTGGCAGGCTGGCCTCGATCCAAGACGGCTGGTCTTCATCGATGAAACCTGGATCAAGACCAACATGGCGCCGCTTCGAGGGTGGGGGCCGAAGGGCAAACGCCTGCGCAGCTTCGCGCCGCACGGACATTGGCGCACCCTGACTTTCCTCGGCGCGTTGCGTTGCGATCGGCTCACCGCACCCTGTGTCTTCGATGGACCAATCAACGGTGAGTGCTTTCGCGCCTATGTCGAGCAGCAACTCGTACCGGTGCTCAAACCCGGCGACATCGTCGTGATGGATAATCTCGGCTCCCACAAGTCGGTCGCCATCCGTCAGATGATCCGCAACGCTGGTGCACGGCTCTGGTACTTGCCGCCATACTCCCCCGACCTCAATCCGATCGAACAGGCTTTCGCCAAAATCAAGCACTGGATGCGCCTGGCTCAGAAGCGAACCATCAATGACACCTGGCGCCATATCGGACACCTCGTCACAACCATCGAGCCCAGCGAATGCAGCAACTACTTCGCCAATGCCGGATACGCTTCCGTCAAAACCTGAAACGCTCTAGAGTAAATTTGCAGAGCATACGGTGTGCGTCAAAGACGCCTAAGGCTCGATCAAGCCGCCTCTCAGGCCGCTTTTCGTTGATGGGATCACGTTAGAAAACCATCTCGGCCGATGCTTATCCGCTACCGACCAAATAGGCTTCCACCGCTCTTACCGTCCCGGGTCTCGGGGGCATGCCTATGGGTTAGTGGCGGCCTGTCAGGGAGTATATCTACTCATTTACGTCACCTAGAAATGATTATAGCTGAATTGGTGTCTCCAATAACACTCGCCTCAGTTGGAGCTGGGCCAAGAAGCGGTCCAAACGATTGGATCAGTCCTGGCGTCAAGACAGAAAATCAGCGGAAAGGGAGAATCAAATGTCCTTGCATGTCAGCTACGTAGACAAGGAAATGACGGATCATGCCCGTGCATCACAGCCGGGAAGCGCGGCGCTTGCCCAAGGAACGCAATATTCGTTATTGTTGAAGAATCAATCGGCGCAACCTTGGACCTTCTATGTCTATCAAAAGATGCCTCAACCTGTTGCCAATGTCTTCTCCTTGGCATGGTTCTGCTCTCCGTATCAAATTCGGGTTGGCAATCAAATCAAGTTCACTTGGGAGCTCGCCTATAATTTCGTCTGGAGCGACACGGGACAACTGATTCCTGGCGTGGACTTTTTTGCCTCCGGGGTGGAGGACTGCAGCCCCAGCGGGAAAAACACCACTACTTTTTCATTAAGTGGTGGACCCGGCCTGACCGTGCCGATCAAGGCGGATCCTGCAGGATCACTGGTCATCAACGATGCTGGCAATGTGCCAAACAATCGGTTCTCCGTGGGCATCGGCATGTCCGGAACAGGAACTTATGTTGTACAAGCGGGCACCAATCTGTTCCACACGTTCACGCCGACTCCGAGCTATTGGATTGCGGCGGGAACGAATGTGTCTATCGGCTCGGTGCTCAGTATCGACACGATCACCCAGACCAGTGAAGCCAAGTTTCCCTCTGCCGTCTTCAATCTCGTAGGCGTGCTCCACGAGGACAATACCTGGGATGTCAACCCGGCTTGATGGCAAGGTGAATTGGCTTCAGCTCCGCCGGTCAGGTCGGAACTGATGCATGGGAGTGCCTCTTGTTGCTGATAAGTGGCACTCCTTCACTCACACATCAATCTTGACCGAGGAACCATAGATGTTTGCAGGGCCTCCAATCGGTGCGGTGTGTTCGTTTGCGGGGCAAGTTGCCCCTATCTCGAGCTCGGTCAATACAATCTGGAGCAATACATCCTGCGCGAGCTCTGGCGTGGCTGCGGGTACAAATGCGGAAGCTCCTATCAGCTACATCGAAGCCCAGGGATGGATGCTTTGCGACGGACGTTATCTTAGGGCAGCCGCCTATCCAGAACTCTACGCCGTTCTCGGCGGACTCTATGGAGAGCGGAATTCTACGGCCGATCTGGAATTTCGGATTCCAGACTACCGTGGGCTGTTCCTGCGTGGTTTCGATGCCGGTGCCGGTATGGACCCTGACGCGAAACGACGGCTAGATCCAACTGGCAATAATGTTGCAAATGTTGTTGGATCACTCCAATGCGATGCTCTGCAAGTTCATGCGCATCCCTATGAGATAACGACGCCGGCGGGAATTTCGCAACAGGGCAGTGCCGCCGGAACTTCCATTTCAAGCAAATCGACAGGCTCACCGGAAAATCCGGCACGCACAGCTCTTGAGACGCGTCCCAAGAACGTGGCCGTGAACTACCTGATCAAGTTTCGGTAACTTAAGAGGGTCGCAGATCCTTTCATTCGATTCAGAGACATCGGTCCGGAAGCGACATCTTGCCGGCCGGCAAAAGAGGAGAAGCTTAATGACCGCCACTTTGAGAGCTTTCGGATACCTAGCTGCTTTCGCCCTGACCGTCACCTTCGCGCAGGGAGCCGCGGCTGAGGAGCACCAAAAAGGCAAGGTCGCGGCGAAGCCCGTAGAAACTGGCGTTGTGATCCGCGGCGTCACGCTTGCCGGCCCGCTTGGAAATCCGGGAACGTCAACCGGGAAAACATGCGACTTCAGCGGTGAGCCCGTGGATCCATCCGGACGTTTGGAGGGGGCAAGCGTCAACTGCAGACCAAATGGTAACCTGGCGAATACATTGCCTGGGCTACCTGCACGCTTTAACGCGTATTGCATGATAAATGCGCCGGTCAAAAGTGCGCGGCTAATCCAAGCTGCCCGACCAGAAAATGCCAGCCACTGCGATCTGTCGGGGATCACCCCAAAAGACGCGACTGGTCAATTCGGGGGGGCCGTCTGGCGGTAGGTGGTCATTGGACGACTTCTGAGGAAACAAATTCAAAGCACGTCCTCGCAGCCACCCAATGGATCCTGTCTGCTCGACCTACCGAAAACTGTGTTGCGCCTGTCTATCAATTCAGGCGCAAATTTAGCTCTGCATTTCAACGGGGCTACTATCTGATCGTGATGGCTGTCGTGATCCAATAGGCCCGATCTTTGAAGTGCCCGAAAACTCCATATATTTCAGCGAATGATTCTGAGACGAAAGCTTTCGGCAATCATCTGAGGTGTATTAACCACATTGAGCTTTCGCTGGATGTTCAAAATGACATTTTGGATGGTTCGATGGGATCGTCCGAGAATCGTTGCAATCTCTATTGCTGTTTTGCCTGCGGCACACCAATGGATGATTTCGCGCTCTCGCGTTGTGATCATGGGTAAGGCCTGAATTTTTCGACTGGCATCATTCCCAATTTGGGCGCGGAGCAAGCTGTGCGCGTAAGCCGCCATCACATAGAGCGCGCTTCGGTCGCAGGTTGAGAGCTCTACCTTTTCCGCTCCAAAACTGACAATCGATTGAAACCCAGCGGCAGTGTGTAAAGGAACGCTAAAGCCGTCAATCAACTTGAATTCGCGTGCCTCATTCATGACGCGACGGCTCTGCCGATCGAGTTTTTGATCTCGCAGAGCTTCCGACCAAACAAATGCGTGATCACATGTCTTGCTAAGCTGTACAATGGGGTCGGCGTGGACATAGTTGTTTTCACGATAGCGATCAAACCACCCGGCGGACCAATTGCCCAAAACGAAATAGGGATCAATTCGCTCCGGAGGCGAGGGGATTCCGGATATCGCGAAATAACTAAACCCGAAATATTGTGAAATTTTGCCAAGTAAGAGTAACACATCGTCTTTGCTCTTTGCACTGGCTGACTCTGACAGGAAATCGAACACCAGATTCGAGACCGTTGAGGATTCTTCCTTCACGACAACCTCCCGGTTCGGCGCAAGATTAACGTCGTCACATCTAAGCAGTGAGTGCCCAGTTCGGTGGGCGGCTAAACTCTAAAAACCATATTAGATACCCTTGATACATACAACCAAAAAGCGCATCTTTCAGGTCAAGTTGGTCGCCCGAATAAACGTGCGCGTTTTCGCCAACGGGATCGTCGTCGGCAAACCGTTTGGCGCCAGTGCCACCAGCTGGAAAATAAACCAGAATATATTTGTAAATATATTTTTGTATATTTTTCCAATTATTGGTGAACTATCAATGCATTACCGTTCTTTTACATAGACTACACGAATATAATATTAAATATATCCTCTGCGTCCCTTGTCTTGAATCACGTATTTGTAGAGAGTCTGCTTATGAAGGTGACAACGCTGGAATATTCAACAGGCGAAGGGCTGTCGCAGGGAAGAACGTCCGGGGCTATGGTCCAGGAGGTAGGCTCCGGCACAGCAGGGGACAACGCCCCTATGTCCCAAAAAGCGTCGGGTCGACACAAGACCCAACGGACGCGATGCGAAACTTGATCCAGTCGAGCGATCTGGCTCTTCTCATGGAAGCTCATGATGCCCTCTCCGCGGCTATCGCGGGTCGGGCGGGGTTTGCAGACCTTTGGGCGTCCAGCCCAGCACCGGATGTTAGTTTCCGCTCGTTATGGAGTTATATATGTCGCTAATTAAAAGAAAAATCTTCTCCGTGGGCGTCTCGATCCTATTGGCATGCGGCGCGTCGGCGGCCGATCTAGCTGACCACAGCGTTCCGAGCGCCCCCTCTTATGACGCACCGCGAACCTTCTCGTGGGCCGGGGCTTACGCCGGTCTTCACGGAGGTGTCGCGGCCTCCAAATTCAACCCGTTCAACAATGATCGCGCCCCAGCGGTGGGCGCTCAGGTAGGTTACAATTTCCAGGCCGGACCAGGCGTTTTCGGCGCAGAACTGGAAGGCTCTTACATGAACAACGATGTGCGTGTGCCTGGCGGTAAGGTGGAAAGCCGCTTCCGCGGTGCCGCGAAGGCGAAGGCTGGTCTGGGCTTTGACCGCACTTTCGTCTACGGCACCGCGGGCGTCACAACGACCGAGTTCGAGGGCCGCCGCCCCGCATCCGGATCGGACAAGTGGAAATCCGGACCGGATAGCTGGAAACAGGGCTACCTCTTCGGCGGCGGCGTCGAGCACGCGTTTTCGGGCGGCGTGTCGGCAAAGATCGAGTACAACTACGTCATTAACAACGCCGTCCCGACCCCGAGCGCAGGCATCGGCTCGAAGTCCGACCTCAACGATAATGTAATCAAGGCGGGCCTCAACTTTCGCTTCTGACGAACTCGTCTGAAGCCTTGAGCATGGGCACGAATCAAGGCCCGTGCGGACAGTTTTCAGACGAGCTGGCCGCTGACGGCTTTTCCCATGGGCCATGGCATGCGGTCGGTGATTGCGAATTTGGTTGGCAGAAGGTTTTGTGTGATCTGGAACGAAGAGATTGCGAACGGCGGAGAACAGCGAAACAAAATGTTGCAGGCTCCCGATTGATCGGAATCCCTGGCGCATTCGTTCCCGTTTTCGAAACGGCAGATGCGAGTTCTCCGCCCGGTTGTTCAAGCTCTTGTGTGAGCGATGCTCAACACCCGGCATGACCTGACGTTTTGCCGCTCCATTCGAGCGGAGCTTGTCAGTGATCATGCGCCTCGGCACCATGCCCTGGTTTTTTAGCAGACGCATCAACAAACGTCTGGCAGCCTTGGTATTGCGGCGAACCTGCACGATTTCGTCGAGCACATAGGCTATCCTGGATGGCGTAGCTCGGCTGCTCGCAAGACTGTGCGGCAGCAAGCCGTTATCAGCGCGAACGTACCCTTACCGCAGAGCCCGCATCGAACGGGGAAGGTGGTTCAAGCTATTGTGGCCAACGGACGCGATTGCTGCGGCCAAAGGTACTTCAGCGATATGGTGGCGCGGAGGTAGCGCCTTCAAGCTACGATGTTGATATCCGCTATGAATTGACCCGGCGCCGGGTCAATTTTAAGTCGACATCGTGTTGCCTGTCCATCTCAATATAACCCAATTAATTAGTGCCTTGAAATTCTTCTAACGAGCCACCGGTTCGACTCCCTTCAAGACCAGCAGATCAGATCTCAAATGTCAGTTCGAGGGAACGGAGGCACCTAAGGGGAAATCGTCCGCTTAGACTTTTGGCGGTGGTTCGAATTCCTATAAGACGATTATCTTCAGCACACCGGTTCGTGGCCAATGGCGCGCCGAAGTCACGCCACATAGGGCGCCGCGCACGGGCAGCTTAGTTATTATTTTGGCCGCATGCTCGATTTCAGGATCAGAATTCCACAACTGGAAGGAATATTAGCATCCCGTCGTTATCATTAGTATATTAAATATATAGACTATGACAACAAATGAGGTGTTGCGAAATGAAAATTCTGGGTCTATCGGGCAATGTCAAGCAGCCGTCGCGAACTGCCTCTGTTGTGGAGGCCGTCGTCGTTGCAGCGGCATCGAAGCTGGGCCTCGAAAGCCGAACCATAGAGCTGTTTGACGCTGCTCCCATTCTCTTCAGGGCGCTTCGATCCGACCAGCTGGATGCCGCGGGGCGTGCGATTATCGACGCCGTCGAGGCGGCTGATGTCCTGGTTGTCGGGTCGCCGGTCTACCGGGCATCGTATGCCGGCGCTCTCAAACATCTTTTCGATCTTGTTGACTACCGCGCACTGACCGGCAAGCGGGTTATTCTAGCTGCCACAGGCGGCACGCCGCTGCACGGTTTGATGATTGAACATCAGTTGCGCCCGCTGTTCGGCTTCTTCAACGCGCTGACGCTGCCGACTGCTATTTACGCCACAGAAATCGATTTCGCGAATTATGAGATCACCAGCCCTGCGGTTCGCGAGCGCATCGAGCGCGCCGTTTCAGAACTCGCGCAGGTGCTGCCGGTCTCCAATAACGCCGCTGCCGACCGCGCCCATGGAAACCGCCCAGCGGCCGTCGCCGCGTCAGCTTAGTCATTTTAAGGGAGAGTGCCATGTCCTATGCCAGTAGAGAGCCGGTCAAATTTGCATACTGGGTGCCCAATGTTTCGGGCGGCCTCGTCATTTCCAACATCGAGCAACGCACCACCTGGACGATCGAGTACAACAGAAAGCTGGCGCAGATCGCCGAGGCCAGCGGCTTCGATTACGCACTGAGCCAGATTCGCTTCACCGCCGGTTACGGCGCCGAGTTCCAGCATGAATCGGTCTCCTTTAGCCATGCACTGCTGGAATCCACGACGACACTAAAGGTGATCGCGGCCATTCTGCCGGGACCGTGGAACCCAACGCTGGCGGCCAAGCAGATTGCCACGATCAATCACCTCACCAATGGCCGTGTCGCCGTCAATGTCGTGAGTGGCTGGTTCCGCGGCGAGTTCCACGCGATCGGCGAGCACTGGTTAGATCATGACGAGCGCTACCGCCGCTCGGAGGAATTCATCCGCGCGCTACGTGGTATCTGGACCGAGGATAATTTCACGTTCCACGGCGATTTCTATCGCTTCAACAATTATTCGCTGAAGCCCAAGCCGATCGATCCGCAGCCGGAAATCTTCCAGGGGGGCTCCTCGCGCGCCGCGCGCGACATGGCATCGCGCGTTTCCGACTGGTACTTCACCAATGGCAACACGCCAGAGGAAATCGGCAAGCAGGTAGCTGACATTCAGGGCAAGGCCAAGGGCAACGGTCATTCCGTCCGCGTTGGCGTCAACGCTTTCGCCATCGTCCGCGAGACCGAGGAAGAGGCAAGGTCCGTCCTTGCCGAGATCATCGAGAAGGCCAATCCGGACGCGGTCAATGCCTTTGGCCACGAGGTCAAGAATGCCGGAAAGGCATCGCCTGAAGGCGAGGGCAACTGGGCGAAATCCTCCTTCGAAGATCTGGTCCAGTATAATGACGGCTTCCGCTCCAACCTGATCGGTACGCCGGAGCAGGTGGCGCGGCGTGTGGTCGATCTAAAGCGTGCCGGGGCCGATCTCATCCTGCTCGGCTTCCTGCATTTCCAGGAAGAGGTCGAGTATTTCGGCAAACACGTGATCCCGCTGGTGCGGGCGATCGAAGAGGCCGAAGCTTCGAGCGCAATTGCTGCAGAATAAGTCAGCATGAGACAGGCGGCCGGTTTTCGGCCGCCACGGGGAATAACGGAGCCGCAGATGGCGACACCTGCGGGCGGGACATTGCGCAACAAGCTACCGGTTGGGCGTAATGGAAAACGGGGGCATGCGCACGATGACATTGGCTTTTGGATCGCTGGGTTCCGCGCCTTTTCCGCCGGAGATACAGGAGCACTTGGCTGGACTTGACGGTCAGCCGCGCCAGGACGGCGAGCGGCAAGCGACCACAAGTGAGACAATTCTAGATCTTGTCGGGGTGACCTTGTCCTTCGGCGGTGTCGTCGCCCTGACGGACATCGATCTGTCAGCGCGTCGGGGAGAAATCCTCGCCATTATCGGGCCGAACGGCGCGGGCAAGAGCTCAATCATCAACGTGATCAGCGGCGTGTACCGACCGGATCGTGGTCATATGCGGCTCTCCGGGCGCCTCTACACCCAGGTCCCGACACAGAAGCTCGCCCGTTTGGGTATTGCCCGCACGTTTCAAAATCTGGCCTTGTTCAAGGGCTTGAGCGTTCTAGAAAATGTCGTCATTGGCCGGGCGCACACGACGCGGTCGAGCTTCATCGAACAGATCGTCGGCCTCGGTCGTGCCCGCACGGAACAGACGGATGCCCGCAGTCGGGCCTTGAACGTGCTCGAGTTCCTCCACCTCTCGCATGTCGGCGATCGTCTGGCCGGTACACTGCCTTATGGGTTGCAAAAGCGGGTGGAATTGGCACGCGCGCTGGTGGCCGAGCCCGATATCCTGCTGCTCGATGAGCCGATGGCCGGCATGACGGCGACGGAAAAGAACGAGATGGCCGGTTTCGTGCGCGCCGCCCGTGACAGGTTCGGTACCACCGTCGTGCTGATCGAGCACGATATCGGGGTCGTGATGGATCTCTCCGACCGCGTCGCCGTGCTCGACTACGGCCGCAAGATCGCCGATGGAACGCCCCACGAGGTCCAGCGCGACCAGCGCGTGATCGATGCCTATCTCGGTGTCGCCCCTGAGAACGAAAACGGGGAGGGCATCTAATGGCTGATTTCGACTGGCTGTTCTTCACCGAGGTCCTCGTCGGCGGCCTTCTGTCCGGCGTCATGTATTCGCTGGTCGCGATCGGCTTCGTGCTGATCTACAAGACATCCGGCGTTCTTAATTTTGCGCAAGGGGCGATGCTTCTGTTCGCGGCGCTGACCTTCGTCAGCCTGACGGAACGCGGCATTTCCTTCCCGCTGGCATTCACTATTACCTTCGCGATCATGGTCGTTATCGGAATAGCAGTCGAGCGCACCGTGTTAAGGCCGCTGACCAACAAGCCGCCGATCACGCTCTTCATGGCGACGCTTGGCCTCTCCTATATCATCGAGGGGGCGGCGCAGCTGATCTGGGGCACGCAGGTGCACGGCCTTGACCTCGGTATCGAGGACGTGCCGTTCGACGTCGGTGGTGTCTACATCAGTCAGTTCGACATCTTCGCAGCCGTCGTTGCCGCCTCCATGGTGCTGCTGCTTTCTCTCTTCTTCCGTTACACCCGCATCGGGCTTGGTTTTCGCGCCGTCGCCGACGACCAGTTCGCGGCGCTCACCGTCGGATTGAGGCTCCCCTGGATCTGGGCGACGGTGTGGGCGGCTGCAGGCCTAGTGGCGCTGGTCGCCGGCCTGTTGTGGGGAGCCCGCGTCGGAGTGCAATTCTCCCTGTCGCTGATCGTCCTGAAGGCTCTGCCTGTTCTTGTGCTCGGCGGCTTTGACTCGATCCTCGGTGCGATCGTCGGCGGACTGTTGATCGGTGCGTCCGAGAAGCTGGCCGAGGTCTATATTGGTGAATATTTTGGCGGCGGTATCGAGGGCTGGTTTGCCTATGTCATCGCGCTCGCCTTCCTCCTCGTGCGACCTTCCGGCCTGTTTGGCCAGAAGCTCGTGGAAAGGGTCTGACCGATGTCCACGATCACTCATGATCTTCCGGCATACAGTTTCCCCGCCCGCTGGGCGACGCCACTGGCCTGGCTTGCCATTGCCTATGTCGTTGTGCCGCTTCTCGGGTCCGACTATCTGTTCGAGGCTATCCTGCTGCCGTTCCTGGCGCTCAGCCTCGCCGGCCTCGGTCTCAATGTCCTGACGGGTTATGCGGGGCAGGTGTCGCTTGGAAGTGCTGCCTTCATGGCGGTTGGCGCCTTCGCCGCGTTCAATTTCAACCTTCGCGTTGACGGTCTGCCTTTGATCGTCAGCATGGTTCTTGCGGGTTTCGCAGCCGCCGGTATCGGCCTGGTGTTCGGCCTCCCAAGCCTGCGCCTCAAGGGCTTTTACCTTGCGGTTTCGACCCTCGCCGCGCAGTTTTTCGTACAGTGGGCGCTGACCAAATTCAGCTGGTTCTCCAACGATTCCGCATCCGGCGTGATCGATGCGCCGCAGCTTTCGGTCTCCGGCCTTGTCTTCGATGGTCCGGTCGGACGATATTATTTAGCGCTGACGGTGGTCACCGTCCTCACGGTGCTGACCTATCGATTGATGAATTCGCAGACCGGCCGCAATTTCATTGCCGTGCGCGACAACGAGACAGCGGCGCGGATCTTTGGCGTGCCGGTGCTGAAGACCAAGCTTCTGGCCTTCGCGGTCTCCTCCTTCATCATCGGAATTGCCGGCGTCCTGTGGGCCTTCGCCTATCTCCGCACGGTCGAGCCTGCCGGCTTCAATCTCGACCGCTCATTCCAGATCCTGTTCATCGTCATCATCGGTGGGCTTGCCTCGATCCGGGGGGCCTTTTTTGGAGCGGCGTTGATCGTTGTTTTTCCACTAGTCCTGTCGCGGCTTGGTTCGTTCCTGCTCGGCGACATCTTCAATTCGGGCGTGCTCGATATGAGCCAGCGCATCGTGCTCGGCGCTCTCATCATTCTCTTTCTGATCCTCGAACCGGATGGGCTTGTCGCGCTTTGGGACCGGGTTCGAAAACGCATCGGCGCCGCGATCGTGCGGTCCTGATCGAAACGGAGCCTTCAAAGCTCTGAAATACCAACAGCCTTCATCAGATCAACCCGAACCGGCGCCTTGCCCGGTCGATACCCGGAGTATGTCCAAAAATGACGATCCTTGCCAAATTCAAGATCGTGGCTCTTGCCGCCAGCCTCGCCATTACGGTGGCGCTGCCGATGGCCCACGCGGATGAACAATACTTCCCGCTCCAGAGCTATCGCGTCGGCCCCTATGCTGCCGGCGGCACCGGCTTCTTCGGTGGCTTCATTGATTATCTGAATCTGATCAACACGCGGGACGGCGGCGTCAACGGCGTCAAGTTGACATGGTCGGAAGCTGAAACGCAGTATGAGGTCGAGCGTGGCGTCGAAGCGTACGAGCGCCTCAAGAGCAACCCGAGCGTGGCTGCCTGGAACCCGCTCTCCGTCGGCATTGCCTATGCGATGATCGATCGCATCACCGCAGACAAGGTGCCGCTGATCACCATCAACCATGGTCGCACCGATTCGACCGACGGCCGCGTTTTCCCTTACGTCTTTCCGCTGCTTCTCAATCCCTACAGCGAAACGTCCGGCATCGTGAACTATATCGCGGGAAAGGAGGGTGGACTCGAAAGCTTGAAAGGCAAGAAGATCGTCGTTCTCTATCACGGCTCGCCCTATGGCAAGGAAACCATTCCGATCTATGAACTGCTGGCGAAGAAATACGGTTTCGAACTGCAGCAGATCGAGGTGCCGCATCCCGGCAACGAACAGCAGTCGCAGTGGCTCACGATCCGGCGCGCCAAGCCGGACTACGTCGTCCTGCGCGGGTGGGGCGTGATGAACCCGGTCGCGCTGAAGACCGCAGCGAAGGTCGGCTTCCCGGCAGACCACATTATCGGCAATGTCTGGTCCAATTCAGAAGAAGACGTCATCCCCGCTGGCGAGGCCGCCAAGGGCTATACGGCAATTACCACCCAGGCGTCGGGAGCCGAATATCCGGTCGTTCAGGAGATCGTCAAAACGATCTACGACGCCGGCAAGGGCGATCTCGAAGATAAGAACCGCATTGGCTCGGTCTATCACAATCTCGGTATCGTCAACGGCATCCTCAATGTCGAAGCGATCCGTATCGCCCAGGAGAAGTTCGGCAAGCGGACGCTGACCGGCGACGAGGTCCGCTGGGGGTTTGAACACCTGCAGCTCGATCCGGCGCGTGTCGAGGCGCTCGGCGCCAAGGGCCTGTTCCACTCAATCAATGTCACCTGGGACAACCACGAGGGCAACGGCTACGTGACGTTCCAGCAGTGGAATGGGAAGAAGTGGAACGTCGTCTCTGACTGGATCGCGCCGGACTGGGCATTGCTACGTCCGATCATCGAAAAGTCGTCGGAGGCTTACGCTGCGGAAAAGGGCATCAAGCTTCGTACGGCGGCAGACGCCGAAACAGCGACCAACTGATCCTTTGAAGCCGCGCGCGGCCGGCGCGGCTTCAAGCAAAGGCGCGGGAATGGATGTTGTTCCCTCTCAACCAGCCTCGCGCCTTCTCCTTTTTCAATTGCAGCTCTCAGGCATGGACAGGAACACGATCATGGGTCACGACACTGCTCTGCTTGCCGTCGATGGTCTGAAAGCAACGTACAATCATGCCATCACGGCCCTCGATGGCGTCGACCTCCATCTGGTGCGCGGTGAAATCCTGGCACTCCTCGGCGCCAACGGCGCCGGCAAGACGACAACGCTCAAGGCGCTGTCCAACCTGCTTCCAGCCGAACGTGGGCAGGTCGTTTCAGGCAGTATCCGGTTTGACGGGCTCGATGTCCTACGCACAAGCCCCGGTACCTTGGTACGCGCTGGTCTCGTGCAGGTACTTGAAGGTCGCCATTGCTTTCGCAGTCTGACGGTCGAGGAAAACCTTATCTCTGGTGGGTTGGGCCGTGGCAGCACACGCGCGCGGATCGCCGAAGATATCGAGAAAGTCTACGCGCATTTTCCCAGATTGAAGGAAAAGCGCCGCGCGTTCTCCGGCCTGACCTCGGGCGGCGAGCAACAGATGACGGCGATCGGCCGGGCCCTCATGTCACGGCCGCGCCTCCTGGTTCTCGACGAGCCATCCATGGGATTGGCGCCGCTCGTCGTCCAGGACATTTTCCGAACACTTCGCCACCTCAATCGAAAAGAGGGTCTTTCCATCCTTGTGGCGGAGCAGAACTCTGCCGTCGCTCTGAAATATGCCGATCGCGCCATCATTCTCGAAAACGGCGTTGCCGTCCTCACTGGCAATGCGAACGATCTGCGGGCGCGCGACGACATCAAGTCCTTCTACCTCGGCCAAAAGGCCGTGGCTCCCTCCATCCCGGCTGTTGTCAGCTAATCCAATCCAAGAGGAGAAACCACTATGACCCTTCCCACCATAAATACCGAAAATGCAACAAAGGCCGTGCCACCTGTCCCACGCCCGTCGCAGCCAGCCCATATTATCAAGACTGACGCAGAGGCGATTGCCATCGCCAAGACACTAGCGACCGAGTTCATCAAGGAATCAGCAGCGCGCGACCGCGACCGCATCTGGCCGGTCAAGGAACTGGACGCCTTTTCCCAGAGCGGGCTTTGGTCTATCAACGTGCCCAAGGCCTTCGGCGGTCCCGAAGTTTCTTATGCGACGCTTGCGAAGGTGGTCGAGGTCATCTCGGCGGCCGATTCGTCGATCGGACAGATTGCGCAGAACCATCTTGGCGTCGTGGCAGCAATCCGCACGGTTTCCGACCCAGCTCAGCAACAACTGTTATTCGCGGAAGTGCTGAAAGGAACCCGCTTCGGCAATGCCTTCTCCGAATTTGGATCCAAGCGTGCGGTGGATTTCGAGACCAAATTCGTCGATGCCGGCGATCATGTCGTCGTCAACGGCAAGAAATTCTATTCGTCAGGGGCGCTGCTCGCGCATCTGGTGCCAATCGTGGCACTGGATGACGAGGGCAGGGCCTGGTACGCAATTGCCGAGCGCGGTGCGCCTGGTCTGACCGTCATCGACGACTGGTCCTCCTTCGGCCAGCGTACCACGCTGTCGGGCACGGTCCTGCTTGACAATGTCAAAGTGCCGAAGACGCATCTCGTGCCTGGCTACAAGGGATATGAAGTGCCGACCGCCGACGGAGCGATCTTCCAGATTATCCAAGTGGCTGTCGATACCGGCATCGCGCAAGCCGCGATTGACGAGACCGTCAGCTTTGTGCGCACCAAGAGCCGCGCCTGGGTGGATTCCGGCGTCGACAACGCTTGGGACGATCCCTACACAATCCAGGCGATCGGGGACTTGACGTTAAGACTGCATGCGGCGCAGGCGCTGCTTGAAAAGGCAGGTTATGCCATTGACCGGGCGATCATCGATCCGAACGCGGGAACCGTTGCGGAAGCCCAGATCGTTACCGCCGAAGCGAAGATCCTCTCAACTGAAATCGCGATTGCGGCTACCAACAAGTTGTTCGAACTGGCAGGAACGCGCTCGACCCTTGCAGAGCACGGGCTTGATCGCCACTGGCGCAACGCCCGCACCCATACTCTGCACGACCCGGTCCGCTGGAAGTACGCCATTTTGGGTAAGTATTTCCTGAATGGTGAGAAGCCACCGCTCCATGCCTGGAGCTGAGGTTTTCGATCTGTAAAGCACCTTGAGATCAGGTGCTGTGCAGATTACGTCTGCAGCTTATACGAGGGAGGAAGCTTTCGCCTTCGTCAACGAGGTGTCGCGGACATTGTTGCCGCTGCTTGGCCGCCGATTGTCACAGCCCCAAGTAGTTTTCATATTCTGCCGGCCCACGAAAAAAGGCGCACCGTTCGGCCGAGATAAACATTGCGGCATCCGTCACTCAAATCGTTCATATCAAAACAATGGATTTCACTAATTCGCTCCTGGAAAACATAAGGGGTGCTGGCAGCGCAGGCTGCCTCATAAGGAGTATATGCGATGATGTTCAAAGGCACTGATAACAGCCCCTTTATTTACGGATCCGATGACAATGACATAATCGATGGAAGCAATTTCAATGACTGGATTAAAGCCGGCGGCGGCGATGATCTGATTCGGGCTCATGACGGCCACGACAGGATCGAGGCCGGTCGGGGCCATGACATTATCCGAGCCGGTGATGGCTCCGACACAATCCTTGCTGGTGATGATGACGACCTGTTGTTTAGCGACACCACCTACGCGCCCCGCGTAATACCGCATAGCGGCGAGAGCGACGACCGGCTCGACGGCGGCCCCGGGAGGGATACCCTTGTGGCTGGTGACGGCGCAGACATTTTGAATGGCGGCGAAGACGGTGACGCCTTCGTGTTTCGGTTCCACGACCCTATGGTTGGCACAACGCACTGCTATACGACCGTGATGGATTTCGAGCCGAAGCAAGACCGTTTTGTCCTGGACGCCGGTGACTTTGGTAAAGGGGATCTGTTTGGCGCAAATTTCGTCAACCATTCGAAGGGTTTCCCAGGCGAATTTGTGGACACTTTCTACAATGGCGAGGCCGCGAACGCGCACGGTGAGCACGTTGTGGTAATCACTGATCGAGGGTTCACGTCTAGCTCTGCCGCCGCGACCGCTATTCACGGCGAAGCCCGCGGTGACATCATTGTCTACCATGATGAAAAAACTCTCGGTCAGGAAGGCAAAACTCACGGTGCGACACTAGCCTATGTCGATTCTGCGAACCACGCGCATGCCTTCGCTCATGTCGACAATCTGCACGACATGTCGGATCTTACCTCGCTTACGGCGGAAAATTTCGGCTTCATTTAATTCGAAGATCCGAGGAGCGTTCCACCCTTGGGGCGCTTCTCTTTTCTAACGTGGCGCGGTACCTAAAATAGAAACGACGTAGTTTTTGATCGAATGCACCGGCACGTGAACAAGGTCCAATGGCCGGTCGCGTGCTGTCCAATGTCGGCGTTGTTCAACCGCAAAGACGTGACCCTGGTCGAGAGGATCGTGAGATGCTGGCGGAGTTGGCCCTGCTGCTGAAGACCGGCGTGGTATCAGGAGCGACGCCGGCGTAGCGTCCGTCTTCTGTACAGGCCCGCGAAGCAATTCCATCTTAGTGAAAGTCCGCGTTGAGGGCCTTAGCAGGATTATTTCCCGTTTGATGGCTGCGCATGGCGAGGGGCCCACGCGGTCACATCCTCTCGGTGGCGGTGCGTCTTCCGTCGAGGAAGGTTGGCATTGCCGTTACCAGTACTGTCGTCAACATACTGGCGTTGGCAACAGGCTTCGGTGATCTGCTCGGCCGGAAATGAGCAACCGCCGTTACTTCAACAATCATTTACGTTGAACGAGCCTAGTCATCTCGCTGACAACGCTTTCCAAGATGTTGCGCATCATGCAGTCTGCCGCTTTGCTTGCGGCGCAAGTCTAATCAACCTGCCGAAAGCAATAGGCGTTCGCAAGGCACGATCGTAAGGGAAAACAGACGCTTAATGCAAAACAGCGCGTAGGTCCATGGCGATGCTATCCGTAGACCAGGCAACTGGCGCGGGCTGGCGTCAAATCCCTTTAGGCCTGTCGTTCGGGTCAAACTGAATGATCGTGATCCAATTGGCAGTGAGTGCCGGTCGGTTCTCGTTCTCGATCTCGACCGTCACCTCGTAGGTGGTCACCAGCATGCTTGCGCCGCGAAATTGACATTCAGAGAGAACGAAGCGACCGCGCACACGACTGCCGGTCTTGACCGGTGACATGAAACGCACCCGGTCTAAGCCGTAGTTAAGGCCCATGGTCTGCTCGCGGATCCTTGGCATGCCGCTGAAGTTCATCGCCGACAGAAGCGAGAGTGTTAAGAAGCCATGAGCGATCGTGCCACCAAACGGGCTTTCGACTGCCGCGCGTTCCGGGTGCACGTGGATGAATTGATGATCGTGTGTCGCGTCGGCAAAGAGATCGATTGTAGTTTGATCAACGGTGATCCATTCGGATTTGCCGAGTTCCTGGCCAATTCGCGACGGCACGTCGGCGAGCGAAAGTTCGTGCATTCGACCTCACTTATTTGATGACTGATCAAGTCGTGGATTTTCTCGGAGCGAGTTGCGATTTAACCAATCGTCACAATCATTCGACTGTGACTGACTTAGCTAGATTCCGCGGCTGGTCCACATCTGCCCCCATGACCACCGCCGTGTGATACGCAAGAAGCTGTAGCGGCAGAGAAAAGATCATCGGCGCGATAATCTCCTCGACATTGGGTAATACGATAGTGTGCATGGTGGGGAGTTTCGACATCGAAGCTCCCGTCTCGTCGGTGATCAGAATGATGCGGCCGCCGCGGGCGGCCACTTCCTGCATATTGGAGACAGTCTTATCGAAGAACCGATCATGTGGCGCGATGACGATGACTGGCATATTTTCATCGATCAGGGCGATCGGACCGTGTTTCAATTCTCCTGCTGCATAACCTTCAGCATGGATATAGGAGACCTCCTTGAGCTTCAGCGCACCTTCCATAGCCAATGGGAAACTCGTGCCGCGGCCGAGATAGAGCACGTCGCGGTAATTCGACAATTCCCGTGACAAGAGCTCGATCTTCGGCTTGATGTCGTTCAGCACCCGTCGCATAACGCCCGGCAACGTCGCCAAACTTTGGACGAGCACTTGTTCCTCGTCGTCCGTGATTGTGCCCCGCGCCTTGCCCGCGCCGATGGCTAGCGCAGCGAGAACAGCAAGCTGGCATGTGAATGCCTTGGTAGAAGCAACGCCGATCTCTGGCCCGGCGAGGATCGGAAAGATGGCATCTGCCTCGCGGGCAATTGTTGATTCTGGGGTATTGACGACAGCACCAATTCTCAGACCTTGTGCTTTGCAATACCGGAGCGATGCAAGCGTGTCTGCCGTCTCACCAGATTGAGAGATGAAGAGCGCTGCCGACCGTGGCGACAATGGGATTTCTCGATAGCGGAATTCGGAGGCCACATCAATCTCTACCGTCAAGCGTGCGTAGCGCTCGAACCAATATTTGCCAATCAGTCCCGCAAGGTATGCAGTGCCGCAGGCAGAAATTGCGAGGCTCTCAACCCTGGCAAACCCGATGTCGGGCGAAATGGCTTTGACATGATTTTCGTTGACATTGATGTAGTGACCAAGAGCACGGGCGAGGACCTCGGGTTGCTCGTGGATTTCCTTCTCCATAAAATGCCGGTGACCGCCCTTGCCGATCACCTCGGCGGTAGCGATCGATATGTGCCGCGGGCGCGTAACGACTTTGCCTTCCGTATCGAAAACTTGGACACTCGCTTTGCCTACAACAGCCCAATCGCCATCGTGCAGATAAGTGATGTCATTGGTGAACGGAGCAAGAGCGATCGCGTCGGAGCCTAGAAACATCTCACCGTCGCCATGGCCTATCACTAACGGTGGCCCATTGCGCGCCACCATAATGGTTGCGGGATCCTCCTCAAACAAAATGGCAAGAGCGAATGCGCCCTTGACGCACTTCAGCATGGCTTGCATGGCCTCAAGACATCCCATGCCATCCCGACGGAATTTTGTCAGGAGATGTGCAATCACCTCGGTGTCCGTATCGGTCGTAAACTTGACCCCTACTTCCGCCAATCCGTCCTTCAGCTCGGAAAAATTTTCGATGATGCCGTTATGAACAACGGCTACGCCATCGGCAAAGTGCGGGTGAGCGTTGCATTCTGTCGGTGCGCCATGGGTCGCCCAGCGCGTGTGGGCGATGCCGACGGTGCCGCTCAGGGGCTCTTTTTTCAATCTCGTTTTAAGGTTCACGAGCTTGCCTTCTGCGCGGCGTCGGTGCAATTCTCCCTCGAAGATCGTAGCAACGCCGGCTGAATCATAGCCGCGATATTCCAGTCGCTCCAAGGCTTCGATCAGCCGCTCCGACACGGGCTTCCGTCCCACTATGCCAACAATCCCACACATGCTCGTCACCCATCTGCCAAAGAGCCCCCGACCGGTAATCAGGAAGGCGGACGCCGCTCGGTGCGTGTCCTCCAGCGCGTGCTAATAAATCTAAACAGATTAGTAAAATTGATTGTTGCGATAGCTATCATCCACGTCATGGATGCGGCGTACTCATAGGTTCGATAAACGCTGCACGCAGCGAATGATGCCTTCTGCAAAGTGTCGACAGATAGGCTACGCCCTGATGATGGGCGTAGCCTCTGACAAAGATGTTCCAGTCAACAGGAATTGGGATTTGCCGACGACATGCCGCGCGCGCATGTCCATTCGACACGACGAATTGTCTTTCATTGTGCCCACGGACTGAAAAAACAATTCGTTTTTCTACAGGTGAAGCGGTCTGCGTCTACGGGTTGACCCTAAGTCGTAATTGCCCCTTTGCCTGCAAACGTGATCACGAACCGGTCAGCTCGACTGCCCAGCCGCATTTGCAAAGAGATTTGCGTCGGAGTGAAAGTGCCGACAGTTGGAACCGCAAGGGCCATGGCGGCCCAGAAGTTCCGTTCGCACAAGCAAAGAAACTACCCCCTTACGGCCGGATTTACCCCAACGCCTGCTTTTATGATTTCGGCGATCGTCCACCAGCCCTGACCCGAGCTGGATTTCCCATGGCCGTGCTTCCTGCAGGAACATCTCGCGTCACCACACTACCAGCGCCAATGACAGCGTGATCGCCAATCGTCACCCCCGGGAGAATGATTGCTCCACCGCCAATCCAGGCGTGCCTGCCAATGCTGACAGGTCGTCCCAACTGCAGTCCAGCCTGGCGCTGCTCTGGATCATGTGGATGGTCCGCGGTATAAATCTGCACAGCAGGGCCTATTGCGGTTCCGTCACCGATAGTCACCGCTGCCACGTCAAGAATGACGCAGTTGTAATTGATGTAAACCCAAGCTCCGATCCGGATGTTAAACCCGTAATCACAGTGGAACGGCGGACGAATAACAGCTCCAAGCCCGACTGCTCCCAATCGTTCTAAAAGGAGCGCATTCCACCGCTCGGCGGTGTCGCCCAGCGTGTCATTGTACCGCTTCAGCCAAGCCCCGGTGAGGAGCAGCTCGGCTTGGATCTCGGGGTCCGCTGCGTTGTACATTTCGCCTGCCAGCATTTTTTCTTTTTGGCTGCGTGTCATCGTCTCTTCTCAGATCTTGTTCGTGGGATGACGGTACTTGAGTGCGACTACTTCGCGATCAAGCTAGCTAGCACCTGGCACGATGTCGGGCGCAGGCGGAGGTGGAATTGATAGTAACACTCCTTGTTCGTGGCAGAAAAGGATGAGGCATCAACTTTAGTCGACCGGCGAGCCGAGTGAGAGCTCCGGCGACGAAAATAGCCAGGCACCAGCTCCCCGCGACACGTGGTGAAAGCGGAGTAACGTGGCTGCGCGGAGGAACATCTTTCAGACGCGAGAGTATCTGGGGAATTGCAGCGAAACCTTGCTGACGGGAATCGGCGGCGCCTGCTTCAGGCATTTGAAGCTGGCCTTACAAGGGGTCAATCGTGACGATCCCACTTCATTGCACCTGCTTGAACGCAAGGACAGCATTCATGCCGCCCATGGCGAAGGCGTTGCTCATGGCCACGCGCACCCTACGCTCCCGGGGCACATTTGGCGTGATGTCCAGGTCACAATCAGGATCTGGCTCGCGATAGTTGGCAGTCGGCGGCACGACATCTTCTTGGATCGCCATCACGCAAGCAATCATTTCGAGCGCACTTGCTGCCCCGAGGCAGTGCGCGTGAGTGGATTTGGTGGAAGAGATGGACATCGATCGAGCATGGTCACCAAAGACGCGCTTAATCGCCATCGTTTCGATCTGATCGTTGGCCTTGGTGCCGGTGCCATGGGCGTTGAGGTAGTCCACGTCCTCAGCATTTAGGCCCGCATCAACAAGGCAGGCGCGCATCGCCGCCTCCGGCCCATGCACAGCTGGTGCAGCGATGTGGTAGGCATCGGCGGAAAGGCCGATGCCGGCGACCTCGGCAAGCATCGTTGCACCGCGGGCGGCGGCATGCTCATAGCTTTCCAGCACGGCCATGCCCGCACCCTCGCCCAAAACTAGTCCTTTCCTGTCGGCGGAGAATGGCCGGCAAGTATCTGGAGCGAGTACGCGCATTGCTTCCCATGCCTTAAGCACGATCCACACGAGTGGCGCGTCGCTTCCTCCAGCTAGCATAACGTCCGCCCTACCGAGCTTGATCTGATCTACCGCTGAAGCGATCGCATGGTTGGCCGAGGCGCAGGCAGAGGTGGCACCGAAGACTGGCCCCCGCAGCCCGAGGTTCATGCTTACCTGACAGGCAGCCGCGCTAGGCATTGCCTTTACCCCAGTGAATAGCTCAGTGCGGGTCGCGCCGCCCAATAGGAGGGTGCGGTAGGCCTTCTCGGTAGCGTCCCAGCCGCCAAAGCCAACGCCCACTGTCGCGCCGAAACGGTGGGCATTTCCTTCATTGCACGAAAGGCCGGCCTGTAGCATGGCTTCTTTAGCTGCAAGCACGGCAAGCAGGCTGAAACGGTCCATGGAGATGAGCTGTTTGCGATCAATGTCGTGTTGAGGCAGCACCTTGATCTCGGTCCCGATCATCCCCTTCAGCTCATGAATCTCTGAGTTTGAGATCGGGCCGATGGCGGAGCGGCCTTCGCGCATCTCCGTCCAGATAGAGGAAGCATCGGTGCCCAGTCCGCACAGTCCGCCCAATCCGGTGATAACGACGCGCCTGTCCATTCAGACCTCCTTGGTGAGCAAGCCACGGACGGCTTCCACCACGTCGCCGATATTGTTGAGGTTCGACCAGGCATCGGCCGTATTCATCTCGATCTTAATGCCGTAGATTTGCTCCAGATCCCAAAGGACATCGGCCAAACCCAGCGAATCGATGCCAAGCGAAGTCAACTCAGTGTCAGTCGTTATTTCGCCGAGCGCTACGGTCGTTCTCTCGGCGTTTTCAGCTTTGACGAGCTTATTGATCGCACTGATAATTTCCAGTGTGAGTTGATCAGCCATTTGTATTCCTTTCCATCATGCCTAATTTCGACAAGCCGACGGCCTTGCGAGAAGGCTCGATCTAATTGCTGCTAACATCGGAAGATGTTCCGGCTCGTCTGCGAAGTGACGACAGAAACCGATAAACTTACCGGAACGTCACCGCGCGGTTGCCCTGCTATGGATCATATGGAATAATTGGTAAAATTGATTGTGTGGATCAAAAGCATCCACGCTATGGATTGTGGCTCGGGCATTGCCGCAGCTGAATTCATGCGCCGGCGCAGTTGCAAACCCTCCAGGAAAAGCGTGATTACGCGGTTCGAAAGTATTGAGCTTTGGCCGCTTTCCCGGGCCGGCGCGTTGTCAGTGCGGCGCCGGAAGCATGTGCGGGAGGTCGGTGAAGTCGCCGCGACGTGATGCTGGTTTTCAGCAATGAGCCGAACATAAGTGACAGTAATAAAGTTCTGATCACTTTTGCATTAAGCCAGGGAAAGCAAACAAGTGGCACCTTTTCAGGTAGAAACGATGGCTCTCGGCACAATGGCTTCGATCGCTAGATGAGCTGAGGCAGCGGGGCCTGCCTGTAACGTGATGCCTCGTTTGGGGACCGAATGCATAGGTTCCAATGATCAGCGCCCGTCTAACTACTGCGGCTGTGAAATGACCCCGGGGGTCGCTTAAGACGTACAACTTTCGGCCTCGGATTCCATGCGCGAAGCCTCTTGGATCATAATCTCGCGCATCCATATGTTTCCAGGATCAGAGTTGTGAAGAGCCGGCCATTGGACAGCCTCAGTGAACGAAAGAAGTGGCAAAGGATGCTCAATAATCCGCAGGGGGATAGTTTGTTCGTAATGTTTGACCAGCCGCAGGGGGATGGTTGCTATTCGATTAGTGCCTGACAGCAACGGCGGGATCAAGTTAAACCCCGGGACGACGAGTTCAATACGCCTCTTGAGGCCGTGCTGCAGCAATAACCATTGCTCAACGGAAGGCTTAAGACCACGTCCGAACTTAGCCGCAACATGTCCCATGGACATATATTGCTCCAGGGAGAGCTTCCCTTGCAACTGCTCGTTCGTGGAGCAGCCGACGCACACCAGTCTCTCTTCGAAAAGCCTTGCCTTCGGATGGGCGCCAGACATGAATAGATCGGGTAGGATCAGAAAATCAACATCCCCGCGGCGGAGAAGCTCCTCGGGATCGTCGTCAAGTGGCAGCAACTCGAAGCTGACCCCTGGCGCCTCCCGAGCTAAGCGCACTATGATTTTTTCGAAGAAGACCAAGGCCATGAAATCTGAAAGGATAATTCTGAATCGGCGGTCGGACTCCGCAGGGTTTATTGGATCCCATGCGATGACGGAAAGCTGAATATGCAAGAGGGCCTCGCGAACAGCGGGGGCAAGTGCCTCTGCACGCGGGGTCGGAATTAGCTCCCGTCTCTGCATGATAAAAAGGTCGTCGCGGAAATAGTCGCGCAACCTAGAGATAGCAGCGCTCATCGCGGGTTGACTGAGGTTGATGCTGCGTGCCGCTGCTGTGAGCTTGCGCTCGGTCATTAGAGCGTCGAGCGCTACAAGAAGATTAAGATCTAGGCCTTTAAAACGCATAAGTTTATATCCATTCCATAGATGATTGCCATCCAAACAATCAATTTTACCAATCTTTCGGATCGCTTATAGAAAAGCCGGAACTTGATCAATATCAAGGCCGCGAACGAAAAAACGAAATGCCGGGCAGGGGCCCGATTTGAATTCTTAATTCTCTTAACCGCTCGATTGTCAAACCGGCAATCCAATAGTGATGCGCAACAATCACGCGCACCTTTGATCGTGGCTGGGTGAAGAAACAATGTGGAGCTTTTTGCATGTCTTCTGAAGTGCGATGGAAAATATGCTGGGAAAATGAGCTGGAAGCCTCAGACCACGCGGAACTCGCTGAGTTTTTTTGCAAGACCTATGGGCCGACGGGAGCTTTCAATGCCAAGCCGTTCGAGACTGGGCGAAGCTGGGGTGGTGCGAGGCCCGAACGCCGCGCAATCGCATACGACTCTCGCGGCGTAGCTAGCCACATGGGCGTGTTACGACGTTTCATAAAGGTCGGCACGACTGATTTGCTTGTGGCCGAGCTAGGTCTGTACGGAGTGCGGCCTGATCTAGAGGGATTAGGCATCGCCCACTCGGTCCGCGCTATGTTTCCGGTTCTGCGCGAGTTGAGCGTTCCATTTGCCTTTGGAACAGTTCGCCACGCCATGCGGAATCATATGGAAAGATACTGCCGAGACGGTACCGCCAATATGATGACCGGGCTACGTGTGCGCTCAACGCTTCCAGACGCGCATTCCGACCTGCCAGCCACGCGCACTGAAGATGTCCTCGTTTTGGTAGTTCCCCTCGACCGTCCAATGACGGAGTGGCCTGCGGGCTCGTTGATTGAACGAAACGGGTCGGAACTATGAAGCGGCCTGCCTATATGAGCGAAGTATTGGTCAATCACACAAGCGGCCAGGAAGATCGCTGCGTTTACTTGACGTTCGATGATGGTCCTAATCCATTCTGCACGCCGCAAATCCTGGATGTTCTAGCTGAGCACCGCGTCCCGGCGACATTTTTTGCCATCGGTTCATACGTGAAGGATCACCCAGAACTCATCCGACGTATTGTGGCGGAAGGTCACGATGTCGCCAATCATACCATGACGCATCCCGATCTTGCCACCTGCGGTCCCGAGGATGTTAAACGTGAAATAGACGAGGCGCATCAAGCCATTGTCTCGGCCTGTCCCCAAGCCTTGGTCCGGCACTTACGAGCGCCTTACGGGGTTTGGACTGAAGACGTTCTTTCAGCATCGTTGAGGGCTGGACTTGGAGCCGTGCACTGGTCGGCCGACCCTAGAGATTGGTCTTGCCCGGGCGTCGACGTGATCGTTGATGAGGTGCTTGATGCTGCTCGGCCTGGGGCAATCGTGCTTTTGCACGACGGGTGTCCTCCCGATGAGGTTGAGCAATGCTCGCTTGCCGGACTGCGGGACCAGACGCTGTTAGCACTCTCTCGAATTATTCCGGCACTGCATAGCCGCGGATTCGAAATTCGTTCACTTCCCTGAAACACTGGACAAACGAGAAACCATGACCCTGCTCGCAACAACCAGCATCGCCGCCGTTTCACTTTATGCAATGCTCTCCACCGTTTACAAGAGCGCGCAGGTCTTTCATGCTAGGCGGACAACGATCCCAACAACACCTGCGAAAGACGTCGAAACCACCCGTCTACCAAGCGTTGATGTCATTGTGCCGTGCTTCAATGAGGACCCAATCGTTCTCTCCGAATGCCTCGCGTCTCTCGCGGAACAGGATTACGCTGGAAAATTGCGTTTTTATGTAGTCGACGACGGTTCCAAAAATCGCGACGCGGTGGAGGCTCAGCGCGCTGCCTATGCAGACGATGAGAGATTCAACTTCACAATTCTCGCTAAAAATGTTGGAAAGCGCAAAGCGCAAATCGCCGCTATAACCCAGTCCTCTGGGGACCTCATCTTGAATGTGGACTCAGACACGACGATCGCCCCCGACGTCGTTTCGAAGCTCTCCCACAAGATGCGCGATCCAACGGTCGGTGCGGTGATGGGCCAAATGAAAGCCAGTAACCAGGCGGACACCTGGCTAACTCGCTTGATTGACATGGAGTACTGGCTTGCCTGTAACGAGGAGCGCGCGGCACAAGCTCGCTTCGGTGCAGTTATGTGTTGCTGCGGCCCATGTGCGATGTACCGTCGGTCTGCTATGCTTTCGCTGCTCGATCAGTACGAGACGCAGCTTTATCGCGGCAAGCCGAGTGACTTCGGTGAAGATCGCCATTTGACGATTCTCATGCTGAGCGCAGGCTTTCGAACTGAGTATGTTCCGAGCGCCATCGCGGCGACAGTCGTTCCTGACACAATGGGTGTTTATTTGCGTCAACAACTACGGTGGGCACGCAGCACTTTTCGGGATACATTGCTTGCGCTCCCCATACTGCCTGGCCTCGATCGGTATCTCACTCTGGACGTAATCGGGCAAAATGGCGGCCTTCTGCTTCTTGCGCTGTCGGTATTGACGGGTATTGGCCAGTTTGCGCTGACCGCCACAGTACCATGGTGGACGATCCTGGTGATCGGATCCATGACTCTTGTACGATGCAGCGTGGCTGCCTATCGCGCCCGCGAACTTAGGTTTCTGGGTTTTGCTCTCCACACGCTCGTGAACATCTTTCTCTTAATTCCCTTGAAGGCCTATGCCCTTTGTACCTTGTCCAATAGCGACTGGCTGTCGCGCGGATCAGTCGCTACTGCGCCCACTGTTGGTCAGCAGGGCGCCACCAAAATGCCAGGGCGGGCGACATCTGAAATTGCCTATAGTGGCGAGTGATGATCGCGCCGCCGCAGCTCAAAATTTGGGACAAGAAATGAACGGGCAATTAGCGAATTTGACGACGACGATCGCTGATCCGCACCAGGATCATCTCATCCTATCGGAGCGGCAGGGCAGTTCGAAATGCAAGGCAGTGAATTCGCCTTCTGGCGCATTGTCCCCAGTTGCAATCGATCTGGCCGGCGTTTCGAAGTCATATGGTGGTAAAGTCGTCGTCAATGACTTGTCGTTTACTATCGCCGCCGGAGAATGTTTTGGTCTTTTAGGGCCGAACGGCGCAGGTAAAAGTACGATCACCCGTATGATCCTAGGGATGACGTCGCCAAGTGCAGGCACAATCACTGTACTCGGAGCACGGGAACCGGGTCAAGTTCGCTTGGCACGAGCGAAAATCGGGATCGTGTCTCAGTTCGATAATCTCGATCTGGAATTCACGGTCCGCGAAAACCTTTTAGTATACGGCCGCTACTTCCGCATGAGCACCCGAGAAATCGAAGCGGTCATCCCGTCGCTGCTTGAATTTGCGAGACTTGAGAGCAAGGCGAATATGCGTGTGGCAGACCTATCTGGAGGGATGAAGCGGCGCCTCACTTTGGCGCGTGCGCTCATTAATGACCCGCAGCTACTCATTTTGGACGAGCCGACCACTGGTCTCGACCCACACGCGCGCCACTTGATCTGGGAACGACTTCGATCGCTGTTGGCACGAGGTAAGACAATTCTTCTGACCACCCATATCATGGAAGAGGCTGAGCGGTTGTGCGACCGGCTGTGCGTACTTGAAGCTGGGCAAAAGATCGCCGAAGGCCGACCGCATGCCCTGATCGAGGAGCAGATTGGCTGTCCCGTGATCGAAATTTATGGTGGCGATCCGCAGGAGCTTAGTCTTTTGATCAGGCCAAACGCTAGGCGACTGGAAATCAGCGGAGAGACCCTGTTCTGCTACACGCCTGATCCAGAGCAGGTGCGCGCGCAACTGCGTGGATATTCGGGCCTGCGCTTGCTGGAGCGTCCACCAAATCTAGAGGATGTCTTCTTGCGGCTAACCGGACGCGAGATGGAGAAGTAGACGATGGGCGTAGCAACATTACCCGCCGGCGGTTTGAACTGGCTCGCAGTTTGGCGCAGAAACTATCTGGCTTGGAAAAAAGCGGCGCTGGCATCCATTCTCGGAAATCTAGCCGATCCTATAATATACCTATTCGGGCTCGGCGCTGGATTGGGAGTGATGGTGGGGCGCGTTGACGGCGTATCGTACACTGCATTTTTGGCGGCTGGAATGATCGCGACAAGCGCGATGACTGCTGCAACCTTCGAGACTATCTATGCGGCCTTTGGCCGAATGCAGGGCCAGCGCACCTGGGAAGCAATGTTATACACACAGCTCACGCTAGGGGATATCGTCGTTGGGGAAATGGCATGGGCAGCAACTAAGGCGGCGCTAGCGGGCACCGGTATTGGTATCGTCGCCGCCATGCTGGGATACACTCACTGGTTGTGTCTTCTCTATGCGCTTCCGGTCATCGCCCTCACTGGCTTAGCGTTTGCGAGCCTTGGAATGGTCGTTACTGCCCTCGCGCCCAGTTACGATTACTTCATATTTTACCAAACCCTTGTCATCACACCGATGTTGTTTTTGTCAGGCGCAGTGTTTCCCGTAGACCAATTGCCCGTAGCATTCCAACAGATAGCCGCCTTCTTGCCCTTGGCACATTCGATAGATCTTATCCGCCCGACAATGCTGGGCCAACCAATCGCCAATGTCTGCCTGCATATCGGCGTTCTCTGCATCTACATAGTCGTACCATTCCTCGTGTCGACCACATTGCTTCGGCGGCGACTAATGCGGTGATGAATGCCACTTGACTGTAAGCGGTGCCTTGACCCCACCGTCCGGATCAGCATGTAATCGTTGATGTTGTTGCCGAACGAGGGCAACCGATCTGACGGCAGAGCTGCAGACAACAAAGCCGTCCACCGCTACACCGAGTTCTGTTCTCAATAAACGCCAAAAGGTTGCGCGGCATCTGCCGGCGCTAATGGACATTCATGGGACCATCCAATGAACACTCATCCGGCCACCGGAACAACTTTGACCTGTTAAGGCTCTTTGCCGCCTGCCAAGTGATGCTTAGCCACGCGTGGAATTGGCTTCACCTGGGCGATTCTTTAGACGGCACATCCGTCTTCAATCTGTTGTTTTCGGCGCCGGGTGTTGCGATCTTCTTTGTAATCAGCGGCTTTTTAGTAACGGATTCTTACATCCGCTCATCGTCTGCGGCCTCTTTTTTCGTCAAGCGGTCGCTCCGGATCTTTCCTGCACTGTTCGTCAACATCGCCATGATGGAATTTGCCCTGCTGGTGACTGGGGGATTAAATGTCACTGGCATCTTGCAGTATCTGTCTTACTTCACGGTCTACATCCTGACAGCTGCACGAATCTGGGCGGTCTACTTCACCTACGAGCCCTACACGATGAGCGGCTTTTACGGCGCCTCGGACCCAAGTGGGGTGCTGTGGACGCTGACGGTGGAACTGACGTTCTACCTCACCCTGCCAGCGCTGTTGGAAATTTGGCGGCGGTGGAAACGAGCAGGGGCGCTAGTCGTTGCCGTCGCCGCTCTCGGGTCTTGGGTCTTGGCGCAGCACTTCAACATAACTGACAAGTACAATCCGTTCCTGTCGGTGACAGCGGGCCCGACTTTCTGGATTTTTTCGATGGGAGTTCTTGCTCGGCTATACTGGCATCGCGTCAGCAAGATCTTTGAAGGCAAGCTCTTGTGGTGGCTGGCAACTCATCTCGCGATAACGTGGTGGGTAGCAGGAACGTCCGCTGCATTCATCTCCATCAACAATGCGGCGCCTGTCGATGCATTCCGAATCGCTGTTCTCGCCGGTCTAGTCCTGTCGGCAGCGTACTCATTTCCGCGCCCCAACCTGTTGCGCAGGCAGGATCTCTCTTACGGGATCTACCTCTACCATATGTTCGTCATGCACACGCTGATCGCCATCGGACGGGTCGGCCACTGGTGGCTCTGGATCGTCGAGCCGGTCGGAACCGTGGCATTAGCCGCTCTATCATGGGCGCTGATTGAAAAGCCGGCCATGAAACTTCGCACATCGCTAGTCGCCAGAAGGCTTTCCGTCGCTTAAACGGAAAGCTCCTGTTAAAAGATCGCAACTCCAACGGAAGCTGTGCGCGAAGAGGGAACAATCCCCGGAAGCGCGTGCGGCCAATGAGGCGGGCTCGCCCGCTCTTTCGCTCGTCCAGCAGGGAATTGGAGAGCGACAACCGGATCTGCCTCAAACGTGCAAAAATAGCCCGAATTTCAAGGGCTATCCGTTTTTCGGCGTCATATTTGCACCGAGAGCCTACCCATCTGGCTGGACCCCGACGCGCCACTCCTTATCATCAGGTCGCCTCGAGAACCATGTTCAGCGGGGTCTGGGCTGCTCGTCTGACATGTGTGAACCCGCCTGACCGGATCACCTCCGTCAATCGCTTCTCTCCCGCCTGTGCGCCAAGTGCTAATCCCGTCTCCTGCGCCAGGGAGGTGGGAACGCAGATCATCGTCGAGGCGGAGTAGTAGAGCCGCCCAACCGGGTTGATATTCTCCTCAAGGGTATCTCCCGCCAAAGGCTCGACGACCATCCAGGTGCCGCCTTCCTTCAGCGCTTTTCTGATATGAGACGCCGCGGCTTCCGGGTCGCCCATGTCGTGCAGGCAGTCGAAGCAGGTGATCAGATCGAAGTCCCTACCGTCGAAGTCCTGCGCCCGGCCCACTTCAAACTGCACGTTCGCCAAACCGTGCGCTTCAGCGTGCGCTTTCGCAGCCGCGATCGAGCCCAAATGAAAGTCGTAACCCGTGAACCGGGAGTTGGGAAAGGCCTGCGCCATCAGCACCGTTGATACCCCGTGCCCGCATCCGACGTCGGCGACCGTTGCACCCGATTTTAACTTGGCGATCACGCCATCGAGCGCCGGCAGCCACTCCTGGACCAGCGCATTGACGTAACCAGGGCGGAACAGCCGCGCGACAGCGCAGAACATGCAGTCAGCCTGGTCGTCCCAGGCAACGCCTTCACCGGTCTTGAAGGCAGACTGCACCTTCGGCTGATTTCCGACCATCGCGGCAGCGGTATCGAACGCGCCAATCAGGTTGAACGGGCTGTCGGGTTCAGCAAACACATAGGCCTGCTCCGGCGTGAGCGAGAACTGGCCATTCTCGTAGTGCACATAGCCCGAAGCCGCCTGCGCTGCCAGCCACTCGCGCACATAGCGAGGCGCGCATCTAGCGGCCACGGCAACCTCCTCGGCCGTCGCGGGTCCGATCTCCTTCAGCGTCTTGTAGAGGCCGAGGTCATCGCCGATCCGCACCAGCGGCACGCTGAATGCACCGCCAAGGTCGCCAAAGATGCGGTCCACGAGCTTCTCAAGTGTTGTGTCGTTGAGTTGGGTCATGTCGGATTCCTCCTGGTTTACGGGCGGCCTCTTGCCGATGGCCGCCTTCAAAGGATCGGGAACTCGATGCCCCCTATTCGGGGTGTATGCCCGCTTGCGCTTGGCATCGACGCTCATCTATCAACCGGCCCACACGCTAACCGGATAGCCTCCTCGCGTCGACAGTAACGGGCAGGCGCCTGTTCTGCGATAGCTCGGGGAGGGCTATCCGCCATCCATTTTTCAGCAAAATAAAGCCGCCCCATAGGTTTTTGTGCTCAACCGAAATGATCGGTTCCTCAAGGTCTTTCTTGTGAATATAGACCGATAAGCCGACATCAGTTCTGCTGATTGTCACTCTCATGCATGTCCCTTCTCGTTGCGGCGGCTTTGGAGCTCCGGACGTCGAGCGTTATCAAAGCCTGTTAGTTCAGTACGACATACGCCCAGGCAGATATCTCCCTTATTGCTCTGTCTGAGATTTGGACGGCATCCGTTCCGGGGCCCACGTCGGCTACTCAGGTTGCGCGCATCGCTCACTGGATGGGATATTGGTGGTACGTGAATTTTTAACCTCATGTTCGCCTAGGAGACCACTGAGCGCTCTTCCCATTCTTCGCGCTTTAGTCCGGTGACGATCAGGCAGGGACGCAGGTCTTCGGCATCGGACACACCGAAGCGCATTGTTGCGTGTCGAACTCACCCCTGCACTCGGTACATTTTTTCGAATCCACAACATATCCCTCACCTTTGAAACTGATCGCATCTGAGGGACATTCAAATTCGCAAGCGCCGCACTGGGTGCATTGGGATATAATGATCTTGAAGGTCATGTTTTAGCTCCTGATTCAATTAGAGGGGTCTAAAGCCGTCGGCATCGCCGGTTTGCCGCCAAACTCGGCGGCGTATAGCGAGCCAATCGCAGTCTCGATGTAATCATAGGAAAATGCGTCACTGGCTCGCACGCCAGTTTCTGCCAACCGCTTCTTTGGGCAATCGCCGATTTTGGAAGAAAGCAGAATGTCGATGCCGTCGAGTGCAACGATAGTGTGATCGAGAGTGGCCTTCTCGCCTAAACCACCGAGGCAATACTGCTCGACCTTGCGGTGTCCCACCAAGTTGATCCCCTTTCGTGAGACTGCATACTCTTGGAGTTCCCTTGCCTGACCGAAATGTTCGTTGATCCGGCCGCCACCTTTAGTCGCCACGGCAACAGCAAGGGTTCCCGAAGAACCCAGTGACTGGACTGCTTTGTTCGCGTCCAATTTTGCTGACAGTTGATCCCCTCGCTCGTGCTGGACCAGCTTGCGATAGGCCTGGCGCTTGCTGGTGTCGAATTCGACTTTGGTGGAGATCTGGTCGAGGGCAAACTCTCGCTCGCGATCATCGCCCAGCAAACCGATGGCGTCGGCCCGGCATTGTTGGCAGTGGCGCATAAGCTTAACGTTGCCATCGAGACAATCTTGAAGTGCCTTCAGTTCGAACGGCTCCGGGCAACGCTGACCCGTAAGACCGTAATAAGTACCGTGCGAAGGCTTGGAAATCAGGGGCACCACATTGTGCATGAATGCGCCGCGGTCTCTGATCCATCGGTTAACTTCGACGAGGTGCGTGTCATTGACGCCTGGAATCATAACCGAATTGATTTTGGTGAGGATGCCGCGCTTGGTCAGCAATTCCAAACCCAACATTTGGCGCTCGTGAAGGATCCTGGCAGCTTCTATGCCAGTGTATCGACGATGTCCGTGAATTATCCATGGATAGATCTTCGCCCCTACCTCCGGATCCACCATGTTGATAGTGATCGTCACGTGATCGATATTCATGTCAGCTAGCTCATCGACATGATCCGGAAGCGCCAATCCATTGGTGGAGATGCATAGTTTGATGTCAGGTATTTCTCTCGCAACTCCTTCAAACGTCGCTACGGTCTTCCTCCAGTCGTAACAAGCGTCGCCCGGTCCGGCAACGCCGATTACGGAAAGCTCGGGCACTTTGCTGGCGACGGCAAGCACCTTGCGTAGTGCCTGGTCGGGAGTTAGCTTTACCGATGCGACCCCGGGACGGCTTTCGTTGGTGCAATCATATTTGCGATTGCAGTAGTTGCACTGGATGTTGCACGCAGGTGCGACCGCGACATGCATGCGCGCGAAATAGTGATGGGCTTGCTCTGAAAAGCAGGGATGATCTTTAATTCTCTCCCAGATCCGCGCATCTTTGTCATCCGTCACCGGAAGGCCACAGGACGAAGATACGCGGCCACCGGGCATAGCGGGAGCCATCGGCGTCCGGTGGGAGGGGGCACTGCTGGTCGTCCCGACCTTTATTTCCGGTTCCCACATCGCACTGTTCCACTGTTGAGGAAAGGTTACAACTCCAAAAGCAAGAGAGATTCCGGTCGACGCGACATTGTTGTTTCAGCGCTTATGTCGCCTTTACCGCCCTTTTTCCCGCTTGCTGCCGGAGATGTTTTGTAGAAATCAAGACAGGATCGCGCCCGAAGTCGTTAGGGCGACTCAACCAAAGCTTACGACGTTCTTCATATCGTTCTCCGCTTAGTCTTTCTTCACATCGATACGATGCCGGCGTAGCGCATAGCCGACCTGCCGCGGCGTCTTACCCAGGATACGAGCCGCTTTGGCCTGTACCCAACCAGCCCTCTCCATTGCCTTGATCAGCCGATCACGCTCAGTGAGGCCCGCTGCCTCGATTGTGGCTGCGGCACCGCTGGGAGTGCCTGCGCGGGCGCCCAGTCCACCCGACACTGTATCTCGCGGGTTGAGACCATGCATCGCGTCGTTGCCAATACCGTCACCGTCGGCTTTCCGGAGGAGCGCCGAAGAACACTGGTCTTGCTGACAGGCAAAATCCGATGAAGTGATGGTATTTGAACTGGCGAGAGTGGCGGTCCTTTGAACGCAGTTGTCCAGCTCGCGAACATTGCCGGGGAAGGCGCATTTCGACAAAATGTCTATTGCCGACGGCCCGAAGTCGCAATTTCGATCATTTGCCTTGTTGAATTGATCGAGGAACACTTGCGCTAGAAGCGAAATGTCTCCGTCGCGCTGCCGAAGTGGCGGCAAAATGATCGGCACCACATTGATCCGGTAATAGAGGTCGGCTCTGAACTCCCCTCGAAGGACGGCCACTTCAAGGTTTTTGTTGGTAGCGCATATAACTCGAACGTCTACTTTCAATGTCTTCGTTCCGCCGAGACGTTCGAATTCGCCTTCCTGTAACACGCGCAATAACTTCGCCTGGAATTGTGGTGATACATCGCCAATTTCATCAAGCAATAGCGTTCCGCCATTGGCCAGCTCGAAACGTCCAGCTCGTTGAAGGAGAGCGCCAGTGAAAGCCCCCTTCTCATGGCCAAACAATTCGGATTCCAGAACGGTTTCCGACAGCGCGGCGCAATTCAACTTAATAAACGCCTTGCTTTTCCGTATCGATAACGCGTGTATTGCTCTTGCAAAGCATTCCTTGCCAGTGCCGCTCTCTCCTCTCAAGAGCACCGCGGAGTTCGTCGCGGCCACGATCTTGGTGGTGGCTAATACCCTCTTGAGCGCGGGGCTCTCCCCGACGATCCAGTCGATTTTATCGAGTTGGGCGGGATGAGGCTTCGGCTTGATTTTCGGAATCTGTCCCGCTTGTTGTTCCTCGGCGACTGAGCCGCCGTCGCTGCACAATTCGCGATCGCGCTGGCAGGTTAAGCCGATCAGGACGGCAATCATTGCCAGAAGGCTTTCGTCCTGAGCTCCGCTTTTCTGCGCGAAATCAATCCACAACGCGCCGATTGCTTTCCGGTTTACTTTAACGGGGAGAACGACAGAATTTTTCCCAAAGTGCTTCTCACCGCTAGCGATGACACGATTTATTGCGTCCGCCTGTTCAATCGTCAGAGAACGTGAGCGAACGTCGTCCCCAATGGGAGCCCGTACGTTTATCCAAGGCTCTCCTCCGGAGCCGTGAATCACGATTCCGCCGTCGCGCAATCGCAGATGCTCGACGAGGGCGTTCATGGCAGCCTTCAGCAAGTTGTCTAGAGGAAAAGAAGAGATAAGCTCTTTGGAGATGTCGTAGAGAATATGGAGCCGCGCCTCTGGTTTAATCATGCCTACAAACAGGGGAGGGTGCACTGCTTTTTACCCTGGTGCGCGAAATATGCTAACGCATATTCCTAGGTTAAAAATACGTGTTATCGACGGCGCAAAAATTAGCCTTTCGAAAGGTTGAGTGGATGCACATTCAATCGCCGCCGCTAATGCAGCTGCATCGATCGCTGCTATCCCGCCGGAGGTAGGGACTCCTCATCCGAATTTGAAGAGGACCCCGAACCCTCCCCGGGGATAATTCCACTTTATGTCGCCACTCGCTTCGCATAACACTCTGCATGTGCCGCATTCCAAGCAGCCATCCGAAACAATCGCCACTTGACCAATTTCGTTCACCTCGTAGCATTTGGCCGGACAGATTTGCGTCAAGGCGAGCAGGCTTGGGCTTGGCGACCGATGCGGCCGCACCGTAATGTGTGGGCGTCCAGTATCGACGAGATATCGGTTTTGGTACAGCTTATCCTCAATGCGCTCAATGGTGGTCGCCTTCATCGAATTTTCCTTTTAACGCCAAGATACGGCGGAGCGGACCGCGTCGCTAATCAACCCCCAACGGGATCGTGCGTTGATAAAGGAGGCAGCTGTGGCCTTCTCCCTGTTGATTTTAGGTGCACCGTCGACGCGCACAAAATTTTGCGCCGCCTGAGATATAAGCGTTGGATACGTCATGAAAAAATTGTGACTGTCGGTGTGGAGGAGGCTTGGAAGATCTTTGTGTTTGATCAGGTCTTTCATGACGAACGACTTGTCCAGTATGCCCTTATAGAGAGAGAGATTGCGTTTCGTCATCAGACCGCCACGGCTCTTTATCTGGAAGATCGCTTCACCCGCCATGAGGCCGGATGTCATCGCAAGGTTCGACCCCTCCCTATGCACGGCATTGTTTAGTTGCGCCGCGTCGCCCACGACGACCCACCCGTTGCCAAAGAGCTGGGGGATTGCCTTGAAGCCCCCCTCAGGAATAAGATGCGCGGCGTATTCTTTGATCTCTGATCCGGCCAGTAATGGTCGGATCGAGGGATGATGCTTGAAGGCGTCAAGAAGGCGGTACGGATTTTCCATGCCTTCCGCTAAACCGGAGACGAGGCAGCCGATCCCCACCGAGATCGACTCCTTGTTGGTATAAAGGAAGCCCAGTCCGGCCATTCCGCGTGAGATCGTGCCGCCGGCTTCGATCACACAGCCTTCGCTACCGTTGAGGCCGAAGCGCTCTGCGATGACCTCTTCCGGCATAAAATGCATTTCCTTGACAGCGAGTGCCACATTTTCTGGCTTCGGCATATCGCGCAAGCCGGCTCGTGTTCCAAGCAGTCCGTTCACGCCCTCAGCGAGGACGACTACGTCCGCGAGGATCACACCGCCCTCTCGGTCCGTGTAAACGCCTATTACACTACCGCTCCGATCTCGAGCAAGTTTCGTCGCTGTCGTTTCACAAAGGACTGTGCCGCCCGCCTCGCGCACCTTGGATGAGAACCATTTGTCAAACTGGGCACGGATGATCGTATACCGGTTTGGCTTCAGTTCATTAAAGTCATCAGAGCGATAGTGCACGCCCGTGTGCGACGAGTCATCCATTAGCCAGAATCGTTGCTCGACCAGATGCCGTTCCAGGGGAGCGTCATCTCGGAAGTTTGGGATAATCGCCTCCAACATGTTCGCATATAATATAGCCCCCTGAACATTCTTAGAGCCCGAATGTTCTCCGCGCTCCAGTTGCAGCACTTTTAGACCGCGACGAGCCATCGAATACGCTGCGGCGTTGCCGGACATACCGGCACCAATGACGATCGCGTCGAACTTACTCTTGGTCATCTAGCCTTCCTCGATCCATACCCTTGATAGAGTTGTGCGGTGGCATTCGCCTGGCGAAAGCTTCTGTCAACGCCGGCAAGAACTCCAGCGCGCAAGCGACAACGCCGATGTGGGCGAAGTCAAAGATCGGAGCGTTCTGGTCGAGGTTGATAGCGACAATCAGATCGGCTCCTTCGACGCCAACGCGATGCTGGACCGCGCCAGATATTCCCGCCGCGATGTAGAGCTTAGGTCTAATGGTATGGCCGGACTGACCAATTTGTCGATCAGCAGGCATCCAGCCTTTTTGGACCAGTGGCCGCGAGCACCCGACTCCCCCGCCGATCGTCGTTGCAAGGTTTCTCAAGTGCTGCAGGTTTCCTGCAGCGCCGAGGCCGAGTCCGCCCCCAACCACGATGTCGGAGTTGGCCAGATTGGATTGCTCAGAACCGTCGTTGCAGAGGAATGCGAGGACTTTGGTGACGATCGCTTCCTCGACCATTGTGAGTTCGTGCTGGATAACGCGCCCAATTGGCTTATCCGCACGTTGCGGCGTCGCCATGACCCTGGACCGCACCGTTGCCATTTGTGGCCGGCTGTTCAGCGTGTAGATCGTGCACAACAAGGACCCGCCGAAAGTTGGCCGCGTCGCTGCGAGTGAACCATCTCCATCAACATCCAGCTCGGTGCAATCAGCCGTAAGCCCCGTTTGTAAGGTCGTTGCTACAGCACCGGCGAGGTCGCGGCCGAGCGTGGTCGCGCCGAGAAGGAGAATTTCTGGTTTGTGAGTAGTGACCAGATCCGTCAAAGCCTTGGTGAAGGGTTCGTTTCGATAGTTTGCGAGGAGGGGCGACTCTACCAGATAGGCGATATCGGCTCCGTAAGCGAAGGCCTCTTCGATCGCCGGCTTGGTCCCCACGCCTTCAGACGAACCGAGGATTACCCCGGCCAGTTGGACGCCCAGCTTATCGGCTAGTCTGCGGCCTTCGCCGAGGAGTTCAATCGATACGGGATGAACCTTGCCGCGCTCAAGTTCCATGAAGACCCAGACGTGCCGGTGATCTTCGAAACACTTAAGCAGCTTTTTCCCTGAGCTGGCGCGGCCGACCGCGTTTGCCGGCGTTTCATTTTTTCTAGCGACCAAAATCTACTCCTCGCTGCTCACCGATTGCCATGGGACGTGAGCTTGCGTTCCAAAACAGGCTCGCGGGCAAAAACTGCAGCGACCGTGTCCGCGGCGACCTCGGCCAACGTTTTGTCGTTAATGTCCATTTGCATAGCTTTTTCGGCGCGAGGACCAGGAGCGAATACTCGCTTCACGACCGTCGGCGATCCCCTTAGGCCGCATTTGGTCAACTCCCCAATGCCGGCGTCAGCGGCCCCCCATTTAAGAACCGGGCTTCGCGCGGCACGGAAGGCGTCATCGAGAGAGCCCCGGCGGATTGCATTGACACCTTCCACGACGGTGATGAGACACGGCAACGTGCTCTTCAGCATCTGCGTGCCGCTCTCCGCGTGTCGTTCAACCATGAGCTCGCGCGAAGTGGGATCAATGGAGACAATCTTCGTTACGTAAGTCAGTTGCTGGAGGTTCAGCCTCTTTGCAATTCCGGGCCCGACCTGGGCCGTGTCGCCGTCAATTGTCTGCTTTCCGGTAAAGACGATATCTGGCGCCCCATAGCTCTCGCCAATCTTCGCTACTGCTTGAGAAAGAGCATACGAGGTCGCCAGCGTGTCAGATCCAGCAAAGTGGCGGTCGGTGAGAAGCACTGCGCGATCTGCGCCGTGGGTGAGGGCTTTGCGTAGCGCTTGCTCAGCCATGGGCGGCCCCATCGTGAGAACAGTCACCTCGCCCCCATAGCGGTTACGAACTTGTAGTGCCTCTTCGAGAGCAAACAGGTCGTAAGGGTTAATGATGGTCGGTACGCCTTGGCGCATGATCGTATTTGTCACCGGGTGGACGCGTATCTGCGCAGAGTCCGGCACCTGTTTGATACAGACTACAATGTGCATAGTCGTTTAAGCTCCCAGTCGAATATGGGTTTTAGGGACCCGGCTAACTCTGAGCACTACTCGTGCCAATAAAGTTGCGCCGCAAGAAGATGCTGTCCGGGTTCAGGTTGATGCCCTCCTCAATCGCCGAGAGCGCCGCCTTCCAATTCTTAATCTCAATCGCCGCCGAGACTCGATCATGAAACAATCTGCGCAGCATAAGTTTCGCCTTCAGCAATCCGCTCCTCTTCGGCATTCTTTGCTTCCGCGCTGGCGCGCCAGTTGCCGTCAATCACTTTTGGTAAAACGTCCTGGAGCATAACCAGATCACCGATAAAGGCGATGCTACCGTCTCGGTCGACAACGAACGTCTTTGGAACGTGGAACGACAAGCTGGCTTTGAGCCAATCCTCATCCATTTCGCCTGAGTGGTCGAATCCCATCCGGATGTTCGTATTCGGAAGCGATTTGGTTATGGACGCGTCCACCTGGGCTCGGGCGTCGTCAGCCGTTGCAGCTTCCTCACTTGCTGCGATCCCAATGAACTCAACTCTCATGTCGATGAATTTCTTGTGCAACTTCGCCAGGTCGGATAGCTCCGGCGCGCAATAACCGCAGGTAGTCGAAAAGAACTCAACGACGTATATCTTGCCGAGCTGGAAGTTGGAAAGCGGATCGCCGCGCAGCCAGTTCTGCACTTTGATAGGCGGGGCTGGAGAGCCGAGATTTAAACTAGAGGCCATGTTTTATGCTCCACAGTATTTTATGGGCCGCTTCGTGCTCGAGGAATGAGCCCTTCCGGCCAAGTATCAGCTCGAGTTGCTCCGATTTCGAAGAGCGGCGCTCGTTCCATCGGTTGGACAACAAACGCTGGTGATCTCGTCTTCTGAAATGGCTTCTGCGGGTGCGTGACATTGCGAATTCTTTCTTCTGAGAGCGTGACGATAGTCACCGTCGTGACGGGAAGATGCCGAGGTCTAATGCAGATGCAGCACGAGGCCATTCCAGAGCTCCTCGCCATGTAAGTCGATTGCTGGAGGTTCGGCCTCCTTCCGATGCCGGTCAGACCGGGGCCGTGTCGCCGTCAATTGTCTGCGTCCCGACGAAGACGATACCAGGCGTCCGAAGCCCGGGACTTGTTTGATACAGACCACGATGTGCATAGTCGTTTAAGCTCCCAATCGGATTTGGGCTTTAGGGACCCGGCTTACTCTGAGCACTACTCGTGCCAATCAGGTTGCGCCGGTAAGCCTTCGAGATTGCACATGTTTCGTTGTCGCTATGCGGAGGGTTTTGTAGGGTTGCCGACATGTCGTGTCGCAATCCGCCCCGATCACCACCGCGAACGGATGGCGGTTCGATAGGCTTCAGGTCGGACAACTCCATGATAGCTGCGATACGAGCCGGCCCCGGGAGATAGCACGGGGACTGAAGTTCTGGTGCGGTGGGCGTGTATCGAGCTTCGGTTTACCGTTGATAATCTGACTAGCGACACCCGTATGCGCGATCAGAAGCAGAGCGATCGAGAAAATAACGCTGCGGGCGCCTAGTGAGGTTGGACAAGCGTTTTAGCTGCTGTTGCGGCGCCACCAGAATCATTGCCAGAAGCGTGGAGAAACCCTTGCTGGAAATATCAATCGAAGGCCGTTCACGAACGCTGCCGCAGCGCGTCGAGGTCTTGGCTTTTCCGCGCCTCAATCGTCGTATCAACGCCGTTCTGATCGGTTGGGCTACCGTATCCCCAAATGAACAAGCCGAAGCCACTTTATCTGACGCGACTTGCTGCATTGAGCCAGCGCCAGCTGTGGTCCTTCAGACGCATGAATAATTTGCGACACTGTCGTCACCTTTGTCAGATCGGCGACAAAGGCTGCCTCCTCGTTCGCGCGCCTTTTCCGCCCACATAACTGGAATCGCAGCAAATTATTGTCCGTCATCTCAATCGGCCTGCTTGGCACGAATCTTGAGAGCTATTGCGAGGCAGCGGAACGGCCGCCGCATCCGCGTTGCGGGATAACCGCATTGCTTCGAACACATGAAGGAACTCTAAGCATGGCAGCTCTGCGTCAGATCGCATTCTATGGAAAGGGCGGAATTGGCAAGTCCACTACGTCCCAAAACACGCTAGCGGCCCTCGTGGACCATCACGTACCACGGATACCCATGATCATCCGAATTGGGGGATACGCCCAATGAGCTCGAAGACCATGTTGCAGCAGGCCCTGACACGTCTTGTTGAAGCGGCCAAGCACCTCAACGTCGACCCGAAAATTCTCGAAAGATTGGAGTTCCCGCTAGAGACCACGCACGCTCGTCTGACGATTCGCATGGACGACGGCTCCCACAAGCACTTACGGGCTTGGCGTTCCCGCTATGACGATACCCGCGGCCCAACCAAGGGAGGCATCCGATATCACCAAAGTGTAACGGCAGATGAAGTAGAGACGCTCGCCTTCCTGATGACTATCAAGTGCGCAGTGGTGAACCTGCCGTTTGGTGGCGGCAAGGGCGGCGTCCAGATTGATCCTCACTGTCTATCCGAGACTGAACTGGAGCGCCTTGCACGTGGCTATGTCCAGATCTTCGCCAAGGTCATCGGACCAAACCGGGACATCCCGGCGCCTGACGTCAACACCAATGCGATGACCATGGCGTGGATGGCGAACGAATACGATTCCATCGTGGGCGAGGTGACCCCTGCGGTCATCACCGGTAAGCCGATCAGCCTTGGCGGCTCACTTGGGCGTGATGATGCGACAGCCCGTGGCGGCTATTATCTCCTCCAATTCCTGGCGAAGAAGCTCGGACTAGTGCCGGGAGCGCGAGTGGCAGTCCAAGGCTTCGGCAACGCCGGATATCACATAGCGCGTTTGCTCGAAGCCGCCGGATACAAAGTCGTGGCTGTTTCTGACTCAAAGGGTGCGATCTATTGCCCGGCTGGCCTCGATATCAAAAAGCTGATTGGTGCTAAAGAGCGCCACGGAAGCGTTACCAGCTTCGCGGGTTCAGACGGTGTCTCGAGAATTGCTGCCGACGAACTGGTTCCGGTCGATTGCGACCTGCTCGTTTTGGCGGCCCTGGAGGACATGGTCCACGCGGGCAACGCTGCCAATGTAAAGGCTCCGACCATTCTCGAACTCGCCAACAGCCCGATCACGCTGGAGGCCGATGACATCCTCAAGAACAGGGGCGTCGTCGTTCTTCCGGATATCCTCGCGAATGCGGGTGGGGTCGCTGTCTCGTATTTCGAATGGGTACAGAACCGCCAAGGCTATTACTGGCCCATCGAGGACATACATGCCCGGCTGAAGACGAAAATGGAAGAGGAAGGAGCCGCAATATGGGCGTGTGCGAAGGACAAGAACATAACCCTGCGATGCGCCGCCTACGTCCACGCGCTCTCGCGACTTGTAGACGCTATTGAGGCGAAGGGGACCTAGCAGTTCTTTGCCAACTGATGCCTGAAAGGAGACCAACACGAGCCACCGCTGCGCGAAGTGACAGCTTGAGAAAACATCTACATCAGAGGCGCGGTCCATTGGAGTTTCGAGTCAAGCGCCTCTGATAACCCTAGACCCTCAGCCGAGATCAGGATTGAAACGATGACCGATATCGTTGGGCACTACGTTGATCACGAAATGACGTCGCCATCTCAAATGGCGCAGCATTCAGCGAAGATCAAACCAATGGCGATCGATTTAGCGAAAAGCGGGATCCTTTTAATTACAACCTGCCTGCGCGTTGAAGTCTATGGCGAAGAGTCTGCGCTCGGAAATATAGATCTTTTGTTCTCTGGTTTTCCGCGCGCGCTTGTCAAAGGTGCGAGGGCTGTTGCTAAGCGTCTCGCGGAGATCTCTTCCGGTGCTAAATCCCAGATCCTGGGGGAGCCCTATGTTAGCGAGCAAGTTTCGAATGCTGTCGCGCTCCTTGATCCGGCGCTTCCAATTTCTCGGATCGCACGGCTGGCACTAGGTGTGGGTCGCGCATCGCGAGTGCGACAGCACTTCATCGCACCGTTCAACTATGATCGAATTGTTTACGACTTAATAGCCGAGCAATTTAAGGGGATAGAGGAACCCGGCCGTCTTTACATGATTGGGGCAGGTATGCTGGGGCGCGACTTGATCAGTACTAGAGTGGCAGATCGGTTCTGTTCCACTGTAGTCGTAACGCGGAATCCTAAAAAACTCCGCAGACGCCTCCGGACCTCCTCTGACAGGGGAATCGCCATCATGCGTCCAGAAGAGATTGGGGGCGTGCGAGAGCTGCAATCATGCGCTGTTATCGCAACCGCCGATTTAAATGAAGATTACAAAGCGGCTGTAAAAGGCGCCCTCCTGCGACTGGAGCCACGCACCATAGTGGACCTTTCGTCAATTCCGGTGCTGTCGAAATGCGCGGTCCCGAAACTCAACTATGTGACTATGTACGACCAAGATTTTCTCAGGCTTATAGATCTGAACAATCAGCATTTGGCGTCTAAACTGCCGCTACTTCTTTCCGATATCGAGAGAACGCTACCGACAGCTGAGGTGTTCTAGACTACGTCATCTATTTACTCACGCAGAGGACACTCTTGTGGCCAGTAAATTGCGATGCAATACGCGAACCTTGGAAAAATGGGAACCTCTAGAGACAATTCAGTGCGAATTTGCCCTCGGATACAGCCTCGGACGGATGGAGGGTCAACGCCCAATGCGAACAAAAGCACTCGTACTCATTGAAGGGTCGAGAAGTAATGGTCTGCTGTACGTCCAGGCCGCCCGACGTCGTGGACTTCAACCGATTACCCTGGCGGCTGATCCAACGCAGTATGACTACCTTATGGCGGAAGGCGGTAAGGCGATAATGGTCGATACTGACGATTTCGATGCGGTGAGGCGTGAGTGCCTCAATCTGGCTACGACCTATGATATTGCCGGGTTTGTCGGTTTTGCGACCCGCGGCGAGTCGGTTAACGTGACGGTCGGAAAGCTATGCCGGTGCTTCGACCGACCAGGCCCGGACCCCGTTTTGATCGAACGTTGCTGCGACAAATTTAATCAACGTCAGCTCCTGACGCAAAATGGCCTGCCAGTGCCGACCTTTCGATGGGCAGCTAGTGCAATGACTGTGGATAGGGCTGCCGCTAACATCGGGTTCCCGGTTATTGTTAAGCCCGCAGTTGGAAACGGAAGCAGCGGTGTCCGATTATGTCGCGATGCCGCTGAGTTAGCCGAACACACAACCTATCTGCTGGGAGGGGCTTTCCCTTGGCGGTCTTCGCCGACAATACTTGTCGAGGAGTTCGTAGAAGGGCCTTTTTATGACGTTGTTACAATGGGGAACGCAGTCATTGCGATTGGTTCAGGCGAATTTGGGCCCCCGCCTCATTTCGTTCCTCGTAAAAGCATGTTTCCAGCCCAGCTAACTGACGAGGAGCACGAGGGTATCACGGATGTCTCGTTGAGATGCTTGCAAGCACTCGGCCTCGGCTGGGGGCCAGCAAATGTTGAACTCCGCGGGACAAAACGAGGCCCGGTCGTGATGGAAGTCAACCCACGGCTTCCGGGTTGGACCACTTCTCGGCTGGTTCAGTTGGCCTACGGTTTAGATGTCATCGAACAACACATCAGCCTTGTTATTGGGGAAAAGTGCGACCTGCATAAAAGCCGATCCCGCGTCGCGGCAGCCCATTTTTTCGTACCTGATCGGGACGGCACGCTGGCTCACATCAGAGGTACCGATCTGGCGGAGATTGTACCAGGTATTGCTGAGGTTAGATTCTATGTTGACCCGGGAGTCTCTCTTGTCAGGAAAGGTGATTATCTAGACATAATTGGACATGTTATTGCCGCTTCGACCAACCACGCAGAAGCCGAAGCGATACTTCACCGCGCGTTGAACCTAGTTGATTGGGCAGTCGCGCCATCCCCGGGTGAACAGGGTAGCGGGAGGCTGCTTGGAACTTGACGGTCGTGTAACAATCTCTTCTCCGTCGAGCGACGTGACTGAAAAAAACGATTGTGGTCGTTCGACTAGATGCCGCACGAGATGCAGCTGAGTAGGTCCAGGTGGCGGTAACTTTGAACTGAGGAACGAAGGAAAATGTTAGGTTTGCTCCAGACCTCACTGCGGAAGGGACCCTTCGTCCTGGATGCTCAATACCACCAACAGAAACTCAAACCGGAGATATCATATGTTGACGACGGACCCGACGGCTTGGGATGATTGGCGTTGGCAGCTTGCAAACAGCGCCACCACATTGGAGGCGCTCAAGGAGCAGCTAAACATCACTCCCGATGAAGTAGAAGCTTTCCATAAGGTGGGTGAGCGATATTCTTTCCGGGCAACACCCTATTACCTATCGCTGATAGAAAAGGACAATCCGAACGATCCCATCCGGCTACAGGCAATTCCGAGCATCAAGGAACTCGACGACATCTTCCATATTGACCAACTTCCTTCGTTCCACAAGTCCGGCGTTGATTCCGAAAATCCTCTTTGGAAGGAGGGAAAGACTGACGTCGCTTGCATCGTTCACAGGTACCCCGACCGCGTTCTCTTTTATCTTACGAACTTATGTCCCACCTTTTGCAGGCACTGTTCACGAAAGATTCGCGCGGGCCGAGAGTCAATGGTCAGTGACCAAGCGCTAATTGACAGAGGTATAGCGTACATTGCCGAGCGTCCAGAGATTCGGGACGTACTGCTAAGCGGAGGCGATCCGCTGACCGTCTCTGATAGAAAGCTAGAGTATGTACTGTCACGCCTCAGGCAAATTCCTCACGTTCAGATTATTCGCATCGGCACACGAGTACCTGTGACGATGCCGCAGCGGATCACGCCCCAGTTCTGCCAGATGATCAAAAAGTATCATCCCATCTGGATCAATACACACTTTAACCACCCCAATGAAATCACGTCTGAAGCGAAATTGGCGATCGAACGGCTGCTCGAAGCGGGAGTGCCAGTGGGTAATCAGTCGGTGCTCTTGAAAGGAATTAACGACTCTGTCGAGGTTATGAAAGAGTTGGTCCACAAACTCCTTATTGCACGCGTGCGGCCATACTATTTATACCACGCCGACCTAGTGCGAGGCGCTGAGCACTTCCGAACTTCAATCAATGTTGGCATGCATATTATTGAAAGCCTGCGTGGGCACACGACCGGCTTTGCCGTACCGCAATACGTAATCTGCACCCCGCTCGGCAAAACACCGCTAAACCCAAACTATGTAATAGGAACTGGCCCCGGCTATATCGTCCTTCGTAACTACGAATGGAGAACCTGGAAGGACCCGGACAGGCACGAAACAACATGAGGACATGTGGCCGAATATGCTTTGAGGTAAAGTCATGTACTCAACCATGTTCTTCTCGATCTGAAGCACGGAGTGCTTCAAGACCTGTTACTTTCTAAGGTACGGCGGAGATATTTATGTTTCTAAAAGCCGACGGAACTGAAGTGTGGTTGCGGAGCTCGACCAGATTGCCATACCTGTCCCTGGTCGGTGCCATTGAAACATCAGAGCAATATGCTGTAATCCGATCCAGACTGTCTCGAGCTTACGAAATGTTCCCCGGAATGGCATCCGATGACGCATTCCTGGTGCTAGAAGCCGAGGGCAGTAAATTGGTCTTCTGCGCTCGGCCCGACAAAGTGTGCGCCTTGTTGTTCCTGGGAAAATTCACACTAGTTGGAGACAATCAACGAATCCATTCGCTCGAGAGCCTCGTAGAATTGGTAGCAAACTCTGTAAACGAGATCAGCTTACGGGTGGGCGCGACGATTCGTTTCGAGGTCGTGCAATCGGAACTCGCTTCACAAGCTTGAGGATTAACCAATTCGAGCTCGCTCCGACGGTTTTTGGTTGCTGCATTTGCGCGCTGACTGCGTGATGCGGTGCTGAGCCACCACTTCGGTTGCGCAGCACCGCATCACGCGGGCGGCGTGCCATAGGCGAGCGCGAGGTCGGGCACGTCAAGAAGAATGCCATCGCAGATCTCCGGTTGCAAGGCGCGTGTGAAGCGCATTTGGATCGTCGTGAACGTGAGGTCGTCATCAGCGTAACCAAACCTGGGAAGTGTGACATTCCAACTTTGCAGAAACAGGACACTTTAACTTTGCGGCTTCGAGAATCTACGCCAAGTGCAACATGGGCGTGTGAAGGGTAGGGGATTAGCCGCATTCACGCAAATGCGCCATGAAGACCTCCGCCGGTGTTTTGTAGCCCAAGCACTTTCTTGGGAGCGAATTCAGGTGATGGGCGAGGTCGACGAGCTGCTGCTGAGCGACGTTGGACAAATCCGTATCGCCTGGCATGAAGCGTCGAATGCGCTTGTTGGTGTTCTCGACAGCGCCTTTTTGCCAGGGCGAATTGGGATCGCAGAACCAGCTTCTGGCGCCGATCCCATCTTCCAAAGCCCTAAAGCCGCGAAACTCGGTACCGCGGTCGAAGGTGAAACTCTGGCGGGCGAAGGCCGGCAAAGGTGCGAACGCATCGATGATCTTGTCAATGATTGGCCGCGAGTGCCGGCTGCGGTTCTTGATCATCACGGTATAGCGGCTCTTGCGCTCGACGAGCGAGGTGACGTTGGTCTCTCCGAGTTCACGCCGGAAGATCAGGAGATCGCCCTCCCAATGCCCGAACTGTGATCGATCATCAATAAAATCAGGGCGTTGGGAGATTCTGCAGTCAAGCGGGATCAAGCCGTCGCGTGACTTGCGTGCGCCGCGGCGCCGGCGCCTGCGACGTCGTTCCGGCAGGTGCTGATACAGCCCGAGCGAATAGTCTTCCTTGCAATAGATGAAGCGATAGATCGTTTCCCGGCAAATACGCACGGGGCTGACGCCATCTGCGAGAAGCCGGCCAGCGATCTGCTCGGGTGACCAATGCGCCTTCAGCCGGTCGATGACGAGGTCGCGCAGATGCGGATGGCGTCTGAGTTTGCGCAACCGTCGTCGGCGCTCTTTGCTCATGTCGTTGGCGATACCGCTGTAATAGCCGCTATATTCCGGAAAGTCGTGATCCTGGAACGTATTGCGCTTAAGCTCGCGATAGATCGTCGAGCGATGACGGCCGAGCTGGTGGGCAATCTCCGAGACGGGAACCTTGCGTTCTCTGAGGTGAAATAGGCGTCTGCGGTCAGGCAAGGTGAGCTGCGAATAGCAAAGGGACATGCATATATCTCCAAGGCGAAGCCATTGTTTTTATAAGCATGTCGCACTTGGAAATAGAATGTACCCGGCTACACAAATTGTGGCGGGGAAGTTGGAATGTCCGTTTGTGTGCAAAGTAGAAGTGTCACTTTGG
>NZ_PQIG01000073.1 GCF_012349115.1 Rhizobium ruizarguesonis
TCCGAGCCAGCTCTCCGGCGGCCAGCGCCAGCGCGTGGCGATCGGCCGCGCCATCGTGCGGCGGCCGGATGCCTTCCTGCTCGACGAGCCGCTATCCAATCTCGACGCCGAACTCAGGGTCAGCATGCGGGCCGAACTGGCGGCCCTTCACGCCCGCCTGAAGGCGACGATGATCTATGTCACCCATGATCAGGTCGAGGCGATGACGCTTGCCGACCGCATCGTCGTCTTGAGAAGCGGCAGGATCGAGCAAGTGGGAACACCGCTGGAACTTTACAACAAGCCGGCCAACCGCTTCGTCGCCGGCTTCATCGGCGCGCCGCACATGAATTTCCTCGAAGGTGCGATTGTTGGTCACGGGGGCGGCTTCGCTGAGGTCGAAACCGTCGGCGGCCATCGACTTTCCGTCATTGCCAAGGAGGCCCGCCCGGCTGGCGAAAGGGTCAGCATCGGCATCCGCCCGCAACATATCACGCTTGCCGGCGAGGGCTCAGCGAGCAGGCTGGACACTCGCGTCACCCTTGTCGAAGAGCTGGGCTCGGAGACGGTGGTTCATGCCGACGCAGGCGGGAAGAAGCTGATCGCTGTCTTTGCCGGCCAGCAGCGGATGAAATCAGGCGACAGCCTGCCGCTGCATCTCGATCCCGACGTACTGCACCTCTTCGGCGAGGACGGCCGGCGTCTGTCCTAAAGCATGGCGCGCAAAAGTGTGCAGCGGTTTTGCGATAACGACATGCGTGTAACAAGCCCAAAACAAAGGCCCGCCCCGAAGCGCGGGCCGAATTTCATATAAGAACAGAGCTTTAGTGGCTGTTCTTGTGGCTTTGTTGGCCAGCCTTTACATGCTGTTCATGGCTGCCGCCGCGGGTTCCGCTGGACTGCGCGTCGCGGCCAACTGAGGCGCTGCGGGCATTAGAGTCGTTCTTGTGACTCTGCTGTCCAGCTTTGACGTGCTGTTCATGGGTTCCACCTTGGTTTGCCATTCGGTTCTCCTTGGGTTTGAACGAGGCCACGTCGACCTCGATGGGAAAACCGGCTCCCAGCGGATGTGTTCCGGATTTTAATATTTCGTGATCTCCGCTCGAAAAGAAGGAGATAAGGAAGCGAACCGGGCGGGTCGGGAGCTCGACTGCCATTTCGTTGACCATCGGGAGAAAGCGGAAAAATCCCGATGTTCTCCAGCACCGCCGCGTCCGCTTGGCGCGGCCCGCAACCTCGGTCCGAAAATGCGCATAACGGCGAAAAGGTTCCAGGAAAACAACCGCATTCCCCCATGCCTGAAGCCTGGACGAGGCGCGCCGGCTCTTTCCAAATCGACAGGTCGCACTAGCTTAAAGGGGACGTGACGAAAGGAGAAACCTATGACCGACGCACCGAATACGGCGACCCCGGCGCGAAGAGTGTTGCGTGGCCGCCCCTACAGCATCGGCGAATTTGCCAGGAAATACCGGTTGGACGACAAGGAGGCAAAGCGCCTCTACGACAAGTTCGGCCCATCGGCCACCGAACTCGACCTGTTGATGGCCGCAAAGCGGCGCCCGCCGAGCCTGCCGACCAATCTCGACGCCTGACGGCCCACCATGAGGATCCGAACCGGAAGCTGCCTTTGCGGGGCGGTCGCCTATCGTGTGGAGGGCGAGCCGTTGCGCACCGGCCTTTGCCACTGCGCCGATTGCCGCAAATCGAGCGGCTCCGCCTTCGTCTTCTTCGCGGTCTGGCCGCGCCAGGCTTTTTCCCACAGCGGCGAGATCGCCACTTTCGCCGGCCGCAGCTTCTGCCCCACCTGCGGCGGCAGGCTTTTCTGCCTCAGGGAAGACGAGGCGGAAATCCGCCTTGGGTCCCTCGACACTCCGCCGACCGACCTTGCGCCTGGCTATGAAGTCTGGATCAAGCGGCGTGAACCGTGGCTGCATCCTTTGCCCGGCGCCGGCCAATTTGCCGAGGATACGAATTGATGGGCGCTGAAGCGCGTCGCGATCGAGATCGCTTGCCACGCTTTAGATCTTTGATTTGCCGCATGTCGTTATCGCAAAACCGCTGCACAGTTTTGCGCGACATGCTCAAGCGCACCGAAACTTGACTTTCCTTACCAATATTTCATTTCACCCATCCGCAATTCCGTGCCAGTTCGGCGGCAACGCTAATCGCCGGTTCATCTGCACTGTGATTATTTCGTCGCAGAGGCCGCAAGCGGCCACTGACTGATTGAGGACGACATGAACAAGATCGTAAGCGGCAGCGAAACCGGAGCAAAGACAGGCGCAGCGTCCGATCTCGCGGCGGTCCTTGCTGCATCGGGACGGCAGGGCAAGCGCAGCCGCTGGCGCGGACGCCTGCTCATCCTGCTGATCCTCATCGCTGCTGCCGCAGTCGCCGCTTATTTCTATATGGGCCGTGGGCAAAGCGAATTGAGCTATGACACCCAGCCGGCAAAACGCGGTGACCTGACGGTGCTCGTCACTGCCACCGGCTCCGTGCAGCCGACCGAGCAGGTGGACATATCAAGCGAGCTTTCCGGCACGGTTCGCGACGTCAACGTCGATTACAACAGCACGGTCACATCAGGCGAAGTGCTCGCTCTCCTCGATACCAACAAGCTCGAGGCGGATGTGAAGAGCTCGCGCGCCAAGCTCAATTCGGCCAAGGCGAACGTCGTCAAGGCCAATGCCGATATGCAATCGGCAGGTACCTCGCTCGAGCGGTTGAAGAGCCTGGTCAGAAGCAACGTCTCCACCCAGCAGAGCCTCGACGACGCCAGTTACAAATATGATTCCGCCGTCGCCGCCAAGCAGATCAACGAGGCCGAGGTCCTGGCCTCGGAAGCCGACCTGCAACTGGCTGAGGTCAATCTCGCCAAAGCGAAAATCATATCGCCGATTGACGGCGTCATCCTCACACGCTCCGTCAATCCGGGCGCCACGGTCGCAGCCTCGCTTTCGGCGCCGATCCTTTTCACCATCGCCGGCGACCTGAAGAAGATGGAGCTACAGGTTGATGTCGACGAGGCCGATGTCGGCCAGATCGCTGTCGGCCAGAAGGCGAAATTCACAGTCGACGCCTATCCCGACCGCACCTTTCCCGCCGAGATCGAGCAGATCCGCTTCGCCTCCGAAGTGGTCAACAATGTCGTGACCTATAAGGCGGTCCTGTCGGTCGATAATGCCGATCTGCTGCTGCGCCCCGGCATGACGGCAACGGCTGATGTCACCGTTGAGGCTGTCAAGGACACGCTGATGGTGCCGAACGCGGCGCTGCGCTACGCCCCGGCACAGGCGGAAAGGCGCGGCCGCGGTATTTTCGGCCTCTTCGGCCCGCCGCGCCAGCGCAACAACAATGCCGGTCCGGCGCTGAAGGGCGCTGAGCGCCGCGTCTGGGTGCTGCGCAACGGTCGCCCGGCGCCTGTTGTCATCCAGGTCGGTTCATCCGACGGCCAGTTCACCCAGGTCGTCTCCGGCGACATCAAGGAAAACGACGCACTGGTGACCGACGCCACGACGCGTGCGAATTAGGCGGAGAGACGGATGGCAAGCCCGCCGCTCATCGAATTCAGGCAGGTCTCGAAAATCTACGGCGAGGGCGAGGCGGCGATCCGCGCGCTCGACCACGTCGACCTTGCGATCAACGCCCATGAATTCGTCGCGATCATGGGGCCGTCTGGCTCCGGCAAGTCGACGGCGATGAACATTCTCGGTTGCCTCGATGTGCCGAGTGCCGGCGACTACATCTTCGAGGGCATTCCGACCAGCGGCTTCGACCGCAGCCAGCTGACGCTGCTGCGCCGCCACATGCTCGGCTTCGTCTTCCAGGGCTTCAACCTCCTGTCGCGCACCTCGGCCGTCGAAAATGTCGAGCTGCCGCTGATCTATCGCGGCATGGCGGTGCGCGAGCGGCGCGAGCGAGCCCGCGAGGCCTTAGCGCTCGTCGGCCTCACCGGGCGCGAACATCACAAGACACAGGAACTGTCAGGCGGCCAGCAGCAGCGCGTCGCCATCGCCCGCGCCATAGTCACCGAGCCGGCGCTGCTGCTGGCCGACGAGCCCACAGGCAATCTCGATACGAAGACCAGCGTCGAGATCATGGATTTGATGACGCGGCTGAACCGCGAGCAGGGCATCACCATCGTCATGGTCACCCACGAGCCCGATATCGCTGCCTATGCGCAGCGGCTGCTGCGTTTCGTCGACGGCAAGCTGGAGACTGAGGTCGAGCACCGGAGGAGGGCGGATCATGTTCTTTGAGACGCTGAAGCTGGCGCTGCGGGCCATCAGCCGCAATATGCTGCGCTCGTTCCTGACCGTGCTCGGCGTCGTCATCGGCGTTGCCGCCGTCATCGCGCTGGTGACAATCGGTAACGGCACCACCGCGCAAGTCTCGACCGAGCTGTCGCGGCTCGGCACCAACATGCTGTTCGTCCGCCCCGGCCAGTTCGGCCCCGGCCGGGCGAGCTCCGAGGCCAAGCGTTTCAGCGTCAAGGATGTCGCGGCCATCCGTGATCAGATCACCGGTCTGCGAGCGGTGGCGCCGCTCAGCCAGTCGACGGCGACGGTGATTTTCGGTGGCCAGAACCATTCGACCAGCGTCTCCGGCACCACCAACGATTATTTCATCGCGCAGGACTGGAACCTGGCGCTCGGCCGCAATTTCACCCCCGCCGAGGAACGCGGCCAGGCACGCTGCATCATCGGCGAAACGGTGCGCTCGCAGCTCTTTGGCAGCGCCGACCCCAGCGGCCAGCAGATCCGCGTCGGCAAGGTCTCGTGCCCGGTCATCGGCGTGCTTGCCAAACGCGGCCAGTCCGGCATGGGCAACGACCAGGACGATGTCGTCATCATGCCGGTCAAGGTGTTTCAGCGGCGCATCAGCGGCAACAGCAATGTGCCGCAGATCATCATCTCGGCGCGCGACGGCGTCTCCACAGCCAAGGTTCAATCGGACGTCGAAAATCTCCTGCGCGAGCGCCGCAAGATCGTGCCCGGCCGCCAGGACGATTTCAACGTCAACGACATGACGCAGATCGCCGAGGCGATGACCGGCACGACGACACTGCTGACCGGCCTGCTTGGCGCCGTCGCTGCGATCAGCCTGCTCGTCGGCGGCATCGGCATCATGAACATCATGCTGGTCTCCGTCACTGAGCGCACCCGCGAAATCGGCATCCGCCTGGCGATCGGCGCGCTCGAGAACCAGGTGCTCACCCAGTTCCTGGTCGAAGCGGTGGCGCTGTCGCTGTTCGGCGGCATCACCGGGATCGTGCTGGGGCTCAGCCTCGGTTTCGGCGCCGTGACGCTGCTGAAAGTGCCCTTCGTCTTCAGCCCCCTGATGGTCGCCGTCGCTTTTCTTTTCTCGGCGGCGATCGGCATGATCTTCGGCTATTTCCCGGCGAGAAGGGCCGCGCAGTTGAACCCCATCGAGGCGCTGCGGCACGAATAATGCGTCATGGCAAAGCGCATGATGTCTCTCTACTCCTATTAATCGAACGCAACCGCTATCGGAGGTCAGCATCATGCCGCTCAACAGGCTGGTGATCTACGCCGGCAACGTCGAGGAAACGGCGCGCTTTTATGAGAAGCACTTCGGTTTCAAGGCAACCAGCCTGCCTGGCGACAGGATCATTGAACTGGTCGCTCAGGACGGCGGTGCGAATATCATGCTGCACCAGGCCGCGAAGGGCCAGCGGAGCGGCCAATCCACCGTCAAGCTGGTCTTTGACGTGGAGGATGTCGAGGCTTTTTGCAGACGATGCGCGGAGAATGGCCTCAAGTTCGGTGCCATCCATAAAGCCGATGGTTATCTGTTCGCCAATGCAAAAGACCCGTGTCAAAATTCGATCTCGGTTTCCAGTCGGGCGTTTCGCAAGCGGTGACCAAGGGGTAGCGCCGGCCCTGATGACGTAGGCGAGGCGGTGTGCCTCAGCAGGCCGGGGCGGGTGGCAGGAGCCTTCACGGCGCAGACGTCAATGTCTCGCCGGTTTTCGGTAGCCTCACCTATGTTATCTATCTGTCTCTATTCTGATATTTCAATGCCGACTTGTCTTCGGTTTTTGACCGTGTCACTATGTGATATATCAGACTTGGCGACGGAGCTCCGTTTTGCAGACTTCTCAGAGCCATCTTGCCTATCTCGCGCTGGAGCATCTGATCGTCACGCTGGCGCTGAAACCCGGCGCGCTGGTCACTGAAAAACAGCTGATCGATATGGCGGGCCACGGGCGTACGCCGGTGCGCGAGGCAATCCAGAAGCTCGCCTGGCAGGGACTGATCCTGGTGAAGCCGCGTGTCGGGCTGCAGGTCGCCGAGATCGCGCCTGAGGATCATGGCAATGTCATGCAGGTGCGCCGCGAGCTGGAGCCGATCGCGGCAAGCCTTGTCGCTGAACATGCGAGCGACGAACAGCGCGCGCGTCTCCTCGACTGCGCCCGCGCGATGGAGGAATGCGCCGTCAGCGGCGATCTCGCCGGCTTCTTCGCTGCCGACAAGGCCTTCGACGAAATCCTCGAGGCTGCTTGTCCGAACGGCTTCATCACGGCAGCACTCGGTCCGGTGCAGACGCATTCACGTCGCCTCTGGTACTCCACCGCAAGCCCGGAGCGCATGGATCGCTCCATCTCGCTGCACGTCGCCGTCATCCGCGCCATCCATCAGGGCAGGCCGGATGAGGCGCGTACCACCATGGCGGTGCTGATCGATTACCTCAGCCAGGCCTCTGCATAATTCCTTAAACCGAAATCGGTTTAAGGAATTATGCAGCATTCAAAGCGCTACAGCGTCCTTTGCGCGTCTGAAAGACGCGCGGCGCTGTAGAAACGGCCCCGTTTCCGGAGCCGTTGACAGATCAGATTGTCAGAAATGCTTTAGCCGACGAAAGCGCGCTCGATGACGAATTCGGCAGGCTTGCTGTTGGCGCCTTCATCGAGGCCGGCCTTTTCGAGCAGTTCCTTGGTATCCTTCAGCATGGCCGAGGAGCCGCAGATCATGCCGCGGTCGATTGCCGGATCGAGCGGCGGCACGCCGAGATCGGTGAACAGCTTGCCGGAGGAGATCAGGTCGGTGATGCGGCCGCGATATTCGAAATCCTCGCGCGTGACTGTTGGATAGTGGCGCAGCTTGTCGCCGACGACTTCCTTCAGCAGCTCGTCATTCTGGATCTCGTGTACGAGGTCGAAGCCGTATTTCAACTCGGCGACATCGCGTGTCGTATGGGTGAGGATGACTTCCTCGAACTTCTCATAGGTCTCGGGATCGCGGATCAGGCTGGCGAAAGGCGCAATGCCCGTTCCCGTCGAGAACATGTAGAGACGACGGCCGGGCGTCAACGCATCGAGCACCAGCGTGCCCGTCGGCTTCTTGCGCATCAGCACCTGGTCGCCCGGCTTGATCGCCTGCAGATGTGAGGTGAGCGGACCGTCCGGCACCTTGATCGAGAAGAATTCAAGCTCTTCGGCCCAGGCGGGGCTGGCGATCGAATAGGCGCGGAAGACCGGCTTGCCCTCGACCATCAGGCCGATCATCGCGAATTCGCCGGAACGGAAACGGAAGCCCTGCGGCCGGGTCATCGTAAATCGGAAGAGCCGGTCGGTATAGTGCGTGACATCGAGCACCGTCTCGGCATAGACGCCGGCGGGGATGGACAAGGCGAAGTCTTCGGTCTTTGCAGGCGCGTTCATTTCGGTAGCGGATCCCGTTTCGTCGGATGAACAGTCGGATGCGAGCGAGATATTACAAATCGGGCCGGAATTAAAGGCATTCCATTCCACGCGACGCTTCTAAAGGGAAATATGCATGTCATTGTCAGGATTCAATGGCTGGCGGGGAATGTCGTATTTCCCGCTGGCGAAGCCCGGCAAAGGATGCATATTAGAGCAGCACGCCGGAAACGGATGCCGGTTTTCGGCAAAAACGGTGCGACAACAAAGACCTACGGCGTCGAACCCGATTCAGCAACAGGGTTCGGCGATGGTAGCGAAAAAAAAGATGCTTGCCGGGGCGGGCGCGATAGGGCGGTCGGGGGAATATGAAGATTTTCAACTACAAGCGTGTTCCTTATGCGGAGATGCGCGCCTTTTCCGTCCATATCCTGACGGCCTCCGGCTCCTTCCTTGCCTTTCTCGGCGTCGTTGCCGCCGCCGAGCACCGCTTCATCGACATGTTCTGGTGGCTGGGCCTCGCCCTTCTCGTTGATGGCATAGACGGCCCGATTGCCCGCAAGGTGCGCGTCAAGGAAGTGCTGCCGAACTGGTCGGGCGATACGCTCGACAATATCATCGATTACGTCACCTATGTGCTTCTGCCGGCCTTCGCGCTTTATCAGAGCGGCATGATCGGCGAGCCCTGGTCCTTCGTCGCCGCCGGCATGATCGTCGTCTCCAGCGCCATCTACTATGCCGATATGGGCATGAAGACGGACGAGTATTTCTTCTCCGGCTTCCCCGTCGTCTGGAACATGATCGTCTTCACGCTGTTCGTCATCGATGCCAGCGCCACGACGGCGCTCACTGTTGTCATCGTCTCGGTGGTGCTGACCTTCCTGCCGATCAATTTCCTCCACCCGGTTCGGGTCAAAAGGCTGCGCCCGCTCAATCTCGGCGTCTTTTTCCTGTGGTCGGCGCTCGGGATTTTTTCGCTGCTGATGCATTTCGACACGCCCGAATGGGCGCTCATTCTCTTCATCGTGACCGGAATCTATCTTTACGTCATCGGCGCGGTGCTGCAATTCTTTCCCGCCCTTGGACGCGAAGCTTAGGATAGGCTGATGACCAAAACGCAGGCGGTTTCATTCTCGAGAACGGGCGGACCGGAGGTTTTCGACTATGTCGAGATCGATCTTCCGCCGCCGTCGACCGGGGAAGTGCAGATCAGGCAGGCGGCAATCGGGCTCAATTTCATCGACGTCTATTTCCGCAACGGCACCTACAAGGTGCCGCATCTGCCCTTCGTCACCGGCAAGGAGGGCGCTGGCACCGTGACATCGATCGGTCCCGGCGTCGAGGATTTCAAGGTCGGCGACCGTGTCGCCTATGCCGGCGCCGACGGCGCCTATAGCGTTGAACGCAATATCGAGACGCGGCATCTGGTGCAGGTGCCCGAAGGCATCGAGCTCGAAACGGCGGCGGCGATGATGCTGAAGGGCATGACCGCCGAATATCTCTTGAACCGCACCTTCAAGGTCGGCCCTGAGACGGTCCTGCTGTTCCACGCTGCTGCCGGCGGCGTCGGCCTGATCGCCGGCCAGTGGGCAAAGGCGCTCGGCGCCACAGTCATCGGCACGGCGGGCTCGGAAGACAAGATCGAGCTGGCGCTCGCCCACGGCTACAACCATGTGATCAACTACAAGAGCGACAGCTTCGTCGACCGTGTCCGCGAAATCACCGGCGGCAAGGGCGTGGATGTCGTCTACGATTCGATCGGCCGCGATACTTTTCCACAGTCGCTCGATTGTCTGAAGCCGCGCGGCCTTTTTGCCTCCTTCGGCCAATCTTCCGGGCCGATCGAGAATTTCACCCTTGCGATGCTGGCGCAGCGGGGCTCGCTCTTTGCGACGCGGCCGACGCTCTTCACCTATATCGCCGCGCGCCAGGAACTGATCGACAGTGCGAAAGCGCTATTTGATATTGTGCAAAGCAACAAAGTGCGTATCAATATCAATCAAACCTATCCGTTGCGTGAGGTTGGGCAGGCTCACGCGGATCTGGAAACAAGAAAAACAACAGGAACGACGCTGCTGATTCCATGAGATCCGAACGGACCGGTTGGCAGAAGAAATGAGGGGAACGTGTCGCCATTGAATGTGCCGGATTCCGGTGCGTTATTATCGGTCCAGAAGCTGACGAAGTTCTTCGGTGGCTTTGCAGCCTGCAATGAAATCGATCTCGATATCGCGCCGGGCGAAATTCATGCGCTTCTCGGCGAAAATGGTGCAGGTAAATCCACCCTGGTGAAGATGCTGTTCGGCGTTCTCGAGCCGACGGGCGGGCATATCCTCTGGCAGGGCCAGCCGGTCGCGATCGCATCGCCAGGGGAGGCCCGCAAGCTCGGCATCGGCATGGTCTTCCAGCATTTTTCGCTGTTCGAGGCGCTGACGGTTGCCGAAAACATCGCCCTGTCGCTCGATGACGCCATCCCGATCGACAAAATCGCCGAGGAGGCGAGGGCGCTGTCGGTGGCCTACGGCCTGCCGCTCGATCCGCATGCCCATGTCGCCGATCTCTCGGTCGGCGAGCGCCAGCGCATCGAGATCGTCCGTGCGCTGCTGCAGAACCCGAAGCTAATCATCCTCGACGAGCCGACCTCGGTGCTGACGCCGCAGGAAGCCGACAAGCTGTTCGAGACGCTGTTCAAACTGCGCGCCGAGGGGCGTTCGGTTCTTTATATCAGCCACCGCCTGGAAGAGGTGCAGCGCATCTGCGATCGCGCCACCGTCCTGCGCCATGGGCGCGTGACCGGCGCATGCGATCCCAAGCACGAAACGCCGGCCTCGCTCGCCCGCATGATGGTCGGCAGCGAGGTGGCGACCGTGACGCATCCGGAGCGCAGCGACAAGGGCGAGGTTCAGCTTGCCGTGGCAAACCTTTCCGTCGCCGCGCGCACCCCCTTCGCCATGCCGCTGCGTGATGTGTCGATGGCTGTGCGCTCCGGCGAGATCCTCGCCATTGCCGGGGTCGCCGGCAACGGGCAGAGCGAGCTCTTCGACGCCCTGTCCGGCGAATATCCGGTCGCCTCGGCCGAGGCGATCGTCATCCGCAAGAAGCACGTGGGCAATCAGGGCATTACCGCCCGCCGTCTTCTCGGCGCCGGCTTCGTGCCGGAGGAGCGCCACGGCCATGCCGCCGTCTCCGCCATGAAACTGTCGGACAACCTCGTCCTTGCCCGCAGCCAGTCGGACCGCAAGGCGTTTCTGGGCCTGCTCGGCATCATCCGTCACGCTGCGGTGAAATCTGCCGCAAGGCGCATTTCCGAGGCCATGGATGTCCGCAAGAGCGGCGATGACCCGGCGGCCGGCTCCTTGTCCGGCGGAAACCTGCAGAAGTTTATCGTCGGCCGCGAGCTCGACCGTCAGCCGGCAGTACTCGTCGTCAACCAGCCGACCTGGGGCGTCGATGCCGGGGCTGCAAGCCGCATTCGCCAGGCGCTCGTCGATCTCGCAAGAGCTGGTTCAGCCGTCGTCGTCATCAGCCAGGATCTCGATGAGATCTTCGAAGTGGCGACCGATATTGCCGTCATCTGCGAAGGCCGTCTTTCCCGCCCGTTCCCGGCCGGCGAACTGACGCGGGAAAGGATCGGACTGCTGATGGGCGGACTGCACGAGAGCAGCTCTGCCCCGGAGGCGCCCCATGCGCATTGAACTTGAAAAACGGCCCGACGTCTCGAAGCTCTTCGCCTTCGTCTCGCCGCTGCTTGCCCTTGTCCTGACGCTGGTATTCGGCGCCATCATGTTCGCCATGCTCGGCAAGGACCCGGTCGAGGCACTCGACGCCTTCTTCATCGAGCCGCTGCTCGAGGTCTGGTCGCTGCACGAGCTGGCGATCAAGGCCGCCCCTCTGATCCTGATCGCCGTCGGCCTGGCAGTCTGTTACCGGTCGAATAACTGGAATATCGGCGCCGAGGGCCAGTTCACCATCGGCGCCATTACCGGTTCCTATCTGCCGATCGTCTTTTACGACTGGCATTCGCCGCTCGTGCTGCCACTGATGCTGATCCTTGGCGCGCTCGGCGGTGCGCTTTTCGCCGCCATTCCGGCGCTGCTGAAAGCGCATTTCAATACCAACGAGATCCTGACGTCACTGATGCTGGTCTATATCGCCCAGCTCTTCCTCGACTGGCTGATCCGCGGCGCCTGGCGCGATCCGAAGGGCTTCAACTTTCCGGTTTCCCGTGATTTCGCACCGGAGGCCGTGCTGCCGGCGATCTGGGAAGAGTCCGGCCGCGCCCATTGGGCCTTCATCTTCGCCATTGTCGCCGCAATCGGCGTCTGGTTCATGCTGCGCTATACGCTGAAAGGCTTCGAGATCGTCGTGCTCGGCCAATCGGAGCGGGCAGGGCGCTTTGCCGGCTTTTCGTCGAAGAAGATGATCTGGTTCAGCTTTCTCTTCTCGGGCGCTCTTGCCGGCCTTGCCGGGATAGCCGAGGTCTCGGGCTCGATCGGCCACCTGCAGCCGGCGATCTCGCCGGGCTACGGCTTCACCGCCATCATCGTCGCCTTCCTCGGCCGCCTCAATCCGCTCGGCATCATCGCATCCGGCCTGGTGCTGGCGCTGACCTATCTCGGCGGCGAGGCCGCCCAGCTTTCGCTCGGCGTTTCCGACAAGGTCACCCGCGTCTTCCAGGGCCTGCTGCTCTTCTTCGTGCTCTCCTGCGATACGCTGATCTATTACAAAATCCGCATTGTCTGGTCGCGGCTAAGGGGCAGGGTGGCATGAGCATCTTCGAAGCCATTCTGCTGACTGTCATCACCGCCTCGACGCCGCTCGTCATCGCCGCACTCGGTGAACTCGTGGCCGAGCGTTCCGGCGTTCTCAATCTCGGTGTCGAGGGCATGATGATCATGGGCGCGGTTGCCGCGTTTGCCGGCGCGCAGATGTCGGGCTCGCCCTATGTCGGCATCGTCTGCGGCATTGCGGCAGGCGCGCTTTTCTCTCTTCTGTTTGCCTTCCTGACGCTGACCCTGGTGGCGAACCAGGTGGCGACCGGTCTGGCGCTCACCCTTCTCGGCCTCGGCGCCTCAGGCATGCTTGGCGAAGCCTATGTCGGCATGCCCGGCATCCGGCTGGGAGAGATCGTCATTCCGGTCCTGTCGGATCTTCCGGTCGTTGGCCATGTTCTCTTCAGGCAGGACTTGATCTTCTACCTGTCGATCGCGCTCGTGGTCGGCGTCAGCTGGTTTCTGTTTCGCAGCCGGACCGGGCTGAAGCTCAGGGCGATCGGCGACAATCACGGTTCGGCCCACGCGCTCGGCATTCATGTCATCCGCACGCGATATCTGGCGGTGATGTTCGGCGGCGCCTGCGCCGGTCTTGCCGGGGCGCAGCTTTCGCTCGTCTACACCCCGCAATGGGCCGAGAACATGTCAGCCGGCCGCGGCTGGATCACGTTGGCGCTGGTGGTCTTCGCCTCCTGGCGGCCGTGGCGGGTCTTTGCCGGCGGCTATCTCTTCGGCGCAGTCACCATCCTGCAGCTTCACGCGCAGGCCTTCGGTCTCGGCATTCCCTCGCAGTACCTTTCGATGCTGCCCTATGCCGCGACTATTGTGGTTCTCATCATCATTTCCCATAATCGCCGCACGACGTTGATCAACACGCCCGCGTCGCTCGGAAAAGCCTTCGTGCCGGAGCGATAAAGCAACAACAAAGACGGGTTTCCGCAATAACTTCAAACCAACAGGGGTCCCCATGAAGAAGTTAGCATTCACACTTGCCGCCTCGGCTGCCGCCGTGATCGGCATCTCTTCCGCTGCTCACGCCGCGGACAAGACCAAGGTCTGCTTCGTCTACGTCGGTTCGCATACCGACGGCGGTTATTCGCAGGCCCACGATCTCGGCCGCCAGCAGGTCCAGGCCGAGTTCGGCGACAAGATCGACACGCCTTACCTCGAAAACGTCCCGGAAGGCCCGGATGCCGAGCGCGCCATCGAGCGCCTTGCCCGTTCCGGCTGCAAGCTGATCTTCACGACGTCCTTCGGCTTCATGGATGCGACGGTGAAGGTCGCCGCCAAGTTCCCGAAGGTCAAGTTCGAGCATGGCACCGGCTACAAGGCCGGCCCGAACCTTGCGACCTACAATTCCCGCTTCTATGAAGGCCGCTACATCCTCGGCCAGATCGCCGCCAAGACCTCGAAGAATCACGGCGCGGCCTATATCGCCTCCTTCCCGATTCCCGAAGTCGTGATGGGCATCAACTCGTTCGAGCAGGGCGCCAGGTCGGTCGATCCGAGCTTCAAGCTGAAGGTCATCTGGGTCAACACCTGGTTCGACCCCGGCAAGGAAGCCGATGCCGCCAAGGCGATGGTCGACCAGGGCGTCGACGTCTTGACGCAGCACACCGACACGACCGCGCCGATGCAGGTGGCCGAAGAACGCGGCATCCACGCCTTCGGTCAGGCCTCCGACATGATCGCAGTAGGCCCGAAGGCTCAGCTGACGGCAATTGTCGACACTTGGGGGACCTACTACTCCAAGCGCGTTCACGCTCTTCTGGATGGCACCTGGAAGTCCGAGCAGAGCTGGGACGGCCTGAAGGACGGCATCCTGAAGATGGCGCCCTATACCAACATGCCCGACGACGTGAAGAAGATGGCCGAGGAAACCGAAGCCAAGATCAAATCAGGCGAACTGCATCCCTTCACCGGACCGATCAACAAGCAGGACGGAACGCCCTGGCTGAAGGCCGGCGAGAAGGCCGATGACGGCACCCTGCTCGGCATGAACTTCTATGTCGAAGGCGTCGACGATAAGCTGCCGGGTAAATAATCCCGTAGCCATCTCGCAGATGCGAAGAGCGCCCCTAATGGGCGCTCTTTTTTGCTGCAATGCATCCCAAGATTCCGATTTACAAAAGTAATACTATATGATTTTTTGACCCCTGCGCCGCGAGATGCGGCATTGGGAGGAAATCATGAAATTGAAGACTGCACTTTTGAGTGCCACGATTCTGGCTGCCTGCATGTTCGGTTCGGCTTCAGCCGCCGGCCTCACTGTCGGCTTCTCGCAGATCGGCTCGGAATCGGGCTGGCGTGCGGCTGAAACGACCGTGACCAAGGAGCAGGCCAAGAAGCGCGGCATCGATCTGAAGTTTGCCGATGCGCAGCAGAAGCAGGAAAACCAGATCAAGGCTCTGCGCTCTTTCATTGCTCAGGGCGTCGATGCCATTCTCATTGCTCCGGTCGTTGAAACCGGCTGGGACGACGTTCTCAAGGAAGCCAAGGAAGCCAAGATTCCGGTCATCCTTCTCGACCGTACCATCAAGGCTCCGGACGATCTCTATCTGACGGCTGTTACGTCGGACCTGGTCCATGAAGGCAAGGTCGCAGGCGACTTCCTGGTCAAGACCGTCGGCGACAAGAAGTGCAATGTCGTTGAACTTCAGGGCACAACCGGTTCGTCGCCGGCCATCGCCCGCAAGAAGGGCTTCGAAGAGGCCCTTGCCGGCCACGACAACCTCAAGATCGTTCGCAGCCAGACCGGTGACTTCACCCGCACCAAGGGCAAGGAAGTCATGGAAAGCTTCCTGAAGGCCGAGAATGGCGGCAAGGATATCTGCGCTCTCTACGCCCATAACGACGACATGGCCGTCGGCGCCATCCAGGCGATCAAGGAAGCCGGCCTGAAGCCCGGCAAGGATATCCTCGTCGTCTCCATCGACGCCGTGCCCGATATCTTCAAGGCCATGTCCGAAGGCGAGGCCAATGCCACGGTCGAGCTGACGCCGAATATGGCAGGTCCGGCCTTCGATGCGCTCGAAGCCTATCTGAAGGACAAGAAGGCTCCGGCCAAATGGATCCAGACCGAGTCGAAGCTCTACACGCCTGCCGACGAGCCGATGAAGGTCTACGAAGAGAAGAAGGGTCAGGGCTACTGATCTGATGTGACACTGCTGCATAATTCCTTAAATCGGAATTCGATTTCGGGACAAATCATGCAGCAATTCAAAGCGCTACAGCGTCCTTATGCGTCTCAAAAGACCAGGCGGCGCTGTAGAACCGCACCGGCCCGTCATGGACCGGTGCGGAACTGCCTCGCCGCCTTGGGACATCATGTCCGGCCGCGGCGCGGCTTTTGCCGTCAATATCAGGAAAACAGACCCTTATGACTCACGATTTCGAGAACGTTCTCGCGGCCTCCGGAATATCGAAATTCTTTCCTGGCGCGGTGGCGCTGGATAAGGTCGATTTCACGCTCCGCAGAGGCGAGGTGCACGCATTGCTGGGCGAGAACGGCGCCGGCAAGTCGACGCTGATCAAGTGCATCACCGGCGCCTATCATCGTGATGAAGGCAGCCTGGCGCTCGACGGCCAGGAAATCAATCCGGCCAATACGCTCGCCGCCCAGAAGCTCGGCATCGGCACGGTCTACCAGGAGGTCAACCTGCTGGCCAATCTAAGCGTCGCCGAAAACCTCTTTCTCGGACGCCAGCCAAGACGGTTCGGCATGACCGACGTGCGCGCAATGAACCGCAAGGCGCGCGATCTGCTCACCGGCTACGGCATCGATATCGACGTTACCGCCGAACTTGGCCGTTTTTCCGTCGCTGTCCAGCAGGTGGTTGCCATCGCCCGCGCCGTCGATCTCTCAGGCAAGGTGCTGATCCTCGACGAGCCCACGGCAAGTCTCGACAACCAGGAGGTGGCGCTGCTCTTCCGCATCATCGACGACCTGAAGAAGCGCGGCCTGGGCATCGTCTTCATCACCCATTTTCTCGAGCAGGTCTATGCGATCAGCGACCGCATTACCGTGCTGCGCAACGGCAAGCTCGTCGGCACCCGCGACGCCGCCGATCTGCCGCGCCAGGGCCTGATCGCCATGATGCTCGGCCGCGAGCTGGCGCATGTCGAAGAGACTGTCAGGGAACGCAGCCTTGCGGCCGGCGACGTCCGCTACCGCTTTTCAGGCTATGGCAAACGCGGCAAGGTCAAACCTTTCGACCTTGAAGTGCGCGCCGGAGAAGTAGTCGGCGTCGCCGGGCTGCTCGGTTCCGGCCGCACCGAAACCGCCGAACTGCTTTTCGGCATCGAGCATGCCGACAGCGGCAGCGCCACGATCGACGGCCAGCCGGTGACGATTTCGAGCCCGCGCGCCGCGATCGCAAAGGGTTTCGGCTTCTGCCCCGAGGACCGCAAGACCGATGGCATCATCGGCGACCTGTCGATCAGGGAGAACATCGCACTTGCGCTCCAGGCCCGCCGCGGCTGGACGCGGCCGCTGTCGCGCGCCGAACAGAACACGCTTGCCGACCGCTACATCAAGGCGCTCGATATCCGCACCACCGATCGCGAGAAGCCGATCCGGCTACTGTCAGGCGGCAATCAGCAAAAGGCGATCCTCGCCCGCTGGCTGGCGACCAATCCGAAGTTTCTGATCCTCGACGAGCCGACCCGCGGCATTGATGTCGGTGCCCATGCCGAGATCATCCGGCTCATCGAAGAGCTCTGCGCCGGTGGCATGTCGCTCATCGTGATTTCCTCGGAACTTGAAGAGCTTGTCGCCTATAGTTCACGTGTCATCGTACTTCGCGACAGACAGCATATCGCCGAACTGACAGGCGAGCGTATCACCGCTGCCGGCATCGTCGAAGCCATCGCCGCCGCTGAACACAAGATGGAGGATGCATGAGGTCCTCGCTGAAAGCGCTGGCATATCGCCTGGCGCCGCAATTAATTGCGCTCGTTGTCATTCTTCTGTTGAATTTCATAACGTCCCCGCAGTTTTTTAATGTCGTGGTTCAGAATGACCGCCTCTATGGCAGCCTGATCGACGTGCTGAACCGCGGCGCGCCGGTGGCGCTGCTGGCGATCGGCATGACGCTGGTCATCGCCACCAAGGGCATCGACCTGTCCGTCGGTGCGGTCATCGCCATCTGCGGCGCCGTTGCCGCGTCATCGATTGTCTCTGGAAATTCAGTCTCTTATACCATTATCCTGACGCTTGCGATCGGGCTTGCCTGCGGTGTCTGGAACGGTTTCCTGGTGGCGGTCCTCAATATCCAGCCGATCATCGCGACGCTAGTGCTGATGGTCGCCGGCCGCGGCATCGCCCAGCTGATCACCGAAGGCGCCATCCTGACCTTCAATAATGATGGCCTCACCTTCTTCGGCAGCGGTTCGCTGCTGCTCCTGCCGATGCCTGTCGTCATCTGGCTTCTCGTCGGCCTGCTCGTCATCCTGCTCGTCCGCCGCACGGCGCTAGGCATGCTGATCGAGGCCGTCGGCATCAATCGCCGCGCCAGCACGCTCTCCGGCATTCAAACGCCGGTGCTGCTGATGGCGGTCTATATGCTGAGCGGGCTCTGCGCCTCGATCGCGGGCATCATCGTCGCAGCCGACATCAAGGGCGCCGATGCCAATAATGCCGGCCTATGGTTGGAACTCGACGCCATCCTCGCCGTCGTCGTCGGCGGCAATTCGCTGCTCGGCGGCCGCTTTAGCATTCTCGGATCGCTGATCGGCGCGATGATCATCCAGGCGGTGAATACCGGCATCCTGTCCGCCGGCTTCCCACCTGAATTCAACCTGATCATCAAGGCCGTCATCATTATCGTCATCCTCGTCATCCAGTCGCCGGCGGTGCAATCGCTCGCCATCTTCGCCAGCCGCCGGCAGGGCGGTAGGGAGCAGCCGAAATGAACTCCAAATACCTGCCGCTGCTTGCGACCATCGTCATCTTCGTGCTCGCCTATGCCGGCTGCGCGCTGCAATATCCGAACATTCTGTCGACGCGCGTCATCGGCAATCTTTTGACCGACAACGCCTTTCTCGGCATTGCCGCCGTTGGCATGACTTTCGTCATCATTTCGGGCGGCATCGATCTGTCGATCGGCTCGGTCATCGCCTTTACCGGCGTCTTCCTCGCGGTGATCCTGCAGAACACCTCGATCCATCCGCTGCTCGCTTTCGCGATCGTGCTCGTCATCACCACTGTCTTTGGTGGTATCATGGGCGCGATCGTCCATTATCTCGAAATGCCGGCCTTCATCGTCACGCTTGCCGGCATGTTCCTGGCACGCGGCATGGCCTTCGTGCTCTCGATCGACAGCATCCCGATCGATCACGAATATTATTCGACGCTGACGAGCCTCTACTATCGTCTGCCCGGCGGCGGGCGGCTGACGCTGATCGGCGGCATCATGCTTCTGGTCTTTGCCGTCGGCATCTTCATCGCCCAGCGCACCCGCTTCGGCACCAATGTCTATGCACTCGGCGGCGGTCCGCAGACGGCGCGGCTGATGGGCGTGCCGGTCGGCCGCACGACAATCCAGATCTATGCGCTGTCGGGCTTTCTGGCGGGCCTATCCGGGATCGTTTTTTCGCTGTACACCTCTGCCGGATATTCTCTTGCAGCAGTCGGCGTCGAACTCGATGCCATCGCGGCGGTGGTCATTGGGGGGACGCTGCTGACCGGAGGAGCGGGATTCGTGGCGGGAACCTTGATCGGGATCCTGATCCAGGGGCTCATTCAGACCTACATCACCTTCGATGGTACGCTGTCGAGCTGGTGGACCAAGATTCTGATTGGTCTTCTGCTGTTTGCATTCATCCTGATGCAGAAAGCCATCCTGTTCATTTCCAGTCTGAACAAGAGGTACGCCTGAGGGGGAGACGGATCGCTTGCGCTACAAATTGGACGAGACACGCAAGACGGGGCGCAGAACCCGGACGAGCCACGCTCAGGTCGTCGACGAGCTCGGCAAGGCGATCGTCGCCGGCACCTATCCCGTCGGCTCGATCCTGCCGGGCGATACGGAACTGGCGCAGCGTTTCAAAGTGTCCCGCACGGTCTTGCGCGAGACGATGAAGACGCTCGCCGCCAAGGGCATGGTCGTCGCCAAGGCCCGGGTCGGCACGCGTGTGACCGAGAAGAATCTCTGGAACATGTTCGACAGCGAGATTATCGCCTGGCACTTCGACAACGGCGTGACGGAAGAATTCCTGTTGCAACTCTACGATATTCGCCTCGCCTTCGAACCCTTCGCCGCCGGTCTCGTCGCTGAACGGGCGAATGCCGAGGAGATCGAGACGCTGCGCGGGCTGGCGCTCGAGATGGCAGCGGCGGGTCATACGGCCGACAGCCTGGCACTCGCCGACCTTCATTTTCACCTGGCGATCGCCGAAGCCTCGCACAATCCCTTCATGCGGACACTGGGCAGCCTCATCGAAGCGGCTCTCGTCGGCATGTTCCGGATGAGCACGCCGCCAACCGAAAACGGCTTCGCCAATATCGCCGACACCCATATGCGCATCGTCGATGCGATCGTGTCCGGCGATAACGCCGCCGCGCGCCGTGCGATGGAGGACGTCATCCTGGACGGTCGCATTCATGTGCACGAAGCCTTCGCGGCCCGCGGTTCCGAGGCCGTCATAGGATCGATTTCGGCCGCAATTTCACCTTTGTGAAGGCTTTGCATATCGACAGCGATTTATCCTTAAATCGATTCCGATTTAGGGATTTTTGCAGTATGAGGCGATAAAGCCGCCTCATGGCGCGGATTCGCGGAGCAAATCATGGAACGCACTTGTCTTGCCGTCATCCTTGCCGCCGGTGACAGCACGCGGATGAAATCCTCGAAATCGAAGGTGCTGCATCCGGTCGCCGGACGGCCGATGATCGCCCATGTGGTCGAGGCGGTCGCCTCCGCCGGCATCTCGTCCGTCGCCCTTGTCGTCGGCCGTGATGCCGAGGACGTGGCAAAGGCGGCGAGCATCGGCGGCGTCAGCATCGAATCCTATCTGCAGAAGGAACGCCTCGGCACCGGCCATGCAGTGCAGGCGGCGCGCGACGCGATCGCCAAGGGCTATGACGATATTCTCGTCACCTATGGCGACGTGCCGCTGCAGACCGACGGACCGCTGAAGGCCGCTCGCCAGGGCCTTGCCGATGGCAGCGATGTCGTCGTCATCGGTTTCCACACCGACCGCCCGACCGGCTACGGCCGCCTGCTTGTCAAGGACGGCGAACTCATCGCCATCCGCGAGGAGAAAGATGCGACCGATGCCGAGCGCACCGTCACTTGGTGCAACAGCGGACTGATGGCGATCAACGGCAGAAAGGCGCTCGATCTTCTCACGCGCATCGGCAATGCCAATGCCAAGGGCGAATTCTACCTGACCGATCTCGTCGAGATCGCCCGTTCGCTCGGCGGACGCGTCACCGCCGTCGATGCTCCCGAGATCGAGATGACCGGCTGCAACACCCGTGCCGAACTCGCCGTGATCGAGCGTTTCTGGCAGGAGCGTCGCCGCCACCAGATGATGCTTTCAGGCGTCACCATGATCGCGCCAGAAACGGTTTTTCTCTCCTACGATACCGTCATCGGCCAGGATGCGTTGATCGAGCCGAACGTCGTCTTCGGCCCTGGTACTGTTATCGACAGCGGCGCCGTCATCCATGCCTTCTCGCATATCGAGGGCGCCCATGTCAGCCAGGGCGCGACCGTCGGGCCCTTTGCGCGACTGCGGCCGGGTGCGGATCTTGGCACCGGTTCGAAGGTCGGCAATTTCTGCGAGGTCAAGAATGGCCGGCTCGGCGAGGGCGCCAAGGTCAACCACCTGACTTATATCGGTGATGCCGTCATCGGCGCCGGCAGCAATATCGGTGCCGGCACGATCACCTGCAACTATGACGGCGTCAACAAGAGCGAGACGGTGATCGGCGAAAACGCCTTCATCGGTTCCAATTCCTCGCTGGTCGCGCCGGTGACGATTGGCGACGGCGCCTATATCGCCTCCGGCAGCGTCATCACCGCCAACGTGCCGGCCGACGCGCTGGCGCTCGGCCGTGCCCGGCAGGAGATCAAGCCCGGCCGCGCGACGCTGCTGCGCGAGCGTGCGCTCGCCATCAAGGCGGCGAATAAGGCGAAAGCCTGACCGGCCTTGCGTAACCGGCGGAAATTGAAAGTGACCGCCGAGGTGATTGAGAAATAAGCAGGAATCGTTAGGACTGGCCTCATCGAAGCCTAGAGCAATTCCAGCAAAAGTGCGCAGCGGTTTTGCGTCCGGAATTGCGCAAAGACAAACAGAAGAGCATTTCCGGATTCAGGAAATGCTCGAGTGGGGATACTATATGTGCGGCATTGTGGGGATCGTCGGAACTGCGCCTGTTGCCGGGCGCCTGGTCGATGCGCTGAAGCGTCTCGAATATCGCGGTTACGATTCCGCCGGCGTCGCCACAATTCATGACGGCGTGATGGATCGCCGCCGCGCCGAGGGCAAGCTGTTCAATCTGGAAAAGCGCCTCGACAGCGAACCGCTGCCCGGCATCGTCGGCATCGCCCACACGCGCTGGGCGACCCATGGCGTTCCGAACGAGACCAATGCCCATCCGCATTTCGTCGAAGGCGTCGCCGTCGTCCATAATGGCATCATCGAGAATTTTTCCGAGCTTCGCGACGAACTGACCGAAGAGGGTTCGGTCTTCCAAACCCAGACCGACACCGAAGTCGTTGCCCATCTGATGGCGAAATACCTGCGCGAAGGCCTGGAGCCGCGCGCCGCCATGCTGAAGATGCTGAACCGGGTGACCGGCGCCTATGCGCTGGCCATCATGCTCAAGGCCGATCCCGACACGATCATGGCCGCCCGTTCCGGCCCGCCGCTCGCCGTCGGCTATGGCCGCGGCGAGATGTTCCTCGGCTCGGACGCGATCGCGCTTTCGCCCTTCACCAACGAGATCACCTATCTCGTCGACGGCGATTTCGCCGTCCTCACCCGCGACGGCGTCGCGGTGCTCGATTTCGCCGGCAAGCCGGTCAAACGCGCCCGCCAGATCTCGCAGGCGACCGCCTATGTCGTCGACAAGGGCAACCACCGCCACTTCATGGAAAAAGAAATCTACGAGCAGCCGGAGGTGATCTCTCACGCTCTCAGCCATTATGTCGATTTCGCCGAGAATACGATCGGCGCCAATGCGGCCGCGATCGACTTCAAGGCGGTGACCGGCCTTGCGATCTCGGCCTGCGGCACTGCCTATCTCGCCGGCCTCGTCGGCAAATACTGGTTCGAGCGTTATGCTCGCCTGCCGGTCGAGATCGACGTTGCCTCCGAGTTCCGCTACCGGGAAATGCCGCTGTCGCCGTCGCAGGCAGCACTCTTCATCTCCCAGTCCGGCGAGACCGCCGATACGCTGGCATGCTTGCGTTATTGCCGCGACAACGGGTTGAAGATCGGCGCCGTCGTCAATGTTCGCGAATCGACGATCGCGCGCGAATCCGACGCCGTCTTCCCGATCATGGCCGGCCCGGAAATCGGCGTCGCCTCGACCAAAGCCTTCACCTGCCAGCTTGCCGTGCTGGCAGCGCTGGCGATTGGCGCCGGCAAAGCGCGCGGCACGGTGAGTGCTGACGAGGAGAGGGCGCTGGTGCGCCATCTCGCCGAAATGCCGCGCATCATGAGCCGGGTGCTGAACCTTATTCAGCCGCAGATGGAAAGCCTGTCGCGCGAGCTGTCGAAGTGCAAGGACGTGCTCTATCTCGGCCGCGGCACCAGCTTCCCGCTCGCCATGGAAGGTGCGCTGAAGCTCAAGGAAATTTCCTATATCCATGCCGAAGGTTACGCCGCTGGCGAATTGAAGCACGGACCGATCGCACTGATCGACGAGAACATGCCTGTCATCGTCATCGCCCCTTACGACCGTTTCTTCGAAAAGACCGTCTCGAACATGCAGGAGGTCGCAGCCCGCGGCGGCCGCATCATCTTTATCACCGACGAGGCCGGTGCAGCGGCTTCGAAACTGCCGACCATGGCGACGATCACCCTGCCTGTGGTCGATGAAATCATCGCGCCGATGATCTTCTCGCTGCCGATCCAGCTGCTCGCCTATCACACCGCCGTCTTCATGGGCACCGATGTCGATCAGCCGCGCAACCTGGCGAAATCCGTGACGGTGGAATAAGCCTGTAACGCCGGGACCTACGCGCCGAAACATATTGTGCGACGCCCCGAATTCTGGCAGTTTTGGTCCGCGGACAAGGGGGAAGGGCCGGCGTACCGGCCTGTCCACGACTGAGATGGAGATCATCAGGAAACGATGACCGACAACACCCCCAGAATGCCGGTCGCGACCCGGCTGAGGAATAATTTTCTCGCAGGACTGATCATCTGCGCGCCGATCGCGATTACCATCTGGCTGACCTGGACCTTCATCCATTGGTCGGACAGCTGGGTCCGGCCCTATATTCCGGCGCGTTGGAATCCGGAAAGCTATCTCAATTTCGCCATTCCCGGTTTCGGCCTGCTGATTGCCATCGTGCTGATCACCGTCGTCGGCTTCCTCGGCAAGAACCTCATCGGCCAGAGCATCGTCCGTTTCGGCGAATCGATCGTTCAGCGCATGCCGCTGGTGCGCACGATCTACAGAAGCGTGAAACAGATTTTCGAAACCGTGCTGAAGGAACAGGCGAACTCCTTCAAGAAGGTCGGCCTCATCGAATATCCGGGTCCCGGCCTCTGGGCACTGATCTTCATCGCCACCGACGCCAAGGGCGAAATCGCTTCGAAGTTCAATGCGATGGGCCAGGACATGGTCGCCGTCTTCCTGCCGCCGACGCCGGTGCCGACGGCCGGCTTCCTCATCTTCGTACCGCGCGAGAAGATCGTCATGCTCGATATGTCGCCGGAAGACGCCGCCAAGTTCCTGATTTCAGGCGGGCTCGTGGCGCCAGAACACAAGCCGGCTGATCCGAAGCAGAAGCATTTGCCGCGGCCGAAGCCGGTGGCGGTTTCCAAAGCTGAATGATGCATGTCGCCCAAAAGTGTTCAGCGGTTTTGGGATAAAGACATGCATGGAAGGAGACTTAAAGCGCGCCGCGGCGCGCTTTATCCAGCCCTGAGAAAACGGATCGCCTCGTCGCGGCGGAAGAGATAGAGCAGGGTGCGGATCGCCGCTCCCCTTTCGCTGGTCAGCTCCGGATCCCGCTCGATGAGGTAAGCGGCATCCTTGCGGGCAATCTCCAACAGGTCGGCATGCGCCTCGAGGCTGGCGATGCGGAAGCCCGGCGTGCCGGATTGCCTTGTGCCGAGCAATTCGCCTTCACCGCGCAGCTTCAGGTCCTCCTCGGCAATGCGGAAGCCATCCTCCGTCTCCCGCATGATCGAAAGCCTGGCATGGCCGGTCTCGCCGAGCGGCCCCTTGTAGAGCAGGATGCATGTCGAGGCTTCGTCTCCGCGCCCGACGCGGCCGCGCAGCTGATGCAGTTGCGCCAAGCCGAAGCGTTCGGCATGTTCGATCACCATGATCGTCGCATCCGGCACGTCGACACCGACCTCGACGACGGTCGTGGCGACGAGCAGCCGGGTCTCGCCGTTCTTGAACGCCATCATCGCCGCGTCCTTCTCCGGCCCGCTCATGCGACCGTGGATGAGGCCGATACCGGGGCCAAGTGCTGAGACCAGCGTTGCATGCCGTTCCTCGGCCGACATCAGGTCGAGCTCTTCGGACTCCTCGACCAGCGGGCAGATCCAGTAGGCCTTCTTGCCCTCGGTGATTGCGCTTTGCAGCCGTCCGACGATTTCGCCGGTCCGTTCCATCGGCACGGTGATCGTCTGGATCGGCTTGCGGCCGGCCGGTTTCTCGGTGAGCTTGGAGACGTCCATATCGCCGAAGGCGGCGAGCACCAGCGTGCGCGGGATCGGCGTCGCCGTCATGACAAGCATATGCGGCGAGAGGCCCTTGGCGGTCAGCCGCAGGCGCTGATGCACGCCGAAACGGTGCTGCTCGTCGACGACGGCAAGCATCAGATTGGCGTAGGCGACGCTGTCCTGGAACAGCGTATGCGTGCCGATGATGATCTGGGCGGCGCCCGAGGCGATTCGCTCCAGGATTTCCTCCCGTTCGCGTCCCTTGGTGCGCCCGGTCAGCACCTCGATGCCGAGCCCGGCGGAGACGGCGAATTTCGAGATCGTTGCATGGTGCTGCCGCGCCAGGATTTCGGTCGGCGCCATCAGCACGGCCTGGCCGCCGCTCTCGATCACCGCCGCCATCGCCATCAGCGCCACCAGCGTCTTGCCGGAACCGACATCGCCCTGCAGCAGCCGCAGCATGCGCTCGTTGCCGGCCATATCCTTCAAAACCTCGGCGATTGCCTCGTTCTGGCTGCCGGTAAGCGAGAAGGGCAAGGTTTTCAGGATCTTGCTGCTGATGGCGCCGGTCGCAGTGACCGGCTGGCCGGCCACCTTGCGCAGCCTCTGCCGCACTAGGCTCAGCGACAGCTGGCCGGCGAGGAATTCGTCATAGGCAAGCCGCCGCCGGGCAGGGGCCTGCGGGTCGATATTGCTGGGATCGCGCGGCTCGTGCAGCATGTGGAAACTGTCGCGGATCGACGGCAGGCCTTGTTTCTCCGTCAGCGCCAGATCGATCCATTCCGGCAGCTCGGGAAAACGCGGCAGGCCGGCGTCGATGATCTTGCGCAGCGTCTTCGGCGAAAGTCCCGCCGTCAGCGGATAGATCGGCTCGACCAGCGGCAGGCTCTCCGCCTCGTCGGCCCTGACGATATAGTCGGGATGCACCATCGAGGCGCGGCCGTTGAACCAGTCGATCTTGCCGCTGACCGTCACCTCCGCGTCAACAGGCAGCTGCTTTTCCAGCCACGCCGCCTGTCCGCGGAAGAAGACGAGCGTCAGCTCGCCGGTCTCGTCATGCAGGAAGACGCGGTAGGGGATATTGCTTTTGCCGCCCGGCGGCACCTGGTGGCGGTCAACGCGCGCCGTGATCGTCACGATCGCGCCCTGCGGCGCGCGGGCGATTCCAGGCTGGTTGCGCCGGTCGATCAGCGAAAAGGGCGCGTGGAAGAGCAGATCGATGACCCGGCAATCCTCCAGCGTCTCGCGCCCGAGCAGCTTGACCAGCAGGTCGGCGATCTTCGGGCCGACGCCCGGAAGGCCAGAAATGGGGGAAAACAGAGGATCGAGAATGGCGGGGCGCATGCGGCCAAAATGCGATGAACAATGCGGCCTTGGCAAGGCTGACAAGCCGCTTTCCAGGGTCTATAGAGGCGCATCAACAGGAAGGTAATGCCATGACAGGTGTCACGCTCACGAGTGCCGGTCTCGACCCGCGCCGCCGCAGAATCCTTTTCCGCTGCTGGCATCGCGGCATCCGCGAGATGGATCTGGTCTTCGGCCAGTTCGCCGAAGCCGAGGTCGCGACTCTGTCGGAAGCCGAACTCGACGAGTTCGAGACGATCATGGCGGAAGAGGACAATGATCTCGTCCGCTGGATCATGGGAACATGGCCGGTGCCTGAGCGTTTCCAGACACCGATGTTTGCCCGCATCGCCGCCTATAAGCCCGATTTTGACAAGCCCCTCAGGACGCCGGAATGATCCCTGGTTTCGATGCGAAGAAGCTTGCGGCCATTGCCGAGCCGCTGACGATCGGCAATGTGCCGGCAGGTCTCGAGACGCTGCTGCTCGCCGAGCTCGCCCGAACGGGAGAGCCGGTCGCCTATGTCATGTCCGACGGCCACCGCATGGCCGATCTCGAACAGATGCTGGGCTTTGTCGCCCCCGACATTCCGGTTCTCACCCTGCCGGCCTGGGACTGTCTGCCCTATGACCGCGTCTCACCAAGCGCCGACACCTCGGCCCGCCGACTTGCCGCACTCGGCGGTCTCATCGCCCATCGCAAGAAGCCGCATGCGGCAATCGTGCTCGTCACCGCCAATGCCATGCTGCAGAAGGTGGCGCCGCAGGATATCATCGAAAGCCTGACTTTTTCGGCCCGTCTCGGCAACCAGCTGCGTATGGACGATCTCGCCGGTCGCCTGGAGCGCAACGGCTTCGAGCGCGTCGCGACCGTTCGCGAGGTCGGCGAATATGCCGTGCGCGGCGGCATTCTCGACGTCTTCGTGCCGGGTTCCGAAGAGCCGGTCCGCCTCGATTTCTTCGGCGACACGCTGGAGAGCATCCGCAGCTTCGATCCGGCAAGCCAGCGCACGATCGGGCAGGTGCGCTCCCTCGATCTCAATCCGATGAGCGAGGTGACGCTGACGCCCGATACGATCAGCCGTTTCCGTAAGAATTACCTCTCCGCTTTCGGCGCGACCACCCGCGACGACGCGCTCTATCTTGCCGTCTCCGAAGGCCGCCGTTATCCCGGCATGGAGCACTGGCTGCCGCTTTTCTACGAGAAGCTCGATACTGTCTTCGATTATTTGAGCGGCTTCCGTATCGTCATCGACCATACGGTGCGTGAGGCAGCAGAGGAGCGCTCCAAGCTCGTTTTTGATTATTACGATGCCCGCCTGAATTCCGGCCAGCCGGCCAAGGGACAGATGACGCAGGGCACGCCTTACAAGCCGGTGACGCCGGGCCAGCTCTATCTCGACAGCAAGCTTTTCGTCAAAACCCTCGACGCGCTCGGCGCGATCCGCATCAGCCCCTTCAACGAACATGAGGGCGAGGCGCGGCGGGTCGTCAATGTCGATGCCCGCCAGGGCCAGCGCTGGGCTCGCACCAATGCCGAAGGCGGCGGCGATGCCGAGCGCATCAACATCTTCGACGTCGTCGTCAAGCATATTGCCGACCGCCGTGCCGCCGGCGCCAAAGTGCTGGTTACCGCCTGGACCGAAGGCTCGCTGGAGCGCCTGCTGCAGGTGCTGAACGAACACGGGCTGGAAAAGGTCAAGCCGATCGAGGCGTTGAAGGATGTCGGCTCGCTGGCGAGGGGCGAGGCGGCCGCTGCCGTGCTCAGTCTCGAAGCCGGCTTCGAGGCGGGCGACCTCGTCGTCATCGGCGAGCAGGACATCCTAGGCGACCGCATGGTGCGCCGCTCCAAGCGCCGCAAGCGCGCAGCCGATTTCATCTCGGAAGTCGCCGGTCTCGACGAAGGCTCGATCGTCGTCCACGCCGAACATGGCATCGGCCGCTTCATCGGGCTGAGGACCATCGAGGCCGCTGGTGCTCCGCATGCCTGCCTTGAGCTGCAATATGCCGACGAGGCCAAGCTGTTCCTGCCGGTCGAAAACATCGATCTGCTCTCGCGCTATGGCGGCGAGGGCACCGAAGCCCAGCTCGACAAGCTCGGCGGCGGCGCCTGGCAGATGCGCAAGGCCAAGCTCAAGAAGCGCCTGCTCGACATGGCCGATGCGCTGATCCGCATCGCCGCCGAGCGCCTGACGCGCCATGCGCCGATGCTGACGACGCCGGAAGGCCTTTACGACGAATTTGCCGCCCGCTTCCCCTATGACGAGACCGAGGACCAGGAAAACGCCATCGAAGCCGTGCGCTCCGATCTTGGTGCCGGCCGGCCGATGGATCGCCTCGTCTGCGGCGACGTCGGCTTCGGCAAGACCGAAGTAGCACTGCGCGCCGCCTTCGTCGCGGCAATGAACGGCGCCCAGGTCGCCGTCGTCGTGCCGACGACGCTGCTTTCCCGCCAGCATTTCAAGACCTTCTCCGACCGTTTCCGTGGTCTGCCGGTGCGCATCCAGCAGGCCTCGCGCCTCGTCGGCGCCAAGGAGCTGGCGCTGACCAAGAAGGAAGTGGCGGAAGGCAAGACCGATATCGTCGTCGGCACCCATGCGCTGCTCGGCGCCGGCATCAAATTCGCCAATCTCGGTCTGCTCGTCATCGATGAGGAGCAGCATTTCGGCGTCAAGCACAAGGAGCGGCTGAAGGAACTGAAAAGCGACGTGCACGTGCTGACGCTGTCGGCAACGCCGATCCCACGCACCCTGCAGCTTGCCATGACCGGCGTGCGCGAATTGTCGCTGATCACCACGCCGCCGGTCGACCGCATGGCGGTGCGCACCTTCATCTCGCCCTTCGACAGCCTGGTCATCCGCGAGACGCTGATGCGCGAGCATTATCGCGGCGGCCAGAGCTTCTATGTCTGCCCCAGGCTTGCCGATCTCGAGGACGTGCATGCCTTCCTGCAGTCCGATGTGCCGGAGCTGAAGGTCGCCATTGCCCATGGCCAGATGCCGGCCGGCGAACTCGAAGACATCATGAACGCCTTTTATGAAGGCCGCTACGATGTGCTGTTGTCCACAACCATCGTCGAATCCGGCCTCGACGTGCCCACAGCCAATACGCTGATCGTCCACCGTGCCGACATGTTCGGCCTTGCCCAGCTCTATCAGCTGCGTGGCCGCGTAGGCCGCTCGAAGGTGCGCGCTTTCGCCCTCTTCACCCTGCCGGTCAACAAGGTGCTGACGGCCACCGCCGAACGCCGCCTCAAGGTGCTGCAGTCGCTGGATACGCTCGGAGCCGGTTTCCAGCTGGCAAGCCACGATCTCGATATTCGCGGCGCCGGCAACCTGCTCGGCGAGGAGCAGTCAGGCCATATCAAGGAAGTCGGCTTCGAACTTTATCAGCAGATGCTGGAAGAGGCGGTCGCCGAGGTCAAGGGTGTCGACGAGATCCACGATACCGGCTGGTCGCCGCAGATCTCGGTCGGCACGACGGTGATGATCCCGGAAACTTACGTTCCCGACCTGCATCTGCGCATGGCGCTCTACCGCCGTCTCGGGGAAATCACTGAACTCAAAGAGATCGACGGCTTCGGCGCCGAGATGATCGACCGCTTCGGCCCGATGCCGATCGAAGTCCAGCACCTGCTGAAGATCGTCTACATCAAGTCGCTCTGCCGCACCGCCAATGTCGAAAAGCTCGATGCCGGCCCGAAGGGTGTCGTCGTGCAGTTCCGCAACAAGGAATTCCCCAACCCGGCAAACCTCGTCGGTTATATCGGCAAGCAGGGCACGATGGCAAAGATCCGCCCCGATCACAGCCTGTTCCTGACCCGCGACTTGCCGACGCCGGAAAAACGCCTGCAGGGCGCTGCCGTCATCATGACGCAGCTGGCCGAATTCGCGAAATAGAGCAATTCCAGCAAAACTGTGCCACGGTTTTGCGTCCGGAATTGCGTGGAAAAAGGAGATGGAGATGGGAACATACGGCGCAACGATCGCCTGGCAGCGGAACGGCGAAACCTTCACCGACAACCGCTACCGCCGCGCCCACCGCTGGAGCTTCGACGGCGGCATCGAGGTGAGGGCGTCCTCTTCCGCGCATGTCGTGCCGCTGCCCTATTCCGCCGAGGATGCCGTTGATCCGGAAGAGGCTTTCGTCGCTTCGCTCTCCAGCTGCCACATGCTCTGGTTCCTGTCGATCGCAGCAAAACAGCGCTTTTGCGTCGACAGCTACACCGATGCCGCCGAGGGCATCATGGAGAAGAATGCCGACGGCCGCCTCGCCATGACCGTCGTGACCCTCCGTCCGCATGTCGTCTTCAGCGGCGAAAAGCAGCCCTCGCTCAGCGAGTTGGAAAGCCTTCACCATCGCGCCCACGACGAATGTTTCATCGCCAATTCGGTGAAGACCGAGGTGCGCTGCGTTCCGATTCTGGGCTGAAGCTGGAGCCGTCGGCGTCAGTTCATGCCTGATCGCGCCTCGGCTTTCGCCTTGGCGATATCGCGCAATGCATTGGCCAGCACGTCCGGCGTTTGTGCGCCGCTGACGGCATATTGCTGGTCGAAGATGAAGAACGGCACGCCGTTGACGCCCATCTCCTGCGCCGCGGTGATCTCGGCGACGATCAGATCCCGATCGGCATCGGAGGCAAGCAGCGAGGCGATGACCGAGCGATCAAGGCCGGCCTTGTCGGCGATATCGAGCAGTACCGCGTGGTCGCCGACATTGCGGCCTTCCTCGAAATTCGCCTTGAACAGCGCGGCAACGACTTTGTCCTGCTTCTCGCGGCCTTCGATCATCGCCCAGTGGATCAGTCGATGCGCGTCGAGCGTGTTCGGGCCGATCTTGATCGCTTCGAAATTGAAGGCGATGCCGACTTCGCGGCCGTAATCGGTGAGCATCTTGTGCGCCTGCGCCACGCGCTCCTCGCCGCCGAGCTTCTCAGCCAGCGCCTTCTTCTGGTCGACGCCTTCCTTGGGATAGTCGGGATTGAGCCGGTACGGCCGCCAGTTGATGTCGACGCCGATTACGTCCTGCACCTCGGCGATGGCGAGCTCCAGCCGTGCCTTGCCGAGATAGCACCAGGGGCAGACGACATCCGAGACGACGTCGATGGTGATACGCTCCATGATGATTTTCCTTATTCTGTGCGTCTCCAAGGGAGACATTTGAGCCGGGGTGGTTCGGCTGCTTCTTATTGGGCGCTCGTATCCCACCATAGCGGCAGCTGGTAGCCGTAGAGCGGCACCGTGTCGGGATGGCCGATGCGTTTGCTGCGCGCCACCCATTGCTGACCCATATGATAGAGCGGCAGCACGTAATGGCTGGACAGCAGCAGCCGGTCGTAAGAGCGCACCGCTGCTGTGAAATCCTCCGCCGAGCGCGCCCGGAGCAGGTGATCGATCAACGCATCGAGATCGGCGTCGGCAGCGCCTGCGAAGCTGTCGCTGCCCTCGCGGGTCTTCGCGGCCGAAGACCAGCGGCCGAGCTGTTCGTTTCCAGGCGATAGCGAGGACGTGTAGGACTTCATGATCATGTCGTAGTCGAAACTGTTCGTCCGGCTCTGATACTGCGAATCGTCGACCGTGCGAATCGAAGCGGCAATGCCGATGGTCTGCAGTGAACGCTGGTAGGCGACGGCAAGCTTCTCCTGGTCGGCATTCTGCGTCATGATCTCGAAGGCGAGCTGGCGGCCGGAGGCATCGAGCATCTTGCCGCCCTGGATCGTATAACCGCCCTGTTTCAGCAGCTCGACGCCCTGTTTCAGCACATTGCGGTCGCGGCCGGAGCCGTCGGTGACCGGCAGCTTGTAGGTGCCGTCGAGAATCTCCGGGGCAATTTTGTCCTTGATCGGCCCAAGCAGGGCAAGCTCGGCCGCATTGGCGGGGACGCCAAAACTCGACAGCTCGGAATTCTGCCAGAAGCTCTGCGTGCGCTTGTAAGCGCCGGAATAGAGGTTCTTGTTCGCCCATTCGAAATCGAACACCATCGACAGGCCTTCGCGCACCTTGAGATCGGCAAAGATCGGCCGGCGCGTGTTGAACACGAAGCCGAGCATGCCGCTCGGCAGTTTCGGCGTGAACACGTCCTTGACCACGGCCCCCGAGGTAACGGCGGGGAAATTATAGGCATTGGCCCAATGACCGGGATTGCCGTCGGGATAGATGTCGACATCGCCTTTCTTGAAGGCCTCGAACAGCGTCGTATCCTGCAGGAAATACTGGACGGTGATCTGGTCGTAATTGTCGGTGCCGACCTTGGCGGGAATGTCCTTGCCCCAATAGTTCGGATCGCGCTCATAGGTGATGCTCTCGCCGGGCTTCACCGTCTTCACCTTGTAGGGACCGGACCCGACCGGCGGCGTCAGCGACGAACGGTCGAAGGTTTCTGGGTCGATCGCATGTTTCGGCAGCACCGGGAACAGGCCGAAGATCAACGGCGTTTCGCGGTCGGCCTTGTCGTTGAAGGTGAAACGCACGCTGTGCTCGCCGACCTTCTCCATCTTGGCGACGACGTTGAGGCGGTTGGCGAAGGGCACGCGGCCCTTGTCGCGCATCAGCTCGAAAGTGAACATCACGTCTTCGGGCGTCACCGGCTGGCCATCGGCCCATTTCGCCTTCGGATTGAGGTTGAACTGAATGAAGCTCCGGTCGTCATCCCATTCGACCGTCTCGGCAAGAAGGCCGTAGAGCGTGAAGGGCTCGTCCCTGGAGCGCTGCATCAGCGATTCGTAAACGAGGTTGCCATAATCCGGATCCCACATGCCGCGCGCCGTCGTGCGCATGCTCTTCAGGATGAACGGGTTGAGGCTATCGAAGGTACCGACCACGCCATAGGTGATCTTGCCGCCTTTTTTCACGTCGGGATTGACGTAAGGGAAGTGCTTGTAATCCGGTGGTAAAGCCGGTTCGCCGTGCATCGCGATGCCATGCAGCGGCTCGGCGGCGACCGTGCCGCACAGCAGCGAGAGGACGAGGGGGACGACGATCCTGAGCATTCGGCAATCCTTGATCCGTGAAAACGGGCATGATTCACGGCAAAGATTATCATGGGGTCGATCGATTCCAACACAGAACGGCGATTTCTTTGGCATCGCGACGAAATGCACCTCAAATTGCCAAAGAAATGCTGGATATCTTGGACGCTGCGATGTAACAGGTGAACCCGAAGTTTCGGGGTCATGCATTTGCCTTATTTTTTTAAGAGGTGGAGTGCCGAACGACCCGATGGTTGGGGCGGCAAACCGCTGCCCCGAACGGATATCAGGAGACGGAATTCGTTATGATGTTCAAGTCTGAAAAGAAAATGCGGGCAGCGCTGTCCGTTCTGGCAGTGGTGTTCGGCGCTTCGGCTCCGGTCTCCTCCTTCGCGCAGGATGCGGCGGCACAGGCTCCGGCCGATGCCCCGGCACAGGCCGCAGGAGCGCCGAAGCTCGGCTGGTACAAGACCTGCAGCAAGCAGGAAGACAACGACATCTGTGTTGTCCAGAACCTGATCCTCGCCAATGGCGGCCAGCTCGTCACGGCCGTCGGCCTGATCTCGGTTTCCGGCAAGATCAACCGCAAGCTCCTGCAGGTCTCGGTTCCCACGGCACGCCTCGTCCCTCCAGGCGTCCTCATGCAGATCGACGGCGGTAAGGGCCAGAAGCTCGACTACGCCGTCTGCCTGCCGGACAAGTGCACGGCTGAAATCCCGCTGACCGACGCGATGATCGCCAGCCTCAAGAAGGGCAGCGACGTGATCTTTACCTCGATCAATTTCCGCCGCGCTCCGAACCCGATCAAGATTTCGCTTGAAGGCTTCACCGGTGCTTATGACGGCGAACCGGTTTCCGAATCCAAGCTCGTTGAAAGCCAGCGCAGCCTGCAGGAAGGCATGCAGAAAAAGGCCGAAGAAGCCCGCAAGAAGCTGGAAGACGCCCAGAAGGCAGCCAAGGCGCAGTAATCCTGTCACCTTCTTTGAAACAGAAACCCGGCTTCATGCCGGGTTTTTTGTTGCGCAAAGAAAAGGCCTCGCCGGGAGAAGCGAGGCCTTGATTCAACGATCGGCACGAGTGAGTTAGTGGGCGAAGCTCATCTTGGGTTTGAACTGCCCTGACGGGGCCTGATCGAAAATCTGGTAGATCTGTGGGTTGCGAAGCGGCGTGCCGCTTTCGTCGTTCATCAGGTTCTGCTCGGAGACATAAGCGACATATTCGCTTTCGTCGTTTTCAGCGAGCAGGTGATAGAAGGGCTGGTCCCTGCTCGGGCGCACCTCGGCGGGAATGGAATTCCACCATTCCTCCGTATTCGCGAACTCCGGATCAACGTCGAAGATGACACCGCGAAACGGAAATACCTTGTGCCGAACCACTTCGCCGATACTGAACTTTGCTACTCTTTCTTTCATGGTACGACTTCCTTTCATCACCGAATTTGGTGATTGGTGTCGCGCAAATCAAGATTTTTGCACGAGTTCGTCACATGAACGTCATATCCTCCTTCTGCATAATTCCTTAAATCGAAATCGATTTAAGGACAAAATTATGCAGCACTCCAAGTTCTACAGCGTCCTTTGCGCGTCTGAAAGACGCGCGACGCTGTAGTGGCGTCCATGACCTGGGAGGCGAAAGCCCCGGCGAGCCGGGACTTTCTGTGTTCAGAGCCCAATTAGGCCGAATAGTACATGTCGTATTCGACCGGATGCGGCGTCATTTCGAAACGCATCACCTCAGCCATCTTCAGCTCGATGAAGGCATCGATCTGATCGTCGTCGAAGACGCCGCCGGCCGTCAGGAACTTGCGGTCCTTGTCGAGGCTTTCGAGTGCTTCGCGCAAGCTGCCGCAGACGGTCGGGATCTTCTTCAATTCCTTCGGCGGCAGATCGTAGAGATCCTTGTCCATGGCCTTGCCGGGATGGATCTTGTTCTTGATGCCGTCGAGGCCGGCCATCAGCATGGCGGCGAAGGCGAGATAGGGATTGGCGGTCGGATCCGGGAAGCGGACTTCGACGCGTTTGGCCTTCGGGTTGGAGCCGAACGGAATGCGGCAGGAGGCCGAGCGGTTGCGGGCCGAATAGGCGAGCAGCACAGGTGCTTCGTAACCCGGGACGAGACGCTTGTAGGAGTTCGTCGACGGATTGGTGAAAGCGTTGATCGCCTTGGCATGCTTGATGATGCCGCCGATATAAAACAGGCAGCTCTCGGAAAGACCGGCATATTCGTCGCCGGCAAAGGTCGGCTTGCCGCCCTTCCAGATCGACTGGTGCACGTGCATGCCCGAGCCGTTGTCGCCGAAGATCGGCTTCGGCATGAAGGTCGCCGTCTTGCCATAGGCGTTGGCCACCTGGTGCACGACGTATTTGTAGATCTGCATCTTGTCGGCGTTGCGCACCAGCGTATCGAACTTGATACCGAGTTCGTGCTGGGCGGCCGCGACTTCATGGTGATGCTTTTCGACGACGACGCCCATCTCGGAGAGCACCGTCAGCATTTCCGAACGCATGTCCTGGGCGCTGTCGACGGGGGGAACCGGGAAGTAGCCGCCCTTGACGCGCGGGCGATGGCCGAGGTTGCCGGTCTCGTAATCGGTGTCGTCGTTCGACGGCAGTTCGGTCGAATCGAGCTTGAAGCCGGTATTGTAAGGATCGGCCTTGTACTTGACGTCGTCGAAGACGAAGAATTCGGCTTCCGGGCCGACGAAAACCGTATCGCCGATGCCGGATGCCTTGAGGTAGGCTTCGGCCTTCTTGGCGGTGCCGCGCGGATCGCGGTTATAGGCCTCGCCGGAGACCGGATCGAGGATGTCGCAGACGATGACCATGGTCGACTGTGCGAAGAACGGGTCCATATGCACCGTTTCGGTGTCGGGCATCAGCACCATGTCGGACTCGTTGATGGCCTTCCAGCCGCCGATCGAGGAGCCGTCGAACATCACGCCGTCAGCGAACATGTCCTCATCGACGCAGACAACGTCCATCGTCACATGCTGCAGCTTGCCCTTCGGGTCGGTGAAACGCAGATCGACGAACTTTACGTCGTTCTCCTTGATCTGCTTCAGAATTTCGCTTGCGGTCGCCATTAAGTAGTTTCCTCCGATTTGCGATGACGGTGTGGGTCGGCGATGACGGTAACGGACTTTGCGCGATTGGCAAAGTGGTCAGATGGCATCAATGCCGGTCTCGCCGGTGCGGATGCGGATAACCTCTTCGACGTTGGAGACGAAGATCTTTCCGTCGCCGATGCGGCCGGTCTGCGCCGCCTTGCGGATCGCTTCAATGACGGCTTCCGCATTCTCGTCGGCCAGTACAACCTCGACTTTTACCTTCGGCAGGAAATCGACGACGTATTCGGCTCCGCGGTAGAGTTCCGTGTGGCCCTTCTGACGGCCGAAACCCTTGGCTTCCGTGACCGTGATACCCTGCAGACCGACTTCCTGAAGGGCTTCCTTCACTTCGTCCAGCTTGAAAGGCTTAATGATCGCTTCGATCTTTTTCATGAGAAAATGTCTCTCCGCTTCTCCTGTTATGGCAGGAATTTTCCCGCTCGCCGGATATGATGCAGATATCGTGCCAGTTTGAAATCCATCTTCTCGAAAAAAGACGTCGATTCTGTCAAAAACGGCGCGTTTGCGGGGAATTCTATGTGGTTTTGGTGGCGGAACAGGTGGAAAAACATTGTCTCCGATCAAAAACACATCCGAAACGGAAAAAGTCAGGTATTTTCGCAACTGCGAATACACATCTCGAGGCGGTGAAAATATAGGCAAATGATTAAATTGCGTTCTTCTCTTTGGTATTTCAGGCGGTTGTTTTTTAGGCGTTTTTTGATTGAATAGGATGATGATCAAACATCTGTCCGACCTTCTTCTCACGCCGGCCGAAATGGCCGCCGTCGATACGGCCGCTGCCGCATCCGGCATCGATTCCTTCGCCCTGATGGAAAGGGCAGGCGCCGCAGTTGCGGCCGCGGCTCTGCGCCTTCATCCCGGAGCGTTGCGCTTCGTCGCGTTTTGCGGACCCGGCAACAATGGCGGCGACGCCTATGTCGCAGCACGTCATCTGCAGCAGAGCGGGGCGAGGGTGGCGCTGTTCCACCTCGGCGATCCCGTGAGGCTGAAGGGCGATGCCGCCCGCGCCCGCATCGGCTGCGAATTGAAGGGACAGGAACTCGACCTCTATCGGCCCGAAACCGGCGACGTCGTCATCGATGGCCTGTTCGGGGCGGGGCTTGGCCGCGCGGTGTCAGACGATGTGCGCGCGCTGATCGGCCGCGTCACGCAGGCCGATATTCAGGTGCTCGCCATCGATCTGCCCTCCGGCCTTGATGGCCGCACCGGCAAGGTGCTGGGTGCCGCCTTCCGGGCCCACAACACCATCACCTTCATGACCCGTAAGCCCGGCCATCTGCTGATGCCGGGCAGGGAGCTTTGCGGTGAATTGGAGGTCTTCGATATCGGCATTCCCGCCCGCATCATCAGGGCTGAGGCGGGCGGTCTCATCGCCGAGAACACGCCGGATGCCTGGAAGAGTGCGCTGCCGGCCGAGCAACTGGAAACCCACAAATACAAGCGTGGTCATCTGGTCGTCTTCTCAGGCGAGGCCGACAAGACGGGTGCGGCGCGCATGTCGGCGATCTCGGGCCTGAAGGCCGGCGCCGGCCTGGTGACGATCGCCGCCCCCCGCGCGGCGATGGCGGCCAATGCCGCGCATCTCACCGCCGTCATGCTGCATGCCATCGACGACGAGGCCGACCTCGGCGACTGGCTCTCGGACAAGCGGCTGCAGACCTTCGTCCTCGGCCCGGGTTTCGGCATTGGCGCCAGGGCGCGCGGCTTCGTCTCGGCCCTTGCTGATCGCCATCTGGTGCTCGATGCCGATGGCATCTCCTCGTTCAAGGACGATCCGCAACAGCTGTTTAATCTTTTCCGGGGTGAGCCGCGTCTGGTGCTGACGCCGCACGAAGGCGAATTCGCGCGGCTCTTTCCCGATATCGGCGGCGACGAAGCGCTCGGCAAGGTGGACAAGGCGTTGGCGGCCGCCCGCCGCGCCAATGCCGCGATTATCTACAAAGGCGCCGATACCGTCATCGCCGCGCCAGACGGCCGTGCGCTCATCAATACCAACGCTCCCGTCTGGCTTGCCACCGCCGGTTCCGGCGACGTGCTTGCCGGCATCATCGGCGGATTGCTCGCGCAGGGCTTGCCGGCCTTCGAGGCCGCGGCTGCCGGCGTCTGGCTGCACGGCAAGGCTGGCCAACGCGCTGGCAAGGGGCTGACGGCAGAGGAGCTTGCAGCCGAAGTATTGCCGCTTTAGAGCGCCTGCCCGCTGCTGGCCTTCTGCACCTTGAACGCAGAATCTGGACCGTCACCCGACATGTCTGACTGTGGCGCAGTCCGGGATTGTTTTACAATTGTAAATGCGGGTTTCGCAGAAACGGGAACGGCAGGTCCGTCCTCCGCTGGACGAGGCGGGTTGAGCCCGATGCCGGCTGAATAACGGCCATTGTCGTCGCGCTCCTTGCGTGGCATCTTCCCGGCGGAGGATTCCGCGTCTTGTTGACGGGCTTTCCGTTTTTTACTGCGTAAGTCTGTCTTTCGACGGAGGCTCGAATGAGTATTGGCCTGATCGCCCTTCTTGATGATATCGCGGCATTGGCCAAGGTGGCTGCGGCGTCGCTCGACGATATTGCCGGCCAGGCTGCCAAGGCAGGCGCGAAAGCGGCTGGCGTCGTCATTGATGATGCGGCAGTCACACCCCGCTACGTCACCGGATTTTCGGCAGCACGCGAATTGCCGATCATCGGCAAGATCACGCTCGGCTCGCTGAAGAACAAGCTTCTGATCCTGCTTCCGGCAGCACTGATCCTGAGCCTTGTCGCACCGCAGGCGATCACGCCGCTGCTGATGATCGGCGGGCTTTATCTCTGCTACGAGGGTGTGGAAAAAGTCTACGAACTGGTGATGCCGCATGCAGCCCATGCCCATGAATCGGCACTCGAGACGACAAGCCTCGATGCCAAATCGCTAGAAGACGAGAAGGTTGCCGGCGCAATCAAGACGGATTTCATCCTGTCGGCCGAAATCATGGCGATTACGCTCGCCGCGGTGCCGTCAGGCAGCATGTTCACGCAGGCCCTCATCCTTGCCGTCGTTGGACTGGGCATCACGATCATGGTCTATGGCGGCGTGGCGCTTATCGTGAAGGCCGATGATCTGGGGCTGATGCTGGCGCGTGTGCGGACGGCATCTCCGACGGGCGCCGTCTTGCGTTCGATCGGGAAGGGGCTTGTCACAGGCATGCCTTACTTTCTGAAAGTGCTCGGCATCGTCGGAACGGCCGCCATGATCTGGGTCGGCGGCGGCATCATCGTTCATGGCCTCGAAGCCTATGGCATCAGCGGTCTTGCGCATCTGATCCATGATGCCGGCGAGGCGACTGCGCATGCAGTTCCCGTTCTGGCATCGGTGCTGCGCTGGATCGTCGAGGCCGCAGGCGCGGGCATCGTCGGTATCGTCGCCGGCTTGATCGCAATTCCGGTCACAGGCTACGCCGTCTCGCCGATATGGCGGTACCTCAAATCGCTCCTGCCGCGCCGCCGGCGGAAAGAGGCGCTGGCGAACGGGAAAAAATAAAGCCGTCGTCCATCGACGAGCAAAGCGTCATATCCAGCCTCATGGAATGCGTGACTGACGATATGATACCCACGATGTCACGATCCTGTTGTGACTATCCAGCCTCGCCTATTTCGCCAGCGCCTGCTGCAGGGCGATTGCTCCATGCGGCGCATTGACCTTGCCCTCATGGATCATGAAGGCGAAGACGTCGCGCGGCTCGACCTTCACTTTGCGATCTCCATCGATCAGCGGCAGGTCATCAGGAACCTTGCCCTCGGCCCAGGTCTCCAGCCGGTCTGCCCAGGCCTTCAGGTCCTTTTCCGGATAGCAGGTCGGGATATCGTCCGATCCCTTCTGCAGCCTGATATAGACGAAATCGGCCGTCACGTCGGCGATCATCGGATATTCGAAATGTTCGGCGCAAACAGGCGCCACGCCATATTTCGAAAGCAGCGCCACGAACTCCGGCACCTTGAAGGAATCGTGCCGCACCTCGACCACGTGGCGGAGCGTCAGCCCGTCCTGTTTTGCCGGCAGCAGCTTCAGGAAGGCCTCGAAATCTTGCGGATCGAACCTCTTCGTCGGCGCGAACTGCCAGAGCAGCGGCCCGAGATGATCGCCGAGTTCGCTAATGCCTGACAACAGGAACCGCTCCATCGATTCACCGGCTTCGGCAAGCACCCGACGATTGGTGACGAAACGCGTCGCCTTCAGCGAAAAGATGAAACCGTCGGGCACGTCAGCCGCCCATTTGGCAAAGACTGCGGGCTTCTGCGTGCTATAATAGGTGCCGTTGACCTCGATGACCTTCAACTGGCGGCTGGCATAATTCAGCTCGTCCTTCTGTTTCAGGCTGTCGGGAAAGAAATGCCCACGCCAGGGCTCGAAGGTCCAGCCGCCGATGCCGGTGCGGATAGTGCCGGATTTCGTCATGTCGTCCTCCCCATTCGCAGCCTCTCAGGCCGCATTGATCTCTTTCGTCATGTCGACGAGTGTCCATCCTGGCCGATAAGGGTTCGGCCGGCGACCCGTTTCCTGAAACCCGAAGGCGCTGTAGACCGCGATGTTCCGCTCCATCCGCGCATTGGTGTAGAGCCGGATCTCCGGCACGTCCCATTCCCGCGCCTTGCCCTCCAGCCAATGCAGCATGGCCAGCCCATGTCCGGCACCCTGAAAGGCCGGCGAGACCGCGATGCTGAACAGCATGAGGTGATCGGAATGCCGTTCGAGGACCACCACGCCGGCCGTTTGCCCGCCGATCTCGCGCAGCCAGACCTCGCCGCGTTCGATCCGCGGCGCGTAGTCCTCCGTCACCGGGATCGGCGGAGCGCCGAAGAGTTCGGTATAGGGCCGATAGGCGGCGGCTGTCAGCGTCACGATCGTTTCCAGATCATCGGGTGACGCTGGCCTCATCGTCATTCCGCCGCAACCGCCTTCTTCACCGGGCGCCGTTCCAGCAATTCCTTCAGGAAGTGTCCGGTATAGGACCGCTTTTCCTTGACGATCGCTTCGGGCGTACCGGTTGCGACGATCTCACCGCCGCCATCGCCGCCTTCGGGGCCGAAATCGAGCACCCAGTCGGCCGTCTTGATGACTTCGAGATTGTGTTCGATCACCACCACCGAATTGCCCTGGTTGACCAGTTCGTGCAGCATTTCGAGCAGCTTGGCGACGTCGTGGAAATGCAGGCCGGTCGTCGGTTCGTCGAGAATGTAGAGCGTGCGTCCCGTCGAGCGTTTCGACAGTTCCTTGGCAAGCTTGACGCGCTGCGCCTCGCCGCCCGAGAGCGTATTCGCCTGCTGGCCGACCTTGATATAACCGAGGCCGACATCCTTCAGCGATTGCAGCTTGTCGCGCACGGCAGGCACCGCCGCGAAGAAATCGACGCCTTCCTCCACAGTCATGTCGAGCACGTCGGCGATCGACCTCTGTTTGAAGGTGACGTCGAGCGTCTCTCTGTTATAGCGCTTGCCGTGGCAGACGTCGCAGGTGACGTAGACATCGGGCAGGAAGTGCATCTCGATCTTGATGACGCCGTCTCCCTGGCAGGCCTCGCAGCGTCCGCCCTTGACGTTGAAGGAGAAGCGGCCCGGCTGGTAGCCGCGGGCCTTCGCCTCCGGCAGACCGGCGAACCAATCTCGGATCGGCGTGAAGGCGCCGGTATAGGTCGCCGGGTTCGAGCGCGGCGTGCGGCCGATCGGTGATTGGTCGATGTCGATCACCTTGTCGATATGCTCGAAGCCGTCGATGCGGTCGTGATCGGCCGGGTTTTCACGCGCGCCCATGACGCGCCTTGCCGCCGATTTATAGAGCGTCTCGATCAGGAAGGTGGATTTGCCGCCGCCCGAAACGCCGGTCACCGCCGTGAAGACCCCAAGCGGGATCGCCGCCGTGACGTTCTTCAGATTGTTGCCGCGTGCGCCGACCACCTTGATCTCGCGGCCTTTCTTCTGCTTGCGGCGCTCGTTGGGAACCGGAACGCCGAGTTCGCCCGAGAGATATTTGCCGGTCAGCGAGTTCGGATTGTCCATGATGTCTTGCGGCGTACCATGGGCGATCACCTGGCCGCCGTGAATGCCGGCTGCCGGGCCGATATCGACCACGTCGTCGGCCGACAGGATCGCATCTTCGTCATGTTCGACGACGATGACGGTGTTGCCGATGTCGCGCAGGTGCTTCAGCGTGTCGAGCAGCCGGGCATTGTCGCGCTGATGCAGGCCGATCGACGGCTCGTCGAGCACGTAAAGCACGCCCGTCAGCCCCGAGCCGATCTGCGAGGCAAGCCGGATGCGCTGGCTTTCGCCGCCCGACAGCGTGCCGGAATTGCGCGACAGGCTGAGATATTCCAGGCCGACGTCGTTGAGGAAGCGCAGCCGGTCGCGGATTTCCTTGAGGATGCGCACGGCGATCTCGTTCTGCTTGGCGTTGAAGCTTGCCGGCAGCGTCTCGAACCAGTCACGGGCGACGCGGATCGACATACCAGTCACTTCGCCGATATGCAGCGTGTCGATCTTCACCGCCAAGGCCTCCGGCTTCAGACGGAAGCCGTTGCAGGAAGGGCAGGGGGCCGCCGACATGAAGCGTTCGATATCCTCGCGCGCCCAGGCGGAATCGGTCTCTTTCCAGCGGCGCTCGAGATTGGTGATGATGCCTTCGAAATTCTTCTGCGTCGTGTAGGAGCGCGCGCCGTCGGCATAGTGGAATTCGATCTTGTCGTTGGTGCCGTTGAGGATGACGTCCTTGGCCTCGTCGGAAAGATCGTTCCAACGGGTGCCGAGCTTGAAGCCGTAATGTTTGCCGAGCGCTTCCAGCGTCTGGTTGTAATAGGGCGAGGTCGACTTGGCCCAGGGCGCGATCGCCCCGTCGCGCAACGTCCGCTCGGGCTCCGGCACGATCAGATCCGGATCGATCTTCTGCTGGGCGCCGAGGCCGTCGCAGGTCGGGCAGGCGCCGAAGGGATTGTTGAAGGAGAACAGCCTGGGCTCGATCTCGGGAATGGTGAAGCCCGAGACCGGGCAGGCGAATTTCTCCGAAAACAGCACGCGTTCATGTGTCTCGTTCAGCGACTTGTTGGCTGAGCCGCCGGCCGATGTCTCTTCCGGGGGCAGCGGTTTGTCGGCGAATTCGGCGACCGCCAGCCCGTCGGCGAGCTTGAGGCAGGTCTCCAGGCTGTCCGCCAGGCGCGCCGAGACATCCGAGCGCACGACAATGCGGTCGACCACCACGTCGATGTCGTGCTTGTATTTCTTGTCGAGCACCGGCGCCTCGGCGATCTCGTAGAACTGCCCGTCGACCTTGACGCGCTGGAAGCCCTTCTTCATCAGCTCCGCCAGTTCCTTCTTGTATTCGCCCTTGCGCCCGCGCACGAGCGGCGCAAGGATATAAAGACGGGTGCCGTCGCCGAAATCGAGGATGCGGTCGACCATCTGGCTGACGGTCTGGCTCTCGATCGGCAGGCCGGTCGCCGGCGAATAGGGAACGCCGACGCGGGCAAAGAGCAGGCGCATATAGTCGTAGATCTCGGTGACGGTGCCGACCGTCGAGCGCGGATTGCGCGAGGTGGTCTTCTGCTCGATCGAGATTGCCGGCGAAAGCCCGTCGATCTGGTCGACATCGGGCTTCTGCATCATTTCGAGGAACTGCCGGGCATAGGCCGACAGGCTCTCGACATAACGCCGCTGGCCCTCGGCATAGATCGTGTCGAAGGCAAGCGAGGATTTGCCGGAACCCGAAAGCCCGGTCATGACGATCAGCTTGTTACGCGGCAGATCGAGATCGATGCTCTTGAGATTATGCTCGCGCGCGCCGCGGATGGAGATCGTCTTCAGTTCGCTCATCGTCTCTGCTTTGGTTTTCTGGATGACAGCCCTTATTTAGTGATGCCGACGGGCGAGTCGAGGCTGAATATCCGCAAGGGCTCAAGGTTTTCGATTCTGTTGACAGGATCATACGGATAAACTAGAACAAATAAAGAACAAAATTCCTGATGAATGCATGCGGCTTTCTGATGGGATAAACATGTGGATTAATTGCCGCCCATGCGCATCGGCGGTCCGTGATGGTTTAAGGTGCGCCGATCGATTAAACGCCGCCGGGCAGGGCGGCAGGCAGGGTGAGAAGTATGGCTGGTAGCGTGAATAAGGTAATTCTGATTGGAAACGTCGGTGCGGACCCCGAAATCCGCCGCACTCAGGATGGCCGGCCGATCGCCAATCTTCGTATCGCGACCTCGGAGACCTGGCGTGACCGCAATTCCGGCGAGCGCCGTGAAAAGACCGAATGGCACACTGTCGTCGTCTTCAACGAGGGCCTCTGCAAGGTCGTCGAGCAATATGTGAAGAAGGGCGCCAAGCTCTATATCGAAGGCCAGCTGCAGACCCGCAAATGGCAGGACCAACAGGGCCAGGATCGCTACAGCACGGAAGTGGTGCTGCAGGGCTTCGGTTCGACGCTGACGATGCTGGACGGTCGCGGCGAAGGCGGCGGCGCGAGCTCCGGCCGCGGCGGCGGCGCTGGCGGCAACGATTATGGCGACGACTACGGTGCGCCGGCTCCCGCTTCATCGCCGAGCCGCGGCGGTGGCGGCGGCAACTTCTCGCGGGATCTCGACGACGATATCCCGTTCTGATCGATAGCCTTTCCTGGCTTGGTGAGAGACGTGAGAGAGCATGATGCCTTGGATGGCGTCATGCTCTTTTTCTTTGATCTCGCTGCAGATCGTTCAGACCGGATCGGCCTCAATCGTCTACGGCCGTTTTCAGTGCGGTGTCGCGCTGATCAGATTGAACGCCGACTTAGCCCCGTCGACGACGAACTGTGCGGCAAGGGCGGCGAGGATGACGCCGAGGAGTCGCGTCAGGATGGCCCGGCCGGTGACGCCGAGGAAACGGTCCAGCCTTTCGGCGATGAGCAGCATGAGGAAGGTCAGCAGCAGATTGGCGGCAATGACGCCGATCAATTGCGCTTTCCCGATCGAGGTGGCCAGCGTGCCGGCAAGCAGGATCGTCGCCGAGATCGCACCCGGACCGGCAATCAGCGGCAAGGCGAGGGGGAAGACGGCAATATTCTCGATGTGATCCTTGGTGATCGCCGCCTCGGTCGCCTTCTCCTTGCGCTCCTGCCGCCTCTCGAACACCATCTCGAAGGCGATCCAGAACAACAGCAGCCCGCCGGCGATGCGGAAGGCGCCGATCGAAATCCCGAGCACGCCGAGAACGCCGGCGCCGAACAGCGCGAAGACGGCGAGGATGATGAAGGCGATGGTCGAACCTCGCAGCGCCACCTGCGTACGCTCGCTGCGGCTCATGCCTGTCGTCAGGCCCAGGAAGATCGGTGCGAGCCCCGGCGGATCGATGGTGACGAGCAGCGTCGTGAAGGCGTTGATCAATTGGTCGGCGCTTGCCATCGGCTCTCCGAAACCCCATATGGGTGTGTGGTTTTTTATGATTGTGAAGCGGGGATTCCGATTTGGCAAATATCCCGCGGCGGCCCGCAGCGGATTTGTCCGGTTTGGCCGCGCAACTTGTATGTTTTACCGTCTTTAAGCCGCAAAAGCCTGTTCAAAACGCGCTGTGAAATTGGCGTGGCAACAGGCTTTCCGCTATAAATCTTCAAGTGATTCTAGAAGAGATCGTGATCTGTTTTGACTGAGCAAACACCCCCCGGCGGCGGGAAGCTCCCGCCAGGCATCGAGCCCATCTCCATCATGGAGGAAATGCAGCGGTCGTATCTCGATTACGCCATGAGCGTCATCGTCAGCCGCGCGCTGCCCGACGTGCGCGACGGCCTGAAGCCCGTGCACCGGCGCATCCTCTACGGCATGTCCGAGCTCGGTATCGACTGGAACAAGAAATACGTCAAATGCGCCCGCGTCACTGGTGACGTGATGGGTAAATTCCATCCGCACGGCAATTCCGCGATCTATGATGCGCTCGCCCGCATGGCGCAGCCCTGGTCGCTGCGTCTGCCGCTGATCGACGGTCAGGGTAATTTCGGCTCGGTCGATGGTGATCCGCCGGCGGCCGAACGTTATACCGAATGCCGTCTGGAAAAGGCTGCCCACTCGCTGCTCGACGATCTCGACAAGGAAACCGTCGATTTCCGCGACAACTACGACGGTACGCTCTCCGAGCCGGTCGTGGTGCCTGCCAAGTTCCCGAACCTGCTCGTCAACGGCGCCGGCGGCATCGCCGTCGGCATGGCGACCAACATCCCGCCGCACAATCTCTCCGAAGTCATCGACGGCTGCGTCGCGCTGATCGACGATCCGGCAATCGAGCTGCCGGAACTGATGCAGATCATTCCCGGCCCCGATTTCCCCACAGGTGCGAAGATCCTCGGCCGTGCCGGCATTCGGTCCGCCTATGAGACCGGCCGCGGATCCGTCATCATGCGCGGTGTCGCCGCTATCGAGCCGATGCGCGGTGACCGCGAGCAGATCATCATCAGCGAGATTCCCTACCAGGTGAACAAGGCGACGATGATCGAGAAGATGGCCGAGCTGGTGCGCGACAAGCGCATCGAAGGCATCTCCGACCTGCGCGACGAATCCGACCGCCAGGGTTATCGCGTCGTCGTCGAGCTGAAGCGCGATGCCAATGCCGAGGTCATTCTCAACCAGCTTTATCGCTATACGCCGCTGCAGACGTCCTTCGGCTGCAACATGGTGGCGCTGAACGGCGGCAAGCCCGAACAGCTGACCCTGCTCGACATGCTGCGCGCTTTCGTCTCTTTCCGCGAGGAAGTCGTTAGCCGGAGAACGAAATTCCTGCTACGCAAGGCGCGTGACCGCGCCCATGTGTTGGTCGGTCTCGCCATTGCCGTCGCCAATATCGACGAGGTCATCCGCGTCATCCGTCAGGCGCCCGATCCGCAGTCGGCCCGCGAAGAACTGATGACCCGCCGCTGGCCGGCGGCAGATGTCGAAAGCCTGATCCGTCTGATCGACGATCCGCGCCATCGCATCAATGAGGACCTGACCTACAATCTGTCGGAAGAGCAGGCCCGCGCCATCCTCGAACTGCGCCTTGCCCGCCTGACGGCTCTTGGCCGCGACGAAATCGGCGACGAACTCAATAAGATCGGCGAGGAAATCAAGGATTACCTCGATATTCTCTCCTCGCGCGTCCGCATCCAGACCATCGTCAAGGATGAACTCATCGCCGTCCGCGACGAGTTCGGCACGCCGCGCCGCACCGAGATCGTCGATGGCGGTCTCGAAATGGACGACGAGGATCTGATCGCCCGCGAAGACATGGTCGTCACCGTCTCGCATCTCGGTTATATCAAGCGCGTGCCGCTGACCACCTACCGCGCCCAGCGCCGCGGCGGCAAGGGCCGCTCCGGCATGACCACCCGCGACGAGGATTTTGTTAGCCGGCTATTTGTAGTCAATACTCACACGCCGGTGCTGTTCTTCTCCTCGCGTGGCATCGTCTACAAGGAGAAGGTCTGGCGCCTGCCGATCGGCACGCCGACCTCACGTGGCAAGGCGCTGATCAATATGCTGCCGCTCGCACCCGGCGAGCGCATCACCACCATCCTGCCCTTGCCCGAGGACGAGACGAGCTGGGACAATCTCGACGTGATGTTCTCGACGACGCGCGGCACGGTTCGCCGCAACAAGCTGTCGGACTTCGTCCAGGTCAACCGCAACGGCAAGATCGCCATGAAGCTCGAGGAGGAGGGTGACGAAATCCTCTCCGTCGAGACCTGCACCGAACATGACGACGTGCTGCTGACGACCGCGCTCGGTCAGTGCATCCGCTTCTCCGTCGACGACGTCCGGGTCTTTGCCGGCCGCAATTCGATCGGCGTGCGCGGCATCTCGCTTGCCGGCGGCGACCGCATCATTTCGATGACCATCGTGCGCCATGTCGACGCCGAGCCGTGGGAACGCGCCGCCTATCTGAAGCGCGCTGCCAACGACCGGCGCCTGACGACGGGCGAGGCCGAGGAGATCGCGCTGGTCGGCGAAGAAGTCACCGAAGAGGGACAACTGAGCGACGAGCGTTACGAAGAGCTGAAGGCGCTGGAGCAGTTCGTGCTCACCGTTTCCGAGAAGGGCTTCGGCAAGCGTTCTTCGTCCTACGACTTCCGCATTTCCGGCCGCGGCGGCAAGGGCATCCGCGCCACCGACACCTCGAAGACCACCGAGATCGGCGAACTGGTCGCGGCCTTCCCAGTCGATGATGGCGACCAGATCATGCTGGTCTCCGATGGCGGCCAGCTGATCCGTGTACCGGTCGGCGGCATCCGCATAGCCAGCCGCGCCACCAAGGGCGTCACCATCTTCTCGACGGCCAAGGACGAGAAGGTCGTCTCCGTCGAGCGCATCAGCGAGCCGGAGGAGGATGAGACGGAAGAGGCTGTTGAGGTCGCCGAAGGCGTCGCTGTTGCCGACGAAGGGGCTGCCGAGGAAGGTGGTGGCGACGGGGCGCCGATTGCCGATGGCGATCCGGCCGGGCCTGCCGAAGAGTGATCAAGTGAATGGGGCGGCTTCGAGCCGCCCTTTTCATTTCAAGTCGCCCTTTTGCTTTTCAAATCGGATGATGGTTCGGGACCACGCCACAGAAAAAGCCGGACGCTGATGCATCCGGCTTTGAATGGCCCTGGCGACGGAAGGGTGCCGCTCAAGGGTGGGAAGAGGGTGTAGGCAAGAGAGGAATGTCAGAACGCTCTATGTTTGTCGTTCAGCGCCTTCACCTCTTCGCCTTCGCGCCGGAGCGCTGAAATCGTCGAGGCCACAGACACGATGAACATGACACTGATAAGGGCGGTGAGCACTGTCAAGATCGTGAACATAGGCATTCCTTTCCTGGGGAGTTGCGTTCTCGCCCCTCAGTACTGGCCCAGCACGGCCGTCCGGGCCGAAGCATAGGGACCATAAACCTTGGACGTATCGACCTTTTGATCATAGAGAGCGACAGTTGCGGTCAGCATGCCCGTGACCATTACCATCCAGAGCACGTTAATCATCGTAATCTTACCGGGCATTTTTATTCCTTCCGCGCCGCATCTATGTATCGGTTGAATGAACGCATCCGTCTGAAAATGGTTCCGCCGGATGTTGATCGGGTGTTTACCAATGGCGATCTGAAGCGACCTTGAATGTCTCGTTCATCTGGCGTTCAGATTCGAAGCTTCGCGCAGCCGGCCCTGGGCGCGCACGATCGCCGCATGCTCGGCGAGCTCCGGCCGTACCCAGCGCACCTCGTATTGATCGGCGAAATAGCCATAGGCCATCTCGGCGGCGAGAGAGAAAACGACGGCAAGTGCAACGAGCACGATCAGCATGGACTTGGTCTTTCGGGGAGCGCCGGATGCCGGAATGGCATCGGCTGCTTTGATGATGCGAATTAAGCAGATCGAGCCTGAAACGGCCTTGAACGGGCCATTCATCCGTCGTTCAGTCGCCCGGAACGACTGGCCAAATCACTTGCGGCAAGGCAGCATCCGTGACAAAAGGCGTCAAACCAACGGCCGGGCCACATGACGACAGCTTTCTATCCGGGGTCCTTCGACCCGATCACCAATGGACATGTGGATGTTCTGGTCCAGGCGCTGAACGTCGCCGAAAAGGTGATCGTCGCGATCGGCATCCATCCCGGCAAGGCGCCGCTCTTCTCCTTCGAAGAGAGAGCCGAGCTGATCCGCCGTTCTCTGGCGCAAGCGCTGCCCGGCAAGACCGGCGACATAACCGTCGTCGCCTTCGACAATCTGGTGGTCGATGCCGCCCGCACCCATGGTGCGACGCTGTTGATCCGCGGCCTTCGTGACGGCACCGATCTCGATTACGAAATGCAGATGGCCGGCATGAACCGGACGATGGCGCCTGATATCCAGACCATCTTCTTGCCGGCGGGCACGGCCTCCCGGCCTATTACCGCCACATTGGTTCGCCAGATCGCCGCCATGGGCGGCGATGTCAGCGCTTTCGTGCCGGCCGCCGTCTTGCAAGCCCTGACATCCAAGCGCCCAAACTAGTAAGAACAAAGACTAGGCGGAACCCGCCGCAACGGAGCCCACATGAAACTCTTCTATCTCGCATTTGCCGGCGTGCTGTATCTCGCCTCCTTCGCGGGGGATGCTTTTGCCCAGTCGGCCGATCATTATCTCACCATCCAGCTGAAGAACGGCCCTGTCGTCATCCAGCTCATGCCTGAGGTGGCGCCGAAGCATGTCGCCCAAATCGAGGCGCTGGCAAAGAAGGGCGAATACGACAACGTCGCCTTCCACCGCGTCATCGACGGTTTCATGGCGCAGACCGGCGACGTCAAGTTCGGCAACATGGAGAAGGGCTTCGATGCGAGCCTTGCCGGCACCGGCTCCTCCGATATGCCTGACATTCCGGCCGAGTTCTCCAAGACCCCATTCGTGCGCGGCACGGTTGGCATGGCCCGCTCACAGGATCCGAATTCCGCCAATTCGCAGTTCTTCATCATGTTCGCCGAGGGGTCGTTCCTGAACGGCCAGTACACCGTCGTCGGCAAGGTCGTCTCCGGCATGGAGAATGTCGACAAGATCAAGAAGGGCGAAGGCCAGAACGGCGAAGTCAGCAATCCCGACCGGATGATCAAAGTCACCCTGGGCAAGAAGTAAGTTACGAGAGAAACAAGAGGAGAAGGCAAATGGCCGAGATCAAGGATCCCGAAAACACCGTCATTCTGGAAACCACCAAGGGCAAGGTTGTCATTCAGCTTTTGCCGCAGGTCGCCCCGGAGCATGTCGCCCGCATCAAGGAACTCGCCCGCGAGAAGGCCTATGACGGCGTCGTCTTCCACCGCGTCATCCAGGATTTCATGGCCCAGACGGGCGATGTCGAATTCGGCAAGAAGGGCTCGGAAACCTTCAATCCCAGTCGCGCCGGCATGGGCGGCTCGTCGAAGCCGGATCTGAAGGCTGAATTCTCGGCGACCACGCATACGCGCGGCACCTGCTCGATGGCCCGTTCGCAGAACCCGAACTCGGCTAATTCGCAGTTCTTCATCTGCTTCACCGACGCGCCCTGGCTGAACAAGCAGTATTCCGTCTGGGGCCAGGTCATCGAAGGCATGGACAACGTCGACAAGATCAAGCGCGGCGAGCCGGTTTCCGATCCGGACTCGATCGTCTCCATGCGGGTTGCCGCCGACGTCTGATTGTGATTTCTGCTGAAACCCGCCCTTGCGCATAGCTGCGTGGGGCGGGTTTCGCTTTGCCTGAAAGTGCCCTGATGCGCGTAGACCTTTTCGATTTCGATCTGCCCGACGAACGCATTGCGTTGAGGCCCGCCGAGCCGCGCGACAGCGCGCGCCTGCTCGTCATCGATCCGAATGCGGAAAGCAGCCTGTCGGACCATCGCGTCGGCGATCTCACGTCGTTCCTGCGGGCCGGCGACGCGTTGGTCTTCAACGATACCAAGGTCATTCCCGCCCAGCTCGAGGGCATCCGCCATCGCGACGGCGCCGGCGGCCAGCAGGTTTCCGCAACGCTGCACATGCGCATCGACCCCAGCCGCTGGAAGGCCTTCGCCAGGCCGGGCAAACGCATCAAGGAGGGCGACCGCATCTCCTTCGGCCATTCCGGCGAGAGCTGCTTCCTCGGCTCGCTCGACGCCACCGTCGAGGAAAAGGGCGAGGCCGGCGAGGTGACGCTGCTGTTCGATCTCTCCGGCCCGGCGCTCGACGAGGCGATCGCCGCCGTCGGCCATATTCCGCTGCCGCCCTATATCGCCGCCAAGCGTCCCGAGGACGCGCGCGACAGCGAGGATTACCAGACGATCTATGCTCGCGAGGAGGGTGCCGTTGCCGCCCCGACCGCCGGCCTGCATTTCACACCCAGGCTGTTCGATGCGCTCGATAGCGCCGGCATCGAACTCCATTTCGTCACGCTCCATGTCGGTGCCGGCACTTTCCTGCCGGTCAAGGTCGACGATACCGCCGATCACAAGATGCATCTCGAAAGCGGCACGGTCAGCGCCAAGACGGCGGCACGGCTGAACGCCGTCAAGGCAAGCGGCGGGCGCATCGTCTGCGTCGGCACGACCTCGCTGCGGCTGATTGAAAGTGCGGCGGAAGAGAGCGGCGAAATCCGCGCCTGGAGCGGCGCCACCGGCATCTTCATCACGCCGGGTTACCGCTTCAAGGCGGTCGACATGCTGATGACCAATTTCCACCTGCCGCGCTCGACGCTGTTCATGCTGGTCTCGGCCTTTGCCGGCTTCGAGACCATGCGTGCCGCCTATGACCACGCCATTCAGACGGGCTACCGCTTCTATTCCTATGGCGATGCCAGCCTTCTCTTCCGGAAAGACTAGATGACCGACAACTTCCAATTCACCCTTGACAAGACCGATGCCGGCGCACGCCTAGGTAAAATCTCCATGCCGCGCGGCGAGATCCGCACGCCGGCCTTCATGCCGGTCGGCACCGTCGGTACTGTTAAGGCCATGTATCTCGACCAGGTGCGCGAGACCGGCGCCGACATCATCCTCGGCAATACCTATCACCTGATGCTGCGCCCGACGGCCGAGCGCGTCGCCCGTCTCGGCGGCCTGCATAAGCTCATTCGCTGGGAGCACCCGATCCTGACCGATTCCGGCGGCTTCCAGGTCATGTCGCTGTCCGGCCTGCGCAAGCTCGACGAGCAGGGCGTCACCTTCAAGTCGCATGTCGATGGCAGCCTCCACCATATGTCGCCGGAGCGCTCCATCGAAATCCAGGGGCTGCTCGGCTCCGACATCCAGATGCAGCTCGACGAGTGCGTGGCGCTGCCGGCCGAGCCGAAGGAGATCGAGCGCGCCATGGAAATGTCGCTGCGCTGGGCCGAGCGCTGCAGGGTCGCCTTCGGCGAGCAGCCCGGCAAGGCGATGTTCGGCATCGTCCAGGGCGGCGATATCCCGGCGCTGCGCATCCGCTCGGCCGAGGCGTTGAGCCAGCTCGACCTCAAGGGATATGCGATCGGCGGCCTCGCGGTCGGCGAGCCGCAGGACGTCATGCTGCAGATGCTGGAAACGACGCTGCCGGTACTTCCTCTGGAAAAGCCGCGTTACCTCATGGGCGTCGGCACGCCTGATGACATCCTGAAATCGGTCGCCCGCGGCATCGACATGTTCGACTGCGTCATGCCGACCCGCTCCGGCCGCCATGGCCTGGCCTTCACCCGTCGCGGCAAGGTCAATATCCGCAATGCCCGCCATGCCGAGGATATGCGCCCGCTCGACGAACAGTCGAACTGCCCGGCCTCGCGTGACTATTCGCGTGCCTATCTGCACCATCTCGTCCGCTCCAACGAGGCGCTCGGCGGCATGCTGCTCTCCTGGCACAATCTCGCTTATTACCAGGAACTGATGCAGGGCATCCGCAAGGCGATCGCCGAAGGCCGCTTCGCCGATTTCATGGCGGAAACACAGGAGGAATGGGCGAGGGGCGACCTCCAGCCGGTGTAAGCTATTTCGCTCCCGCATTGCTTGCCGCGGGGACCGCAGACGCCGGGTTTGGCGCAACCATCATTTTGAGCCTTTTGCGCACTGGCTCGTCGAAGCGAATGGCGACGATCCCAGCCGCAATGAAAATCGCTATCACGACGACCATACCGGATGCCGGAGAGGCCGGGAGGTCAAAGCCCTTTTGCCGCAGTGACTGCAGCAGGCTGAAGATAGGCCCATGTAGAATATAAATCGGATAGGAAAGCCTCCCCAGCCAACGGAATAGCAACTCGACCAGGCCGGTCTGCCTTGTGCGCATCGCAAGCCAGACAATGGCCGGAAAGACTACGAGGCATATTAAAAAATCAAAATACGGGAAACCGAAGAACGTGCTGGCCGATATGCCTGTGATGAAGATCAGGCATCCACACAGAAGAAGGCCGACAATGTTGCCGTTATTGGCCGTAGTCGGGTTCTGGATATCATATAGCCTGTAGAGGCAGATCCCGAGCGAGAACGAGAACAGCACCCTTGAAAAGCCAAATATGAAGTAGCCCGGCTGATGGACCGATGTCGAGGTTGCCTCCGACCAATGCCCCGCACATGGTGATGCCCGCAGTCCCCAAGGCGATGGCGAGCAAGCTTCTGAGTGACAGTCGTATTAGAAGGACGGAGAATAGCATCCCTGCCCAGAGCTCGAAGAAGAGCGACCAGCTAGGTTCGTTGAAAGGAAAGAGACTTTCCAGGTTTGTGCTTTGAATGAGCAGGATCGCCTTCAGCAGAAGGCCTGCCAGAGTGAAGTAGTCCAGCCCGTTTTGAAGTGCATAGTTGAAAAGGCCAATCGGAAGCGAAAGAAGATAAATTGGATAAAGCCGAATGATACGCTGCAGCAGAAATCCGGCGGGCGAAATCTGTCCCGTTGTCAGCTGCCTCTCATATGAATTTGCAAGAACGACGCCGCTCAATAGAAAGAAGAGGTCAACGGCAAGGTAACCGATATTCGCCGGTATCGGACCCAGCGTACCACCCGTGTGAAGGAACATGACTACGACAGCCGCAATTCCTCGCAACGCCTCAAGAGCTGTGAAAAATTGTTTGCCAGTGTTCAATATAACAACCCTCCGTTGGTATTTTGTTACTCCAGGAGGATTTCTAAATCGTTAGCGCAACGAGGCCGTGTAATCGATTGGGTCCTGTCGAAGAGAGGAGACAGCGCGTCAGATACCCTTGCTGTCCGCGTCCGGCATGATCTGCACGCCGTTGATCCTGTAGCTGCCGTCCGGCTGGCGGGTGATCTGGTAGATCGCCGTCCAGTCCTTGCCGTCGCGGCCCGAAATCAGCACCTCGTGATAGATCAGCGCGCCGTTGTCGATCGAGCGGCTGCGCCCGAAGGCGTAGTTGCCTGGGTGATAGACCGGCTCGTAGCTCTTCTTCACCATGGCGAAGAACAGGTTCTTGTCGGGATACATCGCCCTGATGCCGGGCGCGGCGAAGGAATAGGCGGTCTCGGCATCGTCCTTGAGGAAGGCTTTGATCTGTTCCTCGATCATCGTCCGCGTCGTGTCGATCGGATCTTGGGCGCGGGCCGATACGGGGGAGAGGGCGGATGCGGCACACAGGATGAGAACTGCGAAGAAGGCGCGCATGGATTGATCTCCGGCTCTGTCAGGGAAACGATCCCCCGACAGGCAGAAGTGTAGGCGATTTCTGACGCAAGAAAAGCGGACTTTACGACCAGCGCTGGAAGAGAGCGCTGGCATTCACCCCGCCGAAGCCAAAACCGTTGGTAATCGCATAGTCCATCACCAGCGGCCGCGCTGTCTTGCCGACGATATCGATGCCGTCGGCGGCCGGATCCGCATGCTCCAGGTTGCGGGTCGGCGGCGCGATCTGGTCGCGCAGCGCAAGGATGGTGAAGATCGCTTCCAGCCCGCCGGCGGCGCCAAGCAGGTGGCCGGTCGCCGATTTCGTCGCGCTGACGGCAATGCCGCCGTCGCGGCCGAAGACCGTGCCGATCGCCGCGATCTCGCCCCTGTCACCGACCGGTGTCGAGGTCGCATGCGCGTTCAGATGCCTGACCTGCGAAGCCGGGATCTTCGCCTGCTTGAGTGCCGTCTCCATCGCGCGGCGGGCGCCGTCGCCGTCTTCGGGGCCTGAGGTCATGTGGTAGGCGTCCGCCGCCGTGCCGTAGCCGACGAGTTCGGCGAGCGGTGTGGCGCCGCGGGCAAGTGCATGTTCCAGTGTTTCGATAACCAGGATGCCGGCGCCTTCGCCCATGACGAAACCGTCGCGCGCCGTGTCGAAGGGCCGAGATGCCAGCTCCGGCGTCTCGTTGAAGCCGGTGGAAAGCGCACGCGCAGCGGCAAAGCCGCCAAGGCTCACCTTGTCGATGCAGGCCTCGGCACCGCCGCAGATCGCCACATCGGCTTCGCCGGAGCGGATCAGCCGCGCCGCATCGCCGATCGCCTGGACGCTGGCCGCACAGGCCGTCACCGGAGCACCCAGCGGCCCCTTGAAGCCGTAGCGGATGCTGACCTGGCCGGCGGCAAGGTTGACGAGGAAGGACGGCACGGTGAAAGGCGACAGTCGCCGCACGCCACGCGTTTCGCCGATCCGCACCGCTTCGGCGATCGCCGGAAAGCCGCCGACGCCCGACGCGATGATCGTTGCCGTGCGCTCGCGCTCGCCTTCGTCGGTCGGCATCCAGCCAGCCTGTTTTACCGCTTGCTCCGTCGCCGCCATGGCGAAGTGGATGAAGCGGTCCATCTTCTTCTGGTCCTTGGGCGTGATGTAACGGTCTGGATCGAAGCCGGCTTGCGCATCCCCAGCGATGTCGGGAACGATACCGCCGACCTTGGCCGAGAGTTCGCCGACGATATCCTCCGCCAGCACCCTCAGCCCGGAACCGCCGTCGAGAAGACGCTTCCAGGCGGGCTCGACGCCGGTGCCGAGTGGCGAGACAAGTCCCATGCCGGTGACAACGATGCGATCCATTGTATTTTCCTCCGACAGCGCCGCGCGTTTTTCAGACGCGCAAAGGACGCTGTAACTTTTTGAATTAGGCGTCGATGCCGAGATACCAGGCGCGCATGCGGGCGATCCGCTCGTGCACTTCATCATCGGCGGCGGGGCCTGCAAGCAGGCTGGTGTTTTCTGGTGTCACTGGTTCGCCGGTCCGCGCATCGACCAGCATCGTCTGGCGCTCTCTGCCGGAAGCGGCATCGCCCAAGAGAAAGGCGAGGTCCTCTTCGGGGATGTGCCGGCTTCCCCAGGAAAACAGCGTCATCAGAACAGGAAAGAAATCACGGCCCTTGTCCGTCAGCAGATATTCGTAGCGGGCAGGGCGCTGATGGTAGAGCCGCCGTTCGAACAACCCCTTTTCCGTCAGATGTTTGAGCCGCCGCGTCAGGATGTTCGGCGCCACGCCGAGGCTCTTCTGGAATTCGTCGAAGCGCGAAAGCCCCTGGAAGGCGTCGCGCAGGATCAGCATGCTCCACCAGTCGCCGACGCTGTCGAGCGCGCGCGCCGCCGGGCATTTGAAGTCGCTGAAGCTCGTCCGTTGCATGGCTAATGTCACTATAGCAGTAACTATCATCATGCAAGTTACTATCTGGCGTCGCCCTCGAAAATGCGGGCGAGCAGAATGCCGGTGACGAGCATGCCGGCCGCCACGAAGATCGTATCGCCCGGCGTGCCGATATAGAGCGGCCCGACATTGGCAAAGAGCAGGAAGGCGACGAGGAAATTCGCCCAGCCCCAGACGGCATTGGCTGTCGGCGAGCCAAGCTTTGCCCCTTGCGCGAATGGGATGCGGAACGGCCTGCCACTGACGCCGTTGACGAAATGTGGGACGCCGTTGGTCAGAAATGCCGCGGCGATGAAATGGGCGATATAGGCGATCCAGGGCAAAGGCTTCTCCGTTGCGGCACGAGTGGCGTCAACGGAGAATGTGGCCGGGAATTTCATGCCGGCAAGAGGAGACTAAAGCATGTCGCGCAAAAGTGTGCAGCGGTTTTGCGGCAACGACATGCGTAAAAACAAAGAGTTAAAGCGCAAGGAGCGAATCTGAAAGATCGCGACGCGCTTTAGAAACGCACGTGGTGCGGCCGCCCGCCGTCGAATAGCGACGGGCCTGGCCGGGTCAGATCAGCACGAAATCCTTGAAGTGAAGCGCCGGAGAATTGTCGAGATCGGCGACATGGATTGCCGCACCCGCGGCACTTCCATCCGCATCAAAGGATAGAATGCCGCTGGCCTGGTCGTAGATCAGTCTATCGTCAGCTTCGAGCGCTTTCGTTCCGACAACGAAATTCTCATCTGAAAATCCGGATAGGCTGAGTGCGGCGAAAATCGAATGGTCGAGCAGCAGCTTGTCGCCGGCCGCCGAGGAGAAATCCCGGATCTTGTCGATGCTCACATTGTCGGGCTTAACGTCGAAAACGAAGGAATCGGCCCCTCCGCCGCCGGTCAGAATGTCTGCGCCGGCTTTGCCGATCAGCTTGTCGTTGCCGAGCCCGCCGCTCATCTGGTCGGCGCCTTTGCCGCCATTGAGACTGTTGCTGCCGTCGTTGCCAGTCAGCACGTTGGACGTGTTGTTGCCCGTCGCGCTGAGATTGGCCGTTCCGGTCAAGGCAAGGTTCTCGATCGTTCCGGCCGTGCGCTTCAGATCGGCCAGGCTGAAGGAAGTCGAAGCCTTGACGGTGTCCTTGCCGGATCCGCCTGTTTCATCGGCAAAATCGCCGGCATTGTCGACCACATAGGTATCGTTGCCGGCGCGCCCCGACATGTGGTCGGCGCCGGTGCTTCCATCGAGGATATTGTTGCCGGAATTGCCGACGAGAACATTCGCCAGGCCATTTCCGGTGCCGTTCAGATTGGCGGTGCCGGTCAACGTCAGATTCTCGACGTTTCCGATCGTATGCGCCGTATCCTTGAGGCTGAAGCTGATCGACGACATGACGGTATCGGTTCCGCCGCCCCGGCTTTCATCAACGATTTGAGCGGGGTTGCTCACGGTGAATATGTCGTTGCCCGTGCCGCCATAGATATGGCCGGTGGCCGGCGGCGTGCTGGCGCTGCCGCCTTCGATGTCAATGATAACGGGATGGTCGATGACATCAACCGTCAGGGACGAGACATCACTGAGACTTTTGATCGCCGTCGTTCCGGTCAGCGGGTCGAAGACCTTCACGGAGCCGAACGAGGCGCCGAGATTGACTTTAACGGCCGTATTCGCAGCCTGAATGGCGGTATCAGTGGACTGGTTCCAGATATCGGGCTCATTCCAGATGGTGATCTGGTAGCTTCCGTCCGATTTTTCCGTCAGCAGGCTCCGGGTCGAGGACGGCAGGCCGTCGATCGAATAATTGAGGGTCCCCGTGCTGAAGCTCGCCTTCGCAGCGCCGTCGTCCGCAAGGATTTCGGTCAGATTGTGGATCGCAGCCGCAGCCGGCTTGGCGGAATAGTCGAGATGAAAAAGGCCGAAATGCTTTTCCTGATTGGTGCCCTGCGGATCGGAATAGGCGTCCAGCAGCTCGTAGATGAACGTCTGTTTCGACCCGAGTGCCGCGCCGTCCATCAGCGTATTAAGCAGAAGCTTTGCCTGCGTCGCTTCGCTGACGCCTTCCCAGCCGCCATTGGTGTCGGCGGTGAGCGAGGTGTGGTACCCGGTCTCGGTGATCGCCAGCGGCTTGCCCGGATCGGCAGCGCGCTGAACGCCGGATTCTCGGGAAAGCCATGAATATGGCTGGTCGCCATCCTTCGCATAGGTGTGGATCGTCGTGTAGTCGGAGGCGGAAGCGACCGTATATCCGGTAAAGCCGAGAACGGGGATATTCTTCAGCAAGGGGTCGGCGTTGACGGCGGCAGACAGGTCCTTCTGATAGGCGACCGCTGCGGCCTGGCCGCTCAGGCCATGGTAGCTGACCGGCCAGTTGTTGACTTCGTTCGGACCTTCGATACCGACGACCGATCCGGGATGGGCCTGCACGAAGGCATGCAGCCGCTGGGCGACGGTGGCGGGGTCGACCTCCCGCTGGGCGCTGAAGACGAATTGCACGCCGGCCTCGGCGGCATCGCCGAGATGCGTTTGGCCGTTGGGGTCGGAAGCGGAGTTGGGGGCATGATCGCGGACGGTATCAAGGCCAAGATAGTCGAGAGCCTTAACAACTTCTCCGACATTGGAATATTTTCCGTCGGTGTAGTCGATATGCGTATCAATTCCAAAGGAACGAATAATATCGTTTATTCTAACGGCTTGAGCCATAAGCTTTTCTCCCGGTTTACGAGGGAAGTGGCAATGGGAATAAATCCCCATTTGTGGCTGCCAATTCGATTTAATACACGAGGAGGATCGTGCGGCGATGACTCGTTATCCATGATATATTGTTGCGAATGTGGCTCAATTCGAATTGTATTTATTATGTAATCTTCGCTTGCATTTTTTCGTTCGGCCGGCTGATCATGCGCGAGTGGGACGGCCCATAGGCAGAGTCTGGCGAAATCCGACATGGTTTTGGAGGATCCGATGACCGTCAATGTTCAATTCCGGTTTCGCTGCGGCTTGCCCTCGATGGCGTTCGACAATGTCCGTCTCCGCGGCAGTTGGGACGAACAAGGCCGCCCCTCGAATGATTGGACGTCTCACCCGATGCAGCGCTCTCGTGACGAGGATGGCTATGATGTCTTTGTCATCAGGGTTCCCTTTCCCGATGACGAGATCGGCGCGCATTTTCGCTGGGGGATCGAACTCGATCGACCCGGCGCTTCCGGCCTATGGGCAATCGCCGCCGAAGTGGACGACGAGAATTCGACGCGTCGCGAACGCTCCTTCGATCTCCAGCAGGGGATAGCGCCGCAGACCTATTATCTGACATGGATCGGCCGTCTGGGGGCGAACCGGGTTGAAAGGCGCAACAGTGCAGACGGCATTCGCTTTTCGGTCTGGGCGCCGAATGCCAGGGACGTCTCGCTCGTGCTCGCCGATCCCGCCATTGGCTATATCGCCGATGACGGCACCGGAACGGTCGCAACCATCAGGATGCGCAGGACCGTTGATGGCTTCTGGAGCGTTGAAACCGGCGACGACCACGGCCTTTCCGACTTCGACAGCATGGTCGGCACGCCCTATATGTACCGCGTCACCAGGGATGATGGATCGCTCGCCTACCGCACCGATATCTGGTCCCTCATGCAGATCGGCGCCGGAGACTTCGATCCCGATGGAGCGATCTATCACGGATCGCCGGCGGCATTGGACGGACCGCAAAGCTGTTCGGTCGTCTGCGACCCGAAGCGGGTGGTGCTCCCGTCCGGGCAGGAGCTTGCCGCCGAGGCGTTCTGGGCCGACGAATTCGCCGGCGGTCGAAAGCTTCCGGATCGGCTCGAGGATCTGGTGATCTACGAATTGCACGTCGGCGCCCTCGGTTTCGGCAAGGCCGCGCCGGGGACGCTTGATGACGCCATCGCCTTCGTCGAGCATCTCTCGGCGCTCGGCGTCAACGCCGTGGAATTGCTGCCGATTGCGGAATTCGAGACCCGGGCCAACTGGGGTTACGGCACGTCGCATTTCTTTGCCGCCGACCAGGGGGCCGGCGGCACCGACCGGCTGAAGATGTTCGTCAAGGCCTGCCACCAGCGCGGCATCGCCGTCATCCTCGATGTCTGTTACAACCATTTCGATCCGGATGGCGAGCGGGCGCAATGGGCCTATGACTCCATCGATCACACCCGCAATATCTTTTATTGGTACGAGGGACACCCTGGCGATTACGCCGATCCGACAGGCGGCTACATCGACAACATCTCCACGGGATGGGCGCCCCGCTTCGATGAGGAAGCCGTGCGGCAGCTTTTCATCTCCAGCGCGGCCTTTCTCGTCTCCGTCTGCCATATCGATGGTTTCCGGCTCGATCAGACAAGTTCGATCCACCAATATCCGGTCCTGCATGCCGATGGCCGGCGCGCCGATCGGGCCGCTGCCTTCGGGGCCAAGTTTCTGAAGCAGTGGACTCGCACGATGCGGCTGATCAAGCCGCAGCTTTTCCTGACGGCCGAGGATTATTCGGACTGGTCGGCGATGACGGAGCCGAGCCTGACCGGCGACGGGCTCGGCTTCGATGCCACCTGGTATGGCGATTTTCATCACAACCTCGTCGAATATCACGGCGGCGCCCAGGCGCAGCTGTTGAAGAATGCTGGTTTCGGGGACAAGCTGGCGCTGACCATGTCGTCTCTTGCCGGCGCATTGCAGACGAGCGCGCGATCCAAGGTGGTCTACAACCAGTCGCATGACGATTGCGGCAATCGTGAAGGATCGGCGCGAACCGCGGTTATCGCCGTCAATTTCGCGCCTGTTGTCGGCGAGACCAGGGCGTGGGCAGAGGCGAGGTCCCGATTCGCGGCGGCGATGACGCTGCTATCACCGGGCACGCCGATGTTTTTCATGGGCGAGGAAATCGGCGCACAGAAGCCCTATCGCTACAATGATTTCCTCGAGAACCGGGAGAACATTCTCGGCGAAGCGGAAGGCAGCGGCGCGGGGATGCTCAGCTGTTATCGCGATCTGATCGGGCTCAGCGTCCATCAGGATGCCATTCGATCCCGCAACATCGCCATTCCCCTGGTTCATGACGAAAATCGAGTGATCGCGTTTCATCGATGGAATGACGGCGAGGATTTCCTCGTTGTGGGGTCGCTGAACGACGCTCCCTTCGAACACGGCTATCGGCTGCACAGCGAACGTCTGGGAGATGATCTCTGGGAGGAGATCTTCAATACCGATGCTCACGCATATGGCGGCTGGAACGTCGGCAACGGCGGCGGAAGAATCAGAGCAACGGCGGGAGTGCTCGATGCCGTGCTGCCGGCATCAGGCGTTCTGGTCTTTCGCAGGCTCTGACGCATACGGAACGGTCAGGCAAAGCCGAGCGGCAGATTTTCCACTTTTCTGTCATTGCCGTAGTCGCGCTCGTGCGGCGAGCGACGACGGCCGTCGCGGCGAGCGGAAAGATCGATGCGGTTTTCGGCGAAGATCCCATCGGGCCAGGTGCCGGTGTCATGGCAATCGGCGTCGATCTTGGGGGCAAGGATTTTCAGGATCATCAGGGTTCCTCCACGGCGCACCATCAACACTCGGAAAGGCCGTCTGGTTCCGTTTATAAACCCTGAATTATTAATAAATTAACCATAAGGCTTAAGGACAAGGTGTCGCCGCATTGATCCCGTCATGCTCGCAAGGGTGACATTAGTGGACGACTGATGACGAGGACATCGACGCCAGCATCCCCTCGGTCGCCCGGATCAGCCGCGCTGCGCGCGCCATCACCTCGGCTCCGGCCTCCGTCTCGGCAATCGCGGTTGCCATGCTGTCCAGTCCGTCCGCCACCTGGATCAGCTTCGGCAGCATATCTGCACGTCCGACCGCCTCGGTCGATCTGGCGAGCTTACGCAGTGCCTCCGAATAGCTCGATATCAAAGCGAATTTTTGGTCTGCGGGAATATTGGAGAAGGAGAATTTCTCGGAAGGCGATAGCGGCAATTTCGGCATGGATGCGACCTGTTGACCTGCCTGTGAACTCGCATAGGCGTTTTTTGTTCCGAGCTGGGTCATTGTCCCAGGGGCGTGTCGCCTTGCGTTGAAATGGCGTTGCAGTGGAACTCCGGACCTGTATGGCCGTTGAGGTGCATGAACATAGGAGGTTTCCATGCAGTTGATCGACACTCGGGTGACACAAGCCGGCGACATCTTCACTGTCGAATTCCTGGGCGAGGGAGGAGAATCGATTTCCGTCAAAATCGACAACTCCCATGGCGAACTCGACGCTAAGACGGCGGTCCACCACGCCAAGGTCATGATGGTTCAGCTGACCGCCTTTGCCGGCGGGGAAGCAGACGGCAGCATCAACCGTTACGATGCCTTGAGCAACGGCAATTTCGACGAAGGCAGCAAGGGCTTGATCGGCCAGCCGAGCGCGCGTTCGGCCGGCGACAGGCAAACGCTGGAAGAGGAACTCGATGAAGGCCTCGAGGACAGCTTTCCTGCAAGCGATCCTGTCTCGGCAACGGTATCGTCCATTCCCGCAAACGCGCCACGGCACTGATTGCAACACAATGTCGCAAGAGCCCGCGTGTTCTTAATTCCAAACACAGCCCAAGGCTCCTCCGGTTTCCGCGAGCAGCCTTGGTCTGCATGACAGATTGATGTCAAAACTGAGAAACAGCTGAAAACCTCAGCTGTGTGATTGACATGGGAGCCTTCTAGAGAGGGCACGAGAAGGGAGCGCCCGTGACGCGCTGCCGAGGTCTCGGAGACGCGCCCCATGAAAATCATTCAGATCACCGACACCCATTTCAGTCCCGCCAAGCCGCATTTCAACGGCAACTGGGCGCCGCTTCTGAGCTGGATCGAAGAGACCGGCGCCGACCTGATCGTCCATACCGGCGATCTCACCGTCGACGGCGCCGACAAGGACTTGGATATCACCTTCTCGATGGACCTGATGCGTCAGGTGTCAATCCCAATGCTGATCGTCCCCGGCAATCACGATGTCGGCCACCTCAAGGGATCGCATCAGCCCGTCAATGCCGAGCGGCTGTCCCGCTGGCGCAGCGTTGCCGGCGACGACCGCTGGCTGGAGGATGCGGCCAGCTGGCGCCTCATTGGATTGAACTCGCTGCTTCTCGGTCATGAGGATGACGAGGAAGAAGCCCAGTTTGAATGGCTAGCTCAGGCGCTTTCCGACAGGGCAGGGCGACGCGTTGCGCTTTTTGCGCACAAGCCGCTATTCGTCGACGCGCCAGATGAAGGCGATACTGGATATTGGAGTGTTCGCCCGGCCCAGCGCCGGCGGCTCTATGATCTGATCGCAGCCCACGACGTGGCACTTTTCGCGAGTGGCCATCTCCATTGGGCCTGGCAGGGCCGCTTCGATAACACCCAGCTGATATGGGGACCTTCGGCTGCCTTCATCATCGACAAGATGGAGCGCGAGATGCCGGGCGAGCGCCTGATCGGCGCGGTCGTCCACGAGTTCGATACTGGTGTCGAAAGCACGATCGTCGCCGTTCCCGGCATGACCGCGCATGTGCTCGACGATGTCGTGCACGAAGTCTACCCCCAGGCGGTGAAGCAGCGGGAACCGGTCGAATGAGCGCGCTCTCGCTTCGCGGCATCACCAAAGCGTTCGGCGGCAACCAGATCCTTGATGGCGTCAGCCTGGATGTCGCCGCCGGTGAATTCATCGCGCTGGTCGGCCCTTCCGGCTGCGGCAAGAGCACGCTGTTGCGCGTGCTTGCCGGCCTCGACCATGCCGACCAGGGCGAAATCCTGATCGGCGGACTGGATATGTCCGGCGTTGCGGCTGCCGACCGCAACATCGCCATGGTCTTTCAGTCCTACGCGCTTTATCCGCATCTGACGGCCTCTGAGAATATCGCCGTGCCCTTGGCGATGCGCCGGCTGTCGAGGATGCAGCGGCTGCCCTTCATTGGTTCGTTGATGCCGGGCCAGCGCGCCACCCGCAGGGCGATCGCCCGCGATGTCAGGGATATGGCGACGTCGCTGAAGATCGATCACCTGCTCGACCGCAAGCCCGGCCAGATGTCGGGCGGCCAGCGTCAGCGCGTGGCGCTGGCCCGCGCCATGGTGCGCCAGCCGAGCATTTTCCTGATGGACGAACCACTCTCCAATCTCGATGCCAACCTGCGCGTCCACGCCCGCGGCGAGATCGTCGACCTGCATCGCCGCGCCGGCGTGCCGACGCTCTATGTCACCCACGACCAGGCGGAAGCGCTTTCCATGGCCGACCGTGTCGCCGTGATGATGGGCGGAAAGTTGCTGCAGATCGCCAGCCCCGAGGTCATCTACGACGATCCCGCCCATATCGAAGTGGCCCGCTTCATCGGCCAGCCGCGCATCAATCTGCTGCCGGCCTTTGCCGAAGGCGGCGTCATTCTCTGCGGCGGCCTGCGCCTGATGCTTGAAAACGCACCCGACAGGAAGACGCCGGTCACGCTCGCCATTCGCCCGGAATTCGTCTTTCTGTCCAGGAACCGGCATGACGGCCTTGCTGCCCGGATCGAACGCGTCGAATTCCTGGGCTCCGAGGTCATCCTCCATTGCCGGCTCGAGGCGATCGGCCAGACTATCGTCGCCAAGGTTCAACCCTCCGAAGCCTCCGGCCTTGCGGCCGGCGATCCGGTCGGGCTGCGGCTTTCGCCCGGCCGCACGCTGATCTTTGCCGAGGACGGCAGCCGGCTGGCCGGCAGCGTTGCAACAGGCGATGCCGGGCTGATTGCGGGCGACTCTCAACGGGAGAGGGCGCATGGCTAGCATCGTCTCCATGGCCATGCCGCAGGATGCCGCCGTTGCGCATCGGCGCAGCGAAGCCCGCATCGCCTGGGTGCTGGTGATGCCGGCGATGGTCCTGCTGTTCCTCTTCGTGCTTTTGCCGGTTGCATCAGTCATCGTGCTCGGCTTTACCGATTTCGAACTCGGCTACGGCAAGTTTCGTTTCGTCGGCTTCGAGAATTACGCGCACCTGATCACCGACCGGACGTTTCGCAAATCGCTGTGGAATACGACAGTCTATACCGCGATCGTCGCACCCGTCTCAATCCTTCTCGGCCTCGGCATTGCCATGCTGATCGAGAGCGAGACTAAGGCGCGCAGCTTCTTCCGTACCGCCTATTTCCTGCCGGTCGCGTCGCTGATCGTCGCCATGGCGACCGTCTGGCAATATATGTTCCACCCCACAATCGGGCCGGTCAACGCACTGCTCGCCCTCATTGGGCTTCCCGGTCCGAACTGGCTGGGCAGCTCCGGCACCGTGCTTTACAGCCTCTCGATCATCGGCGTCTGGCAATCGGCCGGTTTCAACATGGTGCTGTTCCTGGCCGGGCTGACGGCGATCCCGCGCGAGCTTTACGCTGCCGCCGAAGTAGACGGCGCCAGATCCTCCCTCGACCGCTTCCTGCTCGTCACCTGGCCGATGCTCGGACCGACGACGCTCTTCGTCATCACCATCAGCATCACCAATTCAGTCAAGGTCTTCGAGACTGTGAAGACGCTGACCGACGGCGGCCCGAACAAGGCGTCGGAAGTGCTGCTCTTCACGATCTACCAGGAAGGCTTCGTCTATCTGCGCGTCGGTTATGCCTCGGCGATGACGGTGGTCTTCCTGCTGATCCTGGTGGTGCTGATGTTCCTGCAGTACCGCGTCCTCGATCGCCGGGTGCACTACACATGAAGATCAACGCTTTTTCCCTCGGCAGGATCATTCGCCTGACCCTGCTTTCCCTCGGCGCGATCATCTTCCTGTCGCCCTACCTCTTCATGATCTCGACGGCGGGCAAGGCGCAAAGCGACATCTTCACCTCGTCGCTGTCGCTGATCCCGGCACACCTCACCTATGCCGAGAATTTCGCTAAGGCCTTGAGCCGGGTACCGATGGCGCGGCTGTTGTGGAACGGCGTCGTCGTCTGCGGGCTGATTTTCTTCTTCCAGGTGCTGGTGGCGATCCCTTGCGCCTACGCCATGGCAAAGCTGCGCTTCGGCGCCGCCCGCGCCATGATGGTGCTGGTGATGCTCGGGCTTTTGGTGCCGATCCATGCGACCGCGCTGCCGCTCTATGTCGCCTTCGACCGCGCCGCGCTGCTCAACAGCTATGCCGCCCTTGTCGCGCCCTTCACCATTTCGGTCTTCGCGATCTTCATGTTCCTGCAGTTCTTCCGCGCCATGCCGGATGATCTGATCCATGCCGCGCGTCTCGACGGCATGTCGGAACTCGGCATCGTCGCCCGCGTCATCGTGCCGAATGCCTGGCCGGCGGTTACCGCCTTCGCCATCTTCTCGGTCGTCGCCCATTGGAACGATCTCTACTGGCCGCTGATCGTCATCAGCAAGCAGGACTATGCCACACCACCGCTTGGTCTGATGTATTTCCGCGCCGCCGAGGCCGGCGACGATTACGGCGCGCTGATGGCGGCGACCCTCATCATTACCCTTCCCCTCGTCATCGCCTTCCTGCTCGCGCAGAAGCGTTTCGTCGAGGGCATCACCATGACCGGTCTCAAAGGCTGACCGGTTTCAACCCAGGAGAACGAGCGATGAAACATATCACCCAGCTTCTCGCCGCAGCGGCCGTATCGATGGCAATCGCGCTTCCCGCGCATGCCGAGACGACGCTGACGGTTCATTACCCGATGCCAGGCTTCTTCAAGGACGTGATGGACACGATCTCGAAGAAGTTCATGGAAGAAAATCCCGATATCAAGATCCAGTTCGCCAGCCCGTCGGCGACCTATGAAGAAGGCATCCAGACGATCCTTCGCCAGGTCGGCACCAGCGAAATGCCCGATATCACCTTCATCGGCCTCAATCGCCTGCGCATGCTCGACGAACGCGACGTCGCCGTCGACCTCGGTCCGCTCGTCCAGAAGGACGGCAACATGGCCGAGCAGGGCTTTTCCGACACGATCCTCAAGCTCGCCCAGGTCAAGGGCAAGCAAGTGGGCCTCGCTTTCGCGACCTCCAACCCGATCATGTATTACAACGCCGATCTCGTGAAGGCGGCCGGCGGCGACCCTGAAAACCCGCCGAAGACCTGGGATGAGGTCATCGCGCTCGGCGGCAAGATCAAGGCGCTCGGCAATGGCGTCGATGGCATCGATTTCCGCTGGCAGGGTGACGACTGGATGTTTTCGGCACTGCTCTTCGGCGCCGGCGGCAAGATGCTGAGCGACGACGAAAGCAAGGTCGCCTTCAACGGCCCGGAAGGCCAGAAGGCCGTCGAGGTCCTGCATCGCCTGGTTACCGAAGGCGGCATGCCTGTTTTCACCAAGGCCGCCGGCGAACAGGCTTTCGCAGCCGGCAAGGTCGGTTTCGAGTTCCAGACAACAGGCGCGCTGCGCAACACGATCAAGAATGTCGGCAACAAGTTCGATCTGCGCACCGCCAAGATCCCGCTGATCGATCCGGCGAACGGACATCTGCCGACCGGCGGCAACGCCGTCGTCATCCTGACGCATGATGCCGCCAAGCAGGATGCCGCCTGGAAGTTCGCCAAATTCGCCGCCGGTCCCTATGGCGCTTCCGTCGTCGTGCCCGGCACCGGTTATGTCCCGAACAACGAGCTGGCCGCGAAATCGGCCGATTATCTCGGCGACTTCTACAAGCAGAACCCGCTGTTCCAGGCAGGCCTCAGCCAGATGCCGGTGATGATCCCGTGGTACGCCTTCCCCGGCTCGAACGGCGTCAAGGTCACGCAGACGATCGTCGACAACCTCTCGCGCATCGTCGACCAGTCGGCCGAACCGAAGGAAGCACTCGATGACGCAGCCGCTGACGTCGAGGACATGCTGCCGCGCAGCTAATTACTTGCTCATCGAGGATAGGGCAGGGCCGCCACGCCGAGCGTGTGGCGGCCTTCTTGTTTTGCAAGCATCAGATGGCGCGCACCGTGCCGCCGCGTCGAAGCGTATAGGCGACGTCGAGATGGCGGGCGGGCGCGGCATTCTCCGCCATGTCGAGCAGCAGCGAGGCAGCCGTCGCGCCCATGCTGGCATTCGGCATTTCGATGGTCGTCAGCGGTGGATCGATCAGCCGGCCGATGGCGATGCCGTCGAAGCCGGCGACCGAAACATCCCCAGGCACCGACAGCCCCTCGCGCTTCAGTGCACCGATGACGCCGAGCGCCAGCAGATCGTTGGAGGCGATGATCGCCGTTGGCGCCAGCGAAGTCATCGTGACGCCAAGATCGAGCTGGTCATAGCCGCTGACAAAGGGGATCTGCACGGCATCGAGGGGTGTCAGCCCGTTCTCGGCCATGGCATCGAGATAACCACGGTAGCGAAGGTGGGCGCGGTCGGAGGCGGCGAAATTGCCGGAGAGAAACAGAATGCGGCGATGGCCCATGCCGATCAGGAAGGTCGTGATCTCCCGGCCGGCGCCGCGATTGTCGGCGGTAACGGCCGCCGGAAACTGCGCTGTCGGCAAGTTATTGAGCAGCACGGTCGGCGGGAGCTTCGCAAGCAGCGCCTCGCTGGTCGAGGGATCGCAGACCGTGAGGATCAGCCCGGTCGGCCGGTCGTTCAAAAGTGCGGCGACGGCATCGGCCTCGCGCGCCGGATCGTAATTCGACTGGGCGATCAAGACGCCATGGCCGGCCACCAGCATGCGGTTCTGTATACTCGACAGCGACGAGGCAAAGACCGGATTGGTGATGCTCGGGATCAGCACGCCGACCACGGGCCTGCGCCTGAGCCGCCCGGCAGACAGGCCGGCCGGGCGATAGCCGAGTTCTGCGGCCGCACGGCGCACCTTGCGCACCATCAGATCGCTGGCCGGTCCGTTGCGGTTGAGAACGCGGCTTGCGGTCGCCAGCGAGCATCCTGCCCTGAACGCGACCTGCTCCAATGTCGCCATCGAAAACGCCTCCTGGTGACAGCATCGAGGCGCAATCCCTTAGGCGGGTTCGATGACATTGGTCTGACACCCAGAGCATGATGCCGAAAAGTGTGAGCGGTTTTCGGACGACATCATGCTCTACTCTTTAATTGAGAACAGGATTCAGATTTTAGGCCGACCGGGCCTAAAATCATCCTGTTCTAGGCAGAGTTATCTACTTCTTGTTCATTACAAACATGGACGTTGCTGGGAAATGCAACCTGTGGAATAGTCGGATTGACGCCATCTGCCCTCTTCATTCTCATCACCTGGACAAGCATGTCTCACAAGAAAATGGAATGCTCCACGGCGTGGTTGTTTCTTGCGGCGGTCTCGCTTGTCGCAAACTTCACGTCGCCAGCTTATGCGGACGGCCCGTCCGTGTCTTGGCCACAAACGCAAAGCGACATCCAAGCCGAGTCCGATATACATTTTGGCACGCTCGCCAACGGTATGCGGTTTGCGATCATGCGCAATGTCACGCCGCCCGGACAGGCAGCGATCCGCTTTCGCATTGGCTCCGGTTCGCTCGATGAAAACGACAACCAGCAGGGTCTGGCGCATGTTCTCGAGCACATGGCCTTCAAGGGTTCGACACATGTCGCCGAAGGGGAGATGATCCGTATCTTGCAGCGCAAGGGCTTGGCCTTTGGACCGGACACCAACGCTCATACCTCTTATGACGAGACCGTCTATGCACTCGATCTGCCCGAGGTCGATGCAGACACAATTTCGACGGGCCTGATGCTGATGCGAGAGACGGCGAGCGAGCTGACCCTCGATGCCAGCGCCTTTGATCGCGAACGCGGCGTCATCCTGTCGGAGGAGCGGCTGCGCGACATGCCGCAATATCGCGCGTCACTCGGAATCATGAATTCGCTGCTCGCCGGCCAGCGCGCGACCATGCGCGCGCCGATCGGTAAAGCCGACATCATCAGCAATGCGCCCGTGGACCTCGTCCGTGATTATTACCGGGCCAATTACCGACCCGATCGGGCAACGCTGATAGTGGTGGGCGATATCGACCCCGCCGCCATGGAAGTCGAAATCCGGCAGCGCTTCGGCGACTGGAAGGCCGTGGGTCCGGCGCCGACAAAAGCGGATCTCGGCGCGCTTGTGACGAAGGGCGAAAGCGCCGAGGTCATCGTCGTTCCCGGCGGCATGACCAGCATACAGATCGCCTGGACGCGTCCCTATGACGCCGCGCCTGACACCTTCGCCAAGCGCCGCGCTGGGCTTATTGAGGATCTCGGTTTTCTGGTGCTCAAACGTCGGGTGAGCGCCATCGCCAGCAAGGCGGATGCCCCTTTCATCAGTGCGGACGTCGGCTCCCAGGATCTCCTCGATTCCGCCCATGTCGTCCTGATCGCGGCGAATTCGGAGCCGGACAAATGGCAGGCGGCGCTCATGGCCATTGACCAGGAACAGCGCCGGATCCAGGAGTTCGGCGTTGCGCAGGCGGAGATCGATCGCGAAATCCGCGAATATCGCTCGGCCCTGCAGGCTGCTGCGGCCGGAGCCGCGACGCGGATGACCACCGACATTGCTTCCATGCTGGCTCGCAGCGTCGATGACGACCAAGTCTTCACCTCGCCCGCCGAAGACCTCTCGATGTTCGAGACGATGACGAACGGCGTCAAGGCGGACGAGGTCAATCGGGCCTTGCAGCGTGCTTTCTCCGGCAACGGTCCGCAGGTCGTGCTACAGGCGGACCAATCACCTGAGGGCGGAGCCGACACGGTTCGGCAAGTCTATGACGCTTCAAATGCCATTGCCGTCTCGGCACCATCCGGTGCAACTGACGTCGCCTGGCCCTACACCCATTTCGGCGAACCGGGCGCTGTGGTCGAACGCCGTGCGGTTAAAGATCTCGGCTTGACCATGGTGCGCTTTTCCAACGGCATACGGCTTACCGTCAAACCAACCAGGCTGCGTGCCAACGAAGTACTGGTGCGCGAAGATATCGGCCGCGGTCGGCTGGACCTGCCGCACGACCGTTCCGCCGCGATCTGGGCCTCTCCGGCCGTCGTGCTGTCTGGCGTAAAGGCCATGGATTACCAGGATATACAGAAAGCGCTGACGGCCAACATTGTCGGCGTCGACTTCTCGGTCGGCGACAGTTCCTTCAGGTTCGACGGTCGTACACGGACTGAAGATCTAGCGACGCAGCTGCAGCTGATGAGCGCATACACCTCCGATCCCGCCTATCGCCCCGAGGCGTTCAAGCGTGTGCAGCAGGCCTATTTGAGCGGCCTCGATCAGTATGACGCGTCGCCCGGCGGCGTTTTCAGCCGCGATTTCGTAGGTCTCGTGCATTCCGGCGACCCGCGCTGGACCTTCCCCGACCGCGCGCAGTTGTCCGCCGCCAAGCCAGACGAATTCGAGGCGCTGTTCCGGCCCATGGTTTCCAATGGCCCGATCGACATCACCATCGTCGGCGACGTAACCGTGGACGACGCAATCCGGCTGACGGCTGAAACCTTTGGCGCTTTGCCGCCGCGGCCGGAGACGGCGTTGAGCAACGATCGGGACGACGTGCATTTTCCGGCAACGACCGAGGAACCCGTTTTGCAGACCCATAGCGGTAGGGCAGATAATGCCGCCGCCGCCGTGGGGGCTTCCATCGGCGATTTGCTCTCCGATCTGCCGCGGTCCTTCACCGCCAATATTGCCACCCAGATTTTCCAAAACAGGTTGATCGACCAGTTTCGCATTGCAGAAGGAGCAAGCTATGCCCTGCAGGGCGATGTTGAACTTTCAAGGGAAGTTCCCGGCTACGGCTACGCATATTTCTACGTCGAGACCGACCCGGCAAAGGTTGCGCGCTTCTATGCACTTGTCGACGAGACCGCCAATGATCTGCGGTCGCATGACGTTTCCGAAGACGAGCTCGCGCGCGCCCGGGAACCCATCATCGAGACATTGAAGCATCAGCAGCAGAGCAACGAATATTGGATCGCATATCTGCACCACGCCCAAGAGGACTCGCGTCGTTTGGACCGGATACGCGATAGTCTCAGCGGCTACGGCAAGGTCACCGCCGGGGATATCCGCGCATTTGCCACGGCCTATTTCAGCCCCGAAAAATTCTGGAAATTCGAAGTGCTGCCGGTGGCGGTACGATAGGTGGTGAGCACCGCTCAGGACCGGCGTTTGACCACGCGCATGTTCATCTCCGACCGAAGCGCGAAGCCGTGTGTCTTGTAAAGCGAAATGGCGGATGTGTTCGCCGCATAGGCATGCAGATAGGCCGTGTCGCCGCTGGATGCGATCTCGCCGGCAACGAAACGGAAGAGCAGGGTGCCGAGGCCGCGTCCCTGGAAATCGGGATGGGTGCAAAGGCCGCTGAGCTCGATGAAGCCTGTTTGCCGCATCCGCTGCCCGGCCATCGCCACCAGGCGGCCTTCACTCTTGATACCCCAGAAGCTGCCGAGGCTCTGGGCTCGCAACGTGAACGGCCCGGGTTTGGTCAGTGTCGCCAATGCCAGCATGTCGGCGGCATCGGCCTCGGTGAGCGGCTGGATGCGGGAATCCGAAAGCCTCTCATGGGGCCGCTCGGCTACCATCTGGACCAGCGATGCTTCCGTGACAATGGCAAGACCCGGTGGAATGGCGATCGGACCTGATTCGACGAGGATCATGCTCTCCGCCTGTGAAGGCAGGTTCTCCAGGGCGTCGAGGCTCTCCGGCGTGTCGTCGGCGGACGCCGCGAAGGGGACGATGGAGACTGGGTATCGCCGCGCGGACTTGCCGCCTTCGGCAAGATCGGCATGCGCGGTCTCCAATGCGCTCCAGATCGGCCGGTCGAGGATATGTTTCATGGTGTTTCCTCCTTGGCAGGGCTGCGGCGCGCAAGCGGCGCCGCCGCAAGCCCATCTTCGATGGCGGCCAGCTGTTCGAGGATCGGTCCGTCGAGATCGCCGCAGAGATCGGCAACGGCGGCGGCGATGCGCGGCCAGATCACCTTCTTTGAATGATCGATGAGGTCCTGTCCCTTGTCGGTCAGCGAGACCAGTCTGCGACGCTGATCATCCGGTGCCAGCTGCATGTCGACGTAACCGAGTTCGAGAAGCTGGCCGGTGGTCCGCGTTGCGCCGGGCTGGGTGATGCCCACCGCCTGCGCGAGCTCGCCGATCGTCAGCGGTCCGGCCCGGTCGATCGCCGCAAGGAATGGATATTGGCCCGCCTGGATGCTGAGACCGGCCTCGTCGATGACCTGCTGCGTATCGGCCTGCAGCCTCTCTCCGATGCGCCGCAGCCGGCTGCCCATGCACAGAAATCCCAGCGTCCGGACCACATCCTCGACCATGCCGACTCCTCATTTGTATTGGATGTTATATAACGTGTTATAGATTAAATGGCAATTCTTCAAAGGTGGTCGGCAGATGAGGTCAGGGGAAGGGCGGCACGAGCAAATGTCTCGATCAGCCCCGCCATTTCCTAACCGTCAGAAACACCGCCAGCATGCAGCTGAGCAGGCCAAGGGACAATGGCAAACCCTGATGTCCGATCAGTTGCATCGCCAGTCCTGTCGCGGGCGAGCCGACGATGCCGCCGATGCCCCATACCAAGGCGAAGGCCGCGTTACCGGCGATTAGGGCTTGACCGGTGAAACGCTCGCCGAGCTGAATCAGCGACAGGGTGTAGATCCCGAACGAGACCCCGCCCCAGACGAAAACCAGCGGCCAGATAAGCCACGTGGTGAAGACCGGCGGCAGCAGCAGGCAACAGGCCAGGCAAGCCAAGACGCAGAATAACATCGTCCGCGTCGAGCCGAGCCGTTCGGCGATGCGCCCGAGCAAAATCTGCAGCACGGCATTGCCGGCGATGAAGCAGGTGATGAGCGAGGCGATGTGCTCTTCGGCGCTGCCGAGCGCTGCGCCATAGACCGCGAATAGGGAAAGCAGGATCTGCTCGAAGGCGGCAGCCGTGAAAACCGCCAACAACAGCAGCGGCGCCAGTGGGAAGAAACTGCCGACCGATGTTGCCTCGCCTTCATCAGGCATGCCGGGCAGACGAGGGGCGACGGCAAGCACGATCAGGCCGCAGAAAAGGAAGGCCGTCATACCAATCATGAAGGGCGGCCAACCCTCGGCGCCGGTAAGGCCAAGCGACAGTGGGCCGATGGCGAACCCACCCGAAACGATCGATGAATAGAGGCCCATGATACGGCCCCGGCGTGACGCCGGCGTGAGCGAGATCAGCCAGGTCTCGCTGATCACGTAAAGCGGATTGGCGAAGAAGCCGAGCAGGAAGCGCAGCAGCATCCAGGCCCATACGTCCTGCATCCAGGCAATTGCAAACAGGGTGAGGGCGGCCAGGATCGAACACAGGATCGCAAGCCGCCCTCCGCCGACACGCCGCGAAAGCACCGGAATGAACGACGCTGATATAATGAAACCCAGCGGCGTCATCGCCGCCGACAAGCCGATCAGGCCCGATGTCGTTCCCTGCCGCTCTAGGATGAAACTCAGCAGCGGATAGGTCAGCCCCTGTGCCACGGCGAACACCGTGACGGTCGCGATGATACCCGCCATTGCTGCCCAGGGGATCCGATCCACGCGCGGTGATGTGATGCTTTCGGCAGTCATGCAGATGTCCTCGTCAGACCGTATGGTTGAAGGTCCGGGTAAGCCTCAACGTCAAGGAGGATGAATTCTGCAGGAGGCGGGGAGCGTCGTACTTAAGTTTTTCCAAAAAGTTCTCAAAAACGTCCAAAGGGACTAAACAGGTCAGCATCAAATTTTGCCCCGACCGCAAGCCATCACCACCAAAACTCCGCCGGACATCATCAGGATCATCTGAAATGACCGCTTCACCTTCCTTTCTCGGCCTTCCCGCTCACCTTGCCGATGGGCGTTCGCCCCGTGTGGTGATCTTCGCGGCCGCTCACGGCAGCACCTATCCCGGCAAGGACAGCAGCGGCTACGCCCTGACCGCTCATGCGATCCGCGCTGCGAGCCAGGACGATGCCCCGCTTATCGAGCACTGGGATTTCGATCTCGGAGGGCCGCTGTTCGGTGGCGGGCCGGTCTCCTGCATCGACGCCGGCGACATTCCAACCACCCTGCATGACAATGCCGGCAACCGTGCCCGGATCGAGGCGAAGACGCGCGATGTCCTGTCAATGTCCGCTGTACCGATCCTGGTCGGCGGCGACTGTTCCGTGACCTTTCCCTTCCTCGCTGGCTTTGCGGATCAAGGGCCGGTCTGGGTCCTGCAGATCGACGCCCATATCGACTGGCGCGACGAGGTGCATGGCGAGCGCTACGGCTATTCAAGTCCGATGCGTCGGGCGAGCGAGATGCCGCATGTCGCCGGCATGGTGCAAGTCGGTCTTCGTGGTGTCGGCAGCGCGCGCGCCACCGACATCGAGGCGGCTCGGCACTATGGTAGCCGCTTCGTGACCGCTCGCAAGGTTCACGCCGAGGGCGTCAAAGCTGCCCTCCAGCATATTCCGGAAAGAGCCCAGGTCGTCGTCACCCTCGATTGCGACAGCATCGATCCCAGCATCATGCCGGGCGTGGCGGCGCGTACTCCTGGCGGCCTCACCTACACTGAGGTGATCGACCTGATCGCTGGCCTCGGCAGGCGGGCGAGGATCGTGGGATTCGACCTTGTCGAGCTCTATCCTCCCGCCGACATAGACCGGCTGTCGGCCCTGACCGCCGCGCGCCTTCTGGTCAATGCGGTCGGCGCCATCGTCCGGCAAGATTGAAACCCTGCTTCCTCTGGCAGCAAGCAGTGCATGATGCGATGCGTTTTCGCTTCTAGGCGACCTTGCCCAGACGAGGCTCCGTCCCGGCCAGTAGCCACCCCTCGATGCCACGCGGCCTAAGCGGACGAACAGTTCCATCCAAGCTTTAAAGACTCTAGGATGCGCCTCATGCAGGGATCGCGTTTTGCCTTTGGACCATTCGTGCTTGATCCGGCTGCGGGAACGCTTCTTCGGAACGACGATCCCGTTGCCGTTGGCCACCGCGGGGTAAAGCTGCTTGCCGCACTCGTCGGGCGGCCCGGCGAAATCCTTGGCAAGGCCGAGTTGATGGATGCGGCGTGGCCGGGCAGGGCGGTCGAGGAAGGCAACCTCACCGTCCAGATCGCGCAGCTGCGCAAGCTGCTCGGTCCGGCCGGCGACGGCGGCGAATGGATCTCCACGGTGCCGCGCGTCGGCTACCGCTTCACAGGGGCCATCAACCAGCTTGGCGGCGTGAGGCGAAAAGCTTTGCCGCTGCCTGACAAACCATCGATAGCAGTGCTGCCCTTCGTGAATATCAGCAACGATCCCGAGCAGGAATCCTTCGCGGACGGGCTGACCGAAGACCTGATCACCGACCTTTCCAGGATGCCGGGCCTGTTCGTGATCGCCCGCAACTCGGCCTTCGCCTACAAGGGGAAGGCGAGGGATGTACGCGAGATCGCCGAGGAACTCGGCGTGCGCTACCTGCTGCAGGGCAGCGCAAGACGCGTCGAGGCGCGCGTGCGCATCAACGCTCAGCTGGTCGATGCGGCAAGTGGCGATCATCTATGGGCGGAACGCTTCGATCGCAGCCTGGACGATATCTTTGTTGTTCAGGATGAGGTGACGGCCAAGATCATCGAGGCGCTGCTCGGCCGGCTGCGCGCACCGCCGCCGCGAAACCGGCCCAAAAATCTCGAGGCTTACGATCTCTGCGTGCGGGCGCGCAAGCTGATGGATGACACGCCGCAGGCGGCGCGGGAAGCGCATCTGATGCTGACGCGCGCGATTTCGCTCGATCCCGACTATGCCGAGGCCTATCGCTGGCTTGCCATGAACCACTGGATGGGAGAGGTGCATTCAGCCGGACCAACGCAACCCACCCGAAGCCTTGCTTTGGAGCTGGCGCGCAAGGCCGTCGCGATCGACCCCAACGACGCCGGCTGTCGCTGGGTCCTGGCTTACCTGCTGGCCTATGAGCGCAGCTTTGCCGAGGCGGATGCGGGATTCGCCAAGGCGATCGAGCTTGACCCGAACGAGGCCGACACCTTTGCGGCATTATCAGACATCACGGTCCTGGCCGGGCGGGTCGGGGAGGGCCTCGAGCATATCGCCAAGGCGTTCCGGCTGAACCCGTTTCCGGCAAGTTGGTACTATCTGACGCTCGGGCAGGCGCAATATGCCGCCGGCCAATACGAAGCCGCTGTCGAGACGCTGCGCAGCGACGAGACCTATCGCACGAGCTCACGCCGTTTCCTGGCGGCAAGCCTTGCCCAGCTCGGCCGGCTCGACGAGGCGCGCGCCGAGGTCGAACTGTTCCTTGTTGCCAACCCGCGTTTTTCAACCCGCCACTGGGCTGCGACCGAGCCATTCCGCGATGCTCGGACGCTTGCGCATTTCGTCGATGGCTACCGCAAGGCCGGTCTTCCCGAGTAGCACCGGCACGCCTCAAAGACGGCGGGCCGGTCGTCTCCCGCGTCATCGATACCGGAAGACCTGCTCGCGGAGGCTCTGCATCGTCGCAGAGCCTCCGCGGATATGATAAGATCAGGATGCATTGACCACGGGAGGGGAAAATGCGCCGAGTCCTTCTGTCTCTGATCCTTTGCGTGCAGTCCGTATCCATGTCGGCGGCGTCTGGGCATGTCGTCTTCCACACCGCTTCGTTCGGCAGCAGCCGCTCGGTCAGTCTCGGTCTGGCCGGGGGCGGTCCCGCCCGCGATCCCGCCTTTGATTTCGACGTCGTCATCACACTCTCGGAATTCGACGGTGGCGGGACAGTGATCTATCGGGACGGAGGAAGACACGAGGCGAGCGTGCGCTGCGTTTCGCCCGCCATGGTGCGGATCAATTCCGCCGACTATACGGTTGACGTGTCGGCGCGGTCGGGAACCGACTGGAAGCATGATCTCTGGGCAGCGCTCTGCACTGCTCCAGTTTCCTGAGCGGCATCTCGGCCTTGATTGATCGAGGGCATCAGGCCTTCCGGGGACGAACCTCCATGAACACGTATGGCGCGCCGGTTCCCGAGGGGACCGCATACACCGCATAGGACGCCTGCGGATCGTCGCCCATTCCCAAGGAGCCAGGTGGCATGCCCGGCACGGCCAGCCCTCGGACTGGCGGCCGCTCCTGCAACAGGCGTCGGACGGCCTCGAGCGGCACGTGTCCCTCGAGGTAGTATTTCTCGATGACGGCGGTGTGGCATCCCTGCACGTCAGCCGGCACGCCCAACCGCGCCTTGAGCGCTGCAAGGTCGTCGGTGTCGCGGGCGTCGACCGAAAATCCCGCTGCCGCCATTGCCTTCGACCATTCATGACAGCAGCCGCAGCTGGGATCCTTGTAGACCGTCATCTTCGCCGGCGCGGCGGCGTGTGCCCCTCTGCCAAAGAACGCCAGGGCGGATGCCGCCATTGTAATGAAGCTTCTCCTGTACATCGTCTCCACTCCTTGATGTCCTGCCGCCCGGATCGGGGCCGGGCGGCAGGAGCCCACTATTTTACTTCAGTGACGGTCAGCTTGCCATTCACGCGTTCGGCGACGAACTCGATGTTCGAGCCTTCCTTCAGTCTTTCGAGCAGAGCCGAGTCTTCGATCCGGAAGACCATTGTCATCGCAGGCATGTCGAGGTTCTTCAGATCCTCATGCTTGATGGTGACCTTCTTCGCCTTGGCGTCTACCTTGTTGACGACACCCTTGGTGAATTCCTGGGCGAAAGCACCGAAGGCCGCGCTGGCAGAGAGCAGGGCGGCTAGGCTGATTTTGATTATGGCAGTTTTCACGTTCGTGGCTCCTTTTTTGCGGATTATTTCCCAGCGACGGTGACGTCGCCGTGCATGCCGGCTTCGTAGTGGCCGGGGATCAGGCAGGCGAACTTGAACTCGCCGTCGGTGGTGAACTTCCAGACGATCTCGCCGGATTGACCGGCCGGAAGGCGGATGGAATTGGCATCGGCATGTTCCATCTCGGGGAACTTCTCCATGACCTTCTTGTGCTCCAGAATCTTGTCCTCCTGATCGAGCACAAATTCGTGGTCGACGGTTCCGGCATTCTTGATCGCGATCTTGACTGTCTGCCCCTTGCGGACATTGAAGACGGCAGGGGTGAATATCATCCTCCCGTCTTCGGTTTCCTTCATCGTGACGCGGACCGTCTGCGTCGCCTTGGCCCTGTCGCCGGGTTCTCCAACAGCCATTTTTTCACCGTGGCCGCCGGCGTGATTGCCGGAAGCCAGGGCAGGGGTTGCGAGGGCGAACAGCGCCAGTGCCATTACAAAGTTCTTCATGCGTAGATCCTTTTTGACGTGGGAGTTTTAGGCCTCAGCCGTTTGTCGGCTTCGGCGTGATTTGCGTCTTCGCGTCTTTGGTCCTGGTCGCGTCCGGTAGTTCGCCGGTCCACTCCCAGGCCTGTGTTCCCGGTGGGTTTTCGTACCAGCCGGGATCGGAGTAGTCGTCCGCCGAGATGCCCTCGCGGACCTTCACGACCGAGAACATGCCGCCCATTTCGATCGGACCATGCGGCCCCCAGCCGGTCATCATGGGAACCGTGTTCTCGGGGATGGGCATTTCCATTTCGCCCATGTCGGCCATTCCTTTGGTGCCCATGGGCATGTATTCCGGCTGCAGCTTCCTGATCTTCTCGGCGACCTTCGACTTGTCCGCACCGATGAAGGTCGGGATGTCGTGACCCATGGCGTTCATCGTATGGTGCGACTTGTGGCAGTGGATCGCCCAGTCGCCGAGGTACTTGGCATCGAACTCGTAGGCACGCATCGCGCCGACCGGGATGTCGATGCTGACCTCCGGCCACCGCGCTTCCGGCCGCACCCAGCCGCCGTCGGTACATGTCACTTCGAAATCGTAGCCGTGCATGTGGATCGGATGGTTCGTCATGGTGAGGTTGCCGGCCCGCACCCGCACCCTGTCGTTCCTGGAAACGACCAGCGGGCTGATGTCCGGAAACACGCGGCTGTTCCAGCACCACATGTTGAAGTCGGTCATCTCCATGATCCGCGGCACATAGGAGCCGGGATCGATGTCGTAGGCGTTGAGCAGGAAGACAAAGTCGCGGTCGACGCGCATGAACGTCGGATCCTTGGGATGGACGACGAAGAAGCCCATCATGCCCATGGCCATCTGCACCATCTCGTCGGAATGCGGGTGGTACATGAAAGTGCCGGATTTCACGAGGTCGAACTCGTAGACGTAGGTCTTGCCGACCGGAATGTGCGGCTGCGTCAGCCCGCCGACGCCGTCCATGCCCGATGGCACGAGCATCCCGTGCCAGTGGATCGTGGTGTGCTCCGGCAGCTTGTTCGTCACGAAGATGCGGACGCGGTCGCCTTCGACCGCCTCGATGGTCGGCCCCGGAGACTGTCCGTTGTAGCCCCAGAGATAGGCGGTCATGCCGTCTGCCATCTCGCGCTCGACTGGTTCGGCGACGAGGTGAAACTCCTTGACGCCGTTGTTCATCCTGTGGGGCAGGGTCCAGCCATTGAGGGTGACCACCGGCTGATAGTCCGGACCGGAGGCCGGGTGGAGTGGCGGCTGCATGTCCGCCGATTCCATTGTCGGTGCGTCGGGCAGGCCCATCGCCGACGTCTTCGTCCAGGCGGCTGCGGTGAGCAGAGTGGCGCTGGCTCCAAAAAGTTGTCGTCTGTTGAACATGGTGTGTCCTTTCTCAATGACCGCCGCCAGCGCTGCTTTCGGAAGCAGCGGCGACCTCGGTCTCTGCCGACGCCTTCGTCGCGCCGCCGCCGTAGATCGCAGGCGCGAGGTTGGCTTCGGCCAGCCAGAAGTCGCGCTTTGCGTTGACGGAGAGCAGGATGGAGTTGATCTTGTCACGGGTGTCGGTGAGCAGCTCGAAGGTGTTCGAGATCATGCCGTTGTAGGTCAGCAGGGATTCTTCCTCGACCTTGGTGCGCAGCGGTACGACGTCGTTGCGGTAGTGCCGCGCGATATCGTAGTTCGAGCGGTAGGCTTCGTATGCCGATCTCGCCTCCGACCGGACATTGACGGCCTTCTCCGCCAGCAGATTCGCCGCCCGCATGTATGCCACTTCAGCCTTGCGCATCCGGGCCTTACCCGTATCGAAGATCGGGATTGCGAACTCCAGTTCGACCTGAGCGGTCGTCCTGGTCCTCTTCTCGTCGTCCTCGATTTCCCGTTCCGTTTCGAAGCCCGTCAGGATTTCGAGGTCGGTGACATGGCGCGTTGCTTCGGTCAGGCCATACGATCTGGCAGTGGCTTCGAGTTCGAGCTTTGCGACCTGGAGGTCTATCCGATTTCGGAGTGCTTCGGCCTCGATGGTGTCTCGCCTGACGACGGACTTGGGTAGCGGGGGCAGGCCGTTGGGAACCTGGTAGTCCAGGTCAGTGCCCCAGAGGCCCATCAGCCGCGTCAACTCCTCCTTGGCGAGACGGGCCGCCAGCCGGGCCTTCGCTGTCTCTCCGGCGAGTTCAGCAACGAACACATGTTCGCGGGCCTGGGTGCCCTTGGTCATCGCACCGGTCTCGCCCAGCTTCTCCGCGAGCTCGGAAGCGGCGTCCGCCGCCTCCTGCGCGCGCTGCAGATGCCCGACGTTCTCCCAGGCCGCGACCGCGCCGATCCAGGCCCGCCGGGTGTCGGCGGCGACCTGAAGCGTCTGCACGGCCGCGGTCAGTTGCGACTGCCGAAAGCGAGTGTCGGCGATCGCGATATCCCTGTTCCTCGTGGCGAGCGCCAGGATGTTCGTCGTGATCATTCCCTCGATCGTCTTGAACGCCCCCAGCTCCGGCGTCCCCATGCCGGTCGTGCCGATGGAGACGGTCGGGTTGAGGAACATCGTCGACTGCCAGGCGTCAGCGGCGCTGTCGCCAAGATCGGCGTAGGCGGCCTGCAGACCCTTGTTGTTGAGCAGCGCGATCTGGACGGATGTTTCGACGTCGAGGGTCTTCCTTCGCGCGAGCAGACTTCTCACCTGCGCGGCCGCCGACCGGGCTTGGTTCTGGTTCTGGATCCAGACGGTCTCTTTCGCCGTGACAGTGGCGGTCTTGTTGAAAACGGCGGTGAAGCCCGCTTCCTTGCTGGAATAGTCGGCGTCCGTGGCGCAGCCGCTCAACACCAGCGGGAATATCAGCGCCACCATTGTTCTTCTAGGCTCGATCATGAGGCGTCTCCATTCGCTGGAGACTGCAGATCGTTCAGTCTACGCCATGGCTTGGGGTCGACGGGCTGCCTGGTGACGTAGCCCGAGATCGGCGACCGGTATGCGGCCGGGCGCGCGGACGGCTGTTCGACCGCTGCGGGGGACGCCACCACGTCGGGAGGAAGCGTGGATGCGCAGCTGCCGACAAGAAGCGGCAGCCCCACCACGAAGAGCGAGGGTTTCATTATGAAATTTCCGAATAAGAGATAGCCTACGGTGCGCCCGCCCGAATGCGGGGCAGGCGACCGACTGGACCCGATCGAGCGGGCGCGTCTCTATTCAGATATTGGGGGGACGGTGGAGAGGCGGAAGTTCCCCAAGGGTCGTCCGGTCGTCAATAAATTCCCGGATGGAATTCACGATGGGTCCGCCGACGTCGGGACCTTCACAAGTGATGCCAAGCCCGCCGCAGAAATCCTTGCAGCATTCCTGCTTGACCAGCTTCGATACGCCATCGGCATCATTGGAGGTGTCGCCATGCGAATGGTCGTGACGGGCCGTCTGCGCCGTGTCGTGGCCCTCGTGGGACGGTGTCAGGTCCGAGGCGACGACGTCCAGCTTGGGAAACGAGGAGCCGTGCATCGCGGCGTTGGCATTCGACAGCGAGTACCCCGCCAGTGATACGATGATCACCAGCCGCATCATCAGGAGCAGCTTGCTCAATATGATTCGGTACATCTTGCCCATGCCCAACGAGCTACATGCAAAGCAGCTCGATTTCAATTGCCGACCTCTTTGTCCTCGATGTTCGGGTCCTTTATGTGGCGAACATCACGCAAGGCAGCCGGAATTGGTTCGATCGGAAGGTGAGGAGAGGGGCGAGGGCGGTGACGATATTGCCGATGCAGTCGGGGCCGGCGCTGGTTTCCAGTCAGCGAGGAGGCGCTCCAACATCCGTCCCTTTGGCCACTTTACAGATTGTCGGCTGACCGCTTCCGGCGCGGCAGCAGCATCCGGTCGACCGTCTCGTCACGGACGACGAGCGTGTGCCAGATCGCCGCGGCGAGATGCAGCGCGACCATCGCCAGGATGATCCTCGACCCGACAACGTGGTACGGCGCAATCCCGAACCAGAAGTAGCTCGCGACGAATCCCATGCAGGCCTGTCCGATGATTGCGGCGTAGAAGGCGTGATGAAGCGTCGCGGCGGCTCGCCCGGTCCATGTGCCGGGCGCGCCGGTCTCGGGCGGGTGAAGGACACGAAGAACCAGGCGTACGCCCATCAACAGGCCGATCGCCATTCCCGCATAGTTGTGGAGCTGGTGTTGGAAGACGTCCGAAGGCGATGGCATCATCCCCATGTGGACGGCGTGGTGGATTCTCCCGATGCTGCCACCCGTCAGATACTGGACTGGCACCATGAGGGCGATCAGCCAGTGAAGCCCTATCTGGGCCAGCGAATAGCCACCTTTCATCAATCCTCTCCCAGCGAGAGCCGCAGACTAATCGGCGGCGGTTAACGCTTCCTGATCGGGCCGTTGCCAAGCCGCCACAGAAGGCTGCGCATAGCGCGCCGAGAGCTGCCGCAAGATGGCGGTGTGATCGGAGAGAGTGTTCGCCCTTTTGCTGCCCAGATGAGAACGGATATCGGTAAGCAAGCGGCATGATCTTGGATTCGGAACGCAGCTTTATGGGACGGACCATATTCGTGAACATATTCGGACTGCTCGCCGTCGTGGAAGCTGTGCTGATCACGGCAGTCCCCCTGCCGGCAGCCGAGGATGTCGTGGCTCTTCGGCAGGCGGACATGAAGGCCATGGCCGCGGCGGCAAAGACGATCTCCGGCATGTTCAAGGATCCGACGAGCTACAACGCTGCCGAGTTCAGGTGGGCTGCCGACACGATCCGCGAAAGGTCGGGCATCGTTCTCTCGGGACACTTCGCGTCCGAGACCGCCAGTCCTCAGTCGAAGGCCGGGCCGAACATCCTTAACGAGCGCGACCGGTTCGACCGTATCGCCAACGACCTGCGCGACTACGCCGTCGCACTGGATGCCGCCGCGCAGAAAAACCCCGGGCCGATGACTGCCAGCATGCGCATGAAGCCCGGAGAGGCCATGGGCGGCGGTCCTTTCGGTACTCACGTCCGCAACGAGCAGGAGCTGCTGGCAATGCCGGCGGAACACGCGTTCCACCTCATGCTCCAGACCTGCACGACCTGCCACGCCAAATTCAGGATGGAATAAGGGCGATCATGCGGGACCGGGAATTGCTCGCCTTGTTCAAGCGTCCGACCTTTCAAGCACGCCTCATGCGCTTCAAACAGCCATGTTCGACGCTGCCGACATCACTTCCCGAGGGGCAGGACCGCCGAACATATGGCGGCCATCCTCCTCGACTTCGGTGAAACACCAGCGCACGACGCCATCCCGATCGAGCAGGAATTCGCCGACGAGTTGGCCGTGGCCGGTGGCGTTCATCTGCTTGTCATCCTCGGTAAATTCATAGCCATCCGCCTTGTCGAGGAATTCCATCGCTGCCATCAGGTCCATGGGCGCTGGAAGCTCGCCCGGCATGTCGATGCGCATCGACGTCACCGCATCCATGCTGATCTTGTGCGGCCAGTCATTCTCGGCCTCGGTGAACTGAAGATTCGGCAGGCCGAAGGCCCTGTGCGATACCCGTTCCGGGTCCGAGGCCGCCAGCAGATTGGGAAGCGGATGGTAGCGGAAATAGAGACGGGCACGCTCGATCGGCGTGTTGACGACGGTCAGGCTGTCGATGCCTTTCTCCTGCAATGCGTCGGTGAGTTCCGCCATGGCGGCAATTTGCCGGCGACAGAACGGGCAATGCAATCCGCGGAACAACCCGACGAGCACCGGCTTCTGGCCGCGAAAATCGTCGATGGCGACCTTGCCCTGGCGGGTGATCGCATCCAGCACCACGTTCGGCGCGCGATCTCCCGGCTGCAATGGTCTTGCGGCGTGGTTCTCCTGCATGTTTCGTTCCTCCATTTATGTCTTTGAATCGATTTGCCAAATCGATCTCCGGCGATCACTGCAACGAGGACAGGTCAGTCGAGAAACGGCAAGACGACGAGCGTGCCTGGATCGAGGTTGTGGCGGATGCACACATCCTGTGCCAGCGTGAAATACCGTTCCGCCTCGTCCATGTCGTCATGCTCAAGGCTGAGTGTCGCCAAGCCATCATAGCACGGAAAGAGCAGTTGCGGTTCATCAATTTCCTTCGCAACCTCAAGGGCTTCTTCGTAATACTTACGAGCTAGCTTCGGCTGCCCGTGGCATTGATGAATCTGGCCCAGCACGATCAGCGGCACGGAGAGATGGTCGCGCTGATCGAGCGCACGGTCGATTTCGACAGCCTTTTCCGCAGCCGGAACACCCTCGGCGGCGCAGCGATCGGTGAAGGTGCAGCAGGCAACTGCGAGGTTGGCGAGAAGGCGCGCCTGGAAGCCGAGATCGCCGATACGGGTCGCAAGCTCTAGTCCGCGCCGGCAGATCTTGATGGCGTTGGCCGGATCGACAATCGTGTAGAGAACGCCGAGGTTGGAATAGGCGCGGCAGGCAGCACTTTGCAGATCGGCCTTTTCGGCGACCGAGAGGCTGCGCTCCACTTCCTGCACGGCCTCGCGGCGACGTCCTAGCCGCGCAAAGGCCGCACCCTTGGTGTTCAGCGCCTCCGCCATCGCTCGCGCTGTCTCCCGTCCGGCCTCGGTGGTCCCGTCGATCGGCAGCGTTTGCAGGCATTGCAGTGCCTGCGTCGCCCACTCGGCGGCAGCGGCCTGATCCCCCATGCGGAAGGCCAGATGGCCGCGCTCCTGCAGGACATGTGCACGTTCGACCGGCGCATCGATTGTTGCGATTATCGCTTCGGCTTCGGCCAAATGTGTCTCCGCTTGATCGCGGCGTCCTGCATCGAGATGCAAACGGCCGACCTTGCGCAATATCCGCGCTGCGGCGATAGGGTTGTTGTTGCGGTGGATCGCAAGCGCTCGCTGATAGTGGATCAAGGCAGCGTCGCGCAGGCCGGCGGGACCGCAGAGATCGGCAAGACGCTCCAGCAGCGCGAGTTGCTCTGGTGTTACCTCCGCCTCGTTTGCGAAGGCCGCAAGGGCCTGACGGTAGAGGCGCATTGCATCATCATTGGCGTAGACCTTGCGCGCCAGATCGCCCGCCGCCATCAGATAGGTGGCGCCCTTGGCCTTTTCTGTGGTCAGGCTGAAGTGATGGCCGAGCTGCGCCAGGTGTTCCGGCCGGTCGGGCGCTAAGCCATATTGACGTTCCAGAACCTGACCGATCCGTCGATGAAGCTCCATGCGCCGCTGCAGCAGGAGATTGTGGTAGATGACGTCGTGCATCAGCGTCTGGCTGAAGCGATAGCCCGGCGACCCTCCGGCATCCGGCCCGCGCAATTCCTCGATGATATTGGCATCGCAGAGATGATCCAATGCAGCATCGATGGCGGCCGGGTCTGTGGCGATGGTGCGGAGCAGGGCGGTATCGAACTTCGGGCCGACCACCGCCGCCTCTTGCGCCAACCGTCTGATGTCCTGTGGCAGACGATCGACGCGGGCAAGCAACAGGGCCTGCAGGTTCACCGGGATATCGATATCCGTGTCTTCCGCTGCGACATGCCAGCGCTGGCCGTCATTGTGCAACGTGCCCATGTCGATCAGCACCCGAAGGATTTCTTCGATGAAAAGCGGATTGCCGCCGGCGCGGTCGAGGATGCGCTTGCGCATCGTTACCGGCAACTTGCCATGATCCACGCCAAAAAACGCAGCAAGCAGCTTCTGCCCGTCGGCCGCAAAGAGTGGGGCAAGACGCTGCACGGTGACGCTGACACGATTGGAGTCCAGTGGGTCGGTCTGCGATGTCGGCCGGTAGATCGCCAGCAGCATCAACCGGCTGCGCTCCAGCCGGTCCATCATGAAGCGAAGCACCTCCAGCGAGGCGGCGTCCGCCCAGTGCAGATCCTCGATGACAAGCAGCAGGGGACCTTGCGCCAGCCGCCGCTCGAAGACGGTTCGGACGGCATAGAAGATCTGCCGCCGCAACTGCTCCGGCTCGATGTACCGCAACGCGCCATCGGGATCGCCGAGGCCGAGGACATGCAGAAAGAGCGGCAGAAGTCCCTCGACCTCTTCCTGCGTCAGGTCAAGCGCGCGGAACCCCGTTGCCAGCAATTGCCGCGCCCTGTCGAGATCGTCCCGCTCGCCGATGCCGTAGGCGCTACGCACGACCGCGCCGAGCGTGCCATAGGATTGTTCGCCGAGCGGAGAGCAGGTCGCTTTGCGGATGGCGAGGCCCTGGAAGCGGGCAGCACTGCCGGCAATCGCGACGAATTCGTTGACCAGCCGCGACTTGCCGATGCCCGCTTCGCCGATCAGGCGGACAAGTTGCGCCGCACCACCGCAGGCAAGGTCGAGGCATGTCAGCAACCGCGACATTTCCGTATCCCGTCCGATCATCGGTGCCTGAAGGCCGAGACTTTCGAGCCCGCGCGCCGTATGCGGCGCTTCCGACAGCCCTGTCAGCCGATGGACAAGGACGTTTCCGCTTTTGCCGCGCAACGCCTGCGCGCCGAGACTCTCGAAGGCAAAGGCGTGGCGGGTGAGGCGATAGGTCAGCGGCCCGACAAGGATATCGTTTTCGCCGGCCATGGATTGCAGGCGTTGGGCGGTGTTCACCGTGTCGCCGGTCACGGAATAGGATTTTGCACTGACCGCACCGAAGCCGCCGGTGACGACAGGGCCGCTATTGATGCCGATATGCAGACGCAGCGGGACGCCGGCGCGGGCGTGCCAGCGCTCGCCGACTTGCGTCGCCCGACCGATCATATCAAGTGCGGCACCAAGCGCCCGGACCGGATCGTCCTCATGAGCGACCGGCGCGCCGAACAGCGCCAGCAGCGCATCGCCGACAAACTTGTCGACGAAGCCGCCATAAGCCTCGACCGCCTGGGTCATCTCTTCGAACAATTCGTTCTGCAGCACCCGCATGACTTCAGGGTCGATCTGCTCGCTCAACGTCGTGAAGCCGCAGAGATCGGCAAAGAGCACGGTCACCGGCCGCCGGTCGGCGTCGCCCTCCGATTTAGACAGTACCGCCTCGATCTTCAGCTTCGATGCGGGTTGCGCTGCGCCTGGTATCAACGCACCACATCGGGGGCAGAAGGCAAAATCGGGCTGACAAGCATAGCCGCAGGCGGCGCAGGTAATAGGTTGCTTTGCGCCGCATCGCGGACAGAAAGCAAAACCGCTCTGAATATCGAACCCGCAGCCGCTACACTCCATCGGACGCATCTCACGAAACCCCGATGTACGGCTATTTCAGCCGCAACCAGCAGGCCTCAGACAGGGGACAAGCATGAACCTGCTGCCCCAGGCCCGCAAGCACTAAACAAGCGGCGGATCTGGTGACAGCTTCGGCAGCTTGAGAACGGGGATCTTGGCGTCATGAGCATTCACGAACGGATGGACTTACCGGTGCGGCTGCCGCAGGATTGCACGGCTTTTGCTGTTTGGGGTGTTCGATCATCCGCCGTCACTGCGGATGGGCGTCGGCGAGCCTTGCAACCCGGCAGTCAAAGAGCACCGGCCGGTCCACGTTGATCATCTCCTCGATCCTGGCATCCAGTTCGCTGGGGCTCTCGCAACGAAGGCCGACAGCGCCATAGGCTTCAGCAAGCTTGGTGAAATCGGGCAGCGAGGCCGAATAAGCGCGCGATCGACCATTGCCATCCGGTACCTGACCCCATTCTCGCGCCATGCCCGGATGCTCATCGCTCAAGATGAAGATCTTGATCGGCGCTTGATGCTGTATCGCCGTCGACAGCTCTTTCATCGTCGTTTGCACCGACGCGTCGCCGGCAATATCGATGACAAGGCGGCCGGGATGTGCGAGCTGCGCGCCCAGCGCAGCAGGAAGTCCGAAGCCCATCGTCCCCAATCCCCCTGAGGTAATCCAGCGATTGGGTTTGTCGAAACCGAAGAACTGCGCCACCCACATTTGCTGACCGATCTCCGTGGCGATGATTGGGTCGTGCGGCTTTGTCAGCGCATGCAGGCGCTCCAGGGCATGTTGCGGCATGATTGCATGGTCCAGCCGCTCGTAGGAAAACGAATGGTGGGCTCGCCAATGATCGATCTGCAACCACCACGCCCGCAACCGCTTCTGGTCGGGCATAGTGGAAAGCGACCGCCAGGCATGGATCATGTCCGCCAGCACATGCGCGGCGTCGCCCTGAATGCCGATGTCGACGAGAACGCCTTTGTTGAGCGACGAGGCATCGATATCGATCTGGATTTTCTTCGAGTGAGGCGAAAACTCCTGGGGACGCGAGGTCGCAAGGTCGTCAAACCGCGCGCCGATGGCGATCATCAGGTCGCAATCGCCAATTGCCATATTGGCTTCATGCGTTCCGTCCTGTCCGGCGACTCGCAGCCAGTTTGGCCCGGTGGCGGGATAGGCTCCAAGCCCCATGACGGTCGATGTTACGGGAAAGCCGGTGAGATCGACGAACTCACGCAACAATCTCGACGCCTCCGGTCCGGAGTTGATGATGCCGCCGCCCGTATAGGTGATGGGTCGTCGGGCTTCGGCCATCAATGCGACAGCCGACCGGATCGCGTTCTGATCGCCTTGCACTGCCCGCTGGTAGCTCGGCAGCAGAGCTACCTTGTCAGGTGCAACGTAGGTCCCGCTGGCGAAGAGCACGTCCTTCGGCATGTCGACGAGAACAGGACCGGGCCGACCGGCCGCCGCGATCCGGAAAGCCAGATGGATCGTTTTGGCGAGATCGTCGATGTGTTGGACGAGGAAATTGTGCTTTGTGCAGGGGCGGGTGATGCCGACCGTATCGCATTCCTGAAAAGCGTCCGTGCCGATCAGGCTTGTCGGAACCTGACCGGCGAGGCAGACGATCGGAATGGAGTCCATAAGGGCATTCTGCAGCGCCGTGATCGCATTTGTAACGCCCGGTCCCGATGTCACCAGCATGACGCCGACCTTTCCCGTCGAGCGGGCATAGCCTTCGGCTGCGTGGCCGGCGCCTTGCTCATGGCGCACCAGGAAATGTTTGATGTCCTCCTGTTGGAAGATTTCGTCATAGATCGGCAGCACCGCTGCGCCGGGATAACCGAAAATGTGTTCGACACCGTTTTCGCGCAGCGCTTGCAGAACGATCTCGCCGCCGTTCATGCGACGATCAGAAGGGTTGTTTAGAGAAGAGTTGGCTTTCTCGCCGGTCATATCTGGGTTCCGTCGTGAGTGAGGTGATGGGTGCGACGGGGCATAAAAAAAGGCCCCGTCAGGGACCTGTTTTCGGCGCATGGGTGGCTATTGCCGGACGATCAGATCGTCCTGCCCATGCGCGATATCACCACTACGAGAACCACTGCGATTTTCATGGGCAGTAGAGCTAGCTCCAAATCTACACGTCGTCAACGTCGTCTCTGCGCAGATTGTATCTGTGGTTGAGAATATTTGAGATCAGTGGTTCGATCAGTGACGACCCAAGGGCAGGGGCGATCCGTTCGCCAGCCTATCGACCAAAGGCAAGCTCTGCTCGTTCTATCGCTCGGGAAGCGATTTCGACCACTTCCTCCAATGTGCGCCGGTCAGGCGTTCCGAGCCAGCCGGCAACGAATTGAAGATCAGGCAGTTTGGGGGAGATATCGAGGGCCACCAGTCTTCCGGCCGCGAGTTCGAGCGCGACAATGGCGGGCGGAATAACAGCAATGCCCAAACTGTCCAATGCCATGCGGATCAGCGTGGCGAGCGACGAACTCGCGTAGATTCTGGGCGTCGGCAGGGCGGGATCTGAAAACAATTCGGTTACCTGCACATAGGGCTGGGTGTTGCGCGCGAAGGTGAGGATGGGCCAACGCGCGATTTCCTCCAGCGAACCGTCCTTGAGATCGGCCTTGACCTTCGGGCTGGCGACAAAACTCACCGGAAACCGGCACAGTTGGCGTTGAATGACGGCAGGAGCGCTCAATGGCCCGACCAGAAACGCCAGATCGATTTTCTGCTGGAGCAACCGCTCGCGCAGATTGGTCGAAATATCGACCTCGATCTCCAGCGCAAGCTTGGGGTAGGTGTTGCTCACCTGTTCGAGGAAGCTCGGAAGCCACGTGTGGACGATCGTCTCTGCCACACCCAGCTTGAATGTACCGCCGAGATGGGTTCGGTCGGCGACCGCGTGGAGCATTTCGGCCCGGAGCCGAAGCAGCCGGTCGGCATAGGTCAGCACCTGTCGTCCGGCGGGCGTGACCGACAATGTCCGGCTAGACCGATCGAATAGCTGGGTCCCGAGTTCCTCCTCCAACTGCGCCACCCGAACGGAAATGGCCGGTTGGGTCGTGTTCAGCTTTTCGGCAGCGGCTCGGAAGCTCTCAAGCTGCGCAATCCACAACACCGTTTCCAGCGCCTTGAAATCCACCATGCATCGTTCCTCTGATAAATAGAATTTATCGATATTCATGAAAAATGACAATTTGAAATTATCGCGTTTTTGCCGATGCTTGTATCCGAAGAAAACGAGGTGTCTCCATGAACATAGTATCGAACCGTCAGGAGCAGACTTTCTCCAATCCACTCGCCATGCGGGCCGCCTCCAGGAATGGCAGCTGGACGAAGGAAACAAGTGGCACCGCCCCCGGCTACGTCCAAGCCAATCTCGCCATCCTGCCGAGCGTGCTGGCGGATGATTTCCTGCGCTTTTGCGTGCGCAATCCCAAGGCATGTCCGCTTGTCGGCATATCCGAAAAAGGCTCGCCGCGCATTCCGGACCTGGGCGTCGATCTCGACATCCGGACGGATGTGCCGAGATACCGCGTCTGGGAAGATGGCGAACTGGCCGCCGAGCCAACTGACATTAGCGATCTCTGGAGCGACGACCTCGTGGTCTTCGCCATCGGCTGTTCGTTCTCGTTCGAAGAAGCGCTGATCGCAAATGGCATAGGGCTTCGCCACGTCGCCGAAGGGCACAATGTCGCCATGTACCGGACGAATATCGAATGTGTCCCGGCGGGACCGCTTTCCGGCCCGATGGTCGTCTCCATGCGGCCGCTCGCCCCAGCCGACGCCATCCGGGCGGTCCAGATCACCTCGAGAATGCCGGCAGTGCATGGCGCACCCGTTCACATCGGCTTACCCGCGTCCATCGGAATTATGAACCTCGAGCGACCAGACTACGGCGATCCGACCCGCATCATGCCCGACGAAATGCCGGTCTTCTGGGCATGTGGGGTGACGCCGCAAGCCGTCATTGAGGCCGCCCGCCCGAAATTCGCAATCACGCATGCGCCCGGCTGCATGCTGGTCACGGACAAGCCGAACGCGGCCCTCATCGCTTTCTAAGGCGTGATGCCGAAAAACATGAGCGGTTTTCGGATAACACCATGCTCCAACTATCTAATTTAGAACAGGATTGGACAATCACGCCCCGCCAATAAGAACTGGGAAAATCGCGGGGCCATGGCAAACTCAACAACGAAAAGGGGAATGACATGACAGACAACTACGCCGTCTCAACGCGTGCCGAGCCGCGAAGCTGGTATGGTGAACTGACGCAGCCGGGGAAACGCACATTCTGGGCGTGCTTTTCCGGATACGCGCTGGATGCGTTCGATGTCCAGATCTACAGCCTCGCAATACCGGCGATCATTGCCACGCTTGCAATTTCCAACACCGATGTCGGGATCATCGCCACGGTGACGCTTCTTGCCTCCGCGCTCGGCGGCTGGTTTGCCGGCATTCTCGCCGACCGCTTCGGGCGGGTGCGCACCTTGCAGATCACGGTGATCTGGTTCACCGTATTCACCTTCCTCAGCGGCTTTGCCCAAAATTTCGAACAGCTTCTCGTATGCCGTGCGCTGATGGGGCTTGGTTTTGGTGGCGAATGGTCGGCCGGCGCGGTGCTGATGGCCGAGGTGATCGCAGCCAAGCACCGTGGGAAAGCGGTCGGCATGGTGCAAAGTGCCTGGTCTGTCGGCTGGGGTGCGGCCGTTTTGCTGTCCACCATCCTGTTCAGCCTGATGCCGCAGGAAGAGGCCTGGCGCGGGCTCTTCTGGGCTGGGCTGGCACCGGCCATTCTCGCCATCATCGTGCGGCGGTTCATTCGGGAGCCGGAGGTCTACACCGCCTCGCAGAAGAAGCTGCAAGCCTCCGGCGAGGTCGTGCGCATCACCGAAATCTTCGCCCCCGCGATGCTCGGCCGGACCATGCTGCTGTCGTTGATGACCACCGGTGCGCAAGGCGGCTATTATGCAATCGCCACCTGGCTGCCGAGCTTCCTCAAGACGGAAAGGCACTTGAGCATCATCGGTAGCGGCGGCTACCTCGCCGTCATCATCATCGGCTCGTTCTTCGGCTATGTCACCGGCGCCTATTTGTCCGACATCATCGGCCGCCGCAAGAAGTTCATGCTGTTTGCGATCGGTGCGATGGTCACTGTCATGATCTATACCTACCTGCCGATCAACAACACGCTGATGCTGTTTCTCGGCTTCCCCCTGGGCTTCTTCGCTTCCGGCATCTTCGCGGGAATGGGCGCCTTTCTGACCGAGAATTTCCCGACCCGCACGCGTGCGGCAGGGCAGGGCTTCACCTATAATTTCGGCCGCGGCGTCGCCGCCCTCAACCCGACGCTGGTGGGCATCGCGACGGCTACCATGCCGCTCGGCAAGGCAATCGCCATATTCGCCGTCGTCGCCTACCTGCTGGTCATCATCGCCGCTTTCATCCTGCCCGAGACCAAGGGCAAGGAACTGGCAGCCGACTGACGCCTTGCCGGATTGCGGCAGGCGCTGCAATCCGCCTCTTTCCCAAATCGATGAAACAAGGACCGTGCTTTCCGCGCGGATGGTCAAGTCATGAGTGAATCACACTGGGATTTCTGGATCGATCGCGGCGGCACGTTCACCGATGTCATCGGACGCGACGCCGAAGGCCGCCTGCATGCCCGCAAAATGCTGTCCGAAAATCCCAGCGCCTACCGGGATGCGGCCGTCGCCGGCATAAGGGCGTTGATGGGCCTTGATGCGAGTGAACCGATACCGGCCGGCGCCATCGGCGAGGTGCGCATGGGAACCACGGTTGCGACCAATGCCCTCCTGGAGCGCAAGGGCGAGCCAACTGCCCTCATCACAACGCGCGGCTTCCGCGATGCGTTGGAGATCGGCTACCAGGCGCGGCCCGATATTTTCGCCAAGCACGTCGTCAAACCGGAACTGCTCTACGGTTTCGTCGCCGAGATCGACGAGCGCGTTCTGGCCGATGGCGAAGTCGAGAAGGAATTGAACGAAGAGGAAGCCCGCAAAGCCGTCGAAGAGATCGCCGCACGTGGCTTCAAATCCATTGCCATCGTGCTGATGCATGCTTACCGCTATCCAAGCCATGAGCAGGCGATCGCTGCCATCGCCCGCCAGATGGGCTTTCCGCAGGTTTCCGTCAGCCACGAAGTTTCGCCGCTGGTGAAATTCGTCGGTCGCGGCGACACGACGGTCGTCGATGCCTATCTTTCGCCGATCCTGCGCCGCTATGTGGCGCAGGTGACGGAAGAACTCGATCTCGAGCGGACCGGAGCTCGGTTGACCTTCATGACCTCGTCGGGCGGATTGACCGCCGCCAGCCTGTTCCAGGGCAAGGACGCCATTTTATCCGGACCTGCGGGCGGTGTGGTCGCCCTTGCGCAGACCGGCGCGGAAGCCGGTTTTGCAAAAGTGATCGGCTTCGACATGGGCGGCACCTCCACGGATGTTGCCCATTTCGACGGAGAATATGAACGGACATTCGAAACCCAGGTCGCCGGCGTGCGCATGCGCGCACCGATGATGCAGATCCACACGGTCGCAGCCGGCGGCGGATCGCTCCTGCGCTATGACGGCGCGCGTTTCCGCGTCGGCCCGGAATCTGCCGGCGCCCATCCAGGCCCCAAGGGTTACCGCAGGGATGGGCCACTTGCCGTCACCGATGCGAATATCATGGTCGGCAAGCTGATACCCGTCATGTTTCCGGCGATCTTCGGTGAAAGCCAGGATCAGCCTCTCGACTACGCTGTGGTCAAGACCGCCTTCGACGCACTCGCCGAGGAGATCGGCGATGGGCGCAGCGGCGAGGAGGTGGCCGACGGCTTCCTGAAGATTGCCGTCGCCAATATGGCGGAAGCCGTGAAGAAGATCTCGATCGCACGGGGATACGATGTCAGCACCTATGCCTTGAACGCCTTCGGCGGGGCGAGTGGCCAGCATGCGTGCCTGGTGGCGGATGCACTCCGGATGACGAAAGTCCTCGTCCATCCATTCTCAGGCCTGCTGTCCGCTTATGGCATGGGGCTTGCTGACATCCACGCCATGCGCCAGGCCTCGCTCGATCTGCCTCTTCATGCCGAGAGCATCCCGGCAATCGTCACGGCAGCGCAGCCATTGTCAGAAGCGGCGTTCCGCGAGGTCCGTGAACAGGGCATCGATGCCTCCGAGATCACTGTTCATCTGCGGCTGCATATCCGTTATGCCGGTGCCGACACCGCATTGGAAACCACCGCTGCCCGGATCACCGCGACAGAAGCCGGCATTGCGCCAAGCCATTTTGACGTCGATGCGCTGAAACAGAGCTTCGAAGTCGCGCACAAGTCCCGCTTCGGTTTTGTCGATCATGACAAACCGATGATCGTCGAGACGCTCGCCATCGAGGCGGTCGGGGGAGGCCGGAGCGTGGAACCGGAGGCAAACGCAGTCACCAGCAATGTCCGTCTCGATCCCGCCACCCGCACGCGCTTCTTTTCCGAGGGGCGGTGGCACGCGGCGCCGGTCTATCGCCGCGAGCAACTTTCCTCCGGAAATGTCGTCGAAGGTCCGGCCCTGCTGATCGAGCCTAACCAGACCATCGTGATCGAAGACGGCTGGACAGGCACGCTGACAGCCAAGGATCATATTGTCCTCGAACGCAAAATCGCCAGATCGCGGTCACTGGCGCTCGGCACGGCGGCTGATCCGGTCATGCTCGAAATATTCAACAACCTCTTCATGTCGATCGCCGAGCAGATGGGCTTCACGCTGCAAAACACGGCATCGTCCGTCAACATCAAGGAGCGGCTCGACTTCTCCTGCGCGATCTTCGATCGTCATGGCGCGCTCGTCGCCAATGCCCCGCATGTCCCGGTGCACCTGGGGTCGATGGATCGCTCGGTGGAGGCGATCATCACCGGCAATCCGGTCATCCATGCCGGCGATGTCTTCGCCATCAACGCACCCTATAACGGTGGCACACATTTGCCTGACGTCACGGTCTGCACCCCGATTTTCGACGCCGAGGGCAATGAAATCTTGTTTTGGGTGGCATCCCGCGGCCATCATGCCGACATTGGCGGCATCGCGCCGGGATCGATGACGCCGAACGCCCGCACCATCGATGAAGAGGGCGTCTATATCGACAACTTCAAGCTCCTGGACCGGGGCCGTTTTCGGGAGGCTGAACTTGCCGAACTGCTGACGGGAGCACTCCACCCGGTGCGCAATCTCGGCCAGAACATCGGGGATATCAAGGCGCAGATCGCCGCCAACCGTAAGGGCGCCGACGAACTCGGAAAGATGGTCGATCAGTTCGGCCTCGACGTCGTCGAAGCCTATATGGCGCATGTGCAGGACAATGCGGCAGAAAGTGTCCGCCGCTTGATCGCTCGCCTTGACGATGCCGAATTCACCTATCCGATGGACCAGGGATGCGAGATTAAGGTCCGCATCAGCATCGACCGCACGAAACGCGAAGCGACGGTCGACTTTACCGGCACATCGCAACAGCAGCCGGACAATTTCAATGCCCCGGAACCGATCACCCGCGCGGCGGTCCTCTATGTCTTCCGTGTCCTCGTGGAAGACCATATCCCGATGAATGCAGGCTGCCTGCGGCCGATCAGAATCATCGTCCCGGAAGGGTCAATGCTTGCACCTCGCCGCCCGGCGGCAGTCGTCGCCGGAAACGTCGAGGTGAGCCAGGCCGTCACCAATTGTCTCTTTGGGGCGCTCGGTAAGCTGTCGTCGTCACAAGGGACGATGAACAATCTGACCTTCGGAAATGAGACGCACCAATATTACGAAACGCTATGCTCGGGCGCTCCGGCAGGCGAGGGGTTTTCAGGCGTTGCCGGCGTTCAGTCCCATATGACGAATTCGCGCCTGACGGATCCGGAAATCCTCGAACTGCGCTTTCCCGTCGTGCTCGAGGATTTCCACATACGCGAAGGTTCAGGGGGCAAAGGACACTGGAACGGCGGCGACGGCACCAGCCGCACGATCCGTTTCCGGCGCTCGATGGATTGCGCGATCCTCTCCGGGCACCGCACCGTCAGGCCGTTCGGCCTCGCCGGCGGCGAAGCGGGCGAAACCGGCAGAAACCTCGTGCGCCGGCTCGACCAGAAAATCGAGCTGCTGCCAGGCTGTGCGCAGACGCGGCTTGATGAAGGCGAGGCGATCACCATCGTCACCCCGACCGGCGGCGGCTATGGGGCTCCACTCAGCGGATGAGTGGCCCGGCGCGAACCCAGTTTCTACGACGAGGTATGGGCGCCATCGAGGATCTGTCGAGCCTCGGCCCGCGGCGCCGCGACGGAATGCCGCTTAACGAGCGAGCATTCGAGCTTCGCAATGGGATAGCGCTTCCCGGGCACACTTTCCGGGTTGAGATGTTCGATCGCCCATTGTCCCATGGCAAGATGTGGAAGCACCGAAGTCGTCAGCGGGGGGACGAGATGTCGTGAAATTTCTTCGTCGTCATAACCCACCACCGACATGTCCTGGGGAATGCGAAGCCCTGCATCCTTGAGCGCCTCGTAGCACCCGATGGCGGTGCGGTCGTTCTGGCAGAAGATCGCGGTGGGCGGCTCTTTCAGAGCAAGCAGTTTCATCGTGGAGGCATAGCCGGCACCGGCCGACCAGTCGCCTTCAATGACCAATTCCGGATCGAAGGGTATATCGGCGGTCGCAAGCGCGCGGCGATATCCTGTCAGCCGGTCCTGCGCAGCCTGCATCCAGATTTCGCCAGTGATCGTCGCGATACGATGGTGTCCGTGCGTGATCAGATGCCGGGTGGAGCTCTGCCCTCCCGCGATCTCGCTCGGCACCACGGCGGGAAAGGCATGGTCCGCCGTATAACAGTTCAGCAGGACCGTCGGGATGTTGAGCTTGCTGACATAGGATGGAAGCTCCACCTGGCGGGTATAGATCGTCATATATATGAGCGCCGATATGCCTCCGTTCGTCAACGCCTCGATTGCCCTCGGCTCCATGACGGGGTCACTGAGCGTCTGGGTTACCAGAAGGACATTGCCGGCGTTCCAGGAGGCTTGCCGCGCGCCTTCGATCGCAACGATCGCTTCCGGGCTGGTGGCGAGTTGATCCACGGCGAAACCGATGACGTTGTCCAGTCCCGAATAGGAGGCCTTCGTCGTATAGGTCTTCTCCATGTAACCGAGCGCGCGCGCCGCCTCTAACACGCGATCGCGCGTCTGCTGTGAGATGCGGGTACCGGGCGTGTCGTTGAGGACGAAGGAGACGGCCGCTTGCGAGCAGCCAGCCGCCGCCGCGATGTCCATCATCGTCACGCGCACAGGCTTATTTTGGGTCTTGGGTTTTCGCATTCGTGGAAACTGTCTCTGCTTGGGATAACCGGTCAGGGTGATCGATCGTCGTTTTTGCTAATTAATATTAGCATCTATCTGAAAGCGCTGGCAATTGCATGAATTATTGCAACACTATCAGTTATTGGCCAATGCCAGTACAAAATTGCCATCATAACCACCGCGCGATGAAATGTTTTGATCTGCATTGATAATACTATTTACTAATTAAAATTCTTGTATACCGTCAGGGGGCGATCGGAACCTATGCACTCGTCGCTTTGCGACGGCCCTGGGAGGGGGCGCATCCGGCCGGCCGTAAATCGGAAACGGGCCCGTGCAACTGCGGCCCCTCGGGAGGTGTATTATGAAACAGCTGAAACGCAATGCAGCCTTGTTTTTCGCCGGGTTGATGCTGAGCGCGGCGCCGATTGCCGTATCGCATGCTGCCGACAAGCCGACACTTGCATTTGTCGTCAATGGCGCATCCGACTTCTGGAAAGCCGCAGAGGCGGGCGTGAAGAAGGCGCAGAGCGAGATGCCAGACTACCAGATGGAGCTGAAGTACCCTGAGCAGGCATCGGTTGCCGTTCAGCAACGGCTTATGGAAGACTTGGTCAGTGCCGGCGTCAAGGGGGTCATGGTCTCCGCGGTCGATCCCAAGACTCAGACGGACGGCTTGAACAAGATCGGCTCGCAGACTGCTCTCTTCACGACCGATAGTGATGCGCCGCAGACCAACCGCGTCGCCTATATCGGCTCATCGAATATCGACGCCGGCATGCAGGCCGCCGAAATCGCCAAGAAGGCGATGCCTGACGGCGGCAAATGCATCGGTTTCGTCGGTCTGCTGGGCGCCGACAATGCCAAAGAACGCATCCAGGGCATGAAGGACGGCCTGAAGGGCACGAAGATCGAGCTGACAGATGTACGCGGCGACGATATCGACCAGACGCGCGCAAAGAAGAACGTCGAGGACGCGCTGGTGGCCAGCCCCGACGTCACCTGCATGGTCGGCTTCTACTCCTACAATACGCCGCGCATCTATGAAGCGCTGCGCGACGCCGGCAAACTCGGCCAGATCACCGTCGTCGGCTTTGATGACGATCCGATCACGCTCGGCGGCGTCAAGGAAGGCACGATCGCAGCGACCGTCGTGCAGCAGCCGTTCGAGTGGGCCTATCAGGGCATGAAGCTGATGGCGTCCTATCTCAAGGGCGACAAATCAGGCGTTCCCAGCAACGGCTTGATCATCATCCCGACGGTGATCATCGGCAAGGATGACGTTGACAAGTATGCCGCCAGCCTGAAGGCTATGTCTGGAAAATAACCCTCCTTCGCGGCGGAGGCACTTGCCGCCGCCGCGAAAGATGTCTCATGCCGACAGCATTAGCAGCCATGGACAGGCGATGAACCACAGCTCCGACATCCCGTCACCGGACGCGCTTGCAACGCCATTCCTGTCGCTTTCCGGCGTTGGCAAGACCTATCCGGGCGTCGTTGCGCTTGAGGGCCTGTCGATCGACATCATGCCGGGAGAGGTCATTGGCCTCGTCGGCGAGAACGGGGCTGGAAAATCGACGCTGATGAAGATTCTTGGCGGCGTGATCGCACCCGACCGAGGCACGATCCTGCTCGACGGCGCAGAGCTTCGTTTCCTCACTGTGGAATCGAGCATCGCATCCGGCATCGCCTTCGTACACCAGGAACTCAATCTCTTTGAGAATCTCGACGTTGCTGCCAATATCTTTCTGGGCCGCGAACCGCTGAAGGCGGGACCTTTCAAGCTCGTCGATCGCGATCGACTGCGAGACATGGTGAAGCCGCTCTTGAAGCGGGTAGGGGCTCATTTTTCCGCCGACACACCCGTGGCATCGCTTTCCCTTGCCGAGCAGCAGATGGTGGAAATCGCCAAGGCGCTGTCCATCAACGCCAGGCTCGTCATCTTCGACGAACCCACGTCCAGCCTGCCGCTGGCCGAAACCGAGCGGCTCCTGAGCATTATCAAATCGCTGAAAGCCGATGGCATCAGCGTAATTTTCATCTCGCATCGCCTTCACGAGGTTGAGCGCGTGGCAGACCGGGTCATAGTTCTGCGCGACGGCACGCTTGTGGGCACGCTCGCCAAGAAAGACATCGGCCACGACCAGATGGTCAAGCTGATGATCGGACGCGTGCTTGCGGCCCGGACCGCAAAACCGCAGCGCTCGCCCGGCTCGGTTGCACTGAAGGCAAGCGGCGTGCGCACCGAGGCCTATCCGGGCCGTCCCGTTGATCTGGAAATCCGGTATGGAGAAATCATGGGGCTTGCAGGGCTCGTCGGGTCGGGCCGCACCGAGCTTGCAAGGGTGCTCTTCGGCATTGACCGGAGCTACGGCGGAGCCATTCTGCAGGACGGGCGGCAAATTGCGATCAGGTCTGCCCGGGACGCCGTCGCTCGTGGCATTTTCCTGGTACCGGAGGATCGCAAGCGCAACGGCATTCTTCTTGATTTCCCGATCGCCCAGAACGTAACCCTTGCCGATCTCCCCAAGCTCTCCAGCCGCTTCATGCTTTCTGCTGAGCGGGAGAGGGCGGCGGCCGAAAAGCAGCGCGTTCGCCTCGGTATCAAGGCGCCCTCCGTTTCGACGCGAACCGGCACTCTATCCGGCGGCAACCAGCAGAAGGTGGTGCTTGCCAAATGGTTGTCGATGAGCCCGAGGGTGATGATCTTCGACGAGCCGACGCGCGGCATCGATATCGGCGCGAAGAACGAGATCTATGGCCTGATGCGAGCGCTTGCCGATGCCGGAGTCGCGGTCCTGATGATCTCCAGCGACATGGAAGAGGTGATCGGCGTTTCCGACCGCATCGCCGTCATGCACGAGGGCCAGATCGCCGGCATATTGGAAGAGGACGAAATCAGCCAGGAAAGCGTCCTTTTGCTTGCCGTCGGCAAAAGGGTAAAATAGGGGCTGCGGCCAATAGAAATAAGTATCGGGGGATGGATCTCGAATGATCAAAAAAGATCTCGGACTGCTGCTTTTGATCGTCGTCGTGGGCATCGTCGTCGCCATCATCAACCCGCGCTTCCTGCTGCCGATCAACCTGGCCAACACTGCCAACCTGATCGGCCTGTTCGGCATCCTGTCGATCGGCCAGGCCTTTGTCATCATCACAGGCGGTATCGAGCTTTCCGTCGGTTCGCTCGTAGCGCTTCTCGGCGTGCTGTTCGTCGATTTCATCGCGGTCCAGGATATGTCATGGATGCTGGCGCTGCCGCTCATTCTCGTGCTCGGCGCGGTCATAGGTGCCGTCCACGGCTGGCTGATCACCCGGCTCAACCTGCAACCCTTCGTCGTCACCCTCTGCGGCCTCCTGATCTATCGTGGGGCAGCGCGCTTCTATACGGCCGACGGGACGGCGGGCTTTGCTTTCGGCCAGAATTTCCCAGACCTCGAATTCCTGACCGCCGGACGGTTTTACGGCGTTCCCAACACCTTCATCGCACTCGTCATCATTGCCGTGGTCATGTGGATTATGCTGCATCGCTCTGTCTTCGGGCGTTATCTTTACGCGATCGGGAAGAACGAGGAGGCCGCCCGCTATTCCGGTATCCGTACCGGCCGCATGGTCATGTCGGCCTATGTCATCTGCGGGCTGCTGACGGCGCTATCGGCAATTTATTTCGCCATGTACACGCGCTCGATCTCGCCGGCGAGCCATGGCCAGTTCTACGAACTCTACGCGATTGCCGCTGCCGTACTCGGCGGCTTTTCGCTTCGCGGCGGCGAGGGGTCGATCGTCGGCGTCGTGCTGGGAACGGTCCTGCTCCAGGAGTTGCAGAATCTCGTGAATCTACTGGGTATACCCTCGTCTTTGAATTTCGCGGTCATGGGTGGCGTGATCCTCATCGGCGTCCTGATCGACCAACAATGGCACGCGATCCGCGCAAAGCGCCGCCTCGTCTTTGCCGCCCGGCAGACCGAAACCCGTCTTTCGAACGAAGGCAGTTTGCCAGTGGTTGCCAATCAGGACTAGGTCAGTGCATGGGGCCATGCGTGTCATGACCTTGGCCCGTTGAGACAATCCGTTTTGCAAGATCAGATCGGGCGGGTGAGGGGCACCGAGCCATCGATCTGGATCAGTTCACCGAAACAATCGCGCCGGCCGTGCGGCTGGAAAACCGGCTTCTTGCGCTCGCGTCGCGAGACCCATATGCCGGCCTCGGTCATCCATTGCCGCAGCGTCTCCTTAGCGACCGAAATCTGATGCAGTTCGATCAGCTTCTCGCGAGCCAGCGTCGGACCGAATCCAGATAGCGTTCGCGGATGAGATCCAGCGCCGCATTGCGAAACTCCTCGCTGTGGCACCGATTGTGGTCTCGATCGCTTCTTCGAAACCAGGCCGGCCGCACCGGAATGGTCATAGGCCTGCGCAGCCTGTGCATCTGACTTCGGCTGAGCCCAAGCAGCTCGGCGGCCTGGGTGACACTCAGGCGCTGATCACGGATCTTCTGAATAACGTCGAGGCGATGCAATTCTTTCTGCGACGTGGTGATCATAAAGGACATGACGACTCCGACCGCTCTTGGTCTCGACCAGGCTGGAGGTCGTCGTCCTTGCTCCCAACGTTGGCATTGACCAGAACCTCGAGAGGCGAGACTGTCGCATTACTAAATAGAATGTGCCATCCTACAAACATTGTGGCGGGGAAGTTGGAATGTCCGTTTGTGTGCAAAGTAGAAGTGTCACTTTGG
>NZ_PQIG01000074.1 GCF_012349115.1 Rhizobium ruizarguesonis
TCGCAAGCGGCCCTGGCGACTGTTCGGGTTCAATGGAACGGCGGACGGAGACCCAGGCTCTCCCACGGGCTTGGTGTCCCAAAGGTGCATCGGTCTTCCATCCGCCACCGCAACAGGCATTACAGCGCCAGGAGCGGATAAAGGGAAGTTACAAAGGTGCCGGCAGGCGGATGAGCGGGCCACACGGCACGCCCTCACGTAAAACCTATTCCGCGACACCTGCCCAAGGGCCTTGACGATGGTCGAGACGACGCCTGCACGGTTCACGGATTATAGGAAAGACCGGCTTCGCCGGCCCCTCATCCGCCCTCCGGGCACCTTCTCCCCGCTGGGGAGAAGAGGGAATCGAGAGGCCCCGGCATATACCTCCGCCCGCCCCGCGAGCGGGGGTCCGAAGTACGGGTCGAGACCCGCGGCTCGACCCCGGTCGGTGCCGGCAGGCGGATGAGGGGCAAATCACGCGAAGCGACCTTGATGAAAGGGCCCACGCAAAGAACCGCCGCCTCACCTACCCGTCGCCGATATGCTGCCGGTTTTTACAACGCGAGGTGGATTGACCACCGAACTTTGCCGGTCGTCCGACATGATCGATCGGTCGATCTAAAATATAACCTTATAAATCAATAGCTTAACCTGTCACAAATGTTTCACGGCTTTGACATAAAAGGACGGTGCTTAAAGCGCTAAGAGAGTCTCGCCGATGAAAAAAGGCAATGCGAGGGCCTCTCTAAGGCCGCACTCACACAAGCCCAAATGCCGGGAGATTCTAAATGAACACCTTCAAGCTCACCGTTGCCGCGCTCGCTGCAACCGCCGCTTTCGCTGGCGCTGCCGTCGCCCGCGACCAGATTCAGGTTGCTGGTTCGTCCACCGTCCTGCCGTACGCAAAGATCGTTGCCGAGTCCTTCGGCGAAACCTTCACCAACTTCAAGACGCCGGTCGTTGAATCCGGCGGCACGGGCGCTGGTCTGAAGGAATTCTGCAAGGGCGTTGGCGAAGACACCATCGACATTGCCAACGCCTCGCGTCCGATCAACAAGAACGAAGCCGAAGCCTGCAAGGCTGCCGGCGTAACCGACATCCAGGAAGTCAAGATCGGCTACGACGGCATCGTCTTCGCAACTGACGCTTCCAACCCTGACGTCGCCTACGTTCCTGCCGACATCTACAAGGCCCTCGCAGCCCAGGTCGTCGTCGACGGCAAGCTCGTCGCCAACCCTTACAAGAAGTGGTCGGAAGTCAACCCGAAGCTTCCGGCTGTTGATATCGCTGCCTACATCCCGGGCGAAAAGCACGGCACCCGCGAAGTCTTCGAACAGAACGTTCTCGCCGCCGGCTGCAAGGCCTCTGGCGCAATCGACGTCATCGCCAAGGAAATCGCCGACAAGGCTGCCCAGGGCAAGGCCTGCGTCGCAGTTCGCAAGGATGGCGTTGCCGTTGACATCGATGGCGACTATCCGGAAACCCTCGCACGCATCGCCGCCAACAAGACCGGCGTCGGCGTATTCGGCCTTTCCTTCTACGAAAACAACGCCGACAAGCTCAAGGTTGCGAGCATGAGCGGTATCGTTCCGTCCACCGAAACGATCGCCAACGGCACCTACCCGGTTTCCCGCCCGCTGTTCTTCTACGTCAAGAAGGCACATCTCGGCGCCGTTCCGGGCCTGAAGGAATACGTCAACTTCTTCGTATCCGACCAGATGATCGGCCCCGACAGCCCGCTCGTCGAATACGGCCTCGTTGCCGCTCCGGATGCCGAACGTGACGCGATCCGCAAGGACGTCGAAGCCGGCAAGTCCATGTAATCACTTTGCCGGCGCGGTGCCTTTCAGCCCGCGCCGGCATTGCCTTATGTCCCTGCGCGCCGGCGGTTCTGGAGCTGCAGGGTTGAATTCCTTCTCCATGATTGGAAGCTGAAGGCAGGCTGATGAAGCTGCCGGGCTTTTTGGGGGCCATGGGCCTGGGGACGTAACGAATGAGCACATCCATCATACTTTTGTGCCTTGTGGTGATCGGTGCCGCCGCCTATCTGGTCGCGCGCAGCCGCGCCACGGCGCTTGCCGGAGGCCGATCCTCCGCATTGCATTCGCGGCCGGCCTATTACGGCGCCTATGCCGCGATCTGGGCGGTTCTTCCTGCCCTCATCGTCCTCTGCCTCTGGCTCTCCATCAGCCCCGGCATCATCCAGTCGTCGGTTCGCGGCGCTGTCCCCGACGATGTGAAGGCGCAAGCCTCGGTCGAGCAGGATCTTGGTTATTCGATGGTGGCGATGGTCGCCCGCGGCATGACGATGCTGACCTCGGATGAAACCGCCGCGGTCGCCAACGATCCGGCTGCCCTGCAGGCCAAGCTCCTCGAAAAGGGCGTGCCGCTTGCCAGCCAGCCGCTGCCCTACATGCTCGACGCCGCCAAAAAGCTCAACGCGATGAGCATGACGAGCCGCATCGCCATGACGGCGATCGTCTTCGCTCTCGCCGTTGCCGGTGCCTTCTATGCGCTGCGTTCCATCGCTCCGCGCTTCCGCGCCCGCAACCGGGTCGAGCGCGTCATGCTCTGGGGCCTGCTGCTTGCCTCCTCGATCGCCATCCTGACGACGATCGGCATCGTCTTCTCCATGCTGTCGGAAGCCGCCCGCTTCTTTGCGGCCGTTCCCGCCATGGACTTCTTCTTCGGCACCGTCTGGGATCCGCGCTTTGCCGGCGCCGGCAGCTCGTCCTTCGGCCAGTTCGGCTTGATCCCGCTGCTGCTCGGCACGATCTATATCGGTCTGGTCGCCATGCTGGTCGCCGTGCCGGTCGGCCTCTTTGCCGCCATCTACATGGCCGAATACGCCTCGCCGAAGCTGCGCGGCGTCGCCAAACCGCTCCTCGAAGTGCTCGCCGGCATTCCGACGATCGTCTACGGCTTCTTCGCGCTCGTCACCGTCGGCCCGTTCCTGCGCGATTTCTCAGCCCAGATCAGCGGCCTGCTCTCCGGCAACTACAGCAACTTCATCCAGGCGCAGAGCGTTCTGACGGCCGGCATCGTCATGGGCATCATGCTGATCCCTTACGTCTCCTCGCTGTCGGACGACATCATCACCGCCGTGCCGCGGACCTTGCGTGACGGTTCGCTCGGTCTTGGTGCCACACGTTCTGAAACCATCAAGAAAGTGGTCTTGCCGGCCGCTCTTCCCGGCATTGTCGGCGCCTTGCTGATGACGGCCTCGCGCGCCATCGGCGAAACCATGATCGTCGTGCTGGCCGCCGGTGTCGCCGCCCGCATCCAGATCAACCCCTTCGAGCCGATGACGACGGTGACCGTCAAGATCGTCAACCAGCTGACCGGCGACCTTGAGTTCACCTCGCCGCAGACGCTGGTTGCCTTCGCCCTTGGCATCACCCTGTTCTGCATCACGCTTTGCCTCAATATCTATGCGCTCTACATCGTGCGCAAATACCGGGAGCAGTACGAATGACGGATATTGTTTCTCCCACATCAGGCGTCACCGTTTCCAAGGCGCCAGTGCGCCGCGATATCGGCATCAAGCGCCGCTATGCCGCCGAGCGCCGGTTCCAGGCCTATGGCATCGCCGCCATCACCTTCGGTCTCGTCTTCCTGTTCATCCTGCTGTGGACGGTGATCGGCAAAGGTTATACCGCCTTCCAGCAGACGGCGATCACCCTGCCGATCGAATTCTCCGAGAAGACGATCGACCCGAACAACAAGCGTGCGACCGACCCTTCGGTGCTGATCGCCGCCAACTACCCGGTTCTCCTGCGCGACGCGATCGTAAAGCAGCTGAACGTCAATGCCGCGAGCCGTCCCGATGTGCGCGATGCATCCGCCATGCTCTCCAAGGGTGCGCCGGTCCAGCTGCGCGACATGGTCGTCGCCGATCCGTCGATCATCGGCAAGACGGTCAATGTCACGGTGCTTGCCGACGCCAATGTCGACAGCGCCAACAAGGGCCAGATCGATCTGTCGGTCGATGAGAAGAACCGCAAGGTCAACGACAAGCAGGTCGGCTGGATGAACGAGTTGAAGGCGAGCGGCGCTCTCCACAAGCAGTTCAACACCGGCCTCTTCGTCAACGGCAATTCCAGCCGTCCGGAGGCCGCGGGCCTGGGCGTCGCCCTGATCGGCTCGCTCTACCTGATGCTGATCGTGCTCGTGCTTGCTCTGCCGATCGGCGTTGCCGCCTCGATCTATCTCGAGGAGTTTGCGCCGAAGAACAAGCTGACGGACCTGATCGAGGTCAACATCAACAACCTCGCCGCGGTCCCCTCGATCGTCTACGGTCTGCTCGGTCTTTCCGTCTTCATCAACTTCATCGGCCTGCCGCGCTCGGCCTCGCTGGTCGGCGGCCTGGTGCTGACGCTGATGACCCTGCCGACGATCATCATCGCGACGCGCGCCGCCCTTCGCGCCGTGCCGCCGTCGATCCGCGCCGCGGCCCTCGGCCTCGGCGCTTCGAAGATGCAGATGGTGTTCCACCATGTTCTGCCGCTCGCCATGCCCGGCATCCTCACCGGCACGATCATCGGCCTGGCGCATGCGCTCGGCGAAACCGCGCCGCTGCTCCTGATCGGCATGGTCGCCTTCGTCGCCAACGCGCCGACGACACCGCTCGATCCCTCGACGGCTCTGCCCGTACAGGTCTATATGTGGGCCAACGAGGCCGAACGTGCCTTCGTTGAGCGTACTTCGGGTGCCATCATCGTCCTGCTCCTGTTCCTGATCGTCATGAACATGGGCGCCATCCTCTTGCGTCGTCGCTTCGAGCGCCGCTGGTAAACGGAGTTACAAGATCATGAACATGTTGACGGAAGCTGCAGTTGAAAAGGCGCTGGATCACAAGATGAGCAACGTCCCGTATAAGATGATCGGAAAGGATGTCTCGGTTTACTACGGCGAAAAGCGCGCGCTATTCGATGTGAACCTGAACATCCGCGAAAACACGGTAACCGCCCTGATCGGCCCGTCCGGCTGCGGCAAGTCGACCTTCCTGCGCAGCCTCAACCGCATGAACGACACGATCGACGGCTGCCGCGTCACCGGCAAGATCACGCTCGACACCGACGATATCTATGATCCCGATATCGACGTCGTCGAACTTCGCGCCCGCGTCGGCATGGTCTTCCAGAAGCCGAACCCGTTCCCGAAGACGATCTACGAAAACGTCTCCTACGGCCCGCGCATCCATGGCCTTGCCAAGTCGAAGGCCGATCTCGACCAGATCGTCGAGACCAGCCTGCAGCGCGCCGGCCTCTGGAACGAGGTCAAGGACCGCGTGCACGAATCCGGCACCGGCCTGTCGGGCGGTCAGCAGCAGCGCCTCTGCATTGCCCGTGCCGTCGCCGTCAGCCCGGAAGTCATCCTGATGGACGAGCCCTGCTCGGCGCTCGACCCGATCGCCACCGCCAAGGTCGAGGAGTTGATCCACGAGCTTCGCGAGAACTACACGATCGTCATCGTCACCCACTCCATGCAGCAGGCCGCGCGCGTCTCGCAGCGCACCGCCATGTTCCACCTCGGCAATCTCGTCGAGGAGAACGACACCGACAAGATGTTCACCAATCCCGACGATCCGCGCACCCAGGACTACATCATGGGTCGCTTCGGCTGATTTTGGCGTCACCAAGCCTTTCCGTTATTCGAGGACAAAGCCCCATGGCATCGACACATATTTATTCTGCCTATGATGATGATCTGAAGTTCCTGTCCAGGCGGATTTCCGAAATGGGCGGCCTGGCCGAGCAGATGGTCGCCGAAGCCGTGCGGGCGCTGGTCAACGGCGATACCGCGCTGGCGCAGAAGGTCATCTCCGACGATGTGATCCTCGATCACGCCGAACGCGAAATCGGCGACAAGGCGATCGTCACCATCGCCCGCCGTCAGCCGATGGCCGCGGACCTGCGCGAAATCATGGGTTCGATCCGCATCGCCGCCGATCTCGAACGCGTCGGCGACCTCGGCAAGAATACTGCCAAGCGCGTCATCGCCGTCCAAAGCACCGGCGTTCCCCGCAAGCTCGCCCGCGGCCTCGAGCACCTGTCCGAGCTGGCGCTCGTCCAGCTCAAGGAAGTGCTCGACGTCTACACCAATCGTTCCGCCGACAAGGCGAATGCGATCCGCGAACGCGACAACGAGATCGACGCGATGTACACCTCGCTGTTCCGCGAACTCCTGACCTACATGATGGAAGATCCGCGCAACATCACCAGCTGCACGCATCTTCTCTTCTGCGCCAAGAACATCGAGCGCATTGGCGACCACGCCACCAACATCGCCGAGACGATCTTTTACATGACGACAGGCGCGCAGCCGGAAGGCGATCGTCCGAAGGATGACAGCGCCAACACCGTCGGCGCGGTCACCGAATAACCGCCCACACCCCGCCGCTTGCGTGCGCGCCCGTCCGGGCGCGCAAAGAGGTCGCAGCCAAATTTTTGAATTTGCGCAGGATGCATTGCTTAAATCACCCTGGTTTAAGGATCATGCGCGAGGAGACCGACACGCATGATCCCGAGAGTTGCAGTTGTTGAAGACGAGGAAGCCCTCAGCGTGCTTCTTCGCTACAATCTCGAAGCGGAAGGCTTCGAGGTCGATACCATCCTTCGTGGCGACGAAGCCGAAATGCGGCTTCAGGAGCGCACGCCCGATCTTCTCATCCTTGATTGGATGCTGCCCGGCGTCTCCGGCATCGAGCTCTGCCGGCGCCTGCGCATGCGGCCGGAGACCGAGCGCCTGCCGATCATTATGCTGACGGCGCGCGGCGAAGAGAGCGAGCGTGTCCGCGGATTGTCGACGGGCGCCGACGACTATGTCGTCAAGCCCTTCTCGACCCCCGAGCTCGTTGCCCGCGTCAAGGCGATGCTGCGTCGCGCCCGTCCCGAGGTGCTGTCGACGGTGCTGAAATGCGGTGACATCGAGCTCGACCGCGAAACCCATCGCGTCCATCGCAAGACCCGCGAAGTCCGCCTCGGCCCCACCGAATTCCGCCTGCTGGAATTCCTGATGTCGTCGCCGGGCCGGGTCTTCTCCCGCTCGCAGCTTCTGGACGGCGTCTGGGGCCACGATATCTATGTCGACGAGCGCACCGTCGACGTCCATGTCGGCCGCCTGCGCAAGGCGCTGAATTTCTCCAACATGCAAGACGTCATCCGCACCGTCCGCGGCGCCGGTTATTCGATGGAAGCCTGAGGGCTTTCATCTGAGCCTGCTGAGCCTGGCAAAACCCGCGACGTCATCCTCGGCCTTGTGCCGAGGATCTGCGCACGCCAAATGAAGTATTTGAAAATAAAGTTTTTTCCCTCAAGTAGTTGAGGTGATCAGATGCTCGACACAAGGCCGAGCATGACGGAGGGAAACCTGAGCTTCCATCCGCGCATAAAAAAACGGGCCACTCGGCCCGTTTTCTGCATTCTAACGATGGTCAGCCCGTTCAGCTGGCCCGCGCCGCTGCCCGGCGGCGTTCATTCACCGGCTGGTAGGCAAGCTTCTGGTGATAACCGCAATAGGGCGAATTGTCGGGGGACTCGCAGCCGCAGAAATGGAAGTCATCCTTCAGCGGATCGCCGACCGGCCACTTGCAGGTGCGTTCGGTCAGTTCCGTCAGGCCGAGGCGGCGGGAAATCGGCACCACCACATTGCCTCTCGGCACGTATTCCATTTCCTCGATCGTTTCGATCTCGATCTCTTCCTTCAGCATCGTCGCGCCCTGCTGGCGGGTGACGGTGCGGGTGGTGATGCGAGAGGCGAAGTTCGGCGCGCGCGGCGCCGATGTATTGCGCTTCGGCGTTCGCGCCGCGGTGTTGGTGCCGCCGGCCTTGGCACGGCCGGGAAGGCACAGCCGGTGCACTTTACCGATGACCGCGTTTCGGCTGACACCGCCAAGCTGCGCAGCGATCTGGCTCGCGCTCAGTCCTTCGGCCCAAAGCTTCTTGAGTTTCTCGACCCGCTCGTCTGTCCAGTTCATGCCCTGTCTCCACCTTTTGCGTTGGTGATGGCAGAATCCCTCACCGTTGTCCCGGGAGCTCCGAAACAAGAAACGCTTGATCAATTTTGGTGACTAGTTCCGCCGCATGCAGTCTAGTAATTGATCTTTAACCTAGTGTGAGCCTGACTCCGTGACAAGAGTCGCATGAATCCGGATGAATCGAATTCGTAGTTTTCCCCAACTTGCTGTCCCTGCGTGGCATTTCTGCAATAATGCCTGTTGAAGACTGAAAATGCCGCTGTACACCTGTGCTGCATACGCTAAGGGCGCCGTTTTGTTGACATTGCAGCGCGAAAAGGAAATAGTGCCACTCGCCGCCGCAAGGCGGCATTTTTGATTTTTCGGGCCTGGTTTCCTTAGCCGGAGTCATTGCCCGGCAACTTTGATGGAGATCGCGCCATGGCTGAAGCCGCGCCGCTTTATGACACCTATTCTCGTGCCCCGCTGCGGTTCGAGCGAGGCGAGGGCGTATGGCTGATCACCGAAACTGGCGAGCGATATCTCGATTTCGGCGCCGGCGTCGCCGTCACCTCCGTCGGTCACAGCAATCCGCATGTGGTCGGCGCGCTGAAGGAGCAGGCCGACAAGGTCTGGCACCTGTCGAACATCTATGAGATCCCCGGCCAGGAGCGTCTGGCAAAACGCCTGACGGACGCCACCTTCGCCGACAAGGTGTTCTTCACCAACTCGGGTGCCGAGGCGCTCGAATGCGCGATCAAGACGGCGCGCCGCTATCAGTTCTCCAAGGGCCATCCCGAGCGCTTCCATATCATCACCTTCGAAGGCGCCTTCCACGGACGGACGCTGGCGACGATCGCCGCCGGCGGCCAGGAAAAATATCTCGAAGGTTTCGGCCCCAAGGCGCCGGGTTTCGATCAGGTGGTTTTCGGCGACATCGAAGCGGTCCGCGCCGCGATCACCGATGCCACGGCTGGAATTCTCATCGAGCCGGTGCAGGGCGAGGGCGGCGTCCGTCCTGCCACGCCTGAGTTCATGAAGGCGCTTCGCCAGCTCTGCGACGACAACGATCTCCTGTTGATCCTCGACGAGGTCCAGACCGGCGTCGGCCGCACCGGCAAGCTCTTCGCCCATGAATGGTCGGGCATCACACCCGACATCATGGCGGTCGCCAAGGGCATCGGCGGCGGTTTCCCGCTCGGCGCCTGCCTTGCCACATCAGAGGCCGCCTCCGGCATGAAGGCCGGCACCCATGGTTCGACCTATGGCGGCAATCCGCTTGCCATGGCCGTCGGCAGCGCCGTGCTCGACATCATCCTGGCCGATGGCTTCCTCCAGCAGGTGCGCGACGTCGCACTTGTCTTCCGCCAAGGCCTCGCCTCGCTGAAGGATCGTTATCCCGATGTGATCGAGGATGTGCGCGGCGAGGGGCTGTTGCTCGGTATCAAGGCTGCCGTTCCCTCAGCCGAACTGCTGCAGGCGATCCGCGCCGCCCATCTTCTCGGCGTACCCGCCGGCGATAATGTCATCCGCCTTCTTCCGCCGCTCGTGGTCACCGCCGAGGAAGCCCGCGAGGGCCTTGCCCGCGTCGAACGCGCCGCCGAGAGCATTCGCGCCTCCAAGGTCAAGAAGACGGCTTGAAGAGATTGCCGCCTTCGGGCGCAGCACAGGTAAGAAGACGATATGAGCCCTAAACATTTCCTCGATCTTTCGGCAGTCACATCAGCCGATCTCAGAACTATCATGAACGATGCGCTTTCCCGCAAGCAGGCCTTCAAGGCAGGCCAGGGCGACAAGCCGCTCGCCGGCAAGATGCTGGCGATGATCTTCGAAAAGCCCTCGACGCGCACCCGCGTCTCCTTCGACGTCGGCATGCGCCAGCTCGGCGGCGAAACGCTGTTCCTGTCCGGCACCGAGATGCAGCTCGGCCGCGCCGAGACGATCGGCGACACCGCCAAGGTGCTGTCGCGTTATGTCGATGCGATCATGATCCGCACCACCGAGCATTCGCGGCTGGTCGAGCTGGCCCAGCATGCGACCGTGCCTGTGATCAATGCGCTGACGGATGACACCCATCCCTGCCAGATCATGGCCGATATCATGACCTTCGAAGAGCACCGCGGCCCGATCAAGGGCAAGACCATCGCCTGGACCGGCGACGGCAACAATGTGCTGCATTCGTTGGTCGAGGGTGCCGCGCGTTTCGGCTACCGCATGAACATGGCCGTCCCCCTTGGCTCGGAGCCCAAGGATCACTATCTGAACTGGGCCCGCAATGAGGGCGCCGAAATCATGCTTTGCCATGATGCCGACCGTGCGGTCGCCGGCGTCGATTGCGTGGTGACCGATACCTGGGTCTCCATGAATCAGGAACATCGGGCCCGGGGTCACAATGTCTTCCAGCCTTATCAGGTCAACGCGGCCTTGATGGCGAAAGCCGGCAATGATGCATTGTTCATGCATTGCCTGCCCGCCCATCGCGGTGAGGAAGTGACGGACGAAGTGATCGACGGTCCGCAATCCGTGGTCTTCGATGAAGCGGAAAACCGTCTTCATGCGCAGAAGTCGATTCTTGCTTGGTGCCTGGGCGCGATCTGAACCATAATCGGACGTCGCGAGTCACAGACTCGCGACCGCGCGAGCGGCGGGCACGCTGGCCCATCGCTCTGGAAAGTAGGAGTGAAAAAGCCATGGCAGAAGCTGCAGCCGCCCTCGGCCAGTTTGATTTCGCCGGCGATGACCATGTCGTCCCCTTCCAGGTGGAAGGGCTGGATGTGCGCGGACGCGCCGTTCAGCTCGGCCCGATGCTCGACGCGATCCTCGAGCGTCATCATTATCCCGCACCCGTTGCCCGGCTGCTTGCCGAAGTCGTCGTGCTGACCGTGCTGCTCGGCACCTCGCTGAAGTTCGACGGCAAGTTCACGGTGCAGACCAAGGGCGACGGCCCGGTCGATCTTCTCGTCGCCGATTTCTCGACGCCGGAAAATGTCCGCGCCTACGCCCGTTTCGATCAGGCGCTGCTCAACAAGGCGATCGAGTCAGGCGAAACCGAGCCGGAGCAATTGCTCGGCAAGGGCATTCTCGCCTTCACCATCGACCAGGGCAAGTTCAGCCAGCCCTACCAGGGCATCGTTGCGCTCGACGGCACCACGCTGGAAGACATCGCCGGCGTCTATTTCCGCCAGTCGGAGCAGATCCCGACGCGCGTGCGCCTTGCCGCGGCCGAGCTCTTCGATCGTGACGATGCGGGCAAGCCGCGCCATCGCTGGCGGGCAGGCGGCCTCGTCGCCCAGTTCCTGCCGGAAGCGCCGGAGCGCATGCGCCAGCCGGATCTCCACGGCGGCGACGGCGACACTGGCAGCCGCCCGCATGGCGAGGACGACGCCTGGCTCGAAGCGCGTTCGCTGGTCGAGACCATCGACGCCGACGAGCTCACCGATCCGCTGGTCGGCACCGAGCGGCTGCTGTTCCGCCTGTTCCACGAGCGCGGCGTGCGCGTCTACGAACCGCGCGCCGTCTTCGACCGCTGCAGTTGCTCGCGCGACAAGATCAAGGGCGTGCTGAAGGGCTTTTCGGCCGAGGAGATCGAAGCCAGCCAGGAAAACGGCGAAATCGCCGTCACCTGCGAATTCTGCTCGACCACCTATCGCTTCGAGCCGGCCGAGCTTCAGCCGGCTGAATAGTTGACACCACTGCTGTCCGATTTGCGCGAATGGCTGCCCCTCACCCTAACCCTGCCGGGGTCGAGCCACTGGTCTCGGCCCGTCCTGCGGACCCCCGTAAAAACGGGGCGAGTGGACGTGTCCTACGAAAGATTGGTGGGGAACGGAGAGGTCGCGACACGTCCCCTTCGCCCCGCAAGAGCGGGGAGAAGGTGCCGGCAGGCGGATGAGGGGCAGGCCTCGGCAATCTCCCAGGAGCCGGCGTCGAAGACGTCTCAGGAACGTGGCGCTGACGGAATATGACGTGTCAATTGATGCGCCTCAATTGAGCACCCGCAACAGCCCTGGGGAATCCAGCGAGAAGGCGGGGATGTCGACATCGAACATCTCGCCTTCGTCCGTTTCCATCTGGTAATGGCCGAACATCAGCCCTGAGGGCGTGTCGAGCGGGCAGCCGGAGGAATATTCGTAGGTGTCGCCGGGGCTGAGCCGCGGCTGCTCGCCGACGACGCCGGGGCCGGTGACCTCGTCCACCTGTCCGTTCTGGTCGGTGATGTTCCAGTAACGGTTGACCAGGCGAACGGCTATGCCGGAATTGTTGCTGATGACAATCCGGTAACCCCAGACATAGCGATCGTCTTCCGGATCGGATTGCTCCTCCAGATAGAACGGTTCGACGACAACTTCGATGTCTCTTGTGAGGGCGCGATACATGCCTTGCACCTTAGTCAAGATATGTTACCCGTATCTTATAAGAGGCCCTGTCCGTCAAGAAACGGAACAATTATCATCGCTGAAATGGCTGTGATCCGAAGGTTTTCGAACGTTAAGCCTAATTGTCAGTGTTAATTCCGTTTCGGAACGCCGCGGCGGGCAAACTTGTTCCGCGGCTGGTGCGGCTGAGGTCCGGCCGAACCCGGGCGGGCCCGGCCGTCATGACTGTCGATCAGGCCGAGACCTTGGCAAGCGCCTTCGCGAAATCCTCGATCAGGTCGTCGGTATCCTCGATGCCGGCCGAAAGGCGGACCGTGCCCGGAGAAATGCCGAGTTCGGCGCGCGCCTCTTCCGTCAGGTTCTTGTGCGTCGTCGTCGCCGGATGGGTGATCAGGCTCTTGCTGTCGCCGAGATTATTGGAGATCTTGATGATCTCGAGCGCGTTCTGCAGCGCGAAGGCCGCATCCTTGCCGCCCTTCAGCTCGAAGGCGACCAGCGTCGAGCCGCCGGTCATCTGCTTGGCGATGATATCGGCCTGCGGATGGTCCTTGCGGCCGGGATAGATGACCTTGGCGACCTTGCCTTGCTCGGCCAGGAAATCGGCGATCTTTGCCGCATTCTCGGTCTGCTGGCGCACGCGCAGCGGCAGCGTCTCGATGCCCTTCAACAGCGTCCAGGCGTTGAACGGCGACATGGCCGGGCCGGTATGGCGGAAATAGTCGTGCAGGTTTTCGTCGATCCATTCCTTGTCGGATAGTACCACGCCGCCGAGGCAGCGGCCCTGGCCGTCAATATGCTTGGTGGCGGAATAGACGACGATATGGGCGCCGAGCTCCAACGGCTTCTGGAAGAGCGGCGTGGCGAAGACATTGTCGACGACGACCTTGGCGCCGATCTGGTTGGCGAGCTTGGCGACGCCTGCAATATCGATCACTTCGAGCGTCGGGTTGGTCGGGCTTTCCAGGAAGAACACCTTGGTCTTCGGCGTGATCGCCTTTTCCCAGTTCGCCAGATCCCGGCCGTCGATCAGCGTGCAGTCGATGCCGTATTTCGGCGCCAGCGTCTCAACGACCCAGCGGCAGGAACCGAAGAGGGCGCGGGCGGCGACGATATGATCGCCTGATTTCAGCTGGCAGAGGATCGCCGCGGTGACGGCGGCCATGCCGGAAGCGGTGGCGCGGGCGTCTTCGGCCCCTTCGAGCATGCACATGCGCTTTTCGAACATGTCGTTGGTCGGGCTGCCGTAGCGGGCGTAAATGAAGCCCTCGGTCTCGCCCTTGAAGCGCGCTTCGGCCGCCTCCGAAGTCTCATAGACGAACCCTTGCGTGAGATAGATTGCCTCGGACGTCTCGCCATATTGCGAACGTAGCGTGCCACCGTGGACGAGTTGGGTTGCCGGGCGCCAGGTCTTGCTCATGCCATCACCTTCACATAACAAAAAAACCGGTCGCAAAAGCAGACCGGTTTCAACCCGGTCTTTTTAGCCACTTGTTTAACGTGGCTGCAAGCCGACCGGCCAAATCACCACGGGATAATTCTGCAATACTGCTGTTAGCTGCTTGCGTCAATTCCCCGAGTTTGGTTTTGTCGGCGGCAAATGATGGATGAGGCATGATGGCTCGCGAAACGGGAATTCTGGCGGATCGCGCGATCTCCGCGCTGTTCGAAACGGGGCGTCTGATCTCCGAACGGGAGCTGGACCGCGACCAGATCCAGCCGGCAAGCCTCGATCTGCGCTTGGGCGCCAAGGCGTTTCGCGTGCGCGCCAGCTTCATGCCCGGCCCCTCGCATCTGGTGTCCGACAAGCTCGACCGGCTGAGCCTGCATGTGATCGACCTCTCCGAGGGGGCGGTGCTCGAAACCGGCTGCGTCTATATCGTGCCGCTGATGGAGAGCTTAGCGCTGCCGGCCGACATGTCGGCCTCGGCCAATCCGAAGAGCTCGACCGGGCGCCTCGATATCTTCACCCGCGTCATCACCGATTACGCCCAGGAATTCGACAAGATCCCGGCCGGCTATTCCGGACCGCTCTATCTCGAAATCAGCCCGCGCACCTTCCCGATCGTCGTGCGCCGCGGCTCGCGCCTGTCGCAGATCCGCTTCCGCGTCGGCCAGGCGCTGCTCGGCGAGCCGGAACTGTTGAAGCTGCACGAGAGCGAGACGCTGGTCGCCAGCAAGCTGCCGAACGTATCAGGCGGCGGCATTGCCCTGTCGATCGACCTTGCCGGAGATAAGGACGGCCTGATCGGTTATCGTGGCAAACATCACACTGCCGTCGTCGACGTCGACAAGAAGGCCGAGCACGACCTCTTCGATTTCTGGGAACCGCTCCACAGCCGCGGCCGCAACGAGCTGATCCTCGATCCCGACGAGTTCTATATCCTCGTCTCGCGCGAGGCCGTGCATGTGCCGCCGGATTATGCCGCCGAGATGACCCCCTTCGATCCGCTGGTCGGCGAATTCCGCGTTCATTATGCCGGCTTCTTCGATCCTGGCTTCGGCCATGCGCCCGCCGGCGGGCGCGGCAGCCGTGCCGTGCTCGAAGTGCGCAGCCACGAGGTGCCGTTCATTCTCGAAGACGGCCAGATCGTCGGCCGCCTCGTCTACGAGCATATGCAGGAAAAACCCGCAAGCCTCTACGGCTCCGGCCTCGGCTCCAACTACCAGGCGCAGGGCCTGAAACTCTCGAAACACTTCCGCATCTGAGGCGTCGCATCCGGCGCGACTTGACAGCGCCCCCCATCTGTTGGAAATCTCGCTTCATCGCGGGTGTAGCTCAATGGTAGAGCAGCAGCTTCCCAAGCTGAATACGAGGGTTCGATTCCCTTCACCCGCTCCAATCACCCCACCTATCTCTCAGGTCGGACATTTCGTTACAGGCGTTGCGATGCGACTGCTGAATACCCTATTTGACCAGCCCACGGTCCCTTGTCTTCGGTTCGCCTTCATTGACACCGAGTGCTTCTTTCACCGAATCCAACAGTCTGAACAGGATCTCTGTGCAGTATCCTACGACGAACGAAGCCGCGGCCGGTGAAATTTTGGCTATTACGCCCGAACTGTCTTGTCCGGTCAGCCAACCGATCACGGTCCCGGCGATGACTGCCAAAATTATGCGTGGGGTGTAGGTTTCGGACCGCATTGGAGATAGGGAAACGCTGTCCATGCGTCGTTCCGCATCGCGCAAAATGAATACAACCGCCCCTAAGAGCGACGCGATAGCTGGGAGTATGAACGCGGAAATGGTTTTGTTTATGTAGCCTTGGACATGCAATGGCATCCGAGAAAAGAGACTGTACTCCTGTTCAGGAGTTTGCAAAAACGGCTCACCCAGAGGAGCACTGAATCCGAACGACGTAATATGAAGAATACGGAAGCTGCCGATAATCTCGCCGTCTACCTCCTCAAGCGCTTGTGTACGGAGCGTTGCGAATTCCCCGCTTGTATCAGCCGGTGTAGCATTGGCCTTTGGATCGTCGCTGTTTGTCCCGTTTGCTGTCGAAGTGAGCGCGCTTCCTACCGGCGATGGTGCTGGCGCGGGCGGGGGAACCTCGCCCTTCGGAGTGGAGACGAGATTTTCAAGCCGAGTTCCAGAATAGATCCCGACACGGATCTTGTCGTATTCCTCTATTCTCTTACTCGTGTCGTTAACAACACTTTCAGTGAACGAAACATAAAGTCCGAGAAGCAGAGTAAGAATGAACCCCAGAACACCGATCATCCAGATGGGCCTTATGACATTGCCGTTCGCCTTTCGGCCTTTGCGATCGGGAGTGTCCATCAATTCACTATAGTAACTGTTGCGGATAGAGTCCGCAGTTGCCGGGTATGCGAGGTTCGACAGCTCGGAGAGGATTTCCCACAGTTTGGAGCGTTGTTCATACGATGCTGGAATGTTTTCGTCCAGAATCCGATCGGGCAACTCGGCATAAAGCGTTAGAGGTTCATGGAGTAGATCCTTGGGGTTCAGACGGCCCTCTCGAGACACGTAAGAATAAAGTACCCTCACATCCTCCGCTGCACGGCGAAGCTCGGGACTTGCCGGCAAAAGGCGTGCCGCCGGAACTGGAGTCACGACTTCCTCTTCGGGGGCAGTGTCGACCTGTACGGCCGCAGGCTCTACTGGCGCGCCATTGCCATTCCCTGCGACTTGATTCGGTTGTTGAACCTGTTGCTGCCCTACCTCCGCCGCGCCATTTGCGGGAGCCGCTTGACCCGCGTTCTGCTCTGCACCTCCTTCATCGCCGGGGTCTTGCGCTGCCTGTCCGAAAGCGTTTGCCATTTCTATTCTCCCCTCTTTACGGCAAAGACAATCTCGCACCGGCCCTTCGCCGGGCACACACGATTGCGGCCGTACGATACGAACATCTGATAGGTGCCCGGAACCAGATACGCTTTGATATCAGCGTAGATCCGCCAATCGAAAAAGCCGCTGTTGCCTGGGAGTGCAGCTTCTTCCCTAACGGCTGGGATGGTGAGCTTGGTGTTGTTGAGTTCAAGATCTGTCCAATGCTCCCTTAGTGTTCCGACCCTGTGTAAACGGATGCTGAATTCATCCGAGGCACGCGCGGACTTGGCAAATCGTTCGTCGCCTTCAAGTCGCAGCCATACGAAAATCTGCTGCTGAGCTGCCACTTCAATCGTTTGTTGGGCCGCCGATGACGGGCATGCGTCGAATTGCTTTGTGAGGGCAATCTCACTGACGACTAGATTTCCGGTGCTGGCAACACCTTGCACGGAATTGGGTTGACATTTTGCGGAGAACGCCGGCGCGGAATTGGCCAAACAGAGCACGATCGCAGCAGTTGCAGCCATTGACCATTGAAGGAATATTCGCTTCATCGCGGCATCTCCGCTTGGCGCTCAGCCTCTCACACAACCAACTTTTGGGCGATTCCGACTCGCTTGGCGATTTCGCCAAGCTGGTCCTTTGGTCGCTCAAAGTTGCGGACGAATATTGTGACCGCCGCCAAGATGGCTGTCGTAGCGCGGAACGCCTTGTCCGCTGCCTTCTCCTGTTTCGCCATATGCTCGAGCATGATCACAATGTTCCTCTCCGGGTCTTCGAGCTCCTTCGTGCTGAAGTCCGCCCCAACACCGCCCTTTTGGTTCAGTTGAAACAAGCCGTGGCTGTGGTGATTGTCGCCATCCGCGGTTTCATCCAGGCCGGACTCGGCGATCGCGTTTGCGATTGCCGCGATCTGCTGGATCGAACCGTATCCCGCGTCTTTAAAGCGTGTAGCGATGAGTATTGCGTTTCCTTTCCTTTTCGAGGGAATGACGGCAGCGTTGAAATTGATGTCCAGACTCGGCAGACCATCAGCCTCAAGCCGGGTCTCATCCGAAGCGAGCAGCTGAGCACTCACTTGAGTCGCAAACTGCCGGGTGTCGTCCAGAGCCTTTTGCAAGTCCTTTTCAAGAAGCTTCACTAAGTCCGAACCCGAGCCTGCCGTGAGATACTTTCGGTCGCGCGCTCGGTCCCGCGTGATGCCATCAACGGCAAACTCCTCTTCGGGAATAGCAGCGAGAACTTCCGCAATCGCTTTTCCAGGGGACGTCTTTATAGCGTGAGCGGCCGACGCGCCGACCATCTGTGCGAGGTACAGCTCTGCGACAGTAGGTTCATCCGACAGCTTGATTGCAACCCGCTTCTGCATTGCATTCGACATTACGGCAAAAACCATACATTGTGCGAGCCAGTCCTTGCGGTCGCTTTCCTGAAATGAGAGTTCAAGTTCCGGCTTTTGGGAGAATTTACTCCACTCTTTTTCATTCAGTGCAAATGGGCCCCAATCACCGTCCCCTTCTTGTGGGCCATCAATGATGTTTGATCTCAATTGAGCTACGGCTAACAGGTAGTGCGCGCTTGTTTCCACCAAGAGCGAATCCCACGAGCATGTCGTCGCAAACACAAGTTTGTCTATCGCGCCAAGTGAGTCGCGTTCCCGATCGACGGCGAGAGCGCTCACCCAACCCTCGGGTGCGCCCGGCGCGCCCGGTATTCGTATCTTTATCCAACCATTGCCCGTATCTTCTAGTATTTCGACCCTGGCTCCGGCGGGCGCGTCGTTGCCACTACTCTCACCTGCTGGATCGCGCCTGAGGGTTCGCGTGCTTGTCACGACTGCCATTGCAATATCTCCTAGCTTAGGTGGGCGGCTAAGTCTTCGACGTTCTCATACTCAATATTGAAGCTGTTATTCTTGCCCTTGCCGCACTTCAGCGGCTTCGGAACCAATCCTCGTTGCAGTATCGTCACCTCGTTCGCGGTAACTCCACTCGACACGACGGTCGGCCTGGGAAGCTTCATTGCATCAAGCAACTTCGATATCGCTTCCCTTGTGTGGGGGGTCCACCTTCCCGATGGCTCAACACAAACCATGGCCTGTATATTCTTCAGTAAAGACGGACTAACATTTGCTTCGTATCTGTTTATTGCGCCGGGCGTGTCTTGTGTTTGTCCCGTACGCTTCGGGAGCTTTGTCTGCGGACTAGCTATTGGTGCTACTGCGTCCTGTACTGCCTTCTGTTGGGCACTCGTGCGGCTTCCGAGCACTACGTCTGTACTTCCCGGGCCAAATATCCCCTCAGCTGTCACGTCGGCGACGTGCTCCGTCAGCATCGCCTCGATGGTGACTGGAGTGCAAAGTCTTAGATAGCCTTGGATTTCTCGGTAAACTGCGGGTCCGCTATCGACCCTGTCGCTGTGCTGCGCTACCGAATTCCGATAGGCACTCATTATTTTGGAGACGAATTGCCCGGTTTTGCTGGGCGGCAAAGAGAACAAGAACGTGCCAGCGTAGGCATCGGTTACACTTTGGGCCAATCCGAACGCCTGCGCCGTAACCGCAATGGAGATCGCGCTTGCGCCAGTTATTGCTAGGATCGCGTTGGTGGTCTGGCCGAATGCGCCGAAAGCCCGTTTCGTGGCTGAGCGTTTGTGTTCAAGTTCATGGAGATCTTGAAAATACCGATTGCATTGGTCGTCTACAAAATTGAAGCCGGATTCAGCAATATTGTAAAAACTCACCGAATCCTTTGCGTATCCGGCATCAGCTGACAATGCGTCTAATATTACTCTGTTGTTGGATGCGTATCCGGCGACGGTGGATGCGGTAAAATTGTGATTTATACTCGCAGGAACTGACGAGCACGAACAAATCAAAACGGAAAAAAGTGCACAAATACCCGTGGCGAGAACTCGCACTGCTTCCTCCGGCCGGTTGTATTATTTCATATTTCCCTATCCGCAATAGAAACTCATAAACATCTATTATTCAAGCACATTTTTCACGTAATAACCTTTTAAGTTGTTATCAGCTTATCACATTGTTGAATTCGTTGTGGTATTTCTACATAAAAAGCCACATGTCCCCATTTCGCGCGGTCTCGCTCTGTTTTGCGCGGGCCTTTTGCTTCGTGTGCAATAGAGGCGGTCGTCGCAGCGGATCGCACAGGTGCATCGCGTCACATCGCGGTATACCCCCATGTAACCAGCGACTTGTTACTCGCTGTCCTGTAACTTCTGGGTTGACATCGCCTATTTGTGACACGGTAGCCTCGGGCCTAAACCTTAAGGTTACAATATGGCCCGCATCGGTTACGCCCGAGTCAGCACGATTGATCAGGATCTACATGTTCAAGTCGAACGTCTTCGACAAGAATGCTGCGACATAGTCCGCTCGGAGAAGGTGTCCGGGGACAGCCGTGAAGGTCGCTCCGAACTTTCAACGGTTATTGAATTTCTCCGGGTGGGTGATGAACTGGTGGTGACCCGCCTTGATAGGCTCGGACGGGACACCCGGGATGTGCTCAACATCGTCCACGAATGCCAGCAACGTGGTGCGTTCGTGACGGTCCTCGACCCTCACGTTTCAACGCGAGGGGAAATGGGTTGCGTCATCCTCACGGTTCTCGGCATGGTCGCTCAGATGGAGCGCCGATTTTTGAAAGAACGGCAGCGTGAAGGTATTGCGCGAGCGAAAAATGAGGGCGTATACAAAGGCGGCAAGGCGCGCTTTGACGCCTCCCAAATTAGGCAACTACACCATGAGGGTGTGGGGCCTTCTGCCATAGCAGCCGCCGTGGGGTGTTCGCGAATGCAAGTGTATCGCATTTTGCGTGCACATCCTGAGTGACGACATCTGACAGGGCACAGACCAAAGTGCGTAACGATGTCGCGCGCAACCGCCTAGGTAACCCGCGGACTGCCGAATCTCATGCACCCCACAAGCCGATCTGGGTAGTCGAAGCGATAGACAGGACTTTGCGGTTTGCCCGCATAAGCCCCGCTCAGTCGCCGTCTACGCCGCCCTCAAATTGGCAGGGGACCGACAACAGCGCTTTGCCGCCGCGGCCGGATTTTGGCCCATAGATCGCCCCTAGGTGTTGAGCGCGGTTTGCTTTTGGTTGCGCTATCACTCGCCCTTCTGAGGAGATCGGCTCGGCCATCCGAGATGCGGTTACCTTACTCACGGAGACGGTCGCAGGGCCTTACGGCTACGCTCAACCCAGGGCACCTTGCAAGAAACAGTTGCATTGGAATACGCTGGGAAGTATTCTTTCTTTAAACATAGGGGAGCGCGCAATGACTGTTGTCGAGCTTGCAGCATTGGTTCCTCTGCCGGGAGTTATTAGCCGTCGTTTGTTCGTCTCTCTACTGGCGGGTAGCACGGTTTCTCTGATGCCGCTGGCAAGGTTCCGTGCGATCGCCGAAAGCCCAGCGGACGTTATTCAATCGGCTCTAAAAGATTTCAGCAATTCAGGCGAATTGTCTGCCGCCAACTTCGGCTTTCGCGAGTTCGAGGAAAATTTCCCTCTGTTAAGCCTAGAACGCGCTCCAAGCCGTATTAAACCGTCTAAGCTAAAAATTTCAAAGACTGCCCGGGATCTAATCATAGCTTTCGAAGTGTCAAGCGAGGCAATCTACTCAGCCAATTATAGGAGACCAATATGGCCCGGAGGTCGCTCCGGTGCAACTATCGGCATTGGTTACGACCTCGGTTATGTGAGTACCGACGAACTGACGGAGAGTTGGGAGAGGATTTTAAACGGTCATGCAGAGTATCTGTCCATTTTAAAGATTGCCTGCGGCGTGACCGGGGATGCTGCCAAAGATCTTGTTCCAAAATTGTCTGATGTTGAAATAACGTGGGCTGTGGCAACCGAGCAATTCAATGTCGAAATTCAACGCTATGTGACATTAACTCAGACAAGCTTACCCAACTTTTCAGCCCTATCGGAGGATTGCCGCGGTGCTTTAGTCTCTCTTGTTTACAATCGTGGACCGTCGTTCGATGTGCCAAAGACGAGTGACCCCTCTGGGCGTTACCAAGAGATGCGAAATATCAGGCAGCTCATGGTGGAGAGAAAACTCGAAGATATCCCGAACGAGATCCGGAGCATGAGGCGGCTTTGGCCCGACGTTAGAGGATTGAAAAGAAGACGTGAGGCAGAGGCGGCATTATTCGAGCAGGGGCTTTAGAAAATGGGCGCCCACGTAACAAAGTTGGGGTGCTGACAATGCACTCACATCTTAGATGCGTTGCTCTCACGATGCTGTTGGCTGCTCAGGATCCAGGCGTGTCACGCGGAACGGAGGGTCCGCCTCCCCTGTCCCGGCGGGAAAGCGTTTCGCCGCAATCAGACTATTTTAAATTGGCCAAAATGGTAGGGCAAGTGATTCTGGAAGTCCCGGATCCTTCCGGCGGAACGACCACATCTAATGTTTGCTCGGCTCTGGCTATTTCTCAGCGATATATCCTCACAGCTCGTCACTGTTTTTTGAGCCCCTCAGGAGGGATGGTAGCTTATCTGAACTCCTATGTCTCTATGGGGCGCACGGAAAACAGCGTCAAGACCTACAAGTTGAAGCACGATTTTGCCGATCAAAGCGATATCGATGACTTCGTTGTGATAGCATCTGAGGAGCAAATCACGGAGTTCGCAGCACCCTTGCTGAAGTCATCGGAAAACCCGCTGAGCGACGACAAAGATTTGTTCGTCCTCCATTACCCAGGTCCGGGTACTTTGGTCATAACGCGCATGGACTGCCATTCGTCTAATCCGGCAATCAACGGGAACTCATTTTTCCATACCTGCGATACCGATCCCGGCAGTTCCGGTGCCCCTGTATTTGATGGAAGTTTCAACCTAATCGGGCTGCACTTAGAGGGTGGCCGTGCGGGCGATCCAAATTCTTCCAATCGTGGGGTCACAATCCAGGAGCTCTTGTCCAAGAGTGAAATCTTACGAGCAGCGTTCCAGGAGGCAAAAGTAGTGCAAGGCGCAGTCTCAACGGCTCCGGTTGTGGAATATGAATACCGTGTTTCGACTGGAGGTCGACTTATAAAACAAGGAAAAGGTTGGGTCTTCAAACGTGACGATATGGCAAGCGCCTTGGTTGAACAGAAGAGTCCCGAAAGAATGTGGACGTTTTGGGATCCTAATCGTGATGTTGTATTGAGGTGGCCAATTCCTGGCGGTGATTTGCAGGTTAGATCAGCTGCCGGCGATCACGAATTCGAGATTATTGGAACAGTTTCTCAGACGAGTGGGCCGAAGAAATGAGCTTTCGTGTGTTGATAGCATCCCTTGTGATGGCGGCCGCGCATGTTCCCGCAGCGTCTCAGCAGCTACCGATCCGATACGGTCCTGGGAAAGTCATTACTTTAGACCAGTTGCCAATGATGATGCGGCAGGGTGCGAGGAAGCTTCGGACCATTAGCCCCGAAAGGATTAACGAATACGTCAAGCATTTGCCGGAACTTATACTGGATGGTGCAACACTTGAGATAATAGAGGGATTGGAAGATAGTTATGGTGAGAAGACAATTTCAGCGACGCGCATAAGGATGTTGAACGGCAGTAAGATCGTTACTAATGGCTACGATCTCGTTATTAACACTGCGGTCCTCGAATCTAGTGACGGGCAAATCGTTGCTTTCGAAGATCCAGTCGTTATACAGGCCGAAGTCGGCGCCAGCGGTCTTTCGGGGCGCCCCGGCGGGACACTTCTGCTCAATGTGGGGCGGGTCGAACTCGGTTCGTCACTTCATGTGAACGTGAATGGGGAGCCTGGGGAACCTGGTGGTGATGGCGCTCCTGGTTCTCCAGGCACTGTCGGAGCGCGGGGGGAGGACGCAAGGTCCTTCGCAGAAGAGGCTTTTTTCAAATGCCGGCGTCCTGGGGGAGCAGGTGGGCCGGGAGGAAGAGGTGGACCAGGTCAACCGGGCGGAGCGGGTGGCGACGGCGGCGACGGCGGATATCTGGTATTGCGCGGCGAAATTGCGAAGTCTCGACTGGCGATTCAGTTTACGGCGCTAGGTGGACAGAGCGGCAAGGGAGGCCAGGGCGGGCCTGGCGGACCCGGAGGAAAAGGGGGGGACGGAGGACGTGGTTCTGCCGCATGTCCAGGCGGTCCGGCTGGCCCAGATGGCCCCCCTGGAGAAAAAGGCTTGCCGGGACCCAATGGGTCACCTGGCCGGGCGGGATCGATACGGCCTGAATTTGAATGAGGGTGTGAAGGGACGACGGAGAAGCGTCGAATGCGATGGTACGATCCGCTAGGCCGTCGGTCTTCCGAAGCAAATATGCTCTGAAACTCGATGATAGCCATTCCGATGACTGTCGCTGACGATCAGGTCGTTGCGAATTCGCGTCTCAGTGACCATGGCCGCTCGACGACCAGACGCACACATTCCGTATGTGGCATATTGTAACCTTAAGCTTTAGGCCCGAGGCTACCGTGTCACAAATAGGCGATGTCAACCCAGAAGTTACAGGACAGCGAGTAACAAGTCGCTGGTTACATGGGGGTATACCCGATGTCACAAACGGCTTTTCTTCACACGCCCATCTCCAAAATCTAATCCCCGAAGAACCGGATCGGCTTATATTGCCGATGCGCGATGATCAGGCTCCTGTCGCGCTGCATGATGGAGGTTTCCTCGACCTGCTGGCCGTATTGGTCGATGAAATCATGCGGGAAGGCGGAGCCGGGGGGGATTTGGTTAGCTTGCTGCACGGCTGGCCACTATAGGTGATGCTGCCGGGGATGGGTTCGAGCCCCGGCCGTCTGTTCGCCGCCTTTTGAAGGCGCTTCGTGATCTTTTATGAAAAGGGTTGCGCGCAGGCATCGGCTCCTACAAGGAGACAGATGGCGCCTCGGCCGCGCGCAACCCCTAGCTTCGCCTTTATCTGGTCTTACTGACGGTCGTCTCAATTCTCCCCAATTGAGACCTCACGTAGTCGCCGCGGCGAAGCTTTGCGAATTCGTCGGTGGCTTGTGCCGGTGCCCTCTTGAAAACGTACCATTGACCGTCCGGTTCGCGTTTCTGATAGATCAGGCCGCCCTTCTTGCGGTGGCTGAAGCAGGTGATTGCCGTCGCCGTTCCGGTCTTGGCGTGCCAGTCGGCGTTGAAGCAGAGTTTACCCGACTCCGTGATGAACCAGCGGCCCATGCCGAAGGACGGCGAGCCATTTTCCCGCGACCAGGCGGTAAAGCGACGCGCCTTTGTGGAGAAGTAGCCGGCGCCGGCTTTCCACATCCAGGAATTCTGGTTGTAGAGCCGATAGATTTCCGCGCTGCTCATCGGCTTTGCGGTCTCGATCCCCGCAGGCTCATTGGTTCCGGCAGCGGACGCGGCCGTGACGATACCGCTGGTCAGGGCCACGGCCAGGAGCATTTTTTGAAGCATGGACATGTTCAGGTTCCTTCTTGTTCAATTGATGCTTTCGTGGACGAGCCGCCAGTCGGGGCGGCCATAGCCGTCCGGCCACGGATAGACTTCACGGTCGTTGAAGTAGATAACGGCGCTCAGGGCCGGGAACTGGGGATAGCGTTTCGTTACGCTCTCAGCCCAGTTTCGCACGAAGGAATCGTCGCCTTCGTAGCCGAGTTCGGCAACCATGATGGGCTTGCCGTAACCAGCGACACGGGCGTATCCGGGCGCAAGGTGCTCGGCAAACGTCTGGTCACGGCCAGTCTTGTCCCTGTCGTATTGTTCCAGGCCAAAGACCGAGAGCCCGATGAGATCGACGACATCGTTGCCGGGATAAAAGGCTTGAAGCCCCTCATTGCCCTTCGGTGACCACATGTATTTGGCCGTCCTCAGGTGGACCTTGCAGACCTCCACCATCCGGCGATAGGCCTTGGCATAATCGGCGCCCTGCCAATGCGACCAGGAGAACTGGCTGTCGGTTTCGTCCATTTCCTGTCCCCAGCGAATGATCACCGGACTTTTCAGCTTGGCAGCAGTCGAGCAGACGGCGGCCATGTTCGCATCGCGCGAACCGTCCAGGATGCTGTGCAGCAGTTCCTGCGAGGTTTGGCGAAAATCGGATGACCAGGTCCAGGGCTCGACCGAGATCAGCAGGGTGCGGCCACGCGCTTGCGCATAATTGTCGGCGAGGGCGAGCGTGCCCAGATCGACATCTTCCCAGGGCAGGAAGAGGTGTTCGATCTTCGAATTGGGCGAGGCGCCTAAATCTCCGTGCGGATCATAGGCGCCGAACGTGATCGACTCCTTCGTGACGACCGGCATTTTGGTCGGCGGCGCGATGGACGATGTCGTCATTGCAAGCGGCTGCCCTTCGGCAAAGCTGCCCAGAGCGGTCGGCAGGACCGCGACTCCCGACAGCAACAGGCCGGTTAACGACAACAGGGCTATTTTGGATGGGCTATGCATTGTGTAGTTCCTCCACGCTTGGCCGCAAATCCGGGTGAGCGGCATCCGTTCTCAGTTGGATCTCCTCCGGATCGGAAATCCATCGTGGTTTGAAGAAGATCGTGCGCAGGGCGGTCCCGCCCCGGCCTGCACCGGAGACGGCATAGCGCTCTTCGAACAGCTGAAGGCGGCCGCTGCCCCAGGCGAGTGCCTCGGTCGCATCCTTTCCGCGCATGATGGTTGCAGCCCCCGGCAGCGCGACGAGCGCAAGAAGCACGGCCGCCATCGCCGGACGGTAGAAACGCGGGGCCGCCGCAACCGTATTTTCCTTCGAATGGCGCCCGACGATGACCAGCAGCAGCGCGCAGTAGATTGCCGCGTTCAGGACGGTAAAGAAGTACCCCCCTTTGGAGGCGCCGGCATCGCCGATTGCCAGGGCGGGCAATACCGCCATGAGCGCCAGCAAAGCGTAGGGCGCCAGGACACGCACCGGCAGCAGATCGACTTCGGACCGCCCTTTCGGCGTGACGCGGAAATCGACGAAGGAGCCTGTCACAAAATCGTGCACCGCAGCCAGCGTGCCGGCGAGCGCCCAGGGCCAGCGCGCGAAGAGAAAGAGCATGCATTCCCAGCTCAGGATCTTGGCGTCGTAGGGGCGGAACGAGCTGCTGGCGCGCCAGCGATAAGCCATCACCACGAGAGCGATGGAAAGCGGTGCGAAATGCGCCAGGAAATCGGGATAGGTCACCGTCACGAAGTTCTGGCCGCGCACGAGCGCGATGATCGGCATCGCAAACATGAGCAACATAAAGAACGCAAAAAGCGGATACCAGAGTTGCGAAAAGAGGAACTGGAACTTGAGCCGGGCCGGCAGCCGGCCGACGAGGCTCGGCGAGTACCGCAACAGGAGCATGACCAGGCTGCGCGACCACTGGAATTCCTGCGTCACGAGATCGCTGAAGGTTCTGGGGCCGTCACCATGGGCGATGGCATCCAGCGCATGCACACCCCGCCAGCCGCCGGCATTCATCATCAATGTCGTCGAATGGTCTTCAGCCAACTCCGGACCGAGGCCGCCGATCTGTTTGAGGGCGACGGTACGTACCGCGTAATGCGACCCTATGCACAGCGGCGCCAGGCCGCCGCCATTGTAACCGGCTTGGAGCGAGCCATGCATGCTGGCCTCGGCATAGAGCCTTCCACGTGCAGACCAGCTTTCGGAAGCGTTCTTGTCGCAAATGCTGGGGGCCGAGACATAGCCGACCTTTGGATCGGCGAACGGACGCAGCATGTGGAAGAGATAGTCGGGCGCGGGAACATGATCCGCATCGAGTTGCGCCACGAAATCGTAGCTGTTGTAGCCGTAGTGATCGTAGAAGAAGGCGAGGTTGCCTTCCTTGCACCGCGTGCGTCGGGGCCACGACGTCCGATGATAATCGGATCGCCCCTTGCGGGTCGAGACGAAGACCCCGTGCCCGGAGCACCAGTCAAGAGTCTCGGGTGAAGGGTCTTCGTCGGCAAGCCAGGTGTCGTGTTCCACCTCCTGGGCAAGCATTGCCAGCAGGGTTTCAGTGACGACCGAGAAGGGTTCCGCCGGCGCCTTGGTCACGACCATGGCCACTCGACTGCCCGCCGGCAGGCGCAAGGGACCGTTCGGTCTTGCCGCCCGATAGAAGACGACGATGAAATAGGCCGGCAGAGCGGTAACCCAGGCGAGAACGAGGCTCACCGTAATTGTGCCGAAAGCATCGACGTGATGGCGCGGCTCCAGCCACCAGATCCAGAAATAGGCGAAGGCGCAGGCCCATACGGCCGCCAGGAACAGATATTCGGCCCGCCGATGTCCTGTCAGAACCGGGACAAGAAGCGGCTCGTGGGAGGGTTCGGGAGCATGCGTCGCTTGGGTAATCGCAAGTTGGGTCACGCGCGCGCCTCCAGTCCGAAGAACGGAGCCGCCGTCCGCACGATGGTTTCGAGGTCGGAATATCGAGGCTGGAAGCAGAGCGTCTCGCGGGCCAGGCTGGCGTCGGCGTAGAGGCTGGGCGGATCGCCCGGCCGGCGTGGATGGATGACGACCGGGACTTCGCACCCGGTCGTTTCCTGGATCACGCGCAGGACTTCCCTGATGGAAAAACCCCGCCCGGTGCCGAGGTTGACAGCAAGGTTTGCTCCGCCTTTGGCGAGATGGGTGAAGGCCTGAACATGGGCGCGAGCGAGATCTGCGACGTGAATATAGTCCCTTATGCAGGTCCCGTCGGGGGTGTCGTAATCATCGCCGAATATCTCCAGGTGCGGAATCCGGCCGGCCGCGGCCAGCAGCGCCCGCGGAATGAGATGGGTTTCCGGAACGTGCCATTCGCCAAGCTCGCCGTCCGGATCGGCTCCACAGGCATTGAAGTAACGCAGGGCAACATACCGCAGGCCGTAGGCCGCCGCATAATCGGCGAGCATATGCTCGAAGATCAGCTTGGTCTTGCCGTAGGGATTGATCGGAGCCTTCGGTAACGTCTCATCGATCGGCAGCACGGAGGGGACGCCGTAGACGGCACAACTCGATGAGAAGATGACGTTCTGAAGCCCCGTCTGCCGGCAGGCATCGATAAGCGACAACGCACCGCAGACATTGTTGTTGTAATATTTCGCTGGGTTTTGCACGGACTCGCCCACGTAGGCCGAGGCGGCAAAGTGGATGACGGCATCGGGAGCATATTTCTCGATGGCCTCGATCAGGCATGGCGTGTCGAGGACGTCACCTTCGACGAAAGGGCCCCAGCGCACGGAAGAACGGTTTCCGGTCGTGAGATTGTCGTAGACGACAGGCTCAATCCCCTCCGAGCGGAGGAGCTTGGCGGTGTGGCTGCCGATATAGCCGGCGCCGCCCGTGACAAGGACCCGGGGCGCATCCATCAGACCGCCTCCAGTTCGCGTGCCGGACGGGTAAGAAGGCCATCGAAATAGTCGATCGTCTGACGCAGGCCGCCCGACAAGTCGATCTTCGGCCGCCAGTCGAGTTCCTGCATGGCAAGCGAAATATCGGGGCGACGCTGACGGGGATCGTCAACCGGCAGAGCGCGATGGATGATTTGCGACCGGGAGCCGGTCAATCCGATCACCTGCTCGGCCAGCTCCCGGATCGTGAATTCTCCCGGATTGCCGAGATTGACAGGCCCCGTCAGCGACGACGGTGAGGCCATCATGCGGACCATGCCGCCGATGAGATCATCGACGAAACAGAACGAGCGGGTCTGGGAACCGTCGCCATATATCGTGATGTCTTGCCCCGTCAGGGCCTGAACGATGAAATTCGAGACGACGCGGCCGTCGTCCGGACGCATCCGCGGGCCGTAGGTGTTGAAGATGCGGATGATCTTGATCTCGACGCCGTGCGTGTTGTGGAAGTCGAAGAACAGCGTCTCGGCGCACCGCTTGCCCTCGTCATAGCAGGAGCGCGGCCCGAACGAATTGACGTTGCCCCAGTAGCTTTCGACTTGCGGGTGGACGTTCGGGTCGCCGTAGACTTCGGAGGTGGATGCCTGAAGTATGCGTGCGCCGGTGCGCGCGGCCAGCTCCAGAAGGTTGAGGGAGCCCAGCACGCAGGTCTTTGTCGTATGGACCGGATCGGCCTGATAATGCGGGGGCGATGCCGGACAGGCAAGGTTATAGATCTCGTCGACTTCCAGATCGATCGGGTGGACGATATCGTGGGCGACGACATTGAAGCGATCGACTCGCTCCAGATGGGCGATATTGCGCCGCATGCCGGTGGAAAAGTTGTCGAGGCAGATCACCTGGTGTCCGGCGGCCAAAAGCGTCTCGCACAGATGTGATCCGAGGAAACCTGCACCGCCGGTGACAAGAACTCTCTTGGGAGCACGAGATATTCCGGATGGATAATTTGCATCACGAGCCGAAATTTGCTCAGAGCGCGCACGAATCTTACCAAGATAGTTCACGACTACCTCCCGTGTTTTCAGATTTTGCTATGGGATCTTCGATCTTTACTTCGTCATACCGCGAACATAAGTCGTTCGATCATGCGAATATTTTATTCGTCCGGTTTTTCTTTTGGAAAGAACCGATGTTTATTTAGATACAGCTAAGGGAGGCAATTGTCGTTATCCGCACGTCCTGGAAATTATCACTCCGTACATTTCGGAGCGAAAAGGAATATGATAAACAACTTATGAAGGTAACTCTTCGAGCACTTCCGCTTTTTCAGACGGAGTTCTGCGGAGATTTCAGCCGCAAAAACAATTGCTTTTCTCAATTTCCATGGCTCGGGTCGGGTTATGCGCTGGAGGAATTGGATGGCTACAGGGTCTGAATCCGACGATGATCCTGCCGCGGAACAGGAACGGCCGGCGCATATGGAGCGGCGGCGCTGGCCGCGTGAACCGGCCATGCGCAAGGAACGCCCACCCCATGCCTCCCCTGCACTCGTGCCGCTGCGATTCTCGACGCAGGACCTGCCACCGGCAGAACAATTCCAGGCCTGGCGGGCGCATATGGCGCCGCTCGTGGATGTTCATCTGCCGGAGGGAAAATCCCCGGAAGACGGGTTCCTCGCGGAGCAGATCGGCTGGCATCTCGGCGATATCCTGATCGTCCAGCAGCGCGCGCAGGCCCACAGATATGTCCGCGATCAGGCCATGCTTCGATCGAGCCCTATCGACCATTGGAACGTCGGCCTGCAGCGCAGCGGCCAAGCCTGGACCGAGGTCAACCGTCGTGTCACCGAGACCGGTGCCGGCGAGATACTTTTCATGTCTCTCGGCAGCCCCTATCGCGGTCGGATGACCGATACCGAAGCGTTGCTCGTGTTCCTGCCGTATGAGCTGCTGGCGCGCGATGCGAGCCTTCTCCAGAGCGCCGGCAACACGGTTCTTTCGGGCAGCCACGCCGAGTTGCTCACGGGCTATCTCACGGGCCTCGAAACGAACCTCGGCAATCTGACGATAGAGGAAGTGCCCCGGATCATCCAAACCATCGGCGATATGGTCGTTGCGGGCGCCGCATCGTCCACAAGGACTGATACCGGTCAAAACCAGACCAACATGGGATTGATGGAGCGGGCGCACCGCTACATTCACGTCAATCTCCATTCGGAAAACTTGACACCAGACATGATGTGCCGCGCGTTGGGGATTTCGCGTACGCGGCTTTACCAGCTGTTTGAGGCGAGCGGAGGCGTGCTCAATTATATTCGCAAGCGGCGATTGCTGCAGGCCTATGCGGATCTCAGCAATTCGGCCGACCACAGGCCGATTTCAGAAATCGCAGAAGCCGCCGGCTTCGAGGTCGCCGCCAATTTTACGCGCGCCTTCATCCACGAATTCAGGCTGAGCCCGCGTGAAATCCGAAGGACCGTGGCAACTCAACAGCGGCCGGCTCCGGCCATCCGCTCCACGCGGGGTTACGGAAAAACGATCGGTGATTGGCTGGCCCTGAAGGGTTGATCTAACAAGTTTCAGGCGGATCGTCATCCAGGTGCTGTCGGGGTTGACTGCCTACGGTTAACGCTGGCTCCCTGACTGGCGTCGTCGACGAGGACGCGCGCGCGGCGCTGAGCCAGATGCAAAAGGACAACAACCTCAAGATCACCGGCACGGTAATGGCAAGCTGTTCCACTTGGGGCACACCACCCGTGGTGCCCCCACGTCACCTGGCCGGCCGCGCCAATGACCGGGCGATATGCAGCATCGCAGAATAGACAGTTTTGCGATGCCAGCGCAGAATTGAGCTCTCGCTGAAGCGAACATGTCACGTCAAGCTTTAAGCTCACCGCGGCCGCGTCACAAATAACCGGTGTCACGGTTCGCGCCAGATGCGATCTCAGGGCCTCCGTTCGCAATTGAGGGTATATTTCCCGTCACCGCTCCATCTCCCGCAAACCACGCCGACCAAGCCTAATCCCCGAAAAAGCGGATCGGCTTGTATCGGCGATGTGCGATCATCAGGCTCCGGTCGGGTTGGATGATGTAGGTTTCTTCCACCTGCTGGCCGTACTGGTCGATGAAATCATGCGGAAAGGCGGAACCAACAGGCGATTTGGTGAGCTTGGTGCGCGGTTGGCCGCTATAGGTGATGCTGCCGGGGATGGGTTCGAGGCCCGGTCCGCTGTAGCTGACGGTGTTGCATCCCGCGACAACGAGCGTGCCGACGAGGCCGATGATTGCAGCTTTCATGTCCATCCCTCCCATTGCGTTGAATAAAATCACTCTACACCTCGTCGGATAGGGCTCACGACACGAATGCTCATGCCGCGCTTCAATCCTTCGGGAAGCGTCGCCGGGGACGTCGTGATCGAGCGGCCGGCGGGACGCCACATCCATCTGTTGATATTAGGGTGAGAATCCCGTTCCTCCAGACGCGCCGACGCATCCATTGCCGAAATCGATGCCGTCTGCTAGATCGGCATCGTCGAAAAAGGCAGGATCGGTTGAGGTAAGCCCGGTCCCTTCCATTGGAGCGTCAAGAGCGCTCTCACGGAAGCTCTGCTCCGTGCCATGGCACGAGAACCCGCGACGTGATCCGCATCAAGATGCGGGATCCCGGCGGCGTGCGGAGACGGCAAAAGGCAGTCCCGGGATTTTTTCGAACGGAGACTGTCATGCGCTTGAACCACCTCGACTTCCACGTACCCGATATCGCTGCCACCGCGGATTTTTTCATCCGCCATTTCGGCCTGAGACTTAAGGATATGCGCGGCCAGAACGGCCTGGCGATCCTCGAAGACGATGCCGGCCTCGAAATCGTCCTCAGCCACGCAATCGCAAAATTCGGCACCGCCGATCAGATGGAGATCGGACGCCAGACCTATCACATCGGCTTCATTCTGCCCGAAAAGGCGGATGTCGATGCGGCCCATGCCGGGCTTGCTGCTGCCGGTGCTGAGCTGTCCGGTCCGCCGGCCGCCATGCGCGGCGGCTGGCTGTTTTATTGCACGGCGCCCGGAAACATCCTCGTCGAGATCGGCTGGCGGCCGGGTTAGACGAGACCCCAAAAGGAAAGGACGGCCGCCGCCGTCCGCCCCTCATCCGGCTGCCGCCACCTTCTCCCCGCAAGCGGGGCGAAGGGGATATGCCGCGACCTCTCCGTCCCCCGCCCACCTCTTGCAGGGCACGTCCCCTCGCCCCGTTTTACGGGGAGAGGGTTAGGGTGAGGGGCAGCCATCGGCGCGAACCGGACAGCCGTGCCTCGTGCCGAGGTCGCCTCAGAATTCCGTCCAGTCGGGATCCTGGCTCGGCGACGTGCTGGCGCCTGCGCCGAAGGCGTTGGCGATTTTCTGGCCGAGCGCACGGGCCGGCGAGGCGGCCGGGCGGGCAGCACCTTCGCGGGCGACGCGAATCGGGGCTGCCCTGGCTGCCGGGCGGGCGGCAGCGCGTGGTACTGCTGTGGCGATTGGCGCACTCGTGGTGAAGCCGCCGGTGCCGGTTAGCCTGAATTGGCCGAGCAGGTTGTTGAGCGCTGCCGCTTCCGTTGCCAGGTTGTGGCTGGCGGCGGTGGATTCCTCGACCATCGCTGCATTCTGCTGCGTGCCCTGGTCCATGGAATTGACGGCGGTGTTGATCTCCTGCAGTCCGATCGACTGTTCGCGGGAGGCTTCGGCGATTGCGTGGACGTGCTGGTTGATCTCCTGCACCTCTTGGACGATCGCGTCGAGTGCCTTGCCGGTTTCGCCGACCAGCGAGACGCCGGTCTGCACATGCGTGCCGGAGGTGCTGATCAGCGCCTTGATCTCCTTGGCGGCCTTGGCCGAGCGCTGGGCGAGCTCGCGCACTTCCTGGGCGACGACCGCAAAGCCCTTGCCGGCTTCGCCGGCGCGGGCCGCTTCAACGCCTGCGTTCAAGGCCAAAAGATTTGTCTGGAAGGCGATGTCGTCGATGACGCCGATGATGTTGGAGATTTCGCCTGAGGACTTCTCGATCTGCTGCATGGCGGAGACGGCCTTGCGGACGATCTCGCCCGATTTTTCAGCGCCGAGGCGTGTGCGGGCGACGAGCTGGCTCGCCTCCTCGGTACGCTTGGCGGCGTCGCGCACCGTCGTTGTGATCTCCTCCAGCGCCGCTGCCGTCTCTTCGACGGAGGCCGATTGCTGTTCCGTCCGCTGGGAAAGCTGGTCTGCGGAAGAGCGGATTTCATTGGCGCCGGCGCCGATCGCCCGGGCATTGGCGCCGACCGTATGCAGGGTTTCGTTGAGCTTCTCGACCGAGTTGTTGAAATCCTCACGCAGCGCATCGAGATGCGCGACGAAGGGCTCGTCGATATGCGAGGCGAGATCGCCGGCGGCAAGGCGGCGCAGGCCGTCGCCGAGTGCGGTGACGGCGCGTTCCAGTTCGGATGCTTCGCGGACCTTCTGCGCCTCGCGTTCGCGGCGCTCGCTGTCGCTGACATTGCGGTCGGCTTCGGCGCGCGCCTCAATCCGGCCACGCTCGATCGCGTTGTCGCGGAAGACCGAAACGGCCTTTGCCATCTGGCCGACTTCGTCGCCGCGGTCGAGGCCGCTGACATCGCTTGTGGTATCGCCCTCGGCAAGCCGGGTCATGCGCTGGCGCAGCTGCGTCATCGGGCCGGCGATGCCCTTCTGGGCGACGACCACGCTGAAACCGACGGCGGCGAGAACGGCGATGCCGATCAGCACGAAACAGAAGACGATCCGTTCGTTGACGGAAGCCGAGAGCGCGTCGCCGCCGTCGTTGAGCATCGCCATCATCGCATCATTGTTGGCGATCATCTTCGGCGTCAGCGCATTGAGCTTGGCATTGATCAGAGCAACATTCGAAAGCGCGCCGGCGCTGTCCTTGGCTTTGCTCTGTTCGACGATCTTGTTTGCCAGGGTTTCGATCTCATCGATGCCGGCCTGGATTTCATCGATCGCCGGCTTGCGGCTGGGCACCAGCGCCAGCGCCTGCTTCATGCGGTCACGCGCCTGCGGCAGCTTGCTCGGTGTGGCGAGCGCCGTCTGGAATGCCGGCGTATCGGGCTTCATGTCGGCAAGCAGGGTTACCTGCAGCACCGAGGCCACCGCCGATGCGCTGGCGCGCGCGCTCAGCATCGAGGCCTGCGCCTCATGATCGATGAAGGCGCTGTAGGCCGCGTCCGCACGGCGGAACTCGGAAATGACATAGACCAGCCCGGCCATCGTGATCAGCCCCATGAGCGCCACGACCGAGATGATTTTTGTGCGGATTTTCAGATGTTTCAGCATGGAAATGTCACCCGATTGACGGGGCTGCTCGCGCGCCCGGTGCTTTTGAAATCAATTGTTGCAGAAAACGCTGCTTCAATATCGCGGTTGAGGGATTACGTTTGGGCTGACGCTTGCATCATGCGATCGGCTGGCGGGGTCCGATGTCGTCGCAACAAATAAAAGGCGATATTCTTTAATTCCGCGCTAACAGAGGGCGGCGGATGACTGTGATTTTTAGGGGCTGAATTGTCATGGGAATCGAGACGACGCCTCAAATCTCATCCTTGTCCAATCGGGCTTTGCTTTCGCAAGCGGCCCTGGCGACTGTTCGGGTTCAATGGAACGGCGGACGGAGACCCACGCTCTCCCACGGGCTTGGTGTCCCAAAGGTGCCGGCAAGGCGGATGCAAGGAGCGCGCACGGTACGCCGTTCATTGCCTTTCGCTTGCGCTCAGCGCATTCGCGGCTTTGCCGCTCACCCCCTCATCGCCTCGCTATCGCTCCGGAACTTCTCCCCGTTTACGCCGCTGGGCAGAAGAGGTATGTGGCAGCCGCCGTCGTCCCCTGCTCCGCGACCACTGGAATGAACAGAAGAAGTGGGCACCTGACAGTTGGCCTCCAACCCGGGGCGGATGGGTGCGATCCGCCCCCTACCACCCAATCCAACTGGTACAAAATTTCCGAATATGCTAATATTAGAAATGCGATGGCTTCTGGCGTTACCGATGGCTGGACTTGCTATGGCGAGCCCGGCTGCGTCAGCGCAGACGTTGTTCGATGCGGTGGCTTCTGGCGACAGGCATGCTTTGGAGCAGGCGCTGGCCGGCGGCGCCAAGGTTGATGACCGGGCCGCTGATCAGGCAACGCCGCTGATTGCCGCTGCATTGGGCAAGCAAGCCGATATTGTTGAATTGCTGCTGAACAAGGGGGCTGACGTCACTGCGCGCAATTCCGGCGGCTTCACGCCGTTGCATGCGGCGGCCTATGCCGGAAGTGCTGCGATCGCACGGCAACTTCTCGCCAAAGGCGCGTCCCTCGACGATGCAGCCAACAAGGCGGGCGTCACGCCGCTGATGGTGGCGGGCGAGCAAAACCATCTCGATGTCGCCGAGTTGCTGATCGCTGAGGGAGCGGACCCCAGCCACCCCGAAATTCACGGTTACCTGCCGATCACGCGCGCGCTCTGGAAGGGGAACAAGGATATCGTTCACCTCTACAAGCAGCACGGGGTCACCTGCCCGCCGGCAAAAATTCTCGGCAGTGAAGAATGGTATCAAAAGTGTCTGAGCTATTGATGGGAGGACGGATCATGGTCTCACACCGTAAATACGCAAAGCCTGTGCATGTCATCAAGGGAGCAGCCTGTCTCGCTCTCTTGCTCGGTTTTTCCGCGCCCGCGTTTGCCGATGGCCGCGTGAATACCGGCTACTTCGGCGGCGTCGCGATTGGTGGCTACGACACGGTCGCCTATTTCCTGGATAACAAGGCCGTCAAAGGCTCGGAGCAATATTCCTATGAGTGGCTGGGCACGCCCTGGTATTTCGCCAGTGAAGCGCACCGCGAACTCTTCAAGGAAAATCCGGCGAAATATGCCCCGCAATATGGCGGTTATTGCGCAGGAGAGGTCGCCGTTTCCGGATCGGTCACCGTCAACATCGATCCGGAGGCTTTCGCCATCGTCGACGGCAAACTCTATATTACCTATGACAAGGTGCACACACAGGATTTTGCCGCGCATGTTGACGCCGCAGGGCCGAAGGCCGACGCGAACTGGCCTAAAAAGCAGGCTGAGCTGGCACAGAATAACTATCGCTGAGGCATAGTCGCGTCATTCGTCCGCAGTGAAATGAAACACCTTGCCCGAGTTTATATAGGTGTAGGATTTGCCGGTCCCGTCGCCCCTGATGTAAACCGGACCACAATCGGGCCGCCCGAACATGTTCTCGCTCTGCTCGCACAAGACGTCGTGATCGACATGGAGCTTGGCTGTGTACATGCGTGTCATCGAGCGAAATCCCGCGCTGCCATCCTTTGCGATCTGCAGGATAGCAGGTTGACCGCCAGGTTCGAGCTGGCCTTGCCAGGTGTGGCCGAAAACGAGGGAAGCGAGTGCCGCACCCTTCACCCGGTCCTTTTCATCAGCGGTGAACCCGAACGGCCACTCGGGCAAGCCGGCCTGGCTGAGCGCGTCTATGATGAGCGTCAGATCTTCGGGGTTCCGAAAGTGGGCATAGCCGATCCGCCAGGCAGCCAGGGACCGTTCGTTGAAGGTTTCAGATCCTGATAACAGCTGTAAGCCCTCGGCAGCCGCTGCCCGCGCCTCGGCCAAGCGGTTGGCGCGGGCATACGCCGCAGCCAGCACGATCCTGAATTCGCTGACTTCGGGTGCGACGTCGCAAACGCGTTCGAGAGTTTCGACGGCTCTCGCGGTGTCACCCTTCACCAGAAAGACGAGGCCGGCGATTTCCCGGTCGATGGCCGACAGATCGGGGTCGAGCCTCAGCGCCGTTTCCACCGCAGCACTTGCCTCCGCATGGTTGCTGGCAAACAGCTGAACGTAGCCGAGCGCGATCTGTGCTGCCGCATCGCCCGGGCCGAGTGCCGTGGCGCGCTCAGCAGACGCAATCGCTTCCTCGTACCGTCGGTCGACGACCTGCATGATGCCGAGAATGGCGTAGGGCGACGAGAGATCAGGATCGAGTTTCAAGGCGATGCTTGCCTTCTCGTAAGCCCTCTTCCTCGCAAGCGCGCTCTGCATGATGTCGTTGAAACTGGCGCGCCAGATATTCACGGTGGTGCGTGCGTCGAATGCGAAGGCCTCGGCGAAAGCGGGGTCCAGCGCCTCCGCCTTGTCGTAGAATGCCAGCGCCTGCTGCAGCCCGTCGCGCTTGCCGCTGCGCGCTGCCTGCTCGCCGCGCAGAAAGTTGTCATAGGCCTCGAGATTTTCCGTCGGCACCCGCGACAGCCGCTTGGCTTCGGTGGCTGATGGCTCGATGCCGAGCGCGCTGACCAGCTCCCGCCTGAGGTCGTCCTGAATGGCGAAGAGATCGACCGCACTTCGGTCGAAGCGGTCAGCCCAGATGTTCTTGCCGCTGGTCATATCGACGAGCTGCACATTGATGCGCAGTTGCTCGCCGACGCGGCGAACGCTGCCTTCGACCAGGTAGCGCACGTTAAGCGCGCGCGCCGCATCCGCAAGCACAATGGGCTTGCCCTTGTAAGCGAAGACAGAATCGCGGGCGATAACATCGACGCCGGAAAGCTTGGCGAGATCAGTGATCAGGTCTTCGGTGATGCCATCGGAGACATAGTCCTCCTTCGGATCGCCGCTGAGATTGGCAAATGGCAGGATCGCCACCGACGTCCGTTGCAGCGCGGCAAGGTTTCGCCATTCGAATTGCCACGCAAGGGCAGCGAGAACGATCAGCAGCGCCGCAATCCCGATCCCCGACAGGACCATGGTGCGCGCACGCGGCCGACGGAACCTTGCGGCCACCTCCCCCGCCTTGCCGGCATCGAGATGAACGCGGTAGACCCGAACCGGGTCCGGAATATTCTTCAGCCGCTGCTCGCCAAGGTTCGTGAAGCCGACGTCGGCCTTGTGAAAGACGTGATCGAAGGCGGTGCCCGAGATGCAGATGCCGCCGGGCTCGGCCATAGCCTCCAGCCGCGCGGCGACATTGACGCCGTCGCCATAGAGATCGTCGTCCTCGACGATGACGTCGCCGAGGTTCACACCGATGCGGAAACGGATCTTCTGCGCTTCTGGGACATCCGGATCGTGCCCGGCCATCCGTCGCTGGATCGCCGCGGCGCACTGGACGGCATCGACCACGCTGGCAAACTCCACCAGCGCCCCGTCTCCCATGAGCTTGATGATACGGCCGTGAAACTCGGCAACAGCAGGGTCGAACAGCTCGCTGCGGCAGATCTTCAGCCTTTCCAGCGTGCCGACCTCCTCATTCCCCATGAGGCTGCTGTAACCAACTACATCAGCGGCCAAGATCGCGGTAAGCCGTCGCTCCATATCTGCGCCTTGCGCGATCCACGCTGGCTCAGGCATTTTTTCGGCCAGGTGGCGCCTTGGAACGCTATTCCCGAAAGCTGAGTGTGTCCAGCCGCGGCTTGGCTCCCTCTTCTCCCCAGCGGAGCTATTAGATTCACGCCTGGCGTCGGCGGATCTCGGCCGGAGATGTCGCATGAAGGCCGTCCCTCTGCACGGCGGCGGGATCCGTCTCACTCCCACACATATTCCCCACCGAGCATGACTCTGATACATCTCGCCGACGTCGCAATGCTTCGCGCTTAACCCAGAGACCAAGATCAAGATGATGCAATCCAAGCTGGCATCCCTGACTCTGAAGGGTTTTTTCGCGTTCGGGCTGTTTCTGGGCGTGCTTTTCTCAAGTTTTGCCGCATCCGCCCAGCAGGCGTCCCCCTCGCTGCCGCTGCTCTTCGATGCGCGCGAACGTCTTGCGAGGCCCGATCTCTCATCGCTGGTGCGCCTGCGCTTCCTGACGTCGGTCGATTTCCCGCCCTTCAATTTCACCGATCAGAACGGCAAGCTCTCCGGTTTCAATATCGACCTCGCCCGCGAGATCTGCAGCGAGCTGGAGATTTCAGACAAGTGCCAGATCCAGGCGATCCCCTTCGCCGACCTCAGGGATGCGCTCGCCGCCTCGCAGGGCGATGCCGTCATCGCCGGTTTTGCCGTGACCCCGGAACTGCGCCGGCAATTCGTCTTCTCCAGACCCTACCTGATGCTGCCGGCGCGCTTCGTGCGCAATCTCGCCGTCCCGCTCGACGGAAAGACCGCTGCCGCCCTGTCGAAGCATCCGGTCGGTGTCGTCAGGGGGACGGTGCACGAGGCGATGCTGGCCGCCTTCTTCCCGGCGATCAAGGCCGAGCCGTTCGACACAAAGGACGCCCTGCTTGCGGCGCTCGGGGACCGCAAGGTCGATGCCGCCTTTGCCGATGCGCTGCAGCTTTCCTTCTGGGTCTCTTCGCCGGCCTCGGCAAAATGCTGCGCGCTGTTCGACGGTCCCTATCTCTCCGAGCATTTTCTCGGCGAGGGCATGACGATCATGCTGCGGCAGAAGGACAGCGTGCTGACATCCGCCATCGACCACGCGCTCGCCACGCTGTCGCGCAACGGCCGCCTCCAGGAAATCTATCTGCGCTACTTTCCCTACGGGCTCTATTGAAGCCGCCAAAAGACGCGGGACGCGTTTTGGCCTTTAGCCTTTGCGGAACCGGGCAATCGCACTGCGCTCGATCGCCGCGCAGGTGAGCTTGTCGAGACCCAGTCGGTCGCGCAGCAGGCTAAGCAGCCGCAACTCCTCCGCCTTGACCGAGAGATCGGCGGATGCCACCTCGACGGCCAGCGCATAGGCCGTGTCGTAGAGTTTCGCGGGCAGGGTGTCGCGCACGGTTTCGAGCACGACGTCGAGACCTTCCGGTCCGGCGAGCAGCGAGGCGCAGTCGCGCGCCACCGCAATCAGCTTGTCGTCATCGAAATCCCGGAAAACAGGCAGGAATCCGATCAGTTGGCCGATCCTCTCCAGCTCCCTGTCGTTCATCGTGCTGTCGACGGCGGATGCCATCACCATCACGTAGATCAGCGCGTCATGGGCAGAAAGCGGCTTGTTCATCTCTGATTCCTTTTTCAATCAGCCCAGATTAGGAATTGGTAACAGTCATTACAAGGGATCGGCCCGATCCGGGCTGTCCGATCGCTTGTCATGGCTGCCGGTTCAATTGCGGCGCGGATCGTCGCCGTAGAGGCCTTTTCCCGCCTGCCTGGCCTTCTCGGCGACGGATGTAAGCGGCGAACCCGCCGCCGGTTCCGCCCAGCCGTTTTCGGCAAGCCATGCGCTGAGATCCTCTGTGCCGAGCCGGCAGGCAGTCGTTACGCTTTCCTTCCACTCCACGGTCTCGAGATCGCAGGTGACGGCGCGGTTGCGCAACAGCAGGCGCAGCGCCGTCTTCGCCATCATGCCGCAGGGCCATTGCCGTCCCGCCGGCCCGCATATCCTGTCGACCGGCGTCGGCACGATGCCGGCAAGCTGAAGCCGGCGCTCGCCGAAGGACAGAATGCCGGCATTTTCGACTGCCGGCCGCGCCAGCTCCATCGGCTTTTTCGTAGCCGGACTTGCCGCTTGCCCGCCAGCCGTCTCCGCTTGTTGCGGGACATCGGCCGGTTGGGGTGCCACGCCGTCGCCTGGACCCGATGCAGACGGAGCCGCCGGTGCGGTCGAGCGGGCGATCATTTCGGCACGGTCGTCCGACATCGTCGCGGGTTCTCCGGCCTCGGGGGCAGCACCCGCCGGTGCGGTCGCCGTCTCCTCGGCGGACGCCGTCTCTTCGCCGGCCGTGCCGCCGCCAAGCCTTGCTTCGCCCGCCATCAGCAGGCCGGCCACCACCGCCATCCCCGTGATACCTGTGATGAAGGCGGCAGGGCGCATGGAATATCTTCCTATTGGCTGGCCCAGATGATGCGGGCGATCCAGTCGACGTCGGAAAGCTCGAAGGTGCGGTTGGGATGTTCGGGATTGAGCGACATCAGCTCGATCGACCGCGGGCTCTGGCGCAGCAGCACCTTGGCCATCACCTCGCCCTCGTTTGTGCGCACGACGACGCGGTCGTTGCGGCGCACCTGTGCCCCCGGCTCGACGATCAGCACGTCGCCGTCGCGGTAGAGCGGCATCATGCTTTCGCCCTGCACCTCCAGCGCATAGACGCCTGATTTCTGTGCCGGGGCTGCCGGAAATTCCACCACGTCCCAGCCCTGGCCGGCCGGAAAGCCGCCATCGTCGAAGAAGCCGCCGGCGCCGGCTTGAGCGAAGCCGAGCAGCGGAATGGAGTTGCCTCGCTGGGGAAATGCGCCTTCCTGCCGTCCGAAAGCACCGCCCGGCCGCATGAAGGCCAGAAACTGCTCCATGCTCGCCCCCGTCGCGTCGAGCACCTTGGCGATCGATTCCGTCGAGGGCCAGCGCAGCCGCCCGTCGGCGGAAAGCCGTTTCGATTTGTTGAAGGAGGTCGGGTCGAGGCCGGCGCGGCGCGCAAGTCCGGATGGCGTCAGCTCGTGCCGTTCGGCAAGCCTGTCGAGCGCTTCCCAGATCTGGTTGTGTGACAGCATGCGCGATTCCGTCGCGGCTCATTCAACGCCGCGCTCCAACCCGGCGGAATATTAACCGACCGCGCCGCCTGAGTAAAGATAGAAGAGGAATAAAATCCTGTTGCCAAAGGGAATGCGTCGCTCAGGCGACCATCGCCATGTTGATCTTGCCGAGCTGGATCACCGCCTGCGTCCGGCTGTCGACATCGAGTTTCAACAGGATCGCTGAGACATGCGCCTTGATCGTCGCCTCGGAGACGCCGAGTTCGTAGGCAATCTGCTTGTTCAGCAGCCCTTCGCCGAGCATGGTCAGCACCCGGCTCTGCTGCGGTGTCAGCGTATGCAGGCGGTGGATCAGGTCGGCGACATCGGGATCCTGCTCCTGGCCGTCGCGATAGCTCTCCGGCGTGGCGATATCACCGGCAAGCACCGTCTGGATGCTGCGGCGAATGTCGTCGATGCCGGAGGATTTCGAAATGAAGCCGGAAGCACCGAGTTCCAGCGCCCGCCGGATCGTCGTCGCATCGTCGGTTGCCGAGACGATGACGATTGGCAGGCTGGCGAATTCGGAGCGCAGCGCCATCAGGCCGGAAAAACCACTGACCCCGGGCATGGCGAGATCGAGCAGCATCAGATCGGCATCCGCATGGGCGCCGGCCGCCCGGCGCGCGGCGGCAAAATCGCCGGCCTCGACGATCGACTGCCGGCCTTCCATGCCGATCACCGCCTGGCGCAGCGCATCGCGGAAAAGCGGATGATCGTCCGCAATGATGATGGTGTGTTCCTGCATCGAAAACTCCCTCCCAAGAGCCCGATCATGCCGGCATATGCCTCCGCCCCTCCGCGTTGCACGCCAGCTTGCTCATGCCCGACTATATCAGATCAGGTCTTCTGCGGAAGGGGATTGGTGTTTTCCTCGGCCTGGAACTCCTTCACCATCCCCATGAAACTCTTCATCATCCGCTCCATGATGCTGATCGAACGGTCGACCTCGGCATCGCTCGGCAGCGCGCGCTGGATGACACCGCCCTGTTCGAGCGCCGTCACCCGCTTTGCCAGCCGGTCGAGTTCGTCCTCGTAGGCCGCCCGCTCGTCGGCTGCCATCCGGCAGACGAGGGCGCCGTCCTTGTCCTGGCAGATCGACATGGCCCCTGTCTGGCGGTCGAGCCGGACGAAATGGTCGCCGCTCTTCTCCAGCTGGAATCGGCCCGCATCGGGTTCGACGGCGGCGGCCGCCAACGGCATCAGAAAAACGCCAAGTGTGATAACGAATGCCTTCATTGTCTCATCCTCCGGATTTTCTGGAGCATGATGCCGAAAAGTGTGCGCGGTTTTCGGACGACATCATGCTCTAATTCTGTTCCAGCTGCCCCGTTTTTCGCGCCGGGGCGTGGACATCGCCGCCTCTTTCCGGCAAAGCCCTCGTGACCAAGGAACAGCCTATCGTGAGGCCATGATGACCCTGACACCGACCCTTTACAAGATCGTGACGGAAACGCTCTGGCAGCAAGCCAGACAAACCGGCACTTTTCATGGCGCCGGCATCGATCTCAAGGATGGCTTCATCCATTTCTCGACGGCGGACCAGGTGAAGCAGACCGCCGCCCTGCATTTTGCCGGCCAGTCCGGCCTGTTGCTGATTGCCGTCGATGGCCGCGGCTTTGGCGACAAGCTGGTCTTCGAGCCCTCGCGCGGCGGCGATCTCTTCCCGCATCTCTACGCTGATCTGCCGCTTGTCGCCGTACTCTGGGAGGCGCCGCTGCCGCTCGACGAAGCCGGCACCCATGTCTTTCCGGAGCTGCAGCCATGATCGATCCCTTCAAGCGTCTCGCCCGCAAGGGTCTCTTCCTGTTCGATCCGGAAACGGCGCACGGCATGTCGATCGCCGCCTTGAAATCCGGCCTCGTGCCCGCCTGCCAGCTGACGCCCGATCCGCGCCTGCGCCAGACCGTTGCCGGCCTTGCCTTCGAAAATCCGCTCGGCATGGCCGCCGGCTACGACAAGAATGCCGAAGTGCCGGAGGCGCTGTTGAAGCTCGGCTTCGGCTTTACCGAGATCGGCACGGTGACGCCGAAGCCGCAATCCGGAAATCCGCGGCCGCGCATCTTCCGCCTGGTGGAGGATGAAGGCGTCATCAACCGTCTCGGCTTCAACAATGAAGGCCATGATGCCGCCTTCGGGCGCCTCGCCGCGCTAGGGGGCGGTGGCATGATCGGCGTCAATATCGGCGCCAACAAGGATAGCGAGGACCGCATCGCCGACTATGTCGCCGGCATCCGCCGCTTTTATTCCGTCGCGCGCTATTTCACTGCCAACATCTCCTCGCCGAACACCCCCGGCCTGCGCGACCTGCAGGGGCGCGAAAGCCTTGCGGTGCTGTTATCAGCCGTGCTTGCGGCGCGCGACGAGATGGCAGCGGCATCCGGCCGGACGATCCCGGTCTTTCTGAAGATCGCGCCTGATCTGACCGAGGAAGGCATGGACGATATCGCCGCGGAAGTGCTCTCGCATGCGCTGGATGGCCTGATCGTCTCCAACACCACGCTGTCGCGCGATGGCCTAAAGGATCAGCGCCAGGCGAAGGAGGCGGGCGGTCTCTCCGGCGTGCCGCTGTTCGAAAAGTCGACGGCGGTGCTCGCCAGGATGCGCAAGCGCGTCGGCCCGGCCCTGCCGATCATCGGCGTCGGCGGCGTGTCCTCGGCCGAAACCACGCTGGAGAAGATCAGGGCGGGTGCCGATCTCGTCCAGCTCTATTCCTGCATGGTCTATGAAGGCCCTGGCCTGGCCGGCGATATCCTCCGCGGCCTCTCGAAACTCCTGGACCGCGAAAAGGCCGCCTCGATCCGCGACCTGCGTGATGTCAGGCTGGATTATTGGGCGGCGCGAAAGGTCTGATCGGCCCGCGACCGCACCAGCATCGCCAGGAAGAAACCGCGGAAGAGCAGGAAGGCGTTCATCGCCAGCCACAAGCCGTGATTGCCGAAGAGCGGCACGAAGACCGCGAGCATCAAGAGATAGCCGGCAAAAGATATCAGCATCCGGTTGCGCATGTCGGCCGACCATGTGGCGCCGATGAACACCCCGTCCATCAGGAAGGCGAGTGCACCGGTCAGTCCCGTCACCGCCGCCCAGGGCAGATAGGTTTCGGCCGCCTGCCGCACCTCGGGTGATGTCGTCAGCACCGAAATTAGCCAGGGGCCGGCGAGGAAGAAGAAGGCGGAACTAACAGCCGCCAGTCCGAAGGACCACAAGGTCGTCAGCTTCAGCCCGCGGTCGAAGGCTGGCCGGTAATGCGCGCCAATCGCCCGGCCGATGATCTGTTCGGCGGCATTGGCAAGCCCGTCGAGATAATAGCCGGACAGCAGGAAGAAATTCATCACTACGGCATTGGCGGCAAGCGTCACCGCGCCAAAGCTGGTGCCGATCCGCATCATGATGGTGAAGGCGCCGATCAGCACGAAGGTGCGGATCAGGATGTCGCGGTTGAGCGCGAAAAGCTCGGCCAGCCGGTGCCGGGAAAAGACCTCGGACCATGCCGGTCGCGCTGCCTTGCCGAAGCCGCTGAGCACGATGGCAAGCCCGGCGAGCGCGCCGACGCTTTCGCCGGCCATCGTTCCCCAGGCGACCCCCGCCACGCCCCAATCGAGCGTCAGGCCGAGATAGATGGAAGGCAGGATGTTGATGCCGTTGATAACAGCCTGCAGCAGCAGTCCGATATTGCCCTGTCCGCGCCCAAGCACGAAGCCGAGGATGGCATAATTCGCCAGTGCCGCGGGTGCTGCCAGCATGCGGATCGAAAAATAGGTGCCGGTTGCCTGCGCGATCGCGCCTTCCGCCCCCATCAGGCTCAACCCCGCCGCCATCAGCAGCGGCGAAAGACAGAGCAGCGCCAGTCCGCAGCCGAGCGCCGAAATCATTGCCCGGGAAAAGACCGCCTGCTGCTCGTGCTGGTCGCGCCGGCCATAGGCCTGCGCCGTCAGCCCGGTCGTCGAGGCGCGCAGGAAGTTGAAGCTGCCGAGGATCAGATCGAAGAGCATCGCGCCGATCGCCAGCCCGGCCAGCGCCTCCGCATTGCCCATACGGCCGACGACGGCGGTGTTCGTCAGCCCGAGCAGCGGCGTCGTCATGAAGCCGAGCGTCATCGGAAGGGCGATCGACAGCACCATCAGGTGCGTCACGTCGAATGCAAGCGCGTTGTGATTGCTGCGTGTATCCATGCCGGCCTCGTCGCGGCAGCGCCACGCGTCGTTTCAGACGCGCAACAGACGCTGCATCACTTGAACTGCTGCAGGCGGAATCACCTCAGCTGGAAAGCACCATGGCCCAATAGGGCAGGTTCCTGGAAGATGTATTATGGGCGACGGCGACGCCAAGGCCATCATAACGTCCGAGCATGTTTTCCAGATGATGCGGCGAGTTGATCCAGGCCGTCACCACGGCATCGACGCTCTGCTGGCCGGCGGCGATGTTCTCAGCCGCTGGCAGCCGCACGCCGCTCGCCTTGACACGCGCACCGAAGCTGTCGGTCATGCCCATCAGATGCGCCATCTTGCCGGCGCTCGCCATGCGTTTTGCCTGGAACAGGGCGGCGGTGGTCGCCGCCGGATCGACGGCAAGCGCCGGCAGGCCGTGTTTGGCCCGCAGCTGGTTGACGAGCGGCAGCACGCTCGCCGTCTCGTCTTCGCCGTCCGACGGCGTGCCGGCCATCCGCGGGGTCGTGGTGCAGCCGGCGATGCCGGCGGCGAGCGCAAGTCCGGAAAGGCGTAGCAGGCCGCGTCTGGAAAGATCGATGGATGTCATGTTACCGGCGGTAGCTGAAAAGACGAAGGATGACGAAGAGCGGAATGACGATCGTCGCGCCGAGGATGAGATAGTCGCCGACGCGCCCGAGAGCCGAGAAGCCCCGGTGCCAGATTTCCAGGATGAAGTCGCGGACGCCGTCGATGATGCTCCACGGCGTCAGGCCGAAAACGGTCATGACGAAACCGACGATCAGCGACACCACGATAAGTTTTATCAATGTGCGGCCGATTGAATCGCCGAGGAACCTGTTCGCCTGATCGGACATAAGCCATCTCCTGTTTGCCCTTGGAATAAGGTCGCGGCGCGGCGCCCGCAAGCCCTTTCCGGAATTGGCCGCTTCGCCTCTGAAATAGGACTTGAGTTTTTTTGTGGCCGCCGCCAGATGCGGGCCGACGCATGTCGCGCAAAAGTGTGCAGCGGTTTTGCGGCAACGACATGCGTAAAAGAAACAGCGACAGGTCCATTGATGCAGCCCCACCAGCTTTCCTCCGGCGATGTCATTGCCGACCGCCGCGCCGACTATGCCAGGATGCTCGAGGAAGGCGGCGAGCCGGAAGCGGCTGCCGAGCTGATGGAGCAGGCCCTCGAACTCGTGCCCGCCTGGGCAGCCGGCTGGTATCGCCTCGCCACCTATCTGGAAGAGGCGGGCAGGGGTGAAGCCGCGATCGAGGCCTATCGCAAGACGCTTGCCCTCGATCCCGAAGACATTTTCGGCGCTGCCCTCAAACTCACCCTTCTCGGCGACGCGGCCACGCCTGACCTGCCGCCGAGCCGCTATGTCGAGCGCCTCTTCGACGACTATGCCGATCGGTTCGAATCAGCACTTGTCGATAAGCTCGACTACAATGTCCCGCAGAAGCTCGCAGCGCTCGTCGCCTCCACCGGCAGGCGTTACGAACTGGCCGTCGATCTCGGCTGCGGCACCGGCCTGCTCGGCCCGGAAATCCGTAGCTTTGCCGGCCGCCTCGAAGGCTTCGACCTCTCGCAGAACATGCTGGCGAAGGCTGCCGAGAAACGGGTCTATGACAGTCTCGCCCAGGCCGATCTCTCGCTCGCGCCCGAGCTCTCCGGCCTCTTTGCAGATGCGGCGCGCCGTCGCGCCGACCTGGTGACGGCAGCCGATGTGCTGATGTATCTCGGCAATCTCGAAAGCGTCTTTGCCATCGTTGGAGCGCTCGCTGCACCAGGCGCCGATATCGCCTTTTCCGTCGAGGATGCAGGTGAGGGCGACGGCTTTCACCTCGCTCCGTCGCTGCGCTACGCCCATTCGGAAAGCTATGTCAGGATGCTTCTTGCCCGTCACGGCTTCCAAATCCTCAAGATCGTCAAATCGGTCATTCGCAAAGATGGCGGAAAACCGGTTTCCGGCATTCTGTTCCTTACGCATAAGCCCGTGTGAGCGAACATTTCTTGCGATTTTTTAATAGGTCAGCATTGCTTACCTATTTCGCTTGATCGAAAGGCCGAAAAACCCGATACTGCACCGCATCGGCAGAGAGCTTGGCAATTAACGCCGAGGCGCTCGGGCTCCTTTCATGATCCAAAATTCCGTCGCGCGCAGATCTTCCCAAGCGCGTTCTTGAACTCGTCTGCCGTGGAGACTGGCGACATGACACAGCTCATCAATGCCCTTGGCTTCTGGAATACGACTGCGACGCGCCACACCCCGATCGAAGATGTACAGGGCATATTCTCCGGCAGCTTCGTTGCGGCGCTCGGCCTTTATGTGCTCGCCAGCGCCGGCCTTCTCACCGGCAGCACGGCCGGCGTGGCCTTCCTCCTGCATTATGCCTTCGGCGTCAATTTCGGCCTCGCCTTCTTCCTGCTCAACCTGCCGTTCTTCTATCTCTCGTGGAAGCGCCTCGGCATGGCCTTCACCATCAAGACCTTCATCGCCATCGGCCTGACCTCGGTGCTTGCCGATGTGCAGTCGCGCTTCCTGTCCATTTCGAGCATTCATCCGGCCTGGGCGGCCCTTCTCGGCGGCCTGCTGCTCGGCTTCGGCCTGCTGGCGCTTTATCGCCACCGCGCCAGCCTTGGCGGCGTCGGCATTCTCGGCATCTACCTGCAGGAGCGTTTCGGCATCCGTGCCGGCCTCGTCCAGCTCGCGATCGACATGTGCGTGCTCGCCGCCGCCTTCTTCGTCACCACGCCGCCTGTCGTCTTTTATTCGGTGCTCGGCGCCGTCGTCCTCAACCTCTTCGTCGCCATCAACCACCGCGCCGACCGTTACATCGCGCTTTAGTTTTACGCATGCCCTTATCGCAAAATCGCCGCACAGTTTTGCGCGACATGCTCTAACGTTACAAATCGGTAAGCCATTCTAAACAAAACGTAACTTGCCTGTGATCGGTCTCGGCGCCAAACTCTGCTCGCGCCGGATTTGATGAGGTGAACTATGTCAGATTTGGAAAAGCTTGTGAGACGCCGTATGCAGGAAGAACGCGCCAAGGGCGCTTCCGCAGAAGAAATTGCGAAAGTCGTCCGAGACATATTCAACAGCATGGACCTCTCGGGCAATCGGTTTGACGCCGTTGCCGTACGAGCCACCAGGGATCACGAGTGATCCGATATTCGACCGACCCGAGATTTTCGGGTCGGTTGCCAGGATGAATTCTCGGTACGCAGATATCGATCAGGCGGCCTTCGTTGCCGCATCGAGCGGATGCTGTGAGCGGAAGCCGACGGCAAGCCGGTTCCAGATGTTGATGGCGCCGATCGCCACCGTAATCTTCGTCATTTCTTCTTCGGAGAAATGTGCCTTCAGCGTCTCGTAGTCGGCATCCGGCGCGCCTGTTTTGGCGATATTGGTCACTGAATCCACCCAGCCGAGCAGCGCCCGTTCGCGGGCGTCATAGACCGGCGATTCCCGCCAGACGCACATCAGGTTGATCCATTGTTCGGAGAGCCCATCATGGCGGGCTTCCTTCACATGCATGTCGACGCAATAGGCGCAGCCATTGATCTGCGAGGCGCGCAGCTTGATCAGGTGGATGAAGCGGCGCTCCAGTCCGGAGGACTGGACATATTGCTCGAGCGCGGCGACCGCCTTGTAGGCATCGGGAGCGGCTTTGGCGAAGTTGAAACGTGGTTGCATGGTCTTTCTCCTTTGTTGGTGGCTCAACGAGCCGTCTTGCGTTCATGGATTTCAAGGAAAGCGCAGCCTCTAGCTGCGATCGATCCGTCGTCGAGAGCGTTCAGCTCGATGCCGAGATCGGCAATGCTCGTCTTGGCAAGTTCGGCCCGATAGACCCGTTCGGCTCTGAGCATCGCCGCGCTGATGTTGCAGGGCGAGGCAAAGAAGCGATCGGAGACCGGGTTCGGTCCGCGCTGGCGGATTTCGGCGCAGCGGAAGGCGGGCGCCGGTCCTTCGACCGCGATCACGATGTCGAGCAGCGAAATGTCCTTCGCCGCCTTTGCCAGCCGATATCCGCCCTTCGGCCCCGGTACGGTATCGAGGATGCCGGCGCCCGACAGTGCCTGCAGATGCTTCAGCAGATAACTCGTCGAGACGCCGTGGAATTCCGCCAGCGCGGCCGCCGATAGCACGCCGCCCTCGGAGAGGCCGGAAAGCATCGCAACGCTGTGAATGGCCTGCTCGACCCCATCGCCCATCTTCATCCACGTGGCCTCCTCAATTCGTGGATAAAAAATATCCATGATTATGCCGCCTGTCAAGAGACGTCCGCGTTGCTTGCCACTTGCCTTTATCCTGACCCCGGATAGAAGACGGAAAAGCCGACAGGGGAACATCATGGCATCCAACGCTTTCGCAGGCCTTCTGAATTCCAGCGCCGATCGCCACTCGCTGCTGGACGACGCCCAGGGCATCGTCGCCGGCAGCATGCTCGCCGTTCTCGGCGTAACGCTTCCCTCCGGCGCCGGACTGCTTGCCGGCGGCACGGCGGGCCTTGCCTTCCTCGCACATTATGCGACGGGCTTCAGCTTCGGCCTCTGCTTCTTTGTCGTGAACCTGCCCTTCTATTATCTCGCCTTCCGCCGCTTGGGCCTCGCCTTCACCATCAAGACCTTCGCCGCCATCGCGCTGACCTCGGTCCTGTCCGAATTCGTCTCGGGCTTCATCAGCATGGCGCATGTCGATCCTTTCGCCGGTGCGCTCTTCGGCGGTCTCGTCATCGGCGCCGGCATGCTGGCGCTCTTCCGCCACCGCGCCAGCCTCGGCGGCATCGGCATTCTCGCCCTCTATATCCAGGATCGCTTCGGCTGGCGGGCCGGCTTCGTCCAGCTCGGCTTCGACGGCATCATCCTGGCGCTGTCCTTCTTCGTCGCAAGCCCCTTCATCATCGCCTGCTCCGTGCTTGGTGCGATCGTTCTCAACCTGACGATTGCCATCAACCACCGCAAGGACCGCTATATCGCCATGTGAATTGCTAATGCGCGTCGCGATCTTTCAGATTCGCTCCTCGCGCTTTAGCTCTTTGTTTTTACGCATGTCGTTATCGCAAAACCGCTGCACACTTTTGCGCGACATGCTTTGGCCGCTCTTCTCTTTCCCCGGCGTTTCACTAGTTTCAGGGCGTGGACCAGATCGATTCCGAAGCCCGCACACTGCTTCCTGCCGCCTTTACCCGCTGGTTTGCGGAAAAGGGCTGGCGGCCGCGCGCCCATCAGCTGGAACTGCTCGCCCGCGCCGAGGCCGGCGAAAGCACGCTGCTGATTGCGCCGACCGGCGCCGGCAAGACGCTCGCCGGGTTTCTGCCGTCGCTCACCGATCTCACCCGCCGCGGCCGGATACCGCCCGGCTCCGCCTTCACCGGCATCCACACCCTCTATGTCTCGCCGCTGAAGGCGCTTGCCATCGATATCGAGCGCAATCTGATGAAACCGGTTGCGGAGATGGGCCTGCCGGTCACCGTCGAAAACCGCACCGGCGACACGCCGAACGCCAAGCGCCAGCGCCAGAAGCTCAGCCCGCCGGATATTCTGCTGACGACGCCGGAACAGGTCGCCCTGCTGCTGGCGAACCGCGAGGCCGAGCGCTTCTTCAAGGACCTGAAATATATCGTCCTCGACGAGCTGCATTCACTGGTCACCTCCAAGCGCGGCCACATGCTTTCGCTCGGCCTTGCCCGCCTGCGCCGCCTTGCCCCCGGCCTCCAGACCATCGGCCTGTCGGCCACCGTCGCCGAACCCATGGATCTGCAGAAATGGCTGGTCGGCCAGGAAGAGGGTAGCGAACATTATGCCGGCCTCGTTGTCGTCGAAGGCGGCGCCAAGCCCGATATCTCGATTCTGTCGACCGAAGAGCACATTCCCTGGTCCGGCCATTCCGCCCGATATGCCATTCCCGATGTCTACCGGCATCTTGTCGAACATCGCACGACGCTGCTCTTCGTCAACACCCGCAGCCAGGCCGAAATGCTTTTCCAGGCACTCTGGACGATCAATGACGGCAACCTGCCGATCGCGCTCCACCACGGCTCCCTCGATGTCGCCCAGCGCCGCAAGGTCGAGGCGGCGATGGCCGAAAACCGGCTGCGCGCCGTCGTTGCCACCTCCACTCTCGATCTCGGCATCGACTGGGGCGATGTCGATCTCGTCATCCATGTCGGCGCGCCGAAGGGCGCCTCGCGTCTTGCCCAGCGCATCGGCCGCGCCAATCACCGCATGGACGAGCCCTCGAAGGCGATCCTGGTTCCCGCCAACCGTTTCGAGGTCATGGAGTGTCAGGCCGCCCTCGATGCCAATTATATCGGCGCGCAGGATACCCCGCCCGTCGGCCGCGGTGCGCTCGACGTGCTCGCCCAGCATGTGCTCGGCATGGCCTGCGCCGAGCCTTTCGACATGCTGGAACTCTACGATGAGGTCACCAGCGCCTCGCCCTATGCCGATCTCAGCTGGGAGACCTTCGAGCGCATCGTCGATTTCGTCGCGACCGGCGGTTATGCGCTCCGCACCTACGAGCGTTACGCCCGCATCCGCAAGACCGGGGAGGGCCGCTGGCGCGTCTCCAATCCTGCGGTCGCCCAGCAATACCGCCTCAACCTCGGCACCATCGTCGAAAGCCCGATGCTGAATATCCGCATGGTCAAGCGCGGCGAGGGCGGCAGGATCGGCCGTGGCGGCGCCACGCTGGGGAAGGTCGAGGAATATTTCCTCGAGCAAATGTCGCCGGGCGACACCTTCGTCTTCTCCGGCAAGGTGCTGCGCTTCGAGGGCATTCGCGAAAATGAGTGCATGGCGTCGCAGGCCTTTTCGCTCGATCCGAAAATCCCGTCCTATAATGGCGGCAAGTTTCCGCTGTCGACCTATCTGGCCGAGCAGGTGCGGGCGATGATCGCCGATCCCGATCGCTGGCGCCGCCTGCCGGATCAGGTGCGCGACTGGCTGTCGCTGCAGAACGACAAGTCGATGCTGCCGAAGCGCGACGAGTTCCTGATCGAAACCTTTCCGCGCGGCAGCCGCGGCTACATGGTCGCCTATCCCTTCGAAGGCCGTCTCGCCCACCAGACGCTCGGCATGCTGCTGACCCGCCGGCTGGAGCGGATAGGCGCCAAACCGCTCGGTTTCGTCGCCACCGATTATTCGCTTGCCATCTGGGGCCTCGAGGATATGGGGCTGATGATCCGCAACGGCCGGCTCAGCCTCTCCGACCTCTTCGACGAAGACATGCTCGGCGACGATCTCGAAGCCTGGCTGGACGAATCCTTCCTGTTGAAGCGCACTTTCCGCAATTGCGCGGTGATTGCAGGCTTGATCGAGCGCCGCCATCCGGGCAAGGAAAAGAGCGGCCGGCAGATCACCGTCTCCGCCGACCTGATCTACGACGTGCTGCGCAGCCACGAACCGGATCACATCCTCCTGCAGGCGACGCGGCAGGATGCGGCGACGGGACTTTTGGATATTGGCCGTCTTGGCGATATGCTGAGACGAATCAGGGGCCACATCACCCACCGCGCCCTCGACCATATTTCCCCGCTGGCCGTGCCGGTGATGCTGGAAATCGGACGCGAGGCGGTGCCGGGCGAGGCCCATGACGCACTCCTGGCCGAAGCGGCGGATGATCTGATCGCCGAAGCACTCGCCTGATAAAAAATTGGGCCTGACTGACGTATTTGGGAATAAGAGAGTGATGAACCGCCTGGCGCTGGCGCGCGACATTTCAGGACTGGCCGCGATACCAGGCATCGAGACATCGGTCCATGGCATTGCCGCCGTCTGCGATCCGCTTGGCGCCCTCTATCTGCCGGATACCGGCCTGCTCGTCGTCTCCGACCTGCATCTGGAAAAGGGTGCGGCCTTCGCGCGCCGCGGCATGATGCTGCCGCCTTACGATACGCTGGCGACGCTGACCGTCCTTGCCGCCGTCATCTCGCGTTATGATCCGAAGCTCGTCGTCTCGCTCGGCGACAATTTCCACGACCGCATCGGTTCGAAGCATCTGCCGGAGAATTTCCGCACGCTGATCGTCAATATGGCCCGCGGCCGCGAATGGATCTGGATCAATGGCAACCATGATCCGGATGGCATCGTCGATCTGCCGGGCGCTTCCGCCGACGAGATGCATTATGCCGGCCTGACCTTCCGGCACGAGCCGAAGAACGGCTTGCAGAGCGGCGAAATCGCCGGCCACCTGCATCCGTCCGCGACCGTCCGCCGGCGTGAAAAATCCGTCCGCCGCCCGTGCTTTGCCACCGATGGCGCCCGCCTGCTGATGCCGGCTTTCGGCGTCATGAGCGGCGGTCTCGACCTTCGCCACAAGGCGATGCACGGTCTTTTCGACAAGGCGTCGCTGGTCGCGCATCTGTTGGGGCGGGATCGGATCTACTCGGTGCGGTATGGGAATTTGCAGGGATAGCGCCTGTTATTCCAGGTCGGCGGGCTTTGCGGCTCTACCCAAAATCCACCTGACACCAAGCTCAATCACACTCCTGCAACTGCCGCTGATACGTCCCGGCCATCCGCGCAAACTTCTGCGCCGTCTGCTGCAACTGCCCGTTCGAGCGCCAGTCGCCGCGTTTGTATCCCGTCGGCCCGGAATAATAGGCGAGATAGAGATTATAGGCATCGTTCAGCGGAATGCCGGTCTCCACGCTGTTCTGGTAGTGATACCAGCCGATGAAATCGATCGCGTCGGCGAAGTTCGCCCGCCGCGCGGTCCAGTTGCCGGTCTGCGACTGATAGTGATCCCAGGTCCCGTCGAGCGCCTGCGAATAGCCGTAGGCCGTCGAAGGCCGGGTCCAGGGAATGAAGCCGAACAGCTTGGTGCGCGGCGGCCGCGCATAGGGCTGGAAGCCGGATTCGGTATACATCGTCGCCATCAGGATCGGCACGGGCACGCCGTATTTCTTCTCCGTCCGCTCGGCGGCACTCTGCCAGCTGGAGAAGAGCCCGTCGCGCTCGTCGAAGACGGCACAGATGTTCCTCGTCTGCTTCGGCGCCGTCGCGCAGCCGGCAAGCAGCGCGAGACCCACGGCCGTCAGAACGATACGAGTACGCATAACAAAACCTCTCGTTTCCGAGAGATTACTAACTCGTAAATGTTAAAAACCGGTTTTTAGTCGAATGCGAACTTCCCAGGCTGCTCTCCTGTGCGGCCAGGGATGGATACCCTGGCCTGACCACCGGGACGGCATCGCATCAAAATCCTTAAGCCTTGACGGGCTCGTAGCGCAGGATCACCGCGCCGCCTTCCGTCGTCGAGGATTCGATGAGCTTCAGCGGCACCTGGCCCTCTGCCTGTTTGAAAAGTGGATTGCCGCCGCCGAGGATCACCGGCACCAGGCAAACCCTGACTTCATCGATAAGCCCCGCTTTCAGCAGGCTGTCGGCAAGCTCGGCGCTGCCGAAGATGAAGATCGTCTTGCCGTCCTCCTGCTTCAGCCGCGTCAATTCGGGGATCGGATCGCTGACGACGCGGGCATTGTTCCAGCCGGGCTCGGTCATCGTCCGCGACACGGCGATCTTGGCGATGCCGTTCATATAGGCTTTGATCTCACCTTCGCCCTCGGCGGTCGGCCAGTAGGAGGCCATGCCCTCATAGGTCTTGCGGCCGAAGACCAGCAGATCGCTTTCCCTGCCGAACTGTTCGGCATAGCGCTGCAATTCAGGCCCCCAGGCGAGATTGTGGAAGTCGATATCCCACGGCTTCGTGCCTTCGAAATAACCATCGAGCGTCATCAGGTTCCAGACAACAAGCTTCCTCATTTCCATCCTCCTTCTGAATTGCCAATCAAGATAAAACCGATTGCGTTTAGCAACTGGTTGAAAACTAGATCGACTGATAGCAAAATGCAAGCGGTTTTTGGGGGCATGGATGAGCTGCCGCCAAAACATCCGCGTAGCAGCTCCCGCACAGCGGGCTCGACGCCCGACCCAATTCGATCGCAGAAATCAATAGAGGAAATGGAGCCTCGCGCCTTGGCGGCGGATCAGTCCTTGCGGAAGATCAGGCTGGCACCCCAGCCGGTGATCACGGCGAGCAGCACGGCCGCACAGCCGTAGAGGATCGGCTGATCATGCGCCGCATCGGTGATCGTCTGCTCGATGCCGGTCTTGATGACCCGCAGCGGCAGCGATTTCTCGGTCACGAAAAGACCGCTCTTGAAGAGATAGGCGCGCACGCTATGCACGCCGTTCGGAATGTTCGCCGGCAAGCGCAGGCTCGCCTTGAAGAGGTTGGAGGAAACGAACCGCACGCCGCTGGGGTTGCGGTCGTAGAGCCCGCCGCCCTGCTGCAGCCGCCGGAACGCCTCGCGGAACTCGCCGAGATTGCTGCCGTCGCCGACGAAGCCGACCGGCGTCAGCGGAATGTGGTCGATTCCGATCCCCTGATCGGTCAGGTCAAGCGGCGTCACGATGTCGTCGATCATGCGTGAACTCGACATCGAATAGGAATGCGGCACCGCTTCGAAGGTCATCGAGCGGGTGTTCACCCAGATGCCGAAGACGCGTTCCTTTTTGCGCACCGTCGCATCCTCGCGCGGGCCCTCCAACACCACGACCACGTCATATTGGCCGACGGCGAGCAGCAGCTGGTCGGTGTTCGAGAGCGCCCCGAAGATGGTCAGATCCGCACCGTGGAAATCCGAGGTGATGGCGATTTCACTGGTCGACGTGCCGATTTCCAACCCTTCACGCACCGCCTCGGTTGCCTGCCCTGGCAGCCACTGGGCTCCGGCAGAAGCCGGCAGCAGGCAAAACAACGCGATGACGAAAACAGCCAAGCGCATCAGTTGCCCGCTCCCATCACCACCGAATAGACGTCGGCCGGCGCCACCACCAGCGCGATCGCAAGACGCAGGCCGACGGCGAGCACCAGCAGGCCGAGCAGGGCGCGCAGCTGCTCGCCGCGCAGCTTCTGGCCGACGCGGACGCCATATTGCGCGCCGATGACACCCGCCACCATCAGGATGAAGGCAAGCACGATGTCGACGGAGAAGTTCGTCGCCGCCTGCACGATCGTCGTATAGGCGGTCACGAAGATGATCTGGAACAGCGAGGTGCCGACGACGACATTGGTCGGGATGCGCAGCAGGTAGATCATCGCCGGCACCATGATGAAGCCGCCGCCGACACCCATGATCGAGGTGAGGATGCCGATCGCAAAGCCGAGTGCGACGACTGGAATGACGCTGAGATAGATTTTCGATTTCTTGAAACGCACCTTGAGCGGCAGCTTGTGCACCCAGTGCTGATGGCCGGGCTTGCGCGGTGCGGGCGGCTCGTTGCGCGCTGCTCGCCGCATGGCATTGATGCTTTCGAGCAGCATCAGTCCGCCGACGGTGCCGAGGAAGACGACATACATCAGCGAGATGATGAGATCGAGCTGGCCGATGGCGCGCAGCAGCGAGAAGATCCAGATGCCGACCGTCGCACCCGTAAGACCGCCGACCAGCAGCACCGTGCCGAGCTTGACGTCGAGCGAGCCGCGCCGGAAATGCGTAATCGCGCCCGATATCGATGACGCCACAACCTGGTTGGCGCCGGTCGCGACTGCGACGACAGGCGGGATGTTATAGAAGATCAACAGCGGGGTGATGAGAAAGCCGCCGCCGACGCCGAACATTCCAGACAGGAATCCGACGGCCGCCCCCATGCCGAGAATGATGAAAATGTTCACCGACAATTCTGCGATGGGCAGATAGATTGTCACAGCCGACCCCGAATGATGACCGCTCCTGCCGGGCGGTTTCTTGTCACGTCCCCGTTCGAATGCGCACCATACTGTGAAATCGTTGCCAGAGGCTTTCGATCGGCCCCGTGATTAGCCATAGAGATTGGCGGAGAGATCGGTGGCAGAGGATTCGCCGGATGCGCGGATCGATATGTCCGGGCATAATCCGGCTTTTTTCAGGTTTTGTGACAGACTGCGGTAAAATTGGAAAAAGCCTTGCGGCATAGTGCCGCCAGGCGTTTTTCATTGCCCGGAACAAAGAGTCGAGACGATCCCGCGTCGATGCGACGCGCCTCAGATCGCCTTGCTGCCCTGCTTGTTGCGTTCTAGCAGCGCCTTCACGGTCGCGTCGGTCACCTTGCCGTCCGGCTCCTGGCCGACGGACTTCTGGAAGTTTTTGATCGCGGTCACGGTCTTCGCACCCATTTCGCCGTCCGGAACTCCGGCGTCGAAGCCGTTATTGTTGAGGATCGCCTGGATGTTGCGGACTGCCTTCTTCATGTCGACGGTCGCCGTCTTCGCGCCGGTGCCGGCCCATTCGTCGGGAATGTCGATGGTGTTCGTGCGGTGGTCGACCGGCTCCGGCTTCCAGAGATCGGCCTTGGCGCGCGCCCGTTCGAGCTGGTCGGGCTTCATGGCTTTGGCCACTTCGTCGCGCTTCTGCGCCGCATCCTTGTCGCCGGCCTTGGCGGCAATCGCAAACCATTTGTAGGACTCTTCGAGATCCTCCGGAACCCCGTTGCCGCGTGCGCAGAGGATCGCCAGGTTGAACTGGCTGTCGGTGATGCCGAGGTTCGCTGCCTTGGTGAACCACGAGGCGGCCGTTGCATAATCCTGCTGGCCAAGCGCGCCGGAGGCGTAGAGGACGGCGAGATTGTGCATGGCGCTGGCATTGCCCTGGTTTGCCGCCTGCTCGTAAAAACTCTTCGCTTTGGCGATGTCGCGTTCGACGCCGTTGCCCTTCTCGTACATGCTGCCGAGCCGGTATTCTGCCGGCGCAAAGCCTTTGTCGGCCGAAAGCTGGTACCAGCTCGCCGCCTGCTTCTGATCGACCGTCATGCCGTTGCGGCCGTCGGAATAACGCGCGCCGATTTCGAACAGCGCCAGCGCATCGCCGCCGCTCGCCGCATCGGCAAGCGATTTCGGCTGGACGGTGTCTGGAATGGTGATGGCGGCCTGCGGTGCGGGTGCGGGAACGAAGCCCGATGTCTCCTGCGCTGCGCCGGACGGAGCGGGAGGGGCAAAAGTCGCTGCCCCTTCGCCGTCGAGCGGCACCATATCGGTCAGATGGTCGCCGGCGACCGGCGGGGTTGCTTCCGGCTGCGCCTGTTCGGCGGCGGGCGGTACAGCTTCCGCTGCCGGAGCGGTCGCTCCGAGAGCGGCGGCATCCGGCTGGGCAGGTGTCGCTTCGGGCAAGGCCGGCGCCGAGTTTTCCGCAGCACCCGTCAGCGCCGAGACTTCCGCTGGCGGCTGCGGCGCGCGCTCGCCGCTCGTCAGCGTTCGGGCGAGCGGAAAGGCCATGATGGCGAGCAGCACGGCGCCGACCGCCAGCAGGATCGGCCGCCGGTAGCGCGAAAAGGCGCTGGTCTTGCCGGTCTTGTCAGAAGCCTTGCCGGCCTTGCCGGCATTCGCGCCCTTCTTCTCGGCCTTGCCGGCTGCCTGCTTCGGATTGGCATCCACCTCCATCGCGGCCGCCTGCGCCGCACGGCGCGCAGCAGCGATATAATCGGCGCGATCGGTTTCACCGGCAGGTTTGCCGCGCGCCGCACTCTGGCTGGCGCGAACCCGTTCAAGGATCTTCTTTACGTCAGGTGCGCCTGAGCCCGGCTCGAGCAGTTCGTTTGCCGCATCCGTTGGCACCACGTCGGTGGGATCGATCGACGGCGCGGGATCGATCATCGGACGTTCGGTCGCCCGGCTCTCGGCTTTCTTGCCGGGCAGCAGCCGCTTGCCGAGGCTGGCGAGCAGGCTGGCCTTCGCCGGGACCTGTGTCCGTGCCGCTGTCGCAGCCTCTGTCGTCCTGGTCGCGGCTTCGATGGCGATCGCGCTCGTTCCGCTCATGGCGGTGGCTTGTGCCGGGGCGGCAGGCTCTGTTGCGACCTCGGCCGTGCGGATAACAGGAGAAGCCTTCGCTGTCGGGGCAGCGGCCGGCGTCCGGGCCATCTCGGCTTCGGCCACCATCAGCGCATAGGGATCGACATCGAAATCGACGTCGGCGACCGGCATCTGGGCGAGCGGCCGGCCGCGATCTTCCATGCCGTCGAGGCGGTCGGCGATATGCACCAGCGTCTCGTGCAGCGCCTGGAAAGTCTTGTGCGTGCGTTCCTCGCTGTCGCGGCTGAGATCCTCGAGGTGGCGCAGATCCTCGGCCAGCGCCGTCAGCGCCGACATGTCGGCGGCGGGCATGACACCCTGCGGGCCGCCATGACGCGAATAGGCTTCGACGACAGCCTCTGCCGCCTGGCGTGCGGCCTCGATGATATATTCGTCGCTCGTCGCCATATAGTCTTCGATCGCGCCCATGCGCTGGTCGAATTCGGGGGGTATCGCAGCGCTCTCGCGCGGCGCGCTCATCAGCGCCGACAGATTGGCGATCTGGTCTTCGAGGTTCTTCATCGCGCGCGGATCGGTCGGCGCTGCCGATGTGCTTTCCTCCAGGCGGGCGGCAATGTCGCTCAGCCGTCCTTCGAGACGCAGGAAGGCGCTGTCGTCGGCTACAGCGGCGGGCGCCGGCGCCTGCTGCTGATAGGCCATCTCGTCGATGCGCCGGGCGAGATGGTCGAGCCGCTGCGCCAGCACGTCGTTGACGGCGCCATTCTCAAGCGCGTCGATCTTGCGGGAAATGTCGGAAAGCGTGCCGGTGAGGTCGGGCTGCGGTGCCGTCTCCTGCGTGCGCTCCAGCAGATAGGAAAGATGTTCCAGCCGTTCGTCGAGCCGCGACGTCGCTTCCGCCTTCGTCATCTCCTCGACGCGTCCCGTCAGCGCCTCCAGCCGCATCGCCAGCTCGTCGGCCGGGTTCACGCGGCTGGCCGCATCATGGCTCATCAGGTCGATCTGATCGGCCAGCGCCTCCAGCCGGTTTTCCAGCCGCTGCATCAGGCCCGGATCATTCGCAGTGGCCGTGCGCCCGCTTGCCGCGATCGCCCGGCTGATCTCGTCGAGCCGCATGTCCATGGCGGCGAACTGTTCGGACATCACCCGGTCGTGCGGCTGGATCATGTTGCCGAAGTGCTCCATCGCCGTGGCGATCGAGATGAGCTTGTCTTCCAGCGCCCGAACCGCCGGGCTTTCGCCCATGCCGCCGATATGGCGTTTGATGTCGTCGAGCCGATAGGCAAGCGAAACGAGCTCTTCCTGCAGCCCTTCGGTATCGAGCGCCGCAAGCCGGTTCTCGAAACCGTCCCAGCGGTTTTCCATATGGCGCAGCGAATCCTCGCGCGCCAGCCCGTCCATCAGCGAGCGCAGCTCTTCGAAATCCTCGCGAAGGCCCGTGGCCTCCGGCGCGGCGGACCGGCCGGTCAGCTGCGTGATGCTCTGGGCAAGGCGGCCCATGTCGGCGCGCATGTCGTCGGCGAAACGGCCGTCGCCAGCATTTGTCTTGATCTCGCGCAGCTCGGCGCGCAGCGCGTTCATCTCACGGGTGACGCCCTCGGAAATGTCGCGCTTCAGGTCCTGCCGCAGGTTGACGAGGGCCTGGGCAATCTCCGTCATCGTATCGTCGCCGGCGCGCAAGGCCGGCGCCGGCACTGGAGCGGCGGCGCGCGGCAGAGGTTCGCGAAGCTGCGGGGCCTGTTCGCGTGCGTAGGGCCGTTCGCGGCTGGCTTCGAGCGCGCGCTGGCGTTGACGGATTTCGGCGAGCGGATCGGGCCGCGGCTCAGGCGGGGCCTTTGCGGGCCGGGGAGCATGGGAGCCGGCATAAGGATCGCGCTCGGCCGTTGCCGTGCGCGGCCGCTGTTCGCGCCCGCTGCCCATCAGCCCTTCGATGCGCGCCTCCAGCCCTTCGATCGTGCGATTCAGCGCATCGAGCGAGGTCCTGTCGGACTGTCGGGAAGGATTTGATCGCGATCCGTTCATGTTCTTGCTCGCTTCGACTGTTCGACCTCTCGTCAGAGCTCGATCTTTGGCTTTTCCGTCTGCTGCCCGCTTTACGCGGACCTGAGCGCACCATTCATAAGACGATAGTCAATTAGACTTTCCTCAAGCTGAACGATGTAGCGGCATCCTTAAGGAACGCGAGACTGGGAAAAGGAATGCGGATCGCTACTGCTCAATCCGCACCTTTCACGAAACGTGGTAAACAAGCCGTTAATGCCGATGGGAATTTTTTAACGTTTGTGTTCAAAACGCCGTTTTTGGCGGCAATTGCCCCCGAACGCATCACATCGAATGGCCACTCGCGCGCTCAGGCGGGCCTGGGATATTGCAGTTCGATTTTCACGCCTTCGGGTCCGTAGACGAAGACCTGACCGAGATCGGTGTCGGGGATATCGTAATATTCGTAGCGATAACCGCCCGCCTTGATGCGCTCCAGCGCCGGCCCGAATTCGTAGAGGCTGAAGGCGACATGATTGAAGACGCCGGGTGGAAAATCGGTGCTGCGCGATGTCAGGCTGAGATGGATGACCGGGCGTTCGTCCAGATAGAGCCAGTGGCCGGGCGAGGCGAAGGGCGGCCGATAGCCCTCGCTAACGCCGAGCACGGTCTCCAGGAAGCCGATCATCCCGGGCGCATCGCGGGTCTCGATGGTGACATGGTCCAGACGCTGCATCAGTGTCCTCCCAGCTAGCGTTGACGGCAAAGCCTAACCCGTCTGAGGGCGTCGTGAAAGTTGCTCCCCTGCGGCGGCAGCCCGCGGCCAGGGAGGGAGATTTAGAAGCTCTCCGTCCAGGGCCGGACTTCCACCTCCAGCGACCATGCGCTGCGGTGCTGGCGAAGCACGTCGATATAAGTCTGGGCGATCGAATCCGGCAGCAGCGTGCCATCCGGCTTCTCCACCCGGTCCGGCCGGGTCTGCGACCGCACCGCGCCGTCGATGACGAAATGGGCGACATGGATGCCCATCGGCCCGAGTTCGCGGGCAGCACTCTGGGCAAGGCCACGCAGCGCGAACTTGCCCATCGCGAAGGGTGCCGATTGCGCAAAGCCCTTCACGCTTGCCGACGCGCCGGTGATGAGGATGGCGCCGCGGCCGCGCGGGATCATCCGCCGCGCCGCCTGCTGCACCACCAGGAAACCGCCGAAAGCGGTGGTCGCAATCGCCTTCTCGACATCGGCGGGATCGAGTTCGGCGAGCGGGCCGCGCTGACGGGCGCTGGCATTGAAGATCACCACGTCAGGCCCGTCGATCGCAGCGGCAGCCGCCTCGAAGAGTGCTGCGACGCTCGCAGGTTGCGAGACATCCGTTGTAAAGGCGCTGGCGCCGGTCTCCTCGATGAGCCCTTGCAGTTTCTCGATATTGCGGGCGGCGAGCCCGACCTTGACACCCTGCGCCGACAATTGCCGGGCAAGCGAAGCGCTGATGCCGGAGCCCGCGCCGACAATCAGCGCGCTCTCATAGGGAAAATCGATCATGATCTCTTCCTCGATGGATCGTCGCAAAGACGTAGGAAGTCCGAACGGCCGGCGCCACCACTCGACTGGAATTTCAGTGTGCTGAATCGATCGAATAGGCGCTGATGCGCGAGAGATGGATGAAGGAAAGACCCGTTTCCTCCGCCCAGTCATTGAAGGCCTGCTGGATCAGTTGCTGGTCCTTCTTTGTCGTGCCGGAGGAGGAGAGCGGCACGCCGGCCGATCGGAGGCAGGCGAGCACGTCGATCGTCGCGATGAAGCTGTCGCGGCCGATGCCGCGCAGGAAATATTGTCCAGTCATGCCGCCGAGCCGGTTGCCGCGTTTGCTCAAAAGGTCGAGAAGGCCGATCTGGTCATCCCCAGGCCAGTCGGCGAAGAAGACGCCGGCGCTGCCATATTCCTTCGCCAATTCCCTGATGAAGGCGGCATTGGCCCGAACCGACATGATCTTGGCGCCGTTGCGGATGATCCGCTCATCCGAGGTGAGGGCGTGCCAATAGTCGTCGGGCGCAATATTCAGCATCGCCGGATCAAAACCGGAAAACGCTGCCTCGAAACCTGGCCACTTGCTGTCGATCACCTTCTGGACGAAACCACTGTAGAAGATGCGCCGGGTCATGTCTGCCAGGATGCGATCGTCGGGCACGGCGCGCAGCCGCTCGTGATCCGGTCGATGATTCTCCAGCAAGGCCTGCAACGCGGCCGCTCCGCCCTTTCGTTCCTCCGCACGCTGCCTTATCGCTTCGAAACTGATCATGCGGCCCTCCTGAAACATTGCCCGATGGCGGCTTGAACGACGCTTCCGTTTATACGCCGTTCTGCGATGGACAAGGAAGATGAGATGGCGTCTCTTCCCTCCCACGCGTGACGCATCACGCGTCGCACTTTCATCGCCCTACGGATTCGCGCGTTCGAATTTTTTTCATGAAAAGACGGCCAATGTTGCAAATTTTGACGTTTACGCAAACGTCAATATTTTGTAAGACAGTGCCCGAGGCTGGAGCGATCCGGTCAGTCGAATGGGAGGAATTTGAGAGATGCCAGTCTACAAGGCCCCGGTGAACGATACGATCTTCGTCCTGAACGATGTGCTGGGCCTCGAACGCTACAACAATCTGCCGGGTTTTGCCGACGCGACCCCCGATATGATCGAAGCGATCCTCGGCGAGGCCGGAAGGGTTGCCGAGGAAGCTCTCTTTCAGCTGAATTATTCCGGCGATCAGGAAGGCTGCACGCGCCACGACGATGCGAGCGTCTCGACGCCGAAGGGTTTCAAGGAAGCCTATAAAGCCTATCGCGAAGGCGGCTGGATCGGCCTTGCGGTGCCGGAGGAATTCGGCGGGCAGGGGCTTCCCTACACGCTGCATACCGCCGTCGGCGAATATACCTCGGCCGCCAACATGTCGCTGATGATGTATCCGGGCCTGACGCAGGGTGCGATCGCAGCGCTCCTCGTCCACGGCTCCGACGAGCAGAAGGCCACCTATCTGCCGAAGATGGTGGACGGCACGTGGTCCGGCACCATGAACCTGACCGAGCCGCATTGCGGCACCGATCTCGGCATGCTGCGCACCAAGGCGGTGCCGCAGGCTGACGGCAGCTACAAGATCTCCGGCCAGAAGATCTTCATCTCCGCGGGCGAGCACGATCTGACCGACAATATCATCCATCTGGTGCTGGCCCGCATCGAGGGTGCGCCCGAGGGCACCAAGGGCATCTCGCTCTTCATCGTTCCGAAATTCCTCGTCGGCAAGGACGGCGCGGTCGGCGCCCGCAACGCCGTCTCCTGCGGCGCCATCGAGCACAAGATGGGCATCCACGCCAACGCCACCTGCGTGATGAATTACGACGAGGCGACCGGCTTCCTGATCGGCGCCGAAAACCGCGGCCTCAACGCCATGTTCGTGATGATGAACGAGGCTCGCCTGATGGTCGGCCTGCAGGGCGTCGCCATTTCCGAGATCGCCTATCAGAACGCCGCCAGCTACGCCCGCGATCGCATCCAGGGCCGCTCGCTGTCCGGCCCCAAGGCGCCGGACAAGAAGGCCGATCCGATCATCGTCCATCCGGACATTCGCCGGACGCTGATGACCATCCGTGCTTTCAACGAGGGCGGCCGCGCCTTCCTGCTATGGACCGCGCTCAAGTCTGATATCGCCCACCGCGCTAGCGACGAGAAGGAGCGCCAGACGGCCGACGATATTCTCGGCCTCGTCACCCCGATCCTCAAGGGCGTGATGACCGACAAGGGCTTCGATCATGCCGTCATGGCCCAGCAGGTCTTCGGTGGCCACGGCTATATCGAAGAACACGGCATGAGCCAGTATGTGCGCGATGCCCGCATCGCCATGATTTATGAAGGCGCCAACGGCATTCAGGCGCTCGATCTCGTCGGCCGCAAGCTCGCCTTGAACGGCGGCCGCGCCGCCATGGCCCTCTTCAAGGAGATCGGCGATTTCTGCGAGGAGAACCGCAGCAACGAAAAGCTATCCTTCTTCACCAAGCATCTGAAGAAGGGCTTGAACGACGTCCAGGGCGCGACCATGTGGTTCATGCAGAACGCCATGGCCAAGCCCGATAATGCCGGCGCCGGCTCGACCGACTACATGCACCTCTTCGGCCTCGTCATTCTCGGCTATATGTGGGCAAAGATGGCGAAAGCCGCCGAGGATGGCCTTGCATCCGGCGATGCCGCCCGCGAGGATTACCTGAAGAACAAGCTGGTCACCGCCCGCTTCTTCATGGAACGCCTTATGCCGGAAACCGCGCTTCGCAAGGCCCGCATCGAAGCCGGCGCCGACACGATGATGGAACTGGCCGCCGAAGCGTTTTGAGACGAAATCCCTCTTCTCCCCAGCGGGGGTCCGAAGGATGGGTCGAGACCGGTGGCTCGACCCAGGCAGAGGTGGCCCAAAGGGCCGGATGAGGGCGCGCGCCGCTGGCACGGGGTCTCGACCCGTCCTTCGGACCCTCGCTGGGAAGAAAAGAAAAGATACGCATTCACCGGCGCCGCCGCGCCGTCAGGGAGATGAGACGATGACCGAGGTTTTCATTTACGACCACGTGCGCACGCCGCGCGGCCGCGGCAAGAAGGACGGCGCCCTGCATGAAGTGCCTTCCGTCCGGCTTGCGGCAAAGACGCTGGAAGCGATCCGCGACCGCAACGGGCTGGACACGGGCACGGTCGACGACATCATCATGGGCTGCGTCGATCCGGTCATGGATGCCGGCGCCGTCATCCCCAAGGCCGCCGCCTTCGAAGCCGGTTACTCCACGAAGGCGCCCGGCATGCAGATCTCCCGCTTCTGCGCCTCCGGCCTCGATGCCGTCAATTTCGGCGCCGGCAAGATCGCCCAAGGGGCCGACGATATCGTCATTGCCGGCGGCGTCGAAAGCATGTCCCGCGTCGGCCTCGGCATGTCGGGCGGCGCCTGGTTCATGGACCCTTCGGTAAATTTCCCGGCCTATTTCATGCCGCAGGGCGTCTCGGCCGATCTGATCGCCACCAAATACGGCTTCAGCAGAACCGATGTCGACGCTTACGCGGTCGAGAGCCAGAAGCGTGCCGCCCATGCCTGGGAAAAGGGCTGGTTCGACAAGTCGGTCATCCCGGTCAAGGACCAGAACGGCCTGACGATCCTGGCAAAGGATGAACACATGCGTTCCGGCACGGATATGCAGGCGCTCGCCTCCCTCAATCCGTCCTTCCAGATGCCCGGCGAGATGGGCGGCTTCGAGGCCGTCGGCATCCAGGCCCATCCCGAGATCGAGCGCATCAACTATGTCCACCATGCCGGCAATTCCTCCGGCATCGTCGATGGCGCCAGCGTCGTCCTGCTCGGCTCCAAAGCCGGCGGTGAGAGCATGGGCAAGAAGCCGCGCGCCCGCATCAAGGCTTTCGCCAATATCGGCTCCGATCCGGCCCTGATGCTGACCGGGCCTGTCGACGTCACCGAGAAGCTGTTGAAACGATCAGGCATGAGCCTAGGCGACATCGACCTCTTCGAACTCAACGAGGCTTTCGCTGCCGTGGTGCTGCGCTACATGCAGGCCTTCGACATCGACCACGACAGGATCAACGTCAATGGCGGCGCCATCGCCATGGGTCACCCGCTCGGCGCCACCGGCGCGATGATCCTCGGCACGGTGCTCGACGAACTTGAACGCCGCGATCTCAACACCGCGCTGGTGACGCTCTGCATCGGCGCCGGCATGGGCACCGCAACGGTTATCGAAAGGGTCTGACGATGGGCTTTAACACCGGCACGATCGAAACCGAATATGCCGAGGTCGCCGAGCACTGGTCGCCCCGCGTCATCGCCGATCTCAACGGCCAGAGCGTCAAGCTCGCCAAGGTTAAGGGCCAGCTCACCTGGCATTCCCACCGCGACGAGGACGAGCTTTTCCTCATCTGGAAGGGGTCGCTGACCATCGAATATCGCGACCGCCCGCATGTGCATCTCAAGAGTGGCGATTTTCATGTCGTGCCGAGGGGTGTCGAGCATAATCCTGTTGCCGAGGAGGAATGCTGGATCGTGCTTTTCGAGCCGTCGCAGACCAAGCATACCGGCGATGTCGTCACCGAAAAGACGAAGACCTTAGACGCGCAGCGCAGCCATTTGCCGGCCTGATCGGGGAGGAAACCCAATGACCTACACCAATTTCACGCTCGAAACCGACGCCGACGGCATCGCTGTCGTCACCTGGGACATGCCCGGCAAATCGATGAACGTCTTCACCGCCGAGGTGATGGCCGAACTCGACGCCATCATCGACGCTACGACCGCCGATGCCGCCATCAAGGGTGTCGTCTTCACTTCGGGCAAGTCCTCCTTCTCCGGCGGCGCCGATCTGTCGATGATCAAGTCGATGTTCAGTTCCTATCAGGAGGAGAAGGCAAAGAGCCCAGAGACGGCGGTGCAGAACCTCTTCGGGCTGGTTGGCCGCATGAGCGGCCTGTTCCGCAAGCTCGAAACGTCCGGCAAGCCCTGGGTTTCCGCCATCAACGGCACCTGCATGGGCGGCGCTTTCGAACTGTCGCTCGCCTGCCACGGCCGCGTCGCCTCCAATGCCAAGAGCGTCAAGATCGCGCTGCCCGAGGTGAAGGTCGGTATCTTCCCCGGCGCCGGCGGCACGCAGCGTGTGCCACGGCTGGCGAACGCCCAGGATGCGCTGCAGATGATGACGACGGGCCAGTCGTTGACCGGCTCCCGCGCCAAGGCGATGAACCTCGTGCATCAGGTGGTCGAGCCGGATCAGCTCATCCCCGCCGCCAAGCAGATGATCAAAGATGGCCTGAAGCCGGTCGCCCCCTGGGACGAGAAGGGCTTCAAGGCCCCGGGCGGCGGCATCTGGACACCGGCTTCCGCCCAGCTCTGGCCGGCGGCTCCGGCAATCTTGCGCCGGGAAACATCGGGCAATTATCCGGCAGCACTTGCCATCCTGAAATGCGTCTACGAAGGCCTCCAGGTGCCGTTCGATACCGGCCTGAAGATCGAGCAGCGTTATTTCACCGAGGTGCTGCAGACCCGCGAAGCCTTCTCGATGATCCGTTCGCTGTTCATCTCCATGCAGGAGCTCGGCAAGGGCGCCCGCCGCCCGGCAGGTCACGCGAAGACCGAGCTGAAACATATCGGCGTCGTCGGCGCCGGCTTCATGGGCGCCTCGATCGCTTATGTCACGGCCGCCGCCGGCATTCCGGTGACGCTGATCGACCGCGACATCGAAGCGGCGACCAAGGGCAAGACCGTCTCGGAAGGCCTAGTCAAGGATTCGGTCGGTAAGGGACGTCTTACGCAGGACGAGGCGGCTACACTGCTCTCCCGCATCACGCCCTCGGCAGACTATGCCGACCTCGCCAATGCCGATCTCGTCATCGAGGCGGTGTTCGAGGATCGCGAGGTGAAGAAGGCGGTCATCGAGGCGGTCGAAGCGGTCTTGCCGGAAGGCGCGGTCTTTGCCTCCAACACCTCGACCCTGCCGATCTCAGGTCTCGCCAGGAACTCGAAACGGCCTGCCGATTTCATCGGCATCCACTTCTTCTCGCCTGTCGAGAAGATGATGCTGACCGAGGTCATCCTCGGAAGCGACACCGGCGACAGGGCGCTGGCCGTCGCTCTTGATTATGTCGCAGCCATCAGGAAGACGCCGATCGTCGTCAATGACACCCGCGGCTTCTTCGTCAATCGCTGCGTGCTGCGTTACATGTCGGAAAGCTACGACATGCTGATCGAGGGCGTGCCGCCTGTGATGATCGAGAATGCCGCCAAGATGGCCGGCATGCCGGTCGGTCCCCTGGCGCTCAATGACGAGGTCGCCATCGACCTCTCGCTGAAGATCCTCAAGGCGACGGTCGCCGATCTCGGCGAAAAGGCCATCGACCCCAGGCATATGGAACTCATCTCCCGCATGGTGGAAAAGGAGGGCCGTTTCGGCCGCAAGAATTCCAAGGGCTTCTACGACTATCCGCCGAAGCCGGCCAAGAAGTCCCTCTGGCCCGACCTCAAGACCTTCTATCCGCAGAAGCAGGCGGATGAGGTCGACGTCAACGTCCTGAAACAGCGTTTCCTCGTCACCATCGCGCTCGAAGCCGCACGCACGGTGGAGGAAGGCATCGTCACCGATCCGCGCGAAGCGGATGTCGGTTCGATCCTGGGCTTTGGCTTCGCGCCCTATACCGGCGGGGCGCTGAGCTATATCGACGGGATGGGCGCGCAGGCTTTCGTGGAATTGGCGGAAAAGTTAGCTACTGCTTACGGAAGTCACTTCAAGCCGACGCCGCTGCTGAAGGACATGGCCGCCAAGGGCGAGACGTTTTACGGCCGGTTCGACCCCTATGCGAAGCTGGGGAAGGCGGCTTAGGCCGCCTTTACCCATCCTGCCGCGGCGCTACGACGTTCAAGAATTATTCGACTTCACCCTCGCCATTTGAATTCGACTTTCCCTTGCTGCGGCCTTGTCACGGACACAATTTCCGATTACATGTTCGCGCATCGATCTTGCTAGATGAACTTTGAAACGGCCTCGCGTCGTTCCTGGCGAACTTCCTCCAAAATCGGTTTTCATCGCCGCTTGGCATTTATCCGAGCTGCAATCTTCTATGAACGATTCGAAAAGGATATCGTCATGAGCACAGGTACCGTAAAGTGGTTCAACGCAACCAAGGGCTTCGGCTTCATTCAGCCGGATGACGGCGCAGCCGACGTTTTCGTCCACATCTCCGCCGTTGAACGCGCTGGCATGCGCGATCTCAAGGATGGCCAGAAGCTGTCTTACGAGCTCGTCCGCGACAACAAGTCCGGCAAGATGTCGGCAGACCGCCTCCAGGCGGCCTGAGCCTTCAAGGCTCTAAATATCATCTCCGGATCGTGACCACGGATGTACTGGCACGGTTCGTTGAGATAGCAGGGAAGGTCGGGTTACCCCGGCCTTTTTTTGTGTCTGGTTGGCTGATGTTGTGCTCTATCCGCTCGCCCGCAGGAATGTTTGCCGCATCATCGGAAGCATGAATACTCAATCTCCTGGCACCTCGCCACCCCCCAGCCTGTCCATGACTCGCGCCATCACCGCACGTGCGGCATCGAGTTCCGCTGGCGTGAACGCGGCGCCCAGTCCGTCGGCCCATCCGGCTTGCGCGATCTCGATGACACCGAGCCGCGCCGCCCCTTCTGCCGTCAGCAGCACCAGCTTGGCGCGCTGGTGCTGCGGGTTGTCGGCATAGGCGATCAGCCCTTCGCTCTCCAGCACGTCGGCGAGCCGCTGCACGCCTTGGCGGGCGACGCCGAGTGCGCGGGCGATCTGCGCCACCGACATGTCGCTGCGTCGTGCCGCCGCCAGCACCTGCCAGCGCGCGCTCGTCTGTCCTGCCGGCTTTGCCAGCTGGTCGCCCGCCGCCGTCAGATGGCCGGCGAGGCGAAGGGCGGTGATGGCGAAAGCGGAAAAGGCATCCCCTTCCATTGTCCGCTCCGGTCGATTTTGTTTGACAACATGTTGTCGATTTTGTATCTCATCCATAATGACAACATATTGTCATATACGGAGACTGAAGGCAACGTCGAAGGAGGAGAGCGCCATGAAGAAAACCTACAAGGGAAGCTGCCATTGCGGCAAAGTGCACTATGAGGTGGACATGGACCTCGAGGAAGGCACCGGCCGCTGCAATTGTTCGATCTGCGCCAAGCGCCGCTATTGGGGCGCCAACGTCAAGCCGGAGGATTTCCGGCTGATGTGCGACCAGGCGGAAACGTCCGACTATCAGTTCAACACCATGAGCGGTCATCATCGCTTCTGCCGTACTTGCGGTGTGCCGGCCTATGGTGACGGTTATGTCGAAGCGATCGGCGGCGCCTATGTCTCGATCAACATCGCCTGCCTCGACAATATCACGCCCGAGGAACTGGCAGCACTGCCTGTCCGTTATGCCGATGGCAGGCACGATGCCTGGTGGAACGAACCGACAGTGACGAGTTATCTCTAAAGCAATTCCAGCAAAACTGCGCAGCGCTTTTGCTGGAATTGTGCAGATGTCGATGTCGGATCGTCGTCCTCCCCTTCGTCCTCTGTCCATAACGGAGAAGGAGAACGATCGTGAAAGACGAAGAGAACGCCAGGATTGAGGAAGAGGCGATCATCGCCATGCTGATGATGCGCGCCAAGGCGCTGGGTGAGAAGAACGCCAGCGACGCGCTTTCCTATGAGGCCGAGGATTCCGTCGAATTTTCGCTGGCGCCGCCGCTCGTCTATTACGGCCAGGACGAAGCGGGTCTGCAGGTCTGGTTCGATACCTGGGAAGGCCCGATCGGCGGCGAGGTGCGCGATGCCAGACTGACGGCCGGAGAGGATGTCGCCTTCTGGAGCGGCCTCATGCGCATGACCGGGACCAAGACCGATGGCACCGCGGTCGATCTCTGGTTCCGCCAGACCCTCGGCCTCGTCAAGCAGGATGGCCGCTGGCTGGTTGCCCATCAGCACGCCTCGGTGCCCTTCGCCATGGACGGCAGCGGCCGGGCGCTGCTCGACCTCAAACCGTAAAGACTGTCAGGCAGCACTCCCCGCGACCTTCCGCCGGTCGGCGCGAATGCTCATCAGTCCGACGCCCATCAAAAGCAGGATCGCCGTCGCATAGATGTCCGTCGTCAGTGCGTAACCGGCCGATTTCGCCAGGAACCCGGCCAGGATCGCCGGCAGGCTGAAGGCGAGGTAGCTCTGGACATAAAAGGCCGACAGCAGCCCGGCCCGCTCATCCGGTTTGGCGAGCGGCATGATTGTGCCGATCGAACCGAGGAAATTGGTGCCGAAACCGGCACCGGTGAAAATCGTGCCGATCAGCAGCAGCGGCACATTGGCGAGATGCACGCCGGCAACGACCGTCAGGATGCCGAGCGTCTTGGCCGATACGCCGAAAGCGAGATTGGCCGAGGCCGTCTTGCTGCGCCTGAGATAGACGGCGATCGCTCCGCTCACCATCAATGCGGTGACGACGGCCCCGCCCGTCAGCGGCGCCCGACTGCCGGTCGTGGTGGCGACCAAGGACGGGACCAGCGAGAGATAGAAGCCGGCAAGCGTCCAGTTGGCGATGTTGATCGGTGTCACCAGCGAGAGCGGTCGCTTCACCTGCGGCGGAACGGTGACCCGCGGGATCAGCGAGCCGAGTGCGCCCGGCCGCGTGCCGCCGGTCTCGTGCGTCAGCCAGATGGCCGCCGCCTGCAGCGTGAAGGCGACGAGCAGCAGCGCATAGATCAGATGCATCGGGAAGGGGCCGTATTGGATCAAGGCGCTGGTGCCGACCGCGCCCACCGCCATGCCGGAAAGCGGTGCGATCGAGTTGACGATCTGTCCCTTTGCCCGGTCGACATCGACGAGCGCCGCTCCGAGCGAGGCGCCGGCGATTCCCGTTGCCAGCCCCTGCACGATCCGTGCTGCGATCAGCCAGCCGGGACCGCTTGCGACGACGAAGAGCGCCATGGCGACGATTTCGAGCACAAGGGCGAAGAAGATTACCGGCTTGCGGCCGAGGTGGTCGGAGATTGAGCCAGCGGTCAGCAGCGCCGCCAGCAGCGCGAAGGCGTAGACCGCGAAAATCACCGTGATCAGCACCGGCGAGACGGAGAAGTTTTCCTGATAAATCCGGTAGAGCGGCGTCGGCGCCGCGGAGGCGCCGAAGAAGGTGGCGAGCGTCAGCGCATGAAAGCCGATCGAGGCGCGCGGCGAATTCTCGGTGGATTTGGCTGCGACGAACATATATAAGCTCCTTAAAGCTAAGCCGTTGCGTTAGCTTATGTAGAGCAGGCATTTCGTAAAAGCAAATTCTTTGCGTTAATAGGTCTGTCAAAGATTTTGAACCATCGGCATCAAGGAGAGAAAGTCGGGTTGCCCGCATGACAGTGAAAGAGAATCTCCGTCCGGGCGGCAGAAGCGCCCGGGTTCAGGCATCGGTGCACAAGGCGGTCCGTGAGCTGATGGCCGAGATGAGCCGCGCCGACGTGACGATCCCCCTGATCGCCGGCAAGGCGGGGGTGACGCCATCGACCATCTATCGCCGCTGGGGCGACCTGCAGGAGCTTTTCGCCGATGTCGCCGTCGATCGGCTGCGCCCGGATATGCAGCCGGTCGATGCCGGCAGTGGCAAGGCCGATCTCGAAGCCTGGGCCGAGCAATATGCCGAGGAAATGTCCTCCGGGCCGGGCCGCGAGATGATCCGCGACGTGCTGGCGGCGCAGGCGGGCGCAAATGCCTGCAAATGCGCTGAATTTACCCGCCAGCAGATCGGCGTCATCGCCGAGAGGGCAAAGGCCCGCGGCGAGGTCTTTCCGGATGTTGACCGCGTCATGGACCAGGTCGTGGCGCCGATCATGTACCGCATCCTGTTCGGTGACGTGCCGGATGCAGCGCGCGTGCGCGATCTGGTCGCCCGTGTCATGGGCGCGACGGACTGAGCGGATCTCTTACTCCGCTACTCCGCTACTCCGCGGCTGCGCGCTTGAGGCCGGAAATCTGGGTGATATAGGCGCGCAGTGCCGCCGGCCGCACCGGTTTGTGCTGAACGGCGATGCCGTATCGCTCGGCCTCGCTGCGCACCTCCGGCGTGCGGTCGGCCGTGATCAGCAAAGCGGGAATATCGGCGCCGAATTGCCGGCGCAGATGCAGGATAGCGGCAATGCCGGTGCCGTCGCCGAGATGATAATCGGCGATGACGATATCTGGCGGTCCGTCCCGACCGTCGATTGATATCACGTCGGCAAGACAATCCAGCGCCGCCACCTCGCAGCCCCAGCCGCTGATCAAGAGCCGCATGCCCTCGAGGATCTTCGGCTCATTGTCGATGCAGAGGATTTTCAGCCCGCTCAGCGGCTGTCCCGGACGGTCGGCGGGCGTGACGGCCGCTGTGGCCTCGGCCGGGCGCGAGACGTCGAGCGGCATGGCGATTCGGAATTCCGTGCCCCTGCCATGCGTCGAGTGCAGCTCGACCGGATGGTTGAGCACACGGGCGATGCGGTCGACGATCGAAAGGCCGAGCCCGAGGCCGGAGGCGGTTTTCGCGCCCTCGTCCAGCCGCGCGAATTCCTTGAACACGGTGCGGAATTTCGATGGCGGAATGCCGATGCCGGAATCGATCACCTGGATGATCACCTGGTTGCCGCGCCGCCGCGCGCCGACCAGCACCTTACCGCTGATCGTGTATTTGATGGCGTTGGAGACGAGGTTCTGCACCAGCCGGCGCAGCAGGTTGGGGTCGGAGCGGACCCTGAGCGACGTCGGCATGACCACCAGCTTCAGCTGCTTTTCGCGGGCGATCGGCGCGAAATCGGTCTCGATACGCTTCAGCAGGTCGGAGAGCGCGACGGAGGCAAGCCGCGGTCGCATGGCGCCGGTATCGAGCCTGGAGATATCGAGCACCGCGCCGAGAATGGTCTCGACCGATTCCAGCGCGGAATCGATGTTGCGCACGATCAGGCTGTTGTCGGATTGCGCCATGCGCTCGACCAGCGCCGAGGAATAGAGCCTGGCGGCATTGAGCGGCTGCAGGATATCGTGGCCGGCGGCGGCAAAAAAACGTGTCTTACCAATATTCGCTTCGTCGGCAGCGGCGCGTGCCTCGCCGAGTTCGTGGTTGACGCGGGTAAGCTCGGCCGTACGTTCGGCAACGCGCTGCTCCAGAGTCTCATTCGCTTGTTTCAGCGCCTGGTCGGCACTCACGCGCTGGGTGATGTCGGTGAAGGTGGCGACGATGCCCTTGTCGGGCATGGCATTGGAACGCACCTCGATGATCCGCTCGCCGCCCCCGAGCACCAGCGAAAAGGGTTTGTCGAGCGTCAGGAAATGTCGCACCGTCTGGCTGAGATCGCCGGGCGCGATATCGCCGCGCTGGCTGAGCGTAGTGACGATATCGGACAGGGGAAAACCGACCTGGCCGGCACTTTCCGGCAGATCCAGCAATTGCCGGAAGCGCCGGTTCCAGATCGTCAGCCGGTTGGAACTGTCGAAGACCGCAATGCCCTGGTCCATCTGCGAAAGTGCTGTCTGCAGCATGTCCTGGTTATATTGCAGTGCCTCGCTCGCCTGGTCGAGCAGCCAGGCCGTGTCGGAAGAGGCATCCTCGATCTTCTGCAGGATCAATGACAGCACCAGCCGGGCCGAAGACGAGCCGATGGCGCTGCCGAGGAGCTGTTCGCTGAAATGGATGAGCGCCATGTCCGCCGGCTGTTCGTCCTCCAGCTTGCGGCCGGAGCTCTGTTCGTAGGTCGTCAACGAGCGCTGCATGCGCTCTTCGCCGAGATAGCGCGAGATCGCCGCCTTGAGATCGCCGACGCTGATGCGGGTCTTCCAGCCGCGCGTGGCAAATTGCGAGCGCGAATGCCGCTTGACGAAGATGCCGGCCTGGATGCGTTCCAGCGGCCTGGCGTTGCGGGTGAGCGAGCCGACAATAAAGAAGGCGGTGTTGACGAGCAGGCTCATCGCTGTCGCATTGACCAGCGGATCGGCGTCGGCTGCGGTGAACAATGTCGTGCCGGGGAAGATGAAGCCGAGCACGGCGCTCGCCACATAGGAATAATTGGGGCCGCCGAGCGAGGGCAGGAACAGCAGGTAGATCCAGATGACGAAACCGGAGGTAAGCCCGAGGATCGCGCCGCGCGCGTTCGCCCGCCGCCAGATCAGCCCGCCGAACAGCGCTGGGGCGATTTGCGCGATCGCGGCAAAGGAAAGAAGGCCGATCGAGGCAAGGCCGGCGGTGCTGTCGGTCGAACGGTAATAGGCGTAGCCGAACAGCAGTACGGCGAAAATGGCGCTGCGGCGGATGTTCAGCAGCGTCTTGGCGAAATTGTCGCGCTGGCTGGCGCGGCCGGCGAGTTTGCGCCTGAGGAAGATCGGCATGATGATGTCGTTCGACACCATGATCGACAGCGCGACGGAATCGACGATGACCATCGCCGTTGCGGCGGAGAAACCGCCGATGAAGATGATCAGCGAAATAACGGGCATCTGGCCGGCAAGCGGCAGCGACAGCATGTAGAAATCGGCATTGCCGCTGCCGCCGAAGGTCAGCAGCCCGCCGATCGCCACCGGCAGCACGAAGAGATTGATTGATATGAGATAGGTGGGAAACAGGAAGCCGGCGAGTTTCAGCTGTTTCGGGGTTCGGTTTTCGACAACCGTCACGTGGAATTGCCGCGGCAGCAGGATGATCGCAAAGGCCGACAAGATGATCAGGGTGATCCAGCGGCTGATCGGCGTATGGTAGCTGAGCGCCGACATGACCAGCTCATTGTCGACGGTCTTGCGCCAGAGATCGGTCGGGCCATCGAAGAGAAACCAGATGACGCAGACGCCGGCCGTCAGGAAGGCGACGAGCTTGACCAGGGATTCCATCGAGACGGCGAGGATGAGGCCGTCCTGATGCTCCGTCGCATCTGTATGCCGCGTGCCGAACATGATGGCGAAGCAGGCAAGCACCAGCGTTGCGACGAGCGGCAGGTCGAGGAAATAGAGGTTGCCGCTGCCGATGCCGTAATCGGACGGATTGACCATGGCGCTGACGGTGCTGGAGATCGCCTTGAGTTGCAGCGCAATATAAGGAATGGCGCCGATCAGCGAGATCAATGCGACGATCGTTGCGACCGTCGAGTTCTTGCCGTAGCGGGCGGCGACGAAGTCGGCAACCGATGTGAGCTTCTCCGCCTTGGCGAGCTCGATGATACGGCGAAGCAGCGGCATACCGAGCGTGAAGACCAGGATGGGGCCGATATAGATGCCGGCAAATTCCAGGCCCCGCTGCGCCGCAAGCCCGACGCTGCCGAAATAGGTCCAGGAGGTGCAGTAGATCGCAAGGCTCAGCGCATAGACTACCGGCCATCCGCCTTCCAGCGTGCCGGGGCCGCCTTGCCGCGTGCCCGGGCCGCGGTTCTTGCGGTCGCCATAGCTCGCCACGGCGAAAAGCAGGAGCAGATAGCCGAAGGCAGACGCGAATATGACCCAGCCTGGAAGCATTGACCCTCCGCCGGCGGAAAACCCGCCGGGACCTCCCGCAACATGGGTCAGCTTAAGTTATTTCGAGCACTTTGAGAATTCCCGCCGGTCTAGGCCTTAAGTCAAAGACCGCACGGGGTATCCCCAAATAATTACGATTGCCGATTGATTAATTGCAATGAAGATGTAGCTAATAAAAACAATTGTATCAGAGGGAGACGGATCCGATGCTCAATGAGTTCAAGGCCTTTATCGCCCGCGGCAATGTCATGGATCTTGCGGTCGGCGTTATCATCGGCGGCGCCTTCGGTGGCATCGTCAAATCTCTGGTGGATGACCTCATTATGCCGATCGTCGGCGCCATTTTCGGCGGCTTCGATTTTTCGAATTACTTCTTTCCACTGTCGTCGGCCGTCAACGCGCCGACGCTTGCCGCCGCCCGCGCCCAGGGAGCGGTCTTTGCCTATGGCAGTTTTCTCACCGTGCTCATCAACTTCCTCATTCTCGCCTGGATCATCTTCCTGATGGTCAAGGGCGTGAACACCATGCGTGCCCAGATCGAGCGCCAGGAAAAGGCGGCACCGGAAGAGCTGCCCCCGCCGCCGGCAGACGTTCAGCTGCTGACGGAAATCCGCGATCTTCTCGCCAAGCGCCCGACGGCTTGATCCCGTCCGCTGCGGCCGGGCTCAATCATCATGAAAATCGATAAGCCATCACTGGATGTCATGGGATTTGCCGGTACAAATCCGCTATGAAGGCGGAAACCGGAGATATGCATGTCGATCGTCAGCAGCCTTAGCCCGCGCGCAGTAGCGGCGCCCGAAAGCGGGATCGTCGAAGTCGTCAATTACGCCCGTGGCCGCGAGGGTCTGCTGCCGCTCTGGGTGGGCGAGGGCGATCTGGCGACGCCCGATTTCATCAGCCGGGCGGCGATGGACGCGCTTGCCGCCGGCGAGACCTTCTACACCTGGCAGCGCGGCATTCCGGAGCTTCGCCAGGCGCTTTCGGATTATTACACCAGACATTTCGGAATCCGGCTTCCGGTCGAGCATTTCTACGTCACCGGCTCCGGCATGCAGGCGATCCAGATCGCCGTGCAGGCGCTGACCTCGCCGGGTGACGAACTGGTTTACCTCTCGCCTTCCTGGCCGAACATCGCCGCCGCTCTCGAAATATCCGGTGCGCGCTCCGTTGGTGTCGAGCTGCAGTTCGAAGGTGGTAAATGGGCGGTCGATCTGAACCGCATCGAAACCGCGATCACGCCGAAGACCAAGGGCATCTTCATCAACACGCCGTCGAACCCGACCGGCTGGACGGCAACGAAGCAGGATCTTGGCGATATCCTGGCGCTCGCCCGCCGGCACGATCTCTGGATCATGGCGGATGAAATCTACGCCCGCTACTACTTTGCCGGCGGCCGCGCGCCCTCTTTCCTCGACGTGATGGAAGAGGGCGACAAGGTCATCTTCGTCAATTCCTTCTCGAAGAACTGGTCGATGACCGGCTGGCGCGTCGGCTGGATTGTAGCACCCCCTGAGATGGGCCAGGTGCTCGAAAACCTCATCCAGTATTCGACATCGGGCGTGGCGCAGTTCATGCAGAAGGGCGCCGTCGCAGCCCTTGATCACGGCGACGATTTCGTCGCTGCCAATATCGCCAAGGCGGCCCGCTCCCGCGATATCCTCTGCGATGCGCTTGTCGCCACCAACCGCGTCGAGACGCTGAAGCCGGACGGCGCGATCTACGCCTTCCTGAAGATCGACGGCGTCGCTGACAGCCGCAGGGCAGCGCTCGACATCGTCGACAAGACAGGCGTCGGCCTCGCTCCCGGAACGGCCTTCGGCCGAGGCGGCGAACTCTTCCTACGCGCCTGCTTCCTGCGTGACCCCGCGCAGGTGGCGACCGCCGCCGAGCGGCTCTGCGACTATATCCTCAAGCTCTGACATCAGTCGGCCTGCTGCGAAAAGGAGCGTCATCCACGGCCCAGGAGATCGGCGAGGGCTGCCCCTCATCCGGCTGCCGCCACCTTCTCCCCGCTCGCGGGGCGAAGGGGATATGCCGCGCCCTCTCCGTCCCTCGCCAACGTCCCGCATGGCACGTCCCCTCGCCCCGTTTTTACGGGGGTCCGAAGGACGGGTCGAGACGAGTGGCTCGACCCCGGTAGGTTAGGGTGAGGGGCAGCCATCAGCCGCGAACGCCGCGATTTTGTGCCGGAATCGCCGGATCGATAAAACTCTAGCAAAGCCCGAAATCGGCCTCTAACCACGACTCCAAACATACCCGTTCAAAGGCCTTCCAATGGCCGTTCGATAAGAAAATTGGAAAGAAAAACCGGCGCCTGATGCCCCTGCTTATAAAAACGAAAGCAGGGACGCGGGACATGGCGGTTTTGGTGACGGGCGGGGCCGGGTATATCGGCAGTCACATGGTTTGGGCGCTGCTCGATGCGGGTGAGGATGTGGTCGTGCTCGACCGTCTCTCCACGGGCTTTCGCTGGGCCGTGGCGCCGGCGGCGCGTTTTTATCTCGGCGACATTGCCGATCCCGACATATTGAAAAAGGTCTTCATCGAAAACGACATCGAGGCGATCATCCATTTCGCCGGCTCCGCCGTCGTCCCGGTCTCGGTCGCAGATCCGCTTTCCTATTACGACAACAATTCCGGCAAGACCCGGGCGCTGCTGAGCGCTTCGGTCAAGGCCGGTATCCGCAACTTCGTCTTCTCTTCGACGGCGGCCGTCTACGGTCAGCAAAAGACCGACCTGCCGGTGAAGGAGACGGCCCCTCTCAATCCGGAAAATCCTTACGGCCAGTCGAAGCTGATGACCGAATTCATGCTGCGCGATGCCGCCGCCGCCTATGATTTCAACTATGTCGCGCTTCGCTACTTCAACGTCGCCGGCGCCGACCCGCATCATCGCGCCGGCCAGTCGACTTCAGGCGCCACGCACCTCATCAAGGTCGCCTGCGAGGCAGCACTCGGCAGGCGCGACAGCGTCAATGTCTACGGCATCGATTATCCCACCCATGACGGCACCGGCGTTCGCGACTACATCCATGTCAGCGATCTCACGGATGCGCATCTGAAAGCGCTGCAGCACCTGCGCAGGGACAAGGGCTCGCTCGTTGCCAATTGCGGTTATGGCAGCGGCTATTCCGTGCTCGACGTGCTGAACATGGTCACCCGCCTGCACGGGCATTCCTTCAAGATCCACATGGCGCCGCGGCGCGCCGGCGATTCGGCAAGCGTCGTCGCAGACGCTTCGCTCGCCCGGCAGGTGCTCGACTGGAAGCCCAGATACGATTCGCTGGAAACCATCGTCCAGAGCTCGCTCGATTGGGAACTGTTCCTGTCGAACAAGAGTGTCGACGACCTGCACAGCATCCACCGGGCACTGGCCGCCGCTTCTTTCTAGAGCACGTCCAGCAAAAGTGCGCAGCGCTTCAGGCGCCTGATGCAATAGCCTGTTTATCATCCCCGCGGCTGCGGGGCCGCATGGCGTGACGTGAATAAGGAAAATCAAGCTTTGTCTGGCTGGCTCTGGCCAACGGAAAAGAGACGATGAAGAACTTTCTGGCCTCATTGCAGCTGCAAAAAGACAATCCGACGCTTCTGCTGGCGCAGTTCCAGGCCCTGTCGTCGCAGATCCCCATTCTCTATGTCCTGCTGATCATCAACGCCCTTGCAGTGGCGATCACCCACCTCAAATCCGCCCCCCTTTGGCTCTCGCTCTACATTCCTGTGACCTTGAGCGTCGTCTGTGTCTTCCGTCTCTGCTGGTGGGAGATCAGGGGCAAGGAAGATGTGACCGCCGAGCGGGCCTACAGGCTGATGAAGCTCACGATGGCTGGGGCCGGTATCCTGACCGTCGCTTTCGGCGGCTGGGCGATTGCGCTTTACCAGTATGGCGATGCCTCCCAGCAGGGCCAGATCGCCTATTTCCTCGTTGTCACCGGCATTTCCTGCATCTTTTGCCTGATGCATCTGCCGATGGCGGCGGCGCTGACCACGGTCATCACTTTCTCGGCCATGGTCGCGACCTTCATGTTTTCGGGCAATCCCGTTTTCGTCGCGACTGCCGTCAGCGGTCTCTTCCTGATCCTGCCCTTCCTCCGGGTGATCAACAGCTATTTCCAGAATTTCGTCGGTCTCGTGCAATTGACCGAGGAACTGAAGCAGAAGCAGGCGGAAGCCGAGGAGCTGAACCTCGTCAACAGCCGCAACGCCCTGCATGACCAGCTGACCGGCCTTGCCAATCGCCGCAGCTTCTTTCTCTCGCTGGAAAAACGGCTGCAGAAAGATCCGTCCTCGCCGCCCGTCCTCGGCATTCTCGATCTCGATGGCTTCAAGCCGGTCAACGATGTCTTCGGCCATGCCGCCGGCGATCTCGTGCTCAAGGAGACGGCCCGCCGCTTCGTCGCGCTGGTCGGCGAAGAGGGCATCGTCTCCCGTCTCGGCGGTGATGAGTTCGGTATCATCTTTCCCTGCTCAATGACACGCCAGGCGATCGCCGATCTCGGCCAGGCGCTCTGTGCTGCCGTCCGCGACCCTTTCGAAATCCCCGACGGCTCGGTCCGCGTCTTCGGCTCCTGCGGCATAGTCTATCCCGATATCGGCGCATACACCGCCGAGGATCTCTACGAGAAAGCGGATTTCGCCCTCTACCAGGTCAAGAGCAAGCGCAGCAGCGGCGTCGAATTCTTCTCGGCCGACCACGAGAAGATTCTGACGCAGCGCCACCTGATCGAACTCGAACTGCAGGCGAACGATTTCGCCAAGGAATTGAAACTCGACTATCAGCCGATCGTCGAATTGAGGAGCGGCCGCGTCGTCGCTTACGAGGCGCTTGCCCGCTGGGACAGCGCCCGCTTCGGCCGCATCAGTCCAGACGCCTTCATTCCGGCTGCTGAGCGCACGGCCGTCATCGGCCGCATAACCCGCATCCTCTTCGCCAAGGCGCTCGAAGCGCTGGCGATCATTCCACGGCATCTCAGGCTGTCCTTCAATCTCTCGGCGCGCGATATCTGCGACCACGAAACCTCGATGGCGCTGCTGGCCATGATCACCCGCTCCGGCATCGATCCCAGGCGCATCGAATTCGAGATCACCGAGACGGCGCTGCTCTCCGATTTCGACACCGCCGACCAGGTGATATCAATGCTGCGCGCTGCCGGCATCTCGATCGCGCTTGATGATTTCGGCACCGGCTATTCGAGCCTCAGCCATATTCATCGTCTCGCCTTCGACAAGCTGAAGATCGACAAGTCCTTCGTGATGAATTTCGATCGTGACGCCCGTTGCATGAACATTACCCGCTCGGTCGCCAATCTCTGCCAGAATCTCGGCATCGCCTCCGTCGCCGAAGGCGTCGAAAGCGAAGAGATCGCCGAGGGATTGAAGGCGATGGGCGTACGTCTGGCGCAGGGCTATCATTTCTCGCGGCCGCTGCCGCTGGAACTTGCCATCGACTACGCCGCCCGGTGCGAAGCTGCAGCCTCCGCCCGCAATTCGCTGTCTGCCTGAGCCGACCTTAAATCGACTGGAGCGATCCGTCATCGTCGTCTATTCATGGTCGTAATAGATGAGGTGAACATGCAGGACAACGAACGGCAAGACGAAGTCATCATTGAACGGCGGGGTACCGCAGGCGTCATCCGGCTCAACCGGCCGCGAGCGCTGAACAGCCTGACCCTGCCGATGATCCGGGCGATCACTGCGGCCCTTCACGACTTTGCCGGTGATCCCGAGGTGGCGAGCGTCGTGGCGACGGGAGAGGGCGAACGCGGCTTCTGTGCCGGCGGCGATATCCGCGCCCTGCATGAGAGTGCCCGCGCCGGCGACGGCCTGGCGGCAAGCTTCTGGCGCGAGGAGTTCCGCCTCAACCATATGATTGCCGCCTATCCCAAACCCTATGTCGCGCTGATGGACGGCATCACCATGGGCGGCGGCGTAGGCATGTCGGCGCACGGCCGCCACCGCGTCGTCACCGAGCGCACCCGGCTGGCCATGCCCGAAACCGGCATCGGCTATGTCCCGGATGTCGGCGCCACCTGGCTGCTGCCGCGTGGCCCCGGCGAAGCCGGAACATGGCTCGGCCTGACAGGGCTCGATATCGGTGCGGCCGATGCGATCCACGCTGGGCTTGCCGACCTTCAGATCGCCTCGTCGCGGCTGGGCGAAGCGATCGATGCTCTCTCGAACCTGCCCCACGCCAGCTCATCCGGCGATGTCGATGCCGTGCTGCAGGCGCTTTCTGAGCCCGCGGGAGAAAGTCGGCTGCGGCAGAACGCGGCGACGATCGATCGCGCATTTCGTTTCGACAGCGTCGAGGAGATCCTGGCAGCACTCGCCGAGGAGGAGAGCGAATTCGCCGCCGAGACTCGCCGGGTGCTGCACACGCGTTCACCGACCAGCCTGAAGCTCGCTTTGCGGCTGTTGCGAGCCGGGCGCCGCAGCGCCTCGCTTGCCGAATGCCTCGGCCGCGAACTCGGTGCCTGCCTGCAGATGCTTGATAATCCCGATTTCTTCGAGGGTATTCGCGCCGCCGTCATCGACAAGGACCGCAATCCGCAATGGTCGCCGGCATCAGTCGATGCCGTGCAGGCATCAACGGTCGAGAATTTCCTGAAACCGGCCGAGCCGCCGCTTTCACTCTAAACTCGATCCGGTTATCGCCACATGCCGCGCATGCGGGCGCCGACATCGATGCGCACCTGCCGCGCTTGGGCTTGAGCGGCCTCCGATTTCCCCTGCGGCCAGCTGCAGGCCTCGAAGAACTGCAGCAGGGTCGCGGGAATGAAGCGGCTGCGCGAGGCATAGACGTGCCGGTCGCCCTGCGAGTTCTGCCCGTAAGTGAAGAAGCGTTGCGGCACGACGAGGTCGAGACCATCCCTGGCGCGCGTCATCGCGACATAGAGCAGCCGGCGTTCCTCTTCGATTTCGGCAGTGGTGCCGACGGCGAGATCGCTCGGTATGCAGCCGTCGACGACGTTCAGCATGAAGACCCTCGTCCATTCCTGGCCTTTGGCGGAATGGATGGTCGACAGGATGAGATAGTCTTCGTCGAGAAGCGGCACGCCCGCCTGGTCGCTGGTCGCATCCGGCGGATCGAGGGTGAGTTCGGTCAGAAAGCGCTCGCGCGAGGCATAACCGCCGGCGATCTGCTCGAGCTGCAGCAGGTCGGCCTGCCGCGTCGCTGCATCCTCGTGCAGCCGTTCCAGATGCGGCGCGTACCATTGCCGCGCCAGGCCGATTTCCGCCGGCCAGCCGGCCTTGCCGGTCTTCAGCTCCTGCAGCACCGAAACGAAAGTCGTCCAGTCCTCGCCGGAGCGCGCCGGCGCCGGCATGGCAGCAAGAGCAGAAATCGGGCTGGCATCCTCGGCCATCAGGTCGAGCGTCTTCTGCGCCGTCGACGGTCCGACCCCCGGCAGGATCTGCATCAGCCGGAAGCCCGCCACCCGGTCGCGCGGGTTCTGCGCGAAGCGAAGAGCGGCCAGCATGTCCTTCACATGCGCGCTGTCGAGAAACTTCAGCCCGCCGAACTTGACGAAGGGAATGTTGCGCCGGGTCAGCTCGACCTCCAGCGGTCCGCTGTGATGCGAGGCGCGGAAAAGCACGGCCTGCTGCTTGAGCGTGAGGCCTTCCTCGCGGTTGTCGAGCACCATGTCGGCGACGTAGCGCGCCTGCTCGGCCTCGTCGCGCACCGTGACGAGGCGGGGCCGCTCGGACGATTGCCGCTCGGTCCAGAGATTCTTGGTGAAGCGCTCCGAGGCGAGATCGATGACGGCGTTGGCGGCGGCGAGGATCGGCTGCGTCGAGCGGTAGTTGCGGTCGAGCGTGACGATATTGGCGGCCGGGCTGAAGGCGGCGGGAAAATCGAGGATGTTGCGCACGGTCGCGGCACGGAAGGAATAGATCGATTGCGCATCGTCGCCGACGACGGTCAGCCCCTGGCCTTGGGGTTTCAGCGCCAGCAGGATCGAGGCCTGCAACCGGTTGGTATCCTGATATTCGTCGACCAGCACATGGTCGAAACGGCTGCCGATATCCTCGGCAATGACAGTCTCGCCGACCATCTGCGCCCAGTAGAGCAGCAGATCGTCGTAATCGAGCACGTTCTGGCTCTGCTTGGCCTCGACATAACAGGCGAAAAGTTCGCGCAGCTGTTTCTCCCACGTCGCGCACCAGGGAAAGACGTCGCGCAACACGAGGTCGAGCGCGGTTTCCGAATTCACCGCCCTGGAATAGATGGCAAGGCACGTGCCTTTTGTGGGAAAACGGCTTTCCGTCTTCGAGAAGCCGAGGTCGTGCCGGATCAGGTTCATCAGATCGGCACTGTCTTCGCGGTCGTGGATGGTAAACCCAGGATCCAGACCGATCTGCTCCGCATAATCGCGCAACAGCCGCGCGCCGATGCCGTGGAAGGTGCCGGACCAGGAAAGCGCATCCGCCATCACGCCGGCATTCGCACCAAGCACATCGCGGCAGATGCGCTCGACACGCCGCGCCATCTCGGCGGCTGCCCGGCGCGAGAAGGTCATCAGCAGGATGCGGCGGGGATCAGCGCCCTTGACGATGAGATGGGCGACGCGATGCGCCAAGGTATTCGTCTTGCCCGAGCCGGCGCCGGCAATGACCAGCAGCGGCCCGGCAATATGGCTGCCGTCGATGAGCGTGCCGTGCTCGACGGCCATGCGCTGCTGCGGATTGAGCTTTTCGAGATACATCCAGCCGTCCGGTCGGGCTCCCGCAGAATCACTGGGGAAAGATTAGATGTTCCTTGAATGTTCGCGATTGCCGTCCCTGTCAAGCGATCTGGCGCGCGCGCAACATCTCAGTCGGGAAAATCCGGGCCGATCTCGCGCCGTACCAGCTTCAGGCTGCGGTCGGGCTGAAGGATATAGGTTTCCTCCACGCGCTGGCCCGTCCCGTTGTAGAACTGGTTGTAGACGGCGCTGCCGACCGGCGATTTGGTGAGCTTCGTTCGCGGCTGGCCGCCATAGGTAATGCTGCCGGGAATGGGTTCCAGTGCCGGCGTATCGGCCGCGGAGCAGCCGGCAAGCATTGCCCCGGCAAACAAGGCAGGCAAAAGCGCTTTCATCGTCATCATCCCTTTCGATTGCAGCCAGATATGGAAGCCGCGGCGCCTTTCGCCAAGGGTAGCCCATGCCAACGCGCAGGTATCGCTGTCGAGCAGGCTCTTCTTTTCCGGGGGACGCAACGAAATGCGTCGCTGCGGCGTTAACAGACATCAACCAACATCAGGAAACGTTCACGGTGCTCGGCTTTCCAGCATTCACGGGGCATGGCGAGCCCGGCCGGCAGGGCCACAGCGATGCCGCGACGCGCGCCTCGGTGGAAAGCGCCCTTCATGCGGCCGCCGATATCGAAGCCGGCGAAATCACCGTCAGCATATCGGGCTCCTATGTGATCCTGGAAGGTTTCGTGCGCCAGCGGGGTGATGTCGAGCGGGCGATCGAGATCGCCGAGGGCGTCGTCGGCCGGGGCTATGTGCGTGCTCGCTTGCTGCGACGCTAGACGGCTCGCGCTCATCTCTTTGCGATGCATGAAGGGAACCAAAATGCTCTCTCGCGTGTTGAAAGGCCGGACCTAAACGCTGGAGACTCTCATGCAGTTGCTTCCTCGCCTCTGGGCAACGACCTTGATAGTGGGTTGCGGTGTCTTTGCCGGCTCCGCCCATGCTTCGCTGGAAACCGGCACGAATTATTCCGCTTTGCCGAAGGACCAGATCGCCCTCAACGAATATACCGGGACCGTCGCCTGCCAGCCGGTAGAGCCTCACTATCTCCCCTCTTTCATTCGCGCGGCGGACGGCACGATCATCGGCGTCGGTTATGTCGAGATCGAGAATGAGAGCGGCGCGGATTGCTGAAAAAAGGCGGTCCTGCTCGGACGAGGCTCGCCTGCGTTTCCGCAGAGGTGACGAGCCTCTAACCATCATCATGATGGCTGGGCATCTTTTATTGATGCAGCTGTACCAGGCGCAACGCCCTTTGCACCAAAACCCGGCACGCACCTCTTGCAGGGTTAAACCAAAATTAAAGCATTGTCCCGTTCCGGCACGCTTGCGCGCCCAGAAGGCGAAAATCGCCCGAAATTCCTTGCCGAACTGCTAATGCAACTTCAGCTTCGCCTCTTCGGCTGCCGCCAGAAACTCGGCTCTTGCTTCTTCCACGCTCTTGCGCCCATCGAGCGCTGCCCGGCAGGTGCTGCGGGCCTTGATATAACGAAGCCCGCGCATACTCGGCCAGAGATCCGCCAGACACTTCAGCGCATCGAACGGCCCATTGACCGTTCGCGCATCGGCATCTTCGAAACCAACCTTGACCGGGCTGTTCCATCTTTCAGTTGCCATCGACGCTCCTCCACGATTTTCGACAGAAACGAGCGCAGCATCTCCCAGTTCCTCCGGGGAGACTTTGCGTTAGTTAATACTCTAGCCTGATTTTTGCCGTCAGCAATGGTGGAATGCATTGCGGCTGATGAGGCGAAATGTCCTCTTGATGAGATTCACCAAGCGACCGGTGTGCGCGGGCCAGGAATTTCGTTGGGATTTGCAATCATGACGCCCCAGCGCAAGGGGAATTTTTGGAGGGTGCAACCATTCCTATGGCGCCGGCGCGGCATCATAGCTACCATGCTCTCGAAGCTGAGGGCTCCACATGGGTTTAGGTCGAAATCTGATCCAGGCTGCTTTTCTCTGCGGGGCCTTGGCAATGCCGGTCCTCGCCCGCGGGGCAGAGGTGTCTGCTGAAGACGCTCTGCTGACGCGTCTCTCCATTGAAACCGTGCCACGACTCCAGCGGGAATATTTGCGGGCGACCCTGACACCCCAGGATGAAGGCACGGCGATAGATGTTGCTGCCTATGTTTTGTCTAAGACTTTTGATCGGTGTTATGTCGAAGGTATATTCGATGGAACTTTTTCGTGGCTTCACGCGCCAATTAAAGACGAAGTGTTGGTCACCAGAGAACTGATTGAACAGTGGCAGTTTTCGCCGTTTATATCTTACTATCTCGAGGTAACCGAGATTCCCGACTGCGCAAACAACAGCGTGCTGCTTCCCAGCTGTCACTAGCTTTGCCGTGGGGCGCAAAGGGAGGTCATATTCTTACCGAAAAACTGGTGCTGCCGAGTGGGATTGAACCACTGACCTCACTTTTACCAAGGGTCGCCTGTGGTCCGTCGACAATTGTCCCCATCGTTGATTGCCCCTTGAAGGGGTGGTTTTTAATTGCTTGTTTCTGAGCAGGAGATTTGTAGTGGGTTGGCACGCATACATTGATGAAAGCTACTCACCGGATAAGGATGCCTACGTTATTGGCGGCTGCATATCAACCAAGGAGGAGTGGGCTTCGTTCTCTACGGAGTGGCAATCCTACTTATCGCGATTTGGTCGGGTGGACGAGTCTGGGCTTCGATATTTTCACATGCAAGAAATGGCTTACAATCTTGAAGAGGTCGGCTTTTTCTATTGCGTAATGCAACTTTATGTCGCAGCGTACATTTCAGTGCGCTTCAATAAGTCTGATTTTGAACGAGCGATGAGGCGGATCTATATTCCTGGTAAGATCGTGGAATGGGATCGCCCGAACTATTACTGGATCGCGTTTCGCTGCCTGTTGGACAAATTCCATCTTGAAAGAGAGAAGCTTGCAGACTTGATCCCCTTGGATGAAACGGTTCAGTTTCACATGGATCAAATCTCAAGCGGGAAAGTGGTTGATAAGCTTTGGCCAGAATACATGCAGAACCGAAGCGACATGATGCGAGAGCGCTACGCTGGAATACCGACCTTCGAAAGCGACAAGAACTCTCTTCCGCTGCAGGCAGCAGATCTGTGGGTATGGTGGGTCCGCAAATGGTGCGATCTTAACCAGACCCACCGCATAACCGCTCATGATTTTGACGGCTTTGCGAAGTCCGCCAAACGGCGAACTCCGAGGGTGACGGTCGATATCTCCTTTTCGGAAGATGAATTCTTGCCTACCATGGAGAGATGGGCAAAATCCCAGTCAGGGGGAAACCACGTCATGGTTTTACCAAGGGGCGCGGCGGAGTTTGATTTGCCGCAATTCTCTTCACAATCGCATTTTAGTATTGCCCGATATCCGTAGTAGTTCATGTGGGACTTCGGCGTTGATCGCAGTGAAACGTCGCGTTGAATTTGCTCAAGGGTTCACGAACCTTCCCAAGCTGAATATCCATTCAGGGCCGCCACGAGTACTCTTGATGCTGTTTTGTGCAAGATCGCGCCAGACGCGTTGCCAGTCTTCCAACTGAATTTGTTGAGAGAAAACTGGTGCTGCCGAGTGGGATTGAACCACCGACCTCACCCTTACCAAGGGTGTGCTCTACCACTGAGCTACGGCAGCAGGACCAGGACCCGTGCGAGCCGTGTGGCTCAATCGCGAGAACGGGGGGCTATTGCCACAGCTTGGCGGCCAGCGCAAGCCGCAAATTCCAACTTCGCGTCGATTGGGATGAAGGGACTTTTGGATTGGCGCGAATTCAGCTAATCCTGTCGCATGAATGAAAAGACCGAAACCGGCCAGCAGAGCCGCAAACAGGCGATCGAAGCGCAGGCGAAATTGCGCCGCGAGCGCGCCGCCGAAAAGCTCAGGGAAAATCTGGGGCGACGCAAACAGCAGGTCCGCGCCCGCCGTTCGGGCCAAGCCGACGAAACAAATGGGCTGCCCGCCGCAAAAATGGACGAATCGTAATGTTCCGTCCGTCGCGAATTGAAGCGTGTCGAGAAATCCCCTAAACACCTCACTCCTTATTCCAAGGCAGAACTTTCAGGAAAGGCGGGCTCGGCCCGTAAGCGCACATGGATCGTATCAGAATCGTCGGCGGTAATGAGCTGAATGGCATCATTCCGATTTCCGGCGCCAAGAATGCCGCACTGCCGCTGATGATCGCCTCGCTTCTGACCAGCGATACGCTGACGCTCGAAAACGTGCCGCATCTGGCCGACGTCGAGCTGCTGATGCGCATCCTCGGCAATCACGGCGTCGATGTCGCCGTCAACGGCCGCCGCGAGCGCCAGGAAGACGCCTATTCGCGCACGATCCATTTCACCTGCCGCACCATCGTCGATACCACCGCATCTTATGAACTGGTTTCGAAGATGCGCGCCTCCTTCTGGGTCATCGGCCCGTTGCTGGCGCGCGAAGGCCATTGCCGCGTTTCGCTGCCGGGCGGCTGTGCCATCGGCACGCGCCCCGTCGATCTCTTCATCGAAGGCCTGACGGCGCTCGGCGCCACCATGGAAATCGATGCCGGTTATATCAACGCCAAGGCGCCCGCCGGCGGCCTGATCGGCGCCCGCTACACTTTCCCGAAGGTCTCCGTCGGCGCCACCCATGTGATGATGATGGCGGCAACGCTTGCCCGCGGCACGACTGTCATCGGCAATGCCGCCCGCGAGCCTGAGGTCGTCGATCTCGCCAACTGCCTGAACGCCATGGGCGCCAAGATATCGGGCGCGGGTACTGCGACGATCACCATCGAAGGCGTTACTTCGCTCTCCGGCGCCCGCCATCGCGTCCTGCCGGATCGCATCGAGACCGGCACCTACGCCATGGCCGTCGCCATGGCCGGCGGCGACGTTGTGCTCGAAAATACCGACGTGGCGCTGCTCGAGACCGCGGTGGAAACGCTGCGCCGCGCCGGCGCGGAAATCTCGTCGACCAACAACGGCATGCGCATCAAGCGCAATGGCGCCGGCATCAGGCCGGTCGATATCGTCACCGATCCTTTCCCGGGTTTCCCGACCGACCTGCAGGCGCAGTTCATGGCGCTGATGACCCGCTCCTCCGGCGTCTCGCATGTCACCGAGACCATCTTCGAAAACCGTTTCATGCATGTGCAGGAGCTTGCCCGCCTCGGCGCCAGGATCTCGCTGTCCGGCCAGACGGCGAAGATCGAGGGTGTCGAGCGCCTGCGCGGTGCGCCTGTCATGGCGACCGATCTGCGCGCCTCCGTCTCGCTCGTCATCGCCGGCCTTGCGGCCGAGGGCGAAACCACGGTCTCCCGCGTCTATCACCTCGACCGCGGTTTCGAGCGGCTCGAGGAGAAGCTGACCCGCTGCGGCGCTATCGTCGAGCGCATCAGCGAGTAAGCACCGTTCATCCCGGTTGCGTAATTGGTCGCCGCGCCTTATTTCCCTTGTCTGACGCATCGCCATTCCGGCGGTGCCCGGCCTAGGCCGGTAATGGGATGAGGCTGAATGACCGACCTGAAACTTGTTGCGCTCGATAACGAGGATCTTGCGATCATGTCCGCGCATATGCAGGACAGCGTCTTCAAGGTCGGCGACATCGACTGGTCGCCGCGTGACGCGCAGTTCGCGCTTGCCGCCAATCGTTTCGTCTGGGAAGGTGCCGAGCGCAAGCGCAAGGGTTTCGAGCGTCGCCGGGCTGCCCTGGTCTTCAAGCGCGTGCTGGCCGTCCGCTCGCTCGGCATCGATCGTGGCAAACGCGACGAGGTGCTGTCGCTGCTGGCGCTGCGCTTCGAGCAAACGGGCGAGGGGCCGGAGGGCACGATCGAGCTGTCGCTGTCCGGCACGGCCTCGATTGCGCTCGATGTCGAATGCATCGAGGTCCAGCTGGCCGATATCGGCGGTGCCTGGGAGGCTTCCTCCAAGCCTCGTCACCGCTAATGCATGTCGCCCGGAAGTGTGCAGCGGTTCCGGGATAACGACATGCATAAAACAATGAGTGTTTGACGCCCTAAAGTTTGAACATCGCAGTTTCGAGTTGAGAAGGAATATCGGCCTTGGCAATCTGGCTGGATCAGGCATCGGAAGGTTTCGAGCAGCATTTTGCCGCCTTTCTGACGACGAAACGTGAAGTCTCCGAGGATGTGAACATCGTCGTTCGCGCCATCATCGATGACGTGCGCGCCCGCGGCGATGTGGCACTGGCCGAATATTCGCTGAAATTCGACGGCATCGATTACGCCACCGTCCCGATGCGCGTCACACCTCAAGAGATCGACGCCGCCGTCGAGGCGGTGCCTTCGGAAGTGCTGGGGGCGTTGAAGCTCGCGGCACTCCGCATCGAATCCCACCATCGCCGGCAGCTGCCGAAGGACGATATCTACGAGGACGACCTCGGAGTCGGTCTCGGCTCGCGCTGGACGGCGATCGAAGCGGTCGGGCTCTATGTTCCGGGCGGCACCGCGAGCTATCCAAGCTCGGTGCTGATGAACGCCGTGCCGGCCAAGGTTGCCGGCGTCGATCGCATCGTCATCGCCGTTCCCGCCACCGGCGGCGCCGTCAACCCGGCGGTGCTTGCCGCCGCCAAGCTTGTCGGCGTCACGGAGATTTATCGTGTCGGCGGCGCCCAGGCGATCGCGGCTCTTGCCTACGGCACCGAGACGATCGCCCCGGTCGCCAAGATCACCGGCCCCGGCAATGCCTATGTCGCCGCCGCCAAGCGCCATGTCTTCGGCACCGTCGGCATCGACATGATCGCCGGCCCCTCCGAGGTGCTTGTCATTGCCGACAAGGACAATAATCCGGATTGGATCGCAGCCGACCTCCTGGCGCAGGCCGAGCACGACGTCAGTTCCCAGGCGATCCTGATCACCGACGATGCCGCATTCGGCAAGGCGGTGGAGCAGGCGGTCGAACGCCAGCTGAAGACGCTGAACCGCGCCGAGACGGCGGCAGCGAGCTGGCGGGATTTCGGCGCGGTCATCCTCGTTGCCGATCTCAAGCAGGCCATTCCCTTGGCAAACCGTATCGCTGCCGAGCATCTGGAGCTCGCCGTCGTCGATCCGGACCGGCTGCTCGACGGCATCCGCAATGCCGGCGCGATCTTCATGGGCGCCCATACGCCTGAGGTCATCGGCGATTATGTCGGCGGTTCGAACCATGTTCTGCCGACGGCGCGTTCGGCGCGCTTCTCATCCGGCCTTTCGGTGCTCGATTTCGTCAAGCGCACCTCGATCCTGCGCCTTGGGCCCCAGCAGCTCCGCACCCTTGGCCCGGCGGCGATCGCCCTTGCCGTTTCCGAAGGCCTCGATGCCCATGCGCGATCGGTCGCGATCCGCCTCAACCTCGAAAGGTGAGGGCATGGCGAAGGGCGAATTCCGGCTTTGCGACGTCGTCCTTGACGATACGATCGGCCGTTCGACGCCCGATGTCGAGCATGAACGCGCGGTCGCCATCTTCGATCTGATCGAGGAGAACAAGTTCGAGCCGCTCGGCCATGTCGGCGGACCTTACCGGCTGAACATCTCGCTGGTCGATTCGAAACTGGTTTTTGCCATCACCACCGAAGAGGGCGGCGGCGTCGCCACCCATATCCTGTCGCTCACGCCCTTCCGGCGGATCGTCAAGGATTACTTCATGATCTGCGAGAGCTATTACGAAGCGATCCGTTCGTCGACGCCGAGCCGCATCGAGGCGATCGATATGGGCCGGCGCGGCATCCACAATGAAGGCTCGCAGACGCTGAAGGATAGGCTGGCCGGCAAGATAGAGGTCGATTTCGATACCGCCCGGCGCCTTTTCACGCTGGTCTGCGTGCTCTACTGGCGCGGATGACGGCAATGGAGCGCGCCGCCGATGTCGAGGAGGGAAAGCGGCCAGGCGCCATCCTCTTCATGTGCGGGATGAATGCCATCCGCTCGCCGATAGCCGAAGCGATCGCCCGTAGCATTCTGCCGGCCAACACCTATATCAGGTCTGCTGGCGTTCGCGCCGGCGAGCGCGATCCCTTCGTGGATGCCGTGCTCGATGAAATCGGGCTTTCCCTCGGGCGCCGCCAGCCGCAGACGCTGGAAGAACTCGAGGATGATTATTTCGATCTGATCATCACGCTGTCACCGCAGGCCCATCATGCAGCACTTGAGCTGACCCGGTCGAATGCGGTCGATGTCGTCTACTGGCCGACCATGGATCCGACGGTTGCAATCGGAACGCGCGAGCAGATTCTGGAGAGCTATCGCGAGGTCCGCGATCATCTGGCCGGCCTCATCGAAAGCCGGCTACTCAAACGAAATGGCATTGCCGCGCAATCGGCATGAAAACAAATAAAGGAAAGCCTGATCAACGAGGTTCACAAACCTGCGTTGATTGTGTAGTTTCCGCCCAAATTTTAAAGGCGCGCGCTGCGCTGCCTATTCAACCCACAGGAAGAAAACACTTATATGCCTAAAGAAGAAGTCCTCGAATTCCCGGGAATCGTCACCGAACTTCTGCCGAATGCGACGTTCCGCGTGAAGCTCGAAAACGAACACGAGATCATCGCCCACACCGCCGGCCGCATGCGCAAGAACCGCATTCGCGTTCTCGCCGGCGACAAGGTGCTTGTGGAAATGACGCCCTACGATTTGACCAAAGGCCGCATCACCTACCGTTTCAAGTAAGTTCGCCCGAAGGTCCTGCAAGGGTTTTTGCTCCCGTCTGCCGATGGTCGAGGTTCCATGGCGCTGAAATACAAGCTCATTCTGGCCTCGGGCTCGCCCCGTCGCGTCGACCTGCTCAACCAGGCCGGCATCGAGCCCTCGCGCCTGATGCCGATGGATATCGACGAGGCGCCGAAGAAGTCGGAGCATCCGCGTTCGCTCGCCCGCAGGCTTTCGGCTGAGAAGGCCGAAGCAGCCCTTGCCGCCATCAAGGGCGATATCACCTGGAAGGGCAGCTATATCCTGTCTGCCGATACGGTGGTCGCCGTTGGCCGGCGAATTCTCGGCAAGGCTGAGTTCGCTGACGAGGCGTTGAACTCGCTGCATCTCCTCTCGGGACGCAACCATATGGTCTACACCGGCGTTTGCCTGGTGACCCCGGATCGCAAGGTCCGTCAAAAGATCGTCGAGACCAAGGTGCGCTTCAAGCGTCTCTCCGGCTTCGAGATCGAGAATTACCTGGCCTCCGGCCAGTGGCGCGGCAAGGCAGGCGCCTACGGCATCCAGGGCCTCGCCGGCACCTTCGTGCAGAAGATGGTGGGCTCCTACACCAATGTCGTCGGCCTGCCGCTTTATGAAACCATTCTGCTTTTGACCGGCGAAGGCTTCGATGTGCATAGCCGGTGGCCCGAGGGCTGAGCCCGACGGCCGATGCTTAAAGTGCGTCACGATTTTTCAGATCCGCGCGTCGCGCTTTAAGGCTTTGTTTTTACGCATGTCGTTGTCGCAAGACCGCTACACACTTTTACGCGACATGCTTTAGGACGGACCGATATGCCTGAAGACAAGAAACCGGCCGCCAAGGTCGAACCGCTGCGCAAGACGCGCCCTTGCCCCGAATGCGGCAAACCTTCCCACCGCGAGCATTACCCCTTCTGCTCAAACCGCTGCCGCGAGGCCGACCTCTCCCGCTGGCTGACCGGAGCCTATGCCATTCCGGTTGCCGACGACGAGACGAAGGCTGATTATCCGGATGAGGAAAACTAGAGAATTCCGCCCGCGAAGCTCTTATTTTTCCTCATGAATCCGCAAAGCCGGCAAGACCGTCAAAAAAGAGTCATTTGACGCTTGCCATGGGCGAACAAGATGCTATAACCCCGCTCGCTTCCGGGGTGAACCAAGGCCCCACGGTTCTTTTTCGAAAAGGGACCATCGGAAGCAGGTTAGCCCAGGTAGCTCAGTTGGTAGAGCAGCGGATTGAAAATCCGCGTGTCACTGGTTCGATTCCGGTCCTGGGCACCACTGCTATCAACGTAGTTTTCATTGTATTTTTTTATATCCGCATCATCGGTGCGCGCGGGCATCCGATCGAAAGAACCTGCAGAATTTCACAAATATCGCCATTGGCAATATTATTGTTGAAAAATAATTCGCTTTCAGCTATATTTGGCTCATGAAAAGGATCGCCTACAGCAAGGCTGCCGCGAAGGCACTCCGCAAGATGCAGCCGAAGCGCGCAGCGGCGATCGTCGCCAAGGTCGAAGCCTTCGCCAACGGCGAGACGGTCGACCTCAAGAAGCTGCAAGGCAGCGAATTTTTTCGAATTCGTGTCGGGCAGGACCGCGTCATCATCGACGATCAGACCATGCAGGTCCTCGTCATCAAGGCCGGCCCACGCGGCGACGTCTATAACGAATAGGAGACCACCATGGGTGAAATCCAGAAACTGACTATCGACGGCAAGGGGTACGTGCTGCTTTCCGAAGACGACTATCAGGACCTTGTCGACGTCAGCGACGCGCGTGCCGCAAAGGCGCGTATCGACGCTGGCGAAGAGACCTGGCCTGAAGACGTCGTCAAGGCGCTGATCGCCGGTGAAGATCCTGTCCGGGTGTTCCGTAAGCATCGCGGCATGAGTATCAAGGAGCTGGCTGAAAAGTCCGGGCTCTCCCAGCCCTACCTTTCCGAAATCGAGACCGGAAAGAAGGAGGGCTCCCTGGACGCACTCAGGTCGATCGCCAGCGCGCTGGACGTCGACCTTGACGATGTGGCTTGATGCATACGCATCCCCACATGGGAGGACTGATGAGCACCGACGATCGTGAATTCGCGAATGCCGCATTCCGCAACATGTTGGACCTGTTCATTACACCGGAAGTAACGATCGGCAGCCTGCGCTTGAAGACGTAGACGCGCCGGGCGGCCACGTTGTGATCGAGCTTACTGTTTTTCGAGCCGTATCCCTTTGCCCCACTTGGGGAGGCTCCCTCGTCCAAAAATATGATCCCGCCCTCCTGATATGCAGGGCCAGAAGGCGGCCAACAAACCCCTCAGTTTGAAGGGTTAGTGTCGCCCTTTCAATGTCTTCGCCAGCATCTCGCTCAGTGTTGCCGCCGAGAGCATGGATTCGGCCAAAAGCTTCTTGAGCTTCTGGTTCTCTTCCTCCAGTGCTCTCACCCTTTTGGCATGGAGACCGACATTTCCGAACTGCAAGGATTGCCACCGATAGAAGGTCGGCTCGCTGATACCGTGCTTGTGGCAAACATCTGCCACCGTCACTCCGGCTTGGTGCTCCTTCAGAATACCGGTAATCTGATCATCGTCGAATTTTCGCTTGCCCATCACGGTCTCAGTCCTCGCGAAATGCTCTGTTGAAACTGTCGAGGAGTGGTCTGACAGCATAGAGCGCCACGCTGCTTTTGCCGGTTTCGATCAGTGTCTGTGCGGGCATCCCGGCGACCAGCTCGACATCTTTCATTTTCGCCAACCGCTCGTCCGTTACACGGATTGTCGCGGCAAAGTAGGGCTGGCCGCTCTGCGGATCGGTGAGACGGTCCGCTGATACATACTCCACTCGACCTTTCAGGAGTGGAACGCGCCGCTGATTGTATGGAAGGAGGTGGACCTGTGCCTCGAGCCCGGCATGGACAAGATTGATGTCTTCCGGTCTGACGTGGGCAGACACGACAAGGCGATCGGAGCGTGGCAGAAGATCGACGAGCGGTTCACCCGCGCCGATCACCCCACCTGATGTGTGGATGCGCAGGTTCATGATTGTTCCATCTTCGGGAGCACGGATATCGGTCCTTGAGAGTTGGTCGTCGATCGCCCGCAAACGCTCGCGCAGTTGCATGATCCGGCTCTCCGTATCGCGCATGCCTTGGGCGACTTCGCTCAACCGGTCGCTCTCCAGCTTTGCGAGATCGGCCTGCGACCCGCTGATCACCTGGTAGGCGCGAGAGATCTGTGCCTCGACTTGACCCTGCTGGCCATCAAGGTCTGCTTTTTCCCGCTGGAGGTTGAGAAGTCTGCTCCTTCTTTCCAGTCCTTTGGCGCTGAGGATCGTAACCTGATCCAGTTCTTGGCTCGAGATTGTCGCTCTGTCGGCCAGTGCTGCCTTCTGCGCGCCAAGTCCGACGATTTCTTGCCGCACCTGCGCGATCTTTTCGTTGGCGATCTGAATTTCCGCCTGCATGACCCGGCGACGGGCTTCGAAGATTTTCTGTTGCCCGATCAGAATTGCGCTGACCGAAGGATATTTGTCCATTGCTGCCCTGAGATCCTCAGGATAGGCGACATGGTCGCCGCCCGTCTGCTCCGCAAGCAGGCGGGCGCGGCTTCCTTCGGCGTCCCAAAGTTGCCCTTGAATGCTGTCGCGCTCCGAGCGGGACTTCGTATCGTCGAGCTCTATCACGATTTGCCCGCCCATGACCGCATCGCCGTTTTTAACGAGTATCCGTCGGACAATCCCGCCTTCCAGATGCTGAATGGTCTTGCGGCTGGACTCCGGTTCGACAACGCCGGATGCGATCGCAGCGCTTTGCAGCGGCGCCAGGACCGACCAGATTCCCAATCCGACTATGAAGACCAGGATCAACAAGTTCCCCGTCCAAACAACACCTCTGAGCCCCGGCATGGGCGAAGGGGGGGCGGGTCCGCGCTGTTTCGACTCGATCACCGGCAAATAGGCCGTCTGTTGCCTGGCCGTCGCTGTCGATCGTGGAACCAACCGCCGACCCGTCCCCGACGAATCTGGAAATGACGAATTTGAAAATTTCGCCGGCGTTGCGTCCAGTTGAACAAGGGCCATGGCAGCGTTTCTCCCTATGTTCCTGTTCGCGACGGTGGTTGAAGATAGGTTTCGTAAATCCGCTCGCTGTCGCCGAAGGCTGCCACCGTCCCGTTACGCATGATGGCAATCTTGTTGGTGACCGGTAGGATCCCCATCCGGTGAGTCATGATAACGACGGTCATCCCCCTGGATTTCATGCGCTCGATTGCCGTGAACAGCATGCGTTCGCCGTCATAATCCAGGCTCGAATTCGGATCGTCGAGAACGATCAGAGACGGATTTCCATAGGCCGCCCGTGCCAAGCCCAGCTGTTGGCGCTGCGCTCGAAGGAGCAGGTTTCCACCTTCACCGATATCGGTCTCGTAGCCCTGGGGCAGCCGCATGATCGCGTCGTGCAAGCCAACCAGCTTTGCGGCGTCGATCGCTTTGCCGGGATCTCCTCCGTCCAGCCGGCCGATCACATCCTTGATCGCTCCGCCGAAAAGTTCGATGTCCTGTGGCAGATATCCGACGTGGCGGGTCCCCCCGCAAAGGCGCAGAGCTGAGATATCGACCCCGCCGAGAAGAGCACATCCGCTCGTTGCTTGCACAACGCCTGCTATGACGCGACCGAGTGTCGATTTTCCCGATCCCGAAGGACCGATGAGCGCTATGCAATCGCCGGGCGCGAGGCGCAATGTGATGCCTGTCAATATCGGCCGATCGGCGAATGGCTTGATATAGCTGACGTTATCGAGAACGAGGCCATTGGGTTCCGGTAACGGCACCATTCGAGCATCGTGTTCAGATGCAACTGATATCAGCATTCCGTTCAAGCGAGTGAAGGCATTGCGCGCAAACGTAAAGGAGCGCCATGCACCTATTGCGCCCTCGATTGGTGCAAGCCCGCGTCCGAGCAGCAGGCTCGCAACGAAGATGATCCCGGCACTGCCATTGTTTGCGAGCACCAGCCAGGTGGCGGATCCCATCATGAGGATCTGCGCGAGGGTGCGGATCGATTTGGAGAAACCAAGAATGATCTCCGTTCGATGCATCGCGATGTCCTGCGCCCTTCTTGCCATTTCCGCATCGCGATAGACGATCAGCGCTGCGCCATCCTGCATGCCCATTGCCCGGATCACCTCGATGTTTTTGAGGGCGGTCGCAAATCGGATATAGCTCCTCGAAAGGGCAAGATTGGCGTAGGCAAGCGGCTCTCTCGTCGCCAGGTCCGTCAGGAACGCAAACAGCAGAAGTGCAAGCGCGCTCAGAAGACCGATGGTCCCAAGCAGCGGATGAACAAGAAAGAGCAGGAACAGGAATACCGGTGCCCAGGGAACATCAAAAAAGAGCGAGCTAGCCGGTGAATCGAGGAACTGGCGTAGTGCGGCCAGGTCCCTGTAGCATTCCGTGGCGGCTCCCGTATCGGCGCGAGCGGCATATTCGAACGATGCTGTCAGCACCATGGGCCGCAGCCTGTGGTCCAGCCAACTGCCGATGCGCGAAAGAGCTGCTCTGCGCACGATATCCAGCGTGGACCCGACCATCACGCCGATGGCGATGATCATCGTCAGCATCAGGAGCGTATCAGCGCTTCGGCTCGACAGGACCCTGTCATAGATCTGCAGGAGATAGATGGACGGCGCGAGAAGAAAGAGATTGTAGCCGCAGCTATAGAGGAAGACCAGCCCGAATGCCCCGGCACAAGCCCGGAGCGCAACAACAAGCTGTGTCGGCGGGCGCGGTGGCTTTATGGAAATTGTTGTCATTATCAGATCTCGCTGCACTTGATACTGACAAGAAGAGGCTGCTTACCTTGAGGGCCGCCGGCCGAAACCAGCGGCCCTTGAGGTCTGAGTTCAGGAGCCGAGATGGTCGACGTCGATATGGCCGAAGGCGTTTATGAAGTGATCGAGAGAATTGTTCACCGTCGTCGTTTCGGGATCCGTGTGAACCAGAGCTGACGAGATATCGCCGCCCAGAGCGTTGTTTCCGTTGCCGCCGTTGCCGCCGACGCCTGCGAGGATGGTCGCATGCTGATCGGCCAGAAGCTGCGTATATTGTGTCGCGGTCGTCGCCGCATTCACGGTAGCCGTGTCGCCGCCGCTCGAGTTTCCTTGGCTGCCGTTGGAGTGGGAATCTCCCCCCGCGCCGCCGTCGCCGCTGTTCGTGACCGCCGCCAGGAAGCCGTTCTTGGCCTGAGCAAAGCCACCGTCTCCGCCACTGCCGGCGTCCCAACCTGCCTTCTGCCAAACGTGATCGCCATTGTGCAGATGGGTATCCGCCCCGTAGACCGTTTGCACGGGGTCCACATATGCAACCGGGTTGTAGTTGATGTTCCCATCGTTGTGGCCATCTCCGCCGTTGCCGGCCTTCGCGTCACCCGCATCCGGGTTGTTGAGATGAATCGTGTCGGATATCTGTGGAATAGGCATTGATGTCACTCCTTCTACTTCGTTTCATCAGTGTTACTTTTACGGCGTGGGTATCCAGCATGTCACCGCCAGCCAATACAACCGCAGTCAAATACTGCCTGCGATTTAATCTGTGAACTATCTAGATATTCGGTGATGTTCCTTCGGATGTATACTTGCAGGTGACGAAGCGTTATTTTTGATTAGTACGAAGTGATTTGAGGCCGGATGGCATTGTCATGATCATGTCTGCGACCTCGTCGAAACGACGCCGCTTTTCGAAACAACGGCCGCCCAAGCGAACCGACTGCATTCCGGGCTTCTGATCAGGCTGCGCTTGGCGGAGGAGACCCCCGCTTGGAGCTGAAAAGCTTTCATGACCCGCCGCGAGAACGAGGGTGCAAGATGTAGGGCCTCTAACCCAAACGGGGATTGAGTGCTCGCAAACTCGCACAACGGGCGCTGCGGTCATGACGGCCAAATGGCTACAGAACTAGCCGATGGGATGTAGACGAATTGCAGGCTCTGCTTTTCTGACGTTCAGAGGCACAATGCCTGAACAATTCAGGCTGCATGGCGCCGCACGCTCGGTGGACGTGCGGTTGACCGCGGATGGAGACGGTAATGGCGGAAACTCGTTCCTTATTGGAAGACTTGCCCAAGGCGGGCACCGATCAACACCTCGCCTCCAATGTGGCCGCGGGACATCTGGCGCTGGTGCCGACTTGGCTTCCATTGGATGTCGCTTCCGGTCCAAGCTCTAATTCAGCCGGCAGCGGTGGTGACGGGATAAGCGAAGGCGTGATCAGCAGCAACGCGTCGGCCGTTTTCATGCCGTCCAATGCCGCTATTGCGGGACCTCATTCGGGTGCCGACGCTTTCCAGGGCAATGATGCGCTCATCAATCAGCATCCCACCGAAATGGCCGGGATAGGCGGGAATGGCGGAAGCGGCAATGTTGCCGTCGGCAGCGGCGATGGCACCAATCATGCCGGCACCGGGGGCAGTGGGCTTTTCTACGGTGGACTCGTAAGCACCGAAGTCGCGCTGTTTGCCCCCGTCAATACCGCCGTGGCTGCAGGCCCCGGCGCGACGGCTCACGCTGACCAATCGAACAACGCCCTGTTCCTACAGGGCGCAACCCAGATCGGCGGCATGGGCGGCTCGGGCGGAGACCATAACGTCGCGAGCCATGGCCCGTCGATGAGCCCGGGAACTGCGCTCACATTGACCGGCGACTTTTATGCAGGTCATGGTGGCGATGGATATTTCGTCGGCACTATGGTTGACGTGAGTATCGCCATCTTCTCGCCGATCAATATCGCCATCGGCGCCGCGGGCGGCTCGGCGGAGGCCCATCAGACAAACAATGTCATTTTCGATCAGGGAGCTGTGCAGATCGCAGGCATCGGCGGCAATGGCGGTGGCTTCAACCTGTCGTCAGACACGATTTTCACCGGCAACCATGCGCTCGGCGGTGGCGGTGACGGGGTCGGATCGTCAACCGGCAGCATGGTCGATGTCAATTTCGGCTATTTCCATCCCATCAACATTGCCGTTCCCGCCGGTGGGACGGCGGACGCCCAACAGGTCGACCATGTTCTCTATGATCAACATGCGCTCCAGTTGGCCGGCATCGCAGGCCACGGCGGAGACGGTAACCTCACGGACGCCCATTCGGCTCTCGTAGACGACATTCTGAGCTTCATGCATAGCTAGAGCCTTTCCATTTTTCTTCGAAGCACGGAAATGCTCTCTTTGTTTCCACGCAATTCCGGACGCAAAACCGCTATGCACTTTTGCTGGAATTGCTCTGGCGGATAGCCTCCCCACTTGCATTG
>NZ_PQIG01000075.1 GCF_012349115.1 Rhizobium ruizarguesonis
GCAAACTATCTTAGAAACTCAGGATATGCTGCCGTCTAAAAACAGCACGCTCTAGAGCCGCGGTCGCTGCCGGGAGGAATGGCGACAGTGCCTATTTCGCGCGACTGCAGGAGTACGGAACACCCCTTCAAGTCAGCCACCTCGGTGAGGGAGTTCGCTACGGAGACGAGACTTCGCAGCGCCTGGTTGCAATGTCCGGTATGACGATAGGGAGAGCTCTTGGTGCGACCATCAATGTATTGAACCCCGCGGTCATCGTCGCCGGCGGTTCGCTATCACATTTGGGAGACCTGTTTCTCGCCTCCATGCGCCAAGCTATCTATGGTCATTCGCTGCCATTCGTAACCCGCGATCTCGGAATTGTTGTGGTCCAACAGACCGAGGGATCGGGCCTCGTAGGGGCTGCGCAGATGGTAATCGATCAGATCTTCTTGCCGCGTTGTCTTGCGAAATGGATATCGGTTGGCCAGCCGACCTCAGCCCTTCACCGCCTAGGAGAGGCGTCCAATTAGGAAACGTCAATCCAAACAGAGTGAGTGGCTGCCAGCCCGACCACCTTCGAGTCAAGCCTAGCCCGATGCTCATCGTAGTAAGTGGTTCACACGGCCGGAATTGACAGCGTCAAACGAACCGGGACAAACCGGGGCGCTTCATCAAGGCCTTCGTGGATGGCTCGACCTTAAAGGCGAGGATCCCCGCGCGACGAACGCGTTGCTGCCATTGCCCGGTTCGGCGCAGACATGATCCGTGTCGAGGGCTAATACGACGACTCCGTCGGTGTCGTATGTCCATCATTGCCGGGCGATCTGCCCGGCAAGCCGGAACGGACTTGCGACCGCCTCGCCCGCCGCGTCGAATACGAAAGCGCCACCGTTGCGTGCTCGCGCTTCGGCTTTTTCAAGTTCGCCGCCAAAGCGGGCGAGTGCTGCATACCGGTCGTGACCTAGGCCGTCGTTGGCCTCGACGGACGAGATATCGATGACCGAAACGTTCGCCTTTATTGCCGCATCCCTTATTTGCGGATCGGCTATGTCTACGAGACCAACACGGGGTCGTTCACCGCCCACCAGACTCGACATGGACAACGCGCGGTCAGTTTTCGAAACAAGAAGTGTAATCGGGCTCTTCAGGCGACCAATGTCGAGGAGCTGTGCCCGGAACACATCGACGTCGATGTCCGGGGCCGCCAAGACGATTTGAATCTTTCCGAGAATATCGTCACGGCCTTCGAGTTTGAGCTGTCTCACCGCTTCCATAGACAGGAATCCGCCCATGCTGTGACCGAACAAGATTATGCGCTTGACCTTTGGTGCTTTGGCAAGAACCGTCAGAACGCGCTCGAGCTCTGTCCTTGAATATAGTGCCGCATCCCGGTCGGTGACGTATCCCGTCACGCTTGCTGCGGATGGCCAAGAGAACAGGATCGGCGGGCTGAACGTGCTTGCATCAGCAGCCATCTGTGCCGCCCTGAACAAGGCTTCCTGATACCGGTAGTTATATCCGTGAACGAAAAGAGCGACGGAGCCATCGGAGGTCGCAGCGCTACTGGCGGCCTCAATCCATGACGCTTCCGTCAGTTTATCCCGTCCAGTGACTAAAAAATCCCGGCGTGTGTCTGGAGTAGTGGACGGGTACGTGATGGCCGCGACCGTCCGTTCGCGCGGCACCGAGAAGTCGTAGCGCTCGTATGTCAGGTTCCCTGCCCACTTGCTGCCGAAGCCACCGTCCTTTTCGACCTTGTTTCGGTTGGTGACGGCGAGGAGACTGACCTTCTGGCCCATATTCTGGCGTATCGAGACGGGCTCGAGTACCGTCGCTGACGGTCGCGAAGCACATCCCGACAAAGAAGCAATGAACGCTAAAAACACAAGTCTGCCGGATGACCGACTGAGAATGACAAGAAACGATACGGGCATGAATGGATCCAACTGGTTGAGATTTTACAGGGCGCTTCCAACGCGCCCATTCGTACAAGGTTCACGCCGAGGCGGTTGACATGTCTGCATCATGGGCAGGTATCCGGAACCAGGCGATGTAGAGAGCCGGAAGGAATAGGAGCGTCAGGACCGTGCCCACAACGATCCCTCCCATCATGGCGTAAGCCATTGGTCCCCAGAACACCTCCTGCGAGATCGGTATGAGCGCGAGAGTGGCAGCGGCCGCCGTCAAAAGTATCGGGCGCATCCGGTGCTCGGTTGCTTCGAAGACAGCCTGCCACGGCGCGACGCCCTCGCTCCTCAGATGCTCGATCTGCACAACGAGAATAACCGAGTTTCGGATGAGGATGCCAATCAGGGCAAGCACGCCGAGGATCGCGACGAAGCCCAAGGGAGCATTGCTCAGCAAGAGCGCCGCGACCACCCCGATCACGGCCGTCGGCGCGACAGCAAACACCAGGAAGAGACGGCTGAAGCTTTGAAGCTGGATCATCAGGATCGTCACCATTGTAAACAGCATAAGCGGCGCAACGGCGATGATGGGTGCCTGCGAGTCCGCGCTCGATTCCACCGAGCCGCCGACCTCGACCTTGTAACCCACTGGAAGGGCGTCGGTGAACTTCTGCACGTCAGGTTTAAGCTGTTCGACAATGGTTGCCGGTTGTGTCGGCCCGATGACGGCGGCCTTTATGGTGACCGTAGGGATGCGGTCTCTTCGCGCGATCTTTGGTTGTTCGAGTTCGTAGCGGAATTTTGCGACGGCGGACAGCGGTACGGATTTGCCGTCCGACCCCGGTAGCTGGAGGTTGCGCAGCGTCTCGATCGATCCACGCTCGGCGTCTTCGGCCCGACCGATCGCATCGATCAGATAGATGTCGTCGCGGATCTGGGTGATGGAAGTCCCTTGGACGACACTGTTCAGCACGTTCGCGATATCCTCGGACGACACGCCGAGCTGACGCGCTTTGTCCTGCAGAACGTCCACCTTCACGACACGCGTCGGCTCGTTCCAGTCATAGGTCATGTTGGATAGTAGCGGTTGCCGGTTGATCACCGCGCCGAATTTCAGCGCAAGATCGCGAACCCTCTGGATGTCGGGGCCACTGAGGCGGTACTGCACTGGCTTGCCGACGGGCGGACCAATGTCCAGCAGTTTGACGAAAGCATCGGTTCCCGGAAACGTCTTTGCGAGATAGGCCTGAAGATCCTTACGCAACCTGTCGCGCGAGTCGAGATCCTTGGCGACGATAACGATCTGTCCGAACCAGACAGCCGGCGTCTGCACGTCGTAGGAGAGGATGAAGCGTGGCGCACCTTCGCCGACATGGGTCGACCAATGGTCGATGTCGGTATTGCCTGCGAGCTTCTCGCGCTCAAACTTCGCCATCTGCCGGTCGGTCTCGGCGATCGTGCTGTTTTGGGGCATGCTCCAGTCCACAATGAGTTCCGGGCGGTCGGAAGCCGGAAAGAACTGCTGCTGTACAAGGCCGAGACCGCCAAGCGACAGTGCGAAGACAACCACTGTGGCAATGATCGTGATCCAGCGCCAGCGCATGGCAATGCCCAGGATCCAGGCAAAACCGTGCGCAACGCGGCCCTTCTGGTCGTAGTGCGATTTCATGGTCTTCGGCAGGATTGTCACGCCCAGTAGGGGGGTGAACAGCACTGCCACCACCCAGGAAACGACAAGCGAAACGGCAATAACGACAAACAGGGTGAAGGTAAACTCGCCCGCCGCGCTGCTGTTGAGGCCGATCGGGATGAAGCCGGCGACAGTGACGAGCGTTCCCGTCAGCATCGGGAATGCGGTCGAGGTATACACATGGGTCGCGGCCGTGCGCAGATCGTCGCCGACTTCAAGCCGCGCAACCATCATCTCGACCGCGATCATAGCATCGTCCACGAGAAGTCCGAGCGCGATGATCAACGCGCCCAGCGAGATGCGCTGCAGTGAAATGCCAGTGTATTCCATGACGACAAAGGTGATGGCCAGAACGAGCGGAATCGAAATCGCCACCACGAGACCGGCCCGAACGCCAAGGCTGATGAAGCTGATCGCGAGAACGATTGCGATGGCTTCGAACAGGGCTCGGGTAAAGCCGGAAACCGCTTCTTCCACGACAGCCGGCTGGTCGGAAACCCGTTCGACCGTCACGCCGATCGGGAGATCGGCGACGACGCGCGTCATCGCCTCGTCCAGCGCCTCACCAAACGTCGTGAGATTGGCACCGGGGGTCATGCCGACTGCAAGGCCGATCGCCGGCTCGCCCTTGAAGCGAAACAGCGACGTCGGTGGATCGACGTAGCCCCGCTTTATCGTTGCAATGTCGGTCAATGGGAAAAAGCGGTCGTTGACCCGAAGATTGATCGCCTTGAGACTGTCCTCCGACGTGAATTGGCCGCTAACCCGAATTGCGATCCGTTCGGGCCCTGCGTCGACGAAGCCGGACTGGGCCACGGCGTTCTGCGCCTGCAGCGTCTCGATGACGGACTGCTGATCGATGCCAAGCGCGGCGATTCTGCGGGTCGAGAATTCAAGATACACGACCTCGTCCTGCGCTCCAATAATGTTGATCTTGCCGGCGTTGGGGACGTTCAGCAGTTTCACGCGAGTGTCTTCCACAAGGTCCCTCAGCTGCCGCTGCGTCAGGCCGTCAGAGGTGAACGCGAAAACGTTGCCATACACATCGCCGAAGCTGTCGTTGAAGAACGGACCCAATACACCACTCGGGAAGTCGCCCTTGATGTCGTCGATCATATTGCGGACGCGCACCCAGTTGCCTGCCACATCCTTCGCCTTGGTGGTCGGTAGAAGGTCGACGTAGACCGTCGCCTGTCCTGCGATCGTCTCGCTGCGTGTGAAGTCGAGAGCGTCGAGCTCCTCGAGCTTCTTCTCGATCCTGTCGGTGACCTGCCGCGTGACCTCTTCTGCGGATGCACCGGGCCACCGCACATTGATGATCATCGTCTTGACGGTGAAATTCGGGTCTTCCTCGCGGCCGAGATTCAAGTAGGAAAAGGCGCCAGCAAGACTAAAGACGATCATGAAGTACCAGACGAGCGAGCGGTGCTCGAGCGCCCACTCCGAGAGGTTGAAAGGTTTCAAATCACGGACTCCTGATCGATACGGACGGTCTGACCGTCTTCAAGTGTGTTGACGCCGGCGGTGACGACGCGGTCGCCGGGGTTGATTCCTTCGGTTACAGTCACAGTGCCACCCACGACCAACGGCTCGGCGAGCGTGATCGGACGCGACGACACCTTTCCGGTCGGCACGTCGATGATCCAGACAAAAGCTTTTGCTCCGTCCACTCGCACAGCAGATGAAGGCAGCCGGATGAGCGGTGTTTCATCACTCGTGGTACTGGCCGTGATGACTGCTCCAAGCCGGAGCGCTTCCGGTGGATTGACGAGGGTCAGCCGTGTCCGCCGCGTGCGGGTTGTGTCCTCCGCTTCGGGTGCGATTTCGCGGACCAGCCCCTTGGCGTGGATCGCCGGGTCGAGTTGCAGGGCGACATCGAATTCCGCTCCAGGCTTCAGTAACACGCCTGCAGCTTCGGGAACGTCGAGTACGGCATCGCGCTCGTCCGGCTGCGCCAGGGTGACGACAGTCTGACCGGCGGAGACCACCTGACCGACGTCGGCAGAGGTTGCGGTGACAAGGCCGTCGAATTCAGCAACAAGGCGCGCGTAGCCAAGCTGTTCCTTGGCCTTGTCCAAATTGGCCTGTGCCTTAAGGACATTGGCTTCGGCGGTCTCACGTTCCTGTTGCGCGGTCTCGAACGTGGCCTTCGTCCCGCTTCGCCTCTCGAACAGGGTGCGCTGCCGACCCTCGTTGATGCGCGCGTTGACAAGTTGCGCCTGGCTGTTGGAGAGGTCAGACTGCGCGCTGCTGACTGCTAGCTCGAGCGCCAGCGGATCGATAGTCGCCAGAACATCGCCCTTCTTCACGAAGTCGCCGACCAGCGCCTTGCGGGTGACGATGCGACCGAGGATGCGGAAACCGAACTCGGTCTGCACCCGTGCTTCCACCGTCCCCGGCAGCGAGAACGCCGCCAATGGGGACGGCTCTGCGATCTGGGAAAGAACGGGTCGCGGTTGCACAGTTGCGGATTCTTCTTCCTTCTGGCACGCGGGCAAAAGCGCCAGGGTCGAAAGCAGCACCGATAGCTGAAGAACTCTCTTCATGGCGCGGCTCCTTCGAAAGTCACGACGTCGCCGTCACTCAGAAACTTGGTGCCGTTGGAAACAACCACGTCGTTTGCGTTCAGACCAGATCCCACTGAAAATCGTTCGACGGCGTAGCTGGTAACACCTACGGGATAAAGTGACACCGCTCGGGTGTTTGGGTCGACAAGCCAGACGGCGGGACGTCCATCGGAGGACGCCATGGACGACCAGGGCAGCTCGATCACCGTTTGTGGCTTGTGTCTGGCAGTCACGACGACGCTGCTGCCGAGCGGTGCGTCAAGCCCGCCTTCAAGACCAAGCTTGACCCGGATGGTTCCCGTCGTCGTGTCAAGGCTGGGTGAGACCTCGCGCACTCTTGCTTTGTACGTCCCGCCGCCGGACAGAAGCCTGACCTCAGCCACGTTTTCGACCCCGCGACCGAGCAAAGCGGCCTCATCAATATTGATAACGGCATCCCGCGGGCCGTCATAGGCGAGCGAAACAATTGCTTGAGCAGCTTGCACGACCTGACCGACCTCAGCGTTGCGAGCCGTGATGATGCCGTCGGCCACTGATTTCAGGACCGTTTGCTGCAATGTGTCCTCCGCTGTATCCACCTGGGCCTCCGCCGACCGGACGGTGGCCTGTGCGGTGAGAAGGGCCTCACGCGCGCTATCGACTGCGGCCTGAGTCGTCACGGAAGTAGCGATCAGGCTTTGCTGACGGGTATACGACTGTTGTGCCTGGGTCCTCTGCGCCTGTGCGGACCGGAGGTTTGCCAAAGCCACCTGCAGATCGGCCTTTTGCTCTTTGTCATCGATACGCGCGAGAACCTGCCCCGCCTTCACGTGGTCGCCGACGTCCACCATCCGCTCCGCAATTCGTCCGCCGACCCGAAAGGAAAGGTCGGCCTGGATGCGTGCGCTGATTTTGCCGGAGGTCGAGGTGGTACCGGAAACTTCCGTTGCCTCAATGACGATCGTCTCGACGTACCGCGCCTCCTTGGGCACAGGCTGTTCTGCGGGAGCGCAAGCTATTAGCAGTGCGAGCGATATCGCCGGACTGATGCGCGTTAGTAGGACCATGAATGCGCTTCTCTTAGTGTTCGAACCCTCGGGTGTGAGTTCTGAAATGTGTAGGGCGGAGCCGGCATCGACGCGGTCGAAGGATAGTTCCGGCTGGGGGGCGATCGGGTTGAGGCCCGCATCCACGAACCTCGCCATTTCAAGACGCGCCGAAGCACGCCGCACCCTCCGGTGAGTAAGGCGACTTTTTCTTGCGGGCTGCATTTTGGGTGACGAAGGACGCAACAAGCGCCGCCAGTCCGACGACGGACTGGACCGCGCCGGCGTATTCGGCGGCGACGAGATGCGCCGAGAGAGCCAGCAACACATAGTAGAGCATGCCGACATAGGCGAGGTCACTGAGGAAGACACTGACGCGCGCGAGGATCATCGCGGGACCCACAAGCTTCACCATAGTCAAGATTGTCAGGAGATACGCCGGGTAGACCAATGCCCCGTCAGCCTGGCTCAAGGTGTCGGCTTGCGTCATATAGAAGACCGTCGCAATAGGGTAAACTGCGCACAGCACCGTTGTGCTAATCCAGTAGATGTATTTGCGAACCATGTTGGGTTCCCTCTTGTGCACAAGTTAGTTTGTGACCGTGCCGCTTAACGTCTTTGGGCCGCTGGGCCATTACGATCGCCGACCAGGCAGCGACGGCGTTGTCTATATCACCCAGCGCCAAGGATCGGCCCCCAGCGATGGGTTGGATATGCCTGCCTGCATTCTGCGGTCGTCGCTTCTTGAATAACTTCCCGTCAAAGCCTGAACTCCTTGTGATTGTCGGTGCCGGCTTCGAGCCGGCAGTCTCTAGCCCACCCGCGAAAGGCAAATTGGCGCCCGCAGCTATCTGGTGCTGCCGGCCAGTTCTTTGCCCAGCTGGTCTGCCGCTGAGCGTACTCCGGCCCTCGCCGCGTCGAGCCCCCGGAAGTTGGCGGTGATGTCGAGCGCGTTGGCGCTCCTGCTTGCAACATGGGCGTAGAGCAGGGTGCCGGTCTCGGCATCCTCGATCTCGACAGCATAAGACACCCAGCCTGAGAACGTGCCACGGCCGCCAGTGGCCTGCGCGCCGGCATTGACAACGAGCCCACCCGGGAAAACATGCGAGACGGTGGACAGCACCGGTGTGCTTGCTTCCGCACCGGTCAGGGTTAGCCTGACGCGTAACGTGCCTGGCCCCGACTGCGCGACGGGCTGAAAGGGTCGGCCAAGAACCTTGGAGAATTCCTGATGCATGTAGCTGGCGAGTGCCTGCTTATCGGCGGCGGACATCTTGCCAAACTGTGCGTCTGGCCCTGCGTAGATCGTCGTGGGAGGAATAATGGCGCGACTGTAGGCTGCGAAATTCGCATCCGGCCGATGGTACGCGTAAGGCCTCTTCTTGTCCGAGGTCGGGCGTAGAAACGCCGACGAAGACAGCGCTTGAGACGGTGGCGGCGTGGTTGCACAGGCGGTGACGGTGAGCGCCATCACCCAAGTCGCCAGACCGCGCACCCACATCGACAGGGTACCGGAAGGCCTCTTCCGAGCAGCCTGGGACGGACCGGAAATCGGGGGGCGACTATTTGCGCGATTATCCAAAGTTGATCCCCTGTGCATGGCCCGTTGTCGCGGTGTTTCTGCACCGGCAGGCTGGTCCTCACCTTTTTTGACCGAAGATGCCGAGGCGGTGATCCGCCTCAGCCTCCCCTAGGTCATGGCTGACGGTCCGGATTTGAACGGAAACGGCGTACGTTTCCTTCGATCCGGCGTCCCTAAAAGGTTCGCTTCAACGTTCCCTGACGCCCCCGCGAAACTGGAGCCCGCCACCGGGCTGCCGCATGACGGCACCACCGGCGCACTGTTCCGGTCCGCAAAATCCCCGTGCGGCCGCACCGCCACCGTTAGGACCGCGCACGACGCCAGAACCACCGCAGGCGGGGCCTACGCACCCTCCCCGCGCAGCTCCGCCAGTCCGGGCATAATAGCCGTTCCACTGCCCATGCCATGGCTGGCTCGCATAGTGGTTGTTCCAGTAGGCTTGGTTGAACGCGACAACAGTCAAACCGATCACCGGAATGAGCGCCGGTGATATGGCGACCGTTTGACCCTGATAGTAGACGCTGACATAGTTCGAGGAGACCCAGCCGCGTGCGCCACCCCACGACACATCGCACCAGGACGCTGCGTCGAGGCACCCATAAATGGTAAGAGCTGCACTTGGCGGCATCGCGGTTACCACGGGATACCATGTTCCAGGCCCGGCCCTCAGATTGACGCTAGTGACCGTGGCTCCTCTTGTTGCCGCCAAAGCCGGGCCTGACATCACGGCCATCAAGATCGCTGCACATGCACTCAAGATGGTGCGGCGCATAAACCAAATACGCGTTTTGTTCATAACTTTTTCCTTTTGAGGTGGTCGAGACTTTCCGAGCCTAAGCGTTGGGAAACGCGACGGATGAGGTCAATTCGCTCAGGTATTTAAAGGTTGATGACGCTCCAACGATCTTCCTCCAAGCCTTCACCCTCGGAGTCGTCGGGGTCGTCAAAGCGGTAGCTGCTGACACATCTGTTGGTCGCAGCGACCTCGTCGGACATGCACAACTCGTATCCGTCCTCGTCAGCTTGGAGCGTTACGCAGACAACATTCCGCTTTCCGTCTTCGGTCGAGAGACAAAACTCCTCTGCGGGCTCCTGCACCCCTGGGGTTGTCTCCCATGGAATTTTGGAAGCTTGCTCGTGAGCCATTCCAGCAACAGGGCCAGACATGCTCAGAAGTAACCCCAGGGCAAATTTTGAAAACATCAGCAGTTCTCCGGAATTGATGAAGTGCTACTGATACGGTGCCCGATGCCCGATGCGACATGGATGGTCGGATTTTTTGCACGCACCGTCGTTAATTAGGGGCTGAAGGGCTGAGATGTTGCGACGAACGGAAATGTACCGCTCGACAAAACAGGGGAGGATTGGCCGGTTCCGAAACAAGCTACGTGCAATTTTGCAAGCGTGCCGAAGGCGCGAAGGTCTTCGATCGACGTTCCCAGGGTGCAGGCCTATTCATCGAGGTATAGTGTAAATCTGTGACGCATGCGGCACCACAGGGTTCGATCCCCCGAGCCAGCATTCGCCAATCTCGTAGACATGAAATGAACAATAAAATTCGATCGCGTTCCGGGTTGGTCCCGCGCTCGACCGCAATTAGTTAAGGCACGCGCATTATCCCCTTTGCCTTTTGATCGGCAACCACCCTGCGCCTGCCTTCTGGTGAAACGACGCCGACCGCATCAACCAATGGACGACCGATTGCATCCATGAACTCCGTCCAGGCACTCTGCGTTGCGTTAAGTGCGATGAGGGTTGCAACTGGATCATATGGATCTGCGGAGACCTGCTTCAGCATTTCTTGCCGAGCCTGGACGAGTTTCTTTACGGTTTGCGCGTATCGCGGTTCTTCCTTGAGGAGAGTCTCGCGGAACAGTTTGGCATCCGAAGGAGGTAGGTTTGCTTCGGCAACAGCCAGTATGCGGACTAGAGGATCATCACCACTGGGAACACTTGGTGTTGAACGCAGCATTTGCCCTCCCCAAAAAGCGACAAGGAACATATTCAACGCGAGTGACACACCGAGGGTAATTCGCAGCCATTTTTGTCTGCCTGCCTGTTCGTGAACCATGTTCCTGCTCATTCCATGAAAATAGGGATTGACGCGACCTGAAGGGTTGAGACCAGATCATTGGAGGCGGGTACGTTCGGAAAATGCATCCCGATGAAAAGACCTGCAACGACCGCGATTCCACTGCTAGAGGCAACCCCCAGCCAATTCAGATCCGGCCAAAGCCCACGAACATACGCAAAAAAACGTCCGGGCAATCGGAAAGGCCCAGATTGCTTAACCGCTATGCGCGCAGCGACGTTCGTTCTCAAGCGCAACAAGGCAGCGTTTCGCTCGTCAGCTGGCCACAAGGAGGTTTCCCGATGCCACGGCGCGGCACTGATCGCGTCATCAAGTTCGCACTCCTCGGCAAGAACAGCTTGAGCCTCTTTGGAGGTTTCCAGCAGAGCCAGCGCATCGCTTCGTACCCCGATGGGCCACAGATCAAAGTTCGCCCCGTAACTTCGCGCCAGTGACGTAAAACGTTCGATCGACAACATATCTATTCTCCCTGCTTATCATGCTCTGCCAGCAACCATTCACGCAAAGTGGTTCTCGCGCGTGCAAGCAGACGCTCTATTGCTTTGGCTGACAATCCAAGAATACGCCCCGCTTCCGCGCCAGAAACCCCTTTTTCGTAAACGAGCATCATCGCGGCCTGCTGACGTGGGGGCAACGCACGAAGAGCCGTGGCCACGGCAGCATCGCGCTCGGCTTTTGCCAATATTTCATCCGCCAATGCGCCAGGATCGATAGCGTCGAAGTTATCAGGAAGCGATACCGCCTCTTTGCGACGGCGCCGATCGATACAGAGATTGGCGATGATCTGGTAGAGCCATGTTCTCAGGCGGGCCCGTTCTGGATCAAAGCGACCGGCCTGATGCCATAACTTAACCATCGCATCCTGGGCCACGTCCTCAGCATCACGAGTATTCAAAGTCAGACGGCTTGCCACACTCAGGGCAAACGAACCGTGACGCATGACAATTTCGTCGAAGGCTCTCCGGTCTCCCTGCGCAGACCAATATAGAAGCTCGCCATCAGCAGTTTGATTATAGGCCCGGGGTTCGACCATGCTCCTCCCCAGACTCCGCTTGATTAAGAATACGAGCGCGACCCATCCAAATTCTATCCCCTGCCATGGCGCCGCCAATTCTCGTGCCCGCATGTGCACTGCTCGCTTTTCTCGGCTCTTGCAGCTTATACGCGCCGCCCCGCGTGTTTCCCCCGTCATCCGATCGAATTTTTTTGAGGTCAGGCCAGGTCGGCGGGCGGCACACTCTCCCGCTCAATAGATCGCGATCGGCGTTGTCTATTCCGACAATGCCAGACTGGGTGCCGAACTCAGAACGGGCAAATGAGCGATGATCCCCGCTCATACGGCGCTTTAAACTTATCGGCCCCTCGTCAAGGTACGGCACGAGATCTGCGAAAAGGCTACCTGAAGATGGGCAATCTTGGTCCACATCTGCATTGCGGCTGTTACGGGTGAGATGGAATGTCGTGGCGGGGAACTGGAAGAGTTTTCCGGTCGGGTTGTGGATTGAAGCGAACGCTGAACGTGTCACAGTGACTTCAATCGCGATGCTCAAGAGGAGGATCACAGCAAGGGTTCCCTGCCTCAAAGACTTAAAGACACACCTCGGTCTAGCTGATCTCATCAGGAGAACACCTGTGAGCATACCTTGGTAGGAAGACGTGTTTCAGGCCAATAGCGTGCCTGGGCATTGGATTAAGGGGGCATGTCCCAAGCCTGTAAAGGCCTGGGGCGCAGCGGACATCATCGCATGGGCGGCAATATTCTCTCGGGCGGTCCCGGAGTGATTCACGACCAGCCGAGGGGCCAGAACCGGATCGAGCCCGCCAGAAGCGAGACGCGAGACAATGGGAGGAATCGACGGAACTAAGCTCTTTGGAGTGATGAGAGTGTGCATCTACGTTCCAATCGTTCGTGGATAAGGCGATTTCGTCGCCCGCGCCGCGTTCTGCGTGAGGAACGAGACGGTTAGCGCAAAGATCCCCAGAATTGCGGGCATGAACCCGCCGTCACCAGCGGCGATATGGGCCGAGAAGGCGAGCAGAAGGTGGTAGAACATCCCTGCATAGGCGAGGTCGCTGAGAGGAACACTGACGCGTGACAGGATCGCCACGACACCCAGGATTTTGACGGTGATGAGAACTTCCCGGAGGTACGCGGGATAGCCCAGCCCAACGAGCGACTGGCGCACCTGATCCCCCATCGTCAGGTACATCGTCACCGAAGCAATGTAGAGCAGGCACAGAAGCGCTGTGCTTATCCAGTATGCATATGTTCTGATCATCTCTAATAAAACCTCTTTTGGACCAGTTGCTGCGCGAGGATGTCGCGCAAGGATTTCGGAGAACGACCGGAGAGACGTTGGACATCGCCGGTCACAATATCGAACTTGCCTTTGACGAAGGTGTGCTTGATCTCGACGAACGCCTCAATGATGAGGTCGGGAAGCCCCGACTGTGAAAGCCCGGCGCGGAATTGTTCCTCTGTGATGACGGCAAAGGCGATCGGATTGCCCAGCAACTCCGAAACGATCTCAGCCCGTTCGGGCCCTGTGACGGCGGCAGGCCCCGTGGCGGTGTAGATCGCACCTTCGTGGTAATGCCCCATCAACGCGCCGGCCGCCGCGGCGGCCAGATCGTTGCGCGAAACGTAGGAAACGCGCTCATCTCCCAAGCCCGCGAGCACGCCCTGGCCCTGAGATATCTTGATCTCGTCAGCCATGCTCTCGGCATAGTAGCTCATCCGCAGGATTGTCCATCGCGGCGCGGTCTTGATGAGGTGCTGCTCCCCAGTCCAATATGCCGCACCGAGGCTCGGGTCGGCTTCCTCGTGCGTGCCCGCTGCTGAGATCAGGAAGATATGCGCGACACCGGCTCCGAGGGCAGCATTGATGGCGTTTTTGAGTTGGGCGCCGCGCACGCCCGGGCGCAAGTCGGCACTTGGAATGATCAGGAGTCTGTCAAGGCCCGCATAGGCTTTCACGAGCGTTCGAGGTTGGTCATAGTCGCCATGCCGCGCCTCGCACGTTGCTCTGAGGCTTTCGGGCGAACGCGATATCGCGACCACATCGCGGCCACGGCCTCGCGCAATCAGTTCCGCAACGACCGTTCCGCCCAGCTTGCCACTCGCGCCACTCACACCGATTTTCATTTGGAATGCCCCCTTCCGATCCACGAACAAAAAGTAAGTGACGATATGATCGATATCGGGTAAGAGCACAAGAATGCACACAGATGTGCGTCAGGAACATTTGTGTTCCTGACTCAACGGTTCGAAGGTTTAGCAATGACCATGGACGTATCGGATAAGACAAAACATGCCTTTGTTGAGCATCACCCCGATGATTGCCGCGCGGTCGGCCAAATATTGGACCGCATCGGTGACAAATGGACAGTCATGGTTGTCGGCGCGCTCTCAAATGGCCGGCTGCGATTCAACGAAATCATGCGTCAGGTCGGCGGCGTCTCGCACCGCATGCTCACACTGACGTTGCGCGCACTCGAACGAGATGGACTGGTAACGCGCACCGCCTACGCGACCATCCCGCCGAAGGTGGAATATGAGTTGACCGAACTCGGCCGCTCGCTAATCGAGCCGCTGCGCGTTCTCGCCACTTGGGCGGTCAAGCACCGTCCTACGATGGAAAGGGCACGTGCGGAATTCGAAGCTGTAAAGAACGATGAGTAGTAAGGCAGCATGGCTGCTATCCTACGCCCATACGCTACGTTCGCGTAGGAAAAAGTAGGCACCGTAAGCTGTTGCTCTTGCCTGGAGACGACTGCCGCGTGCAATGTTCATTCTGCGGTCTACAGCCTAGACATAGTTCTCATTGCCATCCCGCACGTCCCGCCACCTTGGCGGGTTTCATCATGCCCGAGAACCTCTCGCAAACCTTCTGTCGCCGCGCTAATGCTGTCGACTTCGATCTCCCCACGCGTGGCGGATCCGAACAGCTGATGATTGGCCAATTGAATGGCGACCAATTTGGCGTTCCCTGCAGCGATGGCTAACCTGACCTTTGAAACGTGCGTATAGCTTAGACACCCACTATAGCTTCGTTAGCGAAAAAAGCCCGCAACGCAATAATCCGTTCCTTAATTTCCTTCTTCGCTACGGCCGAGGCGGGAATAGCGCGCATTTTATGTCGGACCTGCGACAGAAGCATGGGACCATCGATAGTGTCGATATCAGGGCGTACCCCAAATATATTCATATCATGTGTGCGTGGGAAAATATGAAAGTGCACGCCCGAATTCGTCTCGTTGAAGCAAGCAGTATATACCCGTTCTGGTTCGACGGCCTGTTCAACGGCCCTTACACATAAGATAAGCATTTGGCCAAGGCTCGATTGCGCTCCAATGTCCAGCGCCGAAAGAGATTGACGCAATATTACCGGCTCAAGAATCAGATATCCTGGAATGGCTATGTCTGAGCAATGCTGTACCCGCCAGTGCTCACATTCATAAATAGAAAAGTCATTCGGTTCTACATAACGGGCTTCCTCCATTTACTTTCGCTCCTTCTTGCCGCCGCACACAACGCGCTCACATTCAACACCAAGACGAGGCATTGGAACGGTCTCCCAGTTCTAGGAAATTGACGCCACCAGAATGTGCGATATTCGAGATTCAGCGGAAATCGGGGCTGTCTTTCCACACAATCCCACCGGCAGTTTCAGCGTATCCGAGGTTATAAACGGCCCGCATGTAGCCATTATTGAACGGATCGGAGTTCGTATAGGGAACCTGAGTATTGATCGATGCAAGATGAAAGCGGGCTCCGGTCAATCTGGAATAGTTATAGAGGGCCGTCAGCGCGCTCTGGGTGTGCGCCTTGAGGAAGATTGTGTATGCTCTTGGGATCACCGAGAGGGTTTTGTTTGGTGTGGCGGAAAATTCGGGGATAAGTGCGTTATTGACGATCACATAGAAATTCACGGTTTGTTGTTTCGTTGCCACCAGACGGATGCTGCTTGTTAGAATAGCCTGCGGAAGCATGAGTACCTGCGAGGCGGATCCACCATCGGAATGCATTTCCTGAAAGTGGCGCCCTTCCGACTCGGCGTTGATCATGACTGCGGGAAAAATGCCCGGGATGCTTGCCGACGCTATCACAATGTCCTGGAACAGCTTTAGCGCATCGGGGCGGCCACTGTTGGCGATAGCACCCATGTTCCAGACGACGGCACGTTGAGTATCAAGATTGGTCGTCAGGACAAGGAGGCGACGGCCCTTTCTGTGTTCGCCAGCCACCTGCTTCAGGATCGCAGGCGTGATGTAACGCTCGACCATTTGTCTCAATGGATCGGCTCGCAGCAAGCTTGGCCCAAACAGTCCGCCGGCGCGCCTGCTTCGCACAAGGTCTTCGGCAACGCCACTCGTGTAGAGATGCACCAAGGTGTCGTCATAGGCCGACCCGAGGAATGCGTAGGGCGCGATCAAGGCTCCCGTGCTCACGCCGGTGACGACGTCGAATTGAGGGCGAGTCTTTGCCTCGCTCCACGCCGCCAGCACACCGACGCTGAACGCGCCCCCCGCACCGCCGCCTGAGATCATGAGAATATCGAGACTTCCCCGTCTGGCAGCCGGCTCCCAGTTACGGACATCTCTTGGAACTTCATCGAGCCGGGCGTCAAGATAGGTCCTGATCTCCCCATAGCCAGTAATGGAAGCCTTGTCTGCTTCCTTGGCGTCAAGGGCCCTGTCCAGCGTCTCCGTGCATCCGGACAAGATGAAGACGATCGTGACAAGCGCCACAAGTGCTCGTATCAGGCTCGGCTTCAAAAATACGGCCGTTCGCGCCGGTCCATCCCCAGACCACCGTCCAAGCGCGGTCAGGATGCGCGGGCGGCACTTGGCCGCTTGCGCGGGTGTATGTTTTGCGCCCTCATTTCCGGGGATCGGAGACTGGTCCGACCCGCTGCCATATTTTCCAGGGCTGGAGACACGACCCGCGATGCGATCGACTGCAGCCCTTGGCGACAGACCCGTTATTGGTTCCGTCCCCGCAGTTTCACTCGGCTCAAAGCGATATCGCCGAGAGGCTGCCGTAATCAGGTTTTCGGAGGGAGGGATCAATTGATCCCACCCATCACCTTCGGCAGCCAAACCCAGGAAAACGCGAGCACGAATAAGATAAACATAAGCATGAGCAGTCCGATGACGACCGACATCGAGAAGCTGGTACCGCTCACCACCAGTGGAAGCAGTGCGCCGCCGAGCGAGAGCGGAAGTGCCATCAGAATGGTCAGTGGTTGCAGGAAATCATGGAAAAGCAGAACGAGAACCGCGTAGATACAGAACACGCCGATTGCCATGGCAAGACTGAAGCTCTCGAACAATTCTGAGCTGCGCTGGAGTTCACCTTGTTCCACGAGGGTGACCCCCACCGGCAGGTTCCGGAGAGCCGGCAATGCTCTTGCCTCGCTGTTGACGTCGCCCAGAATGCGGCCGTTAAGCTCGACGGAAATAGTGACATTGCGCATTCGATCGATGCGGTCGATCTGGGAAGGACTGCCGCCGATCCGGATATCGGCAATCGATCCGAGGTCGACGCTGCCGTTTGTTCCCGCTACCCGCATGTTCATGATGTCATTTAGAGTTCTGCGTGTTTCCGGAGCGAATCGGACAACGATCGGAATTTGGCGCTGCGACAGATTGAGTTTTGGCAGGGCTGAAGAATATTCACCGCCTGTCGCAACACGTACCGCCTCGGCGATAGCGCTCGACGTCACCCCAAGCGCGGCCGCGCGTGCAAAATCGGGGGTGATCTGAATCTCGGGGGCCTGCCTCGACGCGCTCGACGTCACTGCTCCGATGCCTTCCAGGGTTCGGAGTTGCTCCTCGAGCGCTGTGCTTGCGCCATCAAGGACGCTGGATTGATCACTGGCGATGGTAATATCCAGTTTCGTTCCGTTGGCACCGCCGCCGACCTCGACACGAACGCCGGGGAGGACAGAAAGAGCCTGCCGGATGTCATTTTCGATTTCTGACTGTTTGCGGTCTCGCTCGCCGATCAGCGTCAGCGTTACGACAAGCGTGGCGGTCGCGACATTGCTCGTGGTGGTGACACCAGGACCGCCGCCCGACGATGCCGAACCGACCGATGAGAAGACACGCATCACATCGGCAAGCTTGCCGACGATGTCTGCTGCCTGCTTCGTCACTGCCTCCGTCTGCTCCAAGGTCACGCCAGGCTGCAGGGTCAGCGTAATCTGGGTGCGCGCATTATCGGCAGCAGGCAGGAAGCCCGATTTCAGGAAGGGGATGGTCGAGAGCGAAAGCCCGACGACGACAGCAGTTACGAGCACCGTTGTTTTCCTGTGCGTCAGGGATGCCTTCACCGTTGCCACATAGGCACGCATGATGCGACCATCCTTTTCCTCGGTCGGATGGGCCTTCATAAGATACGCCGCCATCATGGGCGTCAGCAGACGAGCGACGACGAGCGAGGCGACGACCGCGACCGCCACGGTGACGCCGAACTGGCGGAAGAGAAGGCCCGGTATGCCGCTCATGAATGCCGTCGGCAGGAAGACCGCGACCAGTGTAAATGTGGTAGCGATGACCGCCAATCCGATTTCGTTGGCGGCTTCAAGCGCAGCATCGATCGGTCGCTTGCCCATCTTGAGGTGGCGGGCGATGTTCTCGATCTCGACAATGGCATCGTCGACGAGGATGCCAACCACGAGCGACAGTGCAAGAAGGGTCACGATATTCAGGCTGAAACCGGCCAGGTACATCACGAGAAAAGTCGGTATGACCGACAACGGCAGTGCCACAGCCGACAAGATTGTCGCGCGCCAGTCCCGAAGGAAGAGCCAAACAACGACAACTGCGAGGATTGCCCCCTCGAGCAGCATCTCCATCGAGCCGTTATAGTTGTCGAGGATGGGCCCGACAGTACTGTAGGCCTCCTCGATCTGCACATCAGGATGCGCGGCTGCAAATCGCTCCATCGCCGTTTTGACGTCGGCAGCGACACCGGTATCCGAGAACCCGTTTGAGCGTTTGATCTCGACCGCAATCACGGGCTGGCCGTCGAGATATGCCATCGAGGTCCGGTCGGCGAAGCTGTCCTCGACGGCAGCAACATCATCGAGGCGAAGCTGCTGCCCGTTGGCCAGGGGAATTCGGAGCGCTTTCAGCTCGTCGACCGACGCCACCGCGCCGAGCGTGCGCAACGTCTGGCGGGTGCCGCCAACTTCGCCAAGGCCACCCGACGTGTCCGCCTGAACCGACTTCAGCTGTGCCGACACCGTGGCTGCCGTGAGCCCGAGCGAAGCCATCGTTGCCGGGTCGAGGTCAACATGGACCTCGCGGTCGATCCCGCCTACTCGGCTGACCTGCCCAACGCCGGGCGACGACAGGAGTGCCTTGGTCATGTCGTTGTCGACGAACCAGGAGAGCTCAGTTTCATTGAGGCTGGTCGAGCGGATCGCATACGTCACCAGCGCGGCGTTCTGGATGGTGACTTTGGTGACGCTTGGCGTTTCAAGCTGCGCAGGTAAGTCGGGCTTTGCACTGTCCACCGCGTTACGGACTTCGTTTAGAGCCTCTTCGCTGTTCTTCTCAAGCTTGAAGGAGGCTTTGATCGAAACGCTCCCGCTGGTTACCTTTGTGATGATGTGGTCGAGATGGCTCAGCGAGGCGAGATTGTCTTCTATGACGCGGGCAACCTCCGTCTCAAGCTGCGTTGGCGCCGCGCCATCGAGCGTGGCGACTATGCTGATGGTAGGGAGGTCCATATCGGGGAAGTTTTGTACCGGCAGGTGTTTGAATGCCAACAGTCCCCCGACGGTAAGCATCGCGAACAGCAGTATCGCCGGTACGGGATTGTGGATCGACCATGCGGAGAAATTCATCAGTCTTCTCCCGCAATTTTCACGAGCGCGTTGTCCGACAGAAACGCCCCGCCTGACGTTACAACCTTCGACCGCCCTATTCCGGAGACGATCTCGACTTCACCGTTGTTGCGGCGACCCGTCTCAACCCGCACCTTTCGCACCCGATTGTCCTTGTCGGTAGTAAAGACGTAGTTCATCCCGTCGCGGAACGCGATTGCCGTCTCGGGAACCGTAAGGGCCGGAGTCGTCCGGAGTTCGATGCTGCCGGTTACGTAAAGGCCGGTGCGCGGATGGGCGTCGACGGGAAGCGCGACATAGACGATCGCCCGGCTCGTATTGGTGCTGACCGAGGGCCCAACAAGCCGCACCTTGGCCTGGATGGGGCGGTTATCCGGCCCGTTGATCTCGACGTTCAAACCTTCCGCGATGCGGGAAAGGTAGCGCGCCGAAACTTCAGCTTGCCACTCGACGCGCTGCTGGCGGATCAGGCGGAACAGCTCGGTGCCAGAGGAGACAACCGCGCCCAGTTCCGCCGAACGCGAGGTTATAAGGCCGTCGTCAGCGGCTGTGATGATTGTTTGACTGAGCTTGATTTTTTGACCTTCGAGAGCCGCCTTTTCCGAGGCAACGCTCGCCGTCGCCGTCTCCTCATCGGTCAGTCGTTCGGCTATCTTTTCGTCGGAAAGGGTGCCCGAAGACCGAAGCTTCCGGGCTCGATCCGCATTGGCCTTGGCCTTCGCCAGATTTGCCCTCGCGGTTTCAACTGCCGCCTCCTGCTTTCGAAGATCAGCCAGTACGCTATCCTGGGAAAGCCGGACAAGTGTCTGCCCTTTTGTCACAACAGATCCGACATCAACCAAAATGTCGGTTACGCGAAGGCCACTCGTTTCCGAGGCGATGATCGCTTCCTGCCAAGGTTTCAGCCAGCCGCTTGCAGGAACTGTCTCGGGCCACTCCCGCTGCGTCGGCGTCACCAGAGAAACGGTGAGAGCAGGCGCTTCAGGCTGATTGGCGACGGCACTGCGCAAGGGAAGCAGCATGAGAACTGTCCCGACAAGAGCGGTGACAAGTTGGTTGACGGGGTTTTTCAACGATACGTTCCTTGCAGCTCGGATATCGGCGCCCTCCCCCAAGCCGCACCAGATCGACACAGGTTTCATTCGGTCAGCAGCGCGGAACGTCGGCGGCCAATGCTGGCCCCGCAACCGATGTCACCACATTTCTGAGTAGCCGAACGAACGTTAAGTGCCGTCAAGTTTTGCGGTGGGTAAAAGTCGATCGAGCTCTCGTATTTGTGCTGTATGGGTACCAAGATGAATGACGGGCAAAGCAAATGAACAAGGTTCTCCGCAAGGGATGAAGTGCTACTGATACGGTGCCCGATGCCCGATGCGACATTGATGCTCGGATTTTTTGCACGCAACGCCGTAACCGAGGGCTGAGATGCTGCGACGAGCGGCAATGTACCGTTCGACAAAACGGTGGTGAATTAGCCGGTTCCGAAACAATCTCCGTCTAATTTGCAAGCGTGCCGAACGCGTGAAGGCCGATCAACGATCACCAGGATACAGGCCTATTCATCAAGGAATTTTGTAAATCTCTGACGCATGCGCCAATAACACAGGGAGACCAGAGGCGTTTGGCCCTGACTATCACAGTATAGGCATAGAGGATGCGTATCACGACCTATTGAGCGGGACGGTGTGCCGCCCGTCGATCTGGCTGGCCTAAAAAATTTTGACCGCATCCCGGGGGGAACACACGGGGCCCAGCGTATAAGCTACAAGAGCCGAGAAAAGCGAGCAGTGCACATGCGGCCACGAGAATTGGCGGCGCCATGGCAGGGGATGAAATTTGGATGGGTCGCGCTCGTATTCTTGATCAAGCGGAGTCTGGGGAGGGGCATGGTCGAACCCCGGGCCTATAATGAAACTGCTGATGGCGAGCTTCTGTACTGGTCTGCGCAGGGAGACCGGAGAGCTTTCGACGAAATTGTCATGCGTCCGTCTGCCCTGAGTGAGGTCGCTGGCGAGCTCGCTCTGCCGCCAAGCTGTAGCGACAAGGGTGCGGTAGCCTCTCCACAGTAACGGTGAATGCCCAGCTTCTGCCGAACCTAAAGCAACCAAGTGAACGTAGGAGATCGAAATGAAGATAAATCTGTGGCTCGCGAGGCTATGCGCTTTAATCCTTACCTCAAGCTCTTCGTTTGCGGCGCAGGCTTACGTGTCGCCGCAGAAGGCCGCCGCCATACTTGCCGACGGCCAACCGTGGTCGGCCCTCGCACCGAACGGGAAAACCCTCAAAGTCATTCTTAAGAAAGATGGGACCGGAAGCATCCGCGGTCCTGTGCCATTTGCGCTCTCTATCACCTGGGCGGTTCAGGGCGATGCAATGTGCCTCGCTGGCAAGATGGGTACACGGTGCCTTCGGTTTCGCGAGATTTCCGGAGGGCTTCAGGGTTGGGACGGCGACAAGCCAGACCTGAAGTTCAGCCGCTAGGATTGGGCCACGTTTCGTGTAGGACGAGGAAAAAACAGAGATTACTCAATAAAATAAAGATGATTGTTTCTCCGCAAACATTGGCCAGAAGGTCCGTGTCGAGGCGATGCCCATCATCTGTATGGCAACCTCTTCGGTCGAGTTCCCTCCCCCAGAACGAGGCCGCGGGACGTACACCCCCGCAGGCGGCCCCGCGCCGCCTGCGCGTCCTGCCCACCCCAAGGGCGCCGGTCGGGTAACGATGCATCGAAACGGCCGTGCCTCTGAAGATGCGCCTGACGCGAGCACTTATCGCTCTGGTTCCGATCGCTTTCATCTTGTCCGGATGCACGCAGACGCTGGGCAGCCTCTCTTGAAGAGTCTTTTACCCACCTTCGTGCGACTGCACAGCATAATATGGCCTGGTTGATCCATGACCTAAACCCGGCTGGGGCTGTCGGTAGTGCCGCCGCCGGTACGGCCGCAGTCGGCAAGGCCATCGCCGAGCATCAGGTTGATGGCCTAGTCGAGCTCCTGCGCGACATGAAGGAATTTGATCTTGACCGTCTCGTTCGGACCCTCCCGGAGTCCTCAGCCGCGTTCGCATGAGCAACCGAGAGCTGGCGCAGTTGAAAGCTGATCTAGCGGAGATTCCGCAGGTTTCGTCTGCATTAGTCCCAGTAAAAAGCCGCGACTTTTTCTGGTTTTCGCCGATATTGACGCCTAAGCTGAGCGACAAGGTCGCCGACCTTGTCGTGATTCCCGAAAACCGACAACAGCTGACAAAGATTACCAGTGCATGTGCCAAGTGGCGCATTCCTTTGACCCTTAGGGGTGGTGGAACTGACAATTACGGACAGGCGGTGCCATTGCACGGCGGTGTCGTTCTCGACATGACCGGCTTCAACAAAGTCATTTCCTCAGCACCGGGCGTTGTGCGCTTCGACGCCGGGTGCCGGCTGCTTGATATTGATAAGGCTCTCAAGCCTATGGGATGGGAAATGAGATTTTTCCGATCGACCAGGCGCTTTGCGACGATGGCGGCTATAGCCGGTGGCGCCGGCGGTATCGGATCTGTACCTGGGGTCCGCTGGCGGATCCTGGCGCAGCGCTTGCCGTGGAGCTGCTGACGGTCGAGGAGACACCGTGAACCATACAACTGCGTGATCGGGATGCCCTGAAGGTCCTTCACGCGTATGCTTATGCAGCCTACGGCTGCTTTTACGTCAGCAATATATGTTGAGGGGCTCATCATGACCTGTTCCACCTGATCACCAAAACGGAGTGACGCATGCAGGACTGGCTGGACAAGCTGACCGATCTCACTGAAACAAAGGGCGACGAGAGCATCCTCAAGCAAGCCCTTGCGGACTTCGCCAACCAGGCTGGCTACGGCGGATACGCCTATTTGTACATTCGGCCCGGCCACACGATCGCCGCTTCCAACTATCCTCCCGAATGGCGGTCGACGTACTTCAAGCGAAATTTTGAAGCTGTGGATCCGGTCGTCAAACGCGCCAAGTCCTTGAAACAGGCTTTTGCGTGGAGTGCAGAGCAGGAGCGGTCTCGGCTCTCCAAAGACGAGCGGGCCTTCTATGCTCAGGCCGCCGACTTCGGGATTCGCTCCGGTATTACCATCCCGATCAAGGCAGCTAACGGGTCCATGTCGATGTTCACTTTGGCATCGGAAAAGACGGTGATTGACCTTGAACGCGATATCGACACTGTTTCGGCCGCTGCAGCCGTTGGGCAACTGCATACCCGTATGTGCTTCTTGCCACTGACGCCAAGCGAACAGCATCCGGCCTGGCTCGATCCCAAGGAAGCCGCCTATCTCCAATGGATTGCGGTTGGCAAAACCATGGAGGAAACCGCAGATCTGGAAGGGGTCAAATACAACTCCGTGAAGAGCAAGCTCGAAGAGACGAGAAAACGTCTCCGCATCCATACGATGCCACATCTCGTTGCGCTCGCCATCCGGGCCGGACTAATCTGAGCGGCGAAATCAGTTGACCGAGACGTTCGGGATATAACCCAGAAGCCCGACCAGCGTGTTCACTGCGCTCATTTGTGCATGCATCTCTATCATTGCCTCGATATATTCGAGATGCTGCGCGCCTCCGGTGGCTGTTCCGGTCTTGAAGTCGTCGGGCAATGCCTGGAATAGTTGATCCGCCTTTTCAACGAGCTGCCTGTGCAGCCGAATGGCATTCACCGCTAATATCTCGATGTCCGCGCTGGACAGTCCGCGCGTGAGCCCGAGCACCGGGCGGAGTTCACGTGTGTCCGACACTGCTGAATCTTTCAAATCCATTGGTGATCCAACCCTTAGATACTGTCTGCGGTGCGCCCCCCGCAAACGTTAATCTCTGATCCCAAGCCGGGGGTTGGAAGCTGTGTCTAGACAGTCCTGCGACCTTTAGCACCGGAGCACCTGGACATACGTCGCAGGCCCACCGGCCAATGGCCAGAGGATCCTGATGCCGCATCGGCCGAAATCAACCGCTAGACAGGGGTTTCCACACCCCCAGGCAGCGCGTACTGCCTTGTCCGCCCTTATAGAGGGCCGATGCTGTTTTCGCTAGAGCGATAGAAAAACAATCACTTTGTAGATCTGCAGATACTTGACGGTCTCCCTCCGATTCCGCTCAGGTCGATCCGGATCCCCGCTTTATTCGCATCGGACGCAACTGCCTCGGCTGGCACCGCGGATTCGCCTTCACTCTCAGGAGGGCCGGCTTGTGCATCGGCGCCATAGCGCCTGACCGGCTTCGGCTGGGCAAGCTTTGCATCACCCGGATCCTCAGCACGAAACACTGCCACGCCCTCGAAATACCCGGTCTGCCAAGCGATGATGGCGTCATCGAACACCTGCGGCAAAACCTCTTTCGCTGTCGGGCCTCCATGGTTCCACATAGAGGAGAAGCAGGCTATTTACGATTGAATCCGTTCATACAGTCGGGCAATTACAGCACTCCCCAGGCCCGAAACCTCCCCCTCCCAGTCATCTCGCGCAACCCGAGCTCCTCGACGATCCGCAGCGCCGCCCGCGGCGTGACGGCAAGCTCCTTCGCGATCATACCGGCCGACACCAGCGGCTTCGCCATGACCAGCTCGACGAGCTCTGGCAGTTTTGAAGACGTTCGTCTTCCCGCCAATTTGCGTTCCATCATTTTTCGGGCCAGCGCCAGGCGATCATGCTCCTTCATCCCGATCTCGGTGGTAGCGATGATGCCGCCGAGAATGGCCAGCATCCGGGTTTCGCGGTTGCGATGACGGCGCCGATCGACGGGGACAGTTTTCAAGCCGAGGTTGATCGCCGCGAGATGCGCGCCGGTGGTGACGCCGGCCTGGCGCAGGAGTGAGGCGGACAGCAGCCGGCCGAGCCAGGGCGCATGCTGCAGGACCGAAAGTTCATTCCAGGCATCGAGGGCGACCACCGCCTGCAGCACTGCGGGTAAGTCTTGCGTCTGCCGCAACACGCCGCGCCATTCATCCAGCCGCTCCTCCTCGTCCCAGTCGAGATCGTAGATCATCGGATCCTTTTCCGAGGGGCCGGCGTGGCCGGGCCGAGTTGCGTTCTCGATCGCGGCCTCCGATCGGGCGAGCACCGCATCAATGGCGGCATAGTCGACACCGGGGAGATCTTCGCCTGCGCCCAGATCCCCCTCCCATCCCCGCTCGACCACCCCCGTGCGATTTGCCGGAATGGTCCCCAAGCGCTCATCCTCGCTATCTGATGCTCCAGGCCACGCCTGACGCAGCGTACGAACGCCGTCGGCCGACAGGGCCCAGGCGGGGAGTTGTGCGGCGATGCGCCGGCGGGTTTTCAAAACATCGCGAGCGATGGTCAGCTCGTGGGTGGGCGTGCGAATATCTTTTGTGGCGTCATGGAGGACAAGGTCTTCGCGGTGGACGAGTTCGCCATCGATCCACAGCGAGGCACAGGCGTCGGTGAAGTGGGAGCGTTCGACAAAACCGTCGCCGACTGGCGAATGGGTAATGCGCTCATCCAAACGGGACAACGCCGAGCCCGCGTCCGAAATCGGCCGCAGCAGGCTGGAGATGGGCAATTTCGCAAGATCGTAAGACATTGAAATCATGGTAAACGATTTGCTAAACGGACACCAGTGAACAGTTTGCGTCCGTCACTACATGGTTCTGCGGGTTGAGGATCTAACCATCGATAACTATCAATTATCGATGGTAGATTGATTTCGCGGGACAAATCACCGAAAGTGGCCTTCGCCACCGGCCCGTGAAGCTTCCGCGTAGCCCTTTCAGGAACCGAAATGCCGCCATTGCAAAAATCTGCCGTCGATCGCCGCGCCGAAGAACTCGACACGATCGCCGCCGTCCTACCGCTCGAGCGCCGCGACGAGCTCGCCGAACTGCTGACCGACCAGGACGTCGAGACGCTGCGCCACCTGGTCAACCAGGGCATGGGCGACAACACACTGCGCGCCCTTACGTCCGATCTCACTTACCTCGAAGCCTGGGGTCTGGCGGCGACCGGACGTTCCCTGCCTTGGCCGGCGCCCGAGGCGCTGTTGTTGAAATTCGTCGCCCATCATCTCTGGGACCCACGACACCGCGAGACGGATGCCGATCACGGCATGCCGGCCGACGTCGACGAAAGCCTCAGGAGCCAAGGGTTTCTGAAATCCGTCGGTCCACACGCGCCAGCCACGGTGCGGCGGCGGCTGGCGAACTGGTCGACGCTGACCAAGTGGCGGGGCCTCGACGGCGCGTTCGCCTCCCCTGCCCTCAAATCAGCCATTCGGCTGGCGATCCGAGCCGCGCCAAGACAACGTCTTCGCAAGAGCGCCAAGGCGGTCACCGGCGACGTCCTGGCAAGACTGCTGGCGACCTGCGCGACCGACAGTCTGCGCGATCTCCGGGACCGGGCGATCCTGATGGTCGCCTTTGCCTCCGGTGGTCGCCGGCGCAGCGAGATCGCCGGGCTGCGCCGCGAACAGTTGACCGTCGAGCCGCCCATTCCGGTCGAAGGCGGGAGCCCCCTCCCCTCTCTCGCCATTCATCTCGGCCGCACCAAGACGACAAGCGGCGACGAGGACGACGTTGTCTACCTGACCGGTCGGCCGGTGGATGCGCTGAATGCCTGGATGGTGTCCGCCAAGATCGACAGCGGCAGCGTGTTTCGGGCGATCGGGCGATGGGGGACTGTTTCGCGACGGGCGATCGATCCGCAGTCGGTCAATGCGATCATCAAGCAGCGGGTGGAACTGGCTGGATTAGAGCGTGGGGAGTTTTCCGCGCACGGGCTACGATCTGGATATCTGACCGAGGCGGCAAACCGTGGCATCCCCCTGCCTGAGGCGATGGAGCAGTCCCGCCACCGCTCGATTCAACAAGCGTCAAGTTACTACAACAGCGCGACACGTCGAAGCGGGCGGGCAGCTCAAATGGTGTGATATATGATGTTCGTATGCGACGCGCGGATGCAACGCTCTTCTGTCACGGAGGAAAGTGGCCACTGATCGCCCAGCATCCATGCCGAGGCGGGGAATTTCGCGGCCGTCCCAGACAGTCACCAGCGCTTCACGCCGCGCTCAATTCCTGACATATTTGCAGAGAGACAGCCAACCGTCATGGATATCGCGTCATGAACTTGGAAACACGTGAAAAAAGGAACATGCGCGCACCTACCGGATCCGTCACAGGGCTCTGCTCGGCGTCCGCCACAATGTTTGCAGTCGGAATGGCCTTTCTGGGTTACTGGGGGGTGTATGAACATGGGGCCTGGCATTCATTCGACTATTTTGTGATGGTTCTGGCTATCATCGGATTTGCAGCACTTGGTTCCGTGCCTTGGATTGTGACTACACCTGTAGCGGAGGAGGATGCAGACAAAGTCGTCGTCGCCAGGCGAGCGATGGTACTGGGGACGGCGTTAATCTGGATGGCCGTCTGTATTGCCCTATTTACCTGAATTGCCCTGCGTGACCCCATGCGACCGCAAGATGGATCCACTTGAAGCGAGAGGCCCCGACCGAGCATTTCCCGCTGGGCCGCTGCCCCTCCCCGTCGCGAAGTAGGCTGCTCGTCAGCGGCCATGAAATGCGCGACATGCTCTCCCTATCTTGATCACAAAACACGAGCGGAAAGGGTCATTTTCTCACGCCCAGGTCTTCCAGAACGGCGTCCGGAAGCAATTAAAGCGGTGCCGCAAGCGCGCGAGAAACTCTATCTAGGTGAGCTCATTGCGTCGGCGCAGACGTGGCTGCCGATGGTGTGACAATTCCGGCCTCAACACAGTTGGGACAGTGTGGTTCGGATCCTCAAGCGCCGCGGCCATGATTGGACCGTCGAGCGCCTCCGTCGCACCGTTCATCTTATGGTCCGCGAAAAGCTCGCTGAAAAAGAACTCCTGGCCCGGTCGCCTCGCCAATGGTGATGGTTTTGGGTCGCAGCTCTGCGAAAGCAGCAGCCCCTTCATAAATCGGTGCGCAGGCTGCAAGCTACTAACAACAACGCAGAACAGACGAACGGGCGGGCCGCAAGGCTGATAATTTGAAGGAACTGACCCTCAAATCGCTCGGTTGGCGCAAAAGTGCTGCGAGGGCAATTCAGGTCGCCCTCGTGGAACGCTGGAAGCCTACCTGGTCTACATCAACGCCAGCCACTGTAATAACGATAGCCTGAGCCGTCAAAATCGCGATGGCCGGAGTTGTCCTCATAACGCGGACCACCGCTATAACGGTAGCCCGGGTCACCGCGATAACCGACATTACCTTCATAGCGCGGGCGGCCGCTGTAGCGATAATCTGCACCATCATCATACCGCGGACGATCCCTGTCCTCGATGAGAGCACCGGCAACCAGTCCGCCAATGAGCCCAGCCGCCAGCCCACCAACGATGGCAGCACCCCTGTCGCCGTGCCGGTGCTCGCGATAGTCATGTGCGCTCGCGGAGCCATAGGACGTGAAGATGCTGCCGGTCGCGACCAGTGTGGCAAGTGTCGAGAGAATGATCTTTTTCATCGGCTACTCCATCAAAGCCTGTGTTGGGAGGTAAGGCTCTTTCTGGTGACTTGATGACATTAGCGCGCTGAACAGGCTGTGAATGTTGCGTTTCGCTGTCGTTCATCGACCGTTGGAGTTAAGGCCCCACGCCATCGGCCGTGGGTTAAAGATGGCGTTCCGAACGACCGGCAGGGCGAGCCGTTAGGCGCACAGCAATGTGAACGCCGCGCGACGCGCCAACTGACGCAGCCCAAACATCAACGTGTATCCTTGCAATTGCGGAACTATCCTCCACAAATGCAAGGATGATTGAACGTCGAATATCTACAAAACTGATTGAGTTGATCGATTCGAGCCCCGCCGTTGCGCAGAGACCCATGAGCGGCTCCCGTGTAGTTGAGCTTTGTCATCTCTGGTTCGTTCGCTCTTAAGCGCCTGGTTCATTAGACGGCCGAGCCGCCTATCGCGCGAACGACTTGTCATGTTGCAAACCTGTTGCCACTCCGGGCTTGCCACGATCTCTTCGGCCAGACGGACGCGCCTCCTCAGGCCATACGCTAAGGGGCGCCTTAACTCATGAAGTGGAACTGGACGTAGGAAGGCTGGCCGCATTTCATCTATGTTCATGCGCTGCTTGAACCACTCGAAAGCCGATTTCTTCTGTCCTCGTGGGAAGGGATCGGCGCATCCGTCGCACTTTGAACGTCAGACCGCTCGGCACCTACCGGTAACGTCCGAAGTTCCCGGAAGCTGTGTCGCTTTTAGTGCGTGAGCTTTTTGAGGTAGGAGAAGGGTCACTTCCTTGTCTGCACTCAAAAGGTAACAGCTGTTACCTTTTGACTCCCTCGTATTGAAATCGCGTGGTTTCGCCCAACGCGAGCGATAAAAACATTCAGTTGATGTCCCGGCCAAACGGGTGTGTCGACTGGACCCTGCCCGGCCCTCTCCGTCCGTGGATAAGCAGCTTACGTCGGATAGAGGAGGCAAAACGAGGCGACGATAGGCACCCCCACCCGTCCATCTCTCCCGGGCGAGACGGCCTACAGCACCCACACCCGCAAGCGCCATTACCGGCCTTCCTGGGACCTCTTCTGCTTGGCGGGTGCCGCACACCCCGACTGAAGTTCGGTCCCTCTAGGCATCAATGCACAATGATCTCCCGCGGGGCACAAGCGGGACGAAACAATTGGCATAGCTTCCTGAATGAACATTCGAAGACCTCCTCCGCCTATGACCTCGAACACCCATGTTCTTCTTCGAGCCGAGTAACTCCAAGGACGCGCAAAGCTTTTCACCGCCGAAAAGCATGAAGCACGCAGGCAGGAGCGAGATCGCAACCGCCAGAACCGTCGAGGCTGACTGCGCGATCGATACCGTACAATCAACTGCGACACATTCACATCGGAGGGTGTCCAAGATCGCCAGCCAAGCAGGGTCCTTCAGTGGACACGAGGAATGGGGCTAATCGGCCACGGCTTTGTCGGCAGATACATCAAGTGTAGTTGTCAGCCCCCTCCGTCTTGTTGCGGAAGCCAGATGGAACATGGCGGCATCGACGCCGGGGGCAAACCGATACCCGACGAAACAACCACTCTTTCTGTATGCGCCGTTCCATTGCCGCCCATCCGACCCAGATGGCGAGACCACGCGCCTGAACTCGATCTATTCCTGTAGCGGCCACAACGCAAACTCGTCGCGATTGACCCCGTTCCGCAAGCCCAAGGGCGGAGTAACAGCTGTTACTTTTTCGCCTATCTAGCCCGCGTGTTCATCTCGCTTTCGGCAAGACCGTAAAGGCTTTTTGAGAGGTGAAGACTTCCATCGACCGCCCGGTCGACCATTGCACGGAAATAGCCCCCGGGCTTTGCAATCAGCTCCGGGTCACGCAAGGATTTTTCGAGCACGGTCGCCAAGATGGCGGACGCAGCATAACGGCCGACCCTCCCGACACCGTCTACCCATGCAGCATCCGAGAGGCCGATCATGCGCCGCATCATTTCCGCCGCCCCGACAACATCGGACCATCCGTCAAACTCCACGCTGACACATTCCTGCGCCGCCCGGCACCCAACCTGCAGCAAGCCAACCGGCACCGTAGCCAGAACGGCACCTTGGATATCGCCAACCGTCTTCTCCGCCTGCCGCAATCGGGATTGCATGTCACGCGCCGCCGCTTCAGGCTTATTTTCATAAGCCACTTCGACGGCGAAGCCGTCGTCAGTTGAGATGATGTCTCGCTCGTTAGAGCGGGTCCGTTCATTACTATCAGAAAGGTTTTTAGGGGTTGTATTAATATTAGAGGTGACGCCAATGTCACCCGCGCATGACATATTATGCTCCTGGAAGCGGTATTCAGCGTATTCAAGAACCTCTGCGTGGAGTGATTCGAGACCGCTTGCCTGTTCTGCCCGGCCGGCGACGGCATCGATAATTGCTTGCGCCGCGCTCCTCCAGCTAATCGCCTTCTCCGGGAACGCCTCGCAAGCATCGATGATTGCTCTAGAAAGCCGCGTGACCGCGCGACGTGCATCCTGGCTGGCCTTGAGTTCCCTTTGATAGTTCTCGACGCTCTCCCTGATCTCCGCAAGCCGTACGCGCGCCGGTGTGAAATCAAGCCCGAAGCCGCTGGCAACCGTCCCGTCATTGTCGCGGTACACGAAGCGTCGGCCGGTCGGACTGTCACGGTAGGCGGCAATCCCAGCCTCAACAATCCTGCGCAGGCAACGCGTCACTGTGCGTTCGGAGCGCAGTGTGTATTCGGCGAGCTTTGCGTTCGAGATGGCAACGATCGGTCTGCCTGCGCCTTTCCAGTCATCGGCGCGCGAGAGGCCAAGGAGAATGTCCAGGACATGATAGGTCGTGCCGTCGATCCCAAGGATCGGCGCTGCCTTTTTCAACAGGAGAGAAATCTCCGACTTCGAGGTGTCCGGTATGTCGTTAGCCATCGCCATCCGTGCGCTTGCGAGAATGGCCGGACTGACGCGTCTGAACGATGCGATTGCCGTTGCTTCTGTCATGGGCTAGCTGCCCGCAACGCCTTGGCGTGCGGCTCCATCGAGATTCTTGTTGATGAAAGCCAGCAGACGGACACAGTTTTTCATTCCCGGCTGTTACGCAGGGGTTGATTGTGCCAGCGGTCCGTCATAGAATCAGTTTGTAAGAGCTGATGTCGATAGGACGTTTTCGTACTGTTGGCTAGGATTTCAAGGGTTCGCCGATTGCCGTCGGTGGGCCCTTTCCTATTTCTGAATTAGCCTACCCCATCGGCGTCTCTCCCGTTTGCTTTCGGTACTCCTCCACCAGCGCCGGAAGCCTTTCGACGAGCCAGGCCGACAGGCCCGGCACCTTGTTTTCCGGAATCGTGATCAGCGTTGAAGAACGCGAAGATTTCGCGGTGATCATGGCGCCGCCGCCGACGTCGACCTCTTCGCCCTGGTCTCCTCTGGCCGCCTTGTGTTGGAGCGCGCTCATCAGCGCGGCGAAGCGCTGATCGCTCGTGGCAGCGGCCCATACAGCCGTCGAGGTCACCTTATCAATGATCGCCTGGGCCGCGGCCGGAGCCTTGCCATCCTTGAAATGAGCGGCGAGCTTTTCCCACTTGGGGCGGCCGATCGAAGGAGCCGGACCAATTCTGCCGATCAGTTCGGCCGGGACCTGTTCTGCGATTCCAATCAGCATCGAAACGTAGGTCAGCTTGCCATCCGCCCTGCCGAGCGCGGCGGCGATCGTCTCCCGCCGGAAGCCGCGCGCCTTGAGGGTCGCGGCAAAGAACGCCTGCTCGATGAAGGAGAGATTGGCGCGTTCGGTATTCTCGATACCTTGAGCGACCACCAGTTCATCGTCGGAGAGATCGCGGACGATCGCTTTCACCGGCCGTTCAAGGATCTGGCAGGCACGCAAGCGCCTGTGGCCGTACGCGACCTGAAAGTAGCCTTGCCTGTCGGGGGAGGGGCGAACGAGGATGGGAAGTCTCTGACCGCTTTCCCGAATACCCTCAACGAAACCCTGGAACTGCGGATCTCCCTCGATGTCGAGGCGGTCCCTGACAAAGGAGGGAACGACAAGAGCGGAGTCGATTTCGACAATGGCTTCAGAACCGCTCAATTGCAGGCGGAGGCGTTCGTTCTCCTCTTCGACGGCAACGAAGGCCCGGTCCATCGACTTGACGGCTCCAGATCCGACTTTCACCGCGGGCCCAGCCGAGATTTGCTTGGCAAGCTCCGCGGAATCGACATTCGCAAAAAGACTTTTCATCCGATTGGAGCGTTCTTTGGCATTCGTCATGACCGTCCCCATACCGATTTGAGGTGGTTGAAGATCTCGAGATTGACCGCGTCGACGGAATCAAGCGCGCGCGCAAGCGTGTCTCGGCCAACCGAACCACGCGCCATTTCGTAAAGGCTCTTCTTCTCAAGGCCGGCGCTGGCGATTGCGGTCGTATCCACCACCGCTGGCGCCAGCACGTCCTCGCCGAACAAGGAGCGCAGGAGCGCGACGACGTTCACTTGTGGGACGTCGTTCGGATTGTGCCTGGTGATGACATATCGGATGAAATCGTGTTCCAGAATACCGCCACGCTCCTCGATGACGTGCATGACATCGCTCATCATCGCCAGGAACTGGTTCATGCTGGCAACGTCGATCATCGCCGGATGAACGGTGATCAGCAGCGAGGTCGCAGCACAAAGCGCGCCCAGGGTCAGATAGCCCAGCTGCGGCGGCGCATCGATCACGACAACATCATAATCTTCCTCGACGCTGTTTATGACGGCGCCGAGACGCCGGAAGAAGATCCCGTCGCCGCGGCCGCCGCCGCTTGCGATCGCCTGCGGCGTCTCATGCTCGTATTCCATGAGCTCCAGGTTGCCGGGTATGAGATCGATTCCGTCAAAATAGGTATTGCGAATGACGTCGCGTATCGGCCGGCGGTTGTCGTCGTCATAACGGATCGCCGCATATATGGTCTCGTTGTCGCTGACATCGAACTCCGGCTGATAGCCGAACATGGCCGACAAGGATGCCTGCGGGTCAAGATCGATCGCGAGCACCCGCAGACCCGTCAGAGCGAGGTAATGGGCGAGATGAACGGTCGTCGTGGTTTTGGCCGATCCGCCCTTGAAGTTCGCAACCGCGATAACCTGCAGCTTCTCACCGGGACGCCGGCGCGGCAAGAACTCCAAAGCTTCCATGGGCCGCTTCACCGCCAGGTATCTGCGGATCTCATTGACCTGGGCGAGCGTGTAGCTCCTGCGGCCATTCTCCAGCCTCTCCGGCATTGCACCTTCGCCGTCCAACGACATCTGTCGGAGCGTCGATTCCGCGATCCCCAGCATGGTGGCCACGTCGCGCGAGGTAAAGGTGCGCAACGATTTCATCGCCTCCGGCGGATACATGTGGGTGCGGAGAGACTGCAACTGCGCTGACAACATCTGCGCTTGACGTGTAATCTTCGCAGCAGAGGATTCGCTCGTTGGTTTGCGTGTCGTCATCTGATCCATTTTCACCTCGCGACGGTTTTTCACTGATCATCGCGTATTTTCCGTCGCAAGGGTTGCAGTTATCGCCTGAGTCGTCAAATGTTCTTTGGTTAACGAAAACTTAACGAATGACCGGTTGCCGGTAACGTGTTGCAGACCTCCTTCATATTTTTCATAGGCTTAAGACGATCGGCTGACCTCCAAGGCCTGTCGCCGTACCCACAGTTTTGCGGGTGCGATACAGCGTGAGCCGACTGCCTCGACGCGCAACGAGGCGTCGCCATCAGCCGTGACCGATGCGCGACTCGCAGATTTGCGACTGGAACCAAACCGCCGCTTTCCGCAAACCAGGATCCGCAGATCACTCTAATTGCGGAGCGGGATCATGAAGCTGATAGCACTCAAGACGCCGAAGTCGCGCAAGGACGCCGCACTTCTCGATCAAATGTACCGGCTGCGGTCGCGTGTTTTCGCAGACCGGCTCGCCTGGAACGTTTCCAGGTCCAACGGGCGGGAGAGCGATCAATTCGACGAATTCAAACCGACCTATATCCTTGCCTTGTCGGACGGCGATGTGGTGATCGGCTGCGCACGACTGCTGCCGGCCATCGGTCCTACCATGCTGCAGCAGGTCTTCCCGCAGCTTCTATCGGCAGGACGGCTCGACGCCGATCCGTGCGTGATCGAAAGCTCTCGTTTCTGCGTCGATACCGCGCGTACCCGTGGGGCCGGGGAAGGGGGCCTGAGCGACGTCACGTTTGGCATGTTTGCAGGCATCCTCGAATGGTGCCTCCATCAGGGTTACCGCGAAATCGCAACAGCCACCGATGTTCGCTTCGAGCGAATCTTGCGGCGCGCCGGCTGGCCGATGCAGCGCCTTGGTCAGCCAATCATAATCAACGAGACGCTGAGCGTAGCCGGCATTCTGCCGGTCAGCTGGGAGAACTTCGAACGGGTCCGACCGCACGCCTACCGCTCCGCATTCGGTGCGCGGCGCCAGCATGCGGCATAAGCAGGCAGCCGCGATGTCGATACCGACCCTGGCGCTGCCGCGCCTCATCCGCAAACTCGAGGACGCCCTTGGCGAGGAGCTTTGCCTTGCGCTCAACGACCCGAGCGTCGTCGAAATCATGCTGAACCCCGACGGAAATCTGTTTGTGGAGCGTCTGGGACGCGGGATCGCCCACACAGGCCAGATGGACAAGCGCGCAGCCGAGGTCGCCATCGGCTGCGTTGCCCACGTGTTGAATACCGAGGTGGGCGACCGAAAGCCGATCGTCTCGGGTGAACTGCCCCTTGGCGGCCATCGCTTCGAGGGCCTGCTGCCCCCGATCGTCCCCGCCCCGTGTTTTTCGATCCGCCGGCGTGCGTCGCAGCGCATCCGGCTCGAAGACTATCTGACAAGCAGCGCAATGACGGCCGGCCAGGCCCTCATAATCCGCCAGGCGATAGATAGGAGGTGGAATATGGTCATCTGCGGAGGGACTGGATCCGGCAAGACGACCCTGACCAATGCTGTCGTCGCAGCGATCGCCGAGCAGACTCCGAACGACCGATTGGTCATTCTGGAGGACACGGTCGAGATACAATGCGCCGCCAGCAACGCGGTCGCATTGCGCACAAGCGATCGTGTCGACATGGCGCAGCTCCTGAAGTGCACGATGAGGTTGCGGCCGGACAGGATCATCGTCGGCGAGGTTCGCGACGGCGCAGCGCTCACTCTGCTCAAGGCCTGGAACACAGGCCATCCCGGCGGAGTGGCAACCATCCATTCAAACACCGCCCAATCGGCGCTTCGACGGCTGGAGCAGCTGACCGCAGAGGTCAGCACACAACCGGTACAAGCAGTCATAGGCGAGGCAGTCGACCTGATCATCTCGATCGATCGAACCCCAAAAGGCCGCCGCGTCGGCGACATCGTGCGCGTTCACGGATTTATAGGCGGCGAATATCAGCTCGAGACACATGGAGACCTGCAGCATGCGGCTTGAGCGCTCGATTGACCTCGCCGCCATCGCGCTTGCGTTGGTCTTCATCCTTGCCGCCCCGGCTTGGGCAAGTTCGGGCGGCGGTCTGCCCTGGGAAGATCCTCTTCAACAAATCCAAGAATCGATCACCGGTCCGGTTGCCGGGTTTATCGCGCTTGCTGCTGTCGCTATCGCAGGCGGCATGTTGATCTTCGGCGGAGAACTCAACGACTTCGCCCGCCGGCTCATGTATGTGGTGCTCGTTGCCGGCATTCTGCTCGGCGCAACCCAGATCGTCGGCCTGTTCGGCGCGACCGGCGCCTCTATCGGCATTGCCGATCATAACCTGAAGACCCGAAATGGCGAAGAGGGGAGGGCAGGTAATGGCGGTTGAGGCGACCACCTTGCAGCGCAATCCCATACATCGCGCGCTTTCGCGCCCCAACCTCCTGATGGGTGCCGACCGGGAACTGGTTCTGATCACGGCACTCGCGGCGATCATCCTGATCTTTGTCGTCTTGACGATCTATTCCGCGCTGTTTGGAGCGACGCTGTGGATCGTCATCGTCGCAGCGTTGAGGATGATGGCAAAGGCCGATCCGCTGATGCGACGCGTGTATATCCGTCACATGGCCTACAGACCCAGCTATAGGGCCACGTCCTCTCCCTGGCGACGTTACTGAGGGGCAAAGATGGTATCCCTTCGCGCTTTCCGTCACACGGCGCCGTCCTTCGCCGATCTCGTCCCCTACGCAGGTCTTGTCGATAACGGGATCATCCTGCTCAAGGATGGCTCACTGATGGCCGGCTGGTATTTTGCCGGGCCTGATTCCGAAAGCTCCACCGATTTCGAACGGAACGAGGTGTCGCGCCAGATCAACGCCATATTGTCACGTCTCGGTTCCGGTTGGATGATCCAGGTGGAGGCGGTGCGGCTCGCGACGGTCGACTACGCCTCGGCTGGGAAATCGCATTTCCCCGATCGGGTGACGCAGGCGATCGACGAGGAACGACGAGCCCACTTCGAGCGCGAGCAGGGGCATTTTGAAAGCCGCCATGCCATCATCGCTACCTATCGGCCGACCGAGCAGCGTCGATCGAGGCTCAGCAAGTACATCTATTCCGACGAAGACAGCCGAAAGCAGTCCTATGCCGACACCGTGCTCTTCATCTTCCGCAACGCGATCCGGGAAGTCGAACAGTATCTCGCCAACGTCATTTCCATCAGGCGAATGCTGACGCGGGAGACCGTCGAGCGCGGCGGCGCGCGCGTTGCCCACTATGACGAGCTGCTGCAATTCACCCGCTTTTGCGTGACGGGCGAGAACCACCCTGTCAGGGTCCCCGACATTCCAATGTATCTCGACTGGATCGCGACCGCCGAGCTTCGGCACGGACTTGCTCCCAAGGTGGAGAACCGTTTTCTCGGCGTGGTGGCAATCGACGGCCTTCCGTCCGAAAGCTGGCCGGGCATCTTGAACAGCCTGGATGCGATGCCGCTTGGCTATCGATGGTCGTCGCGCTTCATTTTCCTCGACGCCGAGGAGGCGAGGGTGCGGCTTGAGCGGACCCGCAAGAAGTGGCAGCAGAAAGTTCGACCTTTCTTCGACCAACTCTTCCAGACGCAAAGCCGTTCGGTCGATCAGGACGCACTATCGATGGTCGCCGAGACCGAGGATGCAATCGCACAAGCATCGTCACAGCTCGTTGCATATGGATATTACACGCCGGTCGTCGTGCTGTTCGAGAGCGATTCCGAACGATTGAACGAAAAGACGGAAGCGATCCGGCGTCTCATCCAGGCCGAGGGCTTTGGCGCACGGATCGAGACACTGAATGCGACCGACGCCTATCTCGGCAGCCTGCCTGGAAACTGGTACTGCAACATTCGCGAGCCGCTGATCAACACGCGCAATCTCTCCGATCTCATCCCGCTCAACTCCGTCTGGTCCGGCAATCCGCGGGCACCTTGCCCGTTTTATTCACCCGATTCACCACCGCTGATGCAGGTCGCGACCGGCTCGACGCCCTTTCGGCTCAACCTTCACGTCGACGACGTCGGCCATACCCTGGTGTTCGGTCCGACCGGCTCAGGAAAGTCGACGCTGCTTGCGCTGATCGCAGCACAGTTCCGCCGCTACGAGAACGCCCAGATCTTCGCCTTCGACAAAGGCCGTTCGATGCTGCCGCTGACACTTGCTTGCGGCGGTGATCACTACGAGATCGGCGGCGACGAAGACACAGGGCTTTCCTTTTGTCCGCTCTCCGAACTGTCATCGGAGGGCGATCGTGCCTGGGCATCGGAGTGGATCGAAAGCCTGGTGGGGATGCAGGGGATCACGATCACGCCCGATCACCGCAACGCCATCTCCCGCCAGATCGGTCTGATGGACGGGGCTTCCGGTCGTTCGATCTCGGATTTCGTCAGTGGCGTTCAGATGCGCGAGATCAAGGATGCTCTCCATCACTACACCGTCGACGGCCCGATGGGCCAGTTGCTGGATGCCGAGACCGACGGCCTTGCACTGGGGCTTTTTCAGACGTTTGAAATCGAGCAAGTCATGAACATGGGCGAGCGCAATCTCGTGCCGGTGCTCACCTATCTTTTCCGCCGCATTGAAAAGCGCCTCACCGGCGCACCAAGCCTCATCGTCCTCGACGAGGCCTGGCTGATGCTCGGTCATCCCGTGTTCCGCGACAAAATCCGGGAATGGCTCAAGGTGCTGCGCAAAGCCAATTGCGCGGTGTTGCTTGCAACCCAGTCGATCTCGGATGCTGAACGCTCTGGGATTATCGACGTCCTGAAAGAGAGCTGCCCAACGAAAATCTGCCTGCCGAATGGGGCAGCCCGCGAGACCGGGACCCGCGATTTCTACGAACGGATCGGCTTCAACGAACGGCAGATCGAGATCGTCGCGACCGCCATACCGAAGCGGGAATACTACGTCGCGTCACCCGAAGGGCGCCGCCTGTTCGACATGGCCCTTGGCCCGCTGACGCTGTCTTTCGTCGGTGCATCGAGCAAGGACGATTTGAAACGTATCCGCGCGCTTCATGAAGAACATGGCCCTCAATGGCCGCTTCACTGGCTCCAGAAAAGAGGGATCAAGGATGCTGCATCGCTTCTCAAAGACGCATAGGTTTCTGCTGGTCGCAGCCGTGTCAAGCGCACTCGTTCTGCCAGATCCTGCAAACGCCGGCAGCGCGACGGGCGCGGCGACGGAATGGACACAGCTTGCCAACAATGCCGAGCTGATCAAGTTGCTCGAAAGCTCCGGCGTCCAGGTCGAAAACCAGCTTACCCAGATCAGCCAGCTCGCCGAGCAGATCCAGAACCAGCTGAAAATCTACCACAACATGCTGCAGAACACAGCGCAGCTGCCCAACCACATCTGGGGCGAAGTCGAGAGCGACCTCAAGCGCCTGCAGAGTGTCGTCTCGCAAGGGCAGGGGATCGCGTTTTCCATGGGCAACGCCGACGATATCCTCAAACAGCGCTTCCCGAGCTATGCGGATCTCAAGACCAACCTGCCGGACGGGGCGAGCTTCTCCTCGACTTATCAGACCTGGTCCGACACCAACCGTGACACGATCGCGGGCAGTTTGAACGCCGCAAGCCTGACGGCGGACCAATTCGAGACCGAAGAATCCACCATGGCCTCACTCCGCTCGATGTCCCAAAGCGCGGATGGGCAGATGAAGGCCCTGCAGGTCGGCCACCAGATCGCGGCGCAGCAGGTCGCCCAGATGCAGAAGCTGCGCGGTCTACTTTCCCAGCAAATGACGATGATGGGCACCTGGCTGCAGGCAAACCAGACCGACAAGGACCTGGCGCAGAAGAGAAGAGAGAAGTTTTTCGAACCCGCGGGAAGAGGAATCCCCGAGGGACAAATGATGGAGCCGCGCTGGTGAGCCCCTCTCGCGATCATTGCTCTCCGCGTCGGTACGGTTGGAGTGGCCACCGCAGCGGTCCTCGTCGTGGCGGATACACATTCCCATCCTGCCTCGACGACCGCGACAGCCGCCGAACAACGCCTGAGGATTTCTTTAAGCCGTTGACGAAACGGAATCTGAGGCAAGGCCAGGAGATGCAGACAAGGTGGTAAACTCAGGACGAACCCTCGGATTGATCATGCTTGCGATCGGCCTTGCAATCGTGGCGGTAGGGCCAGCCTTCGCCCAGCAAGGATCGGCGCTCTCGACGTTGGAAAACCAGGTGGTCAATGCTGCGAAGGATTGGGAGTCGACGGTGTCACGGGCAGCTCGGTCGCTCTTTTGGATCCTAGCTGGGATAGAAATTGGAATAGCAGCCGTATGGCTGGCGCTGCAAGCTGCGTCACTGGATAGTTGGTTCGCAGAGCTTGTTCGCCGGATCATGTTCGTCGGTCTCTTTGCCTTTATCCTGGACCGGGGACCAGCGCTCGCCAAAGCGGTGGTGGACAGCCTATACCAGTTGGGCGCGGAAGGTGGCTCCGCTTCTCCGGCCGCAATCTTCGACGCAGGCATAGAGGTTGCGGACAAACTGTCCGAACAGGCTCAGTTCGGCCTCTTTGAGGACAACTCTCTGGCTATTGCCGCCGTCTTCGCCATGGTTGTTGTCGTCATCGCGTTCTCGCTCGTCGCTGCGGTGTTCGTCGCTGTCATCGTCGAAATGTATGTGGGCTTGTTGGCCGGCATGATCATGCTTGGATTAGGTGGGTCGTCCTTCACCAAAGACTTCGCGGTCAAATATCTCGTCTATGCGTTTTCAGTCGGTATGAAGCTGATGGCACTGGTAATGATTGCGCGCATCGGCTCGGAGGTTCTCATCGGCTTGGCCGAGGCGTCTGTCGCGCCGGAGCAGCAACTCATCACCAGCCTGGCTATCGCTGGCCTATCAGTTGTCGTCTTCATCATATCAATCTACGTCCCAAACATTCTGCAAGGTGTCGTCCAAGGCGTCTCCGTCAGCGGCGGCATGGAGGTAATCCGCCATGGCGGGCAGGCGGCATCATTCGCACTGGGCGCATCGATTCTGGCCGGCGGTGGCGCCAGCGCGGGTTTTGCCGCCGCGCGTGCTGCGCGTGCCGAGGGTGCGTCCATGACGGGCGCTGCCTTGCGCGGCATCGGTGCGGGATTGAGCGCCACGGGCGAAGCGGTCGGATCCGCGGCCAAGGAAAAGGCGATCGGCTCGCCTGGTGCCCATGCCGGCTCTCTTCTTGGCCTCGCCAATGCGAAACTCGATCAGGCGCAGGCACGCGGCGGTTTACGCCCGTCGCCGCTCCGCGACGAAAAAAAATAATCACCGCAAGGATCGGTCGATGGCAATGCAACGCGTCCCTGAGAACCCATATCTCGCCGCCAGGCAGGAGTGGAACGAACGATATGGTTCCTATGTCAGGGCGGCAGCGGCGTGGCGCATCGTCGGCATGATCGCACTGGCAATGGCCGTCATCGGCTTCGTCTATTCGCTCTATTTGAGCACGCAGGTCAAACTCGTCCCCTATATTGTCGAAGTCGACAAGCTTGGGACCTCGGTCAGCGCAGGCTTTCCCCAGCAGATCGAATATGCCGACCCACGGGTGGTTCGTGCCACGCTCGGTGGGTTCGTGACAAGCTTCCGGTCGGTGACGCCAGACGCGGTCGTTCAGAAGCAATACATCGATCGGACCTATGCGCTGCTTCGGACATCCGATCCGTCGACCGAGAAAATCAATGCCTGGTTCCGCGGCAATTCGCCGTTCGAGAAAGCCAAGAACGCGACAGTTGCGATCGAAGTCAGCAACATCGTCGCCCTCTCCAATCAGTCCTACCAGATCGACTGGACGGAATTCGAGCGCGATCGGAAGGGAAAGGAAACCGGAACACACCGATACCGCGGGATTGCGACCGTTACGCTGACGGCGCCACAGGACGAGGGCGTGATCAGGCTTAATCCGATCGGTCTTTATCTGAAAGACTTCGAGTGGACCGCGCAGCTGTGAGGGCAGGGATACGTCGATGAGAAGAGCAGCATATCTCGCGGCCCTTGGCTGCGCGTGGATCGTCGTCTTTGCGACAAACGCAGCCGCGGCGCAGAGCATGACCGCAAACGAAGCAAAAGGCGCGAACCTTTCAGGAAAGTGGCGCGCAGGCACGGGGCTCGTCACCAACGGGGCGGATGGAAAGGTTATCTTCCTGTTTGGAGAAACTCAACCGTCGGTGGTGTGCTCGCCGCTGCAGGTCTGCGACATCGAGCTTCAAGGCGGCGAGGTCGTTCGCGATGTGCTTGTCGGTGACACTGTTCGATGGAAGGTCGAACCGGCAACGTCCGGTGCTGCGGCTGGGCAGGCGATCCATCTCATCGTCAGACCGTCGGAACCGGGCCTAGTCACATCAATGGTGGTGACGACCTCGCGCCGGACCTATCATATCCAGCTCAAATCACACACAAGCCAGTACATGGCGCGTGTCGGCTTCGACTATCCGGAGGATGTGTCGAGCAAGCTTGCCGATGTCAACGCCCGCCTCGAAGCGGGAAGGACGCCGGGAGCAGGCGTCCCGTCGGAGCAATTGACCTTCGCCTATACGGTTAGCGGCAAAGCCTCGTGGAAGCCCACGCGCGTCTATTCGGACGGTATGAAGACCTACATCCAGTTTCCCCGCTCGATCGCCGGTCAGGACGCGCCGGTCCTCTTTGTCGTCTCAGGCGGTCAAAATCGGATCGTCAACTACCGAATGAAGAACGACATGATGGTGGTGGACTATAACATCGACCGCGCGGTTCTCATCTCCGGTGTTGGAAAGTACAAACAGAAGATCACCATTCGCAGGGGAGGGTGACCATGCGAAGCCTCTTGCTTTCCGTCATCGGGTGCCTGCTTGCAGGCTGCACGACCGCCGCCGACGGCCCTACCGCCAGTTCAGCCTCGCGCGACCTCTCCGACCCTGCCGCCAGTGCGATCGCAGGCGACATGGTCGGTCGGCTTGCAGAACAGGTCGGCCCGGGGATCAACAAGGTCAAATGGAACGAGGACGCCACGCCCTTCGGGCAAGCCATGGAAGCTGCCCTGAAGGCATGGGGCTATGAGGTCGTGACCGAGCAGGGGATCGACGAGAAGAAGCGCATGGTTGCGCTGACCTATGGCGTCGACGACCTTGAAGGGCAGGCGCTTGTTTCGATATCGGCAGGTTCGGTTGAACTCGCGCGGGCTTATGCCACCAGCGCGACCGGCGCGTCGCCGGCCAGCCCCGTCTCTGTCAGGCGCAATTAGGGGAGGAGAGGGGGGTGGTCCAATCGCTTCAGCTTGGCGGCGCTTCAAACAAGGACAGCAGCAATAAGCGGCTAAACCGGGTCCCGATCATCGTCGCCATCGCCCTGACCGTGCTCTTTCTCGGTGTGATCAGCTACGGTCTTTCGTCCCGCGGGTTTTATTTTCAAGGGCCGGATGGCATTGGTCAGGCCTCGAATGCGCCGGCTTCCACTTATGCCGATCAGCTGAAGCGAGGCGTCAAGGATGCCATCATCGGCGATCCCGAGCAGACACAAATCTATCAGCCGGCACCGGTCAGCAACAGGCAAGGGGAGAAGCCGCAACAGACGGCCGAAACCGAAAAAACCGAAAGGGCGCGCAACAAGCCCGGCCTCGAGCCGGAAGAAGAATGGCTTGCCCGCCTCGGGCGCGAGCAGAAAGAGCAATTCCTGCGGGAACGCCATCGCCAGCAAATGGCAAGTCTTCAAGCCAAAGCTGCAGCACTTGATTCACCACTTGCCGTCGATGTCAGTCTAAACGGACTTAGCGCCGCCGATACGACGCAGGCGAATTCCCAAAGCGCAAAAACGCCTGGCGGGGCCTCCGACCTCTACGCCGCGGCGATGCAGGCAGGACTTTCAGGGCAAAACGGCGATCCCAACATGCAGTCAGCGAAAGACTCATTCTTCAACCAGGACATCAAGGATCTCGGCTATCTGCCAAACAAGGTGGTGCCACAGCTGTCACGCTACGAGCTGAAGCGCGGTTCGGTCATCCCCGCCACTCTGATTACCGGCATAAGTTCCGATCTTCCGGGGCGCATTACCGCCCAGACAAGCCAGAATGTCTATGACAGCGCCACAGGCCAACAGTTGCTCGTCCCGCAAGGTGCCAAGCTCTTCGGCCGCTACGATCACAAGATCTCTTTCGGTCAGTCGCGCGTGCTGGTCGTCTGGACCGACATCATCTTTCCCAACGGCTCGACCCTACAGCTCGGCGGCATGGCGGGGACCGACGCTGAAGGCTATGGCGGCTTTCAGGATCAAGTCGACCGGCATTACCTTCAAACGTTCGGTTCGGCGGTTCTCATCGCTCTTATCGGCACAGGGGTCGATATGGCCATGCCGGAGAGTTCGACGGAGGATACCGCCTCGGACGCTACCCGGCGGAATTTCGCGGACGTTTTCGGACGGTTAGCCGAACGGAGCGTGGGAAAAAACCTCGACGTTCAGCCGACACTTCAAATCAGGCCCGGCTACAAGTTCAACGTGCTGGTCGACCAGGATGTCGTTTTCCCGGGCCCTTATCGCAACTGATCTATATGCGCGCCAGCCAGGCCCGTCAGATCAGCCCGAACCGGCTTGCGACTGCCACGGCCTGTTTCTGGGTGTAGACGCCAAGCTTGGCCTTTACCCGATCGAGGTCCCAGCGGACGGTGTGATAGGTCAGGCCCGTCACATCGGCGATAGAGTGCATCGGCAGGCCTTCGGCCGCCCATCGCAGGCACAGCGCCTCGCGATCGGAAAAGATGAAGTCGGGTCTTTGGGTCGGCGTGCTCGTGCCTTGGAGCCGGGCATGGATCAGTGCCGCCGCGCCAGCTGCGCCGACCGTGTCGATATCGTCCGATCCCGAGATCTCCAGATGCTTGGCTGAGGCCAGCGTCAAGATGGCAAACTGGCCAAACCCCGTCCAGATGGGAATCGAAAGACCTGATCGGATTCCGAATTCAGCCGCGGCATCGTAGAATTCCTTGATGCTGTCGTCCGCGCGCCGGCGTTCAACATCGACTGACCACCTGAACGCCCGCCTCAGTCGCTTGGCTGCCGTCACCACAGGATCGATGGCCATATACGAACGGGAGAAATAGAGCGATTGCCATTCCTTCTGGTAGGTGGAGACGGCAAAGCTCTTTGCTGTATGGAGATTAAGGTAGGCAAACCGCTCAAATCCATGCGCACGAGCAACGTCGCTCAATGCCGTCTTGAGGGAATGTTCGTTGGCGGCGGCGACCGTCGCGTCAATCAATCTGTCGAAAAGCGAACTTCCATGCATGGGATCACGTGCTCCCTGGAAATCTGACTGGCGGCCCGGGCGAGGCATCGGCGATGGCCGTTCAGCAATGAGGATGTTCCTTGGTGATTTTCAAACTCAAACTGGACGCGTTTGCGTGACGACTGCGCTGATCGGTTTAGATGTGTCACAAATGTCCTGCAACCTGTTGGCGCCCCGAGCAACAAAACTTAATAATGTCCTGTCTCGCGCCCCAAGCAGGCCGCGACGAGCTTGCGGCGTCCGCGGACAGCACCGTCCTTTGTGAATTCTCACGTGCCACTTCGAAAACGAGAACGAATGATACAGGGATTTCGATCTGCCGGCGGCTTGCAACGTTTCATCTCAGTCTTTTCAGCAGTCCGAAATCTCTTCGTCCCGCCCGCCAGAAACGCTCAGCCCTCGCCATCCACATTCATCGGATCCGCGCGATGGCGCAGTGGAATGCTGTGGCCGGCGCAACAGTCTGAGGTCAGACCAAAGCCTTGTCCGGGCGATGATGAAACAACGTGACATCCCCCTGCGTCTCCGCGCAGGTCAAACCTGCTTGATGCGGAAGGGTTCCCCTTCGATGCGGCCGCCGCAGTTGATCTTCAGCCAATGTCGCAGTGCTGCGACTTCTCGTCGGCGACGTCTTCTCGAAGAAGTGGAACATTGGGAACTTTTCCGACTATCTTCAGTTAGGCCACAAGGATCGCACAGGCGCCCCACACTGGGGCTGTCCGCTTCCCTTCCATCCTGTGCGGTCCGTCCTTTCCACAAATGCTCCGTTTCGGCGGCTTCTTTTTTGATCCGTGGCGAGCGCCGACGGGAACCTAACCGGTCCCTTTTTTGTTGTACCTGCAGGAAAGCACGGGAAGGTGACGTCGCGCACCCAAATCTAAGGTGATCGAATGGCCTTCGATGGCTTCGAACTGCAAACGGTTCACATCGACGCGGGGGACATTCGGCTTCGCGTGGCGGGAAGCGGTCCCGCTCTTCTTCTCCTGCATAGACGGCCTACCGGTCCTCGAACATCTTGAGCGAGCCGACTGGAAGTTCGCTCGAGACTGGTACCATTGGTTCTTCTTCGCACAGCCGGATAAGCCCGAGCGGGTAATCTCAGCCGATCCCTGCGCATGGTACGATAAGCTTTCGCCAGAGCTCATGGGCCAAGAGGCATACGCTGATATTCACGAGGCCATCCATCGGCCCGAAACAATCCATGGGATGATCGAGGACTACCGCGCCGGCATTCGCATCGACCATATTCATGACAAGGCTGATCGCGACGCGGGTAGGAAGATCGGCTGTCCAACGCTTTGCCTCTGGTCGCTCCGTGATGACCTCGAGCAGATCTACGGCGATCCGGTAGCGATCTGGAAGGACTGGGCAATCGACGTAAGCGGATTTGGCATCGATAGCGGGCATCATGTGGCGGAGGAAAACCCTGTCGCTCTGGCCAAAGCAATCGTCAATTTTCTAACGAAATAGTATCGATGTCCTTGTTGGCGGGCGTGAAGGCTCAGTGGAGGCGGAATGAGTTCAAGCAGTCGGCATATTCCGAACATCCGGCAACCGGTCTGCTGCAGCCCTTGACGAGGATGAGGTTGGGCTCGCCGAAGTCGTCCCTTCGCGGGCGGTTTCTCTTACGTCACGTTTCTGGCGTGTCCGACGTGCAGCCCACGTTTCCCGTTGAAGGATTTCAGCACGCTCCTAGATCTCATCGCAGAGAGCGAGTTCGACATGGATGGACCGCAGGTCGAGCCGATGGCGGCAGTGGTTTCCGAGGCTGTCCGGCGATGGTTCGAGTTCTACGAGAATGGATCAGCCTCAATGGCAAGTCCAGGTCAAGCGTTGTGACACTGAACACCTCTGGCGCCTTGCAGCGGTTCAGGGCATCCTATGATGGCTGAAAATTGTGTTTATGGCAGTTGGAGGAAGGCCGATGCGCTGCTTCACCGTGCTTGGACCCTCGCAGACCGGAAAATCAACAGTCGTGGAAAAGCTCGGCTCGCTGGAGGGGGCGCCGAGAAAATCCAGCTCCCCTTATGGATTGAACCTCACAGAATTCACCTTCGGAAACGAGGCGTGGTGTGCACTGGATGCGCCAGGACCCAACGAAGCGTTGGCGCATGCGCAGCACGCGCTTCTTGCCAGCGACGCCTGCATACTGTGCGTTTCCTCGGCACCCGCGGAGGCTGTGCTCGCCGCGCCCTATCTGCGGATAGTCGAAGCCTCGGGGACGCCTTGCATCCTCTTCGTCAACCGGATGGACGAACCGCGAGGGCGGTTGAGGGACGTGATCGCCGCGCTTCAAGACTACACCAACCACACCCTTTTGCTTCGCCAGATCCCGATCCGCGAGGGGGATAGGGTCATTGGCAGTTGCGATCTGATTTCGGAACGGGCGTGGCGATACCGGGAAGGCCAGACTTCGGCGCTGATCGCAATCCCCGAAAGCACTGCCGAACGCGAGCACGAAGCGCGCACCGAACTCCTGGAACACCTGTCCGAATTTGATGACTGGCTTCTCGAGGAACTGATCGAGGACCGCGAGCCATCCAGTGATGCGCTCTATGCCATTTCATCACGGGTTCTAAGGGAAAACAAAATTATCCCGGTCCTGATCGGTGCTGCAATTCACGGCAACGGCATGACGAGGCTGATGAAGGCGCTGCGCCACGAGGCGCCGCCGGTAGGGGTTCTTCGGCAGCGTCTCGCTCATACGGGAAGTGTCGATGAAGGCAAGCTGGTGGCCGTGAGCTTCCATGGCTATCATCGCCAGAATGTCGGCAAGGCGGTGCTCGTGCGCGCGCTTGGCGAGGGACTGCGGCAGGGCGCATCACTGGGCGGCTCCAGCCTCGGCGCCGTACAAAATCTCGCAAACGGGCGATCCAATTTGGCGGTTCTGCCTGCGCCGGGGGATGTCTTCGCGACGGTCAAGTCCGACCACCTGCCCGTCCCTTCGCTGTTGACCCCCGGCGCGGTGATCGCCCCGCCTGAGTGGACGGAACCACCCACGCCGATGCTTGAAAGGATCCTAGTTCCGGGCAGCGAGCGCGATGAAAACAAGCTTTCCGAAACGCTGGCGAAACTTTCCGAGACGGATCGCGGTCTCAAAGTCTTGCAGGAGGAAGGCACGGGCGCTCAACTCGTCCGCGCCCAGGGGCCGGTGCATCTGCGTGATCTCTGCCGAACGCTGTCCGATGTCTTTCACATCTCCGTGACCGACCGAACGCCCAGCCCAATCTACCGCGAGACGATCACGAAACCATTGGAGGTTCATTACCGCCATCGCAAACAAACCGGCGGTGCCGGGCAATTCGCGGATGTGAAGTTAAGCATTCACCCCAACGAGCGCGGCCAGGGCTTCACCTTTGGCGAAACCATCAAGGGCGGCGCCGTTCCGCGCAATTACATCCCCGCCGTCGAAGCGGGCGCGCGCGAAGCGATGGAGAAAGGACCGCTAGGCTTCGAAGTCATCGATGTCGGCGTAACGCTGTTAGATGGTCAGCACCATACCGTCGACAGTTCGGAACACGCCTTCCGGACTGCGTCGAAAATGGGGGTGCGACAGGCGCTTTCCGAAGGATCGACGGTCTTGATGCAGCCGGTCTTCCGCAGCGAGTTCCACATCCCGTCGGTCTATTCAGGCAGCCTTGTCCAGATCGTCGCCGCTCTCAACGGTCAGGTTCTCGGCTTCGACCGTGATGAAACCACCAAGGGATGGGACATCTTCCGGGCGCTCGTTCCGGGTGGCGCACTTAACGATCTGGCGCGGGCTCTGCGTTCGGCGACGCAGGGCATTGGTTATTTTTCCAAGAGCTTCGATCACTTCGAGGAACTATACGGCAAGGAAGCGGACGCCATCGTGAGGGCAAACGAAAAACCAGGCACCGCACACTGAAACGTTCGCACCACTTCATGCTCGTTCACAGAGCCGCGCTCATGTCGACGTCCCGACCTTGACCTCATCCTGCCCTACAATCCCGCCGGTCTGGAAGGCGGCGCATATGACATCGCCGCGCAAGCATCGGCCGCATGGGAAGCCGCTGTCTGCTGGGAGGACGAATACGCGATCAAGCGGATTGCCGAAGTTCGAGCGGTCTAGGCAACGGCACCAACGAGGCGGCCGCGCGAAACGTCGGAAATTGCCTGCCAGCTATTGCCGATGGCTAGCCGACGCCAAGGGTTCGCTTTCTTCCGGTCCCGCAGTCTGTCCGAAAACTCTAAATGGAGTCATTCGCCAGCAGATGCCGTGCCAGAAAATCTCTGGCTTCGATGAAGCTCCACGTTTTCGGCACATTCGCCAGTGGGCCGCCCTCATCAAGGACGTCGCTCAGTGTGCCGATGAAGATCTCAAACGCACTTCTTAGCTGACACCTTGACCGCAGGACCATTGGTCCATCGGCAAAAACAACGCATTCAAGGCGTCGTCATCGGTCCGGTTTGGGCGGCATCAATTTGCCGAACTCCATCGGAAATGGAAATATGATCGTCGAGGTCTTTTCGCCGGCGATGACGTTCAATGTACTCAAATAACGAAGTTGCATGGCCTCGGGTTGCCTGGCGAGGATTTCGGCTGCTTCAAGCAGTTTGGCTGCAGCCTGCTGCTCGCCTTCGGCATTGATGATCTTGGCGCGCCGCTCGCGCTCGGCTTCCGCCTGACGGGCAATTGCGCGGATCATCGATTCGTTGATGTCGACATGTTTGATCTCCACATTGGCGACCTTGATGCCCCAGGCATCGGTCTGGGCGTCGAGGATTTCCTGAATGTCGATGTTGAGCCTGTCGCGTTCCGCCAGCATCTCGTCGAGGTCATGCTTGCCGAGCACCGAGCGCAGTGTCGTCTGGGCGAGCTGGCTCGTCGCCATCATGAAGTCCTCGACCTGGATCGTCGACCTCTCGGGATCGACGACCCTGAAATAGATCACCGCGCTGACGCGGACCGAAACATTGTCATGCGAAATGACATCCTGGCCGGGCACGTCGAGCACCCGCGTACGCAGGTCGACCCGCATCATCTGCTGGACATAGGGGATGAGCAGGATCAAGCCGGGGCCCTTGACACCGGTGAAACGGCCAAGCGTGAAAACCACGCCGCGTTCGTATTCCCGCAGGATCTTGATCGCAGATGCGACGACGACGAGCAGAATAAAAATGATCACAAGATAGAAGGCGACATCTGCAAACATGCCCATGACTTTTCCTCCTGCATTCTGAAGGCCGTTAGGCCTCCTGCGAACTGCGGACCACTTCGAGCGTCAACCCATCCCGGCCGGTCACTTTCACGCCGTCGCCGGCGGCAAGCGGCTCAGTTGAAACGGCCTTCCAGCGCTCGCCGTGGGCGATGACGTAGCCCGAGATGCCCGTCCAGCTGTCGACCTTTCCTGAAATTCCGATCATCTGCTCGCCGCCGGTGACGACATCGCGCCAGCGCGAGATGAAGGCGAGACGGGCAATGACAAGGCTAAGAGCGAGGCAGGCGACGGCGATTGCGCCAAGCACCGACCAGGAAACCTTAAGCCCGGGTATGTCCGTGTCGAACAAGATGGTAGCGCCGAGCACCAGTGCGATGCCGCCGCCGACGCCGAGTGCGCCGAAGGACGGCGAATGCGCCTCGGCCACCGTCAGACCCACGCCGAGAATAATCAGCCCGAGGCCCGCAAAACTCACCGGCAGCAAGGCCAAAGCATAGAGACCAAGCAGCAGGCAGATGCCGCCGATCGTTCCCGGCACCAGCGTCCCGGGCGTCAGAAATTCAAAGATCAGGCCGTAGATACCGACCATCATCAAGATCAGCGCGATGTTCGGATCGGTGATCACCGAAAGCAGGCGGGTTCGCCAGTCAGGTTCAAGTTCCTGGACGATGAGACCCGATGTTTCGAGCCGGACATCCGTTTGACCGACCCGCACGACCCGGCCCTGCGCCTGTGCCAGGAGATCGTTTATATCGGCCGCCGCGAAATCTATGACCTTCTCACGCAGAGCTGCGGCGGAGGAAAGGCTCGCGGCCTCGCGCACGGCGCGCTCCGCCCAGTCGGCGTTACGATTGCGCAGTTCCGCAAGCCCGCGGATATAAGCCACCGCATCGTTGATCGCCTTCGCCTCGCCGGCATCACGCGGCACTTGCCGCTGCTTGCCGGTCGTATCAGGGCCGTCGTTCCGGTCACCATCGGATGGTCGGCCGCCAAGTGCGATCGGCGTCGCCGCACCCAGATTGGTGCCCGGTGCCATTGCCGCGATATGGCTTGCGTAAAGAATATAGGTGCCGGCGCTGGCGGCTCGTGCTCCGCTGGGTGCAACGAAACTCGCGACCGGTATCGAGGAGGCAAGGATCGCACGAATGATGTCGCGCATCGACGTGTCGAGACCGCCGGGCGTGTCGATCTGCAGGACAACTAGGCTGGCGCCACGTTCATTGGCCCGTTGAAGGCCGCGTCTTACATAGTCGGCCGTCGCCGGGCCAATCGCCCCGTTCATCTTCAGGACTATAGCGACACGCTCAGCTTCGGATGCGGGCGTCGCCAGGCCCAAAACCGAGAACAACGTCAGCAGCAAAGCAAGGATTGACGGCATCCACCGCCAAAGCTCCAAACGCCACACAATCGTCCGCCGGACTCTCATATTCTGAAATATATGGCAGAACTGCGAAACGGTAAGAGACAAGTCTTTTCTCTGCGCCGCGGCGAGCGCGGCTGGAACATTCGTGATATGAGCCTCCTGAGATTTTGACTACGATGCATCCCTCTTTTCGGGGATTTTCGTATTCGGCTCAGCGCCATGGGCATTCGTATTGCCCGGCATAGATAGCCCTGTGGTGATTTGCCTTTCGTAGAAGTGCGGCGGGTCGCTTATGCGACGGCCGCAGTTTGGAAAACAAATGCACCACTTTCTTGACGTTTGATTTTACGACGGGGTTTCCTCACGATTCCTCCGAGACATTCGTGAAGCATTCCCGTTAGGCGAAGTTAGGAAAACGCTCGTTTTTCGAACATCGAGTCACCTTTTGCGGAGGCATGGCATCATTGTGAATTTCAAGTGGTAACGCCTTGACTTTCAATCGGTCATCACCGTGGCTTCAAATGGTCATTAAAGGAATGAAACTGTGGCGTTGTATCCAAGACTCGTTGAGCAACGCGTTGCCGACGCCAGACACACGAGTCGTACTGATCGTCGGTCCCCGACAATCAGGAAAAACGACGTTGGCCAAGAAGATGGCCAACAAGGGGATGGCGTATTACACGCTGGACAATGCGACGACCCTGGACGCAGCGCGACAGGATCCAGTTGGCTTTGTAAGAGGCATGAATCGCGCCATCATCGATGAAATTCAGCGCGCTCCCGAGCTGTTGTTGGCGCCATCAAGGAAAGCGTGGATACCGACCAGCGCCCAGGGCGTTTCCTCCTGACCGGTTCAGCCAATCTAATGACGTTGCCACGCGCGGCAGACTCGCTCGCAGGGTGCATGGAGGTCGTACGATTGCTACCGTTTGCGCAAAGCGAGATCAGGACAGCCCGCAGCAGCTTCCTGCGCGGCGGCTTTCAAAACGAAGCCAAGGCCGGAGAACCAATCGTCGGAGACGACCTGATGGCGGCGGTCTGGCCGGTGGATATCCCCAGGCATTGGGCCGCAAAACCCTGAGCCGCAGACAGGACTGGTATGCGGATTATATCCAGGCGATCGTTCAACGCGACGTTGGCGATGTCGCGCAAATCGAGCAGATTGCTCAAGAGTCTCGGGAGACGGCGATATTTCCCCGCTCTCGTAGCGCAACACCGTGTGTGGGTTACGCCCAAGACCTCTGCGAATCCCTTCTTCGTCAGCCCCCTCCGCATTCGAGCGAGGCTGAGACAACCAGGTGTGAGCATGACTGCTTACTTCCTGCGCACAGTGATATCGAAATCCTGTCCGTCATCGTCGGCAGGGTTCTCGACCGCAATCCGTTCCCACTCACCGGGGCGAATGATCCAAATGCGCTCGCTGTAGCCGCCATAGAAGCCACCGCGCAATTCGATCGGGCGTGATAGCTCTGCCCCGACGTCTTTCCCGTCGTCGAACACACAATTGCCAGAGATCGTAAATGTCGCGCCTGATCTCCCTGGGATGGTCTTGAGGGAATAGATCAGGTTGATTGTTCAGGTCCGTAATTTTCTCCGCCATCGGACCCATCTCGGTGCGATTGAGGGGAGCGCAAGGGATCGCACACACCCTTGTCGGCGTTCATCACCGTGACCTTAAGACGGAATTCGTGGTTGACGATAAGCTCGACGCCGCTTTCATCCAGGGCATTCCAGCCGTCGCGACAGAACATCTGGCGCATACGAGAGATCCCGGCATCCCAGGCGAAATAGCCTGCGGAAGCCTTGGGGTTGTGGGCTTTTGTGGAGGAAAAAGTTACGCGATCAAGCTCCAACCGCGTGGCGACGATCTGTCGCCAATCATATGCAAAACCCCTATATTTCTGTTTGTTTTTGCGTATGATTGGCGGATGCCTTCGCTGGATGATTGCATCGAAAACAAACAGATGAGCGGGTACTCGACGTTTACCCGGGAAGATGCATTGGCGGAGCTCTCGCTGAAGCCTGAAGCCTTTACCGCGGCTTTGACGCGGCAAATCTCCAGGAAAAGATTAGCCAATCCGCGACACGGATTCTATATCATCCCCCCGCCTGAAGATAGAACAACCGGCGCTCCAGATCCTGCGCGCTGGATCGATCCCCTGATGAAATACCTCGGCACTGACTACCGCATTTCGCTTCTGCGCGCGGCGGCCATGCACAGTTCTTCGCACCAGGCAGCAATGGTGTTTCAAGTTGTCGTGCCGCAGCAGTTCCGATCGATCATCATTGGGCGTCACCGGATCCAGTTCGTCCATTTGGCGCCGAGCATCTCCAGCGCTACCAATCAAAAAGATTGGCTGACGGATACTGGATACGCTCAGGCTGCCGTCGTGGAGTTAACGCTTCTGGACTGCATTCGCTACTTTAAGCGGGCTACGGGCATCAATGGTGTGGCCCAGATCACAAAGGATATCGGCAACCGCGCGAATCCAAGAAAATTGGCGTCTGTCGCGCAGCACTTCGAAAACACGTCGGTCCGACAACTCGGCTACCTGCTCGATTTGTCAAACCACAAAAGACAGGCAGCCGATGCGTTGCAATCATTTGCACTGCAAAGCGACAAATACACGCCGCTCGACCCATCGGTAAGGCCGCTATTCGAGGGCCTTTCATTCTCTTAAGCGAGAGACTTTGGACATTGGTCGGATCAAAATCAGGACGTTGGACTTGGCGCATCGTGTGGGCGATCTGGAAATCAATCTTTTGCTCGCACTCGACGCGCTGCTGCGCGACGAAAACGTCACGCATGCGGCCGCAAGGCTGAATATCACCCAATCTGCCTTGTCCGGTCGGCTGAATAAGCTTCGGCAGATCCTCAATGACCCGCTTTTTCTTCCGGCGTCGACTGGACGGGGCGTAACGGCGACGCCGCATGCCCTGGCAATGAAGCCGGAATTGGAGCAACTTCTCGAGCGCTTGAAGCAGTTCGCGCAGAGGGCCCATCTCTTCGATCCCGCATCGAGCGATCGCACATTCAGGATCGCAGCGTCGGACAATCCTGCGGCAATCCTCGCTCCCGACCTGCTTCCTCTTATTCATGATCGGGCGCCCGGCATCCGGATCGCGTTCATCATTCCCGACAGGAGCAGGATCGGCGAACTGTTGGAGCATGGCGACCTCGATCTCTACATCGGCGCGCCGGACGATGCGCCCCAGGATCTGATTGGCCGCAGCCTGTTCGACGACGAACTCGTAACCGCCCAGCGGATCGGTCATCCCCGCGGAACCGGACCGTTGTCGCTCGACGAATTCTGTTCGCTCGACCATCTGTTGATTTCGTCAAACGGGGGCATGTTTTCGGGGATTATTGACGGAGCCCTGGCTGAGCACGGTCGAAGCCGCAGAGTGACGGTGTCCGTTCAAAGTTATGCGCTCGCTCCTCTCCTCGTGGCGACGACCGACTGCCTGTGCACGCTGCCGAGGCGGTTGCTCCAACGCTTCACCCACAGCCTTGACCTTTTCGAACCACCGCTCGCCCTTGGCAGGTTCGCATTGAAATATTTCTGGCATCCGAAGATGGCGGCGGACCCCGCGCATGGCTGGCTGCGGTCCATGGTGGCTAAAGCGGCGCTTGACAAGACCTGAGGCGGAATTCAGCCATCAGGCAAAGCAATAGGTCGCATGATCCATTGCGATTGGTCCTCGACGTCGGAGAATGGCACTTTTGGGACGGCCGCAAGAGTGGCCGCCGAGAGCTGGATCTCGCTTTAGACGTCGAGCCGATCGACATCTGCGAGCGTCGTTCAGTTCAAGCATCAGATGAGCGGTCGCAAGCCAGCTTGATTTCTCGCCACTGACGCTTCCGGACCGCAATCCAGGCCACTCGCTCACTCTTTGTCGCTCCTCGCCAACCATCTGTCCGGCGAGGGGTTTCAACGTCCAAAAAAGCAGGAATGAAAGACATGACAACTGCAAGAACCTTACTTTTCTCGACCACCGTGGCCCTTCTGACCGCGGTTTCTGCACCCGCCTTCGCAGCCGACAACGCACCGGCGACAGCGAGATACCAGCAGGTCACCGACAGCTACTCCTTTCCTCTCGGTGATTTGCGGATCACAGCCCTTTCGGATGGCACCGTCCCGCAGGATCTCTATAAGCTCCTGATCGGAACATCCCACGCCCATACCGACGATCTCCTCGACAGGGAATTCCTGGCAAACCCCGTCGAGGCATCGATCAACACCTTTCTGGTCCAGGACGGGACGCGCACCATCCTTGTCGACACCGGCTCCGGCGACCTCTTCGGACCGGGGAATGGCGGCAAGCTCCTCGACAGCCTTTCCGGCGTCGGCGTGAAGGCCGGTGACGTGACGGACATTCTCATCACGCATATTCACACCGACCATACGGGCGGCCTGGTGCGCAACGGTCGACCCGCATTCCCCAACGCCACGGTCCATGTGGGCGCTCCGGACCTGAAATTCTTCCTCGATCCCTCCAATGCCCGGAAGACAGGCTATGCGGATCAGTATTTCGACGAGGCGGCGAAGACGATTGGTGTCTATGAAAAGCTGGGGAAGGCGAAGACATTCGGCGACGGAGACACGATCTTGCCCGGCATCGCGACCTCCTTACATCCAGGCCACACGCCAGGCAGCGCCTTCTTCACCGTCACGAGCAAGGGCCGATCGATGACTTTCATCGGTGATGTGATCCATGTCGCAGCGGTCCAGTTTCCCGATCCGGATGTGACAATCGTCTACGACGTCAAGCCACGGGACGCCGCGTCCGTGCGCAAGGAAACCTTCTCAGATTTTGCCGCGCGTCGCGAACTCGTCGCCGCGCCGCATCTTCCCTTCCCTGGCATCGGCTACATTCGTGCTGAGGGCCCGGGCTCGTTCTCCTGGCATCCGGTCCAATATCGCAACCGCGCCGGCCAATAGAGCCTGACGAAACGTGCCGCCCCGGAGTGGATTCAAAGGCTTGAGCCTTGCCAGGACAGTGAACGAACCGGGGCGGTGCGCCTTTCCGAACCTCCAGGTAATCCTCGGGCATTGGGGCGAGCTGTGCTCGCCTATCTGGAGCGGCTTGTCATGCTCGATCGGGTGTCCAAGCTTCAGCGGCTGGACGACGCGGCACGCCAGGTCCATGTGGATGGCTATCGAGCCCTCTTGTCGGCCCTTCTCGAAGACTGTTTCGAGTCCGAAATCTCTTCGTCCCGCCGCACCAGAAACGCTCAGCCCTCGCCATCCACATTCATCGGATCCGCGCGATGGCGCAGTGGAATCCTGTGGCCGGTGCAACAGTCTGAGGTCAGACAAAAGCCTTGTCCGGGCGTTGATGAAACAACGTGACATCGCCCCCGAACCGAAGAGCACTTACCCCGGCAAATTCGCTATCCATCGGTTTCAACAACCGCGGCAAAGAAATAGCCACCCATCCGCACGGTCTTGATGAGGGTGGGGTTGTGGGGATTGTCCTCGATCTTGTGGCGCAAGCGACTGATGTGGACGTCGATGCTCCGTTCAATCGGGCCGGCCAGGCCTGCGTGAGTGGAAGCAAGCAATTCTTCCCGGCTGAGTATCCTGCCGGGGTTTTGACAAAAGACGACGAGCAGGTCGAACTCGGCCGCCGTCACGTCAACCACTGTCCCATCCGGTCGTCGCAATGTGCGTTGCCATGAGTCGAGGCGCCACCGATTGAATCGGAAGGCCTTTGGCAGGCTATGCACCGCGCGATCATGCGATGCCCGGCGCAACACGCTGCGGATCCTGGCGATCATTTCCCTGGTCCCGAAGGGACTGGAAATGCAATCATCGGACTCGCTTTCGAAAGCGGCAAGGATGATGTCCTCACGCCCTTGCGCAACGACTGCGATGATCGGGATCGTGCTGACGGCGCGGATTTGCCGGCACAGACGAAGCGCATCTTCGGCCCGGACGACGGCATCGAGAATCATCAAATCAAAGACGTGCCTGTTGATCAGGGCACGCGCCCGCGCAAAGGTGACAGTCGTCGCTATCATGCCCTCGTGGATAACCGCTTCCGATAGCATCTGCCCGGCGTCCCCGCCGCCAGCCGCGATGATGATCTCCGTTTTCTTCTCTCGATGCGGTTTTCCGGTGCCCGATCCCACTCCCGCCGTCCACAGGTTTCATGGCGCGCTATCAGCCGAACGTGCATTGACGTCGCCGACGCTGAAGAAATCGCAGGTTGGGTCGGCGATGCCAACCTGCAATTCTGCGGGTATTGACAGCCGCGCCTCACAAGTCGAGGAATTGGAAACAGGCGCGCTTCAGACGTCAATGACGCGATCTGACCTCGTCAATCGGCAGTCGAGCCCCGCCGTGACAGTTCCCGCTCGGGAAGTGCACGCAGCGGACAATTTCCCGAAAGACGCCGCCGGCAGGCAACGCAGTCAAGACAGGCAGAGCCGCTGACGCCCGCTTGCGGCAAGGGCGGGCCATTCGACGGTGAAGGCGAAGCATCATCCAGGCTCTTAGTGCTGACCGATCGCGCCACGCTCATGTTCTTCTCCGATTGTCACTGATGGAACGAAGATGCGCGGGTTCGCCTGGGCTTTCCAATTCTGCCTGAAGGGCATCCATGCGAAATCACGATCAATGGGCGCGAAGCAGGACATAATTCTTAATACGCAAGGCGCACACAGTATTTGAATTTCCTTAGACACCGTGGGATCGTACGGCCTTACGCTCCGCTCAACCCTTGGTGAATGCCCTGTGAAGCCGACAATTGTCATCGGTTCAACGGACGCAGATTTCTGCCTGTTTGCGCGCCATATACTTCGGCAGACCGGCTTTGAGACGCTCCTGACGACCAGCGCGAATGAGGCGATCGCCGCGGCAAGGACCGCCGGAGTGCGCGGCGTCGTGATCGATGGCAGGGTGGCGAATGCGGTTTCCGCCTGCGGAAGCTTGAAAGGCGATGCGACGACGGCTGGAGTGAAGGTCATCGCGCTGGTCGGCGCCAACTCCACCCGGCAATATGCCGATTTCATCAATGCCGGCGCCGACGAAAGCTTCGTGCGGCCGATTTCACCGGACCACCTCTTGCGCGCCTTGCACTCGCTTTCGTCACTGTCAGGCGCTTCGCAGGAGCGATTGTCGTGCGGCGACATCGAAATGCATGTGCTGGCGCGGCGGGTCTGGAGGCGGGGCGTCGAGTTGCACCTCCCGCGTCTGGAGTTCGCCATTCTGCTGCATCTGCTGAAGGATCCCGGGCGCATCTATCTGAGGCATGAGCTCGCGTCGGCAGCCTGGCCGGCAGGTGTCTTCGTCGATCCAAAAACCATCAACGTTCACATTGGCCGGCTGTGCGAGACACTGACGGCAGTTGCGCCCACCGACCCGATCAGGACGGTTCGCGGTGTCGGCTATGGGCTCGCAGTGACCGGTTGGTCGGAAACGGAGGCCCCGTCAAATGCCCCCTGACACTCAAATCGTCATCGTCGGCGGACGAATTGTCACCGGCGATGGAATCACGCTCCACGAGCGTGGGGTCGTGCGCACCCGCGGCACAAGGATCATCGACGTCGCTCGAGGTGACGCCGATGCCGGAAGCGATGTTGTCCTCCTCAACGCCGCCGGATGCACTGTCATCCCCGGTATCGTCAATGCGCATGCTCATGGGTGCATCCACGGCCCGTCCATGCCGAGCGGGTCGGTGCCCGTCCGGCCCACGGATGTCGACTACTTCAGAAACCGACATCTCCTGTCTGGTACAACAACCCTGCTCAACGTCTGCGGATTGGCGCTGCCAGACGAGATCGATGGCCCCTCGAACCAGCGCCACGCGATGGATATCCATCTGACGACAGCTCATACCACGAGCAATCTGGCCGCAGCGATCGTGATTGATGGCGGCGGCTTATCGGAGCGGCACAAGATCGCGCGCATCGACGACATGGTCGACAAAGGCGCAAAGGCACTGGGAGAAGCAGGCGGCGGGCAGACGCTCGGTGGCGGGGCGCAAGACTATCGCTTCATACCCGCGGCTATCGAGGCCGCGACGGGAATATCAATCCATCCGAAAGAGGCGCGCGCACTCAAGGAAGCCGTGCTCGGCCGCTATCTCGATCGTGGCTTGCCCGATCTTGCGCGGCTCAATACTCTTCTGATCGAATGCGGTATCGCCGCTAAGATTGATGCGTCGGACCTCATCAAGCTAATCCGCGACACGGTGATGCCGCCCGTGGTGCTGTCGCTGAAGGGTTTTGACGAGATCGCGGCAGCGTCTGAACGCCTCGATTTTCCGGCAATCTTTCACAATGCGGCACCCACCGCAGCGACGCTGCTGAAGCTTGCCGAGACATATCCGAAGGCCCGCATGATCGCTGGGCATTCGAACCATCCGATGTTCTCTCCCGAAGAGGCAGTGCGATTTGGGCTGCAACTGAGGAAGCGCGGCGTCGCGATCGACGTCTCAACGCTCGATTGCATCGAAACCCGCTGGCGCAACGACACCGCAAATATCGATGCTCTGATCGAGGCGGGGCTCGTCGATACGCTTTCGACGGACTTTGCCGGCGGCGACTGGGATAGTATTCTATCGGCCATCCAGCGAATGGTGCGAAAGCGCCAGCTTTTGCTGCCGGGCGCAATCGCGCTTGCGACCGGCAACGTCTCGAAAACATTCCCGGAGCTTGCGGCCGATCGTGGCTTGCTGGAAAAAGGCAAACGCGCCGACCTGGTCATCGTTGAGAACCACAATCTCGGGCGTGTCCGCCATGTCGTGGCAAACGGAGAGCTTGTGGTGTTCAACGGGGCGATGGGGGTTGGGGACTTGCGCGCTTACGCCATGCGAGCGGGCAGTTAGCGGGGCCTCGGAAGCCAATCTCGGCGGCCTTGACCGTGTGCGCAATTGGTGTTGACAGCCTAGGGCAATGCCCGCCATTGCGTCAGTTTCATGTGCCGACAAGGAAAGTCGTCGGCATCGGCTCGATATCGTGTCCTATCCTGGCGAGCGCAGATGCCGCAGAAGTGGGTCTACCTCTCCACCTGCGAGGCCGAGAACGCCATCGATGATCGCCTCCTGCTTGGAAGGCGACAGGACATGCCGCGTGACGCGCAAAAACTTCTCTTCTATCGCGTGCCAGTCCATCGGACGCTGGGGATCGCCGGACGGGCCATCCAGGGCCGAGACGTACTTGTGCCGTCGTGTCTCGACAATCACCTTCGCCAGCGTCTCTGCGGGAAAGAGCGCGTCGATCTCAGGATTGACGGTGATCCTCATCTGACGCGCGAGCTCGGTGAGGTCCCGCCGATTGAGAAGGCTCTCACTGATGGGAGCAAGGGCACCACGGCCCTCGATCGCGGCAATGGCGAGGCAATAGGGAAGACTATATTGAATGTCGACAAGGTTTGCGGGCGAAAGCACATTGCCGAGCTTGAGCGCCCAGCCGAAGGTCTCCACCTCCACCGAGACAATGTCGGCGGCCCTCAGTTCGTGAGCCTTCACAAGATCGAAGAGGCGATCGAGCGCCGGGTGTATATAGCGGCAACAGGCATAGGGCTTGAAATAGGTGCCGCAAATTTCAAAGCGCTGCCCCAGTCCTTCCAGTATCCGCTGCCTGTCGTAATAGCCGGGATGATCGAGGAGATCTTCCGGCCCGCTATAGCCGTTGCGAGCGAGGTCGAGAGCCATGAGACCGGTGGCGGCACTCCAGGGAATTCCTTCCTTGACGTCATTGCCCGTGAGCCGGGAGTAGCCTGAACTTCCATTGGCCTGCTGATTGGGGGCAAGCACGCCGGCGATCGAAAGCGCCTGCGCGATCAAAGGCGGCTCGACCTTGAAGAGTGACCCCGCTGCCGCAACCGCGGCCAAAGCGGCCCACCGTCCCGACTGCCGGGTCTGAATCCCTTGGGCATTTTGTGCCGCCGCCACTCTGACGCCCACATCATAACCCGAAACGATTGCCGACAGGACGTCATCGGCTGAGACGCCGGCAAACGGCGCCAACGTCAAGACGGTAGGAACAACACAGGCGCCCGGATGTCCGCGCGCTGCGCGGTGTCCGTCGTCCAGGTCGAGCGCCGACGCCGCGGTCGCGTTGGCGATCACGGCTGCGATGGGCATCACGGTCCGATCCGTCATCCAAATGGCGGCCTCGCCTTTGCCGAAAAGCGCGGCAGCGCTGTCACGGGCCGCACGACTGCACTGAAGCGAAGAACCAGCAACGGCCGCCCCGACAAGATCGAGAATGCAACGCAAGGCGGTGTCACGGGTGCTGACCGCGGGCGGAGCTGAGGAGAGAGAATGGACGTGCTCGGCGAGGAGGTGCGTGGTGTACACGGAATCTGTCGGCGTCTTCATCGCTTAGGCAGCCCTTCAGGCGCTTTCCTGCGTGCGAGCGAGATATTTCTCATAGGTCGCTTGCACGGCATAAAGGTCGAGCATCGGCAGGCCCACGCAGGTTACGCAAACCGGCGTTCCCGGCTCTCGGACCCAGTCGGTCGGCGCGGAGAGCTCCCGCACGCCCAGCAACGGACCGATTTCCTCCAGAGAAAGCGCTTTTCGGGAGAAGTGGAGGGCGATGCTTTGCGAGTTCCTGCGCGAGACCGTCTTGATGTCGTCACAGACGACGGTCCCGCTTTTCAAGGCTCGCTGCAGATAGGTTTCGGGCACTTCGTCTCCGCCAAGATGAAGCGTCACCGCACCCCTGTCCAATTCCTCGTCCTCAAACAGCGGCTGGCGGGCGTTCGTGGCGGTGATCAGAAAGGCGCATTCCTTCAGTCTTTGGTTGTCGGTTACGGCATGAAGCCGAAACGACGTCCGGTCGGCGAAGTCCAACAGCAGTCTTTCCACGCCTTCAATCGATCGGCTACGGATGAAGACGTCTCCGATCAGCTCGGGACAGGCGAAGTTCAGGCACTCGACCACACTTCGGGCGACGGGTCCCGATCCGAAAATGAAGCCCGACACAGGTGTCTGGCTGCGAACAAACAGCTGAACCACCTTCGACGCATAGGTGCCCGTTCTCAGCGCGGAAATCGCCGTCCCGTCGAGTATCGCCAAGGGCCGAAGGGTCCGCTTTTCCAAAAGGACGACAGTCGACGTCGAGCGGGGCAGGCCAAGATACCGATTGAAGGCGTTTGCGCCAATGATCTTGACGCCGCCATGGGTCGGATTGACGCAATAGAGAGCCGACAGCTTCCAGCCGAGGCGCTCGTCGACGAAGTCACGCCTGAACGGGGCGACGCTCTCCCGTTGCCAGAACTCCTCTTCTGGAAGCGAGAGGACGGCCTTTCCTCCGAAAGCCTTTCCGCTTTTGATATCCGCCCAGGCGGCATCTGTGGCCGCATGAATTTCCGCAATCGTGAGCTCCGCGCCGGCCGACTGCAGGCCCTGGCGGGTGAGAAAGCGGACATTGCTGTCCGTGGTAGTGTCGAACATGTTCTCCTCCAACGACAAGACGTCGTTCCTTGAGGCAGAACCTAACACCTGCCTGCAGACCGCTAGATCAAGCTTTGATGAAGCTTGCGCATTGTCGATAACGAGCAGGCAAAGTTTCGGCGACGTTTGAGCACGCCCGCCGGAGCTGGTCGGCCGGAATTTGGCGCGCCTGCGTCGCGAAAAGGGTCTGATGCAGGAGGAGGTCGAATCGCGGTCAGGCTTCAGCCAGCAGTATTTGAGTGGTCTGGAGAGAGGGAAGCCCCAATCCAACGGTCGTGACGCTCTACGAACTCGCCCAGGCGCTCGAGGTCTGTTACGTCGAACGTGTCCGCATCGACGAGCCGCGGCAGGAATGAAATCTCAACGCCTTGGCTTGGTCCCAGGGGACAGGCGAACCTGCCGGTCCGCGAGTAAAACGCGATGCTCGGCCATCGGGATCAGGCGCCGAACCTCAGGCAGTCGAGCGGGGTCGATTTCCGCCACAAGAACGCAGACGTCGTTTTCGGCCCGCGCGACAATCTGCCCCCAGGGATCGCACACCATGGAATGACCGAAGGTCCTGCGGAGCTCTCCGTCCGGCATCGCATAGCGTCCGCACTGTCCGCAGGCCGCGAAATAAGCTTGGAATTCGATCGCGCGTGCCCGACACAGCACCTCCCAATGAGCCTGCCCGGTCTGGTGGGTGAAAGCGGCGGGCAGGACGAAGATATCGACCTTTTCCTCCGCGAGGCGATCGAACAGCCGCGAAAAACGCAGGTCGTAGCAGATTGCACAGCCGATCCGATGGCCGTCGAGTTCATAGATGAACAGGTCGCGCCCTGGCGCCACGGCCGCAGACTCGGAATAGGTCTTTCCATCGGGCGCGGTAATGTCGAAGAGATGGATTTTTCGGTAAAGGCCGACCTGCTCGCCCTTGGCGTTGAACACGACAGTGGTGTTGTAGACACGGTGATCCTGGCCGCGGCGCTCCATCAGGCTACCGGCATGGATCCAGACCGCGTTATCCTTTGCGAACTGCTGAACGAGGACATATGCTTCGCCACCTGGTACGCGGTCCGCCGCGCGCCTCTTGTCGGCGATCGTCCCGCCAAGCCAGTCGAAATGTTCCGGCAGCACGATCAGATCGGGTCTGCCGATCATAGCCTCGCGCATCAGCCGCTCGGCTTCGGCAAGATTATGGGCCCGATCGGGCTGCGAACTCATTTGAACGAGGGCGATTTTCAAGACCTCGGCTCCTGGTCAAAGTCGAAGATCGACCGACCGGACGCCAAATGAGACCGGACCGTCACCGAGCGCTTCTGGCGCTCCAATGCCGCGTCAGCAAGGATTCGCATGCGGTCGCGATCGGCCACGAACACACCTTCATTGTCCGCAAGCACCCCATAGCCAGGCAGAACCGCGGCCGCGCCGCAGGCAATTGGAACATTGAGCGAGCCGCCAATCTGAAACTGGCGGTTCGTGGTTTTGGCGGAGACGCCGCGACACCAGACGGGAACGCCGGTGGCGATGATCTCATCGACGTCGGTGCAAGGACCATCGATGACGATGCCTGCAGCCCCCTTGGCTTTCGCGGCGGCAGCGACACCGCCTCCGACACAGGCGATATCGTCGCGATCGACGCGCGAGATCACCAGGATGTCGCCCGGCAACAAGAGATCGATCGCCTTGTAGATGATGACGCCGTCACGGCCGGGAGCCGCAACGGTGAAGGCGGCACCGGCCACACGGGCAGGAAATAGGGGTCGGATATCACCGCCGACAAATCCCAGGTGCTCGACATGGCCGATGGTCGCAGTATCAACCGATGACAGCCGCTCGATCAGGTCAGCGGGCAGGGGAGGGCTTCTGTCGATCATCTGATAGAACGCTGTCATCGATTGGGCTTTCTTGCTGTTCGGCCGGTGATGCCTGGATCGGCTCAGACCGGCCGCTCGCCGGAAGTGGTGGTGCGATGCATGATCCGGATGGACGCGGGATCGAAGGAGTCGCGGCGGTGCATGGTGCAACGATTGTCCCACATCATGATGTCGCCCTCGTCCCATTGCTGCACGAAGATATGCTTCGTGTTCGTCGTGTGATCCCACAGTTCGGCGAGCAGCGCGTCGCTCTCATCGCGGCTCATGCCCACGATCCACGCGCCTTCCGTCGCTCCGCCGAGGTAAAGCGCCTTGCGGCCGGTCTCACCATGTGTGCGCACCAACGGATGCACGATGCCGCTCCATTCGCGGAAGTCCTGGCTTTTCGGCGTGGACTTGCCAAGCCTGAGTTTGCCGGTCTTGTCGTAGACGTTCTGGAAGAAGATCTGGCGCCCATCGACGGCGTTCTTTAGCGGCGCCGGCAGCGTGTCATAAGCGATATAGGTCGAGAGGAAATAGGTTTCGCCGCCTGACGGCGGAACAGCGACGGCACGCAGGATGGCGCCTGCCGGCGGGCGTTCGTAGAACCACGTATCGGTGTGCCACGTCGCCTCGCTATTGCCCATCGCGCCGCTTGGCTTGCCGTCCTTCATCGCATTGCTGATGACCAGGATTTCCGGGTGTGTCGGATGCCCGCCTTCTTGCAACTGCTTGGGATGGATGACGAACTCGCCGAAGTGACGCGAGAACTGCACCTGCTGGGCGTCGGTGATGCCGGCCTTCTTGAAACGGACGACGCCATATTGCAGCCAGAACTTTCGCACCGCGGCGATGTCGTCGGCGTCATAGTCATTGAAGTCGAAACCCTCGATATCGCCGCAGACATTGCTGGCATGCTGAACGGCGCGAAGCCTTATTTTGGTGAGCATTCCTAAAACTCCTGTTGCTGACCTTCCTCTAAGGTCGCGATGATCGTAGGGCAGGCGAGGGGAGCATCGCCAATATCGATTGGATCGGATTGATAGGCGTGGCGTATCGATCGCCATCGGCTATTCCGGCAGGACCTGGATGTCGTCCGGGTCGATAGAAAGCGCGACGACGTCGCCCATAACTGGAAGTGAGGCCGACAGCGATGAGCGTGTGAGCACCGTCAAGACGACATGCGGGTCGATCTCGACCGCGAGCTCCAGCGACGGACCGAGATTGATGACCCGGCGGACGGTTCCGGACAGACGATTGACGCCGCCCCCGCCGGGGCCAGTGTTGTTCAGCACCGCGATGTCTTCGGGCCGGATGCAGCAGAAGCCGGCTTGCTGACGGTGCGGCGGGCGCTTCGCCCGCAAGCTGATCGCGCTCCCGGCCAGGTGAAGGTCGAGGGTGGCTTCCTGCTCGCTCGTCGCTTCGATGGTGAGGATGTTCGATTTCCCGATAAAATCCGCCACGAATGAGCTCGCCGGATGACGGTAGATCGAAGCAGGCCCGCCCGTTTGGGCAATGGCCCCCTGCCACATCACCACGATCCGGTCGGACATCGCCATCGCTTCTTCCTGGTCGTGCGTCACGTAGACGAACGTCATGCCGAGTTGCTGCTGGAGTTCCTTCAGTTCGAGCCGCATGGCCTCTCGAAGCTTCAGATCGAGATTCGAGAGCGGCTCGTCGAGGAGCAGGACGGATGGGCGTGGCGCGATGGCACGTGCCAGAGCGACGCGTTGCTGCTGTCCACCCGACAATTCCCTCGGATAGCGCGCGCCGTAGTCTTCAAGATGAACACTTCGCAGTGCCGATGCCACGCCGCTTTCGATCTCCGATCTCGCCGCGCCTTTCATCTTGAGGCCAAAACCGACGTTGTCGGCGATCGTCATGTGCGGAAAGAGCGCGTAGTTCTGGAACACCAAGCCGATATTTCGCCGTTCTGGTGGAACGCGGCCCTGGCTCCTCCCGCGGATCCTGATATCGCCGAACGACGGCTGGTTGAAGCCGGCGATCATGTTGAGCGTCGTCGTCTTCCCGCAGCCGGAAGGTCCGAGAATACTGACGAACTCACCCTGCGGGATTTGCAGGCTGATGTCCTTCACAACCGAGATCGCCCCGAAGGACTTGCTGACGGAGACGAGTTCAATATCGATGCTGCTCATTTGCTGCCACCATGGAGTTTGACGGAAAATCCGCCGATCTTTTCAAAAAGGAAGATCACCGCGAGGATGAAAATCATCGACGCGACATTGACCGCCGCCATCACCGGATCGAGGCTGTATTCGAGGTAGTTGATGACGGTGATCGGCAGCGTCGTATCGCCTGGTCGAACCAGGAACACCGACAGCGGAATGTTGTTGAAGGAAATGATGAAGGCGAAGGTCATTCCCGACAGCACACCAGGCCTGATCGCTGGCAAAAGAATGTGCTGCACCCGCTGGCGCTTGTTCGCCCCCAGGATCTGACCCGCCCGATCCAGATTCCGGTCGAAGTTCGCAATAGACGTCGCCACCATTCTCACGACGAAGGGCAGTGCGAGGACGATGTGGGCGGCGATGAGCGCAGGCGTGCCAAGGAAGGACTGCAGCCCGACCAGCGACAGGAACAGGACGATCGCGACGCCTTTGACGATCTGCGGCACCGACAGCGGCAAGAGAAGCACCGACATCGCCGCCTCACTGCCGCGGATCTTTTCATAGACGACGGCATAGGCTGCCATGACGCCGATGATGCCGCTGACGATAGAGACGATCACCGCGATCTTGACGCTCAGCAGAAAGGGCAGGAGCCAGCGCTCCGAGACAAGGTCGCCGTACCACCGTGCCGTCCACTCCCACGGCCGGAACGTCACCGCGGAGGTCGGGCTGAACGAGGCCGCTATGACGACGGCAAGTGGCAGCGTGATGAAGGTGAGGACGCCGGCCAGCATCAGCCGGAAGAGAACCGAGAGGAGCCAGTTCATGCCGTGGTCCTCCCGGCGCCGCTTCGCCTGATACGGTGCAGCGCTTCAAACCGGACGCCAACGAACGAGATCACCAGCATCAGAAGGAGAAGCGCGTTGGCCATGACGGCGGCAAAGGGCCAGTCGACGTAGAAGAGGACCTGCTCGGAGATCATCGTTGCCAGGACTTTGAAACCGGCGCCGCCGAGGAGTGCGGGTGTCGCGTAAGCGCTCGCGGCCATGGTGAACGAAAGCAGCAGCGAGCTGACAATTCCCGGAACGGAAAGCGGAACGATGACGTGGCGGACGACGGAGACGCGCGAGGCACCGAGCATCTGCGCCGCGCGCTCGAGACTTTCGTCGATGCCCTGGATGCTGGTCATCAGCGAGAGAATGCCGAACGGCAACACGACGTGGGTCAGACCGACGACGACCGCAAAGAGATTCTTCGAAAGCGGAAGCGGGGACGAAATGAGACCGAGGTCAAGGAGAACATCGTTGATGAAGCCGCGATCTTCCAGGATGATGAGCCATCCGTAGGTCCGCAACACCACGCCCGCAAGTTCAGGTGCCAGCGCAAGGGCAAAGACGACCGCGCGCCACCGGCTCCTGGAACGAGCCAGAAAATAGGCGACCGGATACCCCAACACAGTAACCGCGATCGCGACGAGTCCGGACATGACGGCGGTGCGACAGAATCCTGCAACCGAAAGCCCGTCGGTGAAAAATCGTCGGTAGCTCTCGACGGAAAATCCGCCGACTTCCTCTTGTGAAAAGCTGATGCCGATCATCAGTCCCATCGGAAGCGCGAAGAAGACGCTCAGGAATAGGGCAGCTGGCGACAAAGCCATGTAGCTGTAGGATCTTCTGATCGGAGAAAGAGAGGCCGCAGGCACCGCAAGTGTGATGGTGTTCATCGCGGGCCTCTCAGTCTGCCTGCGGAACGACATCGCGGTCCCACTGCTCGGCCCAGCGTGGCAGGCGCTCGGCGACGAGCGACAGGTCCGGAAGGAGCAGGGTCTTGAGGTCAGCTTCCGAGGTGATCTGCCGCGCGCGAATTGTTTCGGGGACCTCTACGTCGGTTCGCGCGCTCCCGACTTTGTAGCCACCGATCCACGCTTCCTGACTTGTCTTTTCCAGGAAGAAATCGATGAACTGCATGGCCGATTGCTTGTTTTGTGCACCCACGGGCACGTTGAGCGTGGCGATGAGGGGAATGCTGCCTTCCTTGGGACGGATGTAGTCAACGGGCAAGCCGGCATCGACGAGGAGTTGAGCGCGGCCGTTCCAGAAAGGCATGGCCCAGACCGTGCCGTCCTTGATGTAGCTTTCGAGAATCGCAGACGATTGTTCGAATCCGATGGATTGCCTGGCGACAGCTTCCATGGCCTTGAAACCCGGATCGAGATTGTCGACAAGGTCGCCACCGTTGATCACGGACATCATCTCCACGAGGTAGATGGCCATGATGTTCTGAAACGTCGGCAGCACGATCCTGCCCTTCAACTCCGGGGCGAGGAGCGCCGACCAGGAGGACGGCGTAGCAAGCTTGTCCTTCCGGTAGAGGAGCGACATGTACTGCACTTCGTGCACCGCACCACAGGGACCAGCCGCGGCCGCCAATCTCGGCATGAGCTTGGCAAGGTTCGGAATCGTGGCCACGTCAAGTTTCTCCAGCACGCCGTCGCGGCAGCCCTGCAGCGACTGCGAAGCGGTCATGACGACGACATCGAACCCCGGTCGGCCCCCGGTCGCCTTGATCTTCGCATAGTCCTGCGACGCCGAGCCGACCGGATCATAAATGACATCGATACCGAACTTGGCCTCGAACGGTGCAATGATCGCTTTTTCTATGATCTCCTCGTAGGGGCCGCCGTAGCTGTTGACCACAAGCGTTTCTGCTCGCAGAGGGGTGGACAGGATTGCTGTCATGATCGCCGAGAGCAGAATCCGGCTTTGCTTTGTTCCCATGGCTTGTCTCGCTTTTTGTGTTGTTGCCGCGGGGATGGTGGACAGCAGGCGGTCGAGGGTCCAATAGTGATCGTCGAGGATTATTGCCCCGCAGCTATCAATCGGGGCCATCGCGATTTTCTCCCGACAATGGCAGCGATGACGATTTCGCATTCACAGGGTGGTTTACTCGAAGCTTGGCGGCGCATCCTGTTTAGCGTTGTCTTCCCGCGGATCGCTATCGGTCGAATATCCGTGCAATGAAAATGGTCGCTGCCCGGCCAAAGCCCAGCTTTCGCCGCGCGCGGTGCTCTGCCTGGTATGAGCGAGACGAGGAAGGACGGGCTTCCGAACGGCGATGATCGCCGGTACCAGAGGCGGAACCGTGCGGCACCATCTCGATGAAGCTGGCAAAACGCTCCAGCGCGATGTCGATGGCGCAATTCGGGGCCAACACCAGGATCGCGACGCTCTGATCGTTGCTTCGCAACATCATCGCTTTACGGCGACCATCAGCCACCTTATATATTCTTCTCAAGGAGAATGATTATGGTCACTGTCTCACACGCCTATACGCCTGCCGAGGCCGCCGCGGTCAGCGAGATTGCGATAAAGTCGGTGCACAACGCGATCGACAAGCGGATTGTCGCCAATCGTCCGTCCAGCACCGAGGGCCGAGCTCTTACTGAAGAGGATCTGCTTCGCTTGAAGCTCTGGTACGGCGTTGGATCGATCCTATCTGCCGAGCGCCGTAAACGACTGTTCGACACCATCGATGAGAACCCCGGCGCCGATACCGTAAGGGCGGACGATTACCTTATCATCGACGTCGCGCGGGCGAGGGAGCAATTGGCCACGCGCGCCGAGGCGCTTCGAGAGGCTGAAAAATTGATCCAGAGCGTCAAAGGAGTTGTCGGCGGCGAACCGGTTTTTAAGGGAACCCGCGTTCCCGTGCGAGCAATCGCCGCGATGAAGGCCCAAGGCGCGAGCACCGAGGAATCGTCGAAGGCTATCCTTCGCTGACGGGGCGAATGGTGGAGCTTGCTGACATCTGGACTGCAGCCCATCCCGTTCGGGGACGGCCACGCAAACTTTCGGAGTTGGGCTTGACGGTGAAGTCGGAAAAGCGTCTTCGGCTCGGAAATGAGCGCGTTCCACAGTTGTCGGATAAGCCCTCTTGAAATTTCTGATCGACGAATGCCTCCACACATCACTCGTGGCCGTGGCTCAAGATCACGGCCACGATTGTTTTCACTTAACTGGTCGGGGCTAAGCGGCGGGACCGGCTGGGACCCCCAAGGCGCTTTCCAAAGCCTCATTTTGCGCCAATCCGGGACAGATCGATCCGCATTTCCGCTGCTCCGACACGACCGCTATTCTCGCTCTCCTTGAGCGTCGAAGAGGCTGGCGCGGTGTCGGTATCGGTATCGGTATCGAGGTCTTGTTCGACCACGGGTGGGACAATCATTTTCACAGATACGCCAGGATCCTCGGCCCGAAAGACGCTCACGCCCTCGAACTCCCCGGTCTTCCAGGCATAGACGGCATCCTCGAATATCTGCGGAAAGACTTGCCTGTCGGTGGGATTGCCGTACCACTTGGCGACGATCCTCACCACTTTGGCAAACATCCCCGTGCCGAGGCGCAGATTCTCACAAGCGTGGACAAGATCAGACTTAAGCTCAGAGACATCCTTGACGCCGACTCCGGCCGGGACCTGCGTAATCCCGACGCGGACCACGGCCTGGCCGACATATTGGCGGATAAGCTCCATCGCCTCGTCCGGCGTTTTCGCCTTCGGGACGAGGATCAGCCGGCCACCGGCTTTGACGGTAACCGCCAACGGGTCGGAGGAGCCGGCCCTCTGGACGAATTGCTCGACAATGGCAGGCGTCAACGAGGGATCGGCGCATTTTTGTATCATCGTGGCATCGAGCATGACTACCTCCCGAGTTCAGGTGTTGAATGAAATGACGAGCGGTTTGGCGAAGAGGCGCGCAAAGGCCCTGGCACTGGCCCGCTGGATGGCGACGATCGAAGTATTCGCGGTCCACCAGCCATTGCCGACGGCGACGACGACATCGGGATCGTGCGACATGGATTGCAGGAGGGGCCAGGCAACGAGCAGTTCGTAGCAGATCAGCGGCGCGACCTTGTAGCCGTTAAGGACGACAACCGGGTTTGCAAAAAAGTCCGCCCGAGCGCCTTTGCTATCGCCCCACCACGGCTGCCACATCGAGCCGGGGACAGGCATGCGCTCACGATAAAGGACGCGACCGCCTCCGGCGGACACCGCCACCAAAACATTGTCATAGCCATCGGCGCCGACAACGGACGCGCCGGCGACCACCGTCACGGGACTGCCGGCCAGGGCCCGGGTCCATAGCCGCTCGACGGTGGGCGTCCAGAAGCCCAACGCACTTTCCGGCAGGACGATGTAGGCGACACCATCGCCCGCCGCCTTTTGTACCGTTGCGATCAGGTCACGCTGTCGCTGAAGACCGGCCTCTCGTCCGAGCGAAGCACCCATTTGCCAATCGACGCCGCGCCATGACTGAGGTACGTCTGGATCGGTCCAGGTTGCGGCGGAACAAGCCCATGCGCCTGCCAAGGCGACCGCGACAGCCGGCCAGATGCGGGTTACGAGGCCGATCAGGCCGGCTGTCGTGGCAGCCAGTCCCCACCACCCCCATCCCGGAAAAAGAACGCCCGCCGCCGTAATCGGATGCGCCCACCCGGTTATACCGAAAGGGGGTAGCGCCATCAGGATGCCAGCGGCCAGGTAGCGATGGGGTCTCTTGGTGCGAACCGATGTCCAAAGCAGCGTGTGGACGCCGAAAAAGCTGACCGATGCCGCGAGCCAGAGCAGCAGTCCTGGCAAAAGGTCGGACGAATAGAAGGTGGCGACCCCTTGCGGCAGCCCATGTGATGCCGCGAGGAAATATGCCGCAGAGACCAGCCCGGCCGCCATCCGGTTGGGTGCATGGGTCCATAATACAGGAAAGGCGAGGGCGGCTGGTAGGAGAAGAACCTGGCCGCTCCATCCGATCAAGGCGGCGGCGAGGGCTACGCCGATCAGCGCTGCGGTACCCACGTGGTCACGGCGCATAGGTGAGCACCTTCTGCGCCAGACCGAGGATGCCGGACACGGGTAACGGACCGAAATAGCGGGAATCGTAGGAGCCCGCGAAACCGGAATGCAAAAAGACGTGTCCCGCTGGCACGGTGCCACTCGCAAAAGCAGAAAGAGGTCGACCCTTTCCATCTGCTTTCGCGACTGCCGAATGTGCCACGGTGATGCCATCGACGAACATGGCTGAGCTGATCTCCACCCTTTGACCCTCGGTGGCGATCACCATTTTTATCAGCGGGGCAAAATCGCCTGGGCACGAACCGGAGCGCAGATAGCCGCGTTGTCGGGCCTCGCGCATCCTGTCGTTTTCCGGCGGGCAGATGAAGACGACGTCACCGACGGTGGGGGACCGATCGAGTGCTGCGACGCGCCAGAGGCCGAGCGGTTCGCTTGGCGTCATATTGATGCGGAACCCGCCGGCCGCGGCGACGATGAACAAGACAAGCGCGAGCAAGGCTGCGGCCAATAATGGCGTCGCGGCGGGGCGAATTTGTTCGTGTGTCGGGCGCTGGCGCGTGATTGTGGGGATCATTTCAGTGAAAATCCCTGGCTCCTGGTCTGCCGCAAGGTCTCGGCCTGCTTCAGCGCCTCGGTCGTCTTCTCATGAGCGGAGAGCTGCTGGATGGACCGCATCGAATTCCAGGCGATTTCTACCTCCGCCTTTTGCGCGGGGTTCATCCCTGCCGTGACGGACTTGAAGGTTTCTCCGCTCGGATCCTTCGACGCGATGCCGAGGAAGGTCCGTTCGCCGAACCGTTCGGAGACGGCCTTGGCGAACCCATCGAGTTCGGCCTTCACCATTTTGTCGGCAAGCGCATATTCGAGACCGGCGGGAAGATCATTGCGGTCGATCGCATCACGCACGCGCTCGAGCGTTTGCTTTGCGGACGCAGAAAGCGCCGGAATGTCGACCGAGACTTGCCGGCGGACCGCGCGTTCCTCGGTCTCATGCTTGCGTTCGACCTCGGCCCGCTGGCGAAGATATCGTTCGAGATTACGGGCCAGGGCCGGCACGTTGGCGATCGCCCGTTCGCGGTCCTGCTTGTCGCCCCGGTTGGCGAACACGCCCGTCTTACCTCTCAATGCACCGAAGCGCTCCGGTTCGCCGGCGAGCTTCGCCAGCGTGGTTTTGGCGATCGCCTGATCCTTGAGCATCGCCTCGACATTGGCCGCCTTGAAGGCACTTTCCGGCTGGGCGTAGACGAGATGGAATCGCGCGGAGACATCCTCCCATTGTTTTTTGAGGCCGGGATCGGCTGCGAGCTTGTCCTCGACGGACTGATCGATGGATTTTGAGAAAGTGGAAATGCCAGATACCATCGGCTTGGACTCCTTGGCGTTCAGGTTGGGTGATGTTTTGGCGTTGGCGGCGCGTCCGAGTTTCACGCCAATCGCCGCCAGGCGGGCGCCGAGATCGGCGAGCTTCTGTTTCTGCCGGACGGTCCATTCGAGGCGATCGCGAGCGAGCGTCCGGGCGACGTTCATGAGGTGCAGGCCTCGCGCCTCGGCAAAGCGCAAGGCTTGGCCGTAGAAAGAGCTTTTCTCGTAGTCGAGCGTCGTCTCCTTGGCGTTCCGTCGCGCCAGGATCGGGACAAGGCCGCCGGACTTCGCAAAAGAGCGTCGGCCGTAATAGACGGCGAGATCCTCGCGATGGCGCGTCATGGCCACATAGGTGAGATGACGGTCCAACGAGAGGGAAGCGAGCACCTTGACGCGGTCGACGGTCGCGCCTTGGCTCTTGTGGATCGTCGTCGCATAGCCGTGATCGAGCTTGTTGTAGAAGCGCTGCTCGATCGTGACCACACGGCGATGGTCCCCTTCGCCAAGCGCCACCACGAGCCGCCCAGGTGCAGCCTCGATGACCTTGGCCAACATACCGTTCTTGACGCCAAGGCTTCCCTCGTTCTTCAGGAACACGATCTGATCGCCGGCCGCGAACATGCGGGTTCCGTCCTCGGACTTGAAGGCAAAGCCGTCTGCGACGATGCCGCGCTCGACCAGTTTGGCTCGAGCCATGTCGTTCAACATCCGAACGTCGCGGCGAAGATGCGCAAGGATCAGGCTGCTCTTCGACGGATCGTAGTCGTGGTTCCAATCGGCAATGAGGTTTTCGACCGCCTGCGCCTTGAGGTCCAACCCCCTGACTTGCCCATGGGCACGATAGGCATCGACCGCTTTGCCGACGTTGCCGCGCGCCAGATCGAGCGAGGCGTCGCGCATCCATTGCGCGCGCTGACGATAGATCGTTTCGAGTTCGGCATAGCCGATCCGGTCGGCGATCGCCCGGAAGGCGGCACCCGCCTCGATCGGTTGCAGCTGTTCGGGGTCGCCGACGAGGACGAGCTTGGCGCCGGCCTTGGTGACGGCCTCGACGAAATGCGCCATCTGCCGCGACGACACCATGCCGGCCTCGTCCAGCACGAAAACGGTTCTCGCGTCGATCCGGTTGCGGCCCTGGTTCCAGCGCAGCTCCCACGACGACAGTGTGCGGGACTGAATGCCAGCTTCCTTCTCCAGGCCCTCGGCTGCTTTGCCGGCAAGCGCACCACCGACGACACGATAGCCAGCCGCTTCCCAGGCTTCGCGCGCCGCCTTCATCATCGTCGTCTTGCCGGCGCCGGCGCGGCCCATGACGGCGGCGATCCGTTCGCCGCCAGCCACACGTTCGATCGCCGTCCGCTGCTCATCCGAAAGACGGGCATGGCGCGCAAACGTCACTTCCAGCGCCGCCTCTCGCACGCCATGAGAGGCCCGATCGGATAGCCAGATAGCCCGGTTGACCATCTCGGCCTCAAGCTTAATCATCTCCCGCATCGTGTACTTGGCGGGTGTCCGGACACCAGTCGCAAAATCGATCCGGTCACGTTCGAGGCGCAGCGCCTGCGGGCTCTGCAGGATCCTCATCATCAGGTTCTGGAACAGAGCGGCATCGTCGATATAGCGGTGCAGGATCTTCCCCACATCGCGATCATCGAAGACGCTCTTCTCCCGCGTGATGAGGTCGAGAACGATGTCCGGACGGCGCTGTATGCGTCGGGCATTTTCCGCGCGGCGGTCTTGCTGAAGTTCAACGCGTTCGAGTTTTGGCGACCATGCCGACGTCCTTGCGTTGGCTTGTTCCGCCTTGCGATCGATCGCTTTGGTGCCGACACCAAGATGGATGGTCGGGGTCAGTTCGATGCCTTGCTTTTCGAAGGAGCGCCCGTCGACGCGGATGTCGAGACCGGCAAGGGCAAGATGCCTATTCTGACAGGCGAACCAGCCATCGCGAACCGCATTAAAATCGTCCGCGCTTCCCGCCCAGAGTTCATAGACGATCTTGCCGGCATCGTTGCGCATCGGGTTGCCGTCCGGACTGGCCACCGCGATCTTTTTTGCGCCGAACCCATCCTCTGTCAGCGGCCTGAGCGTCGTCATCAGATGGACATGCGGATTGCCCGGTGCGTCGTGATAGACCCAGTCGGCGACCATCCCCTTCGACGTAATGTGCCGCTCCACGAAATCCCGGACGAGAGCAACGTTCTGCTCGGCAGAGAGCTCGATTGGAAGAGCAATGGTGAGGTCTTTGGCGAGCTGCGCGTCCGATCGCTTTTCGAAGGCCTCGACCTTGTTCCAGAAGGCTTCGGACGCTCCAGACACCGACCTGTCAGCGATCATGGCACGCAGCCATGTGGGAGCCCCTGTCGGGATGACGAACTCCTCATGCAGGAGACCACGCTTGCGGGTGTAGTCGATCGTCCGGGCTTCCCGCTCATAGTCCATCTTCGCGCAGTGTCGGTAGGCCGCCGACAGCACGGCGCTGCGGCCGGAGCCACGGGCAACGATGCTGACGGAGAAATGTGGGACGGCCACGGCGGAGTTCTTTCCCGGTTGCGAACGAGTTCATCGCGTTCGTCGAGAGCGGCGGGCCAGATCGACCTCAAGCAAGGGCGTCGCGTCAGCGACGTATAATTGCGCCCTTGGAAGCCGCTCCTTCGGAACGGCCGGGATCATTCCCGAAAGCATCGCCGTTGGCGATTGTAGGATTCACAGTAGTGCGTTCCGCACTCTGTTCCGAAAAACTGGCTTCGAAAGACAATCTTTCTCACCCAGGAGACGATCGGATATGAAGAAGCCATCCTCAAAAATCCGCGACGAAATCGCCAAGCTGCAGGAACAGCTCAAGATCGCCGAGACCAGGGAAGCGGAACGCATCGGCCGGATCGCGCTCAAGGCATGCCTTGGCGAGATCGAAATCGACGAGTCGGAACTTCAGGCAGCGTTTGAGCAACTGACCAAGCGATTTCGCGGAGGGCAGGGGGCTTCGAACGGAAAAGAAAGGGGAGGGGCAGCCGTCGTCTCGCAGCAAGCCGCGCCGGTCACGTCTGGCGCGGGCGCGGGCAGCGCTGGCGAGGCTTGAACGCATGGCGAGGACGATGACATCCGACGCCCGCAAGAAGGACACGCGGGAAAAGATCGAGCTCGGCGGACTGATCGTCAAGGCCGGTCTGCGCTACGAGAAGCGAGCGCTGTTGCTGGGCGCGCTGGTCGATGCAGCGCGCCGCATCAAGAGTGACGATACCGAGCAGTCCAGGCTCACGGCAATCGGCGTGGAGGCCTTCGGCAATGACGATCAATAGGATTGCGCTCGTCGTCATGCCAGGGACGTTGATGATCCTGGTCGTCATCGGGATGACCGGCATCGAGCAATGGCTTTCCGGTTTCGGCAAGACGGAGGTCGCGCGACTGGCATGGGGGCGGGCGGGCATCGCATTGCCCTATGTGGCGAGTGCGGCGATCGGAGTTCTGTTGCTGTTTTCGAGCGCCGGTTCGATCAATATCAAGCAGGCAGGTTGGGGCGTCGTCGCGGGATCGAGTGGGACAATCCTGGTCGCAGCCATTCGCGAAACAATGCGCCTTTCCGCTTTCATGACAGTACCCGCCGACAAGACGGTCTGGGCCTTTCTCGATCCGGCGACGTCGATCGGCGCGAGTGCGGCGCTCTTATGTGCCGGCTTCGCGCTTCGCGTGGCGCTCATCGGCAATGCGGCATTCGCAAGGGCCGAGCCGAAGCGCATTCAGGGCAAGCGGGCGCTCCATGGCGAAGCGGGTTGGATGAAGCTCACAGAGGCGGCAAAGCTGTTTCCCGATGCCGGTGGAATCGTCATCGGCGAGCGCTATCGGGTCGACAAGGACAGTGTCGGGAGCCAAGCGTTTCGCGCCGACAGCGCTGAGACGTGGGGCGCCGGCGGAAAGTCGCCGTTGCTGTGCTTCGATGGCTCATTCGGCTCGTCGCACGGGGTCGTCTTTGCCGGTTCCGGTGGCTTCAAGACGACGTCGGTGACGATCCCGACGGCGCTCAAATGGGGCGGCACGCTGATCGTGCTCGATCCATCGAACGAGGTCGCACCGATGGTCTCCGTGCATCGCGGCGGAGCCGGAAGGGATGTATTCGTCCTCGATCCAAGGAAGCCTGACATCGGTTTTAACGTGCTGGACTGGGTCGGTCGTTTCGGCGGGACGAAGGAAGAGGATATTGCCTCGGTCGCCTCATGGATCATGAGCGACAGCGGCGGCGTGCGTGGTGTCCGTGACGACTTCTTTCGCGCATCGGCGCTGCAACTGCTGACAGCGCTGATCGCCGATGTCTGCCTGTCCGGTCACACGGACGAGCACGACCAGACGCTTCGGCAGGTACGCATGAATCTATCGGAACCGGAGCCGACGTTGCGCAAACGGCTGCAAGACATCTACGACAATTCGGGCTCGGATTTTGTGAAGGAAAACGTCGCAGCCTTCGTCAACATGACGCCGGAAACTTTCTCCGGCGTCTACGCCAATGCGGTCAAGGAAACACACTGGCTTTCCTATCCGAACTACGCGGCGCTAGTATCGGGAAAGAAGTTCGCGACCAACGACATCGCGGCCGGCAATACGGACGTCTTCATCAACATCGACCTCAAGACATTGGAGACCCATTCCGGTCTTGCGCGCGTCATCATCGGCTCGTTTCTCAATGCGATCTACAATCGCGACGGACAGATCAAGGGGCGCGCCCTGTTTCTCCTCGATGAGGTCGCGCGCCTCGGCTACATGCGGATCATAGAGACCGCGCGCGATGCCGGTCGCAAATACGGCATCACGCTGACGATGATCTATCAGTCGATCGGCCAGATGCGCGAAACCTATGGCGGCCGCGATGCGGCAAGCAAGTGGTTCGAGAGTGCCAGCTGGATTTCGTTTGCCGCGATCAACGATCCAGAGACCGCCGATTACATCTCCCGACGCTGCGGCATGACCACGGTCGAGATTGACCAGGTGAGCCGCAGTTTCCAGGCAAAGGGATCATCACGAACACGCTCGAAGCAGCTCGCTGCCAGAACACTCATTCAGCCCCATGAAGTTCTGCGCATGCGGGCCGACGAACAGATCGTCTTCACCGCAGGAAACGCGCCACTCCGATGCGGACGAGCCATCTGGTTCCGGCGCGACGACATGAAGGCATGCGTCGGCACAAACAGGTTTCACATGGTCGGGGATACGCCAAAGCCTGCATGATCCAAGCCGGCGCGCGGTGCAACCGAGCAAGGCTGATCCAGAAAAATGAAGAGTATCGGAGAAATCAGCATAGCGACGCCCGGCGGGCGGGATTTCGGGAATTCTCGTTGCGTGACGGGAGGAAAACAGGGCAGCCGCAGGAGCCTCAACATAGTGGCCCGAAGGGGAGGCGGGATCGACTGCCCCCGCCCATCGCGCACCATTTTTCCGGCCACACCGCAGCCCGGAGCCAAGCTCCTCCGTAAACGCAGATGAAACCGGGTCCGACATAGGTTGAGACGAAACGAGGGGACCGGAAAGTGGCGAAATCAAATGTGGTTCCGTTTAGAAAGCCGCCGAAGGCCGGAGCCGGTCGCGACCGGCAGCGCGCGGGTGGAGGACTGCTGAGATCTGGCCGGAACAGATGGCGTAAACGCTCGACGGCAGTTCTATGCACCGTGATCATTGCTGTCGGGGGTTGGCTTGCCTATGGCGGCGCCGACGTTCTCCCCGATCTCGCCACTTTGACCAAGAAACCGACGACGGATTCATTGTCGACCGCATTTTCGATGTGCGACGGAAGCCATCGAGCAAACTGCGTCGTCGACGGCGACACATTCTGGTTCAACGGCGAGAAAATCCGCATCGCCGACATCGATACGCCTGAACTCCGCCCGCCCCGGTGCGAGGCGGAACGGATAAAGGGTGAGGCGGCAAAATCCCGCCTGCTGACGCTGCTCAACGCTGGAAAATTCTCGCTAGCGGCCGGGTTCCGTGACGAAGACAAATATGGACGCAAATTGCGAACCGTATTTCGTGCAGGCAACTCGCTGGGCGATGCCTTGATCAAGGAAGGGCTTGCCCGATCATGGGATGGTACCCGACACGGCTGGTGCCAGGGCGGGTGACAGCCATCATCACCTTCCCTGCACGGGAGAGGGATAGGGGTTTGGGGAAAGGGAGGAGGGAACCGTCCCCTTTCTCCCTGGGAGGAAGTTTGAAGGAGGGGCATTGCCCTTCCTTCATGGGGTGAGATTGAGAGGGGCGGCAGAGCCCCCCTTTCATAGCCGCTCGGCTCGGTCGATCCGGCTGGAGGGGCTCATGTGAATAGGCAAAGACCAGAGGCGACAAGCCGCCTCTGGTCTCGACCTCAGTCGCTCGGATCGAAAGGCTCTTTGTCCTCAAGGCCGATGTGCCATCGTTTGTCGGACCACCGCGACGGGAGGTAGATCTCATCACCGCCGAAGTGCGCAATGATGATCTCGCTGGCCTCGTGGAACAAACCGAAATCGACCTTGTTGTCGACTGCCCAAAGCAGCGCTGCAGACAGAAACTCCCGCGAGATATCGGCGGGAAGATGCACTTCCGCATCGAAATTTCGGCGCAGTCGTTCAAGCCAATCCGGCTGTTGATCCGGCCGCTTCTGATCTTCTTCCACCACACGAGTGATTTGATGCTTTGTCATCAGAGTCTCCTTTTCGTTTTCTGACGAAAGGTGTCCGCACCGTAGTCCGTGAGGGGTCAGGGACCGCGGAACGCGGCCACCTTGCGGCGAGCGGAGGAACCGATTTTCTCTGTGCCGCTTGCGGCGTTGGGAAAATTGGAGGAGCCGCGATGTCCTTGACGCCGGAACGACGGGTGCAAAATGGGACGTCAGAGAGAGATAGAACCGCGTCCTGAAGGGACGCGACCGCTTGCCATCTCCGATGGCGACGGGAGGCTCCGGCTGTCTCCGGACAATGAGATTTCGCAGAGGCATGCTTCTTGCTGCGAGAGGATCGTAACCCGGCGGGGCGGAGACCGCGTGCGGGCTCCGGTCGCGGTGCGACCAGAGCCGTGCGCCATCGGCGCCTCGCCCAAGCCCCATACTTCACGAAAATGAATCGGTCGCATCTGTGGGATTCACATATGTCGTTGGACGTAGCGGCGCCGTGTGAGGATCATGCCGGCATGATTTCGCAACCATACCAGCTCTATGTCGAACGAACGGATCCAGCCAAGAACATGGCGCGGTATTATGCCATGGAGATTGAGCAGACGATGTTCGGAGAGGCCTGCCTGACTCGGCGATGGGGACGGATCGGCAAGCGTGGACAGGAAAAACAGCATGTGTTCGAACGGGAGGAGGAAGCGGTTCGCTTGTTCCTTGAGCTGTTGAAGCAAAAACGTGGTCGCGGCTATCGCCCAAAAACAACCTGCCGATATTCGCCGAGCTGACGATGATTGTGTTCCGCGTTCCAGCTGGTAGAGGAGGGGGCGCTGAAGCGGCCCACGGCGTGTTATTCGCGCCGGTTCCAGTCGGTCTCGAACGACGCCTCGATCTCGACGAAGAACGGAATCTTGATGGCCAGTTTCAGGCCGAGTTTCCCCTTGCGGAAGTAGTGACAGATCACCTTGCCGAGGGTGCGGAGCCGACGGCCGGTGGCGGTGAGGAACTGAGCGAGCTGTTGCACGGTATTTTCTCCTTTCGAAATGCGGATATCGCGGGGATAGGCCGCATGGCGGACAAGGAGGGACGCACCTGAAAGGCCGAAACGAGAGTGAAGGACCTGCCGGCGCCAAGAATTTGGCACGCGAGGAGCCGCAATGCGGCGGGGAAAATTCTGGCGCGGCAGGTTGCGGGCGACGGACGGGATGCAGCATCCCCGATGTCGATGACGGTAGATCGAAAGGAGAGTCGCAGCGGATCGCCCCTCTCGGGATCCTGGATGCCGGCGGTCCCCCAGTGCTGGTGGTATGCCGCCCTTAGAAGGGCGGATCGGCGTCGATGGAACCGTCCTGTTCGCCAAGCATCATGATCAGCTCGGCCTGGGCGATTTCGAGCTCGGCTTCGATCTCGCGGCGCTCGGCGGGCTCGATGCAGGCGTTCAGCTCGGCGCGCAGTTCTTCGATTTGTTGTTCGATCATCGTCATCTCCTTGATGTTTGAGAAAGATGACGCCCGCCGGCGTGGCGGCGGGTCAGGGTCAAGGATCGCGCATGCGACCGCCAGCGGCGGTGAGTGGGGGAGCCGAAATGCGCCGGCATTTTGGGGGAACCGCTCGTCCTTGAGGCTGTCCCGGCTCCACGGCATGATGGGGGCCCGATATGAGCAGACCCCCACCTCTCCGTATGGCACCCTAAAAGTCGGCCGCGGGCTCGACGCCCGGGGCCTTGTTGGGATCTCAATCCCGATTGGGGCGGGACCAGATCAGCTGGTAGCCGTCCTCGCCTTCGACCTCGGAGAGCGTTGCGTAGATCGGGGCGGGGAAGCTCGGGTCGTCCAGCTTGACCGAGAGATAGTCGCGGTCGCTCTCGCCGGAGCGCTTCTGCCAAGCCGCACCCAGCTCGACATTGCCGGCGTAGATGCGGAAGTGCGGGCCCTTGTCGGAGGGGCTGTCGACGCGGGCGATGCGGGCCTTGACGTTGAGTGCGAGGGTGCGGATCGAGCCGGTGAAGCCGTTTTCGTTTGCGGTGAAAGTGCCGATGGTAGCCATTGTCTGTTCCTTTCGGTTGTTTCGGGCCGCGCCCTTCGCGGCCTCGATGGCTGTCGCAAGGATCGGGGACGATCGGACCGCACCTGGAAGGCCGTAATGAAATGGAGGGCGGTCGGGAGAAACTTTGTTGTCGCGCGAGGAATGCGAACGCAGTTCGCAGGGGACGAAAGTTGCGGACGGCCGTTGCGGGAGAACGATCGAGGCGAAGCCGGTCTCCGATCAGACATGCCTCATCGAGCCCGCGGAGGGCGTGGCCTATGACAGCGGTGGAAGGAACTTGATCATGGCCCTCGCCGTGCGTTGCCCCGGCAGAACAGCCCGGCCGCGAAGCCGTTCCCCAGTCTCTAAAGCATAGCGTCGGCTTCGGATGCGACAAACTCGGCCGCCCGGGCAGTTGCCTTCTCTCATCAACGCAATATTGTCGGGCCGCGATGTGTCGCCTGGAGGATCTATGCGTCAGCAGACAAAGCCGTTTACCGTCGAAATCAAGCAGTCCCGAAAGCTGAAAGCCAACGATCGGAAACCATCGATCTGGGGGAGGCCGGACCTCACGTCCGATGAGCACGCGCTCGCGGAGAGAGCGCCGAAAGAGCTGTCGGCCGTTGCGGGTGACAACGACCGACCTTGACGTCTCCTACGCGGCCGCTCTCTCGTCGGCCTGAATGGGCTGGAGACCGTGCAGGAAGCTGACGGCACGCTGGGCATGCGCCGCGGCTTGGAAGATGGCCCGCTTGTCGTCGGATAGAACCTTCAGCCACGAGCCGAGGTACGACGCATGGTCCGGCCGGGGCTCCAGCTCCGGTGCGATCCGGAGATCGGCGCATAGGAAGCAACTCCCGAGCTCCGCAATCAGCTCTTCGCGAGCCCGCTCGGTCTTGTCCTTCGTATAGCGGCTAAGATCGCGATCGACGCGATCGGGGCGCGCAGTCCAATGGCAACTTTCGTGACTGAGCGTGGCCACGTAGGACGCCGCGTCTCGGAATGTCTCGAACGGCGGCATCTGGATGTGGTCCGTGACCGGCGAATAATAGGCCTGCGCGCCACCATGCCGAATGACAGCGCCCGTGTTGCGGAAAAAGCGATCGGCGTGCTCGATCGCATCGAGCACCGGGGTCGGTGGGTGATGATAGTGTTCGGGCAGTCCGTCGATCTGCTCGATGTTGAACACTGTGTAAGCCTTCAAGAATGGGATTTCCCGATCGACTTCTCCACCACTGCCGTCCGCCTCGGGCTTGGTGAACCGGCTGGCGAAGACGACCGTCGAGCCGGTCTCGCCCTTTCGCACCGCCGCCCCCAGTTCAAGCGCCTGCTTGAAGGTCATCCACATGGGTGAAGTGAAGCCGCGCGCCATCCCCTCCGACCATAACAAGAGAATGTTCATGCCCGAATAGGGCTGACCGTTGTGGCGCAGCGGCCGGGTAATCCGGCCCTTGGTGTTGGCCGCATGCCATGGCTTCATCCAGGGTTTTACACCCTTTTCAAGGTCGGCTACGATTCTATCCGTGATCCGCGCATAGATGTCGGCGCGTTCGCCTTCGGCTTTCCTGCTCATGTCCTTATCCTTCGTTTGAGGCCGCGCCATCGCGACCCCGTCGCGGAGGTCCGAAGGCAGGAGCGATCAGGCGGCTCGCGGCACCGGAACGGCCAGAACGGAGTGGAGGACGGCAAAGCCGTTGCGGCTGACCGCCGGCTCCTGCAGGACCGCCGACCGGGACGGGGCCGGCGTGGCGGGCTGGGTCCTTGTCCTTCCTTTCCTTCCCCTGACACGGAAAAGGCCGGTCCCAAAGGAACCGGCCCGAGAATTAAGAGAGAGGGAAATGGGCGAGCCGAAGCTCCGCCAAACGCGGCTCAACCGAGAGCCGCCAGCTGCGCCTCGGCCGCCTTGCGGTCGAGCGAGTGGCCCGCGTTTTCGACTGGGCGGTCGAAAGGCTTCCAGGCTTCGCCGATGACTTGGCCGTAGGCTGCGACGGCACCCTCAGCGGCCATCCGCAGCGCGTGGGACTGAATGCCCATGTCGGCCGCGAACTCGCGTTTTCGCTGGGCGGCGCTATCGTAGCCGACCGGGCCATCGAGATCCTCGTCACGGGCATCGTTTGCCGACTTGGCGGTGGCGTCTCGCGCCTCGGAGACTGCCCGGCTGTAGAACTGGCCGGCTCCGTGCGCCGAGCCGACATAGGCTCCGACGATGCGCTGGAGATGGATCTGCATCGCCTTCTCGCCGAGGCCGTTCGAGAGGCTGTCGGCGGTTTCGATTATCAGGCGCTCGTGGAGTTCACGGATGCCATCGCTGTCGACCACCGCGGTCCCGAAACTCTCGGCGATCAGCATTGCCTGCGCGGTGTCCGGGCAAGTGAACCTGACCATTTCGAGGGTGGCGCCCTTGCGGAGCGGCACGACGCGGGCTGCGGATCGAGTGGTTACGGGCTTGGCCATGGGATCTTCCTTTCGTGGTTTCCACCGAAGCGGCTCCGGCCCCTGCCGGTCTGCCCTTCGATGCGGTCGACAGGAACCGGCTGAGGACGGGCGCTTTCACAGGTCCGGGACGGCTGGAAGAGCGAAACGGGTTTGCGGACAAGCGGGGGTAAAGCCCTGCGAAGGGCGCGAACCCGTTTTGCGAGGAAGGCTGCACCGGCCGCTCCGCGGCGCGCCAGCGGCCTTGAAACCACCGGCCGCCGGTTCAGACCGCAGCGAAAACGAAGGGCAAGCCGGCAGGCTTCGGGCTATGACTCCGAAATCCCGAAGGAGAGAACCTCTGCGACCGACAGCCCGCATTCCTCCTCCAGCGCATCAGCCCGCACCAAAAACGCACCCTCTCGGCCGGGCCCATGCCGCCGCACCATCCGTGTCATCGCCGAGCGTCAGACGCATGGCGGCGATCGCCCCTCCTGACGTTTAAGCTTGTGAGCCAGCGCAGCGATTTCCGTTCGTCGCTCGAAGGTGCACCGCTCGATGAGATCCTGAAACAGCTGTTCATCGGCCGGTCCAGCGCCACCCACCCAGCGGTGCGAGTGGAGCGCGGCTTTCTCCGTGACCGCGATGCGCTCGGTCCGACGCCTAATCTGCCGGCAATGCGACCGGGATAGCGGGTTATCTCTCGCCTCGCCGTCACCACGCGGGACAGAAGAAGACCGGAACTGACCGCGGTCGCGCCTATCCCTGCGCCTGGAAGGCAGACGAATTCATACGCGATCTTCTAGCGCCGCAAGGAACCCCAGCATCAACGATAATACGCCCTAGCAAGATTTTGATAAAAATTGCGTGTGATGAACGGCACGCTCACGCCGAAGTCATACAAGTCGAGCGTGAGCGATGCTTCATCGGTCAGATCGAACCAACCGATCGCAGGCTGCATACCGCCACGGGTTCTCGTGCCCACGACTCTGTGCCCGATTGAATAGTCATGCACATACGCAACCAGTGGATGCGTTCCATCCATATGCGGCTTTGTCGTCGTATGGTAACCACGATTGCTCCAGTAACTAACCGCGTTGACGTGCGCTTGGCCGTCGCAACTTGATAGCCATACGATGACATTCTGCCAATCATATCGAGACCCCACATCGGTTGGCCAATCTCCGATCTTGTTCTTGGGGAAGAACCAAGAATACATGACCGCGCACTCGCCCTCAAACTCATCCGCCCTGACATAAATTTGTCCAAGGTTTTTTGAGCACCCGTCCGACGCAAAACCAGATGGCTTCAGACCGCCGCTGACGTTGCCGGCGGCATCTACTGCCGGGAAAGGCACACAGCCGCTATTGACTTTGAGGTAAGGCTGGTAGGTCTTGAGGAATTCGGAGGTGCTGTCGGGAAACCCTCGGACCTCGTCGTGATTGATGACTTGAGGAGCGTCGGCCTCAACCGATCGTCCGCAAATGAGGGCAAATATTAATGCGGCAAAGAGCGTTCGCCGACGAGATGCACTGGTGAGAGCGACCTTGCTTTTTTTGCGTAGCAACTTTATTCTCCCTTGTCTTAAACCGTTTTGACCAGCTTGCGCGCCGCGGTCGAATTGTCGTTTGACACGCGCCGGATCTCTCGTGAGCTGACAAGTGACGACTGCTTGTCCTCAAGCCGCGCGGCATCGTCACGTCCCTCCCCAATCTTCAGCGTCCACCTCAGCTCGCTTGACCCGCCAACTGCGCCCGCTGCGGCGGATAAAGATTGAGAATGGCAAAGACTTTGGGCCAGACACGCGGCTTTCGTTCTTAAAGCGAGCTTAAATCGCCTGATTGCGGGTCGCGTCTTCGAGATCCGGTATTTGCTTGTGAAGTTTTGGATATTGTCCGGAGATGTTTGGACTTTCTGGCTTTGGGCAACCCGCGATGCGCCGTTCAGGAGATCCCTTAGCTCGACATGACATTCTGGCACAGAGCCACCACCTTTCGGGGTACACTCGAGTGCGAAGGGACCGGGCCCACAGATCCGCGAACCTGTCCGATGCAGAAGCTCGCGCGAAACGCGGGCGATCCGGTCGGATCAAACATGCGTTTTCGCTCCAATGGTTCGTTAGAATTCCTGTCGACGCTGTCTGAGCAGCGCCAACAGGTTCCTATTTTCAAGGCTGCTTCGGCGGTGGCACGCAATGTTTCCCGTGACAAACCTGCTCACCCTTGTATTCCGCCAGGGTATGCAGCAATTGCGCCATCTGTTCATGCTTCTCGACCTCCGGGAGAGACGCTCCATCTAGGAACCTCAAAGCCTGCTCGAGCAAATCCACAGCCCGGCCGTTGTCGCCGCTCTCATGGTAGTAAAGGGCAACCGACAGAGAAGAATCAGGTGACAGAGCCTGTTGCTGATACAGCCTCAGGATTCGTTCGGAGAGCTCCTTGCCCATCGAAAAGCGTTCCACCGTTGGAAGGCCCGAGTAATCGTACCAACCGAAGAGTTGTTCCAACGCCTCGACAAGCCAATCTTCAGAGTTTCGTTCAATTGCATCGCGAGCAAATTGAGCCAATGCTATCCAGCCCGCATCCATGTCGCGCATTCTTCCGATCAATGTCGCGACATGCCGCTGCCGCAAGGAGATGTCGTCCGGGAAAAGATTGATGCCCTCTTCAAAGGCCGCGAGCGCCGCCTTCCAATCCTCAATCTCTGTCGCCGCCCGGATTCGGCCACGCAACGCGTTGTACGAAACATCGCTCTCGCCTTCAGCAATCCGCGCCTTTTCGGCATTTTTTGCTTCCGCGCTGGCGCGCCAACTGCCGTCAATCACTCTTGGCAAAATGAATTTGAGTTCATCCGGATCACCGATAGAGGCGATGCTGCCGTCTCGGTCGACAATGAACGCCTGTGGAACGCAGAAAGATAGACTGGCACCCATCCAATGCTTATCCATTTCGCCTGAGTAGTCGAACCCGATCCGTATGTTCGCATGCGGGAGCCATTTGGTTACCCATGCGTCCACCTGAGCTAGGGCCTCGTCAGCCGTTACAATGCCGATGACCTCAATTCCGATGTCCCGGTATTGCTCTTGCAACTGAGCCAGGCGGACCAGCGCCGGCCCGCAACCACTGCAGGTAGTGGAAACGAACGCAGGGATGTATATCTTGCCCAGCTGGAAGTTGGAAAGCGGATCGCCGCGCAGCCAGTGCTGCACGTTGATCGACGGGGCTGGAGAGCCGCTATTTAAGCTGGAGGTCATTTTCATTCTCCACCGGTAGTTATCCGACGCTTCGTGCGCCAGGGATGAGCGTGTGAAGTATCAGCTCGGGTTGTTCGATTTCGAAACGCGGCGCATGTTCCGTCTGTTGGACGCACGCTTGTGATCTCGTCTTCTAAAATGGCTTCTGCGGGTGCGGGCGGCCATTGCGAGTGTCCTTCTTTTGGGAGCGATGTTTCCGTCGTGACAGGTAGACGCCGAGCCTTGATGCAGATGGAGGTCTTTCCATGAACACCACTTATGCTTCTCCGCGTTAGACGCCGCGGGTCGTGCAAGGGACGTCTATAAGTCAGGCGCCGGAGGTTCAGCCTCTTTGCAATTGCGGATCCGACCGGGGCCGGGTCTCCATCAATTGTCCGCTTTCCGGAACGACGATCAGGCGCCTGAATGTCCGGCACCCGTTTGATAAAAGGCACAGTGTGCATAGTCGCTTGATCTCCCGAAATCGGAACAGGTCAGTAGCGACCCGGCTTACTCTGAGCACTACTCGTGCCAGTCAGGTTGCGCCGATAAGCCTTTGAGATTGCACATGTGCTGTTGTCGCTATTCGCAGGGGTTTTGTAGGGCTTCCGACATGTCGTGTCGCAATCCGCCCGCGATCACTACCGCGTTGGAGAGGCGGTCCGATGGGCTTCCAATCGGATAAGTCATGAAGGCTGCGCTACGAGCGGGGAGATTTGTACCGCTATCGTCGCGTGCACGTGCTGTTGGAACGTGAGGGTTGGGCCACCTACATCAAGCGAACCTATCGCCTTTACACGGACTTGGGCCTGCAATTGCGGAACAAGACGCCCAAGCGCCGGGTAAAGGCCAAACTTCGCGAGGAATGATGTCTGGACGATGGACTTCGTTCACGATGAGCTCGCCACCGGAAAGAACTGCGCGTTGTGACGATGGTCGACACCTTCTCGCGTTATACTCCCGTGCTCGATCCACGCCACAGCTATCGAGGTGAAGATGTCGTGCAAACCTTGGAACGGGTGTGCCGGAACGTCGGCTATCCGAAGACGATCCGTGTTGACGCGGGGACGGAGTTCGTATCCCGCGATCTTGACCTTTGGGCCTACGCCAAGGGGGTGACCTTGGACTTCTCACGCCCAGGCAAGCCGACCGATAATGCGTTCATTGAAGCGCTCAATGGCCGCTTCCGCGCGGAAAGTCTGAACCAGCATTGGTTCCTGCCACTTGCGGATGCGCCCGAAACGATGGAGGATTGGCGTAGATACTACAACGAAGAACGGCCTCATGGTGCAATCGGCAATGAGGTACCGATCTCGCTGATGAATTAGGCAGGCGCAACCAGTTCCAGTCCCAAATGGACTAACACAACGTGGCAGGTCAGCGGATCAGCCTCCCTTGCTGTAGCGGCTTTCCCTGCGGCGAGCTTCTTCCGGTGACGCTCGGGCGGGCGAGGCGGGCCGTCGCACCAGGCGACGATGGAGCCACTCGGGGCGAGCTCATAAACCAAAGACGCAGACATCTTCGTTCTCCTGTTTTGATGTGTGGAAACAAAGCCGCCGCCGGTGATGGCCGGCGGTGGTATCGGTCGAAACGAAGTGAGGAGATTGCTACTCGGCGGCGATCCCGTAAGCGGTCTCGAGGCCATTGGCGCTGGCGTCAGCGTCGGCTTCGTCCAACTCTTCGTGCTCGGCGTCCGCCGCTTTGCCGTCGTCCTCGGCTTCCGGTACACGCGGATTGGTCTCCGCTTCGTCCTCGACCGACGGCTCACCGTCCTCGCTGCCGCCGACCGGCCCGTCGGCGGGGGCTTCGCCGTCCTCGCCACCATGTTCCACGCTCTTGGCAAGCCACTCGGCCAGCTTCGCGTCATCGGGCGCGAAGAGGGCAGACTGATGCACGAAGCGCTCTTCCTTGAAGTGTTCGACAAGGGCAGCGCGGGTGTCCCGGACGCGCGGGCAGGGAACGACACTCGTGCCGCCGCAGGACGCTTCCAATGCCGGGCGAGAGAGGCACGCGAGGAACTCCTCCGTGCCCATGTTCGGAAGATAAGCGTCGGCACCGATGGCATCGCCGGCGACCCGGACAACGACGCCGCTGTCCGAACGATTGGTGCGGGCCGACAGCGCGTCGATCAAGGTCAATCTAGCCACGACGCGTAGCGTATCCATGTCGAACTCCAGCTTGCCGCTTTCACCGATCAGCCGGACGACGTGCCGGACGAACCGCCTGGACCCATAGAGATGCCCGGAGACTTCGGAGCCGGAGTCGACCGAGACGTTCTGCCCGGCAAACGCAAGCACCAGCATTGCCATGAGCGTATCGTCCTCGATCGGAGCCCGTGCCAGCGCCTCGTGCAGCGCGTCGGTGCGGAAATCGCCGATCATGTCGATGCCGTTTCGGGTCACGTCCGGCCGGGTCTTGGCTGAAACGTCGATGGCCTCGTTTCCTTCCTCGCCGCCGGGCAAGGTCGGATCGCCCTTGCCTTTCGCTTGTCTGGCTTCCGGCATCCGAAAATGGGCAGACTGCACCTTGCCCTCACGATCGAGAAACATGGCGGTGCAATCGCCCTTGGAGGGCTTGCCATAGATACGCTCCGCCTTCGGCGGCAGTTGCGGCTGGCCCCAATTGTTGACCTCAACGATGGCGCCCTTCTTCGGGAGATTGCTGCTCATCCACTCCTGCTGCGCGCCGAGGAATGCTTCGACGTTGGTGGTGTAGCGGTTATCCTCGTCGGCGGGTCCGAACAGGTCTTCCGCCCACTCGATGCCGTAGGCCTGGCGGAGATCGTCGCCGAAACTCGCATCGCGCGCGAACATGCGGGTCTTGGTGAGGCCGTTGGCGATCGCCCACCAGGATGCTGTGTCACCCTTCTTCGGCTTGTGTGCCTTCCAGACTTCCTTCTGCTCATCGAGTGACGCCGCGGAAATCGTGCGAAGCTGCTGCTCGCTCGGCATGTCGCCCTTGGCCATGTGACGAGCATCGCAGGCAGCACATTGGCGAGCAGGCGAAGCTTGCGGATTTGTCTGACCGGCAGGGCCAGCGCGATCGCAATCGCCTCCTCGGTCCAACCGAGTGCAACGAGGCGCTCGATGCCACGCCATTGGTCGACCGGATTGAGCGGCTCGCGCGCGATGTTTTCGATCATCGAACGCATCGCGCCATTGTCGTTGGCCGCCTCGACGACGATAACATCAATTTCCTCGATGCCGGCGGCGATGGCCATGCGGGTGCGCCGGTGACCGGCTTCGATGACATAGCCGTTGCCGCCGGCTTCGGCAAAAATGACGGGCGGCTGGATGACGCCGACAGCCTTGATGGTCGCAAGCAGCAGCGCGTCGGGCGGCACTGGGAGGAGACCGCCATGTGCATCAGCTGTGTGCACTATGATGATATTTTGATCAGATGGAAAACATTTATTGTGCAATGCACCTATGCACGTGCTGCACTGCTTCCAAAATTAGGCTGCCTCCCTGGCAGAGGCCCCTGCCTCGCGCCTCGGCCGCGAGCTCCGCCTCAACCTCCTCGAACTGGCGACGCTTTTCGGCCAGCTCACTTGCGAAGGCAAAATCCCCACCTTGACGGGACTGGTAGGAAGCAAGACGCCGGCGCGCTTCCTCCAGCCGTTGGCGATAGCGTTCCCGCTCCCCGTCGAAATCATCGAGCGTATGCTCGAGGCGGGAGACGGCGCCGAGCGGTGTCACCGTGACGGCGAGATCGATCTCGTAGTCCGCGCCCGTGCGCTGAAGCATGGTGGTGTAGCGGTAACCGTCAGACTTGCCGAAGCGCTCGCCATCGTAGACGAGATCGAAGCCACCAATGGAGGCGGTGACGATCTCACCCTCCTGTTGAAGCTGAACGAGGGTGAGGATTTCCTTCATCAGCGCGCGGCCGGCATCCTTTCGCTCATCATATGAAACACCCGTGACGGTCATTGTGAAAGCCTCTCCCGCAGTCGGAACCAGCCGCTCGATGTCCTTGCCAATCTCGCCGATCCGCCGGATTGATATCTCGATGTCGCGCTCGGCGTCCCGGACCTGTCGGCGCACCGCGAACAGGTCGTCATCATGGGCGGCGCGTAGCCGCTCGAGACGAGCGATATCCGCTTCGAGCCCCGCCTTCTGCACCAGGCGCTCGTCGCCCGAGGCAATCGCTTTGGCCATGGCGAACTGGTTGGCCTGGCCGTCACCGAGGTCGTCCAGCCGACGGATCGAGGTGTCGCCGGAAAGGGCCGCCGCGATGAAGCGGGCCTTGCGCTCGTTGTTCTGCCACATGGCAGCATCAAGTGACCCTTGCGTGGCGTAGGCGAAGATATCGACGACATCGTGGTGATTGCCCTGGCGGACGATGCGGCCCTCGCGCTGCTCGATCTGCGACGGCAGCCACGGCACATCGAGGTGATGCAGCGCCCTCAACCTGAGTTGAGCGTTGACGCCAGTGCCCATGGTCTCAGACGAGCCGATCAGAAAGCGAACCTTGCCCGAACGGACATCACCGAACAGACGTTGCTTGGCCTCTGTCTTCTTGAAGTCCTGCATGAAGGCGATTTCCGACGCGGGTACGCCCAGTCGGATCAATTCGTCACGGATCCAGCGGTAGGCGGAGAAACCGCGCGTCTTCTCGACATTGATGGTGCCGAGATCGGAGAAAATCATCTGCGCGGCGCCCGGAAGCTCATAGGGCTTGCCGTCCGGACGAAGATAGGTGTTTTCGCTCGTGTCCGCCCAGATGCGAAAGGCATTCTCGATGAGGAGATTGAGCTTGTTGCCCGGCTCGTTGTCGTTTGCCGGAATGACCAGGCGCAAGTCGATCGCCGCGTGTTGGCCGTCGGTGATGACGGACAGCAGGATATCGTCGCCGGGCTGCGCCGGCCCCTCCCGCATCTCGATCGCCTTGATGCGGCTGTCGAGGATCTGCTGATAGAGTTTGAAGGCTGGCGTCGGCTGCGCCGTCAGGATCTGCCGCCGGCCGGTCGAGAGTTCCGGAACCTTCACATATTGCTTCAGGTCCTCCGGCATCACCACATCGGCGAAACTGCGGAACATGGCGATCAGCTCCGGCACGTTGACGAAGCTCGCGAACCGGCTCACCGGCTTGTATTTGCCGGAAGGCTGGATTTCGAGTTCGGTCGTCGTGTCGCCGAAGGTCGAGGCCCAGGCGTCGAATTCATGAAGCCCGCGTTCGCGGAGCGCCTCGTGGCCGAGCAGTCGCTGGATCGAGAACATTTCACCGAGCGTGTTGGTGATTGGCGTGCCGGAGGCCAACACGAGCGCGCGGCCGGGATTCTTGGTCTCGATATAGCGGGACTTGACATAAAGGTCCCAGGCCCGCTGCGATCCGTTCGGGTCGATGCCTTTCAGTGTCGACATATTGGTCGCAAAAGAGAGTTTGCGGAATTCCTGCGCCTCGTCGACAACGATCTGATCGACGCCGATTTCCGAGATCGTGAGAAGGTCGTCCTTGCGGGTTGAGAGCGCTTCCAACCGCTCTTGCAAACCTTCCTTCAGGCGCTCGAGCCGCTTTCGCGACACCCGATCCTCACTGTCCGCCTTGGTCAGCAGATCCTCGTGGAGCTCGAGCTCATCATGGATCATTTGGCTCTCGAACGCCGACGGCACGGCGATGAACCTGAAGGCCGAATGGGTGATGATGATCGCATCCCAGGGGGCCGTGGCGGCTCGCGACAGGAAACGTGCCCGCTTGTCCTTGGTGAAGTTGGTCTCGTCGGCGACGAGGATACGAGCGTTCGGATAGAGCGCCAGGAACTCGCGCGCCGCCTGTGCGAGGCAATGGCCTGGCACGACCAGCATCGCCTTGGCGATCAGGCCGAGACGGCGCTGCTCCATGATCGCGGCTGCCATCGTCATCGTCTTGCCGGCGCCGACAGCATGGGCGAGATAGGTCGAGCCGGAGGAGATGATCCTCCAGATTCCACGCTTCTGGTGCCCATACAAAACAAAGGCACCGGAGGCGCCAGGAAGCTTCAGTTGGGAGCCGTCGAATCTTCGAGGCGCGAGGTTGTTGAAGCGGTCATTATAGACCCGCGCAAGCCGGTCGGTGCGGTCTGGGTCAGTCCAGACCCAGTTCTGAAAAGCCTCCTTGATCTTTTGCAGCTTGTCGCGCGCTGCTTCCGTGTCGACGACATTCAGAACGCGGCGTTCACCGTCAACGTCCTTGAACACGTCGAAGATCTGCGGCACCCGGCTGTTCAGCGCATCCGCCAACAATTCACCGGCGTGACGGCGGCTCGTGCCCCATTCGGAGGTGCCGGCGGCATTGTAGCCAAGCTGCCGTGCCTCGACGGTCAATGACCCGAGCTCCGACATATGGTGGATCCTGATGTCCACATCCATCGTTTCCTTGACGAAGGCGACGACATCGGCAGCCGGAATCCAGGGTGCGCCGAGACGGGCGGTGATATCCGACGGTCGGAGGTCGGCAGGCTGGATGTCCTGCAGCGCTCGGACATTGCGCTCGTATACCGGATCGAGCGCAGCCGCCGCTTCGGCGACCGTGAGCTTCGTGCGGACCGGGCCTGAGAGATAAGCGTCAGAGGTCTGCCAGGAGCCATCGGCGGGATCGCGGAAGATGGCGTCACCGAGTTCGTCGATCACAGCATCCGGATCACAGTGCAGCAGCTCGGCAATATGGTCGGGATCAACGCGGCCACGCTCGTTGAGAACGACGGCGAGCGCGTCGGCGGCCGAGGTTATGACCGGCGGCGCGGGCGGCGAGATCACCCGCTCGGTGAAGATCGGACCGGGCTTTGCCGTATCGGCTTCGAGGTCGTAGTCCTCGATCGAGGCCACCAGCCAGCAATCGGGATCGTCGAGGAACGGCTGGAGATTCGGCCGGCGATGGGTTTCGCGGAGTTCGCCCGTCTCATCATCCTCAGAAATCGAAACCGTCGTTTGGTTGATCGGCCCGAAGTCTCGGACGAAGCTCGACCAGGCGATGCGCAGCCCAACCTGCAGATCCCGCCACGGCTGATCGCGTTCCTGCGCTTTCAGCACCTCGCGCACGGCGTCGCGGATCGGGATCAGCTTCTTGATGATCCGGACATGCTTTTCGGACAGGCCTTCGCCTGACCTGACTTTCCGCACCGACACCGCGAGCGGGGCTCCGTCGATCATTTGCATGAGACCGTGGCGGTTATTGAGGAAGAAGCTGCCCTCGCGGACCTTGTCGTTGCCGGGGCGGAGATCGACGATCTCGCCCACTTCCTCTTCCAGATTGATGTCGATCTGCGACGGCTCGCCGTCATACCGATCTTCGGGGAGTAGAGCGATCACTGCCTTCAGTGCCGTTTCCAGATCTTCACCGGAGCGTGGCCGGCACGTATAGGTCTCGCCGAACGGGCCAGACGTTAGGGCGTGCTCGCCGAGCACGAAATTCGGGTGCCGTGCGAACCAGCGGTTTACGCGGATCGCCCCCTCGTCGGATGTCGCAGGACGAACCTCTTCGAGATCGAGCCATGATAGATCACCCTCCGGCTCGCTGGCCTTGCGCTTGCGAAAAAACAGGATGTCCACGACCACATCCGTGCCAGCGTCGCGGCGGAAGCTGCCCTCGGGGAGGCGGGCCGCTGCGATCAGATCGGCGGACCTGGCGATATGCTCTCGCGCTGTGCTGTCCACCTTATCCATCGTGCCGCTGCTTGTCACGAACGCGGCGAGTGCACCGGGCTTCAAGAGATCGATCGACCGGGCAATGAAGTAGTCGTGCAGCCGCAGACCGAGCGGACGGTACTGCCGGTCCGACCGAACTGTTCGATCGGAGAAGGGCGGATTGCCGATCGCGAGATCATAGATCGCGTTGAGATCGGTGCGCGCGAAGTCGGCGTTGATGATGCGCGCCTTCGGCTGAAGAAGCCGGACAATCCGCGCCGTCACCGGATCGAGTTCGATGCCGGTGACATAGCTTGTGTCGCGGAGCGCCGTTGGCATCAGCGCCGGAAACAGGCCCGTACCGATTCCCGGCTCCAGCACGCGGCCCCCGCGCCATCCGAGCCGCCGCAAGCCCGCCCAGATCGCCCGGACGATGAACTCGGGAGTGAAGTGAGCATATTGGGTGCGGCGCGCGAGCGAAGCATAGTCGGCATCGGTGACGGCGCTTTCCAGCGAACTGCCGAGGTCATCCCAGCCTTCCCGGAAATCGACTTCGCCTGGACGCCGGAACATGCCGTTCGCGAGTTCCGATGCGCCAAAACCGGTGAAGCGGATCAGCTTCGCCTGCTCGTCACGGATGGCGGGTCGATCCTGCTTTTCGATTTCGTTGGCCGTCAGGATGGCTGCAAGATTCGCCTTCGCTCTTTGCTTCCAGTCGATCGCAAGTCCACGATCGCCATCCTCGAGATAGAAGTTAGCGCACGCGCCCTGTCTCCGCGGTGCCGGCCGCTTCGCAGCTGGCAGATGCAATGCCGGCGTCGGGGAGAGCGGCGGCGGATCGGGATCGTCGTCGTTGGCGGCGAAACCGCCAAACGCGGTGACGCCCAAGCCAAGCCCGAGCGACAATGCGCTGCTGCCTGATATATCGAGGGTGAAGGGATCGGTGGACATGGAAAACTCCTTTTCGAGGATGTGCGCCATCGCCCACGGGACAGGTCCCGCGGCTGCGAAGGCGGATGAAAATGAGGTGAGGGATGGACCTGGTTTCGGCTGCAGCGATCGCGAGCTACAAGCGCGTGATTACGGAGAGCTGCATGGTTTCCGGCGCAAACTGCGCCCGCAGGTGCGTCGCTTCCGGGTTTGTGGAAAGCGGTGCCTCCAGGTGGTTGCGGGAGAGGGGATCATCTGCGGCTCCTTGCGCGTCTTCGAACTGATGTGCGGCGCCGTCCTCTCGACCTCGCCATCTTCTTCAGTTCTCCATGACCCCTTGCCTGCCGCCGGCATCGCGACCGGCCGGGTCAAGGGCCGGCTCAGCCGGGCGAAGCCTCCCTTGACGCGGGCGGCGGGAATGCGGCACGCCTCTTTCTCTTCGTTCCCTCATTTCCTTCTCCCTGATCTTCAGGGTCTCGTTCCAGTCCTCCTCGGGCGGGCGCAGCCGCGTCCAGTCACAGCCAGTTTCCTCGGCGATCGCCCGCAATCGGTCGGCAAACAGATCGCCTTGTGCATTGGCGTCCGTCGCAGCGACCAGTCGGGTATCCGGTCGGGAGGCCAATTCCCGCAGCGCCGCTTGCGTGGCCGGCGACCACCCGCCGCCGGTGCTGAGATAGAGCGTGCCTTCCCGCATCCCCTCGATCGCCGCGAGACTCATGGCATCGATCGCAGCTTCCGTGACGGCCAGGCGCAACCCAGTGACCGACCCGAGACGGAAGAGAGCCTTCCTTCCGCCAGAGGAGAAGCCCCGGTATTGCGGCCCTCGTGCCTCCCAGCCAGTCACAACTCCGGTCTTGTCCGTATGAGCTGCCCATATGCTGCCATGCGGGCCTTCTCGAAGAAGGCCGCCTTTGATCGCGGTGCGGAGTAAAGGCGACGGCAGGCAACGCTCGCCGTTGAGGTAACGCCATGTCGACGATCCGAGCCATGGGCGGCGGCGCGCCTGCCAACGATCGGGGAGGGAGAGGTCGTATCCTCCATCAGGCTCCAACGGCTGCCACTCCGGCTCGGTGATCGTGAAACCCACGAGATCCGCGACCCTTTCGGCGCCTTCGCGAAATCCGACATGATCGAGATGCTCGACAAGCCCGAACACATCGCCTTTCGCATCACTGAGCGGATCGAACCATCCACGCCCTTCATGCGTGACGATGATGATTTCACCGCCACGGCGAAACTTGATCGCCCGCCGGGTGCTTCCCTTGATTTCGATGGCGAAGCTCGCCTTTTCGAGAACGGCCGCGCAACTGACCCGTTCGCGGAGCGCTTCTATGTCTCTTCTCTTCATTTTATTTCCGATCGCCCGGCGATCGGCCCTCGTTGCCCGTCCCTGCCCGTTGTTTCGCGGACACTTCCTCCCGCCGCGAAGAGCAAAGGCTGCAAGGGCGCGGCAGGCAATTGTCGGATCATGCAATGATCTGCCCGGTCGCGGCGAAGCCTCCCTTGCGGCATGCGGCTCGCAAGCGGCACGCCAAAGGCAAGGCCGCCTCCAATGAGCCGGCCAGGGAAAGAATTCATGGACGATCTCAAGGTCGTCGTCGGCATCGATCTCGGCAGAGGGAAAGACGCTGTATTCGCCGTCGACTTCAAAGACGGTGACCGGACCATGAGGTCATGGGAGCTGGAAGGAGCGGCACTGTGCGCGGGAAAGACCGAGCGACTTTAGAGAGGCTCCAGCGGGAGCCGGCCAATTCCCGCTCGATGGCTCCTCAAACGCGTGAGACCTTTCAGCGGGGAAACCGCGGATTGGTTTGCTTTCCTGGCCACCTCGGTTCGGCTACGCTCCGCACCGACCGCTGGAGCCATTGTCTCCGTGTTTTCAAAACCGATGGCGCGACCTTGCTGCGCCTGACGTCGCCAAAAACGGTGCATTGACAAGCAGCATGCAAGGTAAGGTGAAAGTGTCCGGCGCCCGCCACCATGATGCGATCAGTCTGATCGCGTGAGCTTCGCTTTCTCAAGCGCCTGTTCCAATGATTCAGCGTCGAGCGAAATAACCGCACGCTCCACGCACGCCTGAATATCAGCGGTATCCTTTCCCTCAATCAACGCTATATCAGCCACAGTCCAGCCTCTCGATATCCAATGGAGACAGGTTCGTTCAAACGGCGAGAGCATTGCTATCTTCATGACGCGCTGATCCCACTCAGCTAAAGCCAGCAGGTTTCCGAGCGGAAAACATCGACCATAAGATTGGAGAACCTGTGCAAATTTGATCCAAGATCACCATGATCGCTTGTCTCGAAACCCTTTGGCCTACCTGTCCAGCTCGACTTCAACTCAAACTTAGGGTCAACACCAAGAGATCTGCGTCGTCTTCAGGCACAAGCCGACCTTTGTGCTCAGCATGCTCATGGCGTTGGTGGGTCCCGCTAGCGGGAAGCGTATTTGTCAGCGCAATCCAAGCGGCGATGGCGCGCGTGGCTGCCTTGGGAAGGGGGCCCGCGACCAAGTTGGGCTCGAGACCGTAGATTGAAGCGAGTGACAGCCGAATCGAAGCGACGGCAATTTCGCGCTTAGCTCGATTGAATATTTCAGGGACATGGCGGCGTGGTCGGACAAGCCGCACGCGGCTGTGACGACGAATGTGGAGTCCTCGGCCCGCAAAGCCGCTCCGGTGGCAGCGAAGTCTTTCGCTAAGCGATCGAGTAATCTGGCCGCAGCTTCTGGAATTTCGTCGATCTCACGGCGCATGTTCGTTTGCACGGTGGCCTGCATGATAGGATCCTGTCTTGTAAGAAGAGCGGTCAGTTTTCGAGAAAGGTGAGCTCGCTGACAAAACCTTCGGCATCGCCTCGAAAAAGTGAGCGGGTGAATTCGATCGCACGGCCCGAAGCAAGATAGGCAACGCGCTTTGTCAAAAGACCAGCCGTTCCAATCGCGACGCCAAGCAAGGAGGCGTCCGGATCTTCGATGTTGGATGCGAAAGTGCGCTGGATCGCACGAACGGGTCTAAAGTTTGCGTCCGCGAGTGTGTTGCAGATAGAAGAGGTAACGGTACGAGCGTGGGGCAGGAACTCCGAGGAAATGCATGTGCGTTCGATCGCAAGCGGCTGGCCCACCGAGCTCCGCAAGCAGGTGATGCGCACGACGTGACTGTCGCTTGACAGGCCGAGTGCCATCATCTCCTCTGGTGCGGGATGAGACGTGCTGCGCTCGATGCACTCGACTTTCGTGTCCGATCCACGCCAGGAAATGTTACCCGTCAAAGAGTTCGCGCATAACGGAGGCTGATCCGCGTGGACCGCCGATCCGCCAACGAAGGTTCCTGAGCCTCGGCGACAGACCAGAAAGCCGTCTTGGACGAGATGGTCGATTGCTTTACGGACCGTTACACGGCTAACGCGGAGATGTTCAGCAAGGTCTCGTTCGGAATAAAGAACGTCGCCCTCTTTGAGTTTACCCGACAGGATAGCCTTTTCAAGCACCAAGCGAAGCCTATGGTAGAGCGGGCCGGCGCCCTTGATGTCTATGCCCCATCCTGGAAGCATGGCCGCAAGCCTGTCACTCATTCGATCGCTTTCAGATGCCCGAAGCGCGACACAGCCAGGGCCACGGCCCCGCTCACTGCATCGCCTTCGGGCGTTACCAATAAACTTTGATGCCGTGCAGCGATCCAGGACGAATACAGCGGCCCCAATCCCCCGAGCAGACAAATCTTCTGCGTTCCTCGCGCGACTAGACGATCAAGTGCTTCGTCAACTGAAACAGCGGCTTCTTGCAACAGGCGCGCGGCGACGGCATCGCCCTGTTTCATGTGCTCGAATACGCGCGGCGCATAGCGGCCGAAGGCGCCGGGCTTTGCCTGCCGCGCAAACTCGACGATATTGCGTGGGTCATTTTTGAATTCCGCAAGGACGGAGGCGGTCATCGCGGACATGTCGTGAATGCCGTCATATGCGAGCAGCGTTTCTTGCAAAAGCGCATGTCCAATACGAGCGCCGCTGCCGAGGTCGCCCACAGTAAAGCCCCATCCGCCGACGTAGGTCACCGTTTCGCAGTGGCGGGAAATGTAGATCGTGCCTGTTCCTAAAATGGCGACGGCTCCGTCTTTATCACCAAGCGCGCCTTGTAACGCGATCAGCCCGTCTGACTCGATGTCCGCCTGGGCGAAGGGTAGCCTGTTTTTCACGTAGTGAACGGCCTCGCCGACATTATTGCCCGCGACCCCAAGAACTGCACGCGCCGAGGCGATGCTACGCGCATTGATGCCAGCTGCGTAGAAAGCCGCGCGGGTCGCACTGGCAATGTTGTCGAGGGCCGTATCCGGATCGGAAAGAATGTTGGCGGGCCCGGCTTGAGCCCGCGCAAGGATACTCCCGTTCGCACCGGCGACTGCCGCACGGCCGCTGGTGCCACCGCCGTCGATTCCGATTAGATAGACAGTCATCCGCCCGTTCCTTCAGGAGGTCATCTGACACAAGGTCGATCGCGTTCGGGCCGCACCAGCTGCGCGCACTTTGTTAGTACGTACGTCGCACAAACATACCGGATTGTCAAGTGGAAACCGGCTAGAGAGAGTATGGGCGACCGAAGGAACCCGTAATGCCTTTCGACCTGAACCCTTTCCCCGTCGCGAGTAACCGTCATACAATTTGGGAAATGCTCGTGCGCAAAGACGTCGGCGGCTTCGTCGCCCAGGATTTGGAAGATCTTTGCTCCGTCGTTCAAGTTTGAAGGATTCTGCGGGACGGCCTCGTGTCGAGGCAGGCGCTGCCAAAAACAGCCATGGCACCGAAACTTTGATCTGGATCAACTCGCGGTCCCAGCGAAATTGGTAGTCATCAAGCCGCGCCGGAAGAAATCGGGATAGCCGAACCCGCAATCACGGCGTAATCGTCTGGGGTATGCCCAGCATGCGCAGCCACATCATGGCACACGCGGATTTTGAAGGGATCAGGAAATGGACGTTGCACGCAGTAAGGTTTCCGACACCGGCACCCCCGTCGCTTGCGCTTCCTGCCAAGCGCGGCACGGCGTCGTCTGCGGCGCGCTGTGGAGCGGCCAACTCCGAGAGCTCGGCCGCCAGTCGCTGCGCCGCACGGTCGATGCCGGCAGCGAGATCATCGCTCAAGGGTCGGAAAGCTCTTTCTATTCGAACATCATGCGCGGGGTAGTAAAGCTCTGCAAGGTGATGCCGGACGGGCGCCAGCAGATCGTCGGCCTGCAATTCGCCCCCGATTTCGTCGGCAGGCCCTTCGTGCCCGAAAGCATGCTGTCGGCTCAGGCTGCGACCGACGCCGAAATCTGCGTCTTCCCCCGCGACCTGCTCGACCGCATGATATCGGAGACGCCGAAGCTGCAGCGCAGCCTGTACGATCAGGCGCTGAAGGAGCTGGACGCCGCGCGCGAATGGATGCTGACGCTCGGCCGGCGCACCGCCGAGGAGAAGGTCGCAAGCCTGCTCCACCTCATCGCCACCCACGCCGAACCGCAGACCGCCACGACCACCTCTTTCGACCTGCCGCTGTCCCGCGCCGAGATCGCCGATTTTCTCGGTCTGACCATTGAAACCGTCAGCCGCAAGTTGACCAAGCTGCGCAAGAGCGATGTCATTCGCATCGAGAACTTTCGACATATCATCGTCCCCGACATGGATGAACTGGAGCGGATGATCAGCGCATAGAACGGGATCATCTGCCGAATTCGGAATCAGCGCGTGATCACGACGCGGGTATTGGCGAGGCCAGCCTGTGGCGCCAGCAGCGCTCCGGATCATATCACCCACCCGGGACGCCCGTCCCCATTGAAGCTCGAACGAGGCAGATACATGAACAAGATCAAGGTCGCCAAT
>NZ_PQIG01000076.1 GCF_012349115.1 Rhizobium ruizarguesonis
ACGGAAATGCTCTCTTTGTTTCCACGCAATTCCGGACGCAAAACCGCAATGCACTTTTGCTGGAATTGCTCTGGCGGATAGCCTCCCCACTTGCATTGCGGAGGCTCAACTGCACGAAACCGTTCTTTGTGCCATTTTCAGGCCATATGTTGAACGCTTCCTCCACCGGGCTCTCGTCTTTTGGGCCGACATGGCACGCAACGGTCGGCTCACTGAGATTCCGAACATTCCCCAATGACCTCATCCGCATTGTCGCCGATTTCGGCCGCCAGGGGCCGTGACCTCCGGCCGCTATCGGTCGGTGCCGGCGCAGTGCTGTCTGCGGGAGAACAATGCTAACGGGTATTAATGCGTCATTAGAGCACAGTTTCACTAATCATAACGGGTAGTCAGCGATCTCAGGCTTTTGTCGCTTTTCGCGTTTGTCATTTTGCTGTCAGGTCTGCGACTGCTTTGAATTGAGATATGGAAACAAAGCCGAGCCGATCGGCAGCTCGTTATGTCCAATGGCGCTTTCCGAAATGGGTCTGTAGCAGATTGGCTGCCTTTTCAGTGCCTTTGAAAGCTTTGTTGACCCGCTTGCCGTACGTGAATTCGGCGAAGGCTGGAAAGTCTGCAGCGACAAGTCGAACCGGCAGGACTTCATGAAAAATCTCTTTAATGTGCTTTGCAATCCCAGTTATCTATCATTGATATTTTATAGACTATAAGAATTATCATGAGATGTCAGACTATTAATATCTGAAATACACTCACTTTTTCTCATGACATGTAGTGAGAACAGGAATAATATGAATAGCTGTTGCGTTGCAAATATTCGTGGGGAGCACGCAAGTGTCCGACATTACTGGAACTAGGCGCCGTATCGGGCGCAATGCACCAACTGTGATCATCATCGAGCATTCTACATTGGCGCGCACCACCGTGGTGAAGCTTCTTGAGCGTGAACTCGCCGGATGGAACGTTATAGATTTGATCTCGACCGAGAGTCTCGAGAGTGCTCTTGGAGCTGAGGTGCGTTTGATTGTATTGGGCCTGGCTGGCAGAAGTGTTGAGAGCACCAGCCTGCGTGATGATCTCGCGGCGATTGCTGCACGTTTTCCTGAGACTCCTGTCACGTTGCTCTCAGGTACGGATGACGCCATCATGGCCCGTCAGGCACTCAAGATGGGCATCCGCGGCTTATTCTCGACTTCACTTCCCGTTGACATTGCTCTTGCCGGTCTTCGTCTCGTTCTGGCAGGAGGAACATTTTTCCCGCAGCTATTGGGAGCTGGTACAGCAGGCTCAAACGAGCATAGTCCGGCCAGAAATGAAGCCGAAAAGAGCTTGGATGATAGGACGCAGTACTTGGCGATTGCTGAGTTCACTCCCCGGGAAGCGGATGTCCTCGCAGAGCTGCAATGCGGCTGTTCAAATAAGGTCATTGCAGGAAAACTCAATTTGTCGGGGCATACGGTGAAGATGCATCTGCAACACATCATGCGCAAGCTGCAGGCGCAGAACCGCACTGAAGTGGTTGCCCGCTTAATTCAAAGAGCCGCCGGTGAGCCTGACGCCTCGCCGAGTTAGGTGGTGTCGCCAGTACCGGCGGGTATCGGCGTGCCTTCGTTTCAACGGGTCTCATATCGTGATGCCTTGATCGGAACCGCGAGTCCGGCCGTCCGTTACCCTTTGAGGAATGGAGGACATGGACATGCGCAAGAGAAAAGCCATCGTCGAGGCGGCGCTCGAATCCGAGTACGAGCGCCAGGCGCTCGGGATCATGAATACGGAGCAAGCTTTAAAGCTTGAGGATTCCGATGGCTTTGTCTTCAGTCATCCGGATAAAGAGGCCGGCGTGACGGATCATTTTGTTGATCAAGATGAACTGCGCCGATTGGTGCGGCGGCCAACGTCGCCGCTTCCGGTTTTGCAATCGCGGGGTCGTGCCGCACGTTCGTCCTGAACGTCAGGCAATCATATAGCCGCCGTCCACCGGCATCGATATGCCGTTCACCATGGCCGCCTCATCGGAGAGCAGGAAAAGAACAACCTCGGCAATGTCTGCCGGCTCAGCGAAGCGACCGACCGGAATTCGCTTCATCATTCCCGCGGCCTTTTCGGGATCGCTCCATGCCTTCACCGCCATTGGCGTCAGCGTCACCGTTGGGTGGACGCCGTTGGTGCGGATGCCGTGAGGCGCAAGCTCCTTGGCCATGACCCGCGTCAAGCCATCCAACCCGCCCTTCGATGCACAATAGGCCGCGTGATCGGGGATGCCGACGAAGGATGCGACCGACGAGACATTGACGATGGCGCCCTTGCGGCCGTCCTTGATCAGCGAACGGGCATATTCCTGAGCGACGATCATCGGAGCACGCGTGTTGACCGCGACGAGACGATCGAAGGCTTCGACTGTTGTCTCCAGGAACGGCTGGAGTTCGGTCGTGCCGGCGCAGTTGATGAGGAAATCGGCGGGAAGGGCAGCGATGACAGCCTCTCTGGTCGCATCGGCGTCTGCGAGATCGACCTGGATTGCCCGGCAGCTGGGCTCCACTCGCAGCGCTTCGACATCGGCAGCACTCCGGGTCAGGGCCACGACCTGCGCACCCCGTTCGGCGAGCATCCTTACAATTTCGCGTCCGATGCCTTTTCCGGCACCGGTCACGATGACCGTCTTTCCTTTGAAGTCCATGGGTCGTCCTCCTACAGTCTTTGGCCTGTTTCCCGATCGAAGATGTGTGCACGTCGGGGATCGATATGGAAGTACATTGTCCGTCCGGGATCCACCTCGATGCGCTCGCGGATCAGCGCGTCGATCGGCACGCCTCCCGTGCGGCCGAAGATCAATGTCTCCGAACCCGTGGGCTCGAATACCGATACCTCCACAGGAACGCCTTCCTCGCCGATCGTGATATGCTCCGGCCGGATGCCGTAGGTAACGGCTCTTCCTTCATCCGCATTTGTATCTGCCATCGGAAGGGTGATGCCCTGGTCGGTGACGACGATCTTCCTGCCGTCGCGGGTGGCTATGCGGCCCTCAAGGAAGTTCATCGATGGGCTGCCGATGAAGCCTGCGACGAAGAGGTTAACCGGGAAGTCGTAGAGATCGAGAGGCTTGCCGATCTGCTCGACCCTGCCGTCGCGCATCACCACGATCTTGTTGGCCATCGTCATCGCCTCGATCTGATCGTGCGTGACGTAGACGGTGGTGGTCTTCAGCCGCTGGTGAAGCTCCTTGATCTCGACGCGCATGGTGACGCGGAGTTTAGCATCGAGGTTCGACAATGGTTCGTCGAATAGGAAGACCTTCGGGTCTCGGACGATGGCACGACCCATCGCCACGCGTTGACGCTGTCCGCCCGACAGTTGCTTCGGATAGCGGTCGAGATAACGCGTCAGATCGAGGATCTCGGCCGCCCTGCCGACCTTCTCGTCGATCTCCGCCTTCGGACGTTTGGCCATCTTCAGCGGAAAGCCCATATTCTCGGCGACCGTCTTGTGGGGATAGAGCGCGTAGCTCTGGAAGACCATCGCGATGTCACGCTCCTTTGGAGGAGCGTCGGTGACGACACGGCCGCCGATCCGGATGTCTCCGCTGCTGACCGTCTCCAGCCCGGCGATCATCCGGAGCAGGGTGGACTTGCCGCATCCGGAGGGACCGACCAGAACGACGAATTCCCCGTCCTCGATGTCGACGCTCACGCCATGCATGACCTGAAGAGAGCCATACTTCTTGGTGACGTCGCTAACCTGTACGTTTGCCAATGTCGTTCTCCTAAAGCAGCAAGGCTTGTGTTTTGGTGTTGTTGACGGAATTCATCGGCTCATCCCTTCCAGACGACATAGGCGCCAAGGACTGCCGAGATTGCCGCCGCAAACCATACCGAAGGCCCGAACGGTTCGATGAACCGCATCCAGAACAGCGAGAGCGCGACCCAGATCACGACCGAGATGAAGAGCCGGTCGAACCAGTTCGTTTCGATCGGCAGGAAGCCTGGCTTGCGTTCGTCATTTCCTGATTGAGACGTCATCATTTCATCCTTTCACGGCGCCGAAGGTCAGGCCGGCGACGATGTGACGCTGCACCACCGAAAAGACGACGAGCGCCGGAACCAATGTCAGCATGGAGATCGCGGCCATGATGCCCCAGGCCGTCCCCGTCGTCGTCACATATTCAGACAGGCCGGTGGTCAGAGTCCGCGCGTGGAAGTTGGTGAGCGTCGCTGCCAGCAGGTATTCGTTCCACGCAAACACCCAGGTCAGGATCAGCGTCACCGCAAGTCCGGGCCGTGCCAAAGGAAAAATGATATCATAGAGGACGGTCCATGGGCTCGCGCCGTCCATGTAGGCCGCCTCGTCCAATTCCTTCGGAATGCCTTCCACGGTCGGACGCAGCGTCCAGATGGCGAAGGGAAGGTTGAAGGAGCAATAGACCAGGATCATGCCCAGCTTGGAATCGGCGAGCGAGAAGTCGCCGATCCTGTAGACCTGCGTCAACAGCAGGAAAAGCGGCAGGAGGAAGACCGCCGGCGGCGCCATGCGGTTGGTGATCGTCCAGAAGAAGATGCTTTCCTTGCCGGCGAGGTCGAAGCGCGTCAGGGCGTAGCAGGCAAGGAAGCCGAGCGTGGTGACGAGCAGCGCGTTGCCTGACGAAATGATCATCGAGTTGAGCATGTATCCGCGCAAGGTCGGATTGGTCAGCACGTCCTGGTAGTTCTTCCAGAAGAAGCTCCGGAGAATGACATCGGGCGTCGAGAACAGGTCGAAGGGCTGTTTCACCGATATGACGAAGAGCCAGTAGATCGGGAAAAGGGTCGCGAGGCTTATCAAGGTCCACAGGACGACCGGAAGCCAGGGAAAACGGGTCTTCATCGCTTCAACCTCTCTTCACGCGGGGCGCAATCAGACCGACGTAGAGCAGCCAGCAGACGACGATGGTGAGATAGAGGACGATGACGGAGATCGCCGAACCGTAGCCGTAATTCGTCTTGGGAAAAACTTCCCTGAAGATATGGACGCCGATGTAGCGCGTCGAAGAACCCGGACCGCCGCCGGTCAGCATCAGGACTTCGTCGACGGTGCGCAGCGCGTCCATCAGCCTGATGAACACTGTGGCGAGCAGGGCCGGGCGGATCAGGGGGAGCGTGATGTGCCAGAAGATCTGGCTTTTGCCGGCGCCGTCGATCTGCGCCTGCTCGAAGGGGTCTGATGGAAGCGAGACGAGTGCGGCGATCAGCGAGAGGGTGACGAGCGGCGTCCAGTGCCAGATGTCCATGATGACAGTGACGGTGAAGGCCGCGACGGCGCTCTGGCCGATATTCAGATCGTAGCCGAACCAGCTCCTCAGAAGATAGGGAATGATGCCGATGGACGGGGTGGTCATCAGCTTCCAGACTGAGCCGACGATGATCGGCGCCATGATCAGCGGCAGCGTATGGATCGTGCGAAACACCGCTTTTCCGGGAAAGTCCTTGAGCAGCGCCTGGGCGAGGATGTAGCCAAGAACCAGCTCCGAGACGACCGCGAAGAAGACGAATGTCAGGGTGATGCCGAGCGATGCCAGGAACTGCGGGTCGAAGACGAGCCGCCGATAGTTCTCGGCCCAGTTGAAAATCATGCCCGGATTGGCCGCGAACGGGTTCCATGAATGGAAAGAGACCCAGAGGACGTAGATGAAAGGAAAGATCCCGAACAGTCCGAGGATCACTATGGTCGGTGACAGCAACAGCCACCCGAGCTTCTGCGAATGCATCGCCTATCCCCCATTGAACGTTATGTGGACGTCCGCTCCATCTGGGAACGGAAGATGACGGGTCGTCGGAACGACCCGTCAAGTTGGGGAGGATGTTTTATTTGCGATAGCCGAGCGAGGTGAGCTCTTCTTCGGCCTTGGCCGCCATCTGGTCGAGGCCTTCATCGGGCCCGATCTTGCCGGTCAGGATGTCGTAGAAGATAGGAGCGGTCGCTTCACGCACCTGCGCATGGAAGGGGTAGGGGGGAGCGCCGGCGAAGAGCTTGCCGTCGTCCTTCAGCATCGTGTAGAAGCCGCCAAGCTTGACGTCCATCTCCTTCACCTTCGGATCGTCGAACGTCGCCTTGTTGGTGATGCGCGGTGCGGCGATCGCCCAATCGGGCTGCACTTCGTTCTGGCCGATGAATTCGAGGAACAGCAGTGATGCTTCCTTGTTCTTGGAGGTGACCGGAACGCCGAAGGCGCCGCCATCGTAGTAGCCGATATAGCCCTTTCCGGCTTTCGCGTCGTCCAATACGCCCGGCTCGAGCGGCGGCAGAGCGAAACCGACCTGGCCGACCACCTTCGACTGCGCCGGATCGCTTGCGATCCACGCGGCGTTCTCACCATAGATCAGGCCTTGGGCGACGCGGCCCGCGGCGAAGGTCGTTGCGGTTTCCGTCCAGGTTGACTGCGTCGATTCCGGAGGAGCGATGTCGCGCAGGTGCAGCCAGTACTTCAACGCGGCCTTCGCCTTGTCGCCGTTCATTGCGCCGCCATGTTCGACCGTCGCCGCATAATTGTTCTTGGCGTCGATGCCCCAATTGTAGACGCCGAAAGTCGGCGCGATGGACTCGAAGAATTCATACCAGGACGCCGGATGGCCGGTATGTGCCTGAGCGGTGGTGCCCCAGAGCTCCATACCGTTGTCCTTGCCGTACTTCGTGAAGAATTCGGCGATCTCGGTGTATTCCGCGTGTGTGGTCGCCGGCTTAAGGTCCTTGCCAGTTTCCTTCTTGAAAGCTTCCTTGATCTTCGGATCTTCGAACAGGTCCTTGCGATAGAGATATGCCTTCAGGAAGGCTTCCATCGGAACGCCGAAGAGATCGCCGCTCGCGTCCTTGAAATAGTCGGCAAAGCTGGTGAAGTTCGCATCGTCGTAGGTCGGCGCCTTCAGATCCGGCTGGTCTTTCAGCGTCTTCGTGATGTCGACGAGGAAATTCCTGGCGAGATAAGAGTAGATGATGTCCTGCTCGATGTAGACCATGTCATAGATGCCGGTCTTGGCTTCCATGTCCTTGATGGCCTTGTCGTACATCTGATCCCAGGACGTCGTCTCGATGTCGACCTTGATGCCGGTCTTCTTTTCGAATTCCGGAGCGAGCACGTTCTTGATGTAGTTCGATGGTGGGGTACTTTCGGTGACGCCGTGCAGTGTCACGCCCTTGAATTTGGCGCCGGCGTCGGACCAGAAATCAGCCCAGGCAGGCGAAGCGGTGGCGGCGAGGCTGAGCGTCAGCGCAAGCGCGCTAGCCTTCAAAGCATAGTTCATTTTCAATCCTCCCAAAGTGCAGCGAGATCATTTCGCCGGTCCTTTGTGTAGGCCAAAAAAACCACCGGCGCAACATTTGTTGTCTAAACATGCAAATGGAGGATCTATCCCATTGATTTTTGCAGAAACTAATTTCCAGCAGCGGGTGGAATGCAATGGGCGCAGGCTTAAAATATTGCATTGCAAGGTAATTTTGCAAAGCAGCAAAATATTTTCAGCCAAAATTATTTGTTGTCTTGCCAAACTAAATGGCATAGCACTGTCCGCAGCCAAAGGCATTTTTTGGAGGAAAAGGCTATGCGTCGATTGGGTATCCATTCATTTGTATGGACAGGCGGCCAAACGCAGGAAGGGCTGGAGATGGCCCTCAACAAGACGGCCGAACACGGATATCGCACCATCGAATTTGCCTATCTGCGCCCCGAGAAATTCAATCTCGATCGACTGGCAAAGCTTGCGCGGTCGCTTGACGTGGAGATTGGCGTGACGATGGGCCTGCCGCTCGACAAGGACGTATCCAGCGAGGACATGTCTGCGGTGTCCGCCGGCAAGCAGACGCTGGCCGACGCCGTTCGGGCGGTCCGTGATATCGGCGGCAACAAGCTCGGCGGGATTCTCTATTCCGCGCACACCAAATACAATCGCCAGCCGACGAAGAAGGGCTGGGACAACAGCGTCGCCGCGATCGCCGCGATCGCCGAAGTCGCGAGACAAGCGAACGTCGACCTCGTCCTGGAGGTTGTCAACCGGTTCGAGACGAACCTGCTGAATACGGCAGCGCAGGGGCTGAAGTTCATCGCCGAGACGGGATCAGAGCATGTCCGTCTCCACCTCGACACATTCCATATGAACATCGAGGAAGCCAATCCGGCCGCGGCGATCCGTCTGGCCGGCGACAAAATCGGCTACTTCCACATCGGCGAGAGCAATCGCGGTTATCTCGGCGACGGTGTCATCAACTTCGATCTGATCTTCGACGCTCTGCTCGACATCGACTATAAGCGCGACATCGTGTTCGAAAGCTTCTCAACGACGGTCGTGGACGAAGGCCTGTCGCTCGCCTGTGCGATCTGGCGCGACACCTGGGAGGATAATGATCCGCTTGCGGCGCACGCGAAGCGCTACATCGAGCTGAAGTATGACGAGGCCAAGCGCCGCCGCGCCACAAACGCGCGGCCCTGATGATCCCTCTGACAGCCTGTTCCAGTCGTGTAAGGGTTGGGCCGACTGAAGGGAATTGAAACATGAACGACACCGTCTCCATCGGAAGTTCGCCGCGCAGGATCCGGCAGAACAATATCGTCGCCGCTTTGCAGACGATCTATGCCCACCGAAGCCTCAGCCGGGCGGATCTCGCCCGGAAACTCGGGATGAATCGCTCATCTTCGGGAGAGATCGTCGCCGAACTGACGGAAGGTGGCTTCGTTCAGGAGTCGGACGAGAGCGGCAAGCAGCGCTTGGAGCATTCCCGTGCCGGGCGTCCTGGCATCATGCTCGAACTGGTCCCCGATGCGGCATTCTTCGTCGGGATAGAGATTGGCGTCGAGCATATTTCGGCGGCGGTTATCGATCTCTCCGCCGACGTCCGGGCATGTCGGAAAATGGCGTTCGACACCATGTCTTCGACGGTGGAGGAGGCCGTGGCGCAGGGCGTCGAGCTGATTGTCAGTGCGATGGAAAAGAGGATGATCGGACGGTGCAAGGGGCTGGGCATATCGGCGCCGGCCCACATCCGGCCGGACGGAATTGTCACCCTCGCACCCATCATCGGCTGGCGAGAGGTGTCGTTGAAGGATATTGGGCGGTCCGCCTTCCCGGCCGCCGTCCCGATCGCGGTTGAAAACGACGCTAATGCCTTTGCGATCGGCGACAGCTATCGTCACGGCGTCTCAGGCGTCACGCTGTTTCTGCTGATGGAAACCGGCGTCGGCGGCGGCATCATGATCGATGGCAAGCTGTTCCGGGGCGGCCACGGCCTGGCGGGAGAAATCGGCCACACCCTGGTGCCGGGAAGCGGCGGTCAGAAGTTTGAACAGCTGATCGGTCGCGAGGTGCTGATCAGGCAGTATCGCGAGGCTATTGGACGTAAGCACGTCGATCTGCAGGAGTTCCTCGGCGACGTTCATGACCGTGTTCCAGCCGCGGTCAATATCGCCGAAACCTGGTCGCGCCATCTCGCTTACGCATTGCTGCAGGCCTGTCGGCTGCTCGATCCCGACAGGATCGTGCTGGGTGGCTCCGTGGCATCCCTCTACCCGATGGTGGCCGCCCGCGTCGCGGTCCACATGTCGGAGGGCCAGAGTATACCATTCCCCACGCCGGAGATCGTCGTGGACGATGATGCGGAGTTCGGTTCCGCCTTCGGGGCGGCGTGCATGTTGCACCAGCGCTTTCTGTCGTTGGAGAGCGAGGAGTTCGGCGGCGAGGACGGTGCGCCGATCCAGTCGGCGACGAGTTGAAGACGAGAACGATCGAAAGCAGGATTACAAATGACTTCAGTACTGGCTCCGGACCCGCTTGGTCCCACCGTTTGCGTAGGGGAGATCCTCGTCGAGATCGTCGCCACGACGGTCGGAGACGGTTTTCTCAAAGCCCAGCCGCTCGTCGGTCCGTTCGCGAGCGGAGCGCCGGCGATCTTCATCTCGCAATGCGGCCGTCTGGGCGGCAAGGCCGCAATGGTCGGCGCCGTCGGCGATGACGATTTCGGTCGTGTCAATACGGATCGCCTCAACCGCGACGGCGTCGATGTTTCGACGATCTCGATCGATCCGGACTATCCCACGGGAAGCGCCTTTGTCCGCTATCGCAAGGATGGCTCCCGGGATTTCGTCTACAACATCGCCACATCAGCAGCTGCGCGCTTCGGCTGGTCTCAAGCGGTCGGCGATCTCATCCATCGGAGCGGCCATCTTCACGTGATGGGCTCGGCTCTGTCGGTCCCCAGCGCGCGCGAGGTGATTGACAAGGCGGTCGACATCGTCAAGGCACGCGGGGGAACGCTTTCGGTGGATCCGAACATTCGCAAGGAATTGAAGCTGGACGAGGACACCGAGCGTCGGTTTTCCAAGCTTGTCGCTGCCGCCGATCTGCTTCTGCCGTCCGGAGAGGAGCTTGAGCGTGCTGCAGGTATCGAAGGCGAGGCAGAAGCGATCCGCCGCTTGTTCGAGATGGGCGTCAAGGAGATTGTGCTGAAGCGCGGAGCCGACGGCGCAACCTATTTCGGCAGGCAAGGTGACCGCATCGACGCCCCGGCATTTGTCGTTCAAGAGGTCGACCCCACGGGCGCCGGCGACTGCTTCGGCGGTGCCTATCTCACCTGCCGGCGGCTCGGAATGTCTCCGCAGCAAGCTCTGACCTATGGCTCGGCCGCTGGCGCCCGCAACGTGATGGTCCTGGGTCCGATGGAAGGCGCCGGCACCCGTCAGGAACTCGATGCGTTTATCGCTTCAACGGAAAGGCGTCCGTAATGCAGGTGCATCTCAACGAACTGGCCAGGCTGAGGATCGAAGGCCGCCCGAGAGGCGTGACCTCCGTATGCTCCGCCCATCCGATCGTGCTTCGCGCCGCACTCCGACACGGGCGGCAACAGGCAAGCACCGTCCTGATCGAAGCCACCTGCAACCAGGTCAATCATCTCGGCGGCTACACCGGAATGACGCCAAGCGACTTCGCGGCCCTCGTCCGTAAAATAGCAGTCGAGGAGGGATGCCCCGAAAATCTCATCGTTCTCGGCGGCGATCACCTCGGCCCCAATCCGTGGCGTGACCGCCCGGCCGAAGAGGCCATGGCCGAGGCGGAGAAGATGGTTGCCGCCTATGTCGACGCCGGGTTCCGCAAGATTCACCTCGACGCCTCGATGGGTTGCAGGGGCGAGCCGGTGGCGCTCGATGACGAAACCACGGCCCATCGCGCCGCCCGGCTTGCTGCGGTCGCCGAGGCGTCGGCGAAGAAGAGCGGCGGCGCAATGCCGGTTTACGTCATCGGCACGGAAGTGCCGCCGCCAGGCGGGGCCGACCACGCCCTGACAACGATCGAACCGACGGCGGCCGCGGCGGCGTTGAAGACGATCGAAGTCCACCGCCGGATCTTTGCGGAGGCCGGACTCGGCCAAGCATTTGGACGGGCCATCGGGCTGGTCGTTCAGCCGGGCGTCGAGTTCGGCAATCAGAATGTCATCTTTTACGACCGCAGCAAGATAGACGCGCTGAAATCGGTGCTCACCGACGAGCCGCAATTCGTCTTCGAGGCGCACTCGACGGATTATCAGGGGACCCGGCCGTTGACCGCCCTGGTGGAGGACGGCTTTCCCATTCTGAAGGTCGGTCCCGAGCTGACCTTCGTCCTGCGCGAGGCGCTCTACGCGCTGGATGCGATCGCGTCGGACCTCTTGCCCGATTACGGCCAGCGTCCGCTTTATGCGGCGATGGAAGCGCTGATGCTCGATCAGCCGGGCAATTGGAGCCGCCACTACCACGGCACGAACGCCGAGATGCGCTGGCTGCGGCATTACTCGCTCTCCGACCGCATCCGCTATTATTGGGCGTCGGCTGAAGCGCAAGATGCCGTCCGACAGCTGTGCGAGGCCCTTCGAGGGCAAACCGTACCGCTGCCATTGCTTTGGCAGCACATGCCGGCCGCACAGGATTTCGCAGATGCGCCGCTCGATCCGGAACAGATTTTGATCTGGAGAGTGACGAAGAGTGTCTCTGACTATCACGCCGCTTGTGGCGTCGGGAAGAATTAGCAATCAGAATCAAGACAGGAGGAAAAATCGATGACGGAATTGAATGGGAAGATCGCGGCGGTCACGGGTGCTGCGTCCGGAATAGGGCTCGCTTCGACGGAGGCAATGCTCGCCGCTGGCGCGACGGTCGTGCTGGTAGACCGCGATGAGAAGGCCCTTGAGACGGTTTGTGCCCGGCTTGGCGAGCGCGCTATTCCGCTGGTGCTCAACTTGCTGGATCCGCACCAGTGCGCGGGATTGCTCGAGGGCATCCTGTCGAAGACGGGCAAGCTCGATATCCTGCATGCCAATGCAGGCACCTATATCGGCGGCGACCTGATGGAGACCGATCTCGATACCATCGATCGGATGCTCAATCTCAACGTCAATGTCGTCATCAAGAACGTTCGAAACGTCATTCCGCACATGATCGAACGCGGCACCGGCGACATTGTCGTCACCAGTTCTGTCGCCGGACACTCGGCGATTCCATGGGAACCTGTCTATTCGTCATCGAAATGGGCGATGACATGCTTCGTCCAGACGATGCGACGCCAGCTTCTGAAAAGTGGCATTCGTGTGGGGTCGGTTTCTCCGGGGCCGGTGATCAGCGCTTTGCTTGCGGATTGGCCGGAGGAAAACCTTCGCAAGGCCAAGGAGGCGGGAGCCTTGATCGAGCCGAAGGAAGTCGCCGACGCCATCATCTTCATGCTGACCCGGCCGCGCAACGTCACCATCCGCGATATCGTCGTGCTTCCAAGCGCCTTTGACATTTGAGGAGACGTGACATGAGCTACCAGCAGAAATTTCGCCTCGACGGCGAACGTGCGGTGGTCACAGGCGGAGGGCGTGCGATCGGTCTCTGCTGCACCGAGGCACTAGCGGAGGCGGGTGCTGCCGTCGTCGTCATCGAACGCAGCGAGGCCGACGCTGAGCAAGCGCTTGCGTTGCGCGACAGAGGCTACGACGTCGAAGTCCGGGTGGGCGACGTCACCGACGCGGCCCGAATGGACGCGATCGCGGCTGAGCTCGCCGACGGCGGGCGGCCGGCGACGATCCTTGTCAACAATGCCGGAATTGGCCAGAGCGGCATTCCGGCGCAGGATCTCACCGACGCCGATTGGCTGCGCATGATGGACGTCAATCTCAACGGCGTCTTCTGGTGCTCGCGCGCCTTCGGCCGTCCGATGATTTCGATGAAACGCGGCGCCATCGTCAACCTCGGCTCGATGTCAGGTCACATCTGCAACCGGCCTCAGCCTCAGACGGCCTATAACGTCTCCAAGGCGGCCGTCCATCACCTCACGCGTTCGTTGGCGGCCGAGTGGGCGCATCACGGCATCAGGGTAAATGCCGTCGCGCCCACCTATATCGAGACACCGATGGTGGTGGCCGTCGAAGCCAATCGCGAGCGTATTCCGCTCTGGCTCGCCGACACGCCGATGGGCAGGATGGGAACGCCGGAAGAGGTTGCCAGCGCGGTCCTCTTCCTCGCGTCAGACGCCGCCAGCCTCATGACCGGGGCGATCGTCAACGTCGATGCAGGATTCACCTGCTGGTAGTCCTTTCCGGACGAGGTGCGAAGCGGCGCCTCGTCCACACCTGGAAACCAGTATGGAAACGTTACCACATTATCTTGACTCGCATTCCTGCTGCGTTTATCCAAATGTGGAAACGTTACCATATTGGGAGGAAGCTTGATGAAATCCGCGCGATTGAACCGACTTTTCGGCGTGTCTGGAAATTGTTTTGACGTTGCCATCGATCACGGCATGTTCAATGAACGAACCTTCCTCGCCGGCATCGAGAACATGAAGACGGCCATCGAGGTGATCGCTGACGCGGCGCCGGATGCCATTCAGCTCCCGCCAGGGACCGCACCCCTTCTGCAGGCGATCCCCGGCAAGCATCGCCCGGCACTGGTGCTGCGCACCGACATCGCCAACATCTATGGCAATCCCCTTCCGTCTCAGCTGTTTTCCGAAATGATCGACAGGGCGGTGGAGCAGGGCGTTGCATTGGATGCTGCCTGTGTCGTCGTCAATCTCTTGGTGCTGCCGGACCAGCCGGAAGTCTACCGCGCCTGCGTCCGTAATGTGAACAGCCTGAAACGCGAATGCGAGATCTACGGCATGCCGCTGATGGTCGAGCCGCTCGTCATGCAGGACAATTCCAAGGGTGCCTACATGGTCGACGGCGCGATCGATAAGATCCTGCCGCTCGTGCGCCAGGCGGCCGAACTCGGCGCGGATATCATCAAGGCCGACCCGTGCGACAATGTCGAGGAATATCACCGCGTGGTCGAGATCGCTCAAGGTCTGCCGGTGCTGGTGCGCGGCGGCGGCCGCGTTGCGGATCAGGAAATCCTGATCCGCACCAAGCAGTTGATGGAGCAGGGCGCCCGTGGCATCGTCTATGGCCGCAACGTCATTCAACATCAGAATCCCGCCGGCATGACGCGGGCCTTGATGGCGATCGTCCATGACAAGGCTTCCGTCGAGCAAGCCCTGCTGCATATTGCCTGACGCGCGTCTGGGAGGAGATGTCATGACGAAAATATTCCGCTTCGGCGTCATCGGCTGCGGTCTAATGGGGCGCGAGTTCGCGAGTGCTGCGGCGCGCTGGCTGCATCTGGCCGATGTGAAAGCGCGACCGGAAATCGTCGCCGTCTGTGATACCAACACGACGCTGCTCGACTGGTTCAGGGATCATGTGCCGACTGTTCGGCAGTTCACCGCCGACTATAAGGAGCTTCTGGCCAATCCCGAGATCGATGCGGTCTATTGCGCAGTCCCGCATGTGCTGCACCAGCAATTCTACATCGACGTCCTGAGGGCCGGAAAGCATCTTCTCGGCGAAAAGCCCTTCGGCATGGACGCTGCTCAGAACCGGGAGATCATGGCGGTTCTTGCCGAGCATCCGGAACTCCTGGTCCGCTGCTCGTCGGAAATGCCTTTCTTCCCAGGCGCGCAGAAGGTGATTGCGCTCGCAAAAAGCGGCGAGATGGGGGATATAATCGAAGTCGAGGCGGGTTTCCTGCACTCTTCGGATATCGACCGGCAGAAGCCGATCAACTGGAAGCGCATGGCCGATATCAATGGCGACTATGGCTGCATGGGTGATCTCGGCATGCATGTGTTGCACGTGCCGCTGCGTCTCGGTTGGCGCCCGACGACCCTGCATGCGCAATTGGTCAAGAAGGTCACCGAACGTCCTGACGGCAAGGGCGGCATGCTGCCCTGCACCACCTGGGACAATGCCACGATCAGCAGCCGCGTGCGCACCGGGGATCAAGATTTCCCGATGGTGCTGAAAACGTGGCGCATCGCGCCCGGCGAATCCAACACCTGGTACATCCGCGTTCTCGGCATGAAGAAGAGCGCGTTCTTCAGCACGAAGTCGCCGCGCCAGTGGCAGTGGTTGGACTATAATGGCGGTGCGCAGGCCTGGAGCACCGAGGATCTTGGTTATGGCTCGCTGTTTCCAGCCATAACAGGCAAGATCTTCGAATTCGGTTTTGCCGACGCCATACAGCAGATGTGGGCGGCCTTCGTCGATGAGCTTGCCGGAGGAAATGCCAACGGTTTCGGCTGCGCGACGCCGGCCGAGGCGCAGGCTCATCACGCAGTCCTGACGGCAGCCCTTAAATCTGGTCGCGAGGACGTCGTGGTACCGGTCGAGTATGACGGGGCGTCAGCCTGATGAAGCGCTCCGAGATCAACGCCGCGTTGCTGCGGGCAACCGAGACCCTCGAGCGCTGGCATTGGTCCCTGCCGGCATGGGGCTCCTGGGCGGCGGCGGATTTTGCCGCTCATCCCGAGGCATCAGCCTATTTGCGCGCCCATCAGCTGGGTTGGGATGTCACCGATTTCGGCTCGGACCGGTTCGCCGAATGCGGTCTCGTGCTGTTTAGCCTGCGCAATGGCATCGTTGATATCGGGGGTGAACGGACCTATGCCGAAAAGCTGCTCTTCGTTGGCGAAGGGCAGGTCACGCCCACCCACCGTCATGCGGCGAAGATGGAAGACATCATCAATCGCGCCGGCGGCGATCTCGTCATCGAATTCGCCGCAACCGATGCCGATGGCAATGTGCTGGCGGAGGATCTAACGGTGCCGGTAGACGGGCTGCCGCACCGGCTCGCTGCATGGGAGCCGCTGGTTCTCCAGCCTGGCCAGAGCGTGACGATCCGCACCGGGCTTTACCACCGCTTCTACGGCAGGAAAGGCGGCGGACCTGTCCTTGTCGGCGAGGTCAGCCAGGTCAACGACGACAACAGCGACAATTTCTTTCTGGAGCCGATTGCACGCTTTGCCGCGATCGAGGAAGACGAGCCGCCGCTGAGACCCTTGTGGAACGAAGGAGTCAGCTGATGCGAGCCGGGGAGGGGGTTCACGATCGCGACAGTCGGAAGCAGGGCGGCATCGTTTGCGCGGGAAACTTCATCGTCGATCGCGTCCACACCCTGTCCTATTGGCCCGAACAGGGCAATCTCGCCCATATCCTGCACCAGGATCTGGGCGTGGGGGGCGGGGCGGCCAATGTCGTCACCGATCTAGCCTCGCTTGGATTCCCGGGAAAGCTGGCGGCAGCGGGATGCATCGGCGCAGATCAGGACGGAGAGATCGTCAAGGCCCGCCTAGCGGTTGCCGGCGTCGATGTCGGTGGGCTGACCGCGCTTGCCGACCGGGTGACTGCGCATACACATGTCATGAATGTGCCCGGTCAGAACCGGACCTTCTTCTATCATGGCGGCGCCAACGATGCGGTCACCGACAAGCTTGTCTCACCCGCAACCTTCGCCAAGGCTGGCTATCGGCTGTTCTATCTCGGTTATCTCATGCTGTTGCCGGGTCTCGACCGCATTGGCCCTGACGGCCGTTCGGGAGCATCGCGCCTGCTGGAAGCCGCGCGCCGCGCGGGGCTTACGACCTGTGTGGATTTCGTATCGAGCGAAGACCCGGAATTTGCGGCCAAGGTCGGCGTCGCTCTGCCCTTCTGCGATTTCTTGATCATCAACGAGATGGAGGCGGGGCGGGCAACCGGCGTTATCGTTCGCGATGCGGAGGGAGATTTGATCGAGGCGGGGCTTTTGGAAGCGGGCGAGCGCCTGCTTGCGGCGGGCGTCGCCAAGGGCGCGATCATCCATGCGCCGGAAACCTGCTTCTGGTTTGCATCAGGCGCTTCCCCGATCATCACGCGTTCACGACCTGTCGATCCCGATGACATCGTCAGTGCCGTCGGCGCAGGAGACGCTTTCTGCGCCGCCGTGCTCTACGGCCTGCATGAGAACTGGCCGGTCGAGCATATCTGCGCCGTCGCCCATGCCGCAGCTGCGCGTTGCCTCAAGGGGGCGACGGCCACCGATGGCATCCCCGACATGTCCGTCCTTCTTCGCGAGGCGAAGGAGACGAACCCGCAATCCGCTTAGCCCATTGGCGTCGCCTCAGGAGGGCGGCTCCGATCATCGTTCAGTCAAAAGGGGAGGAGCAAACATGAAGCTATTTGTTACGGCAGCCGCGCACGGCACCCTTGCCGGTGCAGGCGCGAGCGGGGAGGCAGTGCGATGACATATGCGGAAACGGCGCGGCTCTCGGGCAAGGTGGCATTGGTCACGGGGGGAGCGAGCGGCATCGGCAAGGCGGTCTGCGAGCGTTTTGCCGCCGAAGGCGCGAGGGTTGTCGTGGCGGACCACGACGATGAACGATGCGCACGGGTGGCCGAAGCGATCGGCCCTCAGGCATGGGGTGTCGCGCTTGACGTGACCAGCCAGGACAGCATCGAAGAAGCTGCGCGCTTCACTATATCAACCGCCGGCAAGATCGACATCCTGGTCAATGCCGCAGGCATTTACGAGGTCGAGTCCATTCTGGAAATATCCCGGGAGCGGACCGCTAGGGTATTTCAGGTCAATATCGAAGGCCTGATCTTCATGACGCAGGCCGTTGCCCGGCACATGGTGGAGAGAGGGGAGGGTGGACGCATCATCAACTTCTCATCCCAGGCCGGGCGTCGGGGCGAAGGACCGGCCGTGGCTTACTGTGCGTCCAAGGCGGCCGTCATCAGCATCACGCAAAGCTGCGCTCTGGAGCTGATCCGTTATGGCATCAACGTCAACGCCATCGCTCCCGGCGTCGTCGATACGCCGATGTGGGACGTCGTTGATGCGAAGCTCGGCAGCCGGGAAGGTTTGAAACCCGGTGACGTCAAGCGCCGCGTGGCCGCCGCCGTTCCCGCCGGACGATTCGGCGCCGCTCACGAACAAGCTGCCATGGCCGCCTTCCTGGCCGGGCCCGATGCAGCATATATCGTGGCGCAGTGCTACAATGTTGATGGCGGCAATGTCATGAGCTGAGCGCTTGAGCCGTGCCCGGAATCGTCGATGCCGCGGGGCGGATGTCATCCAGCATACGGCTTCATCAGCACGAAGAGGCAATCGAACTTGATGTCTGGAGGAGTGAAATGAAGGCTGTACGCTTGGAGTCGATCGGGTCTTTGACCATGCGCAGCGTTGAGAAACCGGTTGCCGGGCCGCGCGAGCTGCTGGTCCGGGTTGCGGCGGCCGGCATCTGCGGTTCCGATCGCCACATGTACAAGGGCGAATATCCGACAGCGATCCCCGTGACGCTGGGCCACGAATTCTCCGGCATCGTCGAAGGGATCGGCGATGGGGTGACACGGTTTACCGGCGGGGAGTTGGTGACGGTCGACCCGAATATCTCCTGCGGCACCTGTCGGGCTTGCACGCAGGCGCGGCCGAATTTGTGCGAGAGCTTGACCGCCATCGGCGTGACACGGGATGGCGGCTTTGCCGAATATGTGGCGGTGCCGCAGGCCCAGGCCTTCGTCCTGCCGGCCGGCCTCGATCCCGTTCACGGCGCCTTCAGTGAACCGCTGGCCTGCTGTATCCACGCCATCGACAAGGCAAGGATCCGTCCGGGCGACAGCGTCGCGATCCTCGGCGGGGGCGTGATCGGTCTGCTCATGGTGCAACTGGCCCGCCTGGCTGGGGCAGGCGAGATCATTTTGATCACGCGGCAGCAATCCAGACGCCAAACGGCTCTGCGCCTGGGGGCGACGCACGCCTTCGACCCGGCCTCGGAAACAATCGCTTCTGTTCGAGAGGTCACCAAAGGCGGCGCAGACGTGGTCATCGAGTGCGCCGGCGTCAGCGACACCCTTCAAACCGGTCTGAAAATGGCGCGGCGCGGCGGTAGCTTCGTGCTTTTCGGGGTCACACCGGCGGGTGTCGAAGTGCCGGTTCTGCCCTTCGATCTGCTGGTAAACGAAGTCGATATCTGGCCGGCCTACCTCAACCCCTTCACCCATTCGCGGGCTGCGGCGATGGTCGCGAGCGGGGTGTTGGAACTGGACGCATTGGTCACCAAAACCATCGGTCTTGAGGAGGTCGCCGACGTGGTGGGCAACGCGCCACTGCCAGGCGAGATCAAGGTCATCGTCCGGCCCTAGCTTGGCCGCGCCCAGCCCAACTGTCAGGCCACACCACCTGCTCAGCTGCGAACAGTGCCGGTGGAATCGCGCTCGATCAGGGTGACCGGCACTTTTACGATCGCGCCTTGCCGAGATTCGTCTCCTGTTTGGTGCTCCTCGATCAGCGCTTCCAGCAGCCGTGCTGCCTGCTGTCCCACATCGCGGATCGGCTGCGCGACCGTTGTCAACCGTGGAAAGACGTAGGCAGCCTCCGGCAGATCGTCGAAGCCCACGACCGAATAGTCGCCCGGAACGGAAAATCCGCGATCCTGGATGGCATGGATTGCGGCAATCGCCGAAACGTCGGTCGTGCCGATGATCGCGGTGACCTCGGGTCGAGACGCCAGCAATTCCCGCGCCAGCCGGTAGGTCTCTGCAAAGCTGTGCTCTTCCGCCATCGCCACGATGGCGGGCGCGATCCCATCTTTCGCCATCTCCGCCGTGATGCCCTGAAGGCGAAGCTGGATCGGCTGGCTGTGGGCCGGCGCGCCGACGATGGCGATTGCCCGGTGGCCGAGATCGATCAGATGGCGCGCCATCAGCCGTCCGCCTTCCTCGTGATCGGCCATGACAGCGTCGTCAGCGATGCCGCTCAGCTCGCGGTCAATGGCGATGATCGGAATGCCAGCGTCCCGCAGCACCCCGAAATGCTCGATGCTGCCGAAGGCGCTTGCCACGATGACGCCGTCGACGCGCTGGGCGAGCAGCATCGAGATGTAGCGCACCTCATGGTCCATATTTTCCGCCGTGCTGCAGATCAGCGTCTGATAGCCGTGCTGGAACAGTTCCTGTTCGATCGCATGGGCCAGGATGCCGAAGAAAGGCACCTCGATCGACGGCAGCATCAGTCCGATCATCCGGCTTGGTGCACCGCGCAGCATACGGGCACCCTTGCTGGGCGTGTAGTTCAGCGTTCGGATAGCCGCCTCGACCCGCTCCCTGAGCTCAGGTGAGGCATAACCGCTGTTGTTGAGCACGCGCGAGACCGAAGAGACTGACGTTCCTGCAAGTTTAGCGATATGTCTGATGCTGGTCGTCACGTGCTCGCATTTCTTTCTCTACAGCGCCGCGCGTCTTTTCAGACGCGCAAAGGACGCTAGCATAGGAGTGGTCGAACATTCATCAGACGGGCTGCTGAAGTTCACCTTCATTTCATCATCCACTAGATCACTAGCGGGACGCCGCATCAAGCGCGCCGCTGGTGCACTCCCGTGCAGGCTCAGCAAAGACTTTTCCAGGTGCCGAATATTTTGGCGATCACTTTCCCATTTTCGCGTCGTAGCTGCCCATGGACAGTTTCTTGCTCGCCAGAAAAATCAATAAGGTCGAAGAAGACGCGTTCATTTCGTTCGATATTTCCGAGGAAGAAAACGTCTTTTCGGACGGCTGGCCCCTTGCGGGGAAACCAAGTTTCCAAGGCGCGATCGGCCAATGCCTGATACTCGGCAAAGTAAAACAGGCCTGCGCCGTTGAACTCCTGCGAGGCGCTGGGATCGAACTGAAAGGCTCTGAGCGCTTTGTTGGCGGGGACCTGAAACCCGAAATGCGTTGCTGACCGCCCATTCCGGATGTCTGCAGCCTTCTCAGCCAGGCGGCTGGGCTGGAACCGCTCTCCCTGCGGCTCAGGCAACGTCACACGGGCTATCGAGTGATTGTTGTCTTTGATCGTTCTGTGGACGAAGGTTGAGATGAGTTCGACCGCGCCGACGCTTCGCCCGTGGACGAACAACTCGTGCCGGGTCGACGTCCGGGTTCGCGAGACTGCGGACAGTCTGGAGTGGATGGTCAAAATGTCGTTTGCCTGCACAACATCAAAACGTGCATCCGTCAGTGACGTTGCACAGATCGCGGCATAGGCCTCTTCTCCGTCGGCCGTTCTGAAATCCGCATTGTCGAGCCCGAGATGACAGGCGAGCATCAGCCAGTGACGGTGGCCGAGTTCCTTCATCAGCCAGGTCTCGGACAGCCCGGTTCCATTCAAATGCGGCATGCCGAGGAGTATATGCGGATCAAGGGCACGTTCCATCAAGTCGCGTGCCGAAGGTCCTGCGGGCGGAAAATCGAGAAGGGCCGCGCTCACGATCAGGCACTGACCGATTGCTTGAGAGACGATGTCTGTGCCGAACGTCGCGCTGCGAGATGCCCGACCACATGTTCGGCATCCCTGCCGACGCTGAGGAACCGGCCCGAGCCCCAGGTCCAGAGCCAGGGAAGTCCCAGCACGTAGACGCCGTCGACGGCAGTGACGCCACGGCGATGAACGGGATAGGCGTTGCCATCGAAGATCGGCAGACCGACGAAGGACCAATCCGGGCTGAATCCCGTGGCCCAGATGACCGAGGTGATCCCCTCCGCCTTCAGGTCGAGTTCGGCAATCTCCGCCTCAGGCTCCCAGACAGGGACATAGGGGGATCCAGCCGGAGCATCGATGCACTTTTCGGCAATATGCCGGTCAATCAGGGCATTGATGCCGTTATAGACCCGGTCGGCGCCGTCGAGATTGGCCTTCAGGTTCGGCTCGAACAGCATCCGGCCGGCGGCGATGCCGGACATGCGGCCATACAGCGCCATGCCCTCCAGCGCGAACTTGCGCAGATCGATATCGCGTCCACCGTCGCGTCCCGTCAGATAGTGGTTGGTGTCGTGCTTTTTCTTCGTCATGCCGTCATGTTCGACCGTGATGTCGTACTGGCCGATATCGGAAAGCCAATCGACCACATCGCGCCCGCGATAGAACCGGGCGCAACGCGGCGCATTGCCGGTGACGAGATGCACCTTGCGGCCGGCAAGATGCAGATCCTCTGCAATCTGGCAGCCGGACTGGCCGGAGCCGACCACGATGACGCCGCCGTCCGGCAGTTGGTCGGCATTGCGATAGGCGGCGGTGTGGATCTGCGTGATGTCCTCGGGCAGGCGCTCGCCGGCACGCGGAATGGCCGGATCCGCATAGAGGCTGGTGGCGATCACCACGGCATCGGCGGTCACCGCGCCAGCCGAGGTTTCGAGCCGGAAGAGGCCGCCATGCTTTTCGAGCGACGTCACGCCGGTTTGCTCGAAGATCGGAGCATCGACCTTGTTCACGAAGCGATCGACATAGGCGAGGATCTCGTCCTTGACCATAAAACCGTGCGGATCGGCGCCGTCATAGGGATGATCGGGAAGCTGGCATTGCCAGTTCGGCGTTACCAGGCAGAAGGCGTCCCAGCGTTCGTTCCTCCATTTATGCGCAACGGTCTTCTTCTCGAAGACCACATGATCGATGCCGTGCCTCTTCAGGTAATGACTGGCGGACAGGCCGGCCTGGCCACCACCGATGACGGCGGTGCTGTAATGCTGCTTCAGGTTCTGGGGCATGGACTAGTCCTTTCAGAGGATGAAGGTTTTGCAGTGGACGCGGGCATCTGCGTCATTCAGGAAGGCGACAGCGGCGCTTTCAATTCGAGCGAGTTGGTCGTTTGCGGATGAACAGGCAAAACCAAACTTCGCCTCCACGCGATCGCTGGCGATGGTAAGCGCCCTGCGGCTGCGATCGACGAAATCGGCGACCGAATAACTTTCACCCTCGGTGAAAAACTCACGGATGATCAGCGAGGGGGAATAACAGCTCTCCTCCTGGCCATCGGGCCAGGTTATGACAAAGCGCATTTCAGGCATGGTCGGGCTCCAGCAGCGTGTGATAGCGGGCAAGATGGGCTGTTGCGGTTTGCTGCCAGCCATGGCGGGCGGCAACCGCGAGACCACGGGGAATGATCTGCTCGCGGATCGGTGCGACCAGTGCCAGCGCCATGCCTTCGGCAATGGAGACCGGATGATGCGGATCGCACCAGATCGCATCGCCGGGACCCAGATATTCGGTGAAGGGCGCAATCGAGGATGTCACGACCGGAATACCGCTGGCTATAGCTTCCAGAACGACGAGGCCGAAGCCTTCCTTGAGCGAGGGAAACACCAGCGCATCCGCCAATCGGTAGAGGCTCGGCATGTCGGCATCCGCGATCGCTCCGGTGACGTGCACCGCTGCGGCGTCCCGACCGAGACAGGCGAGGCAAGAACGGAACTCCTCCTGATAGTCGCCATGGTCCAGGAGAGAGGCACCGCCGGCAATGACAAGCTGGGCATCCGGCCGGATGGCGCGGACCTGACGAAAGGCTTCGAGAATACCAAGGGTGTTCTTTCGTGCCTCGATGCCGCCAACACTGAGGAAGATCGGCCCGCTTCCGAGCTGCAGCCTGTCGCGCAGAGCGACCTGCTCGCCGCTCCAGGCCGGCGAGAAGCGGTTGGTGTCGACACCATTGCCGACCACTGTCGCCTCGATGCCGCGCTCGTCTCTCAGCCTGTCCTGCCAGAGGCGGCTGACGGCGAAGAAGGTATCGGCCGCATCGATCGCGCGATCCTGCAAAGCCATCAGGCGCGGGTCGGCGAACTGGTCGATATGGTGGACAGTGCGGGCAAAATTCGGGATCAGGCCTTCCTGCTTGAGCGTCGCCAGCGCATTGCCGGAAATGCCGTCATGGGCGTGGAACAGGTCGAAGCCATTGGTTCCGGTTCTCCGGAAATAACCGACATAGTCGGCAATCCGCTGCTCGACCATTTGCGTCATGTTCGCGGGTGCCGGCGGCACGGCAATGCAGGCGGTGCCGCAGGAGGGCTGACGAAAGAAGCCCACACCCTTGGCATCAGGCGCATGCAGGACCACCTCATGGCCAAGCGAGGTCAGCGCTTCCGAGAGCTGCATGGCATGAACCACGCCGCCACGCGGATTGGTGGAATGCGTCAGCATGGCAATGCGCAGGGTTCGGTGCGGCGGGAGGCTCATGCGGCGACATCCTGCCGACCGAACTGCAGCAGCGGTGTTTCGGCATGATTGCGCACCACTGCACGGCGCTCGCCGTCGACCAGCGCGACTTCGGCGCCGGCCACGACCGCGCCGATGACCGCAGCGCTGATGCCGCGCGCGGTGAAGCGGGTGACGACATCGGCCGCCTGTTCCGGCGCGACCGAGAGCAGATAACCGAAGCTCGGAAAGGTGACGAGCCAGCGGTCGAGGCTCACACCGGCGGGCAGGGGAATGGCGGTGACGTTGATATCGATGCCGACATGCGAACATTCGGCCAGCATGATGGCCGTGCCGATGATGCCGCCCTGGCTGATATCTTTCGCAGACAGCGCGAGCCCGGCCTCGGCGATCTCGGGCAGCAGCTCGAGGTCGCCTCGCAGGCGCGCCGGCGCGGCATCGGTGGCGGCTTCCCAGTTGTTGAAGGGTTCGCGGTAACGGCCGCGATGGTCGATCGCTGCAACCAGCACATCGCCGGGCCTCGCGTCGAAGCTCGTCAGCAGCGTCTTGGCGCGACCGAGAATGGCGACCGATAGCTGGCCGCGTTCGGTGCGGATATTGGTGTGCCCGCCGACGATCGGCACGCCAAAGGCGCTGGAAGCCGCCCGCATGCCTTCGAGAACGGGAGTCGCGCCAGCCTCGCCATTGGCCCAGACGGCATCAACCACGGCGATCGGCCGCCCGCCCATGGCAACGACGTCGGAGATATTGACCATGACGCCGCACCAGCCGGCGAACCAGGGGTCGGCGGCGACGAACTCGTTCATGAAGCCTTCGATGGCAAAGAGCAGATAGCCGTCGCCGTCGGGCAGCGCGGCGCAATCGTCGCCGACGGCAATCTGCTGCCCCTGAAGGCCGAGCCTTGCCGCGATCGTGCGGATATCCTGCTTGGCGACGATGCCGCTGCTGGCCGAGACTTTGGCAGCCAGGCTCTTGATGTCGATCGCGACCATTCTCACGCCGCCTTTCTGGAAAGGGCGGTGAAGCCTGCCTCGGGAGTGGCGCAAGGCGGATAATAGGCAAGATCGGCCTTCATCCTGAGATGCGGCTTGCCATAGACCTCGAACTCCTCGATCACATCCCAGTGCAGCCTGCGGAACAGCAGACCGTTCTGAACCTGCACATTGGCGAGGAACGTGTGGCATCCGATCGCGTTGGCGGAGGACACGGCGAGTTTGATCAGGGTCGCCCCCAGGGCGCCGATCTTGCGGAAATCCGGGTGGACCGCCAGTCGCGAGCCCCACCAGAGACCGGGTTCGGCCTGATGGATGCGCACCGTTCCGACCAGCTGATCGGCGGCAATGCCGAGCATGGAGAGCGCCACGATCGGGATGGCGTGATCGTCGATCGCGTCGCGGTCATCGCCCTCGAAGATCTGCTGTTCCTCGCAGAAGACGGCACGGCGCAGCGCATGCGCTTGGCTGCGCTCCCAGGCGGAGGTCGCGAACTTCACCTGGAATTCGCTCGAGCGATAGGGAGCAAAGGTTTCGAGCATCATTTGGTGAGCATCCTTTCATAGGTGGAAAGGGCGGAGCAGGCGCCGCATTTGCCGCAGCCGGCCTTGATGTCGACGGCCTTCAAGCCGCTGGCGACCAGCATCCTGGACAAGGGGCCGAGGATCGAGTGCATGAAGTCGGGCCTCGGCGCCGGATGGCTTTCGAGCGGCGTGCCAGAGATCGGCACGAACGGCACAACGAAGGGATAGACGCCGAGCGCAACCAGCTTTTCGCAGATGTCCAGAATGGCTTCACGGCTGTCGCCGAGCCCCGCCAAAATATAGGTCGAGACCTGGCCGCGCCCGAAGACCTCCACTGCGGCCTTGAACGAGGCCATGTATTTGGCGATCGAGACCTGCGCCTTACCCGGCATGATGCGGGCACGCACCTCTGGCGTCACGGCTTCCAGATGCATGCCGAGTGCATCGACGCCGGCTTCTTTCATGCGGGTGAACCATATATCGTCTTCCGGCGGCTCGCATTGCGCCTGGATGGGAATGTTGACGGCCGCCTTGATGGCGCGGGCGCTGTCGGCGAGGATCGCAGCACCGCGGTCGTCGCCCTTCGGCGTGCCGGTGGTCATCACCATATGCTTGACGCCGTCCAGTTCGACGGCCGCCTTGGCGACTTCCGCGAGCTGCTCTGGCGTCTTGTGGGCGATGGTGCGGCCGGCGGCCAGCGATTGGCCGATGGCGCAGAACTGACAGGTCTTGGTGCGGCTCTGATAGCGGATGCAGGTCTGCAGCACGGTCGTGGCAAGCACGTCCTTGCCGTGCAGAACGGCGATCTGCGAATAGGGAATGCCGTCGGCGGTCGAGCGCTCGTAGAAGCGTGGGCGCAAAGGGAAGGAGACTTCGCCCAGCACCGTGCCATCCCGGCTGATACGGCTACGGCCCATCTCGTCCGGCTTTTCCACCAGATAGGGGCTCTCGAACGCAGGTGCGGTGTGAACCGGCACCATCACCGTCATGCCGTCAATGGTCAGCGCCTTGTGGTCGGAAGGTCCGGCACCACCGCGGCGGCTTTCATGTCCGGCCTTGGGGTCAACGAGCCGGGCTCCGTAGGACTGCAATTCGTTGATCAGAACCTCGGTCGGCAGACGTGTCGTATTCTCCATCGGAAAGGGTCCTTGCTTCGGCTGTGGGGAAAGATGGCTGGGTGGTGGTGACCATCGGCGCAGTGGCCCGGCCATCCATGACAAGATGCAGCAGCTCGGGTCGGGCATAATGGCCGACCGAATCCATCATCCGCTTGCGTTTGACGATCAGGCTCATGTCGAGATCGGCGATCAGGATGCCTTCGCCTTCTGTCAGCGGCGGCGCGACGTGTTTGCCTTCGGGCGAGATGATCGCGGTCATGCAGCCGCCGCGCAGGGCCTTCTGCAGGCCTGCGTCGGACGTGATGGAGGCGATCTGCTCGTCGGTCAGCCAGCCGGTGGCATTGACCACGAAGCAACCGCTTTCCAGCGCATGGTGGCGGATGGTGACTTCCATCTGGTCGGCAAAAATCGGCCCGACCATGGAGCCTGGAAACTGGGCGATGTGGATGTCCTCGTGCTGCGCCATCAGGGCGTAGCGTGCCAGAGGATTGTAATGCTCCCAGCAGGCCAGCGCCCCAAGGCGTCCGACGGCGCTGTCGACCACCTTCAGGCCGGAGGCGTCGCCCTGGCCCCAGATCATCCGCTCGTGAAAGGTCGGGGTGATCTTGCGACGCTTGAGGATGAGCGTGCCATCGGCATCAAACAGCAGCTGGGCATTGTAGAGCGATCCATGGTCACGCTCGTTGACGCCAAGCGCCACGACGATGCCATGCTCGCGGGCGGTTGCCGAGACGGCATCGGTGGCGGCACTCGGCACAGTGACGGCTTCCTCGTAAAGTCGCACATGCTCCTTGCCGGAGAGAACAGGCGGCAACACGAAAGAAAAATAGGGGTACCAGGGGACGAAGGTTTCGGGAAAGACGATCAGTTCGGCGCCTTTGGCGGCTGCTTCACGAATTGCATCCAGCACCCGGGCCAGTGTTTTCTCGCGCGAGGTCAGATCCGGCGCGATCTGCGCGGCGGCAACCCGGACGCTCGGTTTTTTCTCCATGACGAAATCCTCGATTGACGGGGCAGGAGGCGGAGCGCCAAGGCTCCGCCGCTTCTTCTTCGGGGCGCGCCTGGTGCTTAGAGCGTCCAAGTATCAAGGATGAAGGCGCCGTCGCGGCGATGGATCAGGATCAGGTCGAGAACGTCGAGCGGACTGATCGGCGTGATGCCGGGGATCAGCGCGCCTTCGCCATGGCCGTAAAGCGCCTGAAGGGCAAAACGGCAGGCATAGACCTTGCCGCCTTCTTCCATGAACTTGACGATCTGGTTGTTGAAATTCAGATGGCCGGGAAAGGCCTCCGCGCCGAGCGTCGGAAAGCCGCGCTGGACGCCGAGCGTCACGCCCGGGCCGTAGAGAAGGATCGAGGTTTCGAAACCCTTCCGCTTCAGGCGTGTCGCCTGCAGCAGGTTGACGAATCCGATCGATCCTTCGAAGGCCACGGTATGGAAGGTGACGAGGGCTTTTTCGCCTTCGCCGGCCTGTACGTCCTCGAAAACCTTGTCCTCGTAATCGACAAGAAAGTCGCCTTTTTGATTGGCTGGCTTGGTCACTGCGGGCATGGGTGGCTCCTTGATTGAAATCCGATCCCCATCCGGGGAGCATCCATCCAATTGCAAGCGTCATGCCAGATTGATTATGCATAAATAGCAGTCAAATCTACCAATTATACATTCAATTATACGATCAATTACGAAAGTTTAAGTTTTAAAGCCAATTTTCTGGGCGATCGAATGCAAAAAACAAATGCATGAAAGCTCAAAACAAATGCATTCAATTGATCGTCAATCACTGCAGGGAGACATAATATTTGTCCGGCATGAGTCCTTGTCGCCGTTCGCATCGGGATGCGAAGGCTCATGCCCGAACATCCGGCTCGCCCGCATGTCAGTGAATGCGCCTCGTTCGCCTTGCGTCAAGATGGCCTATCGCATCAATCGAAAAGTCTAGCCATATTGAATGCGATCAATTAATGCGATTTGTATGCATTTATAATGACAATTTGCATTCAAGTGCTACAGCGTCTTTGCGCGCCTGGAGAGACACGCGGCGCAGGAACCAGGAGAAAACTATGAGTAATAAACCGACTATCATTCTGGTGCACGGCTTTTGGGGTGGGGCCGCGCATTGGGGCAAGGTCATACTCGAACTGGCGCATAAGGGCTATCAGTCCATTCACGCCGTCGAACTACCGCTGACGTCGCTAGCCGAGGACGCTGAACGGACACGAAAGATGGTGGCTCAACAGAAGGGGCCGGTCCTGCTCGTCGGTCATTCCTACGGCGGCGCGGTCATCACCGAAGCGGGAGATCAACCGAATGTCGCGGGGCTTGTCTATATCGCCGCATTCGCTCCCGACGCAGGCGAAAGTCCAGGCAGCATCACTCAACGGCATCCTCCTGCGGCAATGGCCAATATCGAGCCGGACAGCGACAGCTACCTGTGGCTCAAGGCTGACAAATTTCACGAAAGCTTCTGCCAGGATATGTCCCCCGAAGACGGTTTCGTTTTGGCGGCGACCCAAAAGGCGCCGCTCGCCGGCACCTTTGGAGACGCCATCACCGCCCCGGCCTGGAGGAAGAAGCCGTCCTGGTATCAAATAGCAAGTGAAGACAGAATGATTGCTCTTGAAAATCAAAAGGCAATGTCGGCTCGTCTCAATGCTCGGAAAGTCGTGACCTTGGCGGCAAGCCATGCTTTGCCTCAATCAAAGCCCATGGAGGTCGCGGCTCTTATCCATGAGGCGGCGGTAGACGTCTCGAAGTAAGAACAAGGCGCTTGTGGCGGGGGTGTGACAATAAGCGCACCCCCGCTTTCTCGCCTTGCGTGCTCCGGTTTCGAGCACGATACGCCACAACGAAACTGTTCGGATGTCTGGCCATTTGGCATTGATCGACAAGCTTCACCGCGAGAGCTACAGAATAGCCTGATCGATAGCAGCCCCGTTGAGCGGATACTGATGAACGACACAGTTCTTCTTTTTCACGGCATTGCCCGGACGAAAAAAAGCATGGCGAAGCTCGCCGGCTTCCTGTCCGGTCGCGGTTATCGAGTTGTGAATGTCGGTTACCCCTCCACCAAGTTTTCGATCAGCGACCTCGTCGACATCATCCGACCTGAGATCGACGCCGCTGCGAAGCAGGCAGGCGAGGGCCGGGTCCATTTCGTCGGTTATTCGATGGGTGGGCTGATCATCCGCGCGTTTCTCAGGCGCTATCGCCCAGCCAACCTGGGGAGAGTTGTGATGGTCGGAACGCCGAACAACGGCAGTCAGATTGCCGATTTCCTCAAGAACTGGCCCCTATACAGGAAGGTCTATGGACCGGCAGGACAGCAGCTGATTACCGATCAAGCCGCAATGACCGAGCTGTTCGGCACGGTCGATTACGAACTTGGCATCATCGCCGGGAATCGGACCATCGACCCGGTCTCCTCCCTTATCATCGGCCTCAGGGTTCCGAATGATGGAAAGGTTTCGGTGGAGAGCACCCGTCTCGACGGCGCGTCGGCGCATATCGTCATTCCGGCAAACCACACTTTCTTGTCCGTCAACAAGGTGATGTGGAGCCAGACCCTGTCGTTTCTGCAACATGGGCGGTTTACAAGCTGAATTTCCAAATATTCAAACATCCGCCACATGCCCTCTGCTTAATTCCCCGCGGCACCGGTATCGAAGGAAATGTAATGACCGCCATCCTGCGAAAGAAAGTTCACGGCGCGTCTACACGCGGACAGGTCATCGACGGTGCGCCCGATGTCGGCGTCGCCTATCAGGTGTTTTCCGATACGGTGATCGAAGATGTTATCGTCAAGAATTCTCCTCGAGGCTTCAAATTTCACAATGGCAAGAATCTCACCGTCAGGCGCTGTGAAACGGAGAATGTGAACGGCGACGGCATCTACCTGACGAAGACGACGCACGTGTTGCTGGAGAATAATCGCATCGGCGCGGCGCCGGGCGAGGGAGCAGACTGCTGCCAGTTCGCCTATCAAAATAGCGACGACAATATCAGCTCCGATATCGTGATCCGCGGCAACCTCTTCCTGCAGTCGCCGGCGAGCGCATCGAACAAGGGCGCGCTGGTCTGCGACAAGACTCGAAAATACCTGGTCGAATACAATTTCATCGGCGGCAAGAATTTCTCCTTTTCGTCGATTGGGGATGACGCGGTGGTGCGCAGCAACATCATGCGCGATGGCAGGATGAATGATTATTCCTTCGGCTACGGCGTCGGCGACAAGGCCGACCACGCCGGGCATCACGTTTATGACAACTGGATCGAGAACACCAATCGTGGTGTCAGCCTGAGCGGGTTTTCGGATCAGGAGCTGGCATTTCGCAAAGACATCGATATCCACGACAACGTCATTAGCCAATGCGACATCGCGTTCTTCGCCAACCGTCGGTGGTCCGGCAGCTTTCGGCGCAACATATTCCTGCGGTGCGAGCAGGACATCGTTCTCGAGAGAAACGGCAAAGCGACTGCGGGTGATATCGATGGCAACTATCGCAACGATGGCAGCTTTCTGAACGTCACCCCGCCGCCGCTTCGCTTGAAGCCTGACGGCAAGGCTTCCGTTTCCTCCGGAGAGTGGACATCCGAGCCCGACGAAATCCGCATCCAGTGGCGTGATAAGGGGATCGATATCCCAGGCGCCAATCGGCCTTCCATTGCGGTTGAGCCTGGCATGGAATTGTCATGCGTCTTGCTGGCCCGCAAGGCGCAGAACTGGATGCTGGCGATCGCTGAGACTGCCTATGACGACTTCACGCCGCGCGCATGGCAGGAACACAGGCTGCCTTGGCAGAAGCGCTATCTCTCGATTTAAGCATGTCGCGCAAAACTGTGCAGCGGTTTTGCGACAACGACATGTAAAGCGCGAGGAGCGAATCTGAAAGATTGCGACACGCTTTAGCGGTCGCGTCAAAATCAGGATCGACGCCAGCCAAGCTTCATGGCCTTACCTGCACTGAGCGCTTTGCGAACCGGCTCATCGTAGAGGCGGGTGACGATAATGGCCAATAGGACGATCAGTGGAAGAACGATGGCAAAGATCGCCCAGGCCGGCGGTTGTCCCAGGCCAGCGGCCTTCCAGGCTCCCAACAGCAAGCCCAGCAGCGGAACGTGAATTGCATAGAGCGCGTAAGATGCCTCTCCCGCAATAAGAAGCGGCTGTCGCAGCACGCCATCGAAGTTGGCTGTGTAAAGGACAAGCACGGCGAGAGGAAATAAAGCAGTGATGACAATCAGGTCCTTTATGCCAACCAAGGCGGCTGGCGCCTGGAAGACGAGAAGAGCAGTCGCGACGACGATGACTGCCACTGCGGCTGCTTTTCCGATGCCTGAAGGGGAAAGCCGCTCACGGTAGCGGTACATCAAGATGCCGAGGGTGAAGGAAAAGAGAACGCGGGGAAATCCGGAGAGCAAAGCGCCGTCGAGCGGGATCAGGTCGGCGCTTCCATGGGCCAGCGTTTGCGCCGCCAGCCAAACCCATGACGCAAGCAGGATGATGGCGAGCACGCGGCTGGACAGCATTCTCGCCGCATAGCCGTAGGCGAGGTTGATCACGATCTCCAGGAATAGCGACCATGACGGACCGTTGAAGGGGAACAGGTTCGGCGCCTTCAGCGATGTCCCACCGATCGCCGGCATGAAGAACATCGAGGCAATCAACGAGGTGGCGAACAGCATGGGATCCATTTGCTGATTTCTGCTGAGCGACATACCTGCATATGCAAGTACGCCGAGCAACAAACCGAGCAGATAGAGGGGGTATAAGCGGATGAGACGCTTGATGGCGAAATCATTGGCGGAGAGCGAAGACTCTTGAATGAGTTTCTTCTCATAGGCGTGGCCGATCACGAAGCCGCTGAGACAAAAAAACAGGTCGACGGCGAGGTATGCAGCAGGTGCTGCATCAAATCCGACAAACCCTTCGGTATGATGCACTGCCACACAAATAGCCGCCAGGCCACGAATCCCATCGAGGCCAACCAGTCTACGATTATTTGAAGTCATCTTTTTAGCCTGATGCATGTTGCGCGCCTGCCTGGGTCGGTTTGCGGAAGCGGGACAGGAACTCCGGGCCAAGGCTCGTAAGTGCGATCACGGTATGGGGCCATAGGATGAAGGGGGCGAGCATCATTCCGGCTTCGGTAAATGCCCCGATCAAGATCAGGAGGATAATGACAACCTCCTTTCTCTTGGTGATGGCGAGCGCTTGATTGAGGGGCGACGAGGTCATCTTCGCCACGAGCCGCACCACGACGAACGACGTCCAGATGATGGTCGCGGGTATGCCCATGTTCAGCGCAAGTTCGATATAGGTGTTGTGGGTGGATTGAGCGTCCCACGTAAGGCGAACATATTGCTCCATGATGTCGGGCTGTCGGAACAAGGCAAATCCCCAGCCTGAAAGCGGCCGCTCGTAGATCAGCGGCAGCAACTGTTCCCAAACATTCGTACGTCCGCTGAGCGTTAGGTCTTTCCCGAATGACTCGGCAATCGCCTGTGCCACACCCATCAACGCGACGGAGACGACAAAGCCCAGCAGGGCGAATGCAAGAAGAACGACGAAGGATCTGAAGATGCGGCCTGGAAAGCGCTGAATCCAGCTCATTCCGTAGAATACGGCTATTCCGATCGAAAGCAGGATGATCGCCGTCGATGATTTCGCCAGCACGATGAGCACGAGGTAGAGCAGCATTGCCGCCCATCGCAGGAGATCATAGTAGCGCAGACGCCACATCGGCAGGGCCGGCAGCAGCAAGATGAAGTTTGTTGCCGAGAACTGGCCGAGCATGTTTTTGTGGTAAAATGCCCCTTTCACCATCCCGGCATAACTGCCTCTCATCACCGCGAACCGTGGAAAGGCTGCTGTGTAAAGAATATTGATGAAAGCCGTTGCAATCGCAAATTTCGCCAAGCTTTCAAATGTGTCAACGGCTCCGTAACGGGCCCGGTAAAGAATGGGTCCAGCTGTTAGCAATGCGACCGCAACGAGGGCCCGAAGCGAGGCTCCGACGCTGACGGAAAAAGCAATCGAGAGAAAGACGCATAAGCAGACTATGCCGACCAGCGGCGAGGCGCTGCGAATCAATTCAAAGATTCGCCTGGGCTCCAGGATGCAGTAGAGGCCAATGAGTGGAACGAGCGACATCAGCAACAGTCGCATCGGCATGGGGTCTTTGCCGACGCCCTCCTGGAAGTCGGCCGGCAGCCCATACCACATGCCGGTCGCTCTCCAGAGGGAAATATAAAATATTGCCGAGAGGACGATCCGCACGAAGGTTTCACGCCGAATGCGATATTGCGCGCGAGCTCTGGGTCTATGTCTTTGCAGGCCAATCGGTTGGTAGCTGTCAAATGAGGTGCTCATGACATTCCGCCTTACGTTTTGGTAACCACCTGAGCGGCAAAAATCAAAGCTGCAGACCCGCTGCGGCGAGGAAGCTCGTGATCAGCTTGTATGCCCCTTCATTAAAATGAAGATGGTCAGGCTTGTAGTTGGAACATTCTTTATCGCTTGGCTTACCGCACCGCAACATATCATCGTTCATTTGAACAAACGTGACACCCGGCATTTCAGCCAATGACGATGCTACAAGCTGGTTGGCCGGAATTCGTACATCCTCGTAGAAGGCATAGCGCTTGCCCCGAGGCGGTATGGACAACGCATAAATATGAGCGCCTGGCCAAACAGCGCGAACCTTGCTGACAACAGCGACGACACCAGCTGCCACGGCGCATGGCGCAGTTTTCGCACCCAGATTATTCGTGCCGATAAGCACGACGACATCGGCGGGATGGAAATCCGGAAGGTTTAGACCATCGAGGCGGTACAATGCATTTTGCGTGGTATCCCCAGCGACCCCGAGGTTCATCACGGGGCGCGTGGGAAAGCTGTCCTTGATCCAGGGCTGCCAGAGCTCGATGAGCGAATCGCCGACAAGAGCCAGATTGTATCGGGCTGATTTGTCGCGATAGCTGGGAAGAGCGCGATCATATCTCTTGCTTGGCTGTTTTTGTTGAGCCGAAGCATTCGACACTTTTGCAGGGTCGGGGCATTCCTGTGCGAAGGACGGGCCAGCATTGCCGACGATGAGAAAGAAATTGCATGCGAGGACGATGACGAGGTTGGCGAAAAGTCGCAACATTCAGATTACCGATATCCTGACGTCTTGGGGCTTTCATTATTGAAGAGGAAAATGGCGGTGGCAAGGAAAGAGTGGCTCTGGTCTCTCCGCCCGCAATGCTCGGCCCATTGGCAGCCGATCCGTTAAATGAAAATGCAATGGCCGCATCTGATCAACGAAATCTTCAATTGCCGGAACCAAAGACCGAACCCGCCGTTGATTGCCATGCCCAACCGTGTCCGGGAGACAGGACAGACATGGCACGTCAGACATTCTGGAAAGGTTATCTCAAGCTCTCGCTCGTCACTGCCGCCGTCTCGCTGACGCCGGCGACGACCGAAAGCAACAAGGTCCGTTTCCATGTCCTCAATCGCCAGACGAAGAACCGCGTCGAAAGCCGCTATGTCGACAGCGTCACCCATAAACCGGTGGCTGAGCGGGACCAGGTGAAGGGCTATCCGCGCGGCGAGGACGACTATGTTCTTCTCGAAGATGAGGAGATCGAGGAAGTCGGGCTCGAAAGCACCCGCACCATCGAGATCGACAGTTTCGTGCCGCGCGGCTCGATCGATTGGATCTGGTACGACAAACCGCATTTTCTGGCGCCCGAGGACAAGGTCGGGGTGGAAGCCTTCTGCGTCATCCGCGAGGCGATGAAGGCGAATGACGTCGTCGGTATCGCCCGGCTTGTCCTTTATCGTCGTGAGCGTGCCGTGTTGCTGGAGCCGCAAGGCAAGGGCATCGTTCTCTGGACCCTGCGCTATGGCGACGAGGTGCGTGAACCCGTGGCCGAACTCGACGATAAGACCGAGATCGACAGCAAGCTGCTGACGCTGATGACGCAACTTGTGAAGGAAGAGACGAAGGATTGGAGCCCCACCATGGTGCAGGACCCGATCCAGAAACGCCTGAAGTCGATGATCCGCGGCAAGCAGAAGAGCCTGAAGAAGGCCGCGCCCGCGAAAAAATCCGCACCGGTGAAATCGACGGGCAATGTCATCAATATCATGGATGCGCTGAAAAAGAGCCTGGCCGCGGAAGGCGGCCAGAAGTCGCGCCAATGAAAAAACGGCCAGCAGTTTTGGGGAAACGACATACATAAATCAAAGACTTAAGACGCACCGCGGGAATCCACTTTGACGCGCTTCAGGTCCAGCGGCTTCGCCGGCGCGACAAACCGATGCATTCGCGCGAGGTCGGGTGCGCCTGAGATTGCCTATCGCCCGCCAGGGGTCGAGGCCATATCAGCTTGCCTTCTTGCTGTGGCTGTCGCTGCGCGCCGGCGCCGTCTTCTTCGCCAGGGCCTTCTTTGTTGGGGCCTTGCCACCCATCTTCGCGCTCTGACGCAGCGCTTCCATCAGGTCGACGACCTTGCGTTCCGGCGGCTGCTTCTTCTTCGGTGGTGCCCAGCCCTCGATCTTCGCCTTCACCAGTTCGACAAGGGCAGCCTCGTAGCGATCTTCGTATTCGCTCGGTTCGAAGCTGCCACGCTTGGTCTCCAGGATATGGCCTGCGAGTTCGAGCATCTCCTTGTCGAACTTGATGTCTGGAATGTCCTTGAAGACGGTGTCGGCCGAGCGCACCTCGTAGTCGAAATTCAGCATCGTCGCGACGATGTAGTCGTCATGAGGGCGGATCAGCAGCGTTCGGTTGCGCCGGAAAAGCACGGCTTCGGCCAGCGCCGCGACCTTGCCGTCACGCATGCCCCTGGCGATCAGCGACAGCGCCTCTTCGTCATGCTCGTCCAGGGGTGCGAGGTAGTAAGGGCGGTCGAAATAAAGCTTGTCGATATCGTCGCTGGCAATGAAGGCCTTCACATCAAGGACCTTGTCGCTTTCCGGCATGATTTCGGCGATCTCGTCGCCCTCGATGACGATGTAGTCGCCATTCTCCATCCGGTAGCCCTTGACCTGGTCGTCCCGCTCGACCGGTTTGCCGGTCTCGCTGTCGACGAACTGCCGTTCCACCCGGTGGCCGGTGCTGCGGTTGATGATGTGGAAGGAGACGCGGTCGGAGAAGGAAACGGCGGTGTAGAGTCCGACGGCGCATGTAAGGTCGCCCACCTTCAGATGACCTTTCCAGCTTGCCCGAGCGGCCATTCCATCCTCCGTCGCAAATCAGAGCCGGCTGCCGCTCTTGTCGGTTTCGAGCGGTTGGAATTCCCAGCCACCGTCGGGTGAGGGATAGGCGAGCAGCGCATCGCCATTGCCGATCTTCTGGCGCGACGCGGCGTCCTTGGCATGGACAATCGCTTCATCCGCAGTCGCATAGGTCTCCGAAAGTGTGTCGCCGAGCTTATAGGCCCAACCATTGTCATGCGGCACGACCTGATAGGTGATATCGGCCATTTCGGATCTCCTCTTTTATTCAACAGTGAACATGATGCCGAAAACCGCTCACGGTTTTCGGCATCATGTTCTACTTCCGATTTGGTTTGCGCCGTTCGTCGAGCGCAATGATCTTCTCCAACGATGCGATATCCTCGCTGGTGACGACAGGAACCGGATCGGCAGCGATGGCTTCCAGCACCTCCTGTGAGACCGCGCCGTTTCGGATGGCCCATTCCAGAGTTTCGCGCGTTGCCCGCTCGGCCTTCAGCTGCGCATAGAGCGCAACGATCAGTCGATCGCGAGCATCCATCCGCCGGCCCTGGTGATCCATGCTGCGGACATTGCGCATTGCAACTCACCTTTGTCGCTGATTTCGTTCAGATGTATTCAACCGATGACGGGTGGAAAGGTTCCGAAACCGATGGCAGCAGCGCCATTGCCGCCGGAGGCGGAGAACACTATTTGAAGGATATTCGCTGGAGGGTTTCATCATGGCCGATCTCAAAGCTCGTCCCCGTCCAACCGGCGCCACCGCCGTTCTCGGCCGCACCGGTTTTCCGCATGTCACCTCCGCCACCGGAGGCGAGATCGATATCGTCACCACGCCGTCGCAGCCGGGCTTCAATCCGCTCGATCTGCTCTATTCCTCGCTCTCGGCCTGTCTGGTGCTCAGCGCCCGCATCGCCGCCAGCCAGATGGGCGTCCTCGACAAGATCAGCGAAATCACCGCCGACGTCACCGGCGAGAAGGCGGCGGAAGGGCTTTCGCGCGTTGCGAAGTTCAATATTGCCTTCTCGATCAAGGGCGATATCGACGAGGAAACCCGCCGGAATATAGCCCATGCCGCGGAAGACGAGATCTGCACGGTGAGCAACACGATCCGCGGCGATCCCGAGTTCTCGACAACGGTATCGGGGTAAGGCTAAATCTACATAATAATTATAGACAATTGGGGGAGGAGGATTGCGTGACCATTGCCCCGCTTCTATGCTCGGGCATCGAAAGCAATGATCCCGGCCACCATGCAGCCCAAGCCTCTCCCGACGTCTGAACAGCCCGTCGTCGCCATCATCGGCGGCGGTGTCTCCGGCGCCGGCGTCGCCTATCATCTCGCGAGAGCCAGCTGCGGCGAGCGCCCTGCCATCGTGGTCTTCGAGCCGCGCGCCGAGCTTGGCCGCGGCCTTGCCTATGACACGGCAGATCCGGCCCACCGCATCAATGTTCCAGCCGCCAAGATGAGCCTGCAGCCCGACGACCTGGGGGAGTTCCAGGCCTGGATCGAAGCCCGCGACGCCGTCGCCGACGACCCTGAGGCCAAACAGCCCGAGGGCCTGCTCTTCCCCCGGCGCCAGCTGTTCGGCGACTATGTCGCCTCCCTGCTGAAGCCGCTGCTGGAAGACGGTGCGGTGCGTCATTGCCGCGCCGCGGTGACCGGTGTCGAGCGCCGTGCCGGCCGCTGGTCGATCCTCGACGACAGAGGCGGCGTGACGGAGGCCGATATCGTCGCAATCGCCACCAGCCATCCGCCGCCGGCAGCCCCCGGCCGGCTTGCGAGCCGCCTTGCGGCCCATCCCCGTTTCGTCGCCGATACCACCAAGCCCGGCGCGCTCGACGTGATCCGCCCGCATGACCAGGTGCTGGTCATCGGCAACGGCCTGACGGCCGCTGATGTCATTGCCTCGCTTGCTGAGCGCGGGCATGACGGCCCGGTAACGGCGATCTCGCGCCGCGGTCTGCGGTCTCGCGGGCATGCGCCGGTGCCGCAGCAGCTCTTCGGCGATTTCGTCTCCGATGCGACCCATTCCGCCGTGTCGCTGCTGACAGGGATCCGCACTGCGATAAAAGCGGCGAAGGCGGAGGGCATCAGCTGGCATGGCGTGATCGACCAGGTGCGGGCGCAGGGATACGATCTCTGGCAGGCGCTGCCGGTTGCCGAACGACGCCGCCTCGTCCGCCATCTGCGTCCCTATTGGGATGTCCACCGTTTCCGTATCGCCCCGCAGGTCGAGGCCGTGCTCGACGCGGCGATTGCCACGGGCCGCCTCGATATCCTGGCCGGCTCGGTCGCCGATGCGCGCATTGAAGGCGAGTTCATTCTTTGCATCCTGCAGCCGCGTCATCAGCGCCAGCCGCTGGAGCGGCGCTATGACGCCGTCGTCGTCACCACCGGCCCGGCGCATGGCGGCATTCTCGAAACCCAGCCCTGGCTCGCGGCACTTGCGGCAAGCGACCACCTGTCGCTTGATCCCACAGGCCTCGGCCTTGCCTGCACCGAGCGTTCGGAGGCGATCGGCCCGTCCGGACATGCAGATCCTTCGCTGCTGATCTCCGGCCCGCTGGCGCGCGGCACATTCGGCGAGCTGATGGGACTGCCGCAGGTGACCGAGCATGCCTTCTTCATCGCCGGCGAGATCGCCGAAAAGCTACGGACGAGCGCGACGAATAGGCATCCTGCCTGATTTTCCACCAATATGTCGCTCTTCGACTGTCCCCGGTGATCGACTTCTGATAGTTCCTCGGCCATCAACATCCCGCTGACCCATCATTCGGGCGAGCAGAAATATCGAGACCATGTCGCAGGCTGCCTCCACCCTTTCCGAAGCCTCGCCTTCCAATCGTTTCGCCCTTGCGGCGCTCCTTCTCGGCGGGGCGGCAATCGGCGGCTCGCCGATCTTCGTCAGGCTGTCCGAAGTCGGCCCGATGGCGACGGCCTTCTGGCGCGTGGCGCTGGCGTTGATCCCGATCGTCATCGTCTCGTTCATGAAGAAGGATGCGGGACCGAAGCCGCAAAGCCTTTCCGACTATGCCATGCTCATTCTCCCAGGCGTCATGTTGGCGCTCGACCTCGGCGCCTGGCACCTTTCGCTCACTATGACGTCGGTCGCCAATGCGACGCTGCTTGCCAACCTCGCACCAGTTTTCGTCACGCTGATCTCCTTCGCCTTTTTCAGCGCGAGGATCAGCCGCGTCTTCCTGCTCGGGCTTGTCCTGGCGCTGTCAGGCGTCGTCGTTCTGAAGGGCGGACCAGCAGCCGTCGGCAATGGCGACCTCAGCGGCGACGGCATCGCGATGATCGCCGCCTTCTTCTATGCCTGCTACATCCTTGCGATCGGCAGGCTGCGCAGCCGCTTCGATACGATCCGCATCATGTTGTGGAGCACGGCATCGGCTGCCGCCTTCATCTTTCCGGTCGGCTTCTTCTACGAAGGTCACATGCTGCCCGCGACCGTCTATGGCTGGTCGATCGTCTTCGGCCTCGCCTTTATCAGCCATGCCGGCGGGCAGGTGGCGATCACCTACGCGCTGGCCTATCTGCCGGCGGCCTTTTCCTCGCTGACACTGCTGCTGCAGCCGGTCGTCGCGGCCATCCTCGCCTGGGCGCTGCTCAACGAGGCGATCGGGACGATGCAGGCGCTCGGCGGCGCCGTCGTGCTTGCCGGCATCATGGTTGCCCGCCGCGGCTGATCGTCAGCGATTTTCCTGCAGCAGCCATTTCTGGATGATCGGCACGTCGGCATCGCCGAGATCGTGGCCGCCGGCGATGACGTCGGAATCGACGGTGGCGCCCGAACTCTTCAGCCTCTCTTCCAACTCGCTCGCATATTTGCCGTAGGCATCCGTCTTGCCGCTGATGACGAGCAGGTCCGTGCCCTTCAGATCGGCATGCGGAAAGTCGCTGAGAACAGGCATGGAGCGCAGCAGCACCGCCTTATGAACCAGGTTCGGATGCAGGTAGAGCAGCGAGTTCAAAAGGTTGGCGCCATTGGAGTAGCCGACATAGACGACTTTCTGAGGGTCGAGCCCGTAGGATTTGACGGCCCCCTCGATGAAGGCCGCAAAGGCTTCCGCCTCGGTCTTGATGTCGTTCTGGTCGAAGGAGAAGGGGGTAATGCGCTTGTACCAGCGCGGAAAACCTTCCTCCGTCGCCCGGCCGCGCACGCCGAGCAGCGTTGCCCGCGGCGCCACCTTGTTCAAGAGCGGCATCAGCGTCGTCTCATTGCCGCCGGATCCGTGCAGGAGCACGAAGACGCTGCCGTCTGGGTCGGGGGGCGTATAGAAGCGATGGACGAATGGCAGCTCGCGATAATTGATGCGCGGCTGGCCGGGCATTGAAAATTGCGGCAGCATCACCTTCAGGTCATGGAGATTGGTGATGGCTTCGGGTGGCGCGAAGAGCTTGCCCCCGAGGGCGGCGTGCTCTTCGTCCACGGTCATGCCGGGTTTGTCGGTCGCGAGCTCCACCAGCGTGCCGCCGGGCTCGCGAGCGTAGAGCGAGCGGAAATATTTGCGGTCGTGCATGTTGGTCGGTGACGCGTCAGTCGCTTCCAGCGCCTTGCGCACCGAAAGCAGCGTCTCCTCGTCGGCGGCGCGGAAGGCGACGTGATCGACCGTGCCGGTGCCCGGCGCGCCGGACCAGAAGCCGCGCGCATCGCGCACGTCGATGATGTCGCCGGATTGCGAAACCAGCCTGTCGATCGTGCCGCGGCTGGCCTGGAAACGGTAACCAAAATGGCTCTCAAGGAAGCTGCGGCTTGCGGCGGGCTTCTCCGTCAGCATGGTCGCGCCGCGCACCCGCTGGATGGCATGCTCGACCGGGATCGAGGCACCGTCCCAGGCGGCCGGCGATACCAGGTTCTTTGCGCCTGCGAGCTTGAGGATGATGTTGTCAGGGTCCTTCAGCCGCAGGACAGGCTCGCCGAATTCGTCGGCTGGTCCCTCCGAGCGCAGGCCGAAGCTCATCGCGCGCGTCAGCCAGTAGCCGATGCTGGCGGGGTCGATCGACAGCGATATTTCGCTGATCTGGCCATAGCCGGCCCGGCCGGGCGCACCATCTTCCCAGGCGAGGAAGGTCAGGAGCGACCCTGGTGTCCCTGCCGCATCGCCATAGAAAAGATGAAGTTGGGTCGCGTCCTCGTAACCGGCTGTCTGCTTGACGAGCCGCATGCCGAGAAATCCCGCGTAGAAGTCCACGTTCGCCTGCACCTTTCGGGTGACGGCCGTGACGTGATGTATGCCTGATACCATCGAGAGCAGTCCTGATTGAAGCGGCGTCGTCAGGAGCGCGAGTATGAGAGCTGCGAAGGTCATACCGTTGCCAATGACGATCGCTTAGTTTTGTTCCGCACAAAGCGCAAGCGAATCGCCGCGCTGCAACAACTCCAAATGTTCGACATCTTCGAGTGCCTCTTCCAGTTGCTGCAAGGTTGGCGGCTTGACCATATAGGCGCGCGCGCCGAGATTTCTGGCCCGTCGCATGTCGCTCTCGTCGCTTGACGTGCTGAGAATGCAGACGGGAATTTGCTTGAGGCGGACGTCGGCTGAAAGCGCATGCAGCACCTCGAAGCCGTCCATGATCGGCATGTTGATGTCGAGCAGCATCAAGTCGATCTGCGGCACATCGGCGATGTCAGCGCGTTCTTCGAGCAGCCGCATTGCCTCGCGTCCGTTGGTGGCGACATGCAGGTTGAAATTCACCTTCTCCCGCCGCATCAGCTTGATCTTCAGAATCTGGATGTCGGCCGGGCTGTCTTCCACCAGCAGCACTTCGGCCAGCCTACCCGAACCTTCGCCTGGCTGCTCCGCCGGCCTGGCGCTGTGCGGGATGGCCGATGCGGCAGGCGGCGTGGACCTAGTCTCGGCGAGCGGCACTTCGAGAATGAAGGTGGCGCCCGGCCCATTTTCTGCCTCGCACCAGATAGAGCCGCCATGCATCTGCGCGATGCGGCGGCAGATGGCAAGGCCGAGCCCGGTGCCTTCGATGCCGCGGCCGACGAGGCGCTTGAACGGCTGGAAGATCAGCTCGCGATGCTCAGGATCGATGCCAGGCCCGTTGTCACGCACGGTGAGGCGGCAGATATCGCCCTGCGCTTCGCCTGTGATGCTGATCTCCGGAACCTTCTGCTCGCAGTAGCGGATGGCATTCGACACCAGGTTCTGCAGGAGCTGGGTCAGCAGCGTCGCATCGCCCATGACCTCCGGCAGCGCCCCGCGGATGATGACGGCGCCGCGGCTTTCGGTCTGCTGACGCAGATTGTCCTCCACCTGGTCGAGCACATCAGATAGCGAGACCGGCCTGAGCTCCAGCCCGCCGTAGGCCTCGAGCTTGGTGAAACCCGAGACCTTGACGATCAGGTCTTCCATATGGTCGGCGGCGCTGAGCACGTAATCGAGCAATTCCCGGTCTTCGGCTGGAAGCGCGGCAGAACCGTGCAGGATGCGGCTGAAGGATTTGATCGTCCGGAGCGGCTCTTTCAAATCATGGGCCATGGCGCGGGTGAAGATCTCAAGCGATTGCCGCTTCTGCTCCAGCTTTGCTTCCAGCATGCCGTGCATGATGGCATTCTGGATGCAGCGATGCAGTGTTTCAGGCGAAAGCGAATCCTTTGTCAGATAGTCGCGCGCGCCGCTCTTCATCACCTCGACGGCGACGGTTTCGTTGCCCTGGCCGGTCAGCATGATGACGTTGGCGGCGGGATCACTCTCCAGGATATCCGCAAGAACGCCGAGCCCGTCGCGACCCGGCAGCGAATAGTCGAGCAGGATGCAGTCCGGCCGTTTCCGGCCGTTCAGTGCAAGGCCCTCTTCGCCCGTCTCCGCCTCCACCACGGTATAGGCGGTGCTGGAAACGCGGCCCAGTATGCGGCGATAGACCTCGCGATCGTCGATGTTGTCGTCGATGATGAGAATGGAGCAGTGTTCCGCCAATCTGTCAGTCCTCGAGCGGCAGGATCGCGATTTCGAACCAGTATTCCTTCAGCCGCTGGATCGCGGCGAAGAGCCCGTCGAGATCGACCGGCTTCTGCACATAGGTATTGGCGCCGAGCGCATAGCAGCCTTCGATATCGCGCTCGTCGTCGGAGGTCGTGAGGATCACCACCGGGATCTTGCGCCAGCCGGCGTTCGACTTGATCGCCTCCAGCGTCTTGCGGCCGTCAAGGCCCGGCATGTTGAGATCGAGCAGGATCAGTCCCGGTTTCGGCACCATCGAGCCGAGCATGTCGAGCGCTTCCTGACCGGAGGCCGCCCAGCGGATCGAGTTGCGCAGGTTGGTGCGTTTGAAGGCGCGCATCGTCGCTTCGAAATCGTCCTCGCTGTCCTCGACGATCAGGATCGGTTGCGTGTCACGCTGCTGCATTCTGCCCCTCGCGCTTTTTTCCCAGGGTGAAATAAAATGTCGTGCCGGTGCCGACCTCGGATTCCAGCCAGATATCGCCATTGTGCCGCGCGATGATCTTGCGGACGAAGGTAAGGCCTGCTCCGGTGCCGTCGTCGGAATCCTGCGACTTTTCCAGCCGCTTGAAAATGCGGAAAATATCCTCGTGGAATTCCTGCGGGATGCCCTTGCCGTTATCCTTAACGAAAAACACGTTGCGGGCAACCGTGCCGTCCTGACCGACGAACCGATCGAGGTAACCGATCGAGACGAGCGGCGCCGGCTTGTCGTTGTATTTGATCGCATTGGTGATGAGATTGCGGAACACTTCGGTCAGCCGCGGCGCGTCGCAGACCACCTCCGGCAGCCGGCCGTCAATGATGACCTTGGCATGCCGCTCCTCCAGCAACAGCTCCATCGTCGCGACGACATCCTTGACGATCAGGCCGATATCGGTGCGTTTGACCGCCAGTTGCTGCCGCCCGAGCCGAGAGAAATAAAGAAGGTCGTTGACGAGTTTCTCCATGCGCTGGCTGAGGCGCACGAGCCGGTTCAGCCGGCGCACGCCGTCCTGGTCGAGCTTGTCTTCATAGTCCTCCAAGAGGAAGCGGGAATGGTTGTGCAGGCCGCGTAGCGGTTCCTTGAGGTCATGCGAGGCGATATAGGCGAATTCATCGAGGTCGTGGTTGCTGCGCTCGAGCTCGGCCGTATAAGCCTCGAGCTGGGAAAGCGTCGTTTTCATCCGTTCTTCCTGCCGGACGCGCTCGCTGATGTCGCGCACGATACCGACGAAGGTTTTTGTATGGCCGGTGACGACGGCGCTGATGGAAACATCGATCGGAAAGACGATGCCGTTCTTGCGTCGCCCGGAGACCATGCGCGTCGTACCGATGATGCGCTCCTCGCCGGTCTGCCGGTAATGGCCGAGATAGCCGTCGTGCTCGGAATGGTAGGGTTCGGGCATCAGCATCTTGATGTTCCGGCCGATCGTCTCCTGCAGGGAGTAACCGAACATGCTTTCAGCCGCCGGATTGAAATTCTTGATCGTTCCACGCTCGTCGATGACGACGACGGCATCAGGGGTGCCACGCACCAGCGCGCCGAAGCGGACGCGCTCGCTTTCCAGGTTATAATTGTTGCGCATGAAATAGAAGACGAGAAGCGCGATCAGCCAGAGCGTGGCAGCTGTAATAGTGCGGTTGGCGATCTCCTGCCAGAACGCCGCTTCGTCGTGCCTGACGGCGAAAAAGCCGAGCATCAGGAGCACGGTGCAGGCAAAGGCGAAGAAAAGCGGCGCATTTCTGTTGCCGAACCAGAGCGCCGTCAACACCAGCGGCACATAGAGAATGCCGTTGGCGACACCCAGCGGCGTGTAGAGATCGACGAGAATGCCGGTGAAGCAGACTGCAGCCGGGATCCACAGCGGGATCTGTGCCCGGTTTGTCGGCTGCATCCACCAGGAGCGGGCGAGAAGCCCCGAGCCGAAGATCACAATGCCGATCGCCGTATGCAGCGCCATCGCCGCATAGGGTCCCCAGCGGTAACCCTGTTCGGCATCGGTGACATAGCCGGCCAGCGCGATCATGCCGAGCGTGATAACGACATAGCTCGTCAGTTCCTGCACGACCTGGCTTTTCTTCTCCACGTGGAGCGAGAGCAGTACCGAAAGATTGGCGATCAGGAAGACCAAAGCGGTGTTCGGCCCCATGCCGCCGCCGATCTTGGCGATGAAATCGGGCGGAACCAGGAAACGCGTGATCAACATGTCGACATTGTGAAAAGTCCGCCCGATTGTGACGATTTCCACGAGCCGGGCCGCAGCGATCGCCGCCGCAAGCCCCGCCGTGATCGTTGCCGTTATGCGAAAACGGCGGGCCGCCAGTGTCGAGGCGGCAAGCCCCACGCCGGAAAGCACGAAGCAGAGCGCGGTGTTGAAGGCCATCGACGGAAAGCCGGGAACCAGCGAAATGACAATCTCGACCTGCAGCAGCCAGCCGGCAAGGGCAGTCACGCCGAGAAGGAACATCATGAAGCCGACCGCAATCGCAAAGGCACGGTAGTGCCGCCTTGGCTGGTCCTGCAGGTCCACGTTGCCCTGATCCTGCACCCGTGTGTCCTCCTTCGGTTCGCGCGGCCATCTTTTCCGAAATCGAGGAATACTCAATAGGCAAGGCAGGGCGGTGCCATGCTTTTTGCGAAATGATCTGCGATAAGGTATATCGAATTTCAGTGGAACCGCGATATGGTGACGTCGAAGGACAGCGAGGTTCATTCGAACAATATCCAAATTGCGGTGCTAGATGACCACCTTATTTTATGTTGACGACAGTAAGGATGACCTCTTCTATCTCGACTATATCTGCAGAAAGCAGCAGATTGACGTCGATCTATTCTGTTTCTCCACGGCCGAAATGGCGCTGGAGGCGCTGGAGACGCGCGCGGCGGAAGGCAAGGCCCCGCCTGACCTGCTGGTCGCCGATCTCTACATGCCACTCGACAGCGGCATCAGCCTCATCACTCGGTTGCGCCTGGATGATCGTTTCAAGGCGATGCGGCTTGCTATCTGCAGCGGATCGGATGCTGCCGAGGACCGCGCACGCTCACTCGATGCCGGCGCCGATGTCTATCTGGAAAAGCCACTTGACCTTGCCACGATCATTCTCAATCTTGAGATGTAGAAAACGGCGAGAGCCGTATGACCTATTCTCTCTCATTCGTCCAAGCCATATGACAAACCGCAATTGACAAGGTCGAGGACGCATCACAAGATGCAACCGGAGCGAAGAATATGGAACGCAAAAATAAGCGCTGAGAGAACCGATCAACCCGCGTTCGCCGCCACGAACATCAGCCAACCCCTTAGCTGAATGGGTCTTCGGCTCTCTCGCGCTTACGTCTGGCACTGCCTTCTCGCATTCATGGATGTTGAATGCAGGAAGAATACGATACCCAGGTAAGAACTACTGCCCCTCAGTAAAATCTGCCCGTGCATCACCTGTCGTTGAGATAATTGATGATTTCCGCCTTACATATCGAAAGTCCCCGTTTTCGATATCTCTCATCAACCGTCTCGCAATTTTTGTAGCTCTTCGCGTTTAAGACGTATATCCCAAGATTTCGGGATTAGAGGTATCGGCGGGAGGAGAGGAAGAGTGGGAATGAGCAATGCCCCGGCAATTCCCTTTCATGCCGGACCGGAGCTTAGCCGGGCGATCAACCGCACCGATTTTTTCCGCCTGCTGAAGTCGGCGGCGCAGCATTACAACTTCGACAATTTCGCGCTTGCCCGCATTTCCGAGGCTTCGGCCCCTTTCGGTGAACGCGATATCCTCATCACCAATGTCGCCGACCGGCGTGTCGGCCTTTTCATCACGACGTTGAAGGAAGCGCTGGGAACCGTCCGGGCAAAGACCGCCCAGTTCCTGGCAACGCCGGTCCATGGCAGGAGCGCACAGCCGGAAGTTTATCCGTCCGATCTTGTTTTCAACGAATTCCTGGGTGGCGTCTTTCTCTTCATCCCGCTGTTTACGCCGGAAGGGCGGCGATATTGCCTCGTGCTCAGCGGCGAGCGTCCGGAGCCGGATCAGAGTGAGATCGCCGACATGCTTCTCGACGCCATGCGCATTTTCGACAAGCTCTACGAGGAAATCCTGACGCCGGAAATGTCCGGACGGCTGACCCAGCGCGAATCGGAAATCGTCAAATGGACGAGCGAAGGCAAGACGTCGGCGGAAATCGCCATCATTCTCGGTCTCTCCGAACATACGGTCAATTCGCACATCACCGCGGCCGCGCGCAAACTTGACGCTGTCAACCGCGTTCATATGGTGGCGATCGCCTTGAGGAATGGTTTGGTTTCGTGAAGATGGTTTCGGGATTGGGGAAATGAGACGATGATCACCGAAACGAGCCGGAGGAACACCGTCAAAGTTCTCTTTGTCGATGACGAATTCATCGAATTCCGCGCGCTCAAGAAGAAGATCGCCGATCTCTCCGAGCCGGCCGTCGAGGTTGAATATTCGCCATCGATCGGTGACGCGCTGGAAAAGATCCGCTTGGCGCGCTTCGATCTCATCCTGCTCGACAACCGCCTGCTGCCAAATGCCGATTTCCGCGAAACGGTGCCGGAGTTGCGCGGCATCGGTTACACCGGCCCGATCGGCGTCGTCTCGACCGATATATCGGGTGGCTATTTTCAGGAATTCCCGGATTACGGCGTCGATTTCCGCATCGGCAAGGACGAAATCGATGCCCAGACGCTGCAGCACATCATCCGCGAATATGTAACCTATGACGTTCCGGATTTCTGGAAGGACGATTACAGCATCTAACCATCAAGCGATGGGAAGGCGGATGATGAAACAGCTGCCGCTCGCATCCGAATGTTCAAGGCTGATATCGCCGCCAAGCGCCGTTAGAAACTCCCGCGCCGTCGTCAATCCGAGACCAGCGCCCTGGACCGCTCCCGCCTTCGGCAATTTCCAGAACGGCTCGAATATTCGCTCCCGATAAGCCGGATCGATGCCCGTCCCATTGTCGGAAATCCGGATGAACCAGTCCGTCCCCTCGCGCTCCGCGGCAATGGCGACATGCGGCGACGCTTCGCTGCGATAGGTGAGGGCATTGGTCAAAAGATGCCGCAGCACCAGACCGAAGAGGGCAGGGTCGGTCCGGATGGAAGGCAGGCCGTCGCTTTCAAGCGTTGCCTCACGGACGGCCGCCTCGTCGGTCAGTTCGCCCCAGACATTTTCGGCCAGCGCCTGCAGATCGACCTCTTCAGGCGTCACCTGAGGTGTGCCGCCGGCAAGGCTCATCAACGCCTTGGTGAGCCGCTGCGCCGTCTGCGCCTTTTCCAGGATCATCCGGAGGCTCTGAAGCTGTTCGCCGTCGAGCGTCTCCTCGAGATCATCGAGCAGCAACTCGGCATACATGGCGATATGGCGGAGCGGTGATTGCAGGTCGTGCGAAGCGGTCGCGAGAAAACGCTTGATGCGCTCCTCGCTGTCTCCGGCAACGGTGGTTTCCGGCGGTCTTGTCGGGTTGGATGACATCTAGCGGTTTCCCCGATCTCAATTGCAGCGCCGCGCGTCTTTTCAGGCGCGCAAAGGACGCTGTAACACGTTGAATTGGCACATAATGCAGCAGCCGACAATAGAAAGAGGGCGCCGGCTCTGCAACCGGCGCCCTCTTCAAGGATGCGTTAAAAACGGAATAGAGCGCCGCGCGTCTTTTGAGACGCGCAAAGGACGCTCTATCACTTTGAATTGCGTATAATCCTTGCCGAAAATCGATTCCGATTTTCGGGGTTATGCGCTAGCTCGCGGACTTGCGCGGGCGACCCTGTTCCGGGGGGATGATCTCGACTGCCGTATCGGTTGCCGCTGCCTTGGCATGGCGGCGGCGCCAGTCGCCGAGGAAGAGCAGGATGGGTGCCGCGATGAAGATCGACGAGGCGCCGGCCACGAGAATGCCGAAGACCATCGGGATCGCGAAGCTCGAGACAGCACTACCGCCCCAGATCGCCATCGGCACCAGCGCGAGGAAGGCCGTCGCATTGGTGTAAAGGCTTCGCGCCAGGGTCTCGTTGATCGACTTGTCGATGATTTCGCGCAGCGGCATCGACTTATAGAGCCGCATGTTTTCGCGCATGCGGTCATAGACGACGACTTTGTCGTTCACCGAGTAACCGACGAGCGTCAGGATGGCGGCGATAGCCGTCAAATTGAAGTCGAGGCCGGTGATCGCGAAGAAGCCGATCGCCTTGGTGACATCGAGCACCAGCGTGACGATGGCGCCGACGGCAAACGGCCATTCGAACCGCACCCAGATGTAGATGAGCATCGCGAAGCTTGCGATCACCACCGACAGGATACCGGCCCAGGCAAGCTCGCCGCTGACCTTCGGACCGATGACGTCGGTGCCTTCGATGGTGGCGGTCGGATCGATCTTGGCGACTTCGGCCTTCAGCTTGGTTACCGCTGCCGTCTGTGCCTCTTCGCCGCCTTCCTGCCGTTGAGCGCGAACGAGAATGCTGTTTTTGTCGCCGAAGGACTGCAGCGAGATTTCGCCGAGACCAAGCGTGTTCAAGCCTTCACGGAACGTCCCGAGATCGGCCGGGCCGGTGGTCCTGACGGCCATCTGGATGCCGCCGCGGAAATCGACGCCGTAGTTGAGGCCCGGATGAATGAAGAGCACGACGGAGGCAATCGAAAGCAGCGCCGAAACGGCGATGCCGAAGAAGCGCGCCTTCATGAACTGGATGTGCTTGTCATAGGGGCTGAACGGGATCAACGGCCGGATGTTCAGCACCTTGAGCTTGCTGCGGCGGGTGATCTCGATCATCGCGACACGCACGAAGGCGACCGATGTGAACATCGAGATGATCAGGCCGAGCGCCATGGTCACGGCAAAGCCGCGAACCGGTCCGGAGCCGAAAAAGAACAGGATGGCCGCAGCGATCAGGGCCGTCATGTTGCCGTCGATAATGGTCGAATAGGCACGGCGGAAGCCGGTGTCGATGGCGGCGAAGGCGCTCCTTCCCTTGCGCGTTTCTTCGCGGATGCGCTCGTTGATGAGAACGTTCGCGTCGACCGCAAGGCCGATGCCGAGAACGACACCGGCAATGCCCGGTAGCGTCAGCGTCGCACCAACCAGCGTTAGCGCCGAGAAGGTCAGGATCGTGTGGATCAACAGCGCGATATTCGCCAGGAAGCCCCAGGTGCCATAGAGAACGAAGATGAAGGCTGCGACGAGCACAAAGCCGACGATGCCGGAATAAATGCCCATCTTGATGGCATCGGCTCCGAGGTCGGCGCCGACGGTGCGCTCTTCGATGACCGTCAGCTTCGCGGGCAGGGCGCCGGCGCGCAACATGGCGGCCAGCGTCGTGGCGCTATCGGCCGAGAAACTGCCGGAGATCTGGCCTGAACCGCCGGTGATCGGCTCGCGGATAACAGGCGCGCTCAGCACCTTGTCGTCGAGGACGATGGCGAAGGGATTGCCGACGTTCTGGCGGGTGATCTCGGCAAAGCGGCTGGCGCCGGCGCTGTCGAAGCGGAAGCTGACGATCGGCTCATGCGTGTTCGAGTCGAAGCTGACGCGGGCATCCGAAAGGCGGTCGCCGGAGATTTCGACGCGGTCGAGGACCGGATACGACCTGCCTTCATCGTCCTTCAGCATGGTCACGCCGGGTCCGGGCGCATTGTTCGGCGACAGCATGTGGAACGACATCTTGGCGGTGGAGCCGAGCAGTTCGCGCAGGCGTGACGGATCCTGCGCGCCCGGAAGCTGGACGAGCACGCGATTGGCGCCGATGCGCTGGATGGTCGGCTCGGAGACGCCGACCTGGTCGACGCGCTGGCGGATGACTTCAAGGCTTTGCTGGACGGCATTGTCGACATTGGCGGAGATGCCGGCCGGCGAGAAGCCGACGGTGATGGTGGCGCCGTTCGCAGTGACGGCCAGATCCGACTGGCCGGCGCTGAGGCCAGTGCTGATCGGGTTGGCAAGCGTCTTGAGTTCGGTGACGGCAGCATCGCTCTGCGCGGCATCGGCAAGCGTCACGACGATCTGGTTCTGGCTGCGGACCACGGCTTTCGGCTGGATGCCCTTTTCGCGCAGCACGCGCCGCGCGTCCTGAAGCAGCGACTGCAGCCGCTCCTTGGTCAGGTCGGCTTCGTCGACTTCCAGAACGAGGTGCGAACCGCCGCGAAGGTCGAGGCCGAGTGACACCTGCTCATGCGGCAGCCAGGCCGGCACGCGCTGGAGGACGGATTGCGGCAGGACGTTCGGCAGGGCGATCAATAGGCCGAGTAGGATGATCACCGTATAGGTGACCACCAGCCATCGTGAAGTACGCATGTTGTATTCCTTGATATCGAGGGCCGGCGCTCGGGCGCTGGCGGCATGTCGTCAATGGTCGGAAGCGCCGATCGGCGCGAGCGTCAGGCAGCGACCGGCGGTGCGCGCGGCTGATAGGTCCTGGAGACTGCGGCATGAAGCGAAGCTTCAAATGCCGGAAAAGGCGCGGCCATGGTCCAGCCGGAAAAATCGACAACCGGGGCGGCGGCAAGGGCAAGCGGTCCGGCGTCATGCGCCGCCTGCTTCGGTGCAAGCTTGCGCTCCGTGGCAAGCAGCCCGCGCACGGCATCACGCGCAGTCAGCTGCGGCGGCTGCGGATCTCGACCGGAAGAGGAAAGCGTATTGACGGCGGCGGCCGGCGAGATCACCAGGTTGCCGCCGAAAAGCAGGCCGAGATAGGCAAGGATGGCGACGAGGAGGGAGGCGGCGATACGGCTCGTCAGACGGCGCTGGTCCAGCTCCATCTTCTCCGTCCCGGCGATGTCACTCCCGTATCGGCTCAAAAGCGCGCCAATCTCTCATTCTCTTTCCGGCGGAGGGTCATCCGTCGGCATAATTGTATCAGGCCCATGCCTGTCTTCATAGGGCACACTCTCATGATGCACTTGGGCGAGCCGGTCAACCATGCCCAGCGCGATTTCGCGTTCGCCCATGATGACAGTGTCGGCGCCATAGTGCGTCAACTCATCGACCTCGGCGTCGGAATGGGCGCGGGCGACGATGAGGATCGATGGATTGACGCTACGCGCCTGCTCGGCGATGCGGCAGGCCTCGAAGGCGTTGGGGATGGCGATGGCAATGCTGCGGGCGCCAGAAAGATTGGCAAGGTCGAGCGTTTCCCGCATCACCGCATTGCCCGCCAGGGTTTCGATACCCTGCGCCTTCAGCTCGCCGATGCGCTTGTCGGAATCCTCGATGACCAGGAAGGGCGTGGCCGACGACTTGAGATTCTGTCCGACGATGCTGCCAACCCGCCCGTAGCCGACGAGAATGGCGTGGCCACTGAGGGCGGTCGGGTGCACCTCGTCGTCTTCAGGCGGCATCTCCTCCTGCGCTGCTATCGCATCTGCATCGGGAACAGGGTCCGCCACGACGTCTTCGCGCTTTGCACCATCCAGCAGCGGCCGCATGCGGTCGCAGAGGAAGAACAGCAGCGGATTGAGGATGATCGAGATGATGGCGCCGGCAAGGATCAGATCGCGGCCTTCCTCCGGCAGCAGCCCGAGTTCGACGCCGAGAGCGGCGAGGATGAAGGAGAATTCGCCGATCTGGCCGAGGCTGGCCGAAATCGTCAGCGCCGTGCCGAGCGGCTTCTTGAAGGCGAGCACGATCAGGAGCGCGGCGACGGACTTGCCGATGACGATGATGAAGATGGTGGCGAGGATCGGCAGCGGCCTGTCGATCAGGATGTTCGGATCGAACAGCATGCCGACCGAGACGAAGAAGAGCACGGCAAAGGCGTCGCGCAGCGGCAGGCTTTCCTGCGCGGCGCGATGGCTGAGCTCGCTTTCGGCAAGCACCATGCCGGCGAAGAAGGCGCCGAGCGCCAGCGACACGCCAAAGAGCTTCGCCGCGCCGAAGGCGACGCCGAGCGCGATCGCCAGCACGCCGAGCCGGAAGAGCTCGCGCGAACCGGTATGGGCGATGCGGTGCATCGTCCAGGGAATGAGCTTGCGGCCGAAAACCAGCATCAGTGCCACGAACAGCGCCACCTTCACCAGCGTCATGGCGATCATGCCGCCGATGCCGAGATCGAGGCCGAACAGGCGGTTCAACCCGGCCGAGAGCGGTTCGACAGGAGCGTGACCCTCACCGCCGATGCTGGCTGCGGCCGGGATCAGCACCAGCGCCAGCACCATGGCGAGATCCTCGACGATCAGCCAGCCGACGGCGATCCTGCCGCGCTCGGTCTCGACGAGACGCCGCTCCTGCAGCGCTTTCAAGAGCACCACGGTTGAGGCGACCGAGAGCGCCAGGCCGAAGACCAGGCTGCCGCCGGTCGGCCAGCCCATGAAGGCGCCGAGCCCCCAGCCGAGCAGTGTCGCAAAGGCGATCTGCACGATCGCGCCGGGCACTGCGATGCCACGCACCGACAGCAGGTCTTTCAGGGAGAAATGCAGCCCGACGCCGAACATCAGCAGGATGACACCGATTTCGGCCAACTCCGGCGCAAGGTTCTGATCCGCCACATAACCTGGCGTATGTGGCCCCACAAGCACACCGGCTATGAGATAACCGACGAGCGGCGGCATCCGCAGCCGATGGGCGAAGGCGCCGAAAATGAAAGCCAGCACGAGGCCGCCGACGATTGTCGAAATCAACGGCGTATCGTGTGGCATCGCTGTCTCCCGATCTGGAAATCCCGTTCGTAATATGACATATATGGTTTATATCGACCAATATGGGCAACTTGAAATCATGGGTCAAGGCGCAAGGGAAACAATTCTCACTCCTGCTCTCTGTCGCGCGGCGCGTGGCCTGCTCGACTGGACCCAGACCGATCTTGCCGAGAGGGCCGCCGTCTCGCGCAGCACCATCCGCGATTATGAAGGCCGGCACCACGACATCCATCGCGCGACGGAGGCGCAGCTGCGCCTCGCCTTCGAGGAAGGCGGCGTCAAATTCGTGGAGATCGAAGGGGCGGGCACCGGCCTCTGCCTGCCCACTGCATAATTCAAAGGGTTACAGTGCCCTCTGCGTCTCTCGAAAAGACGCGTGGCTCTGTCATCGGGCAGGCTGAACCGGCTCAGGCGCCAGGCAGGCGGCAGAGACCTTGTAGGCTGAAAGCGCCTTGCCCTTGTAGTTGCCTTCCGTCGGCTGCCAGTTCTTCAGTACCTCGGGCGTCTCGGTGGCGCAGGTGAAGGGTCCGTCCGTCAGGAAAACCACCTTGCCGGTGATGTCGGCCGGCAGAGCGAATTCCTGCTCGTAATAGCTCTCCGGAAGGCCTGCGGGCGCCCGCGCATAGATCCGGTAGGATGTATCGCGGAGCGTATAGAAAAGATCGGCGACCATGTCGCGATTGTCGGTGACGATGATGTCCGTGCCCGCCTGAGCTGCGAGAGCGGCCGCCTCGCGGCTGACTTCGGCACGGCCGAGATAGCGCTTCATCAGCGCGTCGCCGTTCGGCAGCAGCAACTGATGCGGAAAGATCGTCGCCAGCGGAAAGAGCAGGCTGGCGATGCCGTTGATGGTCAGCGACAACCTGAGCCCCTTCGGCCACATCCGGTAAAGCAGCCAGACGGCAAGGATGGTGCCTGCGACATAGGCAGTGACCGCCCAGTTGGCATAGGCCTTGGCGACCGTTGCCTGCAGCGTGATCAGCACCACCACCGGCATCGACAGCCAGACCAGCATCTTTTCCCGATCGTCGCTCCTACCCTTGATCATGCGATAGACCGCCCAGAGCATTGCAAAGAAGATGATCGGCCCGACGACGCCGAACTGGGCGGAGAAAAATTCAAGCCCGCGGCGGACACTGATACCGAGTTCGCTCCAATGGGCAATATCCTGCGTATGCCGCACCGTTGTGTTGTCGTGCTGCAGGTTCCACCAGAGGTTCGGCAAGGCGACGACCGCCGCGACCGCGACCGCGATGATGAAATCCCGGATGGCGATGCGTGCCGCCGGAATGAGGAGGAGGGCAAGCGCGCCGCCCGGAACGACGAACAGCACGGCATATTTCGTCAGGAAGGCGAGGCCGACGCTAAGGCCCATGACGAGCGCCAGCCCGACCGGGCGTCGCTGCGTCAGGCCGAAATAGGCAAGCAGCGCGATCGCGATGAAGAATAGCAGGATCACGTCGGTCGAGAAGAACACCGAAGAAAGCGCGACGCCGGGGAGCGTGATGTAGGTGGCGCCCGTCCAGCCTTCGATCTCCGGCCCGACGAAACGTTTTGCCGTCTTCATCAGCACCAGTGCCGCCGCCATGTGGATCAGCGGTCCGAGCAGCCTGATCCAATAGATGGCGTTGGAGCCGGAAAGCTCGGTCATCGCCCGGATCACCCAGGCAATCATTGGCGGCTTGGAATAATAGCCGAGATCGAGATTCTGCGACCAGAACCAGTACTGCGCCTCGTCGACGAAAAGGTCCGTCGCATCGAAATTGAGCGTGACGACGCGCCAGAGCGTGAAGCCAAGAACGATGAGGAGACCAGATCTGGGGGACATGAACCGATAGTTCCGCTGACATGAAAGGCGCGAGTGCGATACACCAAAGGTGCCGGACTGCCAACGGGGAAGGGTGGAGATCAGTCTAAAGCATGTCGCGCAAAACTGTGCAGCTGCGGTACCGACATGCGTAAATGTAAAAATCTAAAGCGCGAAGAGCGTTTCTGAAAGATCGCGACGCGCTTTAGAACACCCGAAGTGCGCGGAGATCGCGGTTTGCAGCGAGAAAATCGAGACGGGCGACGGCGGCAAGCAGCGTCATTGCAATCAAGCAGGAACCCAATCCGAGAACAATCATTGCTCTGTCCTTGTCGACGTCATGTCTTGGTTATCGACCGGCATATAACACGGAGCTTGCGTGTGCCTTGTAGCAGCCGTGCAACTCCGCAGCAGTATTTGTTGTGAACGGCCTTGAATTGCTTCAAAAGCCTGCACCGCGAAAGGCTTATTAACCTTCAAGCAAGGAATTAACCATAAACATTGGTTTACACGTCGGAATGGGAAGATGCACTCGTTCCCACCAGGCATGACGCCGTCCCGCCGTACCGGGTTGATCCGGTATCCATCTCTTCAGACAGCTCCGAAACATAGCTGATCAGGGGGCTCGATCCGCCGGTTGTAACCGGTGGTGAGGACCGTCTCAACGCTTCGCGTTCAACGGATGCTGCGCAAGTTTTTGGCCGGGCGTTCGCCCGGAAAGTGGTTGGGGACAGGCGTTGAGGCAGGACATGCCATCAGATCAGGCTCGTGGCGCGCAGGCAGGCAGCTTGCGCGACCGTCTGCGCTTTGCCGGTCTCGATGCCGACCAGTGCGAGCTGGTGCGCCGCAACCGGCCGGCCCTCGAAGCACATCTGAAGGCAGGCCTCAGGGATCTCTTCCACAGGTTCCAGTCATTCCCCGACGCCTCGCGCAATTTCGAGAGCGAGCGCCAGGTCGAGCGCCTGCACGATCTGCAGTCCTCGCATTGGGACGTGCTGACGGATGCGCGGTTCGACAGCCTCTATGCCGAGCGCGTCAAGGTTCTCTCCGATACTGAAAGCAAGATGGGCCTCGACCCGCGCTGGCACGTGGCCGGCCATGGCGTCATGCTGGAACATGTCGTTTCCGGCCTTGCCGAGCAGATCGCCGGCCGTCCGCTGCTGCCGTCGGCCAAACGCCGCACCCGCGAAATCTCCGATCTGATGACAGCGATCATCCGCATCGTCATGGTCGATGTGGAAATTGCCGTCTCGCTCCGCTTCAATGCGCTGCGCGCCGGGGAGCAGCGCGCGCTCGCCGACCAGCGCGCCGACAACGAGGCCGAGATCGCCCGGATCTTCGGCGATGTCATCGAAGGCCTGTCCGCACGCGACCTGACGCGACGCGCGCCTGTCGACGGCGATGGCGCCTATGGCGGGATCGCCGTCGCGCTGAACGGTGCGTTGGATGGCCTCCAGGCCGAGTTCACCGCCATTACCGAGCGCACGGTCAAGGCCGAAGCGGCGACGGGCTCGCTTGCCGGTCTGTCGCGGCAGTTTGCTGGCACGGCTTCTGGCCAGGCCGACCGGCTGCAGCTTTCCGCCGCGGCCCTTGCCGGCATCGCCGGTAGCGTCCGCGATGGCGCCGCCGACAGCCGCGCTGCCGAACAGGCGGCCGCCACGACGCGCGCTGCGGTCGAGGAAAGCGGCGAGGTCGTCGGCCGCGCGATCAGCGCCATGGCCGATATCGAGCAGTCGGCCGAAAAGATCGGCCAGATCATCGGTGCGATCGACGAGATCGCCTTCCAGACCAATCTCCTGGCGCTGAATGCCGGCATCGAAGCTGCTCGCGCCGGCGATTCCGGCCGCGGTTTTGCCGTCGTCGCCCAGGAAGTCCGCGCCCTTGCCCAGCGCTCGGCCGAAGCCGCCCGCGAGATCAAGACGCTGGTGACGACGACCAAGGCGCAGGTCGATGCCGGCGTGCAGATGGTCGGCCGCACACAGAATTCGATCGGCAGCATCGTACGTCAGGTCACCGACATCAACGCCGCCATCGCCGGCATCGCCACCCGAACCGGCGAACATGCCGCAAGCCTCGACAGCGTGACATCAGACGTCAAGGGCCTGGGTGGCGAGGTGGCGGACAGTGCCGGCCTTGCGGAGCGTTCGGCTGAAGGCGCCGACCACCTCCACACCGTCATTCTCGAGCTCGGCCAGACGATTCGCGAATTCCGCATCGCCCGGGAAAACGCGACTGCCGGGCGCCCTGCGCCGGTTCGCGTGACGCCGCCGCGCGCCATCGAGGTCGCCGCCCGTCCGGCACTCACCGAGGACGGATACGAAAATGACGATTTTGGCCTTCCGCAGCCCTTCGCAAGCGTCGGAGGTGGGCGGAATGTTTACTAACCTATCGGATGATCGCCTCAGCTCGTCTTCTCGGGCCGGGGATAAGGGGACAAGGAAAAGCTGATGGCAGCAAAGAAGAGTGGCAAGACGCTGGATTTGACAGCGGTGCTCGACCTCAACGAGGCTTCCGCCTTGCGCGATAAACTCCTCTCTCTCCGGGGTAGCGGTCTTTCGATAGACGCTTCCGGCGTTGAACGGATCGGTGCTCTTTGCGCCCAGGTTCTGATGTCCGCCGAGAAGACCTGGGAGCAGGACAAGCAGCCGTTCACCTTCTCCAAGGTGTCCGACGCATTTCAGAAAACCATGCAGCTGGTTGGCGTCAATATTGACCACCTGCTTGCCAAGGAGATTCGGCAATGAAGAAAAAAGTGCTGACCGTGGATGATTCCCGCACCATCCGAAACATGCTTCTCGTGACGCTGAACAATGCCGGCTTCGAGACGATCCAGGCGGAAGACGGCATCGAGGGCCTCGAGGTTCTCGAAGAGTCCAATCCTGACGTCATCGTGACCGACATCAACATGCCGCGCCTCGATGGTTTCGGCTTCATCGAAGGTGTTCGCCGCAACGAGAAATATCGGGCGATCCCGATCCTGGTTCTGACCACCGAAAGCGACGCGGAAAAGAAGAACCGTGCCCGCCAGGCCGGTGCCACGGGCTGGATCGTCAAGCCTTTTGACCCGGCCAAGCTGATCGATGCCATTGAGCGTGTAACCGCTTAAACCCAGGATTTGCTCCTATGGATATGAACGAAATCAAAGAGATCTTTTTCCAGGAGTGCGAGGAACAGCTCGCCGAGCTGGAATCCGGTCTTCTGAAAATGAATGATGGCGATCGCGATCCGGAAACCGTCAATGCGGTGTTCCGTGCCGTGCATTCGATCAAGGGTGGCGCCGGCGCCTTCGGCCTTGACGATCTGGTGGCCTTCGCCCATGTCTTCGAGACCACTCTCGATTGCGTTCGATCCAACAAGCTTGAGCCGAACCAGGATGTCCTGAAGGTGATGCTGAAGTCGGCCGACGTGCTCGCCGACCTGACGAACGCTGCGCGCGACGGCGGCAGTGTCGATGAAAGCCGCAGCCGCGGCCTCGTCAAGGAGCTCGAGGCGCTGGCCAACGGTGAGATGCCGTCTCCCTCGGCCTCAGTCGAGGCGCCTGCGCCGAGGGCCGCCGCAAAGCCCGCTCCGGCGCCGACCCCCAAGCCGACGGACGACAGCGGCTTCCAGCCAGTCCCCTTTTCCTTCGACGATTTCGGCGGCGAGGGCGATGCGGGCGACATGCCGACCTATGAAGTCATCTTCAAGCCGCGCTACGAACTCTATTCCAAGGGCAATGACGCCACCCTGCTGCTGCGTGACCTCTCGCGCCTCGGTGAAATGACGATCTATTGCAACACGGATGACCTGCCGGGCCTCGAGGAACTCGATCCGGAAGGCGCTTATTTCTTCTGGAACGTCACGATCAAGACGGACAAGGGCGAGGACGCCATTCGCACCGTCTTCGAATTCGCCGAGTGGGATTGCGAACTGACGGTGAAGCCGGTCGAAGAAGCAAGGGCCGACGCGACCAGCAACGACGAACTGCCGATGGTGCCGGTTCCCTTCGATCTGTCGATCCTGGACGAAACGGGCGCAACGGAAGAGGTTTCCGCCTCAGACGCGCGCGCCGAAGAGACCGCCGCCGCCGTTGCCGCCGCGGAGACCGCCTCCAACGTCACGCAGATGGTCGCCGCCCGCGTCGAGAAGAAGGAATCGGCCGCCGCCGCAGCGGCCGCAGCAAGTGCTGCCGCCCAGAACAATGCCGCTGGCGCCGGCCAGACGATCCGCGTCGATCTCGACCGTGTCGACCGCCTGATCAACCTCGTCGGCGAATTGGTCATCAACCAGGCGATGCTGTCGCAGAGCGTCATCGAGAACGACACGACCGGCACCTCCTCGATCAATATGGGCCTCGAGGAGCTGCAGCAGCTCACCCGCGAGATCCAGGACTCGGTCATGGCGATCCGCGCGCAGCCGGTAAAGCCGGTCTTCCAGCGCATGTCGCGTATCGTCCGCGAAATCGCCGATATGACCGGCAAGTCGATCCGCCTGATCACCGAAGGTGAAAACACCGAAGTCGACAAGACGGTCATCGACAAGCTGGCCGAGCCGCTGACCCACATGATCCGCAACGCCGTCGACCACGGCATCGAAACGCCCGAAAAGCGTGCCGCCGCCGGCAAGAACACCGAAGGCACGGTCCGCCTGACCGCCAAGCATCGTTCGGGACGCATCCTGATCGAGCTTGCCGACGACGGCGCCGGCATCAACCGCGAGAAGGTCCGCCAGAAGGCGATCGACAACGACCTTATCCCGGCCGATTCCAACCTGTCGGACGAGGAAATCGACAACCTGATCTTCCTGCCGGGCTTCTCGACGGCCGACAAGATCTCCGACATCTCCGGCCGCGGCGTCGGCATGGACGTCGTCAAACGTTCGATCCAGGCGCTCGGCGGCCGCATCAACATCACCTCGAAGCCGGGTCACGGCTCGGTCTTCACCATGAGCCTGCCGCTGACGCTCGCCGTCCTTGACGGCATGGTGGTCACCGTCGCCGGCCAGACGCTGGTCGTGCCGCTGACCGCGATCGTCGAAACCCTGCAGCCGGAAGCTGCCGCGATCCACTCCTTCGGTGCCAACCACCGGCTGATCTCGATCCGCAACAGCTTCTGCCCGCTGGTCGACGTCGGCCGCATCCTGAACTTCCGCGCCACCCAGGCCAATCCGGTGGAGGGCGTGGCGCTTCTGGTGGAATCCGAAGGCGGCGGCCAGCGCGCTCTGATGGTCGATGCCATCCAGGGTCAGCGCCAGGTGGTCATCAAGAGCCTGGAAGCGAACTACACCCATGTGCCGGGCATTGCCGCCGCCACCATTCTCGGTGACGGCCGCGTCGCTCTCATCCTCGATGTCGATGCGGTTGTCGGCGCTTCGCGCGGCCAGTCGCTCAAAGCGGAAATGTCGCTAGCAGCGGTGGGATAAGGGAATGTCGTACACTGTAAAAAATCTGAACGAGGGGGATCGCGAGTTGATCGCGTTCCGCATCGGGGATCAGGAATTTTGCGTGAACATCATGTCGGTTCGCGAAATCCGGGGCTGGACCCCGGCGACCGCGATGCCGCATTCGCCGACCTATATGCTGGGTGTCATCAACCTGCGCGGCGCGGTGCTGCCGATCATCGATCTTGCGGCCCGGCTCGGCATGAAGCCGGCCGATCCGACCGCCCGTCATGTCATTATCGTCGCCCAGGTCCGGCGTAAAGTCGTCGGCCTCCTGGTCGACGCCGTTTCCGATATCCTGACGGTGACCGACGAAACCATCCAGCCGACGCCCGAAATCTCCTCCGAGCTCGAGCGTCAATTTGCCCGCGGCGTTCTCGCGATCGAGAAGCGCATGATCTGCCTGATCGAACTCGAATCCCTCTTTCCAGAGACCGAAAGCGAAGCCGCATGAGTGTAATGGGCGCAAAAGATCAGAGACAGGGATCCGACGAGGTCCTGGCGAGCGGAGAATATCCGCTGACGCGCCGCGACCTCACGGAGATCGCCGCAATGATCTATTCGGATGCCGGCATCTTCCTCAACGAGACGAAGGCGTCGCTCGTCTATTCGCGTCTTTCGAAACATATCCGCAATCTCGGTCTGTCCGGCTTTCGGGAATATTGCGACCTCGTCGCTTCGCCGGCGGGTGCTGCGCCGCGCCGGGAGATGCTTTCGCACCTGACCACCAATTTTACCCGCTTCTTCCGCGAGAACCACCATTTCGACCACCTGCGCGACCATGTCCTGCCGGAACTTCTGCAGCGGGCGAGATCGGGCGGCAGAGTGCGCATCTGGTCGGCCGCCTCCTCCGATGGGCAGGAACCCTATTCGATCGCGCTGACGGTGCTGTCGCTGATGCCGAATGTCGCGGACTACGACTTCAAGATCCTGGCAACCGACATCGACCCGAAGATCCTCGCGATCGCCCGGGCCGGCGCCTATGACGAGAGCGCGCTCGAAACCGTGTCGCCGGCCATGCGCAAGCAATGGTTCAGCGAAGTCGAGGTTCAGGGGCGAAGGAAATTCCAGGTCGACGACCGCGTCAAGCGGCTGATCACCTACAACGAGCTGAACCTGATGGCGCAATGGCCGTTCAAGGGCAAGTTCGACGTCATCTTCTGCCGCAACGTCGTCATCTATTTCGACGAGCCGACGCAGATGAAGATCTGGCAGCGTTTCGCCGGCCTGTTGCCGGAAGGCGGTCACCTCTATATCGGCCATTCCGAGCGTGTTTCGGGTGAGGCAAAACACGTCTTCGACAATATCGGCATCACGACCTATCGCTATACGGCCAAAGGTCTCGGGAGGAAGGCATGAGCGCTCCGGCAAGGGTTCTCGTTGTTGACGACTCCCCGACGATGCGGGGCCTGATCACCGCTGTGCTGAGTTCCGACCCCGAGGTCAACGTCATCGGCCAGGCCGGCGACGCGTTGGAGGCGCGCGAGGCAATCAAGCGGCTGAATCCCGACGTCCTGACGCTCGACATCGAGATGCCGAACATGAATGGTCTCGATTTTCTCGAAAAGATCATGACGCTGCGTCCGATGCCGGTGATCATGGTATCCACAATGACCCATCGCGGCGCCGAGGCGACGCTTGCGGCGCTGGAGATCGGCGCGTTCGACTGCGTCGGTAAGCCGGGGCCGGGCGAACTCAGGCCCTTCGGCGACCTCGCCGAGAAGGTCAAGGCCGCCGCGCGCACGCAACGCCAGTATTCCCAGCCTGTTGCCGCCGTGCCACCGCCCTCGGTCGCCGATTTCCGCGTCGGCCGCAAGATCGTCGCGATCGGCTCGTCGACCGGCGGCGTCGAGGCGCTGATTGCCGTGCTGCAGAAATTCCCGGCGAATTGCCCGCCGACCGTCATCACCCAGCATATGCCGCCGACCTTCACCAAGAGCTTCGCCGAACGGCTGAACCGCCTCTGTGCGCCGGTGGTGCAGGAAGCGACCGATGGTGCCCGTCTCGAAATCGGCAAGATCTATCTGGCGCCCGGCGGCGAGCGTCATCTGCAGGTCAGTGGTGCCTCGGCGCCGTGCTGCCGTCTCATTGATCGGGCGCCGGTCAACGGTCACCGCCCCTCGGTGGACGTACTTTTCGATTCGGTCGCGGAACTGGCGGGCCGCAACGCTGTCGGCGTGATTTTGACCGGCATGGGCCGCGATGGCGCCGCTGGATTGTTGAAAATGCGCCACGCCGGCGCCAGAACGCTCGGCCAGAACGAAAAAACCTGTGTCGTTTACGGAATGCCAAGGGTTGCTCACGAACTTGGCGCCGTTGAGCAGCAGCTTCCGCTGTCTGCCATCGGTGAAGAAATATTGAAAATGACAGCCGCCCGAAAGGAAGGGACCGAATAAATGTCGATCGCGGAGAAAATCAAAGTTCTGATCGTCGATGATCAGGTAACGAGCCGGTTGCTGCTCAGCGATGCGCTGACCCAGCTCGGTTTCAAGCAGATCACGTCGGCCGGCGACGGCGAGCAGGGCATGAAGATCATGGCCGAGCAGCCGCACCACCTGGTGATCTCGGATTTCAACATGCCGAAGATGGATGGCATCGGCTTCCTTCAGGCCGTGCGCACCAACCCGAACACCAAGAAGGCGGCCTTCATCATCCTCACCGCCCAGGGCGACCGCGCACTGGTGCAGAAGGCGGCCCAGCTCGGCGCCAACAACGTGCTCGCCAAGCCGTTCACGATCGAGAAGATGAAAGCGGCCATCGAAGCCGTGTTTGGAGCCCTGAAATGATCACTGAGGGGGCAGCCCGCCGCGTGCATATCATTCAGGGCGAGTACAAGGTTCTGAACGATCCGAATGCGGTCCTCTCGACCATTCTCGGTTCGTGCGTGGCTGCGTGCCTCAGAGATCCTGTCGCCGGTGTCGGCGGCATGAACCACTTTTTGCTGCCCGGTTCGGCGACGTCGCCGACATCAGGTGGCGATGCCACGCGGTACGGCGTGCATCTGATGGAACTGCTGATCAACGGTCTCCTGAAGCAGGGCGCCCGGCGCGACCGGCTGGAGGCAAAGATCTTCGGCGGCGCGAAGACGATCTCGACATTCTCCAATGTCGGTGAGCAGAACGCGGCCTTCGCCGTGCAGTTCCTGAGGGATGAAGGCATTCCGGTGGTCGGTTCCAGCACCGGCGGAGAGCATGGACGCAAGCTTGAATATTGGCCGGTCTCCGGTCGTGCCCGGCAATACCCCCTGACCGGCGCCGAAACGCAGAGAACCGTCGCTCTCGAGCAGCGCCCCGCCGCTCCGCAGAAGCCCGTCGAAACCAGTATCGAATTTTTTTGATGGCGAGGATTTTCATATGACATTTAACCCGGTGATGGAGCCGCCTGCGCCTGTCGAAGCGCTGAGCGACATCCTGATGCGCATCGTGTCCGAACTGCACGATGTCGCCTACCTCATCGAGCGCATCGAGCCGCAGCTTCTCGAAATCGGCGGCGCCGAAATCCTGAATTCGCCGGATGCCATGAAGGTCATGCAGGGCATTGATCTGGCCGTGCAGAAATCGCGCGGCCTTGCCGAATTTATCGATACCATCACCGGCGAAATCCCGCACGGCTGGGCAGTCGACGTCGCAACCGCGCTCAGCCTCGTCAAGTTGGCAGAGATGCAGAAGGCATTGGGCGGCGCCACACGCCACGGCCATTCCCAGCCATTGAGCAAGGCAGCCGGCGACTTCGATTTCTTCTAGGGTCTTTTCGGCCCGCACGCGCTTCACGAAACGCTCGCACAAGTTTCGCCGACTATTCGTCAGATGAGGCAATAAGCCTGCTTTGTCTTTGACGGATCGTGCGAGAACAGAATGAATCTGTTAAATCAATTAGTTCAGATATTTAAGAACTTCGGCGCCTTGGGCCGAACGCGCCTGATGATTCTTGGAGGCGTCGGTGCCGTCTCTATCGCAATCGTCCTTGCGGCCGCCCTTTTCGTCAACAAGCCGGCACAGGAAACGCTCTATGTCGGTCTGGACTCGCCGGATCTCAACCAGATCAGCATGGCGCTTGCCGAAGCCAACGTCGATTTCCAGGTCGGCACGGACGGCTCCAGCATCAGCGTTCCCGCGGGGATGACGGGCAAGGCCCGGCTGATGCTTGCCGAGCGCGGCCTACCGAACAGCGCCAACGCCGGTTACGAACTCTTCGACAATGTCGGCTCCCTCGGCCTGACCTCCTTCATGCAGGAGGTGACGCGGGTTCGCGCTCTGGAAGGCGAAATCGCCCGCACCATCCAGTCGATCTCGGGTATAACGGCCGCACGCGTCCATATCGTCATGCCGGAGGTCGGAAACTTCCGGAAGGCGGAGCAGAAACCGACTGCCTCCGTCATGATTCGCGCCAGCGCCACAACTGGACGCAGCGCAGCGACCTCGATCCGCCACCTCGTCGCCTCGGCCGTGCCGGGGCTTGACGTCGATGACGTGACCATCCTCGATTCCGCCGGCCAGCTGCTCGCTTCCGGCGACGAGGCGAGCAACAGCTCGCTGAATCGTTCGCTCAACATCGTCCAGAACGTTCAGCAGGAAGTCGAATCCAACATCGACAAGGCGCTGGCACCCTTCCTCGGCATGGACAACTTCCGCTCCAGCGTCACCGCCGATCTCAACACCGACGCCCAGCAGATCCAGGAAACGACCTACGATCCCGAATCCAAGGTCGAACGCTCGGTCCGCTCGACGAAGGAAGCCCAGCAGTCGCAGCAGAAGCAGTCCGATAGCGCGACGACGGTCGAGCAGAACATTCCGCAGGCGGCTCCTGAGGCCGGCGGTTCCGCTGGGCCCGAATCGCAGGACAAATCCGACAAGCGCGAAGAACAGACCAACTACGAAATCAACAGCAAGACGACGGCGACGACCCGCAACAGCTACAAGGTCGAAAAGCTTTCGATCGCCGTGGTGGTCAACAAGGGCCGCATCGCCAAGATGGTCGGAGAACCCGCCGACCAGACCAAGGTCGATGCCTATCTTGCCGAAATGCAGAAGATCGTCGCTTCGGCGGCCGGCATCGACGCCAAGCGCGGCGACGTCGTCACCGTCACGGCCATGGACTTCCTCGAGAACCAGCTGCTCGAAGACGCCACCGGTGGTGTCCGCGTCATGGACATGCTGAGCCGCAACCTTGCCGGCATCATCAACTCGCTCGCCTTTGTCGCGGTCGCCTTCGTGGTCGTCTGGATGGGCCTGCGGCCTCTGGTGCGCAGCGTCAGCGGCAACGGCAGCTCTACGCCTTTCGGCGACGCCACGCCGGAAGCGGCCGGCCTCGAGCTTCCTGACTTCGCGCCTGCATCAGGAGCTGCCGGGGGCGCTCTCATGGACGGCTTCGGGTCCGATTTCGGCTTCGACAGTACCGAGGACCTGCTCAGTCTCGGCGACGACGATGGAAACTTCAATCGGCGCGTCAAGGAAGGCCCGGAACGCAAGCTTTCCCGGATGGTCGAGATCAACGAGGAACGCGCCGCGAAAATCCTCAGGAAATGGGCGATCGACGACGCAGCGTAAAGGAAAGGCCGGGCAACCGGCCTTTTTTTATGTCGGTACGAAAAGCCGTGACGGGAGCCGCGAGAGACTAGGCACGACAATCAGGGCCTGGAATTCGAATAAGACGATAGACCCGATCAGCGAAATGCGGCTGTAGGGAGAAATGATGGGATCGACTCGCGTAAAACGCGAAGCAAGTTGCGATACCGCCAGAATCACCTTAGCCTCCCTATATCTTGAAGGCTGGAATGAGTGGTCGAATCAGTGCATGGGCGATAGCGAAAGTAAATCCCTAGAAGTCGGAGATGGTGATTTGCATCGTCCGGCTTACCCTTAGGTGATTCGAAATGGGATTCGAGCGGGACTTGAATTGAATCCCTTACAGAAAAATTGCTGTTGCACCGAGTTCGATCGTTTCTCAGCCGCAGGACATTGCCAATGGATATGAATGTAATTCAGGCGAGCAAAGGCGAGAGGCATATGGCGAATTTCGCGAGTGCGGTGGTGCCGGATCTGTTGCCACGCGATGAGCTGCTTCAGCGCCTCCACGGTGTCGCTAGCACCGGCAGGTTGCAGTCTGGTTTGCGCGCATTGACGGACTACGTGGGTGCTTCGCACTACCTTCTGGCGCGCTGCGATCTCCTTCAGGAAAGTGGCCTCGATTTCATCGTCTCGTCGGACTGGCCCTTCGACCTGGTCAGGGACATTGCCAATGATCTGGTCCGCGGTTATGCCCGCTCGACCGAGTTGGAAAAATGCATGCAGGTTTTCCAGCCGAATTTTGCTCTTCTGCCTGACAGTGCCGAAGTTCCGGACGGCGCCAGCCGCCAATATTGTTCGGTGACCTTCAATGTCGGCCGGTCGCGGCTGGCTCTCATGTTCCTGTTCGGCGAGGGGTTCATCCTTTCGCCGGAGCGCCTGCGCGATGTTGGCCTGCTTGCAGGTTATGTCGCGAGCTTCCTTCGCTGCGGTGGTACGAAAGTCGATCGCGATTTCGAATTGACCGACCGCGAGCTGGAATGCCTGTTCTGGATCGCCGAGGGCAAGACCAGCGACGAGATCGCGATGATCCTCGGAATCTCTCGCAATACCATCAACAACTACATCACCAGCGTGATGCGCAAGACGGCGACCAAGACCCGGTCCGAGGCCATTGCCTTCGCCGTCCGCAATAATCTCGTATAGGGGGATCTATGGGGTATCCATCAGGCAGGACCATGAGCAGTGCTGAGCAACTGCGCATGGTGCGTGTGAGCAGGATTTCCAGCCGGTCCGATCTTTTTCCGCGGCTGATCGCGATGCAGAAGCTCGCCGATGCGCAAGGGTTCGCAATCTTCCGCGTCAGCGGCTCGGGCATTCCGGCAAAGCAGCGGCTTGTCTGCGAGCTCGAGAACTGGGGGTCTTCCAATGCCGGTTTCGGCAAGGCCTTCACGGATGCTTATGGCGATATTCTTCTCGACCATATCGACAAATCGCTGCTGCCGCTGTCATGGGCCGGCGGTTACGACCGTGCGGCACCCGGTCCGGCGGACTTCTCGCCGTTCATGACGCGGCTGCAGGACGGTATTCTGCCTTTCTCCGGCCTTGCCTTTCCGGTGCGGCTCGGCGCCGTCGGCAATGGTTTCATCCTTTTCACCGGCGATGAGCTCGATCCCTCGAGCGATACCATCGTCGAGCTGCACGGTCGCTGCTGCCATATCATGATGGATCTGCTCTCGCTCGACGAACGCCGCACGGCTGCCGCCGAGGCGCTCAGCGAACGCGAAATCGCCTGTCTGCAGCTTGCCGGCGACGGCCGCATCAGCGAAGAGATCGCCGACAAGCTCGGCCTGTCCGTGCACACCGTGAACGCCTATCTCGGCTCGGCGACCATCAAGCTCGATTCCGTCAATCGCATCCAGGCGATCGCCAAGGCGATCCGGCTCGGTTATATCAGCTGAACCCGCGCGTAGGGTCCGTTACATCGCCGCGCGTCTTTACAGACGCGCAACGCTGCAACGCTTTACTTGCAGTCCAAAGCGAATGAAAGCGCGATTCCCTTGAAGAAAGTCAGCCGGCCAGCGCCTGAGGCGGCTGGTTCACGCTGTAGCGCGCTTCCCGAAGGCTCTTTTTGAGGAAGATGGTGTTCTCGTCGGGATCGGCCGAGGGATCCTGGAAAGCGATATGATTGATCTCGATGCCGGCGTGATCTTCGGCAAGGGTAAGCTGTGCGTAAACGGTGACGCCGCGCGGCTTGATTTCCAGATCGAGAACGACTTCGGGCTTGCCGCCCCACTCCAGCGTATAGTTGCCGCCCAGGCCGAAATTCACCGTGCCCGGATGAAAGAAAAGCTCCGCCGCCGAAGCGACGAGATCGGAAAGGTTGCCGTAATACTCGAAGCGCAGCAGTGAAATAAGGTCAGAAGCATCCAGAAGGCGCAGTTCAGTGGCGACCGGGCTGATCGCGTCTGCGAGGATCTTTTCACGCTGGGTAGAGTGAGGGCATTTTTTCATTCGGCTTATCTGACCCGTTTGTTCTTGGCGTCTGCAGCGTAGACCCGGTGGATGAGCTCCGCAACCGCCTTATAGAAGACTGACGGGATGACACTATCGATCGAGACTTGCGCAAACATGGAGCGCGCAAGGGGCGGATCTTCGAACACCGGTATGCCGTTCTTCTCGGCGATCTCCCTGATTTTGAGCGCGATGAGGTCCTGACCCTTGGCCAGCACCACCGGCGCGTCGTTCTCTTCACGCGCGTAACGCAGCGCCACCGCATAGTGCGTCGGGTTGGCAATCACCAGCGTTGCACGGTGCACGTTGGCGATCATGCGCCGGCGCGCCCGGTCGCGCATCAGCGAGCGCTGCCGGCTCTTGACGAAGGGGTCGCCCTGCGCCTGCTTGTTTTCTTCCTTTATTTCGTGCCGCGTCATCTTCAGCTCGGTGAACCAGTGATGGCGCGTCCAGAAAAGATCGGCGATTGCGACGATCGCAGTGGCGATCAGCATGACGATGATGATCTTGCGCATCGCCGCCATCATTCGCACGAGAATCGTCTGCGGATCGGAGAACATCGCGTCGATCGAGCTGAAATATTCGCTCCTGAGCACGAAGAACAGGATCACCCCGACGATGACCACCTTGAACAGCGACTTGCCGAATTCGACGAGGCCGGGCAGGCTGAAGAGCCGCGACCAGCCTTTGATCGGCGAGATACGCGAGGCCTGTGGGCGGATGCGTTCGAGCACCGGAGTCGGCAGGTTCTGGAAGACGGAGGAGGCAACGCCGAACACCATAAACAGGATGAAGGCGGGCGCCAGCAGCGCCGCACTTGCCCAGCCGAGCCGCCCGAACAGGGCCAGGACATCCGGCCCCGTCTCGATCTTCCATTGGTCGGGCTGTTCGAAGATGTCGCGCAGCGTTTCACTCATGCGTCCGACGCTGTCGGGAAGGAAGAATACGAGGTAAATGAAGGTAGCGAGGATCGTCGCAAAGATCGAAAGTTCGCGCGAAAACGGCACGTTGCCCTTTTCCGCGGCATCGGTTTGCTTTTTCGCGGTTGGGGCTTCTGTTTTGCTGTCCTTGTCATCGTCTGCCAAGTCGCGGCCCTCCGTCAAAGAAATAGGCCGCAGCTAACGCATGTCGCCCAAAAACGTGCAGCGGTTTTGGGATGACGACATGCATCAAAACAAAGACCTAAAGCGCGTCGCACGAACCGAGTTCTATGCGACGCGCTTTAGAGCGCAGCCTGTTGCGGGAAGGGTAGCCGCCTGTGGCACGGCGATCAACAGCCGCCTTTCGGCATGCCGGATTTGTCAACAGTCTCGACGAGCCAAAGCATGTCGCGCAAAAGTGTGCAGCGGTTTTGCGATAACGACATGCGAAAAAAATGACCTAAAGCGCGAGGAGCGAATCTGAAAGATCGCGACGCGCTTTAGGCGGCCGCCGAAGCGTCGCCTTCCTTTTCCTTGAGCTCGATCTGGCCGGAATTGGCCAGGCGAATGGCTTCCTGTGCCACGGCGCGGCGGGCAATCGCGATCTCGCGCGGATTGACGCCGCCCATGCCGCTCTGCAGATCCGATTCGATCATGCGGCGCTGGCGTGGGCTGATGGCGGAGAGAACCGATTCGCGGATCTCGGGCGGCGACCCGCGCAGCGCGACGGTGAGCACATCCGTCGAGATGTCGTTAAGCAGCATGACGCGGCTGCGCTGCGGCATGTACATGAGGTCCTCGAACAGGAAGATCTTCGGGCGAACCTTGTTGACCGACTCGCGGCTGATCGATTCGAGCGAGGTGAGCAGCGTGTCGACCTGCGGCTTGTCGAGTTCGTTCATCAGATCGGCGACCTTCGTCGAACCGGCCGCATTGCGCTCTGCCTCGACCTCGGCAAGCAGCGTCATGACCTGGTTTTCGATGATCTGCGCAGCCTTCGGGCTGACCGCCTTCATGTTGACCGTTCTGTTCATGATGTCGGCGCGGCGGTTGTCGGGAAGCTGCAGCAGCACCTTGGCGCCGAAGGAGGAGGGCATCATCGATAGAATATAGGCGACGGTCTGCGGATGTTCGCGCAGCAGGAACTGCGCGACGAATGTCGGCTCCGCCTCGCTGAGGCGATCCCAGATCGAGGTTTCGTAGGCCTGGAATGCGGTGCGGCGGCCGAGCAGGCTGTCGACCTCGTCGGGCGTCAGGCCTTCTTCCAGAATGGCCTCGATCGCCTTGGCGTTGTCCATCAGTCCGGCGCCCTCGGTGAAGAGGTCTTCGAATTCGGAGACGAGCAACAGCAGCTCGTCCGGCGGAATGGCGCGCAGCGACTGGGCGGAAGAGATAATGGTCTGCAGTTCGGCCTGGGTGAAATATTTCAACAGCCGGCCGGCGACTCCCTTTCCCATAGCGAGAAGAACAGCCGCTGCCTTTTCAGCCTGGGTCAACGGTTTCCCGGCTAGCGCGCCGCCGAAATCGTCAAAGTCCATCATGGTCTAACCTCTCCGTCCCACACAGGGATCAGGCTTTTTTCGTACTCAAAACTTCTATCAGTTTCACACCGAATCGCGTGTCGTCGTTATCAAGCACCGTAATCTCGCCGCGGGCAATCCTGCGGCCATTCACCATGATCTCGACCGGTTCGCCGATCTTCTTGTCGAGGGCGATCGTTGCCCCTTCATTGAGGTTCATCAGGCCGGAGACCTGCATCCGGCTGGTGCCGAGCATGATCTGGACGTCGATCGGGATGTCCATGATCAGGTCGAAGTTGGAATTCAAAGCGCTGCCGAGCGGGGCCGGCGACGCCTCGAAGGAGGAGCTGCTGCCGAAATCCATGCCGGCAGCCGGGCTGGCATCGCCGCCGCCGAAGTCGCCGCCGAAATCGTCGCTGCCAAAGGGCGTTTCCGAAGTCTCGCCGCCAAAGGCCGCCAGGTCCGTTCCTGCTGCGAAGGGGTCGCTCTGCAGGTCGCCGCCAAACTGCGACAGGTCGCCGTCGGCATCCTGCTTCAGCACGCCGCGCAGATCGTCGATCGCCTGATCGAGATCGGCTTCGCTGCCCGGAAGATCCTGGGAGAGGTCACTGTTCTGCTGTGTTTTCTTCGTAGCCATGAAATCACTATTCCAGTTGAAACTTGCCTCAAACTGCCTTTGCAGCCCAAAAGCCAGAGAACCGATTAATTCATTAAATGACGGATGAGTTCGTCATCCGAGTTCATCGTATCCTTGACGCGGACCATGTAATTTTCGCCTGAACGCCCGAACTCGCACACATACAATTCCTTGCTGTTGGCGCTGACCTCGACGCGCACATCGCCGTGATCGCGGAACGGAATGACGTCGCCGACCATCAGCTTCGATATTGTCCGCAGCGTCAAGTCCTGCAGCCTGATCTTGGCCTCGAGCGTGACATGTGAGCGGCGGACCTGGTCGCCGAGCTGTTCGGTCCATTCCGCTGAGTTGCTGCTGGCCTGGCGTTTCGGCTTCGGCGGCGTCACCTTGGTCTTGAGCAGAGCCGTCTGCGGAACGATCAACGAAAATTCCGAAACGATGCCGGCAAGCGTGATCGACATGTTGATGGCGGCCGCGAATTCATCCGGACGATCCTCCTGCGGCCGGGCGCGCATGTCATGGGCGTGCGGGGCCGAAAGGCTCGGTTCGAAACCGCCCGGCGCGTTGACAGCCGAGCGCAGCACCTTGGCGATCTTGTCGAAGACCATGACCGCCAGATCGAGCTCGATGATCGACAGCAGCCGGTCGGCCGGTTCCTCGATCGTATCGGCTGTGGCGCCGAGCAGATGCTCCATCAGCGTGATGACGAAGCCGTTGCCGCAGGCAAGCGTAATGTTCTGCGACCAGTTGCGCAGCGTCGCGTCGACGAGTGTGACGTTCGCGCTCAGGTCTTCGATGAGGTGGTTCTTGTAGCCAATCTCGCAGCCGAGATAATTGACCGTCACGTCGAGGCCGGTCTCGCTTTTGATGACGTCGGGAAAGAATTCGCTGTAGATTTCCCCGAAGGAGCTGCAGATCTTGGCGACTCTGCCTCTGTCGCCAAGCCCGCCTGTCAGCTTGGCGAGGAGGGAAGGATCCATTGCCGGTTTATCATGCGAAGCATTGCTCATAGTCATTTAAGCCGCCTTGTTTTCGCCACCTGGGTTCATCATTTCCTGCTCGACCGCATCGATGGACGGACGCTCGTAAGCCGAGATCGTCTTGCGGCCGTATTCGAGCGCGACCTGCGGCACCGAGCCGTTCATATAGGCAAGCAGCGTCTGCTTGACGATGACGTAGAGGCGGTGCTGCTTGTTGCGCACGACCTTGATCTGGGAGACCAGCGGCGAGCAGACGCAGTAGGACAAGAGAATGCCGAGGAAGGTGCCGACGAGCGCCGAGCCGATCAGGTGGCCGAGCACTTCGGGCGAATCGTTGATGTGGGCCATCGCCTTGATGACGCCGAGAACCGCCGCAACGATGCCGATCGCCGGGAAGGAATCGCTCATGATCTGGATCGAGTGGTAGGGCTTCATCTTGTCGTGCATGATGGTGTTGAGCTCTTCGTCCATCAGCGCCTCGATCTCGTGGCTGCGGGCGTTGCCGATGATGATCAGGCGTACGTAGTCGCAGATGAACGCCGTCAGCTCCCTGTTCTTCAGAACCGTTGGAGCCGACTGGAAGATCGTCGATTCGGCCGGATTGTCGATATGGGCTTCGATTTCGTTTCGCGACTTGGTGCGCAGGTCGCGCATCAGCGAATAGAGCACGCCGAGCGTGTCGAGATAGTTGCGCTCCTTCGGCACGGCGTGCCTGAAGGCTTCGCTGAGCGCCTTGCCGGAGTCCTTCACCACCTTCATCGGGTTCGCCATGATGAAGCTGCCGAGGCCGGCGCCGCCGATGATGAGGAATTCGAAGGGCTGGAACAGCGCGTCCACTTCGCCGCCCATCGCCATGAAGCTGCCGACGATACAGCCGCAAGTCACTATAAATCCGATAATGATATTCATCGTCAGCCCAATCTGAACGTTGCTTTTCTTTGAGACGGATAGGGTTTCTGCCTTGCGTGAGGCTGATGAAAGGCCCGATCGCCAAGCATTTCCGCGTGCCAGCTTCGCGCAAGCATCTGCCGTCACTCTAAAGGAGACGAATGGGTGCCCGCACCCGTTTCTGAGATGCCGCCTCAGCGAAATCCCGGCCGAACCACATCAGACGACGCCCGGCTTTTCGTCCCGTTCATCGCCAATGCTTGGAGCTTACCGACATGCAATCCGGTCTTTATGTTTCTCTGTCGTCGCAGATGGCCCTCGAAAAACGTCTGAACACCATCGCAGACAACATGGCGAACGTGAATACGACCGGTTTTCGCGCCACTGAGGTGAAGTTCGACGAGATGGTGGCGAATACCAAGAACAAGCTGAACACCAAGGTCGCCTTCGTTTCCCAGGGCAACGACTATCTGAACGAGGGAAACGGCGAACTGCAGCACACCGGCAACATGCTCGATTTCGCCATCAAGGGTGATGCCTGGTTTTCGCTCGATACGCCGGCCGGCCGCGTGTTGACGAGGGATGGCCGCTTCACGATCAAGGAAACCGGCGAACTTGTTTCGATCCGGGGATATCCGGTTCTTGATGCTGGCGGTGCCCCGATCCAGCTCAACACCAAAGGGGGCGAGCCCGCCGTCGGCACCGACGGCATCATCTATCAGGGCGGTCGCCAGGTCGGCTCCCTCGGCCTGTTTGAGGCCGATATCAGCAAGGGTTACCTGCGCTACGAAAACAGCGGCATCATGACCACCGACCAGCCGCGCGCCGTCGTCGACCGCTTCAATGTCGGTGTCGAGCAGGGTTATCTCGAAAACTCCAACGTCAACGCCATGCGTGAGATCACCCAGCTGATCGAAGTCAACCGCGCCTTCGAAAGCGTCTCGTCGCTGATGCGCGACAGCGAAGATTCCTTCAAGGAAGCCGTCCAGACACTTGGGGGCAGCCGCTAATGCATGTCGCCCAAAAGTGTCCGGCGGTTTTGGGAGGACGACATGCACAAGAACAAAGACCAAAAATACGTTGCATGCAGCAAGCTGCACGCGACGTATCTTAGGGCGAAAGTTGAAGCATGAGCACCACGCTACTGTCTGAGGACGGCCTTTCCCCGAAGCTGGCGCATCTGGCTGGCCTCGTCGACCGATACGCATCGCCGGAGTTTGCGGTTGCCCATGGCGGTCGCGTGCAGACCATCGCCGCCGGCCACTACACGGTTCACGGTCTCTCCCGCCATGTTCGTCTCGGCGAGTTCGTGGCCCATAAATCCGCGACCGGCATCCATCTCGGCGAAGTCGTGCGCGTCGAACCGGAACTGATCTATGTCTGCCCGATCGAACCCGGCGAGCCGATCGGCATCCACGATACCGTGATCCGCAAAGGCGCCTTCCGCATTTCTCCGTCGGACAGCTGGTGCGGGCGCACCGTCAACTCGCTCGGCGAGCCGATCGACGGGCTGGGTCCGATCACCGAGGGGCTCGATCGCCGCTCGATCTCCAATACCGCGCCGCCCTCGATGACCCGCAAGCGTGTCGAGACTGGCTTCAAGACCGGCGTGCGCGCGATCGACATCTTCTCGCCGCTCTGCCTCGGGCAGCGCCTCGGCATCTTCGCCGGCTCCGGTGTTGGCAAGTCGACACTTCTGTCCATGCTCGCCCGCGCCGATGCTTTCGACAAGGTTGTCATTGCGCTCGTCGGCGAACGCGGCCGCGAGGTGCGCGAATTCATCGAGGATACGCTCGGCAGCAATATGAGGAAGGCGATCGCCGTCGTCGCAACCAGCGATGAGAGCCCGATGCTGCGCAAGATGGCGCCGCTGACGGCCGTCACCGTCGCCGAACATTTCCGCGACAAGGGCGAGAACGTTCTCTTCATCGTCGACAGTGTCACGCGTTTCGCCCATGCGATCCGCGAGGTGGCGACCGCCTCCGGCGAGCCGCCGATCGCGCGCGGCTATCCCGCTTCCGTCTTCACCGAGCTGCCGCGCTTGCTGGAACGCGCCGGCCCCGGCCCCGAGGGCACCGGCACCATCACGGCGATCATCTCGATCCTTGTCGACGGCGACAATCACAACGACCCGATTGCCGATTCGACGCGCGGCATCCTCGACGGTCATATTGTCCTGCAGCGCAGTCTCGCCGAAGAAGGGCGTTATCCTCCGATCGATCCGCTCGCCTCGATCTCGCGTCTTGCCCGCAAGGCCTGGACGCCGGATCAGGAAAAGCTGGTGTCGCGGCTGAAGGTGCTGATCCATCGTTTCGAAGAGACGCGCGACCTGCGCATGATCGGCGGTTACCGCCAGGGTGCCGACCCCGATCTCGACATGGCGATCAAGCAGGTGCCGATCATTTACGACGTTCTGAAACAGTCTCCGGGCGATCGCGACTCGCTCGATGCCTTCGCCGATCTCGCCGGCGCACTCAAGGCCGCAGCCGGTATGGGCAATCAGGGCGCACCCATTCAGAGGAGAGGCTAGACGTGGCTGAATTCGACGACGAACGCATCGCTTCCCTGAAGCAGCGCAGGAAAACCGTCATGCTGGATCGGCTGCTGACCTTCAGCGGCCTGGCGCTCGCCGGCGCCTCCGCTTTTTTCCCCTGGTACGTATTCTTCAACGCGGACAAGTTCGGCATCAACGTTGCCACCAGCAGCAATTCGCGCGAACTGCCGGATTGGCCGGCCCGCAACGTCTTCAGCGTCTCGCCGCTTGCCATGGTCAACAAGAACGAGGGAGACAAGAAGGCCCCGCCGATCGATCCGCTGACGACCGCAACGGTGTCTGATCTCGGCAAGGAGCGCGATGGCGGCCCCATATTGGAGGAACAGCCCTTCCCCGGGAAGTCTTCTTTTCGCCTGCTGCACGTCTCCAACGGCCGGGCGCTGATCGAGGATCCCTCCGGCATGTATGTGGTGCGCGTCGGCTCGATCCTGCCCGACGAGAGCCGCCTTGCGACACTCGAGCAGCGCGACGGCAAATGGATGATCGTCACCTCCAAGGGCGAGACCTACCAGAACAACTGAATCTGTCCGCAAAGCCAGGCAACAGGGGCTCCGCCGCGAACCGGCCGGAGCCCCTGTTCTTTTGATCGCGGCGGCGTTCGCAGAAAAGCGTCTCGAAGCCTGAATTCCCGTAAGTCCCACGCAAGATTACCGCACTAGGTTCGGGACAGTAAAAACGGAGAGTTTCATGCAACCAATCCAACTTTTCGACTTGGCTTCGCGACAGGCGGAATGGCTGACGATCCGTCAGCAGGTTGTTGCCGGCAACATCGCGAATGCCAATACCCCGAAGTTCCACGCCAAGGACGTCACGCCCTTTGACGCTGTGCTCGACAAGTCCGACATCGCCATGGCGCGCACCAATCCGGCGCATCTCAGCGGTAACGATTTCAGCAACAGCGGCGATATCGACGTCAAGGAGGCCGCACTCGACCAGGAAATCGGCGTCCAGGAATCCGGCAATACGGTCGGTTTGGCCGAGGAGCTTTCCAAGTCGGGCGATATCAAGCGCCAGTACGATCTGAACACCTCGCTGGTCAGTTCCTTCAATCGCATGATGTTGATGACCGTCAGAAGGTAAAGTCATGGATCCGCTTTCAGCAGCAATGAAAATCGCCGGTTCCGGGCTCGAGGCGCAGTCGACGCGGTTACGCATCGTCTCGGAAAACATCGCCAACGCCCGCTCGACCGGCGACACGCCCGGCGCCGATCCCTATCGCCGCAAGACGATCACCTTCGGCCAGCAGATGGATCGCACCAACGACGTAGAGACCGTCGGCGTCAAGAAGGTCGGCGTCGACGAAGGCGATTTCAGCACTGAATTCGATCCCAGCAATCCGGCTGCGGACAAGAAGGGTGTCGTCAAACTGCCGAACGTCAACATCCTGGTCGAGATGGCCGACATGCGCGAAGCCAATCGCTCGTATGACGCCAATCTGCAGACCATCAAACAGACCCGCGATCTCATCTCCTCCACGATCGACCTCCTGAAGAGCCAATAATCAATGATCAGCAGCGTCCAGAATGTCAGCAACCTGTCGATGACCCGTGCGCTTGGCGCCGTCGACACCGAAAATTCCGCCTCGTCCTCTGTCGCCACCATGCCGGGCACCGCAGGTGCGGCCAATGGCATGAGCTTCGCCTCTATCATGGGCAACATGGCGAGCGATGCGGTCAACAGCCTGAAGGGTGCGGAAAGCATGTCCTTTGCCGGTATCAAGGGCACAGCGACGACGCGTGAAGTCGTCGATTCCATGCTCCAGGCCGAGCAGACGCTGCAGACCGCGATTGCCATCCGCGACAAGGTCGTCTCGGCCTTTCTCGAAGTCACCAAGATGCAGATGTAACTGATTTGAGGACGAACACATGAGAGCGCTCGCCATCGCAGCAACGGGTATGGATGCCCAGCAGACCAATCTGGAAGTCATCGCGAACAATATCGCGAACATCAATACGACGGGTTTCAAGCGCGCCCGCGCCGAATTCTCGGATCTTCTCTACCAGACCGAACGTGCCAAGGGTGTCGCCAACCGCGCCAACCAGGCCGTCGTTCCGGAAGGTGCCAATATCGGCCTCGGCGTCCAGACCTCGGCGGTCCGCAACCTGCATCTCCAGGGCGAACTGACCCAGACCGGCAACGATCTCGACGTGGCGCTGATCGGCAAGGGCTTCTTCCAGATCCAGTCGACCGACGGTACGACGCTTTACAGCCGCGCCGGCGCCTTCAACAAGAACGACCAGGGCCAGCTCGTCACCATCGATGGTTATGAGGTCCTTCCCGGCATCACTATTCCGACGGGCTCGACCGAGCTGACGATCAGCCGCTCCGGCCAGGTTTCAGCCAAGCTGCCGGGTGCGACGGATGCGACCGTACTCGGTCAGTTGACGCTTGCCGACTTCGTCAACGAGGCGGGTCTCCAGCCACTCGGCGACAATCTCTTCCAGGAAACGCCGGCCTCCGGCGAAGCCGTCATCGGCAATCCCGATGAGGAAGGTTTCGCTTACATGAAGCAGGGCTATCTGGAATCTTCGAACGTCGACCCGGTGAAGGAAATCACCGAGCTGATCTCGGCCCAGCGCGCTTACGAAATGAATTCCAAGGTGATCACCACCGCTGATGAAATGGCCTCCATCGTCAGCAAGAACCTGAAGTAAGGGAAGGGCCGAAACATGATGTTTTGCCGGGCAGGACACATCTCAGGATGGGTGGCGGCAGCCACGATCGCAGTCGCGGGCATTATCTTGCCCGCGTCGGCGGATGCCGGCATGGGTTATGCCGTCGTCCCGACCACGATCATCTACCCAGGCGACACATTGTCGGCCAGCCAGCTCCAGGAGGTCGAGGTCACCAACCCCAACCTCGCCGGCGATTATGCCAAATCCGTTTCGCAGGTCGAAGGTATGGTTTCCAAGCGCACGCTGTTGCCGGGCCGCACGATCTCGGTCTCGGCCCTGCGCGAGGCCTATACGGTAACCCGTGGCTCTTCGATTCGCCTGGTCTTCTCGCTCGGCGCGATGACGATTTCCGCCGCCGGCACGCCGCTCGAAGACGGCGCGACCGGGCAGGTCGTCCGCGCCCGCAATATGGATTCCGGCGTCATCGTCAGCGGCACGGTGCTTGCGGACGGCACGGTCCATGTGAGGGCAAAATGAAATTGTTCTTCCGTTTCGTCACTCTTGTCGCGGTTCTCGCCATGAGTTTGGCTGATGTCGGGCCCGCCTGGGCGCTGACCTCCCGCATCAAGGACATCGCCTCCCTTCAGGCCGGCCGCGATAACCAGTTGATCGGTTATGGACTCATTGTCGGCCTCCAGGGGACCGGCGACGGCTTCCGGTCCTCGCCCTTCACTGAACAGTCGATGCGCGCGATGCTGCAGAATCTCGGCATCTCGACGCAGGGCGGCCAATCCAACGCCAAGAACACGGCGGCCGTGATGGTCACCGCCAACCTGCCCCCTTTCGCAAGCCCCGGCAGCCGTATCGACGTGACGGTGAGCTCGCTCGGTGATGCGACGTCGCTGCGCGGCGGCACGCTCGTCATGACCTCACTTTCCGGCGCCGACGGCCAAATCTATGCAGTCGCGCAGGGTGCCGCCATCGTTTCCGGTTTTCAGGCGCAGGGCCAGGCGGCGACCGTGACCGAAGGCGTCACCACTGCCGGCCGCGTGCCCGGCGGTGCGATTATCGAGCGGGAACTGCCGTCCCGCTTCAAGGACTCTGTCAATCTCGTCCTGCAGCTGCGCAACCCCGACTTCTCGACGGCGATCCGTATCGCCGACATCGTCAACGGTTATGCCTCGGCGCGCTTCGGCGGCCCGGTTGCCGAAGCCAAGGATTCGCAGGAAGTCGTGATCCAGAAGCCGCGCACGGCCGATCTCACCCGGCTGATGGCCGATATCGAAAATCTCATCGTCGAGACCGATACGCCGGCCAAGGTGGTCATCAACGAACGCACTGGAACGATCGTCATCGGCTCGGATGTCCGCGTCTCGCCGGTTGCCGTCAGCTACGGCACGCTCACGGTTCAGGTCACCGAAACGCCGCAGATCATCCAGCCCGAACCCTTCTCGCAAGGCCGGACTGCCGTCCAGCCGCAGACCGATATTGCCGCCGAGCAGACTGGTGGGCGTGTCGCGATCATCGACGGCCCCGACCTCAGGACCCTCGTCGCTGGCCTCAACAATATCGGCGTGAAACCGGATGGCATCATCGCCATTCTCCAGGGCATCAAGTCGGCAGGCGCCCTGCAGGCGGAGCTTGTGCTGCAATGATTGATATCATCAACCGTGACATGACGGTCCTGCAACTGCTGCGCCGGTTGGCGCTGCCGGCCGCGGGCCTCGTCCTTCTGTCGATCCCCGGCGCCTTCGCGCAGGAACATGCGCCGGCGGGCGACATCACCTCCCAGGACGAGATCAAGCAGTTCTGCACCAACATTGCCGATCCCGCCCGCGACCAGCGTTACCTCTTGCAGAAGCAGGAACTGGAAAAGCTTCGCGCCGATATTGACGCCCGCATGGCGGAAATGGACAAGCGCAAGACCGAATACCAGGACTGGCTGAAGCGGCGCGATGATTTCCTGAAGCAGGCGGAAGCCGGCCTCACCGAGATCTACAGGAAGATGAAACCGGATGCGGCCGCACTTCAGCTGCAGGACATGAAGATCGAGGTGGCCTCCGCCGTGATCATGCGGCTCGGCCCGCGGCAGTCGAGCCTCATCCTCAACGAGATGGACCCGCAAAAGGCCGCGGTCATCGCCAGCGTCATCGCCAGTGCGTCCGATCCCAATACGTCGAAGGATCCTTCATGAATATGCGTTTCCCGGCCGCGATCGCCGCCCTCGCAATCCTTGCAGGTTGCCAGTCTCCGACGGCAGTCAGCGAGATCGGCCGTGCGCCCGCCATGAGCCCGATCGGCAGCGGCCTCGCCTATGGCCAGACCCCGCAGATGGCGCTCTATCCGAAGCAGCCGCGCGCCGTGGCGCAGGGCTATTCGCTGTGGAGCGATTCGCAGGCCGCCCTCTTCAAGGACGCGCGCGCGCTCAACGTCGGCGACATCCTGACCGTCGATATCCAGATCAACGACAAGGCCTCCTTCGACAACGAGACCAACCGCAGCCGCACGAATTCGAGCGGCATGAACTGGGACGTCAACGCCCAGATCTTCGGCTGGACGCCCGAGTCCAAGACCGACCTGACCTATGGTTCCGACACCAGCACCGACGGCAAGGGCAAGATCGAGCGCACCGACAAGCTCACCCTTCTGGTCGCCGCCGTCGTCACCGGCATTCTCGAAAACGGCAACCTCGTCATATCGGGCTCGCAGGAAGTCCGGCTGAACCAGGAACTGCGCATCCTGAACGTCGCCGGTATCGTTCGTCCGCAGGACGTCAATGCCGAAAACCAGATCTCCTATGACAAGATCGCCGAAGCCCGCATCTCCTACGGTGGCCGCGGCCGCCTGATGGAAGTGCAGCAGCCTCCGCGCGGCCAGCAGGCCGTCGATCTTTTCTCGCCGCTTTGAGGCTGAACGACGATGGCAGAGCCAGACGCAAGCGCAGGTCAATCGAAGAAGAAATCCGGCTCGCTGATGACGATCATCGGCATCGCCGTCCTGACCCTGCTCGGCGCCGGCGGCGGCTGGGCGGTCGGCACGATCGTCGCGCCCAACATCAAGGGCGCCAAGGAGATCGAGCAGGCCAAGGATGCCGAGGCCAAGAAGAAGGCCGAGGAAGGTCTGGCGCGCATCTCGACCGAGGCCAACAACGTCGTCCAGCTTGAACCAATCACGTCGAACCTCGCTTACCCCTCGGAAAACTGGGTCCGACTCGAAGTCGCGCTGCTGTTCAACGGGCCGCCGGATGTCAAGGTTTCCGAGGATATTCATCAGGATATCCTAGCCTATATCAGAACCGTTTCCCTTCAGCAGATCGAGGGGCCGCGCGGCTTTCAATATCTCAAGGATGACATACAGGAACGTGTTGACCTTCGCTCGCAAGGGCGGGTATCGAAGGTCATGTTCAGGACATTTGTCATCGAATGATTCGATTCATAGTTTTCCTTGCCGCCATCATGGCGGTACCGGAACTGGCGGTGGCACAGCAGCTTCCGACTGACTTGTTGAACGTGCCGGTCGATGGCTCCGTCGCCGCCTGGATCATCCGCACATTCGGCCTGCTAACCATTCTTTCGGTCGCGCCGGGCATCCTGATCATGGTGACGAGCTTCCCGCGCTTCATCATCGCCTTCTCGATCCTGCGCTCAGGGATGGGCCTCTCCTCGACGCCTTCCAACATGATCCTTTTGTCGCTGTCGCTGTTCATGACCTTCTACGTCATGTCGCCGACCTTCGATCAGGCCTGGCAGAACGGCGTGCAGCCGCTGCTTGCCAATCAGATCAACGAGACCGAGGCCGTCCAGCGTATCGCCGAACCCTTCCGCACCTTCATGGCGGCGAATACCCGCGACAAGGATCTGGCGCTCTTCGTCGATCTGGCGCGTGAACGCGGACAGAATATCCAGACGACGGATCCGATCGACTATCGCGTGCTGATCCCGGCCTTCATGATTTCCGAGATTCGCCGCGGCTTCGAGATCGGCTTCCTCGTCGTGCTGCCATTCCTCGTCATCGACCTCATCGTTGCCACAATCACCATGGCCATGGGCATGATGATGTTGCCGCCGACCTCGATCTCGCTGCCTTTCAAGATTCTCTTCTTCGTGCTGATCGACGGCTGGAACCTGCTGGTCGGCAGCCTGGTGCGTTCGTTCAACTGAGCGGCTGCCGCCGCTTGATATTGGCCAATGAGAAACCCGCCGGATCACTCCGGCGGGTTCTTTCATTATGCACAATTCAAAGTGCTACAGCGTCCTTTACCCGTCTGAAAGACGCGCGACGCTGTCGCGGTCGAAAAGCCTCACTCGGCTGCGAATGGCGCCGTGCGCGGCGGCAGCGCCGGGATGTCCATGTGATCGGGTGCGAGACCCTGCTTGGAACGCTCGGCCATGATTTCATAGGCCTGCTCCAGATGGTCGCAGAACCGTTCGGCGTCGAAGAGCGGCGCGATATAGCGCTTCTCCTTGAGATGCGCCTTGTACTCAGCGATCCGTCCGGGATTTTCAGCCAGTTCGACAGCCATGTCCTCATAGGCCCGCAGGTCGTCTGCGACGAGATCGGGCAGGTCTATGGCCCTGAGCAGGCTCTCGCTGACGCGTGACGCGAAATTGGTACCCTTGACGGTCAGGACCGGCAGGCCGCCCCAGAGCTGCTCCGAGGTGGTCGTGTGGCCGTTGACGGGGAAGGTATCGATGCCGAGGTCGGCCGCCTGCTGGCGGTCGATGTGCTGTTCATAGGGCGCGCGCGGGCAGAAGATGATCCGCTTGGGCGAAATGCCCGCCGCCTGGAATTGCTTCAGCAGGTTTGCCTGGTTGCGCGGCGTATTCGCCATCAGCCAGAGCACGCTGTTCGGGGCGCGCTTCAGGATACGGCACCAGCTGCCGATCGTCTCCGGCGTGATCTTGCGGTTACCGTTGAAGGACGCGAAGATGAAGGCGTCTTCCGGCAGGCCGAGTTGCTCGCGGGTGACAGGACGCGGCTTCGGACGATGCATCGGGTCGTTCGGCTGGTAGCTCTCCGGCAGCCGGCAGAACTTCTCATGGTAGAAGGGCTTGGCCACCTCGGGCAGGACGAAATGGTCGCCGATGACGTAGTCGAGGTCGACATTGACCGTGCTGCCGGGAAAACCGAGCCAGCCGACATGCACCGGTGCGAGCGGCAGGTTGAAGGCCGTCGCGCGACTGCCCGAAGTGTGGCCCTTCAGGTCGACCATGATGTCGATATTGTGCTCGCGCACCACTTCCAGCACCGCCTGGTCGGAGAAGCCGTGAACGGTGACGATCCGGCCCCAGCGGCTGCGGTCGATCGTGTTGTGCTTGAGGTATTCCGGGCCAGTATGGCAGAAGAGCGTCACCTCGAACCGGTCCTTGTCGTGCAGTTCGAGGATGCGCTGCAAGAGCTTCATCGTTGCGTGGCGATCCCAGAAGTCTGATGACATGTAGCCGATCCGGATCTTGTCCGACCAACTGTGCGGCTGGTTGCGGCGGAAGGCCACCCGTTCCTGGTTGAGGGGGGTGGTGCCGATCGTCGCATACCGGTTGAAGTCTTCGTTACCGCACCAGTGCAGATGATAGAACGGGTTGTCCTTGCGCAGGATCTCGATATCGCCCTTTGCAAGGGCCGCGTCGATCACCGCCTGATGCTTGCTCGCCTCTTCGAACTCATTGAATTCGCGAGCGAAAACCAGATGCAGAAAGCGGAATGCGAGATTGCCGGGAAAACGCTTGAAGATGTTGCGCGCGAGGTTCTGGTTGGTTGCGTCGTTCAGATCGTCGCTCAGCAGCAGGGCCGCCAGGCGCATATGATCGGGATTGGCACTCTGCGACAGCACCGTCTTGAACGGGCGGATGATATCCCGCTGCTGGCGCTTCAAATAGATCGCGGTGATGATGAAGGCGAGCTCCGCGTCTTCCTGCGCTTTGGTGAGGTTTCGCATGGCGATCAGCAGAGCATCGTCCTCATTGCCGGTCTCGTAATGCAGCTTGGCAGCCTGTTTCTGGTATTCGTAGGAATTCGGTCCTTCGCAGTTGCCGGCCAGGCCATAGGCTTTTGCGGCATCGGCCTTGAAGCCGAGCTGCACGAGGTTCTTGGCCAGCAGCGCATAGGTCTTGGCGTCCGGCTGGATATCCATCAACTGGTTGAGCGTCGCCAAGGACTGTGTGTAGCGGCCCATCTGGTAATCCTTGGATGCCGCAGAGAACGAAACTTTGCTGTTCAAAACCCAACTCCGTGAAGGAAATATTCTGGCATGGCTGTCGATCGCCGAAGCGCGCATGGACCGTCCTCCCCAAAACGAGGCCAGTCCGATGATGCTATACCGGCATCTGCCATACTGGCATTCGAAGCTTGCTTGAAACCGGTGGCGCGATGAGTGCCTGCTTTGTCCAGAAAGCCTCGACTGTCCCAGGAAAGCGCCGCTTCCGCCGGTAAAATTCGCTTTTACCGCTCGAATTCGGATGCCAAAAATTATCTTCAGCAGGCATTAACTAAGCCTTGTGAGAAGGCATTAACTATGCCCTGTGAGGAGCCGGCCGAGGGTCTGTATTTTTAAGGAGTTGGCAAGCATTGGCTGCGAGATTGCCCTGGACATGACGGGTTTGGGCCAAACAAAACAGGCGCCGAGTAGCATGAAGCTGGTCCGTCATCGCCGGTACTATAGTCCGGTATGTCCTCCTTTTTGTATCTAGTTTCCAGGGGACAGACTTATGACAAGCATTAACACGAATTCTTCCGCAATGGCCGCTCTCCAGACGCTGCGTAGCGTCAACCAGAACCTGAACAACACGCAGAACCACGTTTCTTCTGGTTACCGTGTTGAAAAGGCTTCGGACAACGCTGCTTACTGGTCGATCGCAACGACCATGCGTTCGGACAACAAGGCTCTCTCGGCTGTCTCCGACGCTCTCGGCCTCGGCGCTGCAAAGGTCGACACCGCTTACTCCGCCATGGACAGCGCCATCGACGTCGTCGGCGACATCAAGGCGAAGCTCGTTGCTGCCACTGAAAACGGCGTCGACAAGGCCAAGGTCCAGGAAGAAATCGGTCAGCTGCAGCAGCAGCTCCTGAGCATCGCTCAGTCGGCTTCCTTCAATGGTGAAAACTGGGTTGCCGGCGCTGACGGCACCAAGAGCGTCGTCTCCTCGTTCGTCCGTGATGGCTCCAACGCCGTTTCGATCACCACGACCGACTATGTTCTCGACAGCGGCTCTGCAGGCAACGTTCTGTTCGGCATGAGCGGCGGCTCGGTCGAAACCTCCACGGGTATCCTCGGCACTTCGAGTGGTGCAACCGGTTCGATCTACGCGATGGACATCACCAGCTTTACGTCCGGCCAGATCCAGTCGGCTCTGACCAACGTTGAAGCGGCTCTGAAGGCCATGACAAGCGCCGGCGCTGCTCTCGGCTCGCTCTCCAGCCGCATCGACGCCCAGGACGACTTCGTCTCCGCTCTCAGCGACTCGATCGACTCCGGTGTCGGCCGTCTCGTCGACGCCAACATGGAAGAAGAGTCCTCCAAGCTCAGCGCCCTGCAGACCCAGCAGCAGCTGGCGATCCAGTCGCTGTCGATCGCGAACTCCTCTTCGCAGAACATCCTGTCGCTCTTCCGCTAAGACCGGTCGGCACAAGGTTTCCAAGTCTCGCGGCCGGGTCATCCCCGGCCGCGAAATATTTTAATATAAGGTTAATGAAAATCCTTCTAACCATCAGATATTTTTAAGTAATTTCCAATTCGAATTCAGCTTTCCTTAACCATCTTGGTGTTTTCTAGGCCCATCGAAACGGCGAGTTAACCTTAACAGAAATGGTTAACAGGCATGATGCTGATCGCTGTGGGCCGGCCGAAAATCCGGAATGTCCCTGTTTAAAATCTGCCAACAAGGGGCAAGCAATCTATGACGAGCATCAACACCAATAACGCTGCAATGGCAGCCCTCCAGACTCTCCGTGGCATCAACCAGGGTCTCCAGGAAACCCAGGCCCACGTTTCGTCCGGCTATCGCGTCGGCAAGGCTTCCGACAACGCTGCTTACTGGTCGATCGCAACGACCATGCGTTCGGACAACAAGGCTCTCTCGGCTGTCTCCGACGCTCTCGGCCTCGGCGCTGCAAAGGTCGACACCGCTTACTCCGCCATGGACAGCGCCATCGACGTCGTCGGCGACATCAAGGCGAAGCTCGTTGCCGCCACTGAAAACGGCGTCGACAAGGCCAAGGTCCAGGAAGAAATCAGCCAGCTGCAGCAGCAGCTCTTGAGCGTCGCTCAGTCGGCTTCCTTCTCCGGTGAAAACTGGGTTGCCGGCGCTGACGGCACCAAGAACGTCGTTGCCTCCTTCGTCCGTGACGGCTCCAACGCCGTTTCGGTCGTGATGACCGACTATGTTCTCGACAGCAGCTCCATGGGCAACGTTCTGTTCGGCATGAGCGTCGGCTCGGTCGAAACCTCCACGGGTATCCTCGGCACTTCGAATGGTGCGACCGGTTCTGTCTACGCAATGGACATCACCAACTTCACCCTCGGCGAAATCCAGTCGGCTCTGACCAACGTTGAATCGGCTCTGAAGGCGATGACCAGCGCCGGCGCTCAGCTCGGCTCGATCTCCAAGCGCATCGAACTGCAGGAAAACTTCGTCTCGGCTCTCAGCGACTCGATCGACTCCGGTGTCGGCCGTCTCGTCGACGCCAACATGGAAGAAGAGTCCTCCAAGCTCAGCGCCCTGCAGACCCAGCAGCAGCTGGCCGTCCAGTCGCTGTCGATCGCGAACTCCTCTTCGCAGACCATCCTCACGCTGTTCCGCGGCTAATAGCCCTCGGAAACATCAGCCCGCCGGTCTCCGGCGGACATCAGAATCGAGCCGCGCTTCAATGGAGCGCGGCTTTTTTAATGTCCGTTAACGATCGATTAACCATAATGCTGTCTTCTGCGGTCAACGAGACGGCGGGTTAACCAAATTTAAGAACCGGTTAACAGGCATGAGGCTGGTCCCCGTTCCCGGTAGCTTTCCGGAATGTCCCTTTTTTCCATCTGCCAACAAGGGGCAATCATTTCATGACCAGCATTTTGACGAACGTCGCGGCAATGGCCGCTCTTCAGACACTTCGCGGCATCAACGACAGCCTCGAGGACACGCAGAACCGCGTATCATCGGGCTACCGCGTCGAAAAGGCGGCCGACAACGCCGCCTACTGGTCGATCGCAACGACCATGCGTTCCGACAACAAGGCACTTTCCGCCGTTTCCGACGCTCTTGGCCTCGGCGCCGCCAAGGTCGACACCGCTTACTCCGCCATGGACAGTGCCATCGATGTCATCAGCGAGATCAAGGCGAAGATCGTCGCTGCAACCGAAAAGGGTGTCGACAAGGCCAAGGTCCAGGAAGAAATCGGCCAGCTGCAGCAGCAGCTCCTGAGCATCGCGCAATCGGCTTCCTTCTCCGGTGAAAACTGGGTTGCCGGCGCCGACGGCACCAAGAGCGTCGTTTCCTCGTTCGTCCGCGATGGCAACGGCAATGTCTCGGTCAAGACGACGGACTACATTCTGGACACGAGCTCCACGGGCAACGTTCTCTTCGGCATGGACTCGACCGGCGCGATCGAGACCAGCTCCGGCCTTATCGGCACATCGTCCGGTACGATCGGCTCGATCTACTCGATGGACATCACCAACTTCGATTCGCCTGAGATCTCCATGGCCCTGACGTCGATCGAGGCAGGCCTTGAGGCGATGACCAAGGCTGCATCGCAGCTCGGCTCTATTTCCACGCGCATTGAGCTGCAGGAAGGCTTCGTCAGCGCGCTCAGCGATTCGATCGACTCCGGTGTCGGCCGCCTCGTCGACGCCAATATGGAAGAAGAATCCTCCAAGCTCAGCGCCCTGCAAACCCAGCAACAGCTGGCCATCCAGTCGCTGTCGATCGCCAACTCCAGCGCTCAGAACATCCTCACGCTGTTCCGCAGCTAAGTCAGGCGCTGAAGCTGGACCGAATCTTGCGGCGTCGTCTGGCCGCAAACGAGAAGCCTCCCGGACCGCGCCCGAAACGGCGCGGTTCTTTCTTTTATATCAATAGTTTGATCGAAATTTCGGCCGACGCGCCAGGCTCGGCGCCGTGCTCTTGCCCAACAGGTTGATATCGAGTTAACTTCGCTTTGAGTTGATTTGCTTTTGCGACACACCGGTGGAAACCCTGCCGGAGGCATGACGCCACCCCAGTCGCCGCCGGCAATCCGGCCTGCCCTTTCACCCCGATTCCGAGACCTGTCGATGACCGTTAAGATTACCAGCGCGGCCGCGGTGAATGCGCTTGCGGTGCTGCGCAGCATCAACAAAGAAGCCAACCAGACCCAACAGCAAGTGTCCTCGGGATATCGTATCGAGACCGCAGCCGATGATGCGTCTTATTGGTCGGTCGCGACCGTCATGCGCTCGGACAGCACCAATCTCGGAACGATCGGAGATGCGCTCGGCCTCGGCGCTGCCAAGGTGGATGCAACCTACACGGCGATGAACTCGGCGATCGATATCATAGGTGAAATTCGCGCCAAGCTGGTTTCGGCAAGAGAGCCGGGCACCGACAAGGACAAGATCAACGCCGAGATCGGCGAATACAAGGAGCAGCTGCAGACGATCGTCGAATCGACGTCGTTTGCGGGAGAGAACTGGCTGTTGAACGGCGACACTGCTGCGCCGCCGACATGGCAGGTCATCTCTGGTTTCGTGCGCGCTCCGACCGGCGAATATCAGGCCCAGACCATCGATTTCCCATCGTCGCAGACCATCCTCATCGACAAGAACAATGCCAGCGGCGGTCTGCTGACCAAGTCGGTCGATGCCAATGCGATCAATAACAGTGGCACGACGTCGCGGAATTATTATCTGCTGAACGCCAACTCCACCACGCCGGCGACGGGTACGGAAATTGCGATCGACAACAACACGACCGACGCGCAACTCGGCGACATGCTTGACGTGACCGACGCGCTGCTCTCCTCGCTGACGACGACGGCCGCGTCTATCGGCGTGATGAAGACGCGCATCGACGATCAGATCGACTATACCGCCGATCTGTCCGATTCGATCGACAAGAGCGTCGGTGCGCTCGTCGATACCGACATGGACGAGGCTTCGATCCGGCAGAAGGCGATCGAAACCCAAAAGCAGATGGCCGTCGAAGCGATCTCGATCCTCAACACGGCTGCGAGCAAGATCCTGATCCTGCTGGAATAGGGGTGGGCGCGATCACGGCTGGTGGCGGCGCCATTCATCCTCGCGCAAGTTTGACTGCCTAGTTTCCGGCATGAAGGCATCGTTCGAATCCGTGCCGGCGCAAGGTCAGGCCCTTGCCCGTTTCGAAGGGGATGCCGGCGCGCAAGGTCACTTTGAGCGGGGGGCGGGCATGTTGCATGCCTCCCGAATGCTGGATGGTTTTTTATGAACATTACGCTTTCCCGGTATTTGAAGGATTTCGGTGAACCGGAATCGTCAGCGCCGATCCTCGACATGGACGATTTCGGCGGCGACGTTTTCCCCGAACCGGCGAGCGAACCCGCGATCGACGTCGAGGCGGAGCGCCGCGAAGCGTATGCGGAAGGTCATGCCGCAGCGACCGTGGAATTAACCGAGAAATACGAACGCGAGGCGCGGACGCTGGCGGAGGTCCATGCGCGGGAACTCAAGGAGTTGAAGCTTCGCTACGAAGTCGAGGCAGCGGCGGTCATTGCATCCCGCATCCGCGATATCGCCGAAGAGATCGCTCAGCTGGTCAGCGCCGGCGCCGCCGTGGCCATCGCGCCTGTGATGACCGAAGCGCTTGCCGCCAAGGCTGCCGAAAGCCTCGCTGCCCTGCTGCGCGACGCGATCCTCGAAGGCGCGGCCGGAGCGATCGTCGTCAGGGGGCCGATCCGGCTTTTCGACATATTGAAGGCCGAGCTCGGCGAACATGCCGAGGCGGTTCGCCACTTTGAGACCGACGATATCGATCTTGCCGTCGAAATCGGTGATTCCGTCATCGTCACCCGTATGTCCGCCTGGGCAGCCAGCTTGAAGAAAGTTCTCGAATGAGCGAAGGCGAAAACCACCACCACGGCAAGAACGAGATCATCATCGTCAAGAGACATGGCGGCGGTGATCACGATGGCGCCCATGGCGGTGCGTGGAAAATTGCCTATGCCGACTTCATGACGGCGATGATGGCGTTCTTCCTAGTCATGTGGCTGGTCAATGCCGCCAACGAGGAGACCAAAGCATCGGTGGCGACCTATTTCAATCCGATCAAACTCTCTGACGAAAAGCCGACAGAGAAGGGCCTGAAGAAGCCCGTCGACAACGCCGAGGGCGAGGAGAAGCAGGAGAAGTCGAAGCAGAAGGAAGAAGATCCGAACGACGGCAAGGCCGCGGCGGATGGTGATGACCAGACATCGACATCAGGCGACCAAACCAATTATTCCGAGGCCGATTTCTTCGAAAATCCGTATTCGGTTCTTGCCGAGATCGCGCAGGAAGTCGGCCAGCAGGCCAATGTCAGCGCCAAGGGCGACGGCGGTGCCGCCGATTCCGGCCCGGCCACCGGCGCCGATGGCGGCGAGGCCTATCGTGATCCCTTCGATCCGGATTTCTGGACGAAACAGGTCGAGGTCACGACGGCCGGCAAGACGTTGCCTCCCGGCAAGAGCGACCAGCAGGCGGTCGAGAGCGAGACGAGCGAGATCGCCAAAGTCGAGGATATGAAGCCTATACCGCTGACCACCGATCAGAAGGCTGCCAAGGAAACCAAAGAAACTAAGGGCGCGGTCGAAGCCAAGGACGGCAAGTCGCAGGGTGGCAAGTCGCCCGACGACAAGAAGGCCGAAGCTCAGAAGGCGACCGATCATCAGAAGGATGCGGACAAGAGCGCCGCGGAGACCGAGCAGCAGCAGAAGGAAGCCGAGCAACTGCAGGCACAAATCGCCCAGCAGATCGGCGGCGTTGCCGGCAAGCTCGCCGAGGGACTGACCGTGACGGCGTCCGAGGGCGGATTGCTGGTCAGCATCTCCGACCAGACCGACGATTCGATGTTCAATATCGGTTCTGCGGTTCCGCGCCAGGAGATGGTGCTCGCCATGGAAAAGATCGGCGCGATCCTGAAGGCGAGAGGTGGTGCGGTTGCCATCCGCGGCCACACGGACGGGCGCCAGTATAAGGGCACGCAGAACGAGAACTGGCGGCTTTCGATGGATCGCGCTCAGAGCGCCTACTACATGCTTGTGCGCGGCGGGCTCGACGAGAAACGCATCTCCCAGGTCTCCGGCTTCGCCGATCGCCGGCTGAAGCTGCCGTCCGACCCGTTCAACGCGACCAACCGCCGGATCGAGATTCTGGTGCAGGCGGATCAAGGATAGTCGAATGGCGCGTCGGCAGCATCGCTACGTCGGATTTGTGGCCCTTGGCCTGGCGATGCTTTCGTCGGCCGCAGCCAATGCACAGGATCCGGATGATCTCGCGCCGTACAAGATGCTGCGGTCGCTGCAATTCGTGCAGGATTCCGTCGTCAGCGGCGATCATTCGGCCGGCGAGATGCAGCGCTTCATGCTGGGCACGATCGACGAGCGGCTGCGCACTGTCGATCCTTCGATCTTCGACGACGACCGCAATGTCGATGCCGCGCTGATTTACGCGATGAGCGGCGGCAATCCCCAGACGCTCGAATATCTGATCGCCCACGACGTCAACGGTTATTTCGACAATCGCGTCACCGACGTGCTGCGCAAATATCTGAGCGGCAAGGGGCTCCTCGTCGCCAAGACGCTGGAGGAGACGGCCAGGGAATATCGCGACAAGAAGATCGGCCCCTACCTTGCGCTGATCGGCGGCAACGTGCTGATCGCGACGAAACCGACAGACGCGCTGGATCTCTATGACCAGGCGCGCCTTGCAGCACCCGGTACGATCGTCGAGGAGGCGGCGTTGCGCCGCTCTGTGGCCATCTGCGTCGATAAGGGGATGCTTGACAAGGGAATGGCCTATTCGCAACGTTATGTCAGGCGCTTCCTGCATTCGCCCTATGCCAGCCAATTCGCCGATCTTTTCGTCACGCTCGTCGTCGGCCACGATCACGACGTGAAACCGCAGGATGTCATCGACATCCTGTCCTTCATGGACGCTCCGCGCCAGCGCGAGGTCTATCTGCGCATCGCCCGCGCTGCCGCCATATCGGGCAAGCCGGAGCTGGCGCGCATGGCAGTCGGACGTGTGCAGTCGCTTGGCGCCGGCACCGACAATGCCTTCGGTCCGCTCGCGGATTTCTATGGCGGCATGGCCGGCCTTCCCACAGAGGATATCGACCGGGCGGCGAAGAATGTCAGCGGCATCGACGGCAACGCGCTTTCGCCGCGGGATCAGGCGCTGCAGGAGGCGGCGCGATCGGTTGCCGAGCAGATCCTGCGCGCTCCCGACCCGGCAAGCCTGACGCAAGCCTCGGATCCTAACACTGACCATCAAGAAATCACTTCTGAAAAGGCTGCGGCTATAGCGACGCAACCGGGAGCGCCAGGCGTGCTTCCCGAGCCTGTTCCGGGAGGTGTGGCATCGACTGGCCAGAGCCAGGATACCGACCCCTCATTCAACGCATTTGTGACGACCAATCGATCCAAGCTCGACGAGATCGACGGTCTTCTGGCGCAGGAAGGCAACGAACAATGATGGATATGAGCGTCTCCGGCGGAGCCCCCGGTGCGGAGTCCGCCGCGATTGCGAAATCTGCGCGACCGGCCGGAAAAGACGATGCCGCCGGCCAAAGGAACGGCTTCTCCGACGCGCTGGCCAAGGCGAGCGGCAGTGCCGTCAATGACGAGGCCGACGATGCGCAGCCGGATCAGAGCGTGGTTGCCGACGCCGGCACCGACAAGGTGGCGGGCACGATCCGCGGCCGCAGCGGCGCAAAGCCGTTGATCGATCTTAGCGACGCTGCGTTGAAGACGCAGGCGGATGTTCAGCCGGAAACGATCGTCAGTGTCGAAAAGGCCGCGGCAAAGCCCGCAAAGGCTGAGGTCAAAGTGCCGGCCGATCTCGCCTTGGGCAAGCTGGATCCGAAGGACCGCTCCGCAGATGAGATCGCTCCGGCAGCCAAGGGCGTCAAGCACGCCAAGGGCGACGCATTGGAAACCGATACGGACAACACCACCGATGACGAAGATGGCGGCATTTCGGATGTTCTCGGCCTGCTGAAGCAGGACCCCGCCGACGGTGCAGTGACTTTGCCGGCGGTGGCAGCCGCGCATCAGGTCTCCGCCAAGACCGGCGAGGCTGGAACGGCCGACAAGAAACTCGACAGTATCGACGTCAAGGCGGGCGGCCATGCGTCCGACGCCCTGGCGGCCGTCAGCAGCAACATCGAGAGCGGCAAGGCGGATGACATCAAGGTTCCCGGATCGGAGAATGCCGAAGCCGCCGATGGCAGGACATTCAGGATCAGTCGCGCCGATGGCCGCGGCGTGTCGATGGATGTCCAAATCGGCACCGATCAGGCCGGGCCGAAGGATGGCTCGAAGAAGGCCGACGTCGAAAACGTTTCGGTGCTCGAATCGCGCCGCTATATCGGCCTGATGCAGAATTCCAATTCCGCCGCTGTCGCCGCTGCTCTCTCCGGCGATTCCGAATGGGCGCGCGCCATGGAACCGAGCTCGGCGCTTTCCAACGCGGCGGAATGGACGAGCACCGGCAAGGTCGTCAATACGTTGAAGATCCAGATGAATCCGCTCGACCTCGGCCTGGTGACGGCGACCATGCGCCTGTCCGGCGACGCTCTGACCGTCGACCTCAAGGTCGAAACCGGAGCGGCCTATCGTCAAATGAAGGAAGATCACGGCAAGATTCTCGAAGCTCTGCGCAGCCAGGGTTACGCGGTCGAAAACGTCACCATCAGCATGGCGCCGGTCGAGCGTCCCGACGCCGGCAACCAGGGCCAGGCCTCCCAGCAGCAGTCGCTCCCTCAGCAGGGGCAGGGCGGCGAGGCGCGCGAGCGCCACAATCAGACGGCACAGCGGACGGACGGAGGCTTCAATGGCGCAGGCGAGACTGGTATTGAAGACGCTCGTGCTGGCGGCAGCAGCGGCGCTGGCGGCGTTTACCTCTGAGGCATCAGCCTCTACCGGCGCCTGCGAGCGCGAGATCCAGTCGGCAGCTGCCAAATACGGTATCCCGGAAGGCATCCTCTATTCGGTCGGTCTGACGGAGACCGGCCGCAAGGGCTCGCTCTATCCCTATGCCATGAACGTCGAAGGCAAGGCGATCTTTCCGCCCTCGGAGCAGGACGCGATGAGGCAGTTCGATGTCGCCCGCAACAGCGGCGCGAAGCTCATCGACATCGGCTGCATGCAGATCAACCATTACTTTCACGGCGAGAATTTCCGCTCCGCCGAGGAGATGTTCGACCCGCATCGCAATGTGGAGTATGCTGCAAAATTCCTCCGCAACCTGCATGACCGTCACGAGACATGGACGATGGCGGTAGCCAGATACCATGCCGGACCCAACAACAATCCGGCACAGAAGCAATATGTCTGCCGCGTCATCGCCAATCTGGTTGCCACGGGCTACGGCAAGTGGACTCCCAATGCGAGTAACTTTTGTCAAAATTAATTCAACCAAAGATGGAAGTGGCGTATTGTGACGAAACTGTGTCACAATATGGCAGGAATCCGGCATGAATCCCCTGTGCAAGCCATATTTAACCGACCGTTAACTTTTCCACGAAATTTTGGTGGGCATAATCAGGCATACCCACTAGATATAGATCAAATCGCTACCCAGATCTTAATCAATTATTAGTTTCTGCCATTAACTTTAACGAGTTGTCGCCGATTCGTGCGATTCGTACCCATAGATCATCGAAGTGCCACACTGATTCGGAGGCGGACGAATGATCGTAGTGGTTGATGAGCGTGAGCTCGTGAAAGATGGATACACATCTCTGTTCGGTCGTGAGGGCATTCCCTCGACCGGCTTTGATCCAGCGGAGTTCGGTGAGTGGGTACAGACCGCCGCCGATTCAGATATAGCTGCAGTCGAGGCCTTCCTGATCGGTCAAGGCCAGCGCAACTTCGAACTGCCCCGGGCGATCCGGGACCGATCGATGGCGCCGGTGATTGCGGTCAGCGACCAGCACTCGCTCGAAAACACTCTTGCACTGTTCGATTGCGGCGTCGACGACGTGGTGCGCAAACCGGTACATCCCCGCGAAATCCTCGCAAGGGCGGCTGCGATCCGGCGCCGGCTGAAGGCGATCACCAATTACACCGAGATCGGCGGAATCCGCGTCTTCTCGGATGGCCGTGACCCCGAGATCAACGGCGAAGTCTTCGCGCTTCCGAGGCGCGAGCGCCGCATCCTCGAATATTTGATCGCCAATCGCGGTCGCCGGGTCACCAAGACCCAGATCTTCAACGCTATCTACGGCATCTTCGACGAAGAGGTCGAGGAGAACGTCGTCGAAAGCCACATCTCGAAGCTGCGCAAGAAGCTGCGCAAAAAGCTCGGCGTCGATCCGGTCGATTCCAAGCGTTTCCTTGGTTACTGCATCGATTGGGCCTGATCTCTCGGCCGGGCGGCGGCGCCCGGCTGAACTTCGATATCTGGCCTCGCAGCTCGCATGACAGACAGCTTCACGCAAGGCCCGACAAATACTCTCGTGCATAACAGGTAAAACGAGGTTTTCAGATGAGCATTTTCGGCAGCATGAAGACGGCAGTATCGGGGATGAACGCTCAGGCCAACCGCCTCAGCACCGTCGCCGACAACATCGCCAACGTTAACACCACCGGTTACAAGGCTGTGTCGACGAGCTTCTCGTCGCTGGTTCTGCCCTCCTCGGGCGGCAATTACAATTCCGGCGGCGTTCAGACTTCGGTCCGCCAGGCCGTTTCCGATCAGGGCGATATTTCCTACACCACCTCGGGCACCGACCTCGCAATATCGGGCGACGGTTTCTTCATCGTCCAGGGTGCTGACGGCACTCCGGTTCTGACCCGCGCCGGTGACTTCACCAAGGACGACGAAGGCAACCTCGTCAACGCCGCCGGCTTTCAGCTGATGGGCTATTCCTACGACTCCGGCGCTCCCGCCGTCGTCGTCAACGGCTTCGACGGCCTCGTTCCCGTCAACGTCAACCAGGATGGCCTGACCGCCATCGCTTCGACCTCGGGGGTCTTCAAGGGCAACCTCGATTCCAACGCCAAGATCGCTCCGGTCGCTCCCGCGACGCTGCCGAGCGCCAATGCCGCTACTACGACAACAGACACCAAGAAGGTCTCGATGGTCGCCTACGACCGTCTCGGCAACAAGGTGATGTACGACTTCTACTTCACGAAGCAATCCGTCGTCACGCCGCCGCCGGCAACACCCGCCACGGCTGCCACCTGGGAAGTGGCGATGTTTCGCAACGCCAATGCGGCGGTCGGCGGCACGACCTCCTTCCCCTACACCGCCGGTGGCGCTGTCGGCACCGGAACGCTCACCTTCGACGCCAACGGCAAGATGACCTCGAGTGGCGCCGTTAACATCGTCGATACGGTGACCGGGCAGACGATCGCCATGGATCTCTCGGGCTTCACACAGCTCGGTGCCGACTTCTCCGGCACGGGTACGCCGAACGGTCAGGCGGCGACCCCGGTCAAGGACGTCACGATTGACGGCGATGGCATCGTCTACGCCAAGTACGAGGATGGCAGCACCAAGCCGCTCTATCGCATTCCGCTGGCCAATGTCGCAAGCCCCGACAAACTGACGCTGATGAGCGGCAACGTCTACAGCGCCAATGGCCAGTCCGGCGTGACCGTCACCGGCTTCCCGCAGACCAACGGCCTCGGCACCATCAAGTCAGGCGCTCTCGAAGGCTCGAACGTCGACCTCGCCGGCGAACTGACCGAGATGATCGAATCGCAGCGCAGCTATACCGCCAATTCCAAGGTGTTCCAGACGGGATCCGACATTATGGACGTTCTCGTCAACCTCAAGAGATAAGCAAGGTACCGGGTAAGCCATGTCGCTCACATCCGCACTTAATACCGCGCAGAATATATTCAACAATACGGGCACTCAGAGCAGTGTCGTATCGAACAATATCTCGAATGCGGGCAACAAAGATTACGTGCGCCGGCAGGCGATGCTCACCACGTCCTTGAATGGCGCGCAGGTCGTCAAGATCGACCGCGCGCAGGAAGAGGCGCTGCTGCGCCAATACCTGAAGACATCCTCTCAGGACAGTGCCCAGCAGGCATTGCTCGGCGGTCTCGAGGACCTGAAGTCGATCGTGGGTGGCAACGACTACGAAACGTCGCCATCCACCTATCTCGGTGTTTTCCAGCAGAAGCTTCAGGCCTTCCGCACGACGCCGGGCAGCACCGTCGCCGCCCAGGGCGCCATCACCGCCGCCCAGGACGTCGCCAACTCGCTGAACAATGCCTCGCAATCCGTTCAGGACGTCCGCGCCACCGCCGACAAGCAGATCGCCACCGACGTCGATAAGCTGAATACGCTTCTCAGCGACTTCGAGAAGGCCAACAATGCGGTGAAGACCGCCACGGCCTCGGGTGCGGATGCATCCGGCGCCCTCGACGAACGTGAGAAGGCTCTCAAGCAGATTTCGCAGATCGTCGGCGTCAACGCAACGACGCGCGACAATAACGACATAGTGCTGAGCACGTCTGACGGGACGATCCTCTTCGAGACGATCCCGCGCAAGGTGACGTTCAAGTCTCAGGATGTCTATACCGCGACCATCACCGGCAATTCGGTCTATGTTGACGGTGTGGCACTTCCGCGCGGCAGCGGATCGACGACGACGGGGCAGGGAAGCCTTCAGTCTCTCCTCCAAGTGCGCGACGAAATCGCCCCGAACTTCCAGAAGCAGCTGGACGAAGTCGCCCGCGGCCTGGTCTCACTCTTCAAGGAACAGAACACGGTGGCCGGCCCGGCCTATGTGCCAGGCCTCTTCACCTGGAGCGGCGGCACGGTTGATACCGGCGCCACCGCGGTTGCCGGCATGGCGGCGACCATAACGGTCAGCAGCCGCGTCATCACCTCGCAAGGCGGCGATCCGATGCGCCTGCGCGACGGTGGCGTCAACGCCACCGGGCTCGTCCTGAACACGTCAGGCGCCAGCGGTTATACGACTGAACTCGATCGTCTCTATACCGCATTGGGCTCCGACATCGATTTCGACCCAGCGGCGGGGACGCCGGTCGGGTTCGACGCCACGACCGGCATCGATTCAAACGTCAGCATCATGGAATTCGCCACAAATTCCCTCGGCTGGCTCGAACAGTACCGCAGCAATGCCACGACGGCGGCGGAAAACACCTCGGCGGCGCTGTCACGCTCCGACGAAGCCTATTCCAACGAGACGGGCGTCAATCTGGACGAGGAGCTGACGCTGCTCCTCGACATAGAGCAGTCCTACAAGGCGGCGACCAAGATCCTGAACGCCGTTGACGAAATGTTGAAGTCATTGCTGGATATTGCGAGTTAAGCCATGAAGAGCTCATTTATTTCAAGTTCGGCCATTCAGAACGCGATGCGATTGACGATCCGTCAGGCGCAGAACCAGATGACGAAGGCAACGATGGAAGCGACGACGGGCGTCTATGCGGATATCGGTGTCTCGCTCGGCGGCAATGCCTCCAGGAGCGTGGACTTCAGCCGCGAGGTCGACCGGATAGCCTCGATCAAATCGAGCAATTCGCTTGTCACTGCGCGCATGGAATCGTCGCAGCTCGGCCTTTCCAAGATGAAGGATGTCGGCGACGGCCTGGTTTCGAAGCTGACGGCGCTCCAGGGCAGCCACGACCCAGGCAGCATCACCGTCGCCATCCAGTCGGCGACCAGCGCCCTGTCCACGATGATGGACACGGCCAATACCATGGTAAACGGCGAATATCTGTTCTCGGGCATCAACACCGATGTGCAACCGCTGACCGACAAGACGACCGCGACGAGCGCAGCCATTGTCACGCAGTTGAACACCTATGCAACGGGCCTCGGCAAGGCGGTCAGTGATCTCACCGGCGCCGAAATGAGCACCTTCATCACCACGACGGTAGAGCCGATGTTCAGCGAGACCGCCTGGACCGACCCGACGACCGGCTGGTCGCAGGCATCGAGCCAGAACATGACGAGCCGCATCAGCAACTCGGAAGTGATCGAATCCTCGACCAATGCCAATTCCGAGGGCATGCGTTACTTCGCGCTCGCCTCGGTGATGACCTCGGCGCTGTTGGGCCAGGGCCTCAGCAGCGATGCGATGAGCACGGTGTCCAAGCAGGCGATCAGCTATACGACGAAGGCGACCAGCGGCCTCGTGACCCAGGCAAGCCAGCTCGGCCTTTCCCAAGAGCGCGTCAAGAAGTCCAACGACGCCCTCGACGCGCAGTCCAACATCATCAAGAACAAGCTCGTCGATCTCCAGGGGGTCGATCCTTACGAAGCCTCGACCCTCGTCAAGACTTTGGAAACGCAGCTTGAAACCGCCTACACGATCGTCTCGAAGATCCAGCAGTTGAGTCTTGTAAACTACCTTTGATGAGCAAAGGCGCGCAATAAAGAAGGATGCATGAATGTATCAGTTCTCATATGCCGAGGTCATGCAGGACTCGGTGGCCGACGCGAAAGAGCGGGAATGGCAGGTTCTTGACCGATCCATAGACCTTCTGTCGTTGGCGCGCGAAAAGGAAAAATACGGCCGCGAAGCCATTGAAGCCCTGTTTTATACACGCCGGGTGTGGATCAGCTTCATCGAGGATCTGAAACATCCCGACAACCAGCTGGAGATCGAGCTCAGGGCCAACCTCATCTCGATCGCGATCTGGATATTGAAGGAATGCGACAGGATCAGAAAACGTCAGTCTAATAACTACCAGGGCATCATCGACGTTACCACCATCATCAGGGATGGACTTAAATGAAAAGTACACTTCGCATTTCTCTGAAAGCCGGAGAAAGAATCTTCATCAACGGCGCCGTCCTGCGTGTCGACCGCAAGGTCGCGCTGGAATTCCTGAATGATGTGACGTTCCTTCTCGAAAACCACGTCCTGCAGCCGGAAGGCGCCACCACGCCTCTGCGCCAGCTCTATTTCATCGCGCAGATGATCCTCATCAACCCCGAGGGCAAGGACCACTCGACAGCGATGTTCCGCAAGTCGATCACCATGCTGCTCACCTGCTTCAAGAACGAGGAAATCCTCGCCGAACTGAAGCGCATCGATGCGCTCGTCTCGACTGGTCGCGCCTTCGATGCCTTGAAGGCGATCCGCGGCCTCTACACGATCGAAGACAATATCCTCAACAACCACGAAATGCCGCCGACGATGGTCGAGCAGATTCGCAGGGAGATTGCACCATGGCGGTAGATGCGACATCAAGCGTGAGCACGACGAGCACTTCGACCTCGACGAACTCGGCCCAGCAGAAGGCGACGCTGAACTACGACAATTTCCTTCAGCTGCTCATCGCGCAGATGAAGAACCAGGATCCGACCGATCCGGTCGACGCCAGCGAACAGATGTCGCAGCTGGCGAGCTTCTCGCAGGTCGAACAGACGATCCAGACCAACACCAAGCTGGACACGCTGCTCGCAAGCTCGAGCCTCACCCAAGCCAGCAGCTACGTCGGCAAATACATGGAAAGCGCCGACGGCACCGTCAAAGGCACCATCGAATCCGTCAAGGTTTATTCGGATGGAATCATTGCGACGACCACGGATGGCGGTAGTATACTGGTGCAGGCGGGAATCACGGTTGCCGACAAGGCACCGACCGCCGACAGCAGCGACACCTGATATCCACGGCGCCGGTGCGCCGCAGAACTCGGGTGATACCAATCAATGGCGGTCCGGCCACGGCGGGGCTGCTTCAAGGCGATATGAGGTTGCCTTCAGATGAACGAAGCTGATGCATTGGACCTGTTCCAGGCGGCGATCTGGACCGTCCTGATTGCCGCCGGTCCCGCCGTCATCGCCGCGATGGTGGTGGGTCTGGTCATTGCCTTGATCCAGGCGCTGACCCAGGTGCAGGAAGCGACGCTGACCTTCGTGCCGAAGATCGTCGCGGTGCTGATCACGGTCGGCGTCACCGCGCCTTTCGTCGGCTCGCAGATCTCGATTTTCACCAATCTGGTCTTCTCGCGCATCCAGTCCGGCTTCTAGAGCAATTCCAGCAAAAATGCGCAGCGGTTTTGCCAGGCAAAGCGCGAAGCGCTTTTGCCGGAATTGCGTAGAAACAAAAGGTTAGAGCGGTTCTACGCTTCCATGAAAAGCTGAACCGCTCT
>NZ_PQIG01000077.1 GCF_012349115.1 Rhizobium ruizarguesonis
CGCCGGCCCCCTCATCCGCCCTACGGGCACCTTCTCCCCGCTGGGGAGAAGAGGGGATCGAGACGTTGCGGCATGTCCCCTCGGCCGGGCGGACGAAACCGACCCCGCGATCTCAGCCGATAATCAACGCCGTGCCATAAAGCCCCAGCGCAAACACCGTATGAGCCAGCAGATTGAAGCATCGGACCTTGTTCGGGGTAGGGTGTTTGGAGGCGGCCCAGCCGATGCCGAGGCCGGGCTGCAGCAGGAACCACCCTGCCCCGACGGTGACGATGCCGAAGATCCAGGCGGGAAGAAATGTCGGGGCCGTCAGCCAGGCCGAGCCCATGATGATGGCGAAGATCACCCCATAGAGGATGCCGACGGCGTAATGGCTGATCCAGCCGAGCGCCAGCTCATGGGCATAGGGCTCGGCATCGGCAATGCTCTCGTGAAAGACCTTGCCGCGGCCGAGGTGCCAGAACCAGCGTCCCACAGGTGCCCAGTTGGGCGCCGCCTGGCCGAACTGGGTGAGCAGGATTGCCCAGAGGTCCATGAGGATGGTTGCGCCGGCGCCGATCACCAGGCCGCGCCACAGAATATCGAACATTGGGAATCACCGGAAAACGTTGCGATTGCAGGACGCTACAAGATCATCGCAGACGCGCCGGCGCAATGGCTCCGGTGAATTGAATGGCCACATAAGGGAAGGATTCCAAGGCTAATCCGGCTGCGGTCCGCCCTCGCCCTCAGTTTCTCCGGCGCCATTGCCGATATCGCCGCTGATATCCTCGGCAAACTTCCGCATGAGCCGCACGAGTTCATTGAAGTCGTGTTCCTCCCAGCTCTCGAAGATGGCGCGGCCCATCCGCTCGCGGGCGACGTCGATGCGATCGGTCATTGCCTTGCCCTTCGGGCTGATGACCGCCTCGCGCACGCGGCGGTCGGCGGCGTTGCCGCGGCGCTCCACCAGATCGAGACTTTCGAGCTTGGCGACCTGACGGCTGACGGTGGTGTAGTCGCGCCCGGCGCGGTCGGCGAGTTCGACCACCCCGATCGGACCGAGCCGTTCGATCGTGACCAACAGCGGAAACAGCGCACGATCGAGCGAAATGCCCGCCTCGCGGACCATCTGCTCGTCGCGCTGCGGGCGGTTCATGACGCTGACGATCTCGATCAAAGCCCCATGCAGTTCGCGCAGTTTTTCACTGATATGTGTATTTTGCACATTCTTTGTTGACGCCATGCCGATTCTCCTATTATGTGCATAATACACATATGGAGAAACCAATGACAGAAAATTCCACAGTCGACGTGCTGATATCAGGCGCCGGGGCTGCCGGCCTGACGCTGGCGATCGAGCTGGCGCGGTGGGGCGTGTCCTTCCGCCTGATCGAAAAATTGAACGACCCATTCCGCGGTTCCCGCGGCAAGGGTATTCAGCCGCGAAGCCAAGAGGTGTTCGAGGATCTCGGCATTCTCGACCGGATCGTCGCGCTCGGCGGCGCCTACCCCAGACAGCGGGAATATCGCGATGACGGCAGCGTTAGCGAATCCGATGCCGTGATGGGTGGGGCGCCGACGCCCGCCGAGCCCTATCATCTTCCGCTGATGGTGCCGCAGTTCCTGACCGAAGGGGTGATGCGCGAGCGCCTGCTCGAACTGGGGCACCGGCCCGAATTCGCCAGTGAACTTATCGGCTTCGAACAGGATGAGGCGGGCGTGACCGCGCGGCTTAAGGGCACATCCGGCGAAGAGACCATCCGCGTACGCTGGCTCGTCGGCGCCGATGGCGGCCGCAGCTTTGTGCGCCATGCGCTGGATATCGGCTTTCCCGGCAAGACGCTCGGCGTGCGCGCTATCGTCGCCGATGTCGTTCTCAAGGGATTGGATCGCGACGTATGGCATCGCTTCGGCGATGGCGACATGCAGCGGCAGATCGCCATTTGCCCGCTCGCGGGGACGGATCTGTTCCAGATCCAGGGACCCATCCCGCTCGAAGGCGAGCTCGATCTCTCCGCGGCAGGCTTGACCACCCTGGTGAAGGAGCGCACCGGCCGCGACGACATCGAGGTCCAATCGGTCTCCTGGGCATCGGCCTTCCACATGAACGCCCGGCTTGCCGATCGCTACCGGCTCGGCCGCGTGTTCCTCGTCGGCGATGCCGCCCATACGCATCCGCCGACCGGCGGACAGGGTCTGAATACCAGCGTTCAGGACGCCTATAATCTCGGATGGAAACTGGCGGCGGCCACTGCCGGCGCGCCCGACGCGCTGCTCGACAGCTATGAGGAAGAGCGCCGCCCGGTCGCCGCCGCCGTGCTCGGTCTGGCGACCAATCTTCTTGACGCCATGAAGCGAGGCGATATGCGGCGCGGCCGCGATGTGCATCAACTCGATATCGGCTATCCCTCCTCCTCCTTCGCGCTGGAAAAGCCGGAGCGGAGCGCCGGTCTGCTTGCGGGCGACCGTGCACCCGATGCGCCGCTCAGAGGTGTCGCCGGCCAGCCGACGCGTCTGTTCGAACTATTCAGGGGGCCGCACTGGACGCTGCTGGGCTACGAGGCCGAGCAAGCCGCCGTGCCGCCACGCCCGAGCCTGCATATCCACAGGATCGGCCGGTGCGGAGATCTCATCGACGACGGCGGGCATTTCCATGATGCCTACGGCGTGACATCGGGCGACTGGGTGCTCGTGCGTCCGGACGGCTATGTCGGCGCCATCATTGCGTCCGGCGAAGTCTCAACGCTGGAAGCGTATCTCGCAAAAGTCGGCCTTGCTGCGTAAGCGGCAACTCAAAGCACCACGGTGTTCTTCGCGCGCCTGAAAACAGGTGTGAGTGCCGTAGCCAATCGCCACGCCGAGTAGCGCACTTTCGTTTGCTAGCCGCCGCACAAGGCCCAAGAGAGCCTCATCCTGAGGCGCCGTAGGCCATAGGCCGAAGCCTCGAAGGACGAGGCGGGTGTTCGGCGCCAGATGTGAGATGGCAGAGAGCAGCGTTGCGGCAGGTCCTTCGAGGCTCCGCCCAATGGGCTACGCGCCTCAGGATGAGGAGCGTTGGAGGATGCCGCATCATAGACCAAGCGGCATCGGATCTTTCAGAGAGCATCCCGCTCGTATCGCGGCGCCCAGCCGCGGGCCATCCCGCGGCTCATTACGCTTTCCGCCAGCGCCAATTGCTGGCGGAGATGTTTGCAGTCATCGAGCAGCGAGCGTATCGCCGCTTTGGCATTGTCGTCATGCCAGGCGAGCACGGCTTCGACTTCCCAGGCCTGATCGGGCCAGGTTTGTTCCGGCCCAGCTTGTTCGGGGGATGCCCGATCGGGTTCCAAGGTCCTTGTCGGTCGCATCAGTTCAGCGCCAACGGCAATTGCACAGGGCGCGGCAATGGCGGCAGCGGCCGGCTGAGTTCGACTTTTCTCTGCCAGGCGGCACGCCGCTGTTGATCCCGCTCGCGGGCTGCGCGGGACGCTTCGACGAGCGCAAGGGCGTTGGCGATCACCTGTTCCGTATGCGTCATGATCATCTCCAATGTTCCTGTTTTGTTCTAAGTTAGAACTTTGGCAGGAAAAGTCAAGCGTCGGGACGATATGGCTTTGAGGATAGTTGAGGAAGCGCGGAGAGTATTCAGTCCGCCGCTTCTATCACGGCGATGCCCGCCTCCTGTGCCGCCCTGATGAAGGCCGCCCGCACGTGTTCAGGTGGGAGATCGCCGATAATCGCATCCAGGCACGACTTGACGGCCTCGAAATACTCTTCGCCGTCGTCTACCGGCCAGTCGCGCAGGAGCGTGCGCGCGGCGTCCCACACAGAGTTAATAACGGCATAATGACCAAGCCCCATTGAGGCCAAGCCAACCGGTCGAAAATGTGCCGTCTGTCTCACTTTGCTACAGCTTTTCCCAATTTCGGTGGAGCTTATGGATACGATGCAATTTGCGTGCCGTTGGTATGCCGCGTCAACGGCCGAAGCGGGGATTTTGATCCTGGCCAATGATGCCGCGACGGACGTGTTTCTCCATCCCTCCGGGTCCCTGCAGGCGACGCGTTTGAGAACATGGAACGCTTGAAGCTTCCTGAGCGACCCCCGAGAGCCCCACGATCAGTCATTAAGCAACTGATTATGGTAAATATCAGGCTTATCATCCCAAGCCCGCTGATTAAACCTCAGTCTTTCCTTCTATACTCCATAAGGATTACAGCAACTCATATGCTTTGCTGGAAGCAAAAGTCTCTATCATCCTTCATTGATTGTCCCAGAGGTGGACGGAGTTTCATCCGGGTCGTACAATGCGATCTATCCTGCACGCGGCGGATCTGGGAGGAGCGCGCGATGCCTATTTTCATGGATCGGCACTTTCTTGAAGGAACGACGGCCGCCGACGTTGCCCGGGCGCATCGCATGGATCTCGACATCCAGGACAAGTACGGCGTCAAGTTCCTGACCTACTGGTTCGATCAGCGGCGTGGGACCGCCTTTTGCCTCGTGGATGCGCCGGACGCGGAAACTGCGCAATGTGTGCATCGCGAGGCCCATGGCTTCGTCGCCGGCGAGATCGTCGAGGTCGCCTTGTCAGCGGTCGAGGCTTTTCTTGGCCGAATTCATGATCCGGAGCCGGCGCCTGGCCAGTCGTCCAGCGACGTCGATCCCGGCCACCGGGCAATTCTCTTTACCGACATCGTCGGATCGACAGCGATGACATCGCGCCTCGGCGACCGGATTGCGACAGAAATGGTCAGAGCCCATGACGCTATCGTGCGCCGATGCCTCAGCCAGAATTCAGGTCGCGAAGTGAAACACACAGGCGACGGCATCATGGCGGCCTTCGCCGCGACAACGGCAGCCGTCGAATGCGCCATGGCGATCCAGCGGGAATTCGAGCGTTACAACGGCGGAAACACCGAGCCTATCCATATCCGCATCGGAGTGGATTGCGGCGAGCCGGTCGAGGACAGCAACGACCTCTTCGGCTCGACCGTGCAACTTGCCGCGCGTCTCTGCGCGGCAGCCTCCACCGACCAGATCCTCGTCTCGGAGAATATTTTTCGGGAGTATGGCGCCGCCGATCTCTTCACTCACGCAACGCGCCGACGGTTCAAGGGGTTCTCGAAGCCGATGCAGGTCTTCCGATGCGACTGGGCCAATGCCGACGTAAACTAAGATCTGTTGGATCCGATACCCGAATAGCCGGCTGCCTCTTGGCGGGGCTTGCCGCGGCGCTTTTTGGCCAAGAAATAGGCGATCATCCGATCCGGAGATATCTAAACCAAAACGCGCCGCAACTGATGTGACGGCGCGCCCTCACCTGCCATGCAGACGGGCCTAACAGGCCTATATCTGACTAAGCATTACCAATTTGATGGTTCATCAGCCGCTCGAATTTGGGGCCGCCCTCGACCATTGCAAGTACGCCCGACATCTTCAGGAACCGGCGGAAATTCTCGCGCGCAGCGCTCAACGGGAAACGCCCGTTGGCCGTATCCCTGCACGCCTTCAACAGCGTGTCATATGCCAAACCCCGTTTGTCCTCCGGCCACCCGTCCAGAACATCGAAGATTTCATCGAGGCACGTGACCTCATCGATGAAATGTTGACGATGAAGCAGAATCGGATCAAACCGAGTTGACGACATAGTATCCTCCCATTTATATTACTTTTTATGGTGTAATTTTACTGAATAACCGCGATTTTTTCAAGTCAAAATCGAGTTCGTCGGACTATTAACGTCATGCAACTACTTCCACAACGGCAGAATAGCCCGATCAGAGTAGACTTAAGCGCATTTGACCATCGGTTGAGGGTCGACGCATCACCAATATAGATTGGTAGATCAATCGTAGGAATGTTTCGGATCAGCTAAGCGTGATCAGACGTGCTAGAAGTTTCGTATATTCTCGTGTTGGCATGGTAGATTGCGACCATGACAACCTCGCGAGGAGACGTTCGGATGAACCGATTTTTTTCATTGGTAGCGGGAGTGCTGATCGGTGTGTCCGCGTTCACGTCTTCCTGCACATCGCCTGCAAGGCAGGATCACCAGGATTTTCAATATCAGCGGGATACATCGGTAAACCCGGCATGCGCGGATGGGTTCAGACCCAGCAATGCGCGCTCGTGCAGTTATTGAAAGGTTAGAGCCGGAAATTGGGTTTTGCACTAGGGGCGGCACGCGACAGCAATGGGGCCGGTCGGGAACTCCTAACCTGCTTCACCGTTATGTGATCGGGTCACAGTTGGCCCGATCCTAAACAGGAGAACGGTTCCCCATGAACAATTTGATCTGGCTCGTCGGCGCTGTCGTCATCGTGCTCGCGGTTTTGAGTTTCTTCGGCTTCCGCTGATTGCAGACGCGCTGATGGAAATGTGGCGGCACAACCGCGTGTTCCCTACCCGGCGATCGGATGGACGATGAATTCCTCCGCGCCGATGGATCGATTGGGACGGGCGTGCCTAGTATCTCTGCACAGTGATTATGACTCTTTGGCCGTATCGGGATAGGTGCGGCCCATTTTGGTGCGGGCTTTGTCGGTCGTGAACATCCACTTGATTTGGGCGCCGGCGGTGTTGCGCTGTTTCTCCCATGCGGCAAGCTCACGGACAAGGCGCGCTTGGGGTCGTTGATTCTGCGATCGAGGCACCGGCAGCGCAAGGCGCCGATTTCGATCTCGACCATGTTCAGCCAGCTGGCGTGCTTGGGGGTGTAATGGAGCTGCAGGCGACGCAGAATGCGCCGGGCTTCGGCGGGCGCAAAGGCTTCAGACACTCAACACGCTGCCATCGTTACAGGTGGTCATTCACGGTGCCGCATGGTGGCGTTTGAACATACGGTAGGTTGTCTCGACGAGACCGATCGTCCAGCAGATGGGGCAACCGCGAAAAGCCACCATCGACACGCCAGCCAGGGCCAGCGAATAAAATGGATGTGGCACAGAGATCGATATCGCGTAACTCAAAGCGCTGATGCCGACAATACCGCGGGCCAGATGTTCGACAAGACCATTGCTGGCGAACATTGTCTTGGGCGAGGCGGTAGGTGACAGGTTCATGGGATTCATGGAAATTCATCTCTCCAATTCATAGTGGTTCAATCAATCCAAGAGGTATTCACGTAGCAGCGCCCGGCTCCGGTGCAGTCGACCCTTGATGCTCTCGCGGGTGAGGTTCAGTGAAGCGGCGACCTCGTCGATCGTCATCTCTTCGATATCGCGTAGTATGATCACCTCGCGGTAGTGTTCGGGCAGGGATTGGATCGCGCGTGAAAGGTCAAGCCGGAGTTCGTCCTGCGACAAATGTGCCAGGCGGTCCACGTTGGCCGGATTCAGCAATGCGTCGTCCAGATTGTCCGGCTTTCCCATCGCGCGCATTGCCATGCGCAAACATTCGCGGCGTACCACGGCCAGCAGCCAGCCCGATATCGAGCCCAGTGCGCGCAACGTTCCGACGCGGCGGTACAGTAGCCACAATGTCTCCTGCACCACGTCGTCAACGTCGTCGGAAGCGCTGCAGCTGCGCCGCGCATAGCGCCGAATGTCTGGCTGTGCGAGGTCCAGCAAAGCCAAGATGGCTTGCTTGTCACCATTGCGCGCGTCGTCAACCAGAGCCAGGTCATACTTCGGCGTGTACATGCGGGTGTCCTACTTCGCAGTGTCGAGGCGGCGGTTCGCGGCATCCAAGCGGCGGCCCGCCATGGCACACATGGGACAAAAACCGATGAAGCCGGTGAGCATTGTGCTGACGCCGACGCCAGCAATCGCATAGCCGATCATAAGCCCACTTAAGCCCAGCAAGCCGCAGGCGATCATAGCCAAACCGGCAACGACACGAACCGCGCGTTCCCATCCAGGTACATTCTTGACATAAAGCACGGTAAACCCTCCAAAGTTGCAAGCGCAATGGCACGCTCGAAAGGTAAGAGGGCTGGGAATGCAGTTTCGGTTCGCGTCGTTCTAAAAATATTTCAACAGCGCCATTTCCAGGTCACCCCGCCCTCGGTTCATCAGATGGTTCTTACGCTCGAACGCGCCGGCCTGATCCGACGCCAAACCGGCGTCGCCCGAAGCATCGAAATCCTGGTCGCCCCAGAAAACTTGCCAATCCTGCAATGAACCAAAATCAACCCGTCAAATCCTCCGTGCAGAGGTACTAATCGAAAGCTATGTCTCCGCCGGCGTCAATCGGCGGACGCCTAGAACGGGGTCAAAGCCGTCGATTACCTCTCGCACATCTTCGCGAGGTTCTTCTCGAGACTTCGGCGCAGCGCGTCGGAAATCTCGGTCTGCAGTCCTTTGACAATATCGCCGAAGCGACCGCCAGTCTGCACGATCTCGATCGAACTCTCGGTGGTCTTGCATGTCGCAAGGTCGACCTGCAGATGGACTTCTGCGGTCGCCGAGAACCCGCCTTTGACGAGAGCTTCGTCCGATGTCTTGCAAGCCAGCGTGCCCCGGGCACTGGCCTGCGCAGCGTCGCCATTCACCGACACCTGGAGGTTTTCGATCTTCACCGAATCGAGCTTGTCGACGCCTACCTGCACGGTAATCCCAAAACTCGAGACCTTCGCCTTGAGCGACCTGCAAGGTTGCGCGTCTCCGATGGCCCGCTCCAGCGCATTCGCCGCTTGCGCCTGTGAGACGATGAGCGGTTGCAAGGCAAGTGCGCCTATCGCAAGCAGGCCCAGCCAATAGCGCATCTCCTTCTCCTTCCCGTATAGTCCGATGACCAGCCCGCGGACGCCCCGCATCATAAGCGTGCAACAGGCCATCGGCAAAGCAATGCCGATCGCCGCCACACACTCGGCACCTGAGCGACTCCTTTGCTATCGCATTTGCCATTTTCCGAGCTGCGGCGGGTCGATTCGAGATCGACCGCCATGTCCTCGACTATCCGCAGAATGACGTGTGAACAGCGCGAAAAGTGGATGATCACCCCCTCGGTCTTCCTTTACAATCAGTCGTTTCGGCCTCTCAAGCCAGTGCATGGGAAAATCGATGGATCGTCTTGTTGGTGCAGATGAAGCGACGCAATCGGAGAAGCGGGCTGAGAAAGCTGATCGGCCGGAGGGCTTGGCGCGGGATGTTGCGGTCATCAAGATCGGCGACTGTCTGCTGGGCTACAAGGCCGTCCAGCGCCGCATGCGGGCCAGCCGTTGGAACCATTTCCGCGGCCGGATGCGCGAGATCGAAAAATTGATCAGGCATCGTCACGGAGACATCGTGCCCGAGGCCGATGACGCATTGATCTATGTCGAGGTGATCGCCGGCCTCGCCCTGGTCGAGTTCAAGGAAGAGTTCGTCGAGGTGGTGCTCGGCTGGGCGGCGCGATGGCTTCCCTGGGCTGGGAAAGCCGACATAGAGGACGTCATCTACGAGCGGACCAAGGCGCGCTTTTCTGACTTGTCCGCCGACGCGCTCGGTCACGCGCTGCATCTCAGCTACGCGGAACGGAGCGCCCTCAATATCCGCACCATCGGTGCGTTCGATGTGACGAAGCGGAAGAGAGCAAAACTTCAAAAGGAAAAGCGGCGCCAGCGGGACCGAGCGCGAAAAGAGGAGCAGCGCCGTGCCGCCGGCGCCCTTTCCAGAGCCGACTATCTCGCCAATTCTTTCAGCCAAGCGCGCCCCTGGGAGGCTTTCGGCATCAGCCGCCGGACGTGGGAACGCCGCGGCAAACCGATGCCGGATCCGGAGACGATATCGGACTGCGGTTCGATCTCGCTCGCCGCTTAGTCGGCGCTTTCTCGGCCTTTAGCCGGGTGGTCCGAACCAGCTATTCACAGCCTCCTGCAGACCATCCTGCGTCCCGTTACCCACCCACGCCACATATCCATCGGGCCGGATCAACACGGCGGCTGGAGCGGAGACCGCACCCAGCGCAGGCAGCTCCCATGGACCGTCATATCTGCCGTCGACCAACCTGATGCGATCCGACCACCGCGGGATGTCGACGCTGCCGGGCGCGCCAAGGTTCAAGAGCACCGGCCGCGCATCTTGGAGCAGCGTAAAAACACGCACAGGACCATCTGAGGTAACCAGGTCGAGGTCAGGCATGCGGCGACCGAGCAGCGGGTGCCCCTCGCCGAACTCGTAATGGATAGCCAGTCCAGACATTTCGGCAGCGATGCGTTTGCGCGGCTCCTCCATGCCAAGCAGCTCCGTCACGATGTCTCGCAAGGCTTCGGTACGATCATCGGTGCGCTGCAAGGCGACCTGCGCCATCGTCATGCGCAACACGCGGGCCGCAACCGGATGGCGCTCGGCATGATAGGTGTCGAGCAAGGCTTCGGGCGACGTGCCTTTCACCACCTGGGCCAATTTCCAACCGAGATTGACGGCATCCTGCACACCGGTATTGAGGCCCTGCCCGCCGACCGGAGAATGCACATGGGCGGCATCGCCAGCGAGGAATACCCGGCCCTTGCGGTAGGCCATCGCCTGCCTGGACATGTCGGTGAACCTGGAAATCCAGTTGACGCGATGGAGTCCGTAATCTGTTCCGAACGCGGCGATGAGCGCTTCCCTGAGATCGTCGAGCGTCGGTTCGGTCATGGCGCCGGCATTCTTCTCCGGCACCATCACGCCGATCGGACCTTCCTTGGCAAAGACGATCTTGCCGTCGTGGATTTCGTACTCCTCCCTGCCGAAGGCATAAATACCAAGGGCCGTGCGGTGGATGCCCAATGGCGGCTCCTCTTCCATCTCCACTTCGGCCAGGATATTGCCGGTCGTCGGATCCCATCCCTCAAACGCAATGCCGGCAACCTTGCGAACCAGACTGCGCCCGCCATCGCAGCCGACGAGATAGCCTGCCCTGAGCGAGGCGCCATCGGAGAGTTCGATGGTGACGCCTCTGTCGTCCTGCGCGAAACCCGTTACCTCGAGACTACGATAGATCGGCACCGCCAGCTCGTTGACCCAGCCGGCCAGAATGCGCTCGATATGCTTCTGCCGCAGCGCCAGCCCGTAATTGTGCCGGGTCGGAAAATCGCTGATATCCAGACGCATGACCGCGAACCCCGTGACCTGGGCTGTCTGCCCTTCCGCGAGGAACCGGTCGACGATGCCGCGCTGATCGAGAATCTCGAGCGTGCGCGCACTCAGACCGCCGGCACGCGTACCCGCAAGCTCCTGGTCAGGGCGGCGTTCGACGATCGCCACGTCGACGCCCGCCAAGGCCAGCTCGCCTGCCAGCATCAGGCCCGTCGGCCCTGCCCCCGCAACCACGACTGCATGTTCCCTCATCCGCAAACTCCCTTATTTCAATTGCTCCAACGCAATATCTCAGGGTTCCAGAGACCTGGCCCCACTGCTTTCTCCCCATCAAATCGGCCCATCCAATCGGCCCTGCGCAGATACCGATTTTCTCTGTCGCAGGTTGTTCTCCCTATAAATATAAGCTCCATACTGGTTGGAAGGACTTGCGACAGGATTTCAGGCTTGCTCTCCAAAGCCCTATTCGCCGCCACTTGCGGGTCTCTTGCTGTGGAGCCCAAGCTTTTCAATACGACCTGACCGGGTGGGCGCCGGATGTGGCAGGCGCCGTCCGGGGTCGTTCCTCTCGAAGGGGATCAATCAATTCCTTGGAAAGACGTATCTCACTGCGGAGCTGGAGCTTTTTGCGGAATCGTCTCAGCCGCCGGTCGCTCGGACGGATCGGCGGGATGGCCATAGATTGTGTACACGGCCCCCGCCAGCACCCCCAAGACGAGAAGAGCGACGACGTACAACATCATGCCACGGATTGCCGTCTTCGGTGTCTCGTCCATCAAGATCTCCAAGGTTACTCAGCGGTCAAATTCGCTGCGAGCGCCTTTGGTTCCGACGCGGAGGTTGTTCAAGTGAGCACCCATTCACGGAACGATCCGGTCCGGATCTGGTTTACCCCACATCCTGGTTGCTATGGAGGTCGCCATGTGGGCAATCCTGACCGGAGCCGCTCTCATCATCGGCGGACTTCTTTTTCTCTTTACCTCGGCGCTTGGTCGAAGACCGAGTGATCCGCATCAAATGCCGCAAGGCGGCACCACGCTGGAGCCACGGCGGCAAGGCCTCAGATTCCTCGGGATATCGAAAAACTGGCCGGCCCTGGCGGTTATCGCACTCGGCGCACTTCTCTTGGCTTTTGGCGGATATTCGTGACATCCGACAGCACTCGACCGCTCCAAAATTCCGGCATTATGGGGGCACGTGCGGCCCTTGTTTCACAATGCCGCCGAGATAGTGCAGCAAAACCACGAACGTCGATTGACGGCAATATAAGAGCCGCCGGTCAATGCTTGAGGCATTTGCGGCCCATTGCCATTGCTTTGTAAGTTCCCTTCAAGTCGACGACAAAGGTCCCCTTGGTTTCCGGAAACACGATCATTTCATATTTCTTCGCCAGGTCGCGCTTGAACTCCGGGCTGTCCGTCAAGATGTAGCCGCCAGAATATCCGCCCTTGAGCTCACCGTGGGTGCTGGTGGCAACACCACCATAGAGATGACCTCCGATTGAGACGAAGACTTCCGACTTGGTCCCGTTCTGAAGGCCGATATCAGCCTTCGAGAATACGCCAAGATATCCCACCTGCTGATCTGCGGTAACACCCATTTGCACCGAACTTGCACCATAGTCGCGCACGATCAAGCAATCTCCGCGGGTTTGATTTGTATAGACGGTCCAGTTCTCAACCTCCCCATATTTGACAAGCACATCACTGGCTTTGGGAACGGGATTTTGTCCATAGGCCGCCATCGCCGACAGCCCTACTGACGTCGCAGCGATCAGTGTCAAGAAACTTCTCATCGATATCCCCTTTTCGTGCGCAGGCTGAATTGCTCTGTGGCCGGGGCGGTGATCTGCGCGACCCACGTGATGACCCGGAAAAATTGAGCGGCAGAAAAAATTGGAACGGCAAGGCGGTCGAGAAATGCTTGGGCACTGTTCTGGCGGATTGGCATGCCCCGATGCCGGATCTGGATGTGTGGAACTTCTATTCCAATTACCGCGGTCGAGACCGACCGCGACCATATATATGAATATGCTAAATAAGGAAATGAGAATGATCTCGATTTCGACAATAAAGGACTTGCAATCTTGTGGCAGCAAGCGGCTCGAGAAATGTTGGCCGGCAGGCGCCGACAGCAAAAACCCGGCTTTCACCGGGTTTTTGCTCAGGCACTACCAAGTCTGGCGACCGCTCCAGTCATCGATGTCGCGTTTAATACGATCCCTTTCGATGCCATACCGCTCCTGGATCTTGCCTTCCAGCTGGTCGCGCTTGCCGGCGATCTGGTCGAGATCATCGTCGGTGAGTTTGCCCCACTGCTCCTTGATCTTGCCCTTCGCCTGCTTCCAGTTTCCTTCGATCCGATTCCAATCCATGGTCGATTTCTCCTGTTGTTGATGAGAAGAAAACGGACCGCAGTGGAAGTTGGTTCCTGTGTCTCAGCGGATTTCCGCGAAGCTCAATTCCAACGGCAAAGACGCAAGGCGCTGCCCATGTCAAATATCCACACCCTAATGAATAAAACCATAAATAATTCGTGAAGAACGAATAGATGTATAAAATATTTATTTATGCATGAAGCAAATATTCCTCTGTTCTTGTGCTATACTGCCCCATGGGGAGAAGAACAATGGCACTCGATGTATTCGTGAACCTCTACAATTTAGGTGGCCTGGACGCACTTAACGTTTCTCTGCGAAGCCTGCCAGATGAAGAAAGGCTTGGCGCTTTACTCTCGCTTGAGAAGATAGGGTACGAAGTGATCTGGAATGCCCGGAGAAAGCCGGCTTCTGCATATGTGTGGAGCGGGCCGAACGAGAATTAGTTGCCAGATGGGACAAAGACCTATCCCGACAATGGGGGTGAGACCTCACGACCTTGTGTCTCCCTTCACGTGCTTAAAGAGGCGATGTTCCATCCTCCCATCGGTCCGAAGGAAGCGAGGGCGATCATGATCCGATCCCAGATAGCCGACGCACAAACCGTGTTGAGCGACGAAGAAGTTGCCCTCTGCCAGAGAGTATTTGACCACATCAGCTCGATGCGACAAGTCACAACAGATACCGAGCGCGAAGATCTGGCTCGGCGGGTGATCCACTCGTACCAGCATGGGGTGAAGGACGAGGGCGCGTTACTGCGACTATTGATCTAAGATTGCGGCAGCTATCTTGAAGACTAGAAATGGTGAGAGCGTCGGGGTTCGAACCCGAGACCTAGTGATTAGAAGTCAGTTGTATCATGACATAAATCACTGATTTTACTTTATTGTTTAGCGTTAATTTTCAACTGTACGTAAAAATGTGTGTACGAATAAGCGGAAATTTTCCCGTTATTTGTGGTGTGCGATCAATTCCGGCCTCGGCCGCCTCCCCAAAAAATTTCCTAGATGTTTAGTCCCGGCATTTGATGGAGCGGATCGAAGGTGAAGCGCTCGAGTTGTGAAGCCTATGCTTTGCAAATGAACTCGTAGGGTGTGAGGCCTTGATGGTTCGGTTCATCCTCTCGACTTGACCGCGGATGCCTCGGCTTGGTCGTGCGGTGCTCGATATCGCTAGTGGCGCAGGTGTATTCGAAGGCATGGCCCAGATGCGTTCGCCATTGGCGATCGCTTCTTTGATCAGCGGCACACGCGGCGGAAGCACCGACGTGCTGCGTCCGGCAAAGCATTCGGCAGCGTTCTGTTGGTTCCGTAAGCAAATTAGCGGTGGTCACGCAATCAAGGCCGACTGCTGAATAGCTCGATCAAGTTGCCATCTGGATCCTCCAGTATTGACTGTTCACCAGTCGGTCCAGATCCGATGTCAATTCGAACCCTCCCCCCACAATCCAATGCTCGAGCGGTGACGTTTTTGATGTCGTCGGTCAAAACTACTATCCGGTTAAAGCCCGGCATAATATCCGGGTTGACCTTCTTCTCCGCTTGAACGGCAGAGGACGCTGGACCAGCCAACCACAAGGTCAGATTATCCTTCGTCAATATTGCCATGGCTGGCCCGTATTGCTGCACAAGTTCGAAATCGAAAGCATCTGAGTAATACTTGATTGATGCACTCACGTCTTTCACGAAGTAGCGGACAGCAAACATCTCTGCTCCTACACTTTGACCGGGCATTCCCCGAAAAAAGTAGGTTATAACTGCATCCTACGGTTCTGCAACGCTTGGGGGAGTGGCATGCGAAGAATTGTATCCACGATAAAATTCGCCTTTACGGAATAAGGTCGCGAAGGGATGCTGTACCAGCCAGCTCTCGCTCGTTACCGGGGTGACGCCCATCAGTAGCGGAGCCGCCCAGAGCCCTGATGAAAAACGCGATCTGGTCGCGAAGACGTGCTCCAGTATCGTTGCCTTGCCGGACCTCCTGTTCAACGAGCACAGGGTGGTAGAATGGCGTGAAGGCCGTCATGATACTTCTTGCCTCACGCCCGGGATCCTCGGCTACGAATTCGCCGGATACTGTACCGTCCCTAATAATCGCTTCGATGATCGCAACAACTTCATCAGTATGAGCTTTATTGATCTCCCAATTCTCACCCGCCGCGGCAACCATCAAATCATGGACGCGCTTCTCTTCGACAAACGTTGTCTTCCGCTTCTGGTGTAGCAGCGCCAGAATTTTTGCGAGCTTCGTTTGAGCCGATCCACGAATGCACGCGGTCAGCTTCGCGACTTGAACGAATTCCGCGAAGAACCGGTTACAGATCAACGCGTCTATTGCCGACCTGGAGGGGAAGAAGCGGTAGATATTCGCGCTGCTCATACCCAGGCATTTCGCGATATCGGCGACTGTAGTCTTCTGGAATCCGATGCGGCGAAAGTGCTCTTCCGCCACATCCAGAATGCGCTCATGTGTAGTCTCGACGTCAAGTTCGATCCTTATACGGTGGTTCATGACATCTCGAGCAGAGTTCCTATCCATCCGGCGTTCCAACGGCGATCCTTATTCGGCAGCCATAGCTCGCCCGTGCTCCGGCTCGTCGCGGGCAGATTGCCCATGGTCTGCCGCTTTCGGCGGCTTTATACGGAACCACACGGCGTAGAGGGCCGGAAGGAAGAGCAGGATCATCACGGTGCCTGCCGCCGTTCCGCCGATCAGCGTATAGGCCATCGACCCCCAGAACACTGAGTGGGTCAGAGGTATGAATGCCAGGATCGCCGCGAGTGCAGTCAGGATAACAGGTCTTGTTCGCTGGACGGTCGCTTCGATCACGGCATGGTAGTCGTCGAGCCCTGCCGCCTGGTTCTCCTTGATCTGCTCTGTCAGGATAAGCGTGTTTCGCATCAGGATGCCTGCGAGCCCGATCAAGCCGAGGATGGCGTTGAAGCCGAAGGGTTGACTGAACAGCAGCAAGGTCGGAACCACCCCGGCAAGACCAAGCGGTGCGGTCAGCATCACCATTGTCATTGTCGAGAGACTGCGAACCTGCAGGATGATGACGATCAGCATGGCAGCAATCATCAGCGGGAAAATCTGCGCAAGCGCAACATTGGCTTTCAATGACTCCTCGATGTTGCCGCCCATTTCGATACGGTATCCAACGGGAAGCGATGCGATCAGCGGCTGGAGGGCCTTCATTACCTGTTGCGAAACCTCCGGTGGCTGCGTCGCCTCGTTGATATCAGACCTTATAGTGATGACCGGGGTCCGGTCACGACGCTTCAAGATCGGCTCTTCGAACCTGATTTCGGAATGCCCGATCTGATCGAGGGGAACCTGGCGGCCATCCCGACTCATCAGCGAAAAGTCGGCAAGTCGTGACGGGTCGAGGCGGTTTTCGCCAGCACTTCGAGCAACGACAGGCACGTTGCGGATGTTGTCGCGCACCTGCGTGACAGGGATGCCGGTGAGCAGCATCTGCATCTGCTGGGCAGCCTCCGATGGAGAAAGACCAATCAGATTGAGCCTTTCCTGGTCGGGGACAAATCGCAGAACAGGTGTTCGGTTGCCCCAGTCACGGTTGGCTTGGCGGACATCGGGAACGGTCTTCATGATCGCCAGAGCCTGCTCGGAAATCTTATAGAGTTCATCCTGATCAGGCCCCATGATCCGGAACTCGACCGGGAACGGCGTGTACGGACCAAACACGAGCTGGGTGACGCGCACTGAAGCTTCGGGAACAAGACCCTCCGAAATAGCGGCACGAAGGCGGTGCTTCAGTTCTTCGCGCGCATGGGCATCAGGCGTGAGAACGACGACCTTGGCGAAGGCGGGATCCGGCAATTCCGGTGCCATAGCAAAGAAGAACCGGGGTGCGCCCTGCCCTACGTAACTTGTGACGATATTGGTCTCGGGCTGGGTCTGTAGCCAGTCTTCAACCTTCTTAACCGCGGATGTCGTCGCCTCGATGCTGGTGCCCTCGGGCATGCGCACTTCAACCAGCCCCTCCGGGCGATCCGATGTCGGGAAGAATTGCTGTTTCACGCCGCCCATCCCAACAACCGAAACGGCCATGGTGATGCCTACCACGGCGCAGACCATGAACTTATGGCGGACAGCGAACTCGATGACGGAACGCAGACGACGGTAATTCGGCGTGTCATAGATGGCGTGATGACCGCCCTCGACCGGCTTGATGTTCGGCAGCAGCTTGACGCCAAGGTAGGGCGTGAAGGTAACAGCCACGATCCAGGATACGATCAGGGCAAAACCGACGACCCAGAAGATGTTACCGGCATATTCGCCGGCCGTTGATTTTGCGAACCCCACGGGCATCAGCCCGATGATCGTCACCAGCGTGCCCGACAGCATTGGCGCCGCAGTATGGCTCCACGCATAGGCGGCCGCCTTGATGCGGTCCATGCCCTCTTCCATCTTCACGACCATCACCTCAATGGCGATGATGGCATCGTCCACAAGAAGGCCCAGCGCAAGGATCAAAGCGCCGAGCGTGATGCGGTCGAAGAAGCGCCCGGTTTCCAGCATGATGAGAAAGACCACGGCAAGTGTGAGCGGCACAGCAAGCGCGACGACAATGCCGACGCGCCAGCCGAGTGCGACTAGACTTACGAACAGGACGACGCCAAGCGCCATGGCGAACTTGAGCATGAACTCGCCGACGGCCTCCTCGATATTGACAGCCTGATCGCTGACCTTGGTGAGCGTCATCCCCAGCGGCAGTGTCTCCGCGATCGCGGCGGATCGAGCCTCAAGCGCTTTTCCGAGATCAAGTCCGTTCCATCCCGCCTGCATTACGGCACCCAACATAATTGTTGGCTCGCCTTCATGGCGGATAATGTAGGTGGCAGGATCTTGATAACCGCGCCGTACATCCGCGATATCGGAGAGTTTCAAAGTCCGGCCAGCGGCCACGATCGGCGTGTCGGCAACGGCCTGCACACTGTTGTAAGCTCCGTCGAACCGGATGAAGACCTGTGGCCCCCTTGTGTCAATCGAGCCGGCGGGTGTGACCGTGTTCTGTCGCTGCAAAGCAGCAGCGATATCTTGAGCCGATATGCCGAGTGTCGCGAGCTTCGCGTAGGAGAACTCGACGAAAATCTGTTCGGGACGTTCCCCGACGATGTTGATTTTCTTGATGCCAGGAACATGCAGCAGGTCCTGCCGGATGACCTCGGCCTGCCGCACGAGATCGCGCATCGGCAGTCCCTTTGCCTTCAATGCATAGAGACCGAAGCTCACATCGGAGTATTCATCGTTGACAAATGGCCCGATGACGCCCGGAGGGAGATTGCGGGCATCGTCACTAAGCTTCTTGCGCGCCTGATAGAATTCTTCTGCCACGGCACTTGCCGGGGTGTTATCCTTGAGGGTGACCGTCAGGAAGGCGTAGCCCGGTCGGGTTGTCGTCTCGACGCGGTCGTACCATGTGAGTTCCTGAATGCGCTTTTCAAGCGGCTCGGCGACAAGGTCCTGCATTTCACGGGCAGTGGCACCTGGCCAGACCGAAGTAACAGTTAGGGTCTTGATTGTGAAAGACGGATCTTCGGCGCGCCCCAGCTTGACGAAGGCGTAGGCGCCAGCGGCGGCCAGCAGCACAATAAAGAAGAGGGTGATGGCGCGTTCGCGAACGGCGATGGCTGACAGATTGAAGTTCATCACTTTTTCGCCTCTTGCTGCGAGGCAATCCTGATGACCGCGCCATCGGCGAGGAGATGCGCGCCCAGTGCTACAACCTGCTCTCCAGTTCCAATTCCCGTGACGAATGCCATCTCCTCGCCAATCTGCTGAACTTTGACCGGGGTGAACTTCACCGTTGATGTTGTGCCGTTGACGACCCACACTCCGGTGCGACTACCGTCATCGAGAATTGCGCCCACTGGTATAGCAACCTCCGACTGGCGGTCAGCATCGAGAATTCTAATCGTCACTGTCGAGCCAAGCGGGGCGGAAGCCGCATCGCCTTCGAGAACATAACGTGCCTCGTAGGTACGGGTTTGCGGATCGGCGGAATCCGAGATCTGCCGAAGTTTGGCCTTTCCGCTTAAACTTCCGCCTCCATAGACGCTGGTCTGCGCTTCGGAGCCAATCTTGGGCCGCAGAGTCTCCGGAAGCCAGACAACAGCCTCGCGCGGGCCCGCCTGCGCCAGTTGAACGACGGTCTGGCCCGCTGCCACGACTTGTCCCGGATCTCCAAGGGTCTGGGTTATGGTTCCATCAGCGTCGGCAACAAGAAGCGTGTATGCAGTCCCATTTTCGGCCACTTTGGCGTCGGCTTCTGCTGCAGCAAGCTGAGCAGAGGCTGTGTCGAGCGCTGCTTTTGCCTGTTCATAACGCTGCGGAGTAGCTGCCAAGCCATTTTTTACCAGCGCCGCATAGCGCTTTTCGTCTGCTTGCGCCTGGACCAAGACAGCACGTGCTGCGGTAACGGTATTACGCTTTGCGGTCAGCGCGAGTTGGAGATCGGTCTCGTCAATGCGGATCAGTGCCTGGCCTTGCTTCACCTGCTGCCCCATGTCGACCATCCGCTCGACGATTTTGCCGGGAACACGAAAACCAAGGTTGCTTTGTACCCGGGAAGCGACAGTGCCTGTGAAAGAGCGCTCAGCCGCACCGGTGGTCGTTGCCTCCACCACTCTTACGAGTGGTGACGCTGTTCTTGGATCAGCGGCCACCGCTTCCTGCTTGGTGGGTTCAAAAACCACGAAAAAGGCCCCGGCTGCGCCGGCCGCTGCCACGAGACCTACGAAAGTCAGGACAAGTTTGCGTTTCATTTTGAGTTTCTCTTCTTGACGGGCGACACGGATTATTTAGATTGCGATCTAAATCTATTTTTGTTATAGATGTCAAACAAAATCTAATCGGAGGTCGATATGAGAGTGAGCCGGGCACAGGCTGAGGAGAACCGCGAAACGGTGATCAACGTCGCAAGCCGTCTGTTCCGAGAACATGGCTTCGATGGAATTGGGCTGAAGGATCTGATGAAAGGGGCCGGCCTGACCCAGGGAGGTTTCTACAAGCAGTTCGCGTCGAAGGACGACCTCGCCGCACTAGCATCGCGGCGTGCGATGGAAAGCGCCACACAGAGATGGTCCGCAGCGGCTGCAAACAGCTCTGAGCCCCTTGAGGCAGTCATGGCGTTCTACCTTTCATCGGACCACAGAGGCGAAAAGTCAGAAGGCTGCCCACTTGTGGCGCTGGGATCGGACGCGGCTCGCCAGAGCAAAGAGGTCAGGCGCCCATTTGAAGACGGGATCCGGGCTCACTTCGAGGTTCTGGATGAACTGATGGCCAGCGACACGAGCTCTAGTCCCAGCGGCAGGGCGATGGCCATACTGTCTCTCATGGTGGGTGCCGTTACGCTGTCGCGGATCATGGAAGACGAGGACCTTTCACTAGACATCCTTAACGCAGCGGCTGGCGAAGTCAGGCGCATTGCGCGCGGCGACGATGTCGCTGACGGCTAAGCCGGGTTCAATGACCTGGCGCGGAAAAGTGCCGAAGTTTAGCTCCCGCCCTGGCAAGGTGAGTGTGTCCTAAGGCTCCTGCATAAGCCGCATGTTTAGAGAACAGGCCCTTACCACATCATCCGTCAACAGGCTTACGGCATGCCTATTTTTACAGTGAAGACAGGTGGAAGAAAGATGCGTCGTATCGTTGTCACAGGAATGGGAGCTGTCAGCCCACTTGGTGCGAATGTCGGGATATCACGGTCGCCCCTGCTTGCGGGGCCAAAGAGGTATCCGTCGACTGCCTGACGATATCGTCGGAGACCTCCCTTTTGCACGTAAGTCGCAGACAGCCTACCCGACTTTTACAAGACGCAGCTCATTACACAGAAAGAAGTGATTTCGATGAACAAGAACAATCTTGGCGTAGCCTTGGTGACTGGGGCATCCACCGGCATCGGGTATGCAACGGCCGCAGCCCTGCAGAACGCGGGCTTTCGCGTGTTCGGAACCAGCCGCCGCCTCGCAACCCAGAGGAGCGACGGTGTATCCATGCTGACATGCGACGTGACCGACGACGCGTCGGTGGCGAAATTGGTTGATGACGTGCTAGCAGAGGCCGGCCGCATCGATCTTCTTGTCAATAATGCTGGCATGGGGCTGCTTGGTGGCGCGGAGGAGTCCTCAATGACCCAGGCTAAGTCGTTGTTCGACGTGAACGTCTTCGGCGTTTTCCGTGTGACCAACGCGGTGTTGCCGGTAATGCGACGCCAAGGGAAGGGCAGAATCGTGAATTTGAGCTCGGTACAGGGTTTCATCCCCGCTCCCTATTTCGCGCTCTATTCGTCGACCAAACATGCCATCGAGGGTTATTCCGAATCGCTCGATCACGAATTGCGCGCCTTCGGCATTCGCGTTTCGCTGGTGGAGCCAGCCTACACCCGGACGTCGTTCGAAGACAATCTCGCCAAACCGGATCAGGTGCTCGATATATATGACTCTGCGCGCGCTGGCATGAATGTAGCCGTGCAGAAAGCAATGGAAATAGGCGACGCGCCCGACGTGGTGGCCAAGGCAATTATTGCCGCTGCGACTGACCCCGCTCCCAAGAGGCGTTACGCGGCCGGAAAAATGGCACGCCAAGTCAGTTTTTTGCGCCGCTTCGTCCCTGCATTCGCATTCGACAAGAGCCTGCGAAAACAACTCGGGCTGCCGGTCTGAAACCGACGACATCCTGTTCCGCTTAATGAGCAGGCGCGGTAGATTCGAACCTTGTCACCGAAGACCGTATGCGAGGTCATTTAACCCCCCTCAGACTGTGCGAGACATCTGTGAGGGTATTGTAGCCGATATTTTGGCCAATCTAAGGTTTTAAGCCGTTGAAATCGTTGGTGAGAGCGTCGGGGTTCGAACCCGAGACCTACTGATTAAAAGTCAGTTGCTCTACCAGCTGAGCTACGCTCTCCCTCTCCGCGGGTGTGACCACCCCGGCTGGAAGTGGGCGGAACATAGGCAGGCGACCCATTGCGGTCAACCGAAAAATTTGCCTTTTTCCGGCGGTCGGCACATTTCTTGCCAAGCGCTAGACAGATGTCTCGCGTGCAAAGACAGATTTCCTGCGCGCGCAAAAAGGTGATTGGCAATCCCTGGCCTGCAAAGCTAGGAACATCACGCAGATTGCAGCCGGAGAGAATGCGTGTCGATTGCCGATATTTCCCTGTGGAGCGCGTTGATAGCCGGGGCGCTTTCGTTTCTGTCGCCCTGCGTGCTTCCCCTCGTCCCGCCCTATCTCTGCTATATGGCCGGCATTTCAGTCGAGCAGTTCCGCGGCGGCGGTGCGATTGCGGTCGCGCCCGGTGTCAGGCGCGGCGTCTTCTTCTCTGCCCTCTTCTTCACGCTCGGCTTTGCCACCGTCTTCGTGGCGCTCGGCGCTGGCGCTTCCAGCATCGGCATGGCACTTCGCCAGCATCTCGACCTCCTGTCGAAGATCGGCGGGCTGATCATCATCGTCATGGGGCTGAATTTCCTCGGCCTCTTCCGAATCGGACTGCTGACCCGCGAGGCGCGCTTCCAGGACGGCGGCAAGCCCGGAACGCTGACGGGCGCCTATGTCATGGGGCTTGCCTTCGCCTTCGGCTGGACGCCCTGCATCGGTCCCGTGCTCGGCGCCATCCTCGGCGTTGCCGCCTCGCGCGAGACGGTCGGCTCCGGCGCCGGGCTGCTTGCCATCTATTCGCTCGGTCTTGCCATCCCCTTCTGGATCGCCGCCGGCTTTTCCGGCGCCTTCATGCGCTTCCTGTCGCGCTTCCGCCGCCATCTCGGCACGGTGGAAAAGGTGATGGGTCTCTTCCTCGTGCTGACCGGCCTCGCCTTCCTGTTCGGATGGGTCAGCAATGTGGCGATCTGGTTCCAGCAGACCTTTCCGATCCTGATGCAGATCGGCTAGATTCCGCACCCAACTGCCGGTCGCGGATTTTCGAGGCGATGGCAGCGGCTTGCCGCATGCGCTGTATCTGATCGATTGCTCGATCATCCGCGCTCATCAGCATGCCGCCGGCGGTAGAAAGGGGGCCTGGACCTATGCCGTGGTATGGCTTGCCCTGTCCCTCGGCCCCACCCGCCCTTATCCCTCGATCCAATCGATCGCAAACACGCCTCCATGTAGCGTCGTCGATGCCGTGTTTAAGGCGGCGGTCAGAAGGAGACGAACATGAACCTTGAGACAAAGATGAGCCTGGAAAACACCGCACACACCGGCAGACCTCGGCTCGACGAATTGGTTCCGTCGCGCTACGCGGTGCAGGTCGGCGAGATTGAGGTGCTGGTGGTCAGCGACGGAGTGCTACCGCTCCCAACCGCGATGCTGGGACACAACATCGATCCATCAGTCCGAGCGGCCTGGCTGAAAGACATGTTCCTGCCAGCGGACGCTTTCGACTGGGCGCTGAACGTTGTCGTGGTACGCAGCGGCGACCAGACCATACTCCTCGACGCCGGGCTGGGGATCGACCCGGACTTGCACCTGCCGCGGGCCGGGCAGTTGATCAAGCGACTGGAGGCCGCCGGTATCGATCTTGCGTCGGTGACCGATGTGGTCCTGACCCACATGCACATGGACCACATTGGCGGGCTGCTCGTCGACGGGGTGAAGGACCAGTTGCGTCCGGACCTGCGGATCCACGTGGCGGCGGCCGAGGTCAAATTCTGGGAGGCGCCCGATTTCTCCCGGGTCTCCATGCCGCCGGGCTTCCCGGACGCGCTTCGGGCGACCGCCAAGCGGTTCGCCAAAGAGTATCGCAGCTATTTCAGGCTGTTCGATGATGAGTACGAGGTGGCGCCGGGCGTGGTCGTCCATCGCACCGGCGGCCACACCCCCGGCCACAGCGTGATCCGCGTGGCCTCCGGCGGCGACAGGCTGATGTTTGCCGGCGACGCCGTGTTCGCGGTCGGGTTCGAACACCCCGACTGGTACAATGGCTTCGAACACGACCCCGAGGAGGCGGTCCGCGTTCGCCTCCGTCTTCTGCGGGAACTGGCGGATACCGGCGAGCAGCTGGTGGCCACTCACCTGCCGTTCCCGTCTGTCGGTCGGGTGGCGGCCGACGGCGACGCCTTTCGCTGGGTAGCGGCCTTCTGGGACTACTGATCGCTCGCTGGGTTGGGATCTTAGAGCGTGTACTCATCGCGTGAATGAGTCCACGCTCTTGGTTTGTTTTTTGAGCAATTCCGGACGCAAAACCGCTACACAGTTTCGCAGGAATTGCTCTTGTTACTGCGCAATTCCGGACGCAAAAACCGCTACACACTTTTGCTGGAATTGCTTAAGTCAGATCCAGACCCGCCGATCACTCCCGCGCCCTGGAAGACCTCTTGGCCGATATTGTCAGCCTGCTATTGCCGTTCTTCGGCCTGATCCTGATCGGCTACATCGCCGCCAAGGCGACCAAGCAGCCGGCCGAAGCACTCGGCTGGCTGAACACTTTCATCATTTATGCCGCCCTGCCCGCTCTGTTCTTCAAGCTCGTCTCGCGCACGCCGATCGAAGAGCTGACGCGCGTCGATTTCATCGTCACCGACATCGCGGCGACCTATGCGGTCTTCATCCTGCTTTTCGTCATCGGCCGCGTCGTGCGCGGCAATTCGCTGGCCGATTGCACGATCCAGTCCTTTGCCGGCGCCTATGGCAATATCGGCTATATGGGGCCGGGCCTGGCGCTGTTGGCGCTTGGTGAAGGGGCGGCCGTACCGGTGGCATTGATCATCTGCTTCGAAAACGCGCTGCATTTCATCATGGCGCCAGCGCTGATGGCGGCGGCCGGCGATGATAAGCGTTCAGCCCGCCGGCTCATCGCCGATATCGTGCGAAAGGTCGCGCTGCATCCCTTCATCCTGTCGATGGCGCTTGGCTTTGCGGTGGCTGCCTTGCACTTCGACCCGCCGCTGGCGTTTCAGCGCCTCGTCGATTATCTCGCCCAGGCGGCGGCTCCCTGCGCGCTCTTTGCCATGGGCGTGACGCTGGCGCTGCGGCCGCTGAAGCGGATCCCGGCCGAGATCTCCTATATCGTGCCGGCGAAACTGATCCTGCATCCGATCGCGGTTTTTATCGCACTCACGGCAGTCGGCGGCTTCGAGCCGGTCTGGATCCAGGCGGCCGTGCTGCTCGCCTCACTGCCGACAGCCACCAACGTCTTCGTCATCGGCCAGCAATATGGCGTCTGGCGGGAGCGCGCCTCGGCGACGATCCTGATCACGACGGTGTTTTCGGTGGTGACGGTTTCGCTCTGGCTGATCGTGATCCGATCAGGCCTTCTTCCGCTTCAACTTTTCCCGTAGCGCATCCGGAATATCGCGGAAGCCGCGGCCGGGCTCGATGCCCTCGCGCATGACGATGTTGCGCAGCGGCGGTATGGCCGAGAGGATATGCAGGCCGGCAGCGCGCAGCATCTGGACGGGCAGGAAATCCGAAAGCAGCGAGCGGTTGAGAAGATCGACACTGGCCGTGCGCGTCATGATGTCGGCGCGACGCCTGCGATCGAAGCTTTCGCCGGCATCGGCCGGTACCGGCAATTCCGCCCGGTCGCAGAGGATATCGGCAAGCGCCATGATATCGCGCAGGCTGAGGTTCAGCCCCTGCGCCCCGATCGGCGGGAAGACATGGGCGGCCTCGCCAATCAGCGCGATGCGCCCCCTGCCGAAACGATGCGCCATCATGCCGGAGAGCGGCCAGACCTGGACGCCCTCCTCGACATCAACCTTGCCGAGCATGGACTGCATGCGCGCCTCGACGAGAGCGCCGAGATCGGCAAGCGGCAACTCCATGCGGCTCGCCGCCTCAGCGGGATCCTGCACCCAGACGAGGCTCGAGCGGCTCCCCGGTAGCGGTACCTGGGTGAAGGGGCCGTGTTTGGTGTGGAATTCGGTCGAGATGTTCTGGTGCGGCAGCGAATGGGCGAAATTCAGCACCATGGCCGATTGCGGATAGGACCAGTTGCGCACGGCAATGCCGGAGGTCTCGCGCAGCTTCGAGCCGCGGCCATCGGCGCCGACGGCAAAATCGGCCGACAGCATCTCGCCGCCGGCAAGCCGGATCGAGACAGCCTCGGCTGATATGTCGATCGATTCGGCCATATCGGTGAAACGGGTGATATTGCCCTCGCCGGCTGCAGCCTCTTCGAGAATGCCGGTCAGCGCCTTGTTGGGGAAATTGTAACCGAAGGCATCGAGGCCGACCTCGGCGGCACGGAAGGTGGTGGTCGGCGCGCGCAGCAGCCGATCGGTGCCGTCGACGATCCGCATGCTGGTGAGAGGAGCGGCTGCGGGGCGGAGCTTTTCCCAGAGCGCCAGGCGGTCGAGGAAGCGGATCGACTGATCCATCAGCGCCGTGGTGCGCCGGTCTTCTTTCGGAGCGAGGGGTGCCACCAGCGCCACGCTGCGGCCGCCGCGCGCCAGCGCGATTGCGGCGATCATGCCGGCGAGACCACCACCGATCACCGCCACTTCGAATCTCTTCATGCTAGCGTTCCGTCATTCTAAAGCATGTCGTTATCGCAAAACCGCCGCACACTTTTGCGCGACATGCTCTGCAACGACGAACCGGTCGCTTATGCGGCCGGCTTCGCCTGACGGCGCCAACTATAGCCCTTGCCGGCTTCGGCGTCACGCGCCGCCGGCTGATAATGATGGGGAATGGCGGGAAGACGGTTTTCGGCCAGCCGCTTCAGCGCCGTGGCGTTGGTGACGGCAAAGCTGTCGATGCCGACGCGCAGCATCAACGGCACCTGATCGATCAGCACGTCGCCGACGGCGCGCAGCTCGTTGGTGTAGCCGAGGCGCTGGCGCAACAGCGAGGCATGGCTGAAGGCGCGACCGTCGTTGAACGCGGGAAAAGCGACGGCGACGATTTCGAGGCGATCGAGATAGGGCTCCAGCCTGCGCACGTCGTCGGCCGGCTTGATCAGCACGCCGAGGCCGATATCGTTGCTTTCGTCGGCCCTGGCGATCAGTTCGTCGAGACCGAGCAGCGGCTTCTGCTCCTCAGTCGCCTTCACCTCGTCGGTTTCGATCACCCAGGGATCGTTTTCGACAAAACCGGTTTCTCTCCAGATCTTCGTCATCATCCCCTCCTTATGCCGCTTCAGCGGCCGAGCCGTAGAGCGCAGTCTTGAAAGGCTGCGGTCCGACACGGCGATAGGCGGCGAGGAAGTTCTCGGAATGATCGAGGCGCAGGCCGAGATAGGTGTCGACGATCGTCTCGATCGCGTCGGTCACCCGGTCCGGCTCGAAGCCGCGGCCGATGATCTCGCCGATCGAGGTATGTTCGTCGCCGGAGCCGCCGAGCGTGATCTGGTAGAGTTCGGCGCCCTTCTTCTCGACACCGAGCAGGCCGATATGGCCGACATGGTGATGGCCACAGGCATTGATGCAGCCGGAGATCTTGATCTTCAGCTCGCCGATCTCGGCTTGGCGTTCGGCATCGCCGAAGCGGCGGGAGATTTCCTGCGCCAGCGGGATGGAGCGCGCATTGGCGAGCGCGCAGTAGTCCAGCCCCGGACAGGCAATGATATCGGTGATCAGGCCGGCATTGGCTTCAGCGAGATTGATGGCGACGAGGCCGCGATAGACGGCTTCGAGATCGGCCAGCGCCACATGCGGCAGGATCAGGTTCTGCTCATGGCTGACGCGGATTTCGTCGAAGGCATATTCCTCGGCAAGATCGGCGATCGCATCCATCTGCGCATCCGAGGCATCGCCCGGAATGCCGCCGATCGGCTTCAGCGAGATCGTCACCATGCCGTAATCGGGGTTCTTGTGCGGCTGCACATTCTGCTGGACCCAGCGGGAAAAACCGGAATCGGCCTTCTTCCAGCGGGCAAGGTTTTCCCAGCCTTCGGCGCGCTCGGGCAGCTCAGGCGGCGCGAAATAAGCAGCGATCGACTGGACGTCCTTTTCCGGCAGCTTGAGCTCGGTATCCTTCAGCGCGGCGAATTCGGCCTCCACCTGGCGCGTCAGTTCCTCGGTGCCGGTTTCGTGCACCAGGATCTTGATGCGGGCCTTGTATTTGTTGTCCCGGCGGCCGTGCAGATTGTACACGCGCACGATGGCCGTGGTGTAGGAGAGCAGGTCTTCCTCGGGCAGGAAGTCGCGGATCAGCTTGGCGATCATCGGCGTACGGCCCTGGCCGCCGCCGACATAGACGGCAAAGCCGATCTCGCCCTTGTCGTTCTTCTTCACGTGCAGGCCGATATCATGGACCTGGATCGCGGCGCGGTCGCGCTCGGCGCCGGTGACGGCGATCTTGAATTTGCGCGGCAGGAAGGAGAATTCCGGGTGGACCGACGACCACTGGCGCAGGATTTCGGCGTAAGGACGCGGATCGGCGATCTCATCGGCGGCGGCACCAGCGAAGTGATCGGCGGTGACGTTTCTGATGCAGTTGCCCGAGGTCTGCAGCGCATGCATTTCAACGCTCGCGAGGTCGGCCAGCGCATCAGGAATGTCGGACAGCTTCGGCCAGTTGAACTGCAGGTTCTGGCGCGTGGTGAAATGGCCGTAGCCGCGGTCATAGGTGCGAGCGATATGGGCGAGCATACGCAGCTGGCGCGAGCTCAGCGTGCCATAGGGAATGGCGATGCGCAGCATGTAGGCGTGGAGCTGCAGGTAGACGCCGTTCATCAGGCGCAGCGGCTTGAACGCGTCCTCGGCGAGCTCGCCGGAAAGGCGGCGCTGGACCTGATCGCGAAACTGCTCGACGCGCTCGGTAACAAAGGCATGGTCAAATTCGTCGTAACGGTACATCGTCTTCCTCAGACTGCAATGAATTCGGGATCGGCAGGAGCGTAGCCCGGGGCATATTCCATGGTCGGGCCTTGTGCGCGGATGCGCTCGCGAAGGCGAAGCGGCCAGAGAATGCCGTTGGTTTCCTGAACGTCGACGACGGCGACGTCAACGACCTCGTTGTCGGCATAGGATTTTTTGCCGATCGCCTCCAGCGCCGCAACGGCCTCGGCATGACGGGCAACGAGCGCCTCCTGCAGCGCGGTGGACCACTTCCCATTCGCATCCAGCCAGACGGCAATGCCGTCCGTCAGCCGGTTGGCGGTCAGAACCTTGTCACCCATATTCAGCTCCTTGCAAGTTCCTCGAGCCGGGCGTTTGCGCGCACCAGGGGCTCGGACAGTTCGAAATTGGCGCCGGCGACCGCATCGCCGATGATGACCATGACAGGCCCGGTCAATTCGTCGCGGTGCTGCAGATCGGGCAGATCGGCGAGCGTGCCATGCAGCAGGCGGCGATCAGCGCGGCTGGCATTCTCGATGACGGCGACGGTGGTCTCAGACGGAATGCCCGCCTGCATCAGCCGCTCGGCGACGGAGGCAGCAACCGTGCGGCCCATATAGACAGCGATCGTCGCGCCGGAGACGGCAAGGCTTGCCCAATCGGGCAGCACGTCGCCGGTGAGATCATGGCCGGTGGTGAAGACCAGCGAGGAGGCGACGCCGCGCAGCGTCAGCGGCAGCTCGAAATCGGCTGCGGCTGCGAAAGCCGAGGTGATGCCGGGCACGACCTCATAGGTGATGCCGGCAGCACGCAGTGCCGCCATCTCTTCCCCTGCCCGGCCATAGACCAGGGGATCGCCGGATTTCAGACGGACGACGCGCTTGCCCTGACGACCGAGATCGACCAGCAGGTCGTTGATCTCTTCCTGGGACTTCGAGTGGCAGCCCTTGCGCTTGCCGACGGAAAGCCGCTCGGCATCGCGGCGGCCCATATCGACGATCGCCTGCGGGACGAGCGCGTCATAGACGATGACATCGGCTTCCATCATCACGCGCTGGGCGCGCAGCGTCAGCAGATCCTCGGCACCCGGACCGGCGCCGACCAGCCAGACGTGGCCGGCCACCTTGTCCATCGCGTGCAGCAGCCGGTCGGCGGCATGCCGGGCCTGCGGCAGGTTCCCATTGGCGACCGCATCGGCAACGGCACCGGAAAAGAAGCGGCGCCAGAAGACCCGGCGGGAGACGCCTCTGGGAATCAGTTGTTCGACGGCCTTGCGGTAACTCGTCGCCAGACCGGCAAGACGGCCGAGCGAGGGCGAAAGAAGCTGGTCGATCTGCGCGCGGATCATCTGCGCCAGAACCGGCCCTGCCCCTTCGGTGCCGATCGCAACGGCGACGGGGGCGCGATTGACCAGCGCCGGCGTGAAGAAATCGCAGTAATCGGGCTGATCGACGGCATTGGCCGGAATTCTGGCGGCACGGGCGGCATCGACGATGCTGCGGTCGTCGGCTTCATTGCCGGTTGCGGCGAAGACGAGTGCTGAACCCTCGACCTGTTCGGCGGAGAAGGCAGCGCGCACGGTCTCGATGCGGTTGGCAATCAGGAAGGCGTGGTAATCGGCTTCCGGCCGGTCGGCATAGGCAATGATCCGCGCCTTTGTGTTCAGCAGCAGCCGCACCTTGGCGAAAGCTTCGTCGCCATTGCCGAAGACAGCCGTCTTCTGGCCTTCCACGCGAAAGAAGGCGGGAAATACCGAAAGCTGTTCAGTCTTGGGAGGCATCATCAATCCACTTCGAAGTTGCCGGAATATGCCCTTGATCGACAAGGGATTGAAGGAACAGAAATTCGAAAGCCCAAGCAAGCAGGTATTCTTTTGCTCGTGCCGTCAGTGATTTGAGAAAAGTCACCCGTGCTGCCAAAAAGCCGCATATTCCCAGCCCGCTTGCTGCAGCGCAGTATAAAGCCTGTGACAAAAGACGTCCACCGGTGCTTCACGCATTTCACTCGCGCCGCCAAGGCGATAGACTGAGGAAAACTGGAGGGCCCTCATGCCTGATAAGACCATTGCCTCCCGCCTGCTTCAGGTCATGGAAGACGATATCCTGCCGCTGACGGAGCGTGGCGTTTCGCTTGGCAATAAGGTGTTCGGTGCGGCGATCCTGCGGAAATCCGATCTTTCGCTTGTCGTCGCCGAGACCAATAACGAGCTGGAGAATCCGCTCTGGCACGGCGAGGTGCATACGCTGAAGCGCTTCTACGAGCTGGGCGACAAGCCGCCGACCAAGGATCTGATCTTCCTTTCGACGCACGAACCCTGCACCATGTGCATGTCGGCGATCACCTGGGCGGGCTTCGACAATTTCTACTATTTCTTCAGCCACGAGGATTCGCGCGACGCCTTCGCCATTCCGCACGACCTGAAGATCCTGAAGGAAGTCTTCGGGCTTGAACCCGGCGGCTACCGCAGGCAAAACGCCTTCTGGAACAGCTTTGCCATCGCCGATCTCGTCGAGACCGAGGAGGCTCCGCTGAAGACCGCGCTGCAGACACAGACCGCCCGCATCAAGGCGCGCTACGACGCGCTGTCGACCAGCTACCAGTCGTCGAAGAGCGCCAACGACATTCCACTGAACTGAGGGCCATTGAACTGAGGGCCTCTGAACTGAAGCCTGCTGAACCGAGGCAACATGGAACCTTCCAAAGACATTTCGCGGCTGATCGAGATCATGGCGGCGCTACGCCATCCCGAAACCGGCTGCCCCTGGGACATCGTGCAGAGTTTCGAGACGATCAAGACCTATACGATCGAAGAGGCCTATGAGGTCTCCGATGCGATCGAGCGTAGCGATATGGACGATCTCTGCGACGAACTGGGCGACCTGCTGCTGCAGGTGGTCTTTCATGCCCGCATGGCCGAGGAGGCGGGCGAATTTTCCTTCGGCGACGTGGTCAACGCCATCACCGCCAAGATGATCCGCCGCCATCCGCACGTCTTTGCCCGCTCGGCGGCGGATACGCCGGACGCGGTGAAGAGACAATGGGACGAGATCAAGCAGGCGGAGAAACGCGAGCGCACTGAACGGCGGTCACGGCGCGGCATCACCGAGGACTTCAACGGCGGTTTCCTCGGCTCCGTGCAGCGTAGCTTCCCGGCCTTGACGGAGGCACTGAAGCTGCAGGAACGCGCCGCCAAAGTCGGCTTCGACTGGTCGGCACCCGAGCCGATCCTCGACAAGATCGAGGAGGAGATCGGCGAATTGCGGGTGGCCCTTCGCGAAGGCGATCAGGCAAAGGTCAGCGACGAGCTCGGCGACCTGATCTTCGCGGTCGTCAATATCGGCCGGCATGTGAAGGCGGATCCGGAGCAGGCGCTGCGCGGGACGAATACGAAATTCAGGCGTCGGTTCAGTCATATAGAACAAGTTCTTGAAGCAGAAGGCGAGACGCTGGAGGCAGCCAGTCTCGAACGCATGGAAGAAATCTGGCAGGCGGCGAAAGCGATTGAAAGAGCTGTTACGTCGGGGGCTGAGTGAGCGGGACGTTGCCACATCTCCCTTCTCCCCGGCGGGGAGAAGATGCCGGCAGGCAGATGAGGGGGTGAGCGACGACAGGAGCGACTGCGCTGAGCGCAAGCGAAGGGCAATGAAGGGCGTGCCCCGTGGCCCCCCACCGACCGGGGTCGAGCCACGGGTCTCGACCCGTCCTTCGGACCCCCGAGGGGAGAAGGGAACGCCTTACCGCTCCCAATCTTCCTTTGAAGACTTCGGTCCAGTGCCGATGCGGCGTTCGAGTTCGGTCGCCTCGGTTTCGGAGAGGCGCAGATCGAGGGTGATCGTGCCATCCTCATTATCCTCGCGGCCGTCGACGATCGCATGATCGTAAAGCCAGGGCAGCAGCGCCAGCTTGTCGACCGGAAGGCGGATCGTCGCCACGGTCATCACGCCGGACAGCCTGCGGCTGATCTCTTCCATCAGCGTGTCGACGCCCTCGCCGCTGACGGCCGAAACCGCCACCACGTTGCTGGCGCCGGCCGATTTCTGCACCATGGCATCGTGCACCTCGGGCTCCAGCCGGTCGATCTTGTTCCAGACTTCGATCAGACGCTTTTCGGCTTCGGCTTCGTCGATGCCGAGGTCGTTCAGGATGCGCATCACGTCGGAGCTCTGCGCCTGGTTGTCGGCATCGGACATGTCGCGGACATGCAGGATGAGATCGGCTTCCAGCACCTCTTCCAGCGTCGCCCGGAAGGCGGCGACCAGATGGGTCGGCAGGTCGGAGATGAAGCCGACGGTGTCGGACAGGATGACGGTGCGGCCGTGCGGCAGCTTCATACGCCGAAGCGTCGGGTCGAGCGTGGCAAAGAGCATGTCTTCGGCCAGCACGCCGGCGCCGGTGATACGGTTGAACAGCGTCGATTTGCCGGCATTGGTATAGCCGACCAGCGCCACGATCGGGTGCGGCACCTTGCGGCGCTTGGCGCGGTGGAGCTGGCGGGTGCGCACGACCTGCTCCAGCTCGCGTTCGAGCTTGATGATGCGGTCCTGCAGCATTCGCCGGTCGGCTTCGATCTGGGTTTCGCCGGGGCCGCCCATGAAGCCGCCGCCGCCGCGCTGGCGTTCAAGGTGGGTCCAGCTCCGGACCAGGCGGCCCTTCTGATAATTCAGATGGGCGAGATCGACCTGCAGCGTGCCTTCCTTGGTGGAGGCGCGGCGGCCGAAGATTTCGAGGATGAGGCCCGTCCGGTCGATGACCTTGGCGTTCCATTCCTTTTCGAGATTGCGCTGCTGCACCGGCGTCAACGGATGATCGACGATGACCAGACCGGAATCGCGCTCATCGAGCAGCGCCTTGATCTCCTCGATCTTGCCGGTGCCGAGCAGTGTGGCCGGTCGCGGATCGTTGACCGGGACGATCGAGCCATTGACGACATCGAGGTCGATCGCCTGGGCAAGGCCCGTCGCCTCTTCGAGACGGCTTTCCGGCGTGCGGGTCGAGGCCGATTCACTCTGGCCGCCGCGACTGCGCGATTTCAGCACCGGCACGACCACAGTCGCGCGCATGTCGTCCCTGTGCTTGGCGGCCTCAGGGATGATCGAATCGTTCTTGGTATCGCGTGTCGAAATGACGGCTGATCCTGTTAGGACGCTGCTTCTTCGCTCTCGAACATCTGCATGGGCTGGCCCGGCATGATCGTCGAGATCGCATGCTTATACACGAGCTGCGAATGGCCGTCACGGCGAAGAAGAACACAGAAATTGTCAAAAGACGTAACAACGCCCGTGAGTTTCACGCCGTTGATCAGAAAGATTGTCAGGGAAATCTTTTGCTTGCGAACAGTATTGAGAAATAAGTCCTGAAGATTCTGAGAACGTTCCGCCATCGCGCCGCTTCTTTCTTTATTGCCGACCTGATCTGGCCGGTAGAATATCAATCAACCTCACCATGCGAAGACCGGGTGGCATCCTCGTTCCACCTGTCCAGCAAATCTTGGTATCAAATCGCAATCTTTTCCGCAACGTCGAAAAAGGCTTCGCGGACTTTCTGCGAAACGCTGCCCGGATGACCGTTGGCAATGGCCTGGCCATCGACGGAAACGACCGGAAAACAAATGCTTGTGGCTGCAGTGAGGAAGACCTCGCGGGCTGCGAGCATCTCCGAAACGGAGAAGTTCCGCTCGGCGATCGTCAACCCCAACTTGGCTGCGACATCCATCAGAGTGGTGCGGGTAATGCCGCGCAGAATGCCGTGTTCGGCCGGGCGCGTCACCAGCGTTCCATCCGGATCGACGATCCAGACATTGGTCGCCGCCCCTTCCTTCACCATGCCGTTGCCGTCGACATAGATCGCTTCCTGGGCGCCGGCCTCCTTGGCCTGTTGGCGGGCCATGGCATTCGGCAGCAGGCCGACGGACTTGATGTCGACGCGGTCCCAGCGGTTGTCGACAAGGGTGATCGCCTTGATGCCGTTGGCGTTCTTGGCGGCGATGATCTTGGCATCGGTGCTCTTGGCGGTGATAACAAGCGAGGGCGGCGTCCCCTCAGCCGGGAAGACATGATCGCGGCGGGCGACGCCGCGCGTCACCTGCATGTAGAAAAGCCCGTTGCGGACATGGTTGCGGCGCAGCGTCTCGCGAATGACCTGCGTCAGCGCCGCCCGGCTCATCGGCCAGGCGATGCGCAACTCACCGAGCGAACGGTCGAGACGGTTCAGATGGCGTGTGAGATCGACGATATAGCCGTGGCGCACCTCGCAGACCTCGTAGACGCCGTCGGCAAACTGGTAGCCGCGATCCTCGATATGCACGCTGGCATCGGAATGCTTGACGTAACGGCCATTCACATAGGCAATTCTCGGCATGGGAAACCTGGTCTTCCGGAAAGCAATATGGGCGCGGCGCAGCGTCGGCCACGCCGGAAACGATCAGACGCCGAGCGACTTCAGCTTGCGGTGCAGCGCCGAACGCTCCATGCCGACGAATTCCGCGGTGCGCGAGATATTGCCGCCGAAGCGGTTGATCTGGGCGATCAGATAATCCTTCTCGAACATCTCGCGGGCTTCGCGCAATGGCAGCGTCATGATGTGATAGTCGTTCTTGGCGGAAACCTTCGGCAGCATGTCGCCGAGATCGGTCGGCAGCATGTCGGCGGTGATCGGCGCATCCGGGCCGTCGGTGCGGGCAAGGATCATCAGCCGCTCGATGTTGTTGCGCAGCTGGCGGATGTTGCCGGGCCAGTCATGCGCCTGCAGCACCGCCATGGCGTCGTCGCCGATACGGCGCGGACGGATGCCGGCCTGCTCGGAAATCTGGCGCATCAGTTGATCGACGAGGAAGGGAATGTCCTCGCGCCGTTCGGCAAGGGCCGGCACACGCACCGGCACGACGGCGAGGCGATGATAGAGATCCTCGCGGAACCAGCCCTCGGCGATGCGGCTCTCGAGATTATAGGCGGTCGAGGAGATGATGCGGACATCGACCTTGACGCGCTTGGAACCACCAACGCGCTCGAACTGCTGGTCGACCAGCACGCGCAGGATCTTGTTCTGCGTCTCGCGCGGCATTTCGCCGACTTCGTCGAGATAGAGGATGCCGCGATGGGCTTCTTCGAGCGCGCCGATCTTGCGCGCCTGGCCGGGCGTGCCCTCGGTGCCGAACAGCGCCACTTCCATGCGCTCGGGCGTGATGTTGGCGGCGTTGATCGCAACGAAGGGGCCGTTGGCGCGGGCCGACTTCTTGTGGATCATCCGCGCCACCAGCTCCTTGCCGGAGCCCGACGCGCCGAGGATCATGATGCGGCTGTTGGTCGGCGCAACCTTCTCGATCGTCTGGCGCAGCTGCGAAACGGCGACCGAGGTACCGATCAGCTCCAGCGCGTCACCGGTGCGGCGCTTCAGGTCGGAAACCTCGCGCTTCAGTTTGGAATTCTCCAGCGCCCGTTCGGCGATCAGGATCAGCCGGTCGGCCTTGAAGGGTTTCTCGATGAAATCGAAGGCGCCGCGCTTGATCGCCGAGACAGCGGTCTCGATGTTGCCATGGCCTGATATCATCACGACGGGCAGTTCCGGATGGCGGGTCTTGATCTCGTCGAGCAGCGACAGACCATCGAGCTTGCTGCCCTGCATCCAGATATCGAGGAAGATCAGCCGCGGCACCCGATCGGAAATCGCCGCCAGCGCGCTGTCGCTGTCATGGGCCGTGCGCGTCTCGTGCCCCTCGTCGGAGAGAATCCCGGAAACGATCTCGCGAATATCGTGCTCATCGTCGACGACGAGAATATCAGAGGCCATAAACGCTTTCCTTGTCATTGGCTGCGGGAGCAGAAGGCGTCGGATCCAGGCGTGGCAGATGCACGCGGATCATGGCCCCTCTTCCCCGGTCAAAATCGGCAGGCGCATCATGCAGCTCGAGCTGCCCGCCATGTTCCTCGATGATCTTCTTGACGATGGCGAGGCCGAGGCCGGTGCCCTTCTCACGCATCGTCATATAGGGTTCCAGAATGCTGTGGCGGTTCTCCACCGGCAGACCGCGGCCATTGTCGATCACGTCGACGGTGAAGCGGTCGCGGGCGGTATCGAGGGCGGCGCGGACGAGAACCTTGCGTTCATCCCGCTCGTCGCTCGGAACGGCCTCGATCGATTCGACGGCATTCTTGATGAGATTTCCAAAAGCCTGGCCGAGCATGCGGCTGTCGAACAGGCCCTCCAGCGGCTGGTCGCCGAAATCCTGCTCGAAGGTGACGTGATGGTTGCCCATCTCGCGCAGGAAGATCGCGTCGCGCAGGATATTGCGCAGGTCGCTCGGCTCCTTGGTCGGCTTCGGCATGCGGGCAAAGGCGGAGAATTCGTCGACCATGCGGCCGATATCGCCGACCTGGCGGATGATCGTATCGGTGCACTGGTCGAAGACGGTCCGGTCACCCGGGTCGATCTGCTTGCCGTAGCGGCGCTGGATGCGCTCGGCGGACAGCTGGATCGGCGTCAGCGGGTTCTTGATCTCATGGGCGATGCGCCTTGCCACGTCGCCCCAGGCGGTCGAGCGCTGGGCGATGACGAGATCGGTGATGTCGTCGAGCGTGATCACGTAGGATTCGCTCATGTCGCGCACCTCCTCGCGGGTAACCTGCACACTCAGCGTCCTCACAGTGCCGCCGCGCACCAGCGCGATCTGCTTGCGGAAATCGCCGCGATAACGCACCGCTGCCTCGGTCAGCACGTGATCGACCTCAGGGGCGATATCGACCAGCTGCTTTCCGAGCATCTCGTCGGCCGATAGCGACATCAGCGTCTCGGCCGAACTGTTGACGATGGCGATGCGGCGGTCCTGCTCGACGCCGATGACAGCGGCGGTGACGCCCGAAAGCACCGCCTCGATGAAGCGGCGGCGGTCGTCGACCTCGTCCTTGGCCTCCAGGATCTCGTCGCGCTGGGTGCGGATTTCCGAGATCATCTTGTTGAAGGTGCGTGAGAGATTGGCGACATCGCCGTCGACGGCATGCACCGGCACGACGATGTCCATATTGCCCGATGCAACGCTGTCGGCCGCGGTGATCAGCAGGCGGATCGGCCGGACGATGCGGTCGGCGACGGCGATCGCCGTCCAGATCGCCGCCAACAGCACGATCAGCGCGAAGCCGATGTAGAGCACGGCGAAGGCGACCTGCAGCGAGAAGCGGTTCGCCTCCATCGAGCTGTATTCGGTGGCGTTCTCCTCCATCATGCGCATGGCACCCATGACCTTGGGATCGACGGCGCGCACCGTATAGAGAAAAGTGCCCTGGATGGCATCGAGCTTGATGATGGCGCCGACGAGATTGGTGACGCCGGGCGGGATCAGCGTCGGCTGGCCGGCAGCCGCCTTTTCCAGCGCGTCCTGTGGAATGGCCGGCAGCGGCTTTTCGGTGGCGATATCGGCCTGCACGATCACCGAGCCGTCGCGCTCGACGAGAAAGGCGCCGAGCAAGCCGCGGCCCCTCGCCTGGCGGGTCATCAAGTCGGCAAAACCCGTCCTGTCGAGGCTGTAGAGCGCACGGTTGCGCTCCAGGTCGTTGGCCATGGAGACCGTCTGCCCCTGCAGATAGCTGGCATTCTCCATCATGTAGGCCTGGCCGATATTGCGCGACGAGCTGACGATCGACTGGGTGCGCAGGGCAAACCAGCGGTCAAGGCCGGCATTCAGCGTGATGCTGGCGAAGATGGCGACGAGGATCGCCGGCGTGATCGCCACGATCGAGAAGAGCACGACGATGCGGATATGCAGACGGGCTGCCGCACGGCCGCGGGTGCGCGCCTTGAGCAGCCTTGCCACCTCGCGAGCGATCAAGGCCAGCAGCGTCAGGACAAAGAAGGAATTGACGATCACCGAGGTGATGACGACATGCGACGTCGGCGCGATCGGCGTCAGACCGAGCAGCACGAACAGCGTCGCCGTGGCGCAGAGAAGCGCGCCGCCGGCGAGCACGAGGCCGGGCACGGCAAAAAGGGCGCGGCGATCGGTCACCGTCGTCACCGTCTCGCCCGCCGCCGCCGGCGATACCCCATCCTGCGTCATTCGGCCTCTCTTCAGACGGCATCTGCCGCCCTCGCCATCCGATCGAAACCAAGGAAACGCCGGCTTAAAAAAGCCAGCGTTGCAACGACTCGATCGGGAGCGAATGTCTAAACCCTTGCGTGACCTTTAAGCAACGCATTGTGGCGAAAATGCAACGCATCTCGTCACATTGTCAAGCCGCGCTGACCTTGTCCATCACAATGAGCGCCTTCAGTTCGAAGGCCCGGTTCGGCAAGCCCTCGCTCCATTTCGCAACGGCGATCAGGGCACGGCGGGCGGTCGAAAAAGAAAGCGGAGTGATTTCCCAGGTTTAATCTCGGCGGACGGACAATGACGATGCGCCGTCATCTCGCCGACCGGCATGCCATACGCCTTGAAATGCACGGTTCTTGGAAAGTCCGATCCGCTTACCGATCGCACCGACGATAGCCTAGGACCTATTGCAGATCGGGTTAGGATCGGCAGCCCTCTCGGGTTGGTAAAGCCGTCCTCCAAGGTTCGGACTGCCGCCAGGCGCGGATTACCGCGACAGGCAATTTGATCCAGCGCAACGCTTGAACCCGGCATTCATCGTAATAACCATGGAGGATAATGCCTCAAAGAGGAGATGCAGAATGTCCATGTTCAGACTGCCAACTATCACTCTGCTGGCCTTGCTCGGTGCCATGGGCATCGCGTCCGCCCAGACGAAAAGTCCAGACTTGGCCCAGTCGGAGGCTAAGCCCGAGGCCGAAGGATCGGAAATGATGCCCGGCATGATGGGCCGCAACATGATGTCATCGGGCATGAGTGAAGGAATGCGCATGATGGGGCCAATGCGCGGTCATATGATGAAGATCATGTTCGTCATCGCCGATAGTGATGGGGACGGCGCAATTTCTTTCGAAGAGTTGACCGCAATCCACAAACGCGTCTTCGACGCGGTCGATGCAAACAATGACGGCAAAGTCACACCTGAAGAAATGCAGGCGTTTATGCAGGACATGTGACCGGAGGCTCGGCATTTGTCACCCCGCGTCAGACCGAGAGCTGATCTTGATCCGGATCAATGCAACGGACCCACGACACGCCTAGGTTTGCTTGCGGCGGAGGGAATCGCTCGTTTTCTTCGATCAGGGGGCGAGATTGGCAGCAGAACAATGTGTCGGTCACGAAGATGAAGCCGACTGGAGAACGACCATGCAGAAGCAATCCTCCTCGCAACCGAGGCAGCATATCGAAAAGCACAAGGCGATCCTTGACGAACGCCGGCATGAGTTGGAAACCCGCCTGCGAGCGATCGAGCATGATTTCGAGCAGCCTCGCAATCCTGATGATGACGATCGTGCCGCTGAGCGAAATAACGATGAAGTCCTGGAAGAACTCGGCGAGACCGGACAAAAGGAGCTCCTCGCCGTCCAGGCGGCGTTGGACCGGATTCAGGCTGGAACTTTTGGCATCTGTGTAAAATGTGGCAAGCCGATCGCCGAGAGGAGGCTTGACGCCGTCCCCCACACACCTTTCTGTCAGTCTTGCGCTCAGTCGATTTAAAGCAAGGTCACCGCGCTCTGCGATCTGAACCCTTCCAAATGACTTAACTTAACGGCCGTACGTCAACCGCTCGCGCCTTGACAAAAGCTGGTTCAATGCGGCTGGAGGCACAAAAGCTCTCCACCCGCATTGATCTGCCGCGCCATGCGACGTGCAACTTGGCCTACTGTGCGTGTTGCTTGCGCATGGCCTCGGCGATTTGTGCCTTGACCGCGTCTATTCCGAAGCTTCCGCCTTTCTGCATCGGCGGAAATTCAATGGCGGTCTTCGCTAGCTCTTCAACTTTTTGCTGAACCAGGACGAAACGCCAGAACTCGAACTTGTACCATTCAAAGTATTCTTGTGAACCAACGTTACCCTTGAAAAAGGCCGTACGCTCGAATGGATCAAGGCGCAGGTTTATCACGGTCGGCACGTCCAATTTCACCGTATTGCCTATCCAGCCGTCCGGCTGTTCCATGAACGTGTATTTATAGTCATCAATCCGGGCCGCGCCGAGCACGCTTTCGGCGAAATACCAGATTTCATGACGGTTCGACGGGCCAGTTCCGGTGATCATGCTGGTCTGATCATAGCCGTCCAGGTGAACCTTATAGGTCTGGCCATCGAGTTCCTTCCCCGCTTTCAGTTCGACGGCGATATTGGTGCTGCCAGCAGCGGCCGCAAGAGTGGGGAACCAGTCGAGGCCCGACATCAGCCCATTGCAAATCGACCCGGGAGGAACGTGTCCCGGCCAGCGGACCATTGCGGGGGCGCGGAAGCCGCCTTCGTATGTCGTGCCTTTTCCGCCGAAGAATGGTGTCTGACCGCCGTCCGGCCAAGTGAAGTTTTCGGTGCCATTGTCAGTGGTGAACACGACGATCGTATTCTCATCGTCGCCCATGTCCCTCAGCTTCTGCATGGTGTCGCCAACAATGTCGTCAAGCTGCGCCATCCCTGCTTCATGGATGGTCCAGCCATTCTCGGAATTACGCATCTTCTCGTACTTTTCCGATAGATGAGTCACGATGTGCATCCGTGTCGGGTTGAGCCAAAGGAAGAACGGCTTGCCATCGGCCTTGGCCCTGTCGATAAACTTGAAGGAAAGATCCCGGATCTCGTCGTCGACCGTCTTCATCCTCTCCGGATAAAGCGTGCCAGCATCTTCAATCTTCTGTTTGCCGACCTTGCCCCATCGTGGCATTTCCGTCGGGTCATCGGTCTCCGTGGCCCAGGAATGGACCATGTTGCGCGGGCCCACTACGTTCAGCAGTTCCTGCGGATAGCCGGGATGGGCGGGGTCTTCCATCGCATCGAGATGATAAAGGTAGCCGAAGAACTCATCGAAGCCATGAACCGTTGGCAGAAACTCGTTGAGATCGCCAAGATGGTTCTTGCCGAACTGCCCTGTGGCGTAGCCCAGGGACCTCAGCACGGTGGCAATGGTTGGCGCCGCAGCAGGAAGGCCGACGGGCGAGCCTGCCTGGCCAACCGTGGTCATGCCAGTTCGAACCGGAAGCTCGCCGGTGATGAAGTTCGCCCGTCCTGCCGTGCAGCTCGCCTCGGCATAGTAGTCGGTAAAGAGCATCCCCTCTGCAGCAAGCCTGTCGAGATGTGGAGTACGACCGGCCATCATGCCGCGATTGTAGGCGCCGATATTCCAGATGCCGACGTCATCGGCCATGATAACCACTATATTGGGTCTTTTGCCCGTGGCCTGAGCCATGGCATTCCGGCTCATGGTGGTGCTCGCAGCCGTGCCAATCGCCGACATGGCGAGCAAAGATCCGCCGGTTAGCAGGATATCCCGCCTCGTTGGAGTCGCGTTTTCTGTCATGCCCATTTCTCCCTCTTTTGGTCAGGCAAAGCAAAGCTCAACACTGCAAGGGCTGCTGGATACGGTCCGATGAGGTTCTCGAATGCTCTGTTGAGATAGCCGTGCGAAAGTGCACGCCGCGTTGAGAACAACAGGGCCCGTCGGCTTGCCTGGACGCGTATATAAGGCGTAGCAAATATAAAGAGAGCAAGTATCTTACCGTAACCTACGGGCGAGACCGCCGATAGGCAGGAACCAATGTCCGGGCGAAAGCCGCCCAGAAATACCGATAGCGTGAAAGGCGACATCCGTGCTGACGCGATATCATCTCCGCGACTTCTATTTCGCTCGATAGAATTCGGCGGGGTGGCGTATTTTACTGTAACCTACTTCAAGAAGGCGGCTGTGAGGGATAGTTATCTTGATCGAAGATCGGGGATAAGCTGCTAGGGTGACGAAAATGATACCTGACCGGCGCGCAGTGGACGACGCGGGATTTCAGGGTCTGGTCTGGGTGGCCGGCCGTACCTTCACCATGGGATCGAACGAGCATTATGTGGAGGAGGCCCCCGCCCATCCGGTGACGGTCGACGGCTTCTGGATCGACGCCACCCCTGTCACCAACCGGCAGTTCGCCTCATTCGTCAACGCCACCGGACATGTGACCGTCGCCGAAAGGGCTCCCCGTGCCGAGGACTATCCGGGAGCGCTTCCCAAAATGCTGCGGGCCGGATCTCTGGTGTTCACCCCGCCGAAAGCCGTCGTCGGCCCCGACATTGCCCAGTGGTGGTCGTTCAAGTTCGGCGCGGACTGGCGACACCCTTACGGCGGTCGCACCGACATCCGCGGCAAGCTCGATCATCCCGTCGTTCATATCGCCTATAGCGACGCCAAGGCCTATGCGGCTTGGGCGGGAAAAGATCTGCCGACCGAGGCAGAGTGGGAACTGGCTGCGCGCGGCGGCCTTGATGATGCAGAATTTGCCTGGGGCGACGCGTTGAACCCGGAAGGAAAGCTCATGGCCAACACCTGGCAGGGTACCTTCCCTACGCTGAGTACAAAGCCAGCCGGTGCGGACAGAACGTCCCCGGTCGGATCCTTTCCATCAAACGGCTACGGCATCTACGACATGATCGGCAATGTCTGGGAATGGACCTCTGACTTCTGGTCGACACGCCATCCCGAGCCTGCCAGCCATTCATGCTGCATCCCCAGCAATCCCCGCGGAGGCGACGCCGACGCCAGCTACGATCCGCGGCTGCCCGACATCAGGATCCCGCGGCGCGTCCTCAAGGGCGGATCCCACCTTTGCGCGCCGAACTACTGCAGGCGCTATCGTCCCGCCGCCAGACATGCCGAGCCTGAGGACACGTCCACAAGCCATGTCGGCTTCAGATGTGTCAAGCGCGCGTGAGGCGGCGTCATGGCCACATGTCGCGTCGGCGGAATAAGCCACCGATTGTGACAAGACCTTTCATGACGCGTCCTTCGTGGTCCGCAGGTTCTGGGCGTACTCCCGTCGATTGCGGTTAGCGACGGCAGCGCGAAACTGGAGTTCATGCCTGTCGGACATGCTTTGAACGGCGGATTCCGATTTCGTTCCCGTTCCTTACTGTAAACTACGTTGCTTCCGCCCTATTCTGGATCATCATGCACCACTTATAATGCGATGCGGCCGCCGGACTTGCAGAGGCCGCCTGGAGGTAGGATGGATGGATTACGACACACGGTTCGCCAAGCGCATCTTTCCAGCCAGCGCCAAAACCATCGATTCACTGGCCGCCCGTGACGATAACTTCCGCGAACTCTGTGCCGACTTCTCCATTGCAGATGAACTGAGGAGAAAATGGGAAACATCCTCCGCCGCAGAGCGAAATGAGCGCCATGCGGAATGCCTCGAACTCGTGGAGACGCTGCGCAACGAGATCGAAGCCGCTCTGGAAAGTGCCAGTGTGATCGTGATCAAGCTTCTCCCTCGCCGTTGAGGACCAGACTCCGGCGCCAAAGATATTCGCTCGAATAGAGGTTTGCGCGTATCATACGGTAGTATCTGTCAATCCGGCGCAACGGCAGCGGGACGATCACTCGTTCGGCCGTTGCCCGGAAATCAGGTCCGCAACGCGGTCTCCAATGTGACTGTCGGAGCGAACGCGGATCAACAGTGCATACTGTATGTTACTGGCGCGCTCGCGGTACTCGCCATACCCTCCCCGAATAAAACGGTCCACATCACGCGGGATCGATTGCCGGGGGGAATCGAGATGAAAAGCAGCATCCTGACTTTGGCTGCCCTATTAGGCGGCACTGCGCTTACATTTTTTTCCATTGGCGGGACGAGTGCGTCAGCTCAAGTCATCAATGGAACACCCGGCACGCCGAGTGCGACGATCACAATCGACGGCCGACAGATCCCGCCGCCGCCAGGGCAGTTTGGCGGCACGACAAATCTCGACGCGCTTCAGTCGACGCCATACTGGCAGCCGCAAGTTGTGCCGCCCAAGGGTGCGCCAAACGTCTTGCTGATCTTGACCGATGACGTCGGATTTGCGGCCCCGAGCACCTTCGGCGGCGTCATTCCGACGCCAACACTCGACCGGATTGCCAACATCGGTCTGCGTTACACGAACTTCCATACGACATCGCTGTGTTCCCCCACACGCGCCGCTCTGATCACGGGCCGCAATCATCATTCAGTCGGCTTCGGTGTGATCAGCGAGGCGTCGACCGGTTATCCGGGATACGACAGCGTCATCACCGCGGACAAGGACACGATCGGCACGATCCTCAAGGCAAATGGTTATGCAACATCGTGGTTCGGCAAGAATCACAACACGCCATCTTTCCAAACCAGTCAGGCGGGTCCCTTCGATCAATGGCCCATCGGAATGGGATTTGAGTATTTCTATGGCTTTGTCAGCGGCGAGACCAACCAGTGGCAACCGGACCTCTACCGCAATACCACGCGTGTCTATCCCTATCTGAACAATCCCACCTACAACCTGACGACTGATATGGCGGACGACGCCATCAACTATCTCAACCAACTCAATCAGCTCGATCCCAAGAAGCCATTTTTCCTCTACTACGCACCGGGCGGGACTCATGCGCCTCATCACCCGACCCCCGAGTGGATCAAAAAGATCAGCGACTTGCATCTGTTCGACAAGGGATGGAATGCGCTGCGCGACCAAATCTTCGCCAACCAGAAGAGGCTTGGAGTTGTCCCTCAGGATGCGCAACTGACACCCTGGCCGGATAAGCTCATCAAGCCGTGGGACGTCCTTTCGGCTGATGAGAAGAAGCTTTTCATCCACCAGGCCGACGTCTACGCAGCCTACCTCGCCTATACCGACAATGAAATCGGCCGGGTCGTCAAAGCGGTCGAGGACATGGGCAAGCTCGATGACACGCTGATTATCTTTATCAGCGGCGACAACGGCGCGAGCGCGGAAGGCTCCCCGGCTGGAACGCCAAACGAGATGACTTTCTTCAACGGCGTCGACGTGCCCGTCCAGGACCAGCTCAAATTCTACGACGCCTGGGGGTCGGCGTTGACCTATCCGCACTATTCAGTCGGCTGGGCCTGGGCTTTCGATACGCCCTTCAAATGGACCAAGCAGGTCGCTTCCTATTTTGGGGGCATTCGTAACGGCATGGCCATCGCATGGCCGGGCCACATCAAAGATCCGGGTGGGGTGCGCAACCAGTTCCACCATGTCATCGACATCGTCCCGACGATCTTGGAAGCGACGGGCATCCGTGCTCCTGATGCAGTCAATGGGATCACCCAGACGCCGATCGAAGGCGTGAGCCTGGCCGACACATTCGACAAGGCAAACGCCGATGCGCCATCGAAACATTCGACCCAATATTTCGAGATGTTCGGCAATCGCGCGATCTATCACGATGGGTGGATCGCCTCCACATTGCCCTATCGGGAACCTTGGAACGGAACGGCTCCGATCCCGAAAGACATCGTCAACGGTGTGACCTGGGAGTTGTTCGACCTGTCCAAGGACTGGACGCAAAACAATGATCTGGCGGCCGCCAATCCCGGCAAGCTGAAGGAGTTGCAGGATTTGTTCTGGATCGAGGCCGCGAAGTACCAGGTTCTGCCGTTGGACGCCTCGGCCTTGACGCGCTTCATTCTCCCGCGACCGAGCATCGTCGCTGGACGCAATGACTTCATCTATACGAAACCCATCGTCGGCGTGCCCCTTGGGACCGCACCGAGCGTCCTCAACAAGTCCTTCACGATCACGGCCGATATCGATGTGCCCACGGGCGGCGGCAACGGCATGCTTGTGACTGCGGGCGGGCGCTTCGGGGGATGGGGCTTCTACCTGCTCAAAGGCGAGCCAATCTTTGTCTATGACCTATTGGACCTCGCCCGGCCAAGGGTGGAGGGCGCAACGGCATTGACGCCTGGAAAGCACAATCTCGTCTTCTCCTTCAAGTCCGATGGGCCCGGCCTCGGCAAAGGTGGCAAGGGGACAATCACGATCGACGGCGCCGAGGCAGCAAGCGGGACCTTCCCAAACACCATTCCCTTTGCTCTCGAAGCGAGTGAAACCTTTGATATCGGCTCCGACACGGGAACCGGTGTCGACGATAACGACTACCAGGCACCGTTCGCCTTCGACGGCAAGCTGAGCAGCTTGAAGATAGAACTTCAGCCGCAACCTTGAGGCAAGAGGTCCTGCGCAGAGCGGCCCGTCGCCAAGGCGGCCCGTGCCGAAAGTGACGTTGACCTGGGCACGGGGATTCTGCGCCATGAACACAGCTCACCGACACACGCTTCTGACCCTGTTCGCAATCGCCGAAGGTGCGACGGGATTGGGGCTTGTCGTGGCGCCATCGATCCTCTTCGTTCTGCTGTTTGAGGCAAGGCCGGTCGCTTCGGAGGCACCGCTGATCGCGCGGATCTGCGGTGCGGCGCTGCTCGCTCTTGCCGCAGCAAGCTGGGGTGCGCGTGACGCCGAAGACAGACGAAGCACCCTGGGCCTCCTCGTCGGAGTGGCGCTCTACAATTTCCTAACCACGGCCGTCTTGACCTATTCCGCCCTCGTTCTGGAGATGGTCGGCATCCTGTTATGGCCCGCGATCCTCTATCACGCGGCGACTTCCCTGTGGTGCTTGCTCGCTATCTGGCGGGCGCGTTAGACCGAGTCGTCGTGGCTCCTTGGGTGGTCATTTACGGCTTTGGCCGTTTCGGGTCGCGGGCTGCTACGGGGCGGTGAAGACGCGATGTCCGCTTCTGCGGTTCACGCGCCTGGAGTCCCCTTCCCTCGATCTGCGAAGTCGTCAAACGGGCTCGATGCAGTGCCTTTGATGGACGAGGATCGGTTTCTGCGGTAGGTTACAAAAGAGATAGTTAATAAAATCTCCGGTAGTCACGTCCCTCAAGAGCGGGTGAGGAGCAAGTCGTGCAGGATACATTGCCATCACGGCGTGATATCGCGCCGGATTCGACGCGCCCACCCCCGACCCATGATGATGTTCGGGCCCAGCTTGATCGAATCATTACCAGCCCGCAATTTCCGCATATCGGTCGGAGTGCTGCATTTCTTACCTATGCCGTGGAGGAGACGCTTGCAGGCCGCGCAGACCGGATCAAGGGTTACTCTATCGCCGTTGAGGTCTTCAAGCGCTCCAACGGCTTCACGCAGGATGATCCGGTTGTGCGGATCGAGGCCGGAAGGCTCAGGCGGGTGCTCGAGCGCTATTATTTTACAGCAGGTCAACACGATCCGATCCGAATAGACATTCCGAAAGGCGGTTACGTGCCGACCTTTGCCTGGACTAGCCCGAGTGATGACAATCCCGATGCTGAAGAGCAAAGTCTGCCGCCGGAGCGCGCCCATTCCCTTTTTCCCGGCTTAAGACGACATATATGGGCAGTGGTCCTTGGATTGATCGTGATTGCGGGCGGCGCCGCAGCCCTGGCTGGCTTGACCTCCATTCGATTTGGCTCGATCCGGCCCTTTGCGACTGCCGACATGACGGGATCTGATGGACCGACATTGGTGATCGCTCCATTTGCCAATCTCGGTGATGGTCCTCAGGCGGAACTCTACACGACGGGCCTGACCGAGGAACTCCTCACTGCCCTTCCCCGCTTCAAGGAGATCAAGGTCTTCGGTCGCGAGACGTCCAAATCGTTGCCGCCAGAGGTGGAGACATCGCGGATTCGCGGGGAACTTGGCGCACGCTTCCTGCTGGCAGGCGGTGTTCGCGTCTCCGGAAGCCGAGTGCGTGTGACGGCACGTCTGCTCGACACGCAGACTGATGAGATCCTCTGGTCGCAGACCTACGACGACGACATCGGCGTCCGCGACCTGTTCACCATCCAGTCCGACGTCGCAAACAAGGTTGCGACCGCCGTGGCGCAGCCCTATGGCATCATGGCCCAGGCCGATGTCTCCAATCCGCCGCCTGATGATCTTGGCAGCTACGGCTGCACGCTGAGCTTTTATGCTTACCGTGCCGAGTTAAGCATCGAGCGACACGGAGAGGTTCGAAACTGCCTCGAAAGTGCCGTCGCCCGCTATCCATCCTTTGCGACCGCCTGGGCGATGTTGTCCATCCTCTATCTCGACGAGGATCGTTTCAGATTCAATCGGAAGCCCATTTCGTCCGAGCCAATAGATCGCAGCTTTCAGGCCGCCCGCCGTGCCGTTCAGCTGGATCCCGGCAACACCCGCGCCCTTCAGGCGCTGATGACGGTGTTGTTTTTCAGCCAGCGGGTTTCGGAGGCACTTCAGGTCGGCGAACGGGCACTGGCGACCAATCCGAACGACACCGAATTGCTGGGAGAGTTTGGTACCCGGCTGGCGATGAGCGGAGAGTGGCAGCGCGGGGCAGCACTGCTGGATCGCGCCATTGCTCTCAACCCTGCCGGCGGCGGCTACTATCGCGGAACGCGCGCACTCGCAGCCTACATGCTGCACGACGACAAGACCGCGGTCATCGAGATCAGGCAGGCGGACCTGCAGAAGTTCCCGCTATTCCATGCGGTGGCTGCCGTCATCTACGTCGACGCCGGAATGATCGAGGACGCCCGCAGCGAGGCCGCGCGGTTCAACGAAATGAGACCCGACTTCATTGCGAACATCGTGGCCGAACTCAAGGTGCGCAATTTCCAGCCACAGGACCGGGCGCGGATGATTGCCGATCTGCGAACGGCCGGCCTGCTTGTGAGGGACGAGGTGCAGGCGACCATGTCGCTGCCGATCGACGGCTCCAAGGCCCTTCAGCCGCGGTAGCGCTACTGTCACGACAACTGGCACAGAACATACCCGATGTTACACGCGCACGCCGTCGTCTCCGTGTAGGCTGTGGTCGCTGATAATCGTTCTTTCATACTCGAGACACAGGGAGCGACCTCAGTCGTCCGACCAAACCATCTAGAAGGGATTCGTCGATGACCAATGCACCCCAGCGAGCCTTACACCCTGCCGTGGCGGCGGTGTCTTCCGCGGCACTCGGCTTGATGATCACCTTGGGATCCGGATCGGCTGCAAACTCGGCCGACGCAGACACCAAGAAGCTTGTCAAAACAATGTCCGACTACCTGGCCGCAGAAAAGGCGATCTCCTTTTCGTATGACACCAATCTGGAGGTCGTCACCGTCGACCATCAGAAGCTTCTGCTGGCAAGTTCCGGCAAGATCGAAATGGGCCGGCCGGATAAACTCCGGGTGACCCGGTTTGGCGGTTTCGCCAACGTTGAGATCACATTCGACGGCAAGACGCTCTCGCTGCTCGGCAAGAATGCCAACCTCTATGCCCAGGTAGAAGTTCCAGGCACCGTAGATCACCTGATCGACGAATTGCGGGACAAGCTCCACAGACCCGTTCCGGGTGCCGATCTTCTGCTCCCGGATGCCTATGCCGAGCTGATGCGCGACGTGGTCGACGTCAAGGACCTCGGCAGCGGTGTGATCGGCGGCGTCGAATGCGACCACCTTGCATTCCGCACCAAGGAACTCGACTGGCAGATATGGATCGCTCAGGGCGAACATCCGTATCCCTGTCGATATGTCATCACCGCAAGTCAGGTGGATCAAGGCCCACAATACAGCGTCCAGATCAGTGACTGGAAGACAGGCACCGATGTCGTTGCCAACGATTTCGGTTTCAAAAACACCACGAACGCCAAGAAAGTCGACCTGACGAAGCTTGCCGATATCGACGAGCTTCCTGATCACTTTGCCATGGGAGGCACCAAATGACCGCCGTGAGAAAACTGAAATTCCTGCTGCTCGCTGCGGCGATCGGCGTGTCCGGCCTCGAACTTGGAAACGGGCTTTCGATTCCGGGACTGGATGGCGTCTTCACGTCAGCAGAGGCCAGGGTCGGCCGCCCGCTGACACCCGTGAGTGTCGCTGGAGTTGCGCGCCGCTCGGTCCGGCGTTGCGCCGTCGGCGTCTATAATTGCTAGAAAACAGGCCCGGCGAACGCATTCGACAAGCGCCCAGCATGAGGGAAATCGCTGGGAAGCAAAAACAACGGGGGAATAGTGTCGATAGTAGCCGAGTATGTTCAGTGGCTTCTGCTGTGCGCATTGATCGTCGTTCTGCCTGGGTGCGGCGGTCATCCGAAGGATGTGATGACGCCTGTTGCAGACACGTCTGCGAAGTCGACCAAGGTCAACTTGCTGATCGCGACGACACGCAGCAGGTCTGCGGTGCCAGGAGAGATGTTCAACGGAGAACGGGCGCGGCCCCGGCATTCGCCGATATCACCGTGTCCATCCCACCGAAACACGGTCCGCAAGGAGGGAGAGGTCGCCTGGCCAAAGAGGCTTCCCTCCAATCCGGCGACAGATTTCGCGACCGTGAAGGCCGACGATCTCAATATTGACGAGGCCAAACGCTGGCTGAGCGCGAGCGTCCGCAAAAGCCCCGACCACAGTGTCCTGGTATTCATCCATGGTTTCAACAACCGGTTCGAGGACTCCGTCTACCGCTTCGCCCAGATCGTTGAGGACTCGGGTGTGCACAGCGCTCCCGTGCTGTGACCTGGCCGTCGCGTGGCAGCCTTCTCGCCTACGGCTATGATCGGGAGAGCACGAACTATACGCGAAATGCTCTGGAGACCCTCTTCCAGTATCTCGCGAAGGATCCGGAAGTGAAGGAGGTGTCCATCCTCGCTCATTCCATGGGGAATTGGCTGGCGTTGGAATCGCTGCGCCAGATGGCCATTCGTAACGGCCGACTGCCCGCGAAGTTCAAGAATGTCATGCTCGCAGCTCCCGACGTCGATGTCGACGTGTTCCGCCAGCAGATCGGCGACATGGGCAAACAGCGTCCGCAGTTCACCTTGTTCGTATCCCGTGATGACCGTGCATTGGCGTTCTCGCGTCGGGTCTGGGGTGACGTGTCCCGACTTGGAGCCATCGATCCCGAACAGGCGCCCTACAAGGCGGAATTCGAGGCCAACAAGATCGTGGTGATCGATCTCACCAAGATCAAATCTGGCGACCCGATGAACCATGGCAAATTCGCGGAATCGCCGCAGATCGTTCAGCTCATCGGATCACGCATCTCGGAGGGGCAGACGCTCACCGACAGCAGGGTCGGACTTGGCGACCAGATTCTGGTGGCGACAACCGGAACGGCGTCGGCAGCCGGGAAGGTAGCTGGTCTGATCCTTGCCGCTCCCGTCGCTGCGGTCGATCAGGACACGCGGGACAACTACGCCGGCCAGGTCAGCGGCCTGATGGGCACTGCCAAAACGCGGCCAGCATCGTTGAAAAACTGCGACGAGGTACGGCCAACCCCGAGCTGCAGACCTTAGCCCCGACGTCGGCGGGACAAGCGCGGGCAATACCGCAGACGGACAGATGTTACTGTAACATACTTATCCGCAGGCGGGTGTTGCGCCAAAGTTGAGCGGAGATCGATGATATGTTTCGATTCGTCGGCGACCACGATGGAGACCGACAAAGCAGGGGGAGTTTCATGACGGCTTTTATTCTTCGCGCGGCGGTCCTTTGCGCGGGTCTCGTAGCCACCTCGCCCGGCTGGGCAGCCGATCCGACGCCGCTAACACCCGATGCAAAGGTGGTCGAGAGCCCGAGCGGCTGGACGTTCACCGTCGCGCCCTATTTCTGGATGGCAGGGATTTCCGGCGACATTGCACAGTTCGGATTGCCGGAGGTTCATATCGACTCCGATTTCGGCGACATCCTGGAGAACCTCGATTTCGCCTTCATGGCCGCAGGTGAAGCGCGTTACGATCGCTACAGCATCTTCGGCGACATCATCTACACCAAGCTTGGCGCAGACGGGAATACGCCCCATGGCATTCTCACCGACAGCGTCGACGTCACCTCAAAGACTTTCGCCGGACTTCTCGGGGTCGGCTATTCGGTGCTGGAGGACCAGTCGGGACACCTCGATGTCGTCGGCGGCATCCGGGTGTGGTCGGTCGACACCAACATCTCCTTCAATGGCGGGGTCCTCGGTGGCATCGAGCAAGATGACAGCGCGACCTGGGTCGACGGTCTGGTGGGCGTCCGAGGCAATTACTTCTTCACGCCGGAGATCTATCTGACAGGATGGGGTCTCGTCGGCGCCGGCGGCGCGGATCTCGACTGGGATGTGGCGCTCGCGGTCGGCTACAAATTCACCGACACGATCTCGGCCGTTGCGGGATACCGCGCACTCGGCGTCGACTACGACAATGACGGCTTTGTCTTCGACGTCGTCCAGCAGGGTCCGATCCTCGGCGTCGTTATCCACTTCTGAGAACGACGTCTGGAACAGCAGACTGGGTTTGAACGATGAAGTCGTCGATGAAGCCCGCGACTTCTCGGCTCATGCAGCCTGCCGCGGCGCTAGTTCTGTCATCAGGCCGCATGTCGGCCGCATGCGAGCGCGAACACACTCAGGCGGTGCGGGAACTCCTGTAGACCGAGACGCCAAGTTCCCTGATCTTCTTGCGCAGAGTGTTGCGGTTGAGACCGAGAAGATCGGCGGCCTTGATCTGGTTGCCGCGCGTCGCCGTCAGGGCGGCGAGGATCAGCGGATATTCCATTTCCGTCAGCACGCGGTCATAGAGGCCGGGCGGCGGCAGATTGTCCCCGAAGCCTGCGAAGTAGCTGCGCATGTTCTCCTCGACCGCCTGGGCGATCGTCATCGAGCCGCTGCGGATCGGCCCCTTGTCGATCGGGCTGTCGGGCACGTCGGAACGAAGTTCGGCGTCGATGATCTCGCGGGTGATGACATCCTGCGGATAGAGCGCCATCAGACGGCGGATGAGATTTTCCAGTTCGCGGACATTGCCCGGCCAGGCATAGGCCTTCATCAGTTCCAGCGCTTCCTGATCGAAGCGCTTGGAGCCAAGCCCTTCCTTTTCGGCCTGCTGGATGAAATGGCGCACCAGATCGGGAATGTCCTCGGCGCGATCGCGCAGCGGCGGCAGACGCAGCGGCACGACATTGAGGCGGTAATAGAGGTCCTCGCGGAAGAGGCCCTGGTTGATCGCCTGCTTCAGGTCCTTGTTGGTGGCGGCAACGATGCGCACGTCGGTGCGGATCGGCGTGCGGCCGCCGACGGTGGTGTATTCGCCCTGCTGCAGGACGCGCAGCAGCCGTGTCTGGGCGTCCATCGGCATGTCGCCGATCTCGTCGAGGAAGAGGGTGCCGCCTTCGGCTTGCTCGAAGCGGCCGGTCGAGCGCGTCTGCGCGCCGGTGAAGGCGCCCTTCTCATGGCCGAAGAGTTCCGATTCGATCAGGTCGCGCGGGATAGCCGCCATGTTGATCGCAACAAACGGGCCGTTGCGGCGCTTGCCGTAGTCGTGCAGTGCGCGGGCGACGAGTTCCTTGCCGGTGCCGGATTCGCCGGTGATCATCAGCGTCAGGTCCGTCTGCATCAGGCGGGCGAGCACGCGGTAGATTTCCTGCATCGCCGCCGACCGGCCGACGAGCGGCATGCCGTCCTGCATGTCGTCTTCAAGCTTGGCGGGCTTGCGCTTCGGCTCGGCCAGCGCCCGGCCGATGATGCCGATCAGCTCGGTGAGGTCGAAGGGCTTCGGCAGATAGTCGTAGGCGCCCTTCTCCGAGGCCTTGATGGCGGTCATGAAGGTGTTCTGCGCGCTCATGACGAGGACCGGCAGGTCGGGACGCGCCTTCTTGATGCGCGGCAGCAGGTCGAAGGCGTTTTCGTCGGGCATCACCACATCGGTGACGACCAGATCGCCCTCGCCCGCGGAAATCCAGCGCCAGAGGGTAGCGGCGTTGGAGGTGATGCGAACGTCATAGCCGGCGCGGCTCAAAGCCTGGTTGAGCACGGTCCGGATGGCCGCATCATCATCTGCAACGAGGATCGTGGCTGTCATCGAGAAGGTCCTGTCGAGCTTGCGATAGAAGCGTCTTCAAGCGAGGCGTCCTTGGACGCCGGCATGAGAACGCGGAATGTCGTGCGGTTGTTCTGGCTGTCGCATTCGATGATGCCGCCGTGATCGCCGATGATCTTGGCGACCAGCGCCAGGCCGAGGCCGCTGCCATTCGGCTTGGTGGTGATGAAGGGATCGAAGAGATGTGGCACCAGATCGGCGGGAACGCCGGGACCGTTGTCGTGGACGCAGAATTCCAGCGGCAGCGAGATCTTCTCGCGCGTGCCGGCGACCGAAAGACGGATGCCCGGGCGATAGGCGGTCGTCAGCATGATCTCGCCGTCCGGCCGATCGCCGACCGCTTCGGCGGCGTTCTTCACCAAATTGAGGAAGACCTGGACGAGTTGGTCGCGATTGGCATAAACGGCCGGCAGCGACGGGTCGTAACTCTCGGTGACGCGGATGTTGCGGGCAAAACCTGCCTTGGCGACGGCCTTCACATGGTCGAGCACGGAATGGATATTGACCGGCATGCGGTCGACAGGGCGTTCGTCGGAAAAGACTTCCATGCGGTCGACCAGCGAGACGATGCGATCGGTCTCGTCGCAAATCAGCCGGGTCAGCGCCCGATCGTCGTCGATCGCAGACTGCTCGAGCAGCTGGGCGGCGCCGCGTATGCCGGAGAGCGGGTTCTTGATCTCATGCGCCAGCATCGAGGCAAGGCCGGTCACCGAGCGGGCAGCGGCGCGATGCGTCAGCTGCCGGTCGATTTTGTCGGCCATCGAGCGTTCCTGAAAGACGATGACGACGGCGCCGGGCTCGCTGAGCACCGGGGCGACGTAGAGATCGACGAGCTTATCCTGGCCGAGGCGGGGTGAACTCAGGTCGACGCGATATTCGTTGACCGGCGCCTTGCGCTCGCGCACCTGGTCGATCAGGGCGAGCAGCGGGCTGCCGAAAGGAATGAAGGTCGAGATGCGGTAACGCGCCAGATGCGAGGCGCTGGCGCCGAAGAAGGCCTCCGCCTCCCAATTGGCGAAAACGACGAAGCCGGATTCGTCGACCATGATGACGGGGTTCTGGATGGCGTTCAGCACGGCCATGGCGACGGTCCCGCCGCCGTGATCGGACGGAGATGTCATATCCTTCATCATGCCGCCTCCCGGCTGTCGACAACACTGGCCGCAAGCGCATCGTAAAGGCGCGCGGCCACCTCGTGCGGATCGCGCGAGGTCATGATCGCAGCCTTTTCGCCACCGGCGAGATCAGGAGAAAAACGCTGGAGATACCAGCCAAGGTGCTTGCGGGCATGGCGGATCGCCACCGCTTCGCCATAGAAATCCAGCATCATCCGATAGTGCTCGACGGCGATATCGGCGATCTCCAGGGATTGCGGTGCGGGCGTACCTGATATGACGCCGGCATGCCACGGCCTGCCCTGGCAGCCCCTGCCGATCATGACGGCATCGGCGCCGGAGCGGCGCAATATTTCCTGTGCGTCGCCTGCAGTTTCGACATCGCCATTGGCGATCAGCGGAATGGAGATCACCTCGCGGACGGCACGGATCGCGTCCCAATCGGCGCGGCCTTCATAGAATTGCATACGGGTGCGCCCATGAATGGTCACAAGCTGGATGCCGGCGGCTTCGGCGCGGCGCGCGATGTCAGGCGCATTCATCGAATTCTCGTCCCAGCCGAGGCGCATCTTCAGCGTCACCGGAATGTCGACAGCCTTGACCGTCGCCTCAATGAGGCCGAGCGCGTGATCGGGATCGCGCATCAGCGCCGAGCCGGAGTAACCGCCGATTACCTTCTTTGCCGGGCAGCCCATGTTGATGTCGATGATATCGGCGCCATGATCGGCGGCGATCTTGGCCGCCTCGGCCATCCAGTGCGCCTCGCGGCCGGCAAGCTGCACCATATGCGGCCGGAAGCCCGCAGCGCTGAGCCGCGACCAGGATTCGGCCGTGTCGTTGACCAGTTCGCGGCTCGCCACCATTTCGGTGACGACGAGGCCGGCACCGAAGCGCCACGCCAACTCGCGGAAGGGCATATCGGTGACGCCGGACATCGGCGCCAGCACAACGCGGTTCCGCACGGACACGGGTCCGATTCGGAAAGGCGCTGCGAGGTCCTTGGAAATCAAATGATTATCTTTCGGGCACACAATAGAACTGCATTATTTTTAGCCATTATTCCCGGCCTTGCCAAGGGGGCTGGGATCGGAATTGATATTTTTCGGGCAGATGCTGGAAAAGGCCCAAGCAAGACGTTAGAGCACTCCGGTCAATTCCGCATATTTTAGGGGATTTATGCTGCAAATGCCTTCTAAGCAACCGATATCGGCTGGAATTGTCATCGTTGCCGCCGGCCGCGGCGAGCGCGCAGGATCCTCCAAGGAGGGGCCCAAGCAGTATCGCATGATCGGCGGCAAGCCGGTTATCGTGCATACGCTTGAAAACTTCATGACATGGGAAGCGGCAACTGAGATCGTTGTCGTCATTCATCCCGATGACGAGGCGCTGTTTGCGAGAGCCTTCCGCCACATCATCTCGGCAACGCCGATCGAAACGGTGCATGGCGGCGCCAGCCGGCAACAATCCGTGCTTGCGGGCCTCAGATACCTCAAGGACAAGCAAATCAGCCATGTGCTGATCCACGATGCCGTGCGGCCGTTCTTCGATCATGATCTTCTTGATCGCATTGCCGAGAGCCTTGACGCCGGCGCGCAGGCGGTTCTGCCGGCGATCCCGGTCACCGATACGCTGAAACGCGCCGACAGCGCCGGCACCGTGCTGGCGACGGTTTCACGCGAGCATCTCTACGCCGCGCAGACGCCGCAATCCTTCGCCTTCGAAACGATCCTCGAGGCGCATGAGAAGGCGGCGGCGAGCGGACGAAGTGATTTCACCGACGACGCCTCGATCGCCGAATGGCTGGGCATTCCGGTGACGATCGTCGAGGGCACGGCCGACAACGTCAAGCTGACAGTCAAGAACGATATCGCCATGGCCGACGACAAGCTGTCGACGTCGCTGCTTCCAGACGTGCGCACCGGCAACGGCTACGACGTGCACCAACTCGTAGCCGGCGATGGTGTGACACTCTGCGGCGTGTTCATTCCACATGACCAGAAGCTGAAAGGACACTCGGATGCCGACGTTGCGCTGCATGCGCTGACCGACGCGCTGCTCGCCACCTGCGGCGCCGGCGATATCGGCGATCATTTCCCACCATCCGACCCGCAATGGAAGGGGGCGCCTTCGCGGATCTTCATCGAACATGCCGCCCGGATCGTGCGCGAGCGCGGCGGCACGATCATGAATGCCGACGTCTCGCTGATCGCCGAGGCGCCGAAGGTCGGCCCGCATCGCCAAGCCATGCGGACAAAACTGGCGGATTATCTCGGCATCGATATCGAGCGTTGTTCTGTCAAGGCGACGACCAACGAGACGATCGGCTTCGTTGGCCGGCGCGAAGGCATCGCGGCGATCGCCACGGCGACCGTCGTCTATCGCGGGAGGAAATGATGAGCCTTTTTCCTCAGGATATCGTTTCGACGGCGGAGACGATCATCCGTGACTTCACGGCTGCAGGGCTGATGATCTCGACCGCCGAATCCTGCACCGGCGGGCTGATCGCCGGGGCGCTGACGGAGATTTCGGGTTCGTCCGCTGTCGTCGACCGAGGCTTCGTCACCTATACGAATAGCGCAAAGATCGAGATGCTCGGCGTGCAGGCGGAAACGCTGCTGCGCTTCGGGGCGGTCTCCGAGGAAACGGCGCGGCAGATGGTGCATGGCGCCCTCTTCCGCTCACGCGCCGAGATCGCCGTTGCCGTCACCGGCATTGCCGGTCCTGGCGGCGGATCGGCGGAAAAACCGGTCGGCCTCGTGCATCTCGCCGCCAAATCGCGCGCCGGCGCGATCATCCATCGAAAGATGTTCTATGGCGATATCGGCCGCAGCGAGGTCCGGCTGGCGACGATCAGGACGGCGCTGGAGATGGTGCGCTCGCTCTATGCGGCCTGACGCGGGTTCGCTCATCAGGCCGGCGTGTAGATCCTGTTTGCGCGCGTCTCGAAGGCTTCGGTGAACATGCGGAAGGCGCGATCGAACATCGAGCCCATCAACGCGCCCAGGATGCGGCTCTTGAATTCGTAATCGATGAAGAAATCGACGGTGCAGCCGCCGGATGGCGTCTCGGCAAAGTGCCAGCGATTGTCGAGATATTTGAACGGGCCATCGATATATTTGACCTCGATGACGTGCTCGGCCCGGTTCAGCAGCACCTGTGTTGTGAAGGTCTCGCGGATCGCCTTATAGCCGACCGTCATGTCGGCGACGAGCAGGATCTTGCCGTCGCGCTCCTTGCGGCTCCTGATGGCGAGCGCTTCGCAAAGCGGCAGGAATTCCGGATAGCGCTCGACATCGGCGACGAGGTCGAACATCTGCTGGGGCGAATGCGGGACGGGACGGTGCGTTTCGAATTGCGGCATAGTCGGCAATTAAGCGGGCCGGCCGAGAAGATCAAGAAGCTCGCGCACCTGATGACGGGATTTTAGCTGAAGAACCGGCACGTCAGGGCCGTGCTCGGCGATACCGGCAACCAAGCGCGGCGCAAATTTCTCCTCGAAGGTCCAGATGAAGCGGAGGAATTCCAAATCGATCTTCTCGATACAGCCCGGCGCCATTTCGGGACGAGTTCGGCCGATCCATTTCGCCGACCGGCTGATTGCGCCCCAGATACAGAGAAGCCGTGGCATGCGGACCCAGACGACGAAATCGGTGCGCGGCAGCCGAATGTCCAGGGAAGACGGGTTCGTGCCGTCCATGATCCAACGTTCTTCGACGATCCGGCTGGCGATGATATTTCTCTGCTCGGCCCTCGCGCGCACCACCCAGCCGGGAAGCCAGAATACGTCGCGATCAAGCGAAATGTAGGAAAGCCCAAAGCGCTTGGCGATCTTCAGCGACAGCGTCGATTTACCGCCGCCCGAGCAGCCCATGACGAGGATGCGGCGGGCTGTCCGGATATACTCTGCCGCCTGTTCGAGATCGGTGATCTGCTGACGCGGCGGCAAGTCTACTCTCTGATCCATCATGCAACTCCCTCGAGCCAGACGTGCGTTTCGCCGGCGCGACTCAAGCGCTAAGAGCGGCGAACCGGTTAGCCGCCTTGCGCGATCTTATGATGACGGTAGAACTTGCAAGCCCGTGATCCTGAAGCGCTGCTTCGATCAGAGGTGCGGCATCGCGCTCGAAATTCCAGATATAGGCAAGCGCGTCCAGCGAAAGGCGTTCGGGGCAGCCGGCAGGCAGTTCTGGGCGGTTGCGCCCAAAATAACGGAACGCTCTCGAGGTGGCGCCGTACAGGCATGCATATCTGGGCAGCCGAAGCCAAATGACGGCGTCGGCGCGCGGCAGGCGAAGATGGAAGGAGCTGAGGCCGGTTCCATCCATGATCCAGCGCTCTTCCGCCACGACCTCCGATATCAGCCGATCGATGTCGCTGCGATCCCGCTTCCTCCAGCCGGGAAGCCAATAGAAATCGCGATCCATCGGGATATAGGGAAGATCGAGCGAGGTCGACAGCGCCCGTCCGAGCACGCTCTTTCCACCACCGGGACAGCCAATCACCAGAATGCGTTTGGCATGCCGGAGAATTGCTCCGTCGACGGGCATGGCCGCAACTCCCATGAAAAGCCGCTGCGAAAATCCCCGCGGCTCAGACCGCTGATAAAATCGGCCATTCCTCTTTCGTCATGCTCGGGCTTGTCCCGAGCATCTGCAACCGGCGCAGCCGATCCTCGGCACAAGGCCGAGGATGACGTCGAGTCAAGATCGAGGTTTGTCAACAAACTGAACCGCGGCGAAAATCGCCGCGGTCGACACAAAAAGCAAGGCCGGCTCTTACTCGGCAGCCATCAACAGCTTCTTCTCGCGCGCAGCTCGCAGCCGGGCAAAGTCGTCACCGGCATGGTGGGAGGAGCGGGTCAGCGGGCTGGAGGCGACCATCAGGAAGCCCTTGCTGTAGGCGACCGTCTCGTAGGACATGAACTCGTCGGGGGTGACGAAGCTTTCGACCTTGTGGTGCTTGCGGGTCGGCTGCAGATACTGGCCGATCGTCAGGAAGTCGACATCGGCTGTGCGTAGATCGTCCATCAGCTGAAGGACTTCGTTTCGCTCTTCGCCGAGACCGACCATGATGCCCGATTTGGTGAACATGGTGGGATCGAGTTCCTTCACCCGCTGCAGCAGGCGGACGGAATGGAAGTAGCGGGCGCCAGGGCGAACCGTCAGATAGTTGCCGGGCACCGTTTCCATATTATGGTTGAAGACGTCCGGCTTGGCGGCGACGACGCGTTCCAGCGCACCTGGTTTCTTCAGGAAGTCAGGCGTCAGGATCTCGATCGTCGTCATGGGCGAAGCGGCACGGATTGCCCAGATCACCTTTTCGAAGTGCTCGGCGCCGCCGTCCTCCAGGTCGTCACGGTCAACCGAGGTGATGACGACGTGGCTAAGGCCCATCTCCTTGACCGCCTTGGCGACGTTCTCGGGCTCAGCCATATCGAGCGCATTCGGCTTGCCGGTGGCGACGTTGCAGAAAGCGCAGGCGCGGGTACAGATCTCGCCCATGATCATGAACGTCGCGTGCTTCTTGTCCCAGCACTCGCCGATATTCGGGCAGCCGGCCTCCTCGCAGACGGTGACGAGCTTGTGCTCCTTCACGATCGCGCGCGTCTCGGCATAACCCTTGGAGGTCGGCGCCTTGACGCGAATCCAGTCCGGCTTGCGCATGACTTCCGTGTCCGGCCGATGCGCCTTCTCCGGATGCCGCACGCGCTTGGCGTCGGGATTGATCGTATCGAGGATCGTCACCATTGCAGTTTCAGCTTTCTACCGCCCCTATGCGGCAAATCATCTAAAGAGCATCGCGTCAAACCGGAGTCATGCGACGCTCTTTAAGTCTTTGTTTTATGCAAGTCGTTATCCCAAAACCGCTGCGCACTTTTGGGCGACATGCATTAGCGCCGCACCAGCCGCGCAAGGAATATCAACAAGCAGGCGCCGAGGAAACCCGTCACGAAGTAACCGAGCCGTCCGCCGACCACCTCAACGTGGAACTGTGCAAGGACGGCGCTTGCGACGACCGAGCCGACAATGCCGAGCACGATATTCAGGAAAATCCCGTATCGCGCTTCCATCAGCTTGCCGGCGAGCCAGCCCGCAAGCCCGCCGATGATGATTGCCGAAATCCAGCCGACGCTTTCCATGTCTTCCCCTACCCTCAGTTACGCCTCAAGCGACCGCCCTTGCGATCAGAACCACGATGATGGCGCCGACCGTCGCGTGGATGATCTGCACGACCAGCGCATTTTCAATGCCCAGCGAAATGCCGAGTGCACTGAACAGATAGCCGCCGACGAAGGCGCCGATGATGCCGCTCAGCAGGCATCTTATCAGCCCGCCGCCACCGACGACCAGGCTTGCGAGGAAGCCTGCAACCAGGCCGATCAGCAAAAATACCAGCAACGCCTGCGTCTCCATAGACATGATGATTTCCTTTCGTTTTTTCCACCCCTGGTGGGGATGGCTTTGCCACCCCGACATAAAGGGCGGCGGGGGAAATTATCAAGCGTTCAGGACACGGCCATAAGCATCGAGAACCGCTTCCTTCATCGTTTCGGACACGGTCGGATGTGGGAAGATCGTGTGCATCAGTTCTTCCTCGGTCGTCTCGAGATTCATCGCGACGACGAAGCCCTGGATGAGCTCGGTGACTTCGGCGCCGACCATGTGGGCGCCAAGCAGCTCGCCGGTCTTCTTGTCGAAGATCACCTTCACCATGCCCTGGTCTTCGCCGAGCGCGATCGCCTTGCCGTTCGCTGCGAAGGAGAAGCGGCCGACGCGGATGTCGCGGCCCTGCTCCTTGGCTTTGGCTTCTGTGATGCCGACGGAGGCGACCTGCGGATTGCAATAGGTGCAGCCCGGCACCTTGCCCTTGTCTGTGGGATGAACGTTCGGGAGGCCGGCGATCTTTTCAACGCAGACGACGCCCTCATGTTCTGCCTTGTGCGCCAGCATCGGTGGGCCGGCGACATCGCCGATCGCATAGATGCCGGCGACATTGGTCTTGCCGTAGCCATCGATGACGACGCAGCCGCGGTCTGTCTTGACGCCGAGCGCCTCGAGACCGAGGTTTTCGATATTGCCCTGAACGCCGACGGCCGAGATCAGCCGGTCCGCGGTGATCTGCTGCACCTTGCCATCTGCCGTCTCGACATGGGCGGTGACGCTGCCGGCGCCCTTCTCGACCTTCGAGACCTTGGCGCTGGTGAAGATCTTGAGGCCGCGCTTTTCAAGCTGCTTGCGGGCGATCGCCGTTATCTCGGCATCCTCGACCGGCATGATGGTCGGCATGACTTCGACGACCGTCACGTCGACGCCCATCGAGCGATAGAAGCTGGCGAATTCGATGCCGATCGCGCCCGAGCCCATGACGATCAGCGACTTCGGCAGCACATCCGGTTTCAGCGCCTCGAAATAGGTCCAGATCAGCTTGCCATCCGGCTCGATGCCGGGCAGCGCGCGCGGACGGGCGCCGGTGGCGATGATAATGTGCTTGGCGGTATAGGTGCCCTCGCCGCTCTTGACGTTCTTCGGCAGCGGATGCTGCGGCTCGACGACCGGCTTCGACGACTTGCCGACGACGATCTCGCCCGCCTGGGTCCCGGTCGAAGCCTTGGTGATCTTCGCTTCGCCCCAGATGATGTCGATCTTGTTCTTCTTCATCAGGAAGCCGACGCCGGCATTCAGACGAGCGGAGACGGCGCGCGAGCGGCCGACGACGGCATTGGCATCCGGCTTGACCGTGCCTTCGAGAACGAGGCCGTAATCCTTGAAGTGATTGGCATGGTCGAGCACCTCGGCCGAGCGCAGCAGCGCCTTGGTCGGGATGCAGCCCCAGTTCAGGCAGATGCCGCCCATATGCTCGCGCTCGACAATCGCGGTCTTGAGGCCAAGCTGGCTCGCACGGATGGCGGCGACATAGCCGCCGGGACCCGAGCCGATGATGATGACGTCGTAGGATTCAGCCATGTGTTTCCTGCCTTTGTTACGCTGCGCTGCGGGTCATGAGCACCCACGCGTGTCTCTTGCTGTTTTCGAAGAGCGGCACGGCCTCGGCGCGCGCAGCCTCCAGGAATCCGTTTTTTCCATAAAGCGACAAAGCCGCTTCGTTGTCGCTTGCGGTGATCAGGCTGACGGGCCGCCGATCCGCCCTTTCGATCTGATCGTCCAGCAGCCTGCGTCCGATGCCGATGCCGCGCAGATGGCGATAGACGCCGAGACTGCCGATGAACCAGCTTCCCACAACCGTTTTCTGCAAGGCGAGCATCGGTGCGGTCGCCGGAATCGTCGCTTCGATATCGCCTATCCCCTCATCCAGCGCATGGCCGATCGCCACACCCGCGACCTCGCCATAGGCCTCGGCAATGACGGCATTCCGCCAGCTGCCGACAGCTTCGTCCTCGCTCATCTTCAGCCGGCCCCGCTCCAGCGGCGTGTCGCTGACGCCGTTTTCCACATCGGCAAACCAGAGCCAGGTGGCAAAACCGCGCGACGCGATATCCGCCAGAATCGCCAGCTCCGAGGCATCCCGCCGTGAGGCCTGCCGGAGGGCGATGAAGGAGGTCATGGTCAGATCCCCAGCATCATCCGCACGATCGATTCCAGCCCGCGGCCGAGCGCACGCGTATTCTCCGCATCGAGGTGAATGCCATCGATCGGTGTGGTCTTGGCGACGGAATTGCCGTCGAAGAAGCCACAACCGAGTTCGTCGGCAAGATCACGATAAAGCGTTGCAAGCTTTGCCGATTCCTCGATGCCGCCGGGAAACGACGCGGCGAAGGGCACATTGCCCGTCGCGCGGATCGCCGGCGGCGCCACGATCAGAATCTCCGGCCCATCGAATTCGAAGGGCCAGGCGTGATTGCGGATCAGCCGCACGAGCCGGCTGATGCCCTGGCATGCGGCAAAGGCCGAACCCGCCACAACCGGCTTCATGTCGTTGGTGCCGAGCAGAAGGACAACGAGGTCGAGCGGCGCATGCGTCTGCAGGATCGTCGGCAGGATGCGCGCACCGTTGCGGTCGCAATCGGCGAGGTGGTCGTCGAAAGCGGTGGTGCGACCGTTCAGGCCTTCGGCGATGACGCGCGCCTCACTGCCGAGCGCGGCTTGAAGCACGCTCGGCCAGCGATTCTTGTAGTCATGACGGCCGATCGTCTCGGCGTCATAACCCCAGGTCAGCGAGTCGCCATAGCAAAGAACGGTCTTGGTCATTTCCGCCTCCGCGCCGCTATCAGACAAGCATGCCCATCGGGTTCTCGATGTAGCCCTTGAAGGCCTGGAGCAGCTCGGCGCCGAGCGCGCCGTCGACGCAGCGATGGTCGGTCGAGAGCGTGACTGACATCACGGTGGCGATTGCCATTTCGCCCTTCTTGACGACAACCCGCTGTTCGCCGGCACCGACCGCGAGGATCGTCGCATGCGGCGGGTTGACGACGGCTGCGAAGTTCTTCACGCCCATCATGCCCATGTTGGAGACCGAGCTGGTGCCGCCCTGATATTCCTCAGGCTTCAGCTTGCGATCCTTGGCCCGCTTGCCGAGATCGCGCATCTCGTTGGAGATCGTCGACAGGGTCTTTTCCTCGGCCTTGCGGATGATCGGCGTGATCAGGCCGCCGGGGATCGAGACAGCAACGCCGACATCGGCGTGCTTGTGCTTGACCATGTTGCTGTCGGTCCAGGAGACATTGGCATCCGGAACGTCGCGCAGCGCCAGCGCCATGGCCTTGATGACCATGTCGTTGACCGAGAGCTTGTAGGCCGGAGCGTTGTCCTTGCGCGGAGCCGCATCGTTCAGCTGGGCGCGCAGCGCCAGCAGCGCATCGAGTTCGCAATCGACGCTGACGTAGAAATGCGGGATCGTCTGCTTGGATTCGACCAGGCGCCTGGCGATCGTCTTGCGCATGCCGTCATGCGGCACGAGCTCGTAGGAACCAGGTTCGAAGAGCTTAAGCACGGCTTCTTCGGACGCGCCCTTCGGTGCAGCGGCGGCCGGAGCCGGCGCGGCGGCCGCAGATACGGGCGCAGCAGCAGCCTTGGCGCCACCGCCGGCAACGGCGGCTTCGATGTCGCTCTTGACGACGCGGCCGTGCGGGCCGGAGCCTGCAACTGCCGAAAGGTCGATACCGGCTTCCTTGGCCAGCCTGCGAGCGAGCGGCGAAGAGAAGGTGCGGTTGCCATCAGATGAAACCGAGGCGGCTGCGGCGGTGGTTACAGGTGCCGCAGCCGGAGTAGACTGGGCCGGAGCCGGTGCAGCCTGGGCCTTCGGCGCGGCTGCACCGTCAGCCTTCGGTGCTGGAGCGGCGGAACCCGCACTGCTTGCGGCAGCGGAGACATCCTCGCCATCGGCGGCGAGAACCGCTATCAGCGCATTGACCTTGACGCCTTCGGTGCCGGCGGCAACGACGAGCTTGGCGACAGTGCCTTCATCGACGGCTTCGACTTCCATCGTCGCCTTGTCGGTTTCGATCTCGGCGATCACATCGCCGGACTTGACCTTGTCGCCTTCCTTGACCAGCCATTTGGAAAGATTGCCTTCCTCCATGGTCGGAGAGAGGGCGGGCATCGTGATATTGATTGGCATCGAAACACCCTCCCCTTATTTGTAGCAAACAGCCTTCACCGCATCGACCACTTCGCCGACGTTCGGAAGGGCGAGCTTTTCGAGATTGGCGGCGTAAGGCATCGGAACGTCCTTGCCTGCGATCGTCAGGATCGGCGCATCGAGATAATCGAAGGCCTGCTGCATGACGCGGGTGGCGATCTCGGTGCCGACTGATGATTGCGGATAACCTTCCTCGACGGTCACCAGACGGCCGGTCTTCTTCACCGATTCAATCACGGTCGGCAGGTCCATCGGGCGGATAGTGCGAAGGTCGATCAGTTCGACATCGATGCCGAGCTTTTCGAGTTCGGCGACAGCCTTGATCGCATAGGTCATGCCGATGCCGAAGGAGACCACGGTGACGTCCTTGCCCGGACGATGGATGCGCGCCTTGCCGATCGGCAGGACGAAATTGTCGAGCTTCGGCACATCGAAATGCTGGCCGTAGAGAATTTCGTTTTCGAGGAAGATGACCGGGTTCGGATCGCGGATCGCAGCCTTCAGCAGGCCCTTGGCATCGGATGCCGTGTAGGGCATGACGACCTTCAGGCCGGGAATGGCGCTGTACCAGGCTGCATAATCCTGGCTGTGCTGGGCGCCGACACGGGCCGCTGCACCATTCGGGCCGCGGAAGACGATCGGAGCGCCCATCTGGCCGCCTGACATATAAAGCGTCTTGGCAGCGGAGTTGATGATCTGGTCGATTGCCTGCATGGCGAAGTTGAAGGTCATGAATTCGACGATCGGCCGAAGGCCGGCCATGGCGGCACCGACGCCGACGCCGGCAAAGCCATGCTCGGTGATCGGCGTATCGACGACGCGGCGGGGGCCGAATTCCTGCAGCAGCCCCTGCGTGACCTTGTAGGCGCCCTGATATTCGGCGACTTCCTCGCCCATGACGAAGACGTTTTCGTCGGCGCGCATTTCCTCGGCCATGGCGTCACGAAGCGCTTCGCGCACGGTCGTCGACACCATTTCGGTGCCGGCCGGGATTTCGGGGTCGTTCTGCACCTGGGCTTTCGGCTCGGCCGGAACGGCTGCGGATGCCGGAGTTGCGGCAGCCGGTTTTTCCTCCTGCGCGGCCTGCGGTGCAGCAGCCGGCGCTGCTGCCGGAGCGGACGCAGACATGTCGGATGCGGATTCACCGTCCTGCAGGAGAACGGCGATCTTGGCGTTCACCTTGACGCCTTCGGTTCCGGCAGGAACCAGAAGCTTGCCGATGACGCCTTCGTCGACGGCTTCGACTTCCATCGTCGCCTTGTCGGTTTCGATTTCGGCGATCACGTCGCCTGAGGTGACCTTGTCACCTTCCTGCTTCAGCCATTTGGACAGTGTGCCTTCTTCCATGGTCGGAGAGAGGGCGGGCATGAGGATATCGATAGGCATGGGTTCCCTCCCCGATTAGAGCAGAATGTCGGTATAGAGCTCGGATACATCCGGCTCCGGATCGGCCTGGGCGAAGTCGGCGCTGTCGGCGACGATGTCGCGGACATCCTTGTCGATCGCCTTCAGATCGTCTTCGGAAGCCCAGCCCTTTTCGACGAGGCGTGCCTTCACCTGTTCGATCGGGTCGTGCTCGGAGCGCATCTTCTGCACCTCGTCCTTGGAGCGATACTTCGCCGGGTCGGACATGGAGTGACCGCGATAACGATAGGTCAGCATTTCGAGAATGATCGGACCCTTGCCGGAACGGCAATGTTCGAGCGCCTCGTCGGCCGCCGCCTTGACGGCGCGGACGTCCATGCCATCGACCTGAATGCCGGGGATGCCGAAGCCGGATCCACGCAGCGAGTAATTCGACTGCGCGGTGGCGCGGGCGGTCGAGGTGCCCATGGCGTAACGGTTGTTCTCGACGATATAGACGATCGGCAGCTTCCAGAGAGCAGCCATGTTGAAGCTCTCGTAGACCTGGCCCTGGTTGGCAGCGCCGTCGCCGAAATAGGCGATGGAGACATTGTCGTTGCCGCGGTAGCGGTTTGCGAAGGCAAGACCCGTTCCGAGCGAGACCTGGGCGCCGACGATGCCGTGACCGCCGTAGAAATGCTTCTCTTTCGAGAACATGTGCATCGAGCCGCCCTTGCCGTGGGAATAGCCGCTGCGACGCCCGGTCAGTTCCGCCATGACGCCGCGCGCTTCCATGCCGGTTGCCAGCATATGGCCGTGGTCGCGATAGGCGGTGATGACCTGGTCGCCATCCTTCTGCGCCATCTGCATGCCGACGACGACAGCTTCCTGACCGATGTAGAGGTGACAAAAGCCGCCGATGAAGCCCATGCCGTAAAGCTGACCGGCCTTCTCCTCGAAGCGGCGGATCAACAGCATCTCGCGATAGGCCTTCAGCTCTTCATTGCGATCGAAGTCGGCTACCGGGCCGCCATTCGATGCTTTGGCTGCCGGTTTTGCTGCAGTTTTGCGGCTGGAAACGGTCGCGGTCTTTCGCGGCGCCATTCAACCCTCCCTATGGGTTTGTCGTTTCTTGGTGGCGCGTACCATAGGGAAGAAATATGACCACAGCAATGCCATAATTGCATGGCTCGTATTCGGCACTAAATTATTGATAAATATACAGAAATAGCAATTAACCAATTTCAAGTTAATTGGAATAGTGATTGAATACGACGATCTCGTCCGCGCGCGACATATTGAGCTGATAGCGCGCTTTTTCGTCCAGCATATCCTTGTCGAGCGAGCCGTCACTCAGGAGCGCGACCTGATTTTCCAGATGTTCGCGCTTCGCCTTCAAGATCGCAAGCTCTTTGTCGCGCGCGACACGCTGATGCTCGAACGCCTCCGTCGCGCGCAGGCCGTAATCGCCATGGATGCAATGATAACCGAAATAGGAGAGGAAGGCGACCGTCATGGCCGGAATGACGAAGCGGCCGATCTTTCTCTTCTTATGATGCTTTGTCCACATACACGCATGCTCTTGAACGCATTACCAATTGGTTCAATCTAGCGCGCAGAGATTAACCGTTCGTTGACTCTAAAAACCGCGCAATAAAAAACCCGCGCCGGGAAGGCGCGGGTCAAGCCATTGGAAATCAGATCCGATCAGCCGCGAATGATCGAGCGGCCGGCATACTGGGCCTGCGGGCCGAGGCCTTCCTCGATGCGGATCAGCTGGTTGTACTTGGCAAGACGGTCGGAGCGCGACAGCGAGCCGGTCTTGATCTGGCCGCAGTTGGTGGCGACCGCGAGATCGGCGATGGTCGAATCTTCGGTCTCGCCGGAGCGGTGGGACATGACGGCAGTATAGGCCGCCTTGTGCGCCGTGTTGACGGCATCGAGCGTTTCCGTCAGCGAGCCGATCTGGTTGACCTTGACGAGGATCGAGTTGGCAACACCCATGCGGATGCCGTCGCGAAGACGGGCGGAGTTGGTGACGAAGAGATCGTCGCCGACGAGCTGGGTCTTCTTGCCGGCCAGGTCGGTCAGCGTCTTCCAGCCGTCCCAATCGTCTTCGGCCATGCCGTCCTCGATCGAGATGATCGGATACTTGGCGGCGAGTTCGGCCAGATATTCGGCCATGGCGCCCGATTCCAGCGTGCGGCCTTCCCCTTCGAGAACGTATTTGCCGTCCTTGAAGAATTCCGTCGAGGCGCAATCGAGGCCGAGGTAGATGTCCTCGCCCGGCTTGTAGCCGGCTTTCTCGACCGACTTCATGATGAAGTCGAGAGCTTCCGGCGCGCTCTTCAGGCCCGGTGCGAAACCGCCTTCGTCGCCGACATTGGTGTTGTGGCCCTGTGCGGCAAGTTCCTTGCGCAGCGTATGGAAGACTTCCGAACCCATGCGCACGGCTTCGGCGATCGTATCGGCGCCGACCGGCAGGATCATGAACTCCTGGAAATCGATCGGGTTGTCGGCGTGGGCGCCGCCGTTGATGATGTTCATCATCGGCACCGGCAGCAGGCTGGCGGAAGCGCCGCCGACATAACGGTAGAGCGGCAGGCCGGAAGCCTGGGCGGCAGCCTTGGCAACGGCGAGCGAGACGCCGAGGATGGCGTTGGCGCCGAGGCGCGACTTGTTCGGCGTGCCGTCCAGCTCGATCATGATGTTGTCGATCTGGATCTGGTTTTCGGCGTCAATGCCGCCGATCGCGTCGAAGATCTCGGTGTTGGCGGCGTCGACCGCCTTTTGGACGCCCTTGCCGAGGTAGCGCTTGCCGCCGTCGCGCAGTTCGACCGCCTCATGCGCGCCCGTCGAGGCGCCCGAGGGAACGGCCGCGCGGCCCATGCTGCCATCTTCGAGATAGACATCGACTTCGACGGTGGGGTTGCCACGGCTATCGAGAATCTCGCGGGCGATGATATCGGTGATTGCAGTCATGGGTTCTTCCTGCTCGGTGGGTGATAAGTCGGTTCGAAAACTGTCTTAGTCGAAGGCGTGCAAATTACAATGCTGCAATTTCCAGCCTTCGAACCGTGTTCGGATCTCGCCTATAGCACGATCATGTCAGGCTGTTGAACGTCAAGCCTTGGCGACAGCATCGAAGGCGAGCAGCTTTTCAAGCAGCCGCGGCATGTCCTTGAGATAGACCATGTTGGGGCCGTCGGAAGGTGCATTGTCGGGGTCCTGATGGGTTTCGATGAAGACCCCGGCGATACCGGCAGCCACCGCTGCGCGCGCCAGCGTTTCCACGAATTCCCGCTGACCGCCGGAAGAATCGCCCTGCCCGCCCGGCTGCGCCACAGAATGGGTCGCATCGAAGATAACAGGGGCGCCCATCGCCGCCATGATCGGCAGCGAGCGCATGTCGGAGACCAGCGTATTGTAGCCGAAGGAGGCGCCGCGCTCACACAGCAGCACGTTCGGATTGCCGCTGGCATTGAGCTTCTTCAGGACGTTCTTCATATCCCAGGGAGCGAGAAACTGGCCCTTCTTGACATTGACGACGCGGCCGGTCTTGGCGGCGGCGATGAGAAGGTCGGTCTGGCGGCAAAGGAACGCCGGGATCTGTAGGACGTCGACGACCCTTGCCACCTCCGCGCATTGCTCTGCGGTATGAACGTCGGTCAGGACAGGAAAGCCGAATTCCTTTTTCAGGTCGGCAAAGACCTCCATGCCCTTTTCGATCCCGATACCGCGTTCAGCCGAGAGCGAGGTGCGGTTCGCCTTGTCGAAGGAGCTCTTGTAAACGAGGCCGATGCCGAGCTTGCCGCAAAGCTCTTTCAGCGTGCCGGCAACCATGAAGGCGTGATCGCGGCTCTCCATCTGGCAGGGGCCGGCAATCAGCGACAGGCGGCCGGTATTGGAAAAGCTGACCTGGCCTTGGTCCTCGCCGATCCTGACTTCGGAATTCGTATCAGTGCTCATCGTGTTTCCTCGAAGGCGAAGAGCGCGCCCTGCCCGGGCGCAGGCTTCACCACAATGCGATTGTTCTTGCGCGTGTATGTCACCCCGTTAGCAGCCAAATGCGCTTCTGTCACGGCAAGATCGGCGACGGCAAAGAGGATTGCCCTGCCGCGCAGGCCGCGATCGCCGGATGAGACGGCGATGTCAAAATAGGCTTCCAGCCCTTCCGGCGTCATCAGGCTGATTTTCGCGTTCGACGCTGCGATATTGACGCCAAAACTCGTTTTCTCGACTGCCGCTTGCGCCACGGCAAGGCTGACGAAGGCAGCAAAGGCAGCGGCGGCGGGTGCGCAAAGCGCTATCTCGGTTATGCCGATGACGCCATTGGCATGCGTCTCCAGCGCGCCGCGGTCGGCCGGCAGCGGATTGACGCGCTCGACGGTGAAGAGAAAGAGGTCAGGCGCGCGCAGGTCGCCGGCGAAAGCCAGTTTGAAGCCGGCAATCGTCTGCGCACCGTCCGGCATCGTCATCGGCCGGGTGAACTGCAGCACTTCGCCAGCGCTCGATCCGTTGCCGACGAAGTTCTGATGATCGAGGCTGGCATCCTCACTGCCGAAAGCCAGCCCCGAAAGCCCTTCCTCGCCGCAGCGGAAGCGGAAGGCACGGTTGCGGGCGGTGAAGACATTGCCTTGCCGCGCCGAAGCCTCGCTCTCCTCGGCGCTCGCAATCCCGAGCGGCTCCAGATAGGTCTTGTCGGCAAAAAAGACGCAGGCATTCTCCGTTCCGAAGGGATGGCGCGCATCGGCGGCAACGGTGAAGCCGAGCTTGCCGATCCTTTCGCGCGCCACATCAATATTGACGACGGGCAGCACGACATGATCCAGCGGATGCGGTTTGGCGGAATGCGTGTTCATCATAATCCCTCCTCAAAACGGCAAGAGATTTGCGACAGCGCCACCCTCAATGCAAGACTTGTGTCCCAATCCGGCGAATGAAAATAAAAATCTCGACGAGTTGGCGCGAAGTTTTACGGAAATTTAGCTACTTGCGGAACACATATGGAACATATAGTGTCTGTTCTGGATTTGTTTCAATCACGAGGTCACAACGTCGATGCTCACGCGCAAACAACAGGAGCTTCTCCTTTTCATTCACGAGCGCATGAAAGAATCCGGCGTTCCGCCGTCTTTCGACGAAATGAAGGATGCGCTGGACCTCGCCTCGAAGTCCGGGATTCACCGGCTGATCACGGCGCTCGAGGAACGTGGCTTCATTCGCCGCCTACCGAACCGTGCTCGTGCGCTTGAGGTCATCAAGCTTCCGGAGGCCTACAGCCCCAGCATTCAGCCCCGGCGCGGCTTTTCGCCGAGCGTCATCGAGGGCAGCCTCGGCAAGCCCCAGCCGGTCGCCGCCCCCGCTGCCGCAAAACCCGTTGCCGACAACGGCAACTCGGTTTCCGTGCCGGTCATGGGCCGTATCGCCGCCGGCGTTCCGATCTCGGCGATCCAGAACAATACCCACGACATCGTCGTTCCGGCCGACATGCTCGGTTCCGGTGAACATTATGCGCTGGAGGTCAAGGGCGATTCGATGATCGACGCCGGCATCTTCGACGGCGACACGGTGATCATTCGCAACGGCAGCACCGCAAGTCCCGGTGACATCGTCGTGGCTCTCGTCGACGACGAGGAAGCAACACTCAAACGCTTCCGCCGCAAGGGCGCCTCGATCGCGCTCGAAGCCGCCAACCCGGCTTACGAGACCCGAATCTTCGGGCCGGACCGCGTCAAGGTGCAAGGCAAACTCGTCGGTCTCATTCGCCGCTATCACTGACACTGGGCGGGCCGGATTCGGCAAAACTGTTGCTGCGCCAGTCATAGGCGCGATGGCGCATCCATGGCCGCGACAGATCATCGAATGCGGCTGTGACGTCCAGGCCGGCATCGGCGAAGCGTAATTCGACGGAACCGGTCCTGCGCAGCGTCTCACCGGTGAAGAGCGTCGCACCTGAGCGGCAGCTGTTGAAGCGCAGGCGCACCGACGTCACGACGATATCGGCCGCATCGCAGGCCGGACCGAGATAGGCGGCATTGTCGATGACAGCAACCACGCGACCATTGCCAAGCCTTGATGTGCACCAGGCCTTCTTGACGCAAGAAAAGCGGTTTGCGTCAGCGCTCGTTGCAGCCGCCCGCATCGCCGACCTTGCTTCGTTCTGCTGATCGCGGGAAAGCCTGACGCGGCGGTCTTCTCCCTCCGGCGGGATAGCAGGCCCCTCCAGCATCTTCGGCGGGTGATGCGTCGGCAGGACCAGCGCTCTCCGCCACTGGTCGAAGATGAAATCCGGCGGTCTTTCGCGGTTGGAAGCCATGGCCGCCGTCTCGACGACCGCGACGAGACCACCATCCTCCGAAATTACCAGATCCGGCGGCCGGGGAACTGGCAGAAGCAACAGGATGAGTGTTGCGACCGCGATGATTGATGTGCCGATATGGCGCAGCCGGGTGCGGAGCAGCGTCAACAGCAGAAAGCCGGCGACGGCGACCGCGAAATACCAGGCGGGCAAGCGGCCGACGTCGATATTGCCACCCCAGCCGGACACGGTCTTTGCGACCGCGATCACCAGATCGAGGCCGAATCCGACGACCTTCCAGGGCAAAACGTCCAGACCGAAAGGCATGAGCAGCATCGCCAGCAGGCCGGCCGGCATGATGATGAAGGAGATGATCGGCATCGTCGCGAGGTTTGCCGGCAGGCCGTAGGCGGTCAAGCGATGAAAATGCTCGATCGAAAACAGCGCGGTGGAAAACCCACCGATCAGCGAGGTCAGGAAGACGCCGCCGAAGAAGCCCGCAACCGTAACGATGGGCCGAAACACCGGCAGCTTCAGGAAGGCGTTTTCGCGGATGCCCCGGTCCTTCCACAGCTGATAACCCGATACCAACGCCAACGTCGCGGCAAAGGACATCTGGAAGCTCGGACCCAAGACCTCGGACGGTGAAATGGCGATGATGACAAGCGCGGAGAGCGCGACGTTGCGCAGGCTGATCGACGGCCGGTCGAAGAAGACCGCAATCAACATGATGGCCATCATGATGAAGGCGCGTTCGGCGGAGACCGCAAAGCCCGAGATCAGGAAATAGGCCGTGACGGCAAGCAGCGCGCCGGCGGCGGCGATCTTCTTGGTCGGATAGGCCTGGGCGACGCCGGGAAAGAGGCTGAGCAGCATCCGGAAACCGACGAAGAAGATGCCGGCCGACAGCGCCATGTTGAGGCCCGAGATGGCGATGATATGAGCCAGGCCGGACTGGCGCAGCGCCTCCGTCGTTTCATTCGAGATGGCACGCCGCTCGTCCGTCACGAGAGCAGCGGCGAAAGCGCCGGTGTCGCCGGGTAGGATCGACCTTATGCGGTCGCCAATGCCGCTGCGCAGCCGATAGAGCCCTTCGAGCAGAGCTTCCCACGTCGATCTTGCAGCCTGCGGACCTGCCTGCAAGTCGACCTTCTCCGGCGCGCCGTAGAAGAAGCCGTTGGCGCCGATGCCATCGAAATAGGCACCGAAGGAGAAGTCGTTGAGCTCAGGAAGTGCCGGGCCTGCCGGTGGTGTCAGCCGCGCCCTGCCGGTGATGATGTCACCGATCTCGAAAGGCGCCTCCGCGCCGCGGGCGATCGCGGTTATGCGTTCCGGTGGCCGCTTCACCTCCGGCGCCTCCGTGCCGGTGACGGCAAGAATATAGCGCCACCGGCCGCGACCGTCGCCTTCGCGCCGTTCGACACGGCCGGTCACCGTCGTCGTGACGGCGGAATCGAGGATCACGGTCGAAGCCCGCCGGCTCTCGAGCTGCGCCGAAACCACGCCGCAGGCCACAAGTGCAAGCGCCAGCAGCGTTGCCCGCAACGCCGCCCGGCTGCGGCTGGCGATGAGAACCGCGACGGTCAGCACCAACAGGCAGAGCAGCGATGCAACGAGCGGAAAGTCCGATGCGGCCAGAAACCAGAAGGCTGCCCCGGCGCCGAGGAAGACCGGCGAGACCAGCAGCAGACGGCCATGGTCCGCCTCTTCGCCCAGCAAGCGCATGCCGATACGCAGCGATTGCGAGGCCGCTGCCGGCAGCCGGTGCCGCAAGGGGCTCGTCGACTGCGTCCTTGCCGGCTGCGTCACCACGACAGGCGGAGAAAAACCGGCAGTGTCGGCAAGGCCGGCGCCTGCTTCCGGCCGCAATTCGACTGTCGTCAACTCCTGCATGTGCCGCCCAAGATCACCCGCCCAGGCAGCCAGAATGCAACCGCCAATCAAATCCGGCAAGAATAATCGATTGAAAAGCGAGGGAAAATTGAAGGAGCCAAAAGAGCAGTCGAATCATCGGCTTCGATATGCGTATAGCTCATCGCTGCACTGCCTAAAAGATGATGCCGCAATGCACAAAATGCCGCCACGGTAACTTGGCATTAGCCTCGCGATCATATAGCTATCGATGAGGACGCTTAACCCCTATGGCGCTTTTATGGCGCCACCGCCATTTCGGAGGATCAGCATGACGGATCAAAGCGCTACAATAAAAATCGGTGACAAGTCTGTCGACCTTGCTGTCAAAAGCGGCACGATCGGCCCGAGCGTCATCGATATCGGTGCCCTCTACAAGAACACGGCTTCCTTCACCTACGATCCGGGTTTCACCTCGACTGCATCCTGTGAATCGAAGATCACCTACATCGACGGCGACGAAGGTGTCCTGTTGCATCGCGGCTATCCGATCGAGCAGCTCGCCGAGCATGGCGACTTCCTCGAGGTCTGCTACCTGCTGCTTTACGGCGAACTGCCGACCACCGTGCAGAAGAAGGATTTCGATTACCGCGTCACGCACCACACCATGGTGCACGAGCAGATGAGCCGCTTCTTCACCGGCTTCCGCCGCGATGCGCATCCGATGGCCGTCATGTGCGGCTGCGTCGGCGCGCTGTCGGCCTTCTATCACGACTCCACAGACATCACCGATCCGCACCAGCGCATGGTCGCCAGCCTGCGTATGATCGCCAAGATGCCGACACTTGCCGCCATGGCCTACAAATACCATATCGGCCAGCCCTTCGTTTATCCGAAGAACGACCTCGACTACGCCTCGAACTTCCTGCGCATGTGCTTTGCCGTGCCTTGCGAGGAATATGTGGTCAATCCGGTGCTTGCCCGCGCCATGGACCGCATCTTCATCCTGCATGCCGATCACGAGCAGAACGCTTCGACCTCGACCGTCCGTCTCGCCGGTTCGTCGGGCGCCAACCCGTTCGCCTGCATCGCCGCCGGTATCGCCTGCCTCTGGGGCCCCGCCCACGGCGGCGCCAACGAAGCAGCGCTCAACATGCTGCACGAAATCGGCACGGTCGACCACATTCCGGAATATATCGCTCGCGCCAAGGACAAGAACGATCCGTTCCGCCTGATGGGCTTCGGTCACCGCGTCTACAAGAACTATGATCCGCGCGCCAAGATCATGCAGAAGACGACGCATGAAGTGCTCGGCGAACTCGGCATCAAGGACGATCCGTTGCTTGAAGTGGCGATGGAGCTGGAGCGCATCGCGCTCACCGATGAATATTTCATCGAGAAGAAGCTCTATCCGAACATCGACTTCTATTCCGGAATCACCCTGAAGGCGCTGGGCTTCCCCACGACCATGTTCACTGTGCTCTTCGCGCTCGCCCGCACCGTCGGCTGGATCGCGCAGTGGAACGAGATGATCGAGGATCCGGAACAGCGTATCGGCCGTCCGCGCCAGCTCTATGTCGGCGAACCGAAGCGCGATTACATCCCGGTTTCGAAGCGCTGATCGCTTCAAAAGAACCCAAAAGAAAACCCGGTCAGAAACGACCGGGTTTTTTCTTTTTCAAGACGTCGAGAAGGATCTCGGCAGCGTGCTCGCCGGGCGGCGTTTCGGTCTGCATGCGTTGCCAGACGAGATCGTAACCCTCGTTCATCGCCTTCAGTTGGAACGTGTCGGCCGACAGCCGCTCCATCCAGCGCGCCAGGCTGGCGCCGCGAACGATCTCGTTCAGATATTCCGGCACGACGGCATAATCGGCGATGATATTGGGCAATGCGCCCGTCCACACCTTGATGCGCGGGGCGAGCAGGCGGATGATCCAATCCGTCTTGTAGACGGACACTGTTGGCACGCCGGCAAGGGCGAGTTCGAGGATCACCGTGCCGGAGGCTGCCATCGCCGCATCCGCTTCGGCAAAGGCCTTCCATTTCTGCGCCGGCCCGACCGCCACTTCCGGCGGCGTGGCCCAGCCGGCAACCAGACCCTTCACCAGCGCTTCGTTGTGCGGCACGGTCGGCAGCAGGAATCGCATCGGGCCGTTGCGGGCGACGAGTTCCTTGGCCGCGTCCTCGAAGAACGGCAGGAGCTTGGCGATTTCGGAGGATCTTGATCCCGGGAGCATCAGGATCGCCCTGCCCGCTTCGCCGGCGAGTGCACGCGCGGCACGCAGCCGCCGCGCTTCGAGCAGCGCTGGGTCGGCGGTCAGACGATGGCCGACATAAGTGGTCTCAGGCCCGCCGAGCGCACGCATCGTCGCCGGCTCGAAGGGCAGGACGGCGAGCACGTGATCGACATAGGGCAGCATGCGCGTCGCGCGATATTCCTTCCAGGCCCAGACGCTCGGACAGACATAATTGACGACAGGCAGATCGGGCAGTGCGGTACGGACACGCTTAGCGACTCGGTGGGTGAAATCCGGGCTGTCGATGATGAGCAGGATATCCGGCCTGGCGGCGATGATGGCCGCTGTCGTCTGGCGGATCAGGGTATAGAGCCTTGGCAGCCGGCTCAGCACCTGGGTGATGCCCATGATCGACAGCTCGGAAAAATCGAACAGCGATTTCAAACCTTGGGCCTGAAGCCCCTCACCGCCGACACCGACGAGTTCGATCGGTCCGGCATGGATCCGCTTCAGGGCCGCGACCAGATCGGCGCCGAGCAGGTCACCCGACACCTCGCCGGCGATGACGGCGATCTTCAGCGGCGCCCCGGTCATTCAAGCCCCCATGCCGGCAGCTCGCGATCGATGCCGCAGACGAAAAGCCCGGCCTCATCGGCGGCCTTGAGGACGGCGGCGCGATCGAGCACGAGCGAACGGCCCGCCTCGACCGCAACGCCGGCAAGGCCCGCCTTCTTTGCATTCAGGACCGTGGAAACGCCGATCGCCGGCAGGTCTGCGCGAATATCCTGCTGAGGCTTGCAGAGCTTGACGAGCGCGCCGCGACGGCGTGGAGAGATGCGTCCGGCGGCTCTGAGACCGGCGACACGCTCCAGCATCTCGTCCGTGCCTTCCGGCCCCTCCAGCGCGACGATGCGCCCGCCGATGGCCACGGCGCCCTGGCCGACATCCAGCCGGCCGAGCATTTCGGCGGCTTCCGCCGCGCGGTTGATATCGCGCCGGTCTTCTTCGCCCGGTATCGCCGTGCCGAGCGGGCCGACGGCCGCAAGAAGGTCGGGGGCGATCTCATGGGCGCCGACGACACGCCGGCCGTTTCCCTCGATCAGCCGGATCACCATCTGCAGCACCGTATCGTCGCCGCCGGACAGCAAGGTGCGGATCGCGGCCGGCATCTTCATGAGAGTGCGCAGCGTCGGCCGCACCTCGCGCCATTCCGGCCGGCGGCGCACGCTGCCGGACATGACGACACGGCCGATGCCATAGCGGTTGAGCACCCCCTCAAGGGCTGCAAAATCGCCGATGGCGATGACGGCGTGGTCATAACCGTCCCAGCGCCGGTCGCTTTCATCCTTCAGCGCGACGATGACGGGATTTTCGCCCGCCGCGCGCGCGGCTTCGGCGACATAGGAAGGCAGAAGACCGCCGCCGGCGATGATCGCCAGCCGGCCCGCAGCGGTGTCGCCTGATAAAGCCACGGACTAACCCTTCTGCCCCCGGGTCGGCGAGGACAAGGCGCGGTCGCTGTCGGCGGCGATGAAGTCGAGGATGTGGACCACCGGCTCGCAATCGGCATATTCTTCGCGGATGGCGGCAGCGTTTTCACGGACGGAGCCCGTTCCTTCGAAGATCGACTTATAGGCGCGACGTACCCTGTGAATGACGGCGCGGTCGACGCCGGCGCGCGTCATGCCGACGACGTTGAGGCCGCTCAGCAGCCCGGGATTGCCGTTCAGCATGCCGTAGGGAATGACGTCGTAACTCACTGCCGAGAGCCCGCCGACGAAGGCGTGACGGCCGACGCGGGTGAACTGGTGAACGGCCGAACCGCCGCCCAGGATGACGCGATCCTCGATGACGACATGGCCGGCGAGCATGACGTTGTTCGACATGATCACATGATTGCCGACCCGGCAGTCGTGCGCGACATGCGAATTGGCAAGGAAGAGGTTATTATCGCCGACGATTGTCTGGCCACCAAAATCGGCCGTGCCGGTGTTCATCGTCACGCCTTCGCGGATCGTGCAGTTGGCGCCGACCGTCAGCGTCGTCTCCTCGCCGCCGTGATGCACGCTCTGCGGATCGCCGCCGACGACCGCCATCGGGAAGATGCGCGTGCCCTTGCCGATCACGGTGCGGCCGGTCACGACCGCATGCGACAAAAGCTCGACATTCGCATGCAGGATGACGTGCGAGCCTACATGGCAGAACGGACCGATCTTGACGCCCTCACCGATGGTCGCGCCGTCTTCAACGACAGCCATCGGATGAATGCGGGCGCTTTCGGCGATAGTACTCATGCCTGATCCTTACGAACGATCATCGCGCCGATATCGGCCTCGGCAACAAGCGCGCCGTCGACCTTGGCATCGCAATGGAATTTCCAAATATTGCCACGCTGCTTCTGCTTCCTGACATGGAATTCAACACGATCGCCGGGTAAGACGGGCTTGCGGAAGCGCGCATTCTCGATGGTCATGAAATAGACGAGGTTGCCGGGCTGGCCATCCTTCTTGGCACAGATCGCACCCGCGGTCTGAGCCATGCCCTCGATCAAGAGAACGCCGGGCATGATCGGAGATTCCGGAAAATGGCCGGTGAAATGTGGTTCGTTCACTGTGACGTTCTTGATGCCGATCGCCGTGTTATCGCCGTCGATCTCGATGATCTTGTCGACCATGAGAAACGGGTAACGATGCGGCAGCAGCTTCATGATCTCGATGATGTCAGCCGAAGAAAGCGTTGTCGTGGCTTCCTCAGTCATTTTGCTCGCCTCCAGGTTTCTTCCCGCGCAACTTCGTCTTGGACATTTGTTGCGCGACATCTCTCAGATAGTCATTCAGCGGACGCGCAGGTGTACCACCATATTGTCCGCCGGCGGCAAGATCGGTCATGATACCGCTTTGGGCGGCGATCTGCACGCCGTCGCCGATCGTCACATGCCCCTTGATGCCGACCTGGCCGCCGATCTGCACGCCATTGCCGATCTTCGCGCTGCCGGCAATGCCGACCTGCGCGACGATGGCGCAATGGCGGCCGATCTGAACGTTGTGGCCGATCTGTACCTGGTTGTCGATCTTGGTGCCTTCACCGATCACCGTATCGTCCATGGCGCCACGGTCGATCGTGGTGTTGGCGCCGATCTCGACATTATCCTGGATGATCACCCGGCCAATCTGGACGATCTTGATCATGCCGCGCGGACCCGGCGCATAACCGAAACCATCCTGGCCAATGCGGGCGCCGTTGTGGATAATGACGCCGTTGCCGAGCAGAGCGCAGAGAATGCTCGCGCCGGCCGCAATCGAACAATCCCGGCCAATCTTGACATTCGGGCCGATGATGCTCTGCGCGCCAATACGCGTCCCTTCGCCGATCTCGGCATGCGCACCGATGACGGCCATCGGCTCGACGATCACACCTTTTTCAAGCTTGGCGCTCGGATCGATCACCGCGCTTGGCGCGATCTCACTTTCACCGGAAATGGCGACCGGGCGCAGTGCCGCGGGATAGAATAGGCCGCCAGCCATCGCGAAGGCCGCATGCGGATTAGACGACAGCATGACCGGGAGATGTTGGGGGACGAGATCGGCGAGCGCCTTGTCGCAGATCACCGCCGAGGCTTCGCATGTCGCCAGCTCATCGCGGCTGCGGCGCGACAGGATATAACAGATATCGCCTGCCCGTGCCCGACTGATGGGGGCAACGGACTTGACGATAACATCGGCATGGTCGGAATTGACAAGCTCCGCCCCAAGAAACTCTGCCAGCTCAGCGAGCCTCAGACCTTCATGGGGCAGAAAAAAAACGTTTTGCTCCATCGGCAATGCTCCAGAACGGAATTGAGTCTTACAGTTCCGGACTGCCGATATCAGAATTGGTTGTTGATGCCAAACTTGAAGTTCTGCGTCTTGTCGAAGTCTTCCTTGAGGACCGGGATCGCGTAATCCAGACGCAATGCACCGAAGGGAGACTGCCAGACAACACCGACACCGACGGAAGCACGCAGCGAAGCGCTGGTGCCCTCGGCCTGGTCGGACCCGAGAAGCTCGACATCATTGCCAAACAGCGTGCCGGCATCGGCAAAGACTGCGCCGCGCAGATTGAAGTCACGCGGGAAGCCCGGCATTGGGAAGGTCGCTTCAGCAGACGCCGTGAAATAGGTCGTGCCACCGAGCGGATCGTCGTGGTCCCCGGTGATGCGCGGGCCGATACCCTTGTTCTCGAAACCGCGAATATCGCCGTTGGTCAGCGTGAACTGGTCGAAGACGTTCAGATGGTCTCCGAAAGGAACGACATAACCAGCCGAACCCGAGACCGAGCCGATGATATCAGCATCGTCGGCAAGCAGATGGTAATAGCGGGCCTTGCCGTAGATCTTGTAGAACTGCGAGTCGCCGCCGAGGCCGGCAATTTCCTGCGTCGCCGTCGCATAGATGCCTTCACGCGGCAGGACGGTGTCGTCAAGCGTGTTGTAGGTCAGCGTCTGCGAGACGGAAGAGCGTGTCCACGGGCTCTCGTCGACCAGATTGGCGTAGGTCGCCGACAGGTCAGAGGTATCGCCGTCGTATTTCATCTGCTTGTAGTTATAACGGAAGGTCGTCGCCAGATCTTCGGTAATCGGCGCGGTGACGCGCAGGACGACACTGGTTTCCTCGTAATCGTAGTCGTCATTGCTCGACGTTTCGCTGCGATTGACGTCGAAGCCTGCCGCCAGACGGTAGCCGAGGAAATAGGGTTCGGTGAAGCTGACGCCGTAAGCGCGCGAGCCTTCCTGGCCGCCGCCGGCCGAGATGCGGATGTATTGGCCGCGGCCGAGGAAGTTCTTTTCCTCGATCGATGCTTCGAGCAGCAAGCCGTCGCCGCCGGCGGCATAACCCGCGCCGATACCGAACGAACCGGTCGACTGATCCTGCACGTCGACGACCACCACGACACGGTCCGGGGAACTGCCCGGCTGGGTGGAGATGTTGACCGAGGAGAAATAACCGAGCGCTTCGAGACGACGCTTGGCCTTGGTGATCATCTGCTGGTTGAAGGCGTCGCCTTCGCTCATGTCGAATTCGCGGCGGATGACGTAGTCGCGCGTGCGGCTGTTGCCGCGGATCTCGATGCGCTCGACATAGGCGCGCTCGCCCTGGTCGACGAGATATTCAACACCGATCGTGTTGTTGTTGAGGTCGCGGTTACCGCGCGGCGTGACGCGTGCAAAGGGATAACCGGCAGACGCCACCTGATCGGAGATCGCCTCGATCGACTTCTGCACTTCCTTGGCGCTGTAGACCTGGCCTTCGCGGGTGCGCACGAGCGGCTGCAACTGGTCTGAGCCGACGCCTTCGACGGTCGACTGGACGGTCACCGGTCCGAAGTCGTAACGCTGGCCTTCCTCGATGTTGAAGGTCAGCGTATATTTGTTGGTCGCATCGTCGAAGGTGGCATCGGAAGAGACGATGCGCATGTCGGCGTAGCCGCGATTGTAATAGAACTGGCGCAGCGCTTCTTCGTCGGCGTGGAGCTTGTCTTCGTTGTAGACGTCCTTGCGGGTCAGGAACGACAGGAAGTTCGAACGCTTGGTGGCGATCACGGCAGCCAGGCGGCCGGCGCTATAGGCATTATTGCCGACGAAGTTGATCGAATCGATCTTGGTGCGGTCACCCTCGTTGATGACGAAGGCAAGGTTGACGCGGCCTTCGCCGAGCGGCACCACCTGCGTCGTGACTTCGACCTCGCTGCGACCGGTGGCCGCGTAGGCGTCCTTGATCGACTGGATGTCAGCCTGAATCTGGGTGTCGCTATAAGGGCCGGCAGCATGGGTCTGGACGACAGTCGCGAGCTTGTCGTCCTTGATCTTGCGGTTGCCGTTGAAGACAACCTGATTGACGAGCTGGGCTTCCTGGACGTTGACGACGAGCGTGCTTCCGGAGACCGAGATCTTGACGTCGGAGAAGTAACCCGTCCCGTAGAGCTGCTTGACCGAGGCATCGATATCGCTGTTGGAAAAACTCTTGCCGGGAGCGATGGTAAGGTTCGACCGTACGGCTTCCGCGCCGACGCGGCTTGCGCCGCGCACATCGATGCGCTGGATAACCGCGGCCTCAGCGGCCGTAGCGGAAACGAACGTCAAAGCACCTGCGCCCGAAGCAACAACACTAGCAGACAGCGCAACCGCCGATACTGCGTTCAAAAACTTTGAACCAGCCTTCATTTCACCCATTACCTTTGTTTCCCTCGTCCCCGGTTCCGGGAGAACCCGATTCCGGTCACGTGTGTCGTTTTACCCGCTTTTGACATACAAGCAAGGCAGGTCGTTAATTTCTGTTTACTTCATTTGCAAGCGTGACCCATTCGCCACTACAGCCTTGAAACATCGTAAATAAATAGTAATTAGCCTCGCCCTGCGCGTTTACCCTATCCACGACCCGATGTCATTCCAAGTCGTGAAAACCATCAACGTCAGGATCATCGCCAGGCCGATGCGAAATGCAATTTCCTGGGCTGTGGAACCCAGCGGCTTCCCCCTCACCGCTTCCACCGCATAGAACATCAAGTGGCCGCCATCAAGTACCGGAACCGGCATCAGGTTAAGCAATCCTATCGAAACAGAAAGCACCGCCGCAAGCTGCAACACTGCGCCTATCCCAAGCGACGCCATCTGGCCCGAGGCTTGCGCGACGCGGATCGGCCCACCCAATTGATCGGCGCGCATCGTTCCGCTGAAGATGTTACCGATATATTTGAAGGTGCCGGTGACGATATCCCGGGTCTGGAGCACAGACTCACGCAGCGCCTGGAGCGGCGTATAAGTCTGCAGGCGGAAATTGCCGGCCTGCTGGTTGGTGACGATGCCGATCTGGCCGACCTCAGCCTTGTTACCGAACTGGTCAGTCGTGTCGGTGCGTTGCGGCACCATCGGCACGTCGAGCTTCTGGCCGGCGCGCTCGATCGTCACGACGATCTGCTGGCTCGGCCGGATGCTGACATAGCGGCGCACGTCGTCGAAGGTCTCGACCTTGCCGCCATCGATGGCGACCAATAGATCGCCTGGAAGGATGCCGGCGGCAGCAGCAGCGCCATCAGGCTTGACCTCGGCAACGACAGGATCGGCGATCATGCGGCCGTAGACCGAGAAAAGAATGGTGAAGATGGCGATCGCCAGCAGAAAATTGGCAATCGGGCCAGCCGCGACGGTTGCAGCGCGTTTCCACAGCTTGGCGCCGGCAAAGGAGCGCGCCCTGTCCTCTTCGGACATGGCGGCGATCTTGTCGGTGTCGGGCTTGCTCGAAGCATCCTCGTCGCCGAAGAACCGGACGTAGCCGCCAAGCGGGATCACCGAGATCTTCCAGCGGGTTCCGTGGCGGTCGGTGAAGCCGAATATCTCCGGACCGAAACCGACGGAAAAGGCAAGGATGCGAATGCCGCTCCAACGCCCGACGAGGTAATGGCCCATCTCATGCACGAAGACGAGCAGTGACAGCACGAGGATGAAGGTAACGATATTCCCCATCAAAAATGCGTATATGCCGCTCAGCGTTTCCATGAGTGCCTTCCGTCAGACTGCCTCGTTGTCAGAGTCCGAACAATGCCGCGCCAAGCGACGTCATTCCGGTCCCCTTTATCAGGGAAAAAAGCCATGCAAGCAAGAACGCCGAAAAACAGGCAAAAATCAGTCCGTCGACACGGTCCATGACGCCGCCATGGCCCGGAATGAGACGGCTGGAATCCTTGACGCCGAATTTCCGCTTGATGAACGATTCGAAAAGATCGCCGGACTGGCTGCTAACCGACAGAACAAGCGCCACGAAGGCGGCGATGATTTCAGCGCCCGGAAGGAGAAAATGGACGAGAACGACGCCGGCTGCGACCGCCGAAACGGCGCCGCCGATTGCACCAGACCAGGTCTTTCCAGGCGAGATCGAAGGGGCAAGCTTCGGTCCGCCGAGCGCCCTGCCGACGAAATAGGCAAGGATATCGGTTGCCCAGACGACCGCAAAGACGAAGAGCATGGCGTAAAGGCCGGGCCGGTCATCGCTTCTGATCGCGGCAAGCGCCAGGCCGGTAGCGCCGGCATAAAACAGGCCAGCCGGAAACCAGCGGCTCGTGCCCTGCAAGATGATGAGGGCGATGCCGACGGCGGTGACGCCGGCCAGCATGCCGGCGGCGAATTCGAAATTGCCGACAAGCACGAGGAAGGCGATCGCCGCCTCGCCGATCCAGCCGACGGCATTGGCAACCCAATCGCGGGCGATACCGGTGATCTTCGACCATTCATAGTAGATCAGCAAGCCAATGACGACCGCCAGGATGCGGAAGGCAAGGCCGCCATACCAGGTGGCGGCGAGAACGATGGCCGCAAGAATCAGTCCTGAAACAATGCGGAGCTTCAATTCCCTCTGCATCAGGTGCCGACCGCGGCTGCCTGCGACGAGAGGCCGCCGAAGCGCCGGTCGCGAGAGGCGAATGTCTCGAGCGCCGAACGGAAGATCTCGGGGGTGAAATCCGGCCAGTATTCCGGAAGGAAGATGAATTCCGAATAGGCGGCCTGCCAGAGGAGGAAGTTGGAAAGCCGCTCCTCGCCGCTGGTGCGGATGATGAGATCCGGATCGGGGATACCTGCCGTGTCGAGACGGGCGTTGATCAGCGCCGGGGTGATGTCCTGCGCCCTCAGGCGGCCAGCCTCGACATCCCTGGCGAGGCTCACCGCGGCGCGGGCGATCTCGTCACGAGAGCCATAGTTGAAGGCGATGACCAGCGTCAGCGCCGTGTTGTCCTTGGTCGTTTCCTCGGCTTCGAGCAGCAGGCCGAGAATGTCGCTGCGCAGGCTGTGGCGGTCGCCGATCACCTTGATCCGCACGTTCTGGCGATGGAGCTCGGCGAGGTCACGGCGGATGAAAGCCTTGAGCAGACCGAGCAGATCAGAGACCTCGGCTTCGGGCCGACGCCAGTTCTCCGAGGAGAAGGCAAAGAGGGTCAGATATTTTATGCCGACGGCGCCGGCGGCGCGTACTGTCTCGCGTACCGCCTCCACACCCTTGCGATGGCCCATCGTGCGCGGCAGACCACGCTGCTTGGCCCAACGGCCATTGCCGTCCATGATGATGGCAACATGCTCTGGCACAGTCACAAATACAGATTCCGACATTTCCCGTCCGGTCTTTCCAGGCAAAGGCACAGATCCACTAGACCTGCATGATTTCCTTTTCCTTCTCGCCAAGCAAGCGGTCGACTTCGGAAATCGTCTCGTCCGTCATCTTCTGTACACGTTCCGACTGCGCCCGGCTCTCGTCCTGGCCGATGACGCCGTCCTTTTCGGCCTTCTTGAGGCCGTCCATGCCATCGCGGCGGACATGGCGAATCGCCACCTTGCTCTTTTCTGCATAGTCGTGCGCTACCTTGACGAGCGACTTGCGGCGCTCCTCGTTCAGTTCCGGCAGCGGAATGCGCAGGTTCTGGCCGTCGATGATCGGGTTGAGGCCGAGATTGGATTCGCGGATGCCGCGCTCGACGGCGCTGACCATCGACTTGTCCCAGACGGAAACCGACAGCATGCGCGGCTCAGGCACGGTGATGTTGGCGACCTGGTTCAGCGGCATGCGCGAACCATAGGCCTCGACCGTGACCGGGTCGAGGATGTTGGCCGAAGCACGGCCGGTGCGCAGCGATGCGATGTCGCCCTTGAATGCGGAAATCGCGCCATCCATGCGGCGCTTCAGTTCCTTGATGTCGATACCTTCACTCATGTCGATGCTCCCGTCTGGCGAGGGCTGCGCCGAAACCGCGGCGCAGCTTATATCAGTTGTCGGAGACGATGGTCTTGAGGCCACCGCCCGTCAAGATTTCAGCAAAACCGCCTTTCTCGTGGATCGAGAAGACGATGATCGGAATGGAATTTTCTCTGGCGAGCGCCACGGCGGCAACGTCCATCACCGCCAGCCCCCTGTCCAGCACTTCCTGGTGCGTCAGCCGGTCGAGGCGGGTCGCATCGGGATATTTCTTTGGGTCGGCGGTGTAGATGCCGTCGACCTGCGTGCCCTTGAAGATCGCTTCCGCACCCATTTCGGCGGCGCGCAGTGCCGCAGCGGAATCGGTGGTGAAGAAGGGATTGCCGGTGCCGCCGGCAAAAATCACCACGCGTCCCATCGACAGATGGTAAAGGGTCGCGCGCTGCGAGAAACTTTCACAGATCTCCGGCATGGAGATGGCCGAAAGCACCACCGTATCGATGTTCAGCTTGCGCAGCGAGGTCGCCAGCGCCAGCGCGTTGATGATAGTGCCGAGCATGCCCATATGGTCGCCGGTGACCCGGTCGCCGCCCTTGGACGCTACCGCCACACCGCGGAAGATATTGCCGCCACCGACGACGACGCCGACTTCCACGCCCATATGCCTTGCCTCGGCGATATCGGATGCAATGCGGTCCGCCACCGTCACATCGATCCCGAAACCCTGGCCACCCATGAGCGCTTCGCCGGAAGCCTTGAGTAGAACACGTTTATAGACAGGCTCTAAAGACATCTTGGCTCCTCGTAAATTGCCGTGAATGCCCGATACACGAAGGGCACCGCGTTGTCACGCGATGCCCTTCGTGTTTTCCCAATTATGGCTGGAAGATCAACCCTTGACGGCAGCAGCGACTTCGGCTGCGAAGTCGGTTTCTTCCTTCTCGACGCCTTCGCCGAGCAGCAGACGGGCCATGCCGGCAACTTCGATCGGCGCGCCGACGGCCTTTTCAGCTTCCTTGATGGCGGCTGCGACGGTCAGATCCGGATTGATGACGAAAGCCTGCGAGAGAAGGGCGACTTCCTCGAAGAACTTGCGCATGCGGCCTTCGACCATCTTCTCGATGATGTTGTCAGGCTTGCCGGAAGCGCGCGACTGCTCGATGAAGACGTTGCGCTCGCGCTCGGCGACGGCGGCATCGACTTCTTCCGGGCGGATCGCCAGCGGCGCGGTCGCGGCGATGTGCATGGCGACCTGACGGCCGATGGCGTTCAGGGCTTCCTTGTCGCCGGTCGACTTCAGCGCGACGAGAACGCCGAGCTTGCCGAGGCCGTCGGAAACAGCATTGTGGATATAGGTGGCGACGACGCCGTCCTCGACCGAGAGAGCGGTCGAACGACGCAGGTTCATGTTCTCGCCGATCGTTGCGATCGCATCCTTGATCGTGTCGGAAACCGACTTGCCGGATGCCGGGTAGTTCGCAGCGGCAACGGCCTCGACGGTGCCGTCGGTCGAGACAGCGACCTTGGCGATGCCGCGGACGAGTTCCTGGAAGGCATCGTTACGGGCAACGAAGTCGGTTTCGGAATTGACTTCGACGACGACGGCCTTGGTGCCCTGGCTCGAAACGCCGATGAGGCCTTCGGCGGCGGTGCGGCCGGACTTCTTGTCGGCCTTGGCGATACCCTTGGCGCGCAGCCAGTCGATCGCCGCTTCCATGTCGCCACCGGTTTCAGCAAGAGCCTTCTTGCAGTCCATCATGCCTGCGCCGGTCTTTTCGCGCAGTTCCTTCACCATTGCAGCCGTAATCTCGCTCATTAGCTTCCTCTTGTCGGTTCATACGGTGGAGCGCAAAGCGCGGCTCGGCACCGGATTGAGGCACGAAATGTACCTGTATGTATGACAGCGTGATGAAGACGCGTCATAACGAAACTTCTCGGGCGGAGAGCCTGACGCCCTCCCCTTGAAACAGGCAAGGCCGCCGAACTTCGATGAGTCGCGAGCGGCCTTTCCCAGTCTCTGCAAGCCCAGTCTCTGCAAGCATTGGCGGATCTTTCGATCCGCCCGCTTTCATCAGCCTTCGGCTGCTTCCTCGAGAGCCGGCTCGACCGGAACTTCGAAGGATGCGCCGAGATCGCGGCCGGAAGAGCCCTGCTGACGCGCGATGCCGTCGATGGCGGCGCGGGAAATCAGCTCGCAATAAAGGGCGATTGCGCGCGATGCGTCGTCGTTACCCGGGATCGGATAGTCGATCAGGTCCGGATCGCAGTTCGAATCGATGATGGCGACAACCGGGATGCCGAGGCGCTTGGCTTCGTCGATCGCGATCTTTTCCTTGTTGGTGTCGATGATGAACATCAGATCGGGCGTGCCGCCCATATCGCGGATACCGCCGAGAGCCTTGTCGAGCTTTTCACGCTCGCGCTCAAGGTTCAGGCGTTCCTTCTTGGTGAAGCCCTGGGCTTCGCCGTTCAGGATCTCGTCGAGCTTGCGCAGGCGCTGGATCGAGTTGGAGATCGTCTTCCAGTTCGTCATCATGCCGCCGAGCCAGCGCGAGTTGACGTAGTACTGGGCCGAGCGCTTGGCGCTGTCGGCAATGATCTCAGACGCCTGGCGCTTGGTGCCGACGAAGAGAACACGGCCGCCGCGGGCAACGGTGTCGCTGACGACCTGAAGGGCGCGCGACAGCATCGGAACGGTCTGGGCCAGGTCGATGATGTGGATGTTATTACGATCGCCGAAGATGTACGGCTTCATCTTCGGGTTCCAGCGATGGGTCTGGTGGCCGAAGTGGACGCCTGCCTCAAGCAGCTGGCGCATAGAAAAATCAGGCAATGCCATGCCTTGTTACTCCTTTTCCGGTTGAACCTCCGCAAGGCGAACAGCATCCTCTTCGAGAATGCCACCGGGCGGAACAGCCCGGATTTCTCCCGGACGATCCCATGCCTTACGTGTGGAATGCCGGTGCCCATACATTCGATTTGGCACAAAAGCAAGGCTTATGCGGAAAAAACCTGGCCGCTTAGCTTACCAGTGTCGGCAGCAGCGACAGCAAGACGCCTGCATCCGGCATCGGCAGGATGGCATCGACCTCGGCCGGCAGCAGAGAGCCGATCGCGCTGTCGGCATTGCCGGTGGCAGTCCCCAGCGGACCACGGAAGCCGTGTCTCGTCCAGGCAAGTTCCTGGAGCTTCGGGCTCACCAGTGCTTCGATCAGCCGGTTGGCGTTCTCGTCGACGACGATCAGCGGATGTGCTGAATAAACGGTCGGGCGCGGATAGAGCACCACGGGCTTTGCGCCGGCGCTCGCCTTGATCCGCTCCCATCGCGCGGGATCGGCGAGGATCCATTCGACCAGCTGGTTTTCATAGCCGACGATCATCGGCTCGCCGCCGAGGCCGCCTGCCAGATACTGATCGAAAAGCTTGCCTGAGGATGGCGACTTGAAGCCCATGTTGCGGAAGATCGCCTGCACTTTGCCGCCAAACGTAGCAAGGTCACCTGATGTCGCGACATTGCCGCTGAAAAGGCTGAGCACCAGGCCTGCGAACATGAAGCCGGAATTGGAGCGGTTCGGATCGGTCGAGACGATGCGGGCGCGGCCATAGAGCGAATTGACGCCGAGCTTCGACCAGTCGGATCCGGCAAGAATCGCATCAAGCAACGCCTTGAGGTCGAGCTGATGATGACCTTCGTTCGTCACCGTCACCAATCCCGCTTTCATCAGTCCGTCGACAACGGGCTGCCAGGAATAGACCACGATCGGTGTGTTCAGCACGACGCGGTCGTTGCGGATATTGATGCCGTTTTGCCTGGCGATATCGACCATGATCGAGGAGGACGGCCAGAGGAATTGCGGACGCTGCGACAGCAGCGCCTGTTCGCGGACCATCTCGACGGAGCCGGCGACGCGGCTGTCCACCGTCAACCCGTATCCGCCGAGCGCCCTGATGACGTCAGGATCGGCCAGGAAGGCCTCCTTTTCGCCGCCGACGAAGCCGAACAGCGTCGTGCGGCTGCCGAGCAGGCCCTGCAATTCCGGCCGATCCCGGACGGCGAAATAACCGCCGGTGCCCGCGACGCCGGCTCCGAGCAGTCCCACTCCAAAGGCGCGACGAGAAAGGGCCATCAGCGTCCGATATCCTCTTTGAGCGATGCCTGGATGAGGCGCAGATCAGTGTCGAGCGTGCCGAGTTCCTCATCAACCAGGCTGTCGGCATAATGGACGAAGGCCTCTTCGAGCTTCACCAGCACGCCGCGCACTTCCTCCAGCTGCTTGGGGTCGGGAACTCGCTTGGCCTCGATGACGGCAAAACCTTCCGCCACCTCGGCAGAACGCGGCAGATAATAGGAGAGGAACCGCCGCACGGCATTGGCACTTTCGGGCTTGGCTTCGACCTTGCGAAAGACATCGGCGGCGATTTCAGCGAGATGCCGGACTGCGGCCGCCATCTGTTTGTCGCCGATCACATCCGCGGCAGTCTCCAGGCGTTCGGCAAAGGGAACGGCGGCCACCAGCAGCTCACGGGCAAAGGCGACGCGTCCGCTGCCGATGCTCTTGATATCGAGGCCTTCGAACAGCCGGCGCGGCGCAAGCAGAATGACGAGGCCGGCAAAGACCAGGAGGGCGATGATGGCAGCGATCCAGAACGGCATGCCGGCGGCAAAGCTCAAGAGCGGCACGGTGATTGCCGCCGCCAGTCCCGCTACGATCCAGTTGCCGTCATTGCCGAGCCAGTTGCGCATGCCTGTCCTAATTATAGCCTCGCGCCGTACGAAAGGCGGTGGCGAGATCCGAACCGCCGTCGAACACGCGCGCTGAGGTCAGCTTGGCGAGGCTGTCGAGCTGGGTCTTGTCGGCATCGCCGAATGTGATGCCGAAGATCGGCACATGTGGCTCCATCGCGTTCCATGAACGCATGAAAGCCTGGCTTTGATCATCGGACTTGCCGTCGGTCATGATGACGATGGCAGGCAGATAAGTCGAGAGCCTGTCAGTTCGGGTAATCTGCTGCAGAGCCTGTTCAGCGCAGGCATACATATTCGTGCCGCCATCGGCCTTCTGCCGGGAAATCTCGTTCAGCAGCCCTTCCTGCTCCAGCGGGTTTCCACTGGCCATGAAAGTGTTGCGCACGCTGCCGTCGAAGGGAATGACGATAATCTGGTCGGCGGGCGACCATTGCACCAGCACCTTGCTCGCCTCGTCGGGCGTCAACAGGAAACGCATCGCCTTCTGCAGCTGGTCTTCGCCGTCACCCTGCATCGAGCCGGAAAAATCGAGGCAGAGCGCGGTCAGCGACGGTTTGCGCAGCGCCGCCTGATAAAGGTTGAGCGCCTGGCGGATGACGCCGGCCTCCGGCATGCGGATCGCCGTCACCAGCCGGGCGGGGTCGAAATTCCAGCTTGGGTCCGGTTTTGCGGCAACGCCGGTCAGCGGAATGCGCCGGCCGGTATCGGCGATGCGCTGCTGCACGGGGGCAGAGCTCAGATAGGCGAGCAGATCGTTGAAGAAGGTCTGGACTTCTGGCCCGCGGCCATGATCGACGAAACCGATCGGTGAATCCGCCATGGCCACACCATCGGCCGGATAGATCGCGTAAAGCGGTTCCTGCGACAGGGCGACAAGCTTGTCGTTGGTTTCCTTCAGCACCGCCTCGTAATTCCACATCGCGTCGTAGACCGTGCCCTTGCCGGCGGATTCGACATAGAGATCGGCAAGCCAGCCGGAAGAACCGGAAGAGCGCACGACACCTGACAGCAGCGACCGGACGCTCTCTTGGACGTGTTTGTCGTCGAGATCGCCGGGTTCGATCACCGGTTTGTTACCGAGCGCGCTCGACAGCATGGCAAGATAGGCGCTGGCGCCCGAATTGGATTGCGTCGCCGAGGTCATCAGGAACTTCAGGGATCCGCTCTCGACGGCAGCGAGAATGTCCTTCATGAAGACATCCTTGTCGATCCAGCCGAGCTGCTGCGCTTTCGACCTGCGCACACCCAATACCACCGGCGTCTGGGCGATCGAGGTCAGGTTCTTGACGCGGCGCCTGGTGTCGAACATGTCGACCCAGACGCTGGAGGCCGGCCAGACTGCATCCTGCGCGACGCCCTCGTCGCTCTGCAGCGCCAGGCCGATATCGAGCGTGCCTTCATATTTGAAGGTGCAGGCGGCGTTCTTCTGCTTGCAGAATTCCTCGACGATCGGCTGCAGAACGGTATTCTCCGATCCCGATAGGATCGAAAACTCCGGCCCCTGGCCGAAGGGATTGCAGCCGGACAGGGACAGAAGGGCAAGAAGTGCCAGGCCTGAAAGCAGTGCTCGCATCGTCATCTTGCCGATCACGCCTGGGTCATCGCCTTCTTGAGTTCGATCGTCATCTGCTCCATCTGCTGCTCGGCGAGCGCCCGTTTCCGACGCCCCTCCTCCTGAACCTGCAGCACGCCTGATATGGTATCGATCAGATCCCTGTTCGCCTTGGCGAGCGTGTCGATATCGACGATGCCGCGCTGCGACTGCTGCTCGATGGCGATCGCCTGGTCCTTCATCATCTCGGATGCCTGGCGGATCATGTCGTTGGTGGCGTCGGTCACCGCCTTCTGCAGATCGAGCGCCGATTTCTGCCGCGTCAGGCCGAGCAGGATCACCATCTTCTGCTTCCAGGCCGGCACCGTCAGCGCCGAAGTCGCCTGCAGATTCTCGATCAGCGTTTCGTCGCCCGCCTGAACGATGCGGATCTGCGGCAACTGCTGAATGCCGAGCTGGCGGGCCTGCTGCAGGTAGAAGACCCGCTTTTCCAACCGGTCGAGCGCCTGCAGGCTGTCCTGATAGGTCTGCGCCTCGAGCATGCCGCCGCCGGGGCCGGTCGCCGCCGCCTCGGCTTGCGCCTTCAGCCTCGGCAGATCGACACCGCGGAAACGCTCGGCGAAAGTCTTGCCGGCCTGAACATAGGCCTCGAGCCGCATGATCGATTGCCTGGTTTCCTCATGCAGGTCGTCGAACAGCGCGATGTCGCGCCTCAGCGTATCCTTATGGCGGTCGAGCTCCAGGCCGATCCGGTCGATCTGGCCGGCCACGTCTTCGAACTCCGCCTTGAAGCGTTCGAGCCGGGCCTTGGCCGAGAGAAACATGCGGCTGAGGAAACCCTTATCCTTCAGCGATGCCGGATCGAGGCTTTTCGATTTGAGGATGATGTCGGTCAGCAGGCGGCCGACATCGCCGAGATCCTTGTTGCGGACTTCGCGCAGGATCCTGTCGGCATAATCGCTGACCGCCTGCTGGGCGCGGTCGCCATAGACCGAGATGCCGGCGCGGTCGGTGATATTGATGCTATCGGAAATGCGGGCAATTTCCGCCGGATCGGCGACGACAACCGGCAGGGCGGCATTCTGAACAGTCGCGAGATCGGTATCGGCCATGGCTCGGGCTTTCAAGCTTGCGGTGCGTAATGGTCTACGCAGTCTGACGGAGAGACGTCATCGCAATGGCTTGGCCGCTGGGATCGCACCGACCCGAAAAGCAGGACGACAGACGGCGACTCAGTCATCGCTGATCGCCGAACCATAGTGAATTTTATGATACAGTTTTATGACAGGCGTGCTCTCGCCGCCTATTTGCAAACCTCGGCCTTGCGGTCGAGCAGCTCCAGCTTGGCGAGCTTGCCGGTCAGGACGAAATCGCCGTAATCCATCGTCAGGTCGCGGGTGATGCCGTTCTCATAGAGCTTGAACGACATGCGGTAGACCGGCAAAGCATCGGATTTCGCATTCTCGTTGAAATAGGCGATCGTTACCGGCCAGAAGGCAGTCTTGGAGAAGGCGCCGGCATTACCGGCATCGGTTTCCTCGGCGATCGGGGTCTCCTGCTTGCCGACGATCGTCGTCGTCGCAAGCGACTTGTCGCCGTCATCGGAACCGTCGAAGACACGCGCCTCGAAGAAGCGCTTGCCGTCCTTGGCGTGCTGGATGACGTCGAGCATATGTTCCGTGGGAAAACGGCTTTCTAAAAGCTGGAGCTCGCGGCTCGCCGGCTGCGTCAGATCGACCTTGACACCATCCGGCTGATCCTGAGCCGCACCGTTGACCTCCTTGTCGAGCTGGTCGTCAGTGAAGGACTTGGTGTCGAAGGTGAACTTGCCGTCCTTCAGGTTCTCGAAGGTCTTCGTCTGCTGGTCGCTGACGCGTACGCTGTCGCCGGTGTCGATCTGCGTCACGAAGCGGAAATTGGTGGTGAAGCCCTGGCAATAGCTGCCATCGAACTCATAAACCATGCGACCATACATGGCGGCGATGCCAGAGCGGTCCGAGGCGTCCTTCAATTCCAGATCGTAGACCGCACGATGTGCAACGAGGCCGGTCGCGATCGCAGCGCTTACCGCGGGCGCAGCCGCCCATGCATTGGCGGAAACACTGGCGAGAAGCAGAGCGACAAGACTCGATCGGAACATTCATTAACTCCTGTTGGACTCGGTCGCGATGTTATAAGAACGCTTTCGGCCAAATCGAGGCTCGAAACTGTCATATTAAAGATTCTAGTCTTGATGCATAATTTTAGAAGAATTGACAACAAAAGCGGAGACGAAAATGTCCGATGAAATAGCAGCGCGCCTGATTGAGATGGGGATAACCCTGCCCGAAGCCGCAGCACCTGCTGCAAATTACGTTCCCTATGTCATCAGCGGCAATCTCCTCTACATCTCCGGCCAGCTGCCTCTCGAAGGCGGCAAGGTCGCCGTATCGGGCCATCTCGGCAAGACCGTCGACGTTGCAGCAGGCCAGCGCGGCGCCGAACTCTGCGCCATCAACATCCTTGCCCAGGCGAAGGCGGCACTTGGCGGTGATCTCGGCCGTATCCGGCGCGTCGTCAAGCTGAACGGCTTCGTTGCCTCGGCGCCCGACTTCATTGAGCAGCATCTCGTCATCAACGGCGCTTCGAACCTGATTGCCGGCGTGCTCGGCGAAGCCGGCAAACATGCGCGTGCTGCTGTCGGCATGGCCGCCCTGCCGTTGAACGCCGCCGTCGAGATAGACGCTATCATGGAAATCGCCGAATGACCAATGCTGCCTGGATCAGGGACCTGCCGGTCGCCCATCGCGGCTATCACGATCTCAACACCCATATCTGGGAAAATACGCTTTCGGCATTCTCGCGCGCCGTCGAAGCGGGCTTTGCGATCGAATGCGACCTGCATTACGCCTCCGATGGCGTGCCGGTCATCTTTCACGACGAGGACTTGCAGCGCCTGTGCAATCTCAATGGCGACATCCGCGAGCGCACCTCCAGGGAACTCGGACTGATCGCCGTCGGCGGCACCAGCGACAAGGTGCCGACGCTGCGCCAGCTCCTCGACCTCGTCAAGGGCAAGGTGCCGCTGGTGCTGGAGCTCAAGGGACGCGAGGCCGATGACGAGGGTTTTGCCGAAGCCGTGCTCGAGGTGCTCGAAGGCTATCAGGGCAAGGTGGCGCTAATGAGCTTCGACCACTGGCTGCTGCGCGATCTGAAGACGCTTGGCTCGCCCTACCCTCTCGGGCTGACCGCCAACGGCAACACGCCGGACGCATTCAAGACACATGCGAAGGCGATGGAGATCGGCCTCGATTTCATCTCCTACCATTATGGCGATCTGCCGAACGCCTTTATCACCAGCGAACACGAAAAGGGCATTCCTGTCATCACCTGGACGGTGCGTGACGAAGAGGCGCGCCGGCTTACATTCGCAAACGCAGACCAGATGACCTTCGAAGGCTTCGATCCGCGTGTGGCTGCTTGACGCTCGCTTTTTGGCCAAGATCATGCGCAGACTGAGACAGAGCCGAAACCATCCTCCCACAGGCTTCGCATTTGTCCCATGACTGACGAACTATCCATTCGCGTCGAACGCTCCTTCACCGCGATTTCCCCGGAGAGCTGGTCCAAGCTTTCCGGAGCGTCGAAGACCTGCGCTACGATTGCCTACAACCCTTTCGTTTCACACGCTTTTCTATCGTCGCTTGAGGAATCCGGCTCGGCCGACGCAGAGACGGGATGGCTCGGCCACCATCTGCTGCTCGAGACCGATCGCGGCGAGTTGATCGGTGCCCTGCCCGGCTATCTCAAGAACCACAGCCAGGGCGAATATGTCTTCGACCATGGCTGGGCCGACGCCTTCGAGCGGGCCGGCGGGCGTTATTATCCCAAACTTCAGTGCTCGATCCCGTTCACCCCGGCGACAGGCCCGCGTCTTCTTGTCGCCGAGGGGCTGCAGCGGCTACCGATCCAGAGCGCGATCGCCGAAAGCCTGAAGGAGGTCGTGCGCCGGCTCGGTATCTCCTCGGCCCATATCACCTTCGTGCCGGACGAAGAGATCGGCGTCTTCGAGATGGACGGCTATCTGCACCGCACCGACCAGCAGTTCCATTTCATCAATGACGGCTATGCCAATCACGAGGAATTTCTCGAAACGCTTGCCTCGCGCAAACGCAAGGCATTGCGCAAGGAGCGCCGCGCCGCTCTCGAAAACGGTATCAGCATCGACTGGCTGACCGGCCGCGACCTGACCGAACGCATCTGGGACCAGTTCTTCAAGTTTTACATGGATACTGGCGGGCGCAAGTGGGGCCGGCCCTACCTCACCCGCAAGTTCTACTCGTTGATCGGCGAGCGCATGGCCGACGATATCCTGCTCGTCATGGCCAAGCGCGACGGGCGCTATATCGCCGGCGCGATCAACTTCATCGGCGGCGATACACTCTACGGCCGTCACTGGGGCTGCATCGAGGATCATCCCTTCCTGCATTTCGAGGTCTGCTATCACCAGGCGATCGACTTCGCCCTTTCGAAAGGGCTGAAACGTGTCGAGGCCGGCGCCCAGGGCGAACACAAGCTCGCCCGCGGCTATCTGCCGGTGACGACGCATTCCGCCCACTATGTCGCTCATGCCGGCCTTCGCCGGGCGATCGGCGACTATCTCGCGCGAGAGCGCGCCGATGTCGAACAGATGAGCGAGCTGTTGACCGAACACAGTCCTTTCCGCAAGGGCGAGCGTCTGCAGGAGGATTGACGCCGCCGCACCGGTCGCGCTACCCGATCAACGACGCATATTCCTTAAATCGGAATCGATTTAAGGATAAAATTATGCAGCAATTCAAAGCGCTACAGCGTCCTTTGCGCGTTTGAAAAGACGCGCGGCGCTGTGAAA
>NZ_PQIG01000078.1 GCF_012349115.1 Rhizobium ruizarguesonis
TAGGTGATCCCCTACTCTGCAAAACAGGCGTGATGCACTTGGGTTAGCTTTTCCAGATGGTGCGTTCAAGGATGAAGTGCGAAAGAAACCAATGGGTTATCGCTCGCAAGGAAAGCGCACGGATATTCTAGTTGACGCCGAGAAACTGCTTCAGCTCTGCAGTCTGAGGATTGGCGAAGACGTCCTCCGGCAGGCCTATTTCGTGAACGCGGCCCTGATGCATGAAGACGACGCGGCTGCAGACGTCGCGGGCGAACTTCATCTCGTGCGTTACCATCAGGAGCGTCATTCCCTCGGCGGCAAGCTCGCGCACGACGGCCAGGACTTCGGCGACCAGTTCCGGATCGAGCGCGGAGGTGATCTCGTCGCAAAGAAGCGCGGTCGGCTGCATGGCCAGCGCGCGGGCGATGGCGACGCGCTGCTGCTGGCCACCCGAGAGCTCGTCGGGATAGGCGTCGAACCTGTGGCCCAGCCCTACCCGCTCCAGCATCTTTCGGGCGGTGGCCTCGGCTTCGACTTTCGGGGTCTTCTTGACCACGGTCTGTGACAGCATGACGTTGCCGCCGACGGTCAGGTGCGGGAAGAGGTTGAACTGCTGAAAGATCATGCCGACCTTGAGGCGCAGTGCCTTCAGATGCACTTCGTCATCAAGGAGCTGCGCGCCGGCCACGGAGATGGAGCCGTCGGTGATGGTCTCAAGGCCGTTGATGCAGCGAAGCAGGGTCGATTTGCCTGAACCGCTCTTGCCGATAATAGCGATGACTTCGCCAGCCTCCACATCGAGATTGATGCCTTTCAGCACCTCGGTGCTGCCGAAGCTCTTGCGGACTTCAGTGATTTCGATGAGCGACATTGAGCTTCCTTTCCAGGATCTGGCTGCTTTTCGACAAAGGCCAGCAAAGGGCGAAGTAGATGAGGGCGACGAGCCCGTAGACGGTGAAGGGCTGGAAGGTGGCATTGGTGACCACCGTGCCGGCTTTCGACAATTCAACGAAACCGATGATCGAAGTCAGCGCCGTTCCCTTGACGATTTGAACGGAGAAGCCGACCGTGGGCGGTATGGCGACCCTCAGCGCCTGGGGCAAGATGACGTAGCGCATCTGCTGCAACCGGCCCATGCCGAGGCTGGCGGAGGCTTCCCATTGACCCCTCACGACCGCTTCGACGCAGCCTCGCCATATTTCGGCGAGGAAGGCGGCGCTCCACAGGGTGAGCGTCAATCCCGCAGCAAGCCAGGCCGGCACATCTATCCCGAAGAGACCGAGACCGAAAAACGCGATGAAGAGCTGCATCAGCAGCGGCGTGCCTTGGAAGAGCTCAATATAGTATTTCGCAAGTACCCTGAACGCCTTGCGCTTGCTGATGCGCAAGAAGAGCAGCCCCAGTCCGACCGCGCCGCCGCCGATGAAGGAGACGAGCGAAAGCAGGATCGTCCAGCGGGTGGCGAGCAGCAGGTTGCGCAGGATGTCCCAGAGTGTGAACTCGATCATCGCGTCGCCCTCCTCGGGAAAATGAACCCACCGACCACCGCCAGCACCTGCCGAAGCAGGATCGCCAGCACAAGATAGATGGCTGTCGAGACGATGTAGGCCTCGAAGGCGCGGAAGGTTCGCGATTGTATGAAGTTCGCAGCAAAGGTCAGATCCTCGGCGGCGATCTGCGACACCACCGATGAGCCGAGCATGACGATGACGACTTGCGACGACAGCGCCGGCCAGATGCGCTGCAGCGACGGCACGAGAACGACATGCCGGAAGGTTTCGAAGCGCGTCATGGCAAGGCTCTCGCCCGCCTCGAACTGACCCTTCGGAGTTGCCTGGATGCCCGCGCGGATAATCTCGCAGCTATAGGCGCCGAGGTTGACGACCATCGCGAGGTTGGCGGCCGTCAGTTCGGAAAGCTTGAGGCCTAGCGACGGCAGACCGAAAAAGATGAAAAAGAGCTGGATGAGAAACGGCGTATTGCGGATCAGTTCGACATAGGTCGCAACGACAGGCTTCAACCAAGCCGGGCCGAGCGCGCGCACCCAGGCACAGAAGATGCCGAGCGAAATGCCGAGCACGCCGCCGATCGCGATAAGCTCCAGGGTGATCAGTATGCCCTTGATGATCTCAGGATAATATTCAAGCAGCCAGCCGAATTCGAAATGATAGCTCAAGGAATTGTCCCCTCTTCTGGCGACGGAGCGTCACGTCATCCCGCGCGCAGGCGCGAGATGACGTCCGTGAGACCGGCTTCCTTACAGATCCGACGGGAGATCGGCGCCGAGCCACTTCTGCGAGATGGCGTTGAGCGATCCATCGGTTTTGGCGGCAGCGATAATGCCGTTTACCTTCTCCAGAAGAGCCGCCTGTTCCTTGTTGAGACCGATGTAGCAGGGCGAGTTCTTGATGAGGAATTTCATCTCAGGGCGCTTGGGAGGATTTTTGGCGAGGATCGCAGCGGCCACGACATTGCCGGTCGCGATGGTGTCGACCTGACCGGACAGGAAGGCCGAGATGGTGCCGTTATTGTCCTCGTAGCGCTTGATCGTCGCATCGGCCGGCGCGATCTTCGTCAGCTCGAGATCTTCGACAGCGCCGCGCGTAACACCGATGCTTTTGCCTGCGAGATCTTCCACCTTGGCGATCGAAAGATCGGCGGGCGCGAACACGCCATTGAAGAAGGGGGCGTAGGCCGTGGTGAAATCGATCACCTTTTCGCGCTCCGCATTCTTGCCGAGGCTTGATATGACCAGATCGACTTTGTTCGTCTGCAGATAGGGGACGCGGTTGGCGCTGGTGACCGGCACGAGTTCGGTTTTGACAGCCAGCTTCTCGGCAATGAGATTGGCCACATCGATATCGTAGCCCATCGGCGCCATGTCAGTGCCGACGCTGCCAAAGGGCGGGAAATCCTGCGGGACGGCGACACGCAGCGTACCGCGCGCCGTGATGTCGGCGAGAGCATCGGCGTAAGACGCGGAGCCGAAGCCGAAGGTTGCAGCCAGGGTCGCCATTGCGAAGAAGACTCGTCTTGTCAGCATGTTTTAATTGCTCCTTTGAAGTTGTGGTTTTTTGGGTCCGGGAGTTGGGGACACGGTCTTGGGAGGAAGTGACAGGGAACTGCGCAGTTCCGAGAGCGGGTCCGGGCGTGTGGTGAGATCGAGCCCCATTTCCACTTCGTCCAGATGTTCGACAGAGAGTTCCGCAGCTCTGACGAAATCGCCCGCTTGCATGGCCTCGAAGATGCGGCAGTGCCCGTCATGGGACTGTGCGGCATGAAATTCAGATTGATAGAGCATCGAGATGAGGATCGTCCTCGCTGTGAGATCGCGGAGGATATCGACGATGATGGCGTTCCCGCTCAATTCTGCGATGCGGATGTGGAAATCACCCATCAAATAAGTCAGGCGCTGGCGGTCGCCCGCAGCCATTGCCGTCTTTTCCTCGTTCAAATGCACGTCGAGAGCTTTGCTTCCCTCGTCCGTCAATACGCGCATGCTGCGCAGCAATCCGGCCTCGATGACGCGCCGTGCCTCATAGACCGCGATCGCCTCTTCAGCGGACGGCTCGACAACAAACCAGCCTCGTCTCGGACTGACATGCACGATACCGCGTGTTTCCAAGCGCATCATGGCTTCACGGACGCGGGTTCGAGACACGCTGAAGAGCGTTGCCAGCTGGTTTTCACTGAGACGCGTCCCAGGCCGAATTTTGGCTGAAAGAATCCCGGAGACGATCGTCTCCTCGATGGTCTTCTGCGTGCTCTCAGATGTCTGGCTATCTTGCATACAAGACAGGAAAGCAAAGCTCGTGCCAAAATTCTGCGTTCAGGATTTCCAAGATGTCTCGGATCCCTCCCCCTGGAATTTGCACGCTGGGAATGCAAACTGAGCGTAAATTGAGCGAGCCCCCGCAATTCCTTGCAAACTCCTCAGCGTCGGCCGCGCAAAGTCGGGAAAGCCCCTTCCCTATCGAAAAGTTGCTTGCGGCTAGACCGGTTCGGCTTATATAGTCATGATAGTCACTATAGTCAGGATATGGCGAATGCAGCCATCACGACCAGAGGATAAAAGTTGGACCGTCGCCAGTGCGAAGGCCAAGCTGTCTGAGGTTATCGAACGCGCGCAAGCAACACCGCAAACGATCATGCGCAATGGTAAACCAAGCGTCGTCGTCGTTTCGGCCGAGGAATGGCAGCGGAAGACCGCGCGCAAGGGCACCCTTGCAGAATTTCTGATGCAATCGCCGCTGCGTGGCGCCGATCTGGACCTCGAACGGCAGCGCGACGAACCGCGTGATCTCCAGCTGTGAGACTTCTGCTGGACACCAATGTGCTTTCCGAGGTGACAAGGCCGCGTCCCGATGCACATGTCCTACAATGGCTGGACGATCTCGACGAGGATCGCGCATTCATCAGCGTCGTATCGATCGCGGAGATCCGGCGTGGTGTTGCATTGATGGAAAGCGGTCGGAAGCGCGACGCGCTGGCTGAATGGCTTGCAAAGGACCTGCCGCAGCGCTTCGAGCAGCGTGTCATCCCTGTAGACCAGGCGGTTGCGATAACCTGGGGAGACTTGATGGGGCTCGCAAAGCGAAGCGGACGCGGCTTGTCGTCAATGGACGGCCTGATTGCCGCCACCGCGATTGCTCACGATCTCACCCTCGCCACGCGCAATATAAAGGATTTCGAGGGCTTGGGGATTGAGCTTGTCGATCCTTGGACTGAGCGCCCATGACGATCCGCAGAGGGACCGTCACGGGATCTTTCTTTTCGTCTAGTTGAAACTCGAGGTTTTGAGGAATTCCGCCAGCCGTTCGGTCTTCGGATGCACGAACATGTCCCTCGGATCGCCCTCCTCACAGATGACGCCCTGGTTCATGAAGATGACCCGTGACGAAACGTCGTAGGCAAAGCGCATCTCGTGCGTGACGAGCAGCATGGTCATGCCGTCGGCGGCAAGCCCCTTGATGACCTGGAGCACTTCGCCCACCAGTTCCGGGTCGAGCGCGGAGGTCACTTCGTCGAACAGCATCAGCCTCGGCGACATGGCGATGGCGCGGGCGATCGCGACGCGCTGCTGCTGGCCGCCGGAAAGCTGTCCGGGATAATGGTTCGAGCGGGCGGAAAGGCCGACACGATCGAGCCATTTTTCCGCGATGGCACGAGCATCCGGCTTCGTCATCTTCTTGACCTTGACGAGGCCGAGCATGACATTTTCAGCGGCACTCATATGCGGGAAAAGATTGAACTGCTGAAACGCCATGCCGGTCAGCGCGCGCTGGCGTGCAATCTCCTTCTCGCTCTTGCGGCGCCGCGTTGCGCCTTCGGCGCGGTAGCCGATCTCCTCGCCGTCGAGGCTGATCGTGCCGCCCTGGAATTCCTCAAGCATGTTGATGCAGCGCAGCAAGGTGGTCTTTCCGGAGCCGGACGAGCCGATGATGGAAATGACTTCGCCTTCCTGCACGGCGCAATCGACGCCCTTGAGGACTTCGTGGATGCCGTAAGTCTTGCGCAGACCCTGGATGTCGAGAATGGTCTTGGCCATCGGGGGAACTCCTCAGGACGGCAGGGCGGTCTTGCGCTCGACATATTTGCCGAAGTGCTCGATGCCATAGTTGATGATGAAATAGAGACCGCCAGCCAGGAAATAGAACTGGAGGCTCATGAAATTGCGGGAGATGATCTCCTGTGTGCGCAGGAGAAGTTCTGCGACCCCGATGACGGAGAGCAGTGTCGAGGCTTTCACCATCTCGGCCGCCGTATTCACCCAGGCCGGCAGGCACTGGCGCATGGCCTGCGGCCACAGCACCGAGGTGAAGGTCTGGGTAAAGGTGAGGCCGATCGCCTTGGCGGCTTCGGTCTGCCCCTTCGGGATTGCCTGAAGCGCTCCGCGCACGATTTCGCCGACATGGGAGGAGCAGAAGATGGCAAGGGCAAGCACGCCGGCCGAGAACGGCCCGAGATCGAGGCCGACGGCGGCCGACACATAGTAGCTCGCCAGCACGAGCACGAGCACCGGCGTGCCGCGGATGATATCCGTATAGGCGCGCACGGCCAGACGCAAAACAACGCCGCCATAGACGAGCGCCAAACCAACGAAAACACCGAGTACGGAACCGGCGAGGATGGCCAGCAGGGAGATCGACACGGTCACGCCGATGCCGTTCATGATGACGTAGCGGGCGATCCAGAGTTGTTCGAGAAAAGTGTGGGACATCAGGGCTTATCTCGGCAGGGCCAGACGGCGCTCGACGAAGCGCATCACGGCGGCGATGAGGAAACAGGTCGCGACATAGAGCGCTGACGTCACCATCCAGGTCTCTATGACGCGGAAGCTCTCGACATTGATCTTGCGGGCAGCAAACGTCAGTTCGGGCACGGCGATGGCGGCGGCGAGCGAGGTGTCCTTGAAGAGCGAAATAATCGTCGAGGACAGCGACGGCAGCACGTTGCGCAGCATCAGCGGAGCGATGATGGAACTGCGGATCTGCATCCCCGTCAGGCCGATGGCAAGACCCGCTTCCGTCAATCCTCTCGGGATCGACAGCAGCCCGGCGCGGAACACCTCGGCCAGATAGGCGCCGGAGTAAAGGGATAGAACCAGGACGAAGCTTTTTATCTTGTCGAGGCGCAAGCCCATCTGCGGCAGCGCGAAAAAGGCGAAAAGCACCAGGACGAGAATCGGCAGATTGCGAATGACAGTGACATAGACCCGTGCCGGCACGACTGCAAACCGGCTTTTGGACGTCAGCGCGAAGGCCACGACGAGGCCGATCGCGGCGCCGATCAGGATCGAGATCACGGCAAGGCCGAGGCTGAGCGCGAGCCCGCTCAAAAGAAAATCAAAATTGCGCCAGACGGCAGCGAAATTCAACGTGTAACCCATACGGGCCGCCCTTTCAGACCAGAGCATGATGCCGAAAACTGTGAGCGGTTTTCGGACGACGTCGTGCTCTCACTCTCTAAATGCGGAGCGGGAAACGTGTCCCGCTCCACATGGCTGTTACTTGAACTCGACGGGAAAGCCGATCTGTGGCGGGGTCAGATCCTTGCCGAACCAAGTCTTGAAGGACTTGGCGTAAAAGTCGAATTCAACGCCGGTCATGGCTTCGTGCAGGGCGGTGTTGACGAAGTTCAACCAATCCTGATCGCCGCGTTTGACGGCGCAGGCATAGGTCTGCGGGTTCCAGCCGTAGCCGGCATCTTTATAGCGACCCGGATTCTGCGTCATGTACCAGGCGAGCGACGACTGATCCGTGGCGACTGCATCGGCGCGTCCCGATTCCAGCGCCTGATAGATCAGGTCGACGGAATCGTACTGGTCGACGGTGGCCTCCGGCAATGCCGCATGCACCATCGCCTCGGCATAGACGTTCTGGAGAACCGAGATGGTGACGGAGGAGCCGGCCGTCTTGAGGGCGGCGTAGTCGGCATATTTTCCGTCCGCCTTGAGCATCAGGCCTACACCCTCGCGATAATAGGGAATGGTGAAGGCAACCTGCTGGGCGCGCTCGCCGGTAACGGTCATGAACTGGCAGGTGATGTCGACTTTGTCGGTGGTGATGTTCGGGATGCGGGCATCGGAGGACTGGTTCACATATTCGATCTTCTCAGGGTCGCCGAAAAGCGCCTTGGCGATGATATGGCCCATGTCGACGTCGAATCCCTGAAGCTTGTCGTCGGCGCTCTTGAAGTGCCAAGGCGCATTGGTGCTGCCCGTGCCGAGGACGAGATGGCCGCGGGCCAGCACTTCATCGAGCTTGCTGCCTTCGGCCAGCACAGGCGTGGACAACAGAGCGGCGGCGGCCAGCGACATCACGCCGGTGCGAAAGGAAATGGTCATGGCGTTCCCCTTATGGATGATTTCTATTGTTCCAGTATAATGGACGCATGTCTGTTTTACTGGAATAACGTTATCAAGTGCCATCAAGGATGAATTGTCAATGGGTCGTGCCGAAAAAACGCGCAGTGGTGCGCGTGGCGATTTTTTTGGCAGCGCAGCATTTTTCTCTTGTTTCCGAGCTTCATCATCATGCCCCTCCCGCTCCGTGACCTGGCGGCCGAACCGAGCGTTTATCTTCGGTGGGTTGATGAAATCTCCGCCGGTGGGCTGCCGACGATGCGGCCGCAGAGCCGGCGCCTCCGGATCCGGCCGCCTTAGGGGGGTGCGGTCGCGGCGCGGATCAGCGAACCGGCCGCTTCACCTGCGGCGAACGAGCCATCGAGTTGCAGGATAATCTGCCGGGTGAAGGCGAACAATTCACCCGCATGGCGCCGACGGTCGATTTGCGCGAAAGGCCCGACGCATGGATCGAGCGTTGCAAGCCGAACCATCCCGGTTCGAGGTAGCTTGATTGAAGTGGGGTGGGCAGCGCGGCTGAAGTGTGGGAGACAACCAGCCGAGCATATGGCCAGCCCAGCCGTCCTGGGCGCGGCATTGCAACGCATACAGCCGTCGCGCTGTTTGCGAGCTTTATCGTGTCCCGCTTCGGCCTTTCGATCACGGTGACGTTCTGCCGTCACCGATACTGCTCAGATATGGCCTCAGCTTGGGCAGATCAGAATTCCTCCCAATCAGACTTCAGCGCGACGGACGCCGACCCACGGATGGACGCGGCAGGCGAGGTACGAACGACTTTCAAAGCCGTCGGTGCGGCGGCGTGGCGATCCGCCTGCGCGAACGAAGACCTCGGTCTCGGTGCATCGTTGAAACGGAACTGTTCAAGAAGCTCGAAGAGCGCGGCAGCCTCTCGCGCAAGGCCGTGGCTCGCGGCCGTCTGCTCCTCGACCATCGCGGCATTCTGCTGCGTTCCCTGGTCGACGGTGTTGATGGACTGGCTGATCTCGCCGAGCGCAGTCGATTGCTCGCGCGCCGCCTCCACGATCGCCGTGACGTTGGTATTGATTTCGTGAACCTGACTGGCGATTTCCTGGAGCGCGGATCCGGCATTCGTGACGAGGGCAACGCCGTTTGCGACATGAGAACCGGATGCCGTAATCAGGCTCTTTATCTCCTTTGCAGCTTTCGCCGATCGCTGCGCCAGTTCGCGGACCTCCTGGGCAACGACCGCAAAACCCTTGCCGGCCTCCCCTGCCCGTGCCGCTTCTACGCCGGCATTAAGCGCCAAAAGGTTCGTCTGGAAGGCAATCTCATCGATGACACCGATGATGTTGGAAATCTCGCGTGACGAATTTTCGATCTGGTCCATCGCTCCAATCGCGTCACGAACCACCTGGCCGGAATGTTCCGCATGGTTCCTGGTACGCGCCACGAGCTGACCGGCTTCCTCCGCACGGCGGCTCGAATCCTTGACCGTCGTCGTGATTTCCTCAAGGGCGGCGGCGGTTTCTTCGACGGATGCCGCTTGCTGCTCGGTACGTTTTGCCAGGTCGTCGGCCGCCGTGCGGATTTCGTTGGAACCGGCGGAGATCGCCTTGGCATTTTCGGCAACCGTTGCCATCGCGCCCTTCAACTTTTCCGAGGCGCTGTTGAAGTCGGAACGCAGCCTTTCCAGTGAAGGAATGAAAGGCTTCTGGATCGCCTGCGACAGGTCGCCATCCGCAAGATTCGTCAGGCAAAGCGCAAGTTGTTCGACATTTTCGACGCGCGCCGTGACATCGGTCGCGAACTTCACGACTTTGAACACCTTGCCGTTCAGGTCAAAGATCGGATTGTAGGAAGCCTGGATGTAAACCTTCCGTCCACCCTTGCCCACACGCGTGAATTCGTCGGCAACCAGTTGGCCGCTCGCAAGTTTCCGCCAGAATTCCTTGTAAGCCTCCGACCTCGAGTAATCGGCTTCACAGAACATCGAATGATGTTTGCCCTGGATTTCGGCAAGCGAATAACCAAGCGCGGTCAGGAAATTGTCGTTCGCGGTCAGGATTTCGCCGGCCGGCGTGAATTCGATGATCGCCTGAGCCCGGGACAATGCGTCGATCTTGCCCGCATGCTCGGCAGATTTTTGCTTCTGCGCGGTGATATCGGTTGCAATCTTGATGACCTTGACCGGCTTCCCGCGTCGGAACACGGGATTGTAGGATGCTTCGATCCAGACCTCACGCCCGCCCTTTCCGAGCCGCTTATATTGTTGTTGATCGAATTTCCCGGCCGACAGCTTCGTCCAGAAAGCCTTGTATTCTGCCGAGGATGCGTAGGCAGGTTCGACAAACATGCTGTGATGTTTCCCGACGATCTCCGTCAACTCGTAACCGAGCGCCCTGCAGAAGCTTTCGTTTGCGGTGAGGATATTGCCCGATAAATCAAACTCGATCATCGCTTGCGACTTCGACAGAGCCGCAAGAACCGCGACAGCATTTGCACCACGATCAAGAATATTCATTCGCAAATCCCCCTAGATTCATCGCTGTCGACCCAGCCATTTCGGGAATATTCGCCCATGCTTATTAACGGGGATTTAATTATGAGTATAACGTGCAGGATATTTTGTTTTCAACCAGCGCTGCGTTCATCAGGCGCATCCGGGCAAAGGCACCGGCCCCCTGCCCCGCAGGGCAGCGATGCACTTCGTCAGCTTCTCCGGGAACGGGCCTACAGGCCGCTCAACTGCTTTTCAACTGCGCCACCGCAAGCAGCGTGTCAGCGCTGATTGTCGCCGAGCCGGTCAGGATCGACAGGGCTGACGACGTGGTGCCCGTGCCGTTGGCCATGTCATACATGGCGGTGAAGCGTTGGATCAGATCGTCGACTTTGTCAGGATCCGACAGATCCTTCATGTCGATGAAATTGTCGACCATCTCGGCTTGCTTGTCGACGTCCATGTTCGAGACGTAACTGGACAGGTTGAAGGTCGTCGTAAAGAACTCAAAGAGCGCGCTGTCGCCCAGAATGTCATAGGCGTTCGAAATCTCCGGCGCCTTGCGTTCGAAATAGAGGGCAAGGCGCACGCCGGTGTTGCTGTCGCCCTGGTCGTCTTCGAGCGTCAGCCTGACATAGGAGTCGATCGTTTCCAGCACATCGCCGCGCTGCTGCACAGTCCCGGTCGGATCGGCGGAAATATTGCCGTCCTGATCGAAATTGAACGAGCCGACGAGTTCGCCGAAACGATTGTCGTCCAGCTTGTTGACATAACTATCTTCGTCGTCGAGATCGGAAGAAAACATCTTCTCCAACTCGTCCGACGTGACATCGTCCGGGTCGAGCCCCTTCGCCTCAAGCGCAAAGCTAACCAGGCGATCGTCGGCCAGAAATTCGCTGGCCGTGGTGATCGTCGCCATCTGCTCGCGAAAATAGGTGATCTCGTCATTCGCTGCATCGGTCGCCTCGGTCAGTTCGTCGCCTTCGAGGTATCGGATTTTGTTCTGCTTGTAATAGGCGGCATAGTCGTCGACGACGGATTCCGACATGGCCTGCAAGGGAACGGTGACGTCACCATTGTCGTCGAAGTTGAAGGCTTTGCGAAAGGCTACGAACCGGTCGTCGTCGAGGCTGTTGACATAGCTTTTCGAGTCCGAGGGATCGCTTTCGAGAATTTTCCGAACTTCGCTTCTCGAAACGCTGTCCGGGTCTATGTCATAGGCGCGCAACGCCATTTCCCACAGTTCCGGAAGATCGTCGTTGTCGTCGTCATCGTCGTCATCGTTCGATACGAGGAAATCATCGATCGAGGTGACGCTGGCGATGCGTGTCGTATAGTTGTCGGTGGCATCTTCCGTGCTGGCATTGGCGACCAGCACCTGATAATTTTCGTCGAAGGCTGCCGTGGTCGTGGCGGTCTGGTTCGAGGTCTGGGCGGTGTCGCCATCGGCAAGCGCGCCGTCCTCGTCGAAATTGAAGGCGTCGTGCAGGTCAGACAAGCCGATCGCTTCGGCAATGTCGGCGCTTTTCAGGGCTGCCGAAATGTAGGAGTCGGATTCGTCGTCGGAAAGCCCGTAGGCGATCCTGAGATAGCCGACCAGTTTGTCGTCGCTCATCAATTGGTCGACGGAGGTGATGTTGCCAATTTCGGCAGCAAAATAGGTGTCGTAGGCCTCCCCGGTTTCCGTGGACGCGATCGTCGACGAGGCCACCGCATAAGCACTTGATACCAGCGAGATCTGGTCCTCCGACATCAAGTCGCCGTCGGTCGAGCCCTCCTCGTTGAAGTTGAAGGCCCTGGCCAGGCTGACATAGACGTCGTCGCCAAGCTGGTTGACGAAACTGTCGGCATTGTCCAGATCGCTCGTCAAAACCTGCTTCAGGAAGCTGCTGGACGTGTATTCGGTGCTGAGACCGAAGGCCGTCAGCGCATAGTTCTTCAGTCTGGAGCTCGACAGAAATTCATCGACAGAGGTGATCGACGAGATATTGTCTTCAAAATAATCCGTCTCGTCCGCGATGTCGTCCGCCTCGGTGTCGAAGGATTCCTCATAGGCATCGAGCAGATTGTCCCGCTGCACGTCTGACTGCGCCGTCTTCGTCTCGCCCCCGAATTTGAAGGCGGCGGCGAATTCGGCGTAGCGGCCGTCGCTCAGACTGTTGGCGAAGCTCGATGAATCGCTGAGGTCGCTTTCCAGCACCTTCTTCATGAAGGCCTTGGCATATGTCATGTCGTCGAGCCCGTAGGCCTTCATGGCATAGGAGTAGAGCTTATAATCGCCCATGAATTCATCGACCGTCGTGACCTTGTCGATGTTTTCCTTGTAATAGGCACTGTCGCGGGAAACCGTTGCCTGCGAAGCCACACTCGAGAGACTGGCGTTCAGATTTCTGGCGACCGAGAGGTAGCTCACATAGGTGGAAACCAACGTCTGTCCCTTTGCATGAGCGCGCGCGCGAAAGCCTGCCGGCAGTCACGGTTGAAACTTTTCATGTTTGCTGAGATGTTGCCGCCGCTCATGGCGCATACGGACCGCATTCATGCGGCCGAATCAATTTAATAGAACCACATGGTACTATAATTATTCGAAAATGCAACAGGACGTCCAAAGCCGAGGGATTGCGGCTTTATCGCGTTAAGCGGCCCCGACGCCCGCCGCAAAGATTGCAATGCAACGCCTGAGATGGGCAAGCAGCACCGCCCGATCAGGCCAGGCCTGAGCGCGCCCTTCCGGCGGACCCATGCCGCCGAAAATCATATCCATCAGCATCCGGGCTCCGCTGGCCGGATCATCAAGTGACAACTTGCCTTCCGCCCTACGGTGGCTCAGCCAGTCGGTGAGGTCCTGCCGGCTGGCAAGCATGCCTTCGCGCTGCAGAATATCGACGAGCTCGGGAAACTGCGCCGCTTCGCGAAAGACGAGTTGCAGGAAACCGGCACGATCCGCGTCCTTGTCCTCATCCATATCGATCATGAAGATACGTTCGAGGCTCTCGGCGATCGAGATATCTTCAGCAGGCCGCGGCAAGTCGAGCATCAGGCGCCGATGCGCGCCGACCACAGCGGCAAACAGCTCTTCCTTGCTCTGAAACAGCTTGTAAAGCGTCTGTTTTGAAACACCCGCCTCGCTGGCGACGACTGCGGTCGTACTTCCGGCATAGCCGTATTTTACAAAAACGCGGCGGGCAATCTCGACGATATGCGCCCGCTTGTCCTCGTCGCTTGAGACTTTCGGCCGGCCTCGCTTGCGCGGCTCATCTACGGGCTCGTCGGCAACATCCATAATGATCTAGACCGCCTCATCGAAGCACAAGCCGACGCCCGCAGAAAGGAGACTACGATTTCTGAGGGACGATTTTTTCGATTGTGGCATTAGCAATTTCGATTTAGAGAACTCATCGGTTCTGTAATGCGTTGCATCCCCACCCTCTATCGATGGAGCGCTTATGACGACCATTTCTGCCGCAACGTCGATCTCTTCCTATTCCTATAGCAAGAGTTCGACGTCAGCATCCCAGGACACCCTATCCTGTAATACGGTTTCGGCAAAAAAATCAACCGCAAGCCAGCAGCTCAGCGAAGACGCGACCAACAGCGCCGAGAAACTCATGTCGCAGTTGATGTCGTTGACGATGAACGGCCTCGCCGGTCAGTCCGCTTCCAGCGAGCAGCAGGACGGCGGCGCAGACATGGACGTTGCGCAGCTGGACAGCGATGGCGACGGGTACGTGAGCAAGGCCGAGTTCGTCGCAGCCCGGCCGTCCGATGTGTCGGAGGATGAAGCCGGCACGCTGTTCAACAGCTTCGACAGCGAAGGTTCCGGCTCGCTATCGGTCGATGCGCTGACCGAGGCCATGTCCGCCCAGCAGTCGGAACGCGCCGAGGGGCCGCCACCCCCGCCACCTTCCGACGATGACGAACTTGCATCCATGCTCTCCGATCTCGATACCGACGGCGATGGGCAGGTGAGCAAGGCCGAGTTCGTTGCAGGTCGGCCGTCCGATCTGAGCGAGGACCAGGCCGGCACGCTGTTCGACAGCTTCGACAGCGAAAGTTCCGGCTCGCTATCGGTTGATACGCTGACCGAGGCCATGTCCGCTCAGCGGTCGGAACGTCCCGAAGGACCGCCGCCGTCCGCTGACGATGACGATGACCAGTTTGCATCCCTGCTCTCCGATCTCGATACGGACGGAGACGGGCTTGTGACATTGGACGAGTTTATGGCGGGTAAGCCGGACGACATCACCGAAAGTCAGGCGAGCCAGCTCTTTAGTCTGCTCGACACGTCAGGCACGGGTTCATTGTCTGCACAGTCCACGAGCTGACGGTCGTTAAGCCGTCGCCATTGCGGTCGCTGGAGGATCTGCACTGAGACGGTTTTAAAGCGACCCGGCAGTCGAGCCGGCAGAGCCTTCAGTCGGGTCGCTTGCGAAATATGGAAACGTTCGAATGGTGCGCCGTCACAGGCGCACGGATAACCAGCGCGCGGATGAGCCGAAGCGCCTATCGCCATCACGGGGTCAGTCCAGACAATCAGATCATCGACCAGTGTCGGCCTTTGCCCGGCGCCAGCGATGTGGTGCGCCCGCCATCCGGGCCCTGGAAGCCCCTCGTCACATGGCATGTTCCCAAACCTTAAAGGATCGAGCCATGAGCATTTTTGGAAGCATGAAAACCGCCGTCTCCGGCATGAGCGCCCAGGCAAACCGGCTCAGCACGGTTTCCGACAATATCGCCAACGCGAACACCACCGGCTACAAAGCCGTTTCGACGTCCTTTTCGTCATTGGTCCTGCCGTCTTCCTCGGGCAATTATAATTCAGGCGGCGTTCAGACCTCCGTGCGCCAGGCAATTTCTCAGCAAGGCGACATTTCCTATACGACGTCGGCCTACGACCTGGCGATCTCGGGAGACGGGTTCTTCATCGTCGAAAGCGCCGACGGCACGCCTGTGCTCACCCGGGCCGGCGACTTCTCGGTCGACAGCGACGGCAATCTCGTCAACGGCGGCGGTGTCACGCTCATGGGATACTCCTATGACTCCGGCGTGCCGGCTGTGGTCGTCAACGGCTTCGACGGCCTGGTGCCGGTCAACGTCTCTCAATCGGGCTTGAGCGCCGTCGCTTCGAGCAGCGCTTATTTCAGCGGCAACCTGAACTCCGAAGCGACCGTCGTCACCGATACGACGACACTGCCGAGCGCGAACACGGCGAGCGTCACCGACGACACGCAGAAGATGTCGCTGGTTGCCTATGACAGCCTCGGCGGCACCGTCCAGTACGACTATTACTTCACCAAGACCGGCGTCACGACAGACGCGAGCGGCGCGGTCACCGGCAGCACCTGGGAGGTCGCGGTTTACCGCAATGCCGATGCATCCACCGGCAGCACGACGTCCTTTCCCTACTCTTCCGATGCCGTGAGCGTTGCCACGCTCTCCTTCGACGCCGATGGCCAGCTAACCTCCGCAACCGACACCGACATCGTCGATCCGGTGACGGCCAAGACGATCACCATGGATTATTCCGACTTCACCCAGCTTTCCTCCGACTTCTCGGCGACGGGCTCGGCAGACGGCCAGGCGGCAAGTGCCGTGAGTTCGGTGTCTATCGGTACGGACGGCGTGGTGTCGGTCTCCTATGCGAACGGCGCGACGAAGGCTCTCTATCAGATTCCTCTCGCGACGGTTGCCAGCCCCGACAATCTGACGCTGCTCAGCGGCAACGTCTACAGTGCCAACGGATTATCCGGCGTAACGGTCACCGGCTTCCCGCAGACGAACGGGCTTGGCTCCATCCAGTCCGGTGCTCTCGAAAGCTCGAACGTCGATCTCGCCGGCGAACTGACGGAAATGATCGAGGCGCAGCGCAGCTATACCGCCAATTCGAAGGTGTTTCAGACCGGCTCCGATATCATGGATGTCCTCGTCAATCTGAAACGATAGGGAGGGCGCCGGCATGTCGCTCACCTCCGCCTTGAACAGCGTGCAAAGCATCTTTAACACTACCGGCCAGCAGAGCAGCGTCGTCTCGACGAATATCGCCAATGTCGGAAATTCCGACTATGTGAGACGGGAGGCGTCGGTTACGACGTCTCTTTCCGGCGCCCAGGTCGTCAGCATCAGCCGGGCGCAGGAAACGGCGCTGCTTGCCCAGTATCTGCAAACGAATGCCAAGGACAGCGCCCAGCAGACGCTGGTGACCGGCCTCGAAAGCCTGAAGTCGCTGGTGGGCGGCAATGACTACGAGACCTCGCCGAGTACCTATCTCACGGCATTCCAGCAGGCGCTCCAGACATTCGCCACATCTCCGAGCAGCGCGACATCAGCGCAATCGGCCGTGACCGCCGCGCAGGATCTTGGCAATTCGTTGAATACCGCAAGCGACGGCGTCCAGTCGATCAGAGCCGAGGCCGATGCGGAGATCGCCACACAGGTCTCCACCTTGAATACGCTGCTGTCTGAGTTCGAGGAAGCCAACAATGCGGTCAAGCTGGCCACATCGACCGGCACCGATACATCCTCGGCGCTCGACGTGCGTGAAAAGCTGCTGAAGCAGATCTCCTCGATCGTCGGCGTCACCTCCACCGTGCGCGACAATAACGATATGGCGCTCTATACCTCTGATGGCACCGTGCTGTTCGAGACCATTCCCCGCACCGTCACGTTCGCGTCGACGGCAACCTACGTTGCCGGAACGGAAGGCAATTCCATCTATATCGACGGTGTTACACTCGACGCCGGCGAGGGATCGACGACGAGTGCCTCGGGCAGCCTGCAGGCGCTGCTGCAGCTTCGCGACGAGATCGCCCCGACATTCCAGGCCCAGCTCGACGAGATCGCCAAATCGCTCGTCCAGGTCTTCTCGGAAACCGACGGCAGCACGAGCGCGCCGGGACTTTTCGTGTGGACGACGGCGTCAGGCGCAACCGGGGCAACACCTGCCGCTTCCGACGATACGACAGGGATCGCCTCCACCATTTCGGTCAATCTAGCCGTCATCACAAGCGAGGGCGGCGATGCGACGAAGCTGCGCGATGGCTCCATCAGCGGCGTCACCGATCTCAACACCGCAGGAGACAGCGGCTTCTCGGACAATCTCGACGCCCTGTATCAGGCGCTGACGGAACAGCGCTCGTTCTCTTCCGACGCAGGACTCTCCACGTCACAAAGCCTGACGGACTACGCCAGCGCCTCCATCGGCTGGCTCGAACAATATCGAAGCGATGCCACGTCGGCCTCCGAAACAACGGCTGCGGCCTTGTCACGCTCCGACGAGGCCTATTCCAACGAAACCGGCGTCAACCTCGACGAGGAACTGACGCTGCTTCTCGACATCGAACAATCCTACAAAGCGGCGACGAAGATCCTGAACGTCATCGACGAGATGTTCCAGTCGCTCCTCGACATAGCGAGCTAGTCATGAAAGCATCTTTTGTCTCATCATCAGCGATGCAGAATGTTTTGCGGCTCACCATCAGCCAGTCCCAAAACAAGCTGCAGCAGGCCTCGACGGAAGCAACGACCGGAACCTACGCCGATATCGGCGTATCCCTCGGCAACGGCGCTGCAAAGTCGATCAATCTCACCAGCGCTATCGCCCAGGCCGCCTCGTTCAAGGCGAGCAATGCCGTCGTCGAATTGCGAATGGACGCATCGCAAACCGCCCTTTCGAGCCTCAAGGATGCCGGCGACAGCCTGGTCTCGAACCTGACCGCGCTCCAGGCGAGCCAGGATACGACAAGCATCGCCGTTGCCCTGCAGACGGCGGGCGCCACGATTTCGCAGTTGGTCTCGACGGCAAACACGTCGGTCAATGGCGAGTTCCTGTTTGGCGGAACGAACCTCGACAGCCAGCCTCTGAGCGATCAATCCTCGGCGGTCTCGGATACAATCGTTTCGACTCTGAACGATTATGCAACCGGTCTCGGAAAAGACGTCAACGAGTTGACAGGCGAGGAAATCGGCAGCTTCATCACCGACACGGTCGAGCCGATGTTCTCCGAGAGCGCCTGGACGGACACTTCCGACGGCTGGTCGACCGCTTCCAGCACCGACATGACGAGCCGGATCAGCCGATCGGAAACCATCACCTCGTCGACCAACGCCAATTCCGAAGGCATGCGTTATCTCGCGCTGGCATCCGTCGTCTCCGCCCTTTTCGGCCAGGATCTCAGCTCCGACGCACAGAGCACCGTCGCATCCAAGGCGATCGCCTATGCGGCGCAGGCGACCTCCGGGATCGTGACGCAGCAAAGCGAACTCGGTCTCGCGCAGGAGCGGCTCGAAAAGGCAAATGACGCCCTCGACGCTCAATCCACTCTGCTTCAGGGAAACCTCGTCGATCTCCAGGGCGTGGATACCTATGAGGCTTCGACGCTCGTCAACCAGCTGCAGACGCAACTGGAAACGGCCTACACGCTCGTCTCGAAACTCCAGAGCCTGAGCCTGGTCAACTATCTCTGACGGATTGAAAAATGCGGGAATTCAAGCGGATGCAAATACCGGCCTTAGCGAGGGAGCCCAACACGACGTGTTCCGAAATCGTGGCGGAAGCGGCCTTCGCGCTTGCTTCCGGCATTATCGATACGATCCCCTTCGTCGGCAGCAAACTCGACGAGCAACAGACGCGGGCATGGCCGCGATCGGGTGTCTTCACAGATGACGGCGTCGAGATGACGGGTACGCCCCCTGAAATATTTGAGCTTTGCGAGCTGCTGGCAGCCCACATCGAGAAAGGCACGTCATTCGACGTATTCGAGGTTTTCCACAAGATTGCGCGCATCGACCGGCTGATCGACTGGCGCCATGGCGCAGTGCTGTCACCGGAGCCGCATCCGGTAACGCATTGACAGAAGGCGCAAAATATCTTCCGAATGGCGGCACGATCACGGCCGCGCCGCCAGGAAGCATGGCATGGGCTGATCTTGCAAGTGGCTTCTCCGTTGCGGCAATGTGGGCTTTGCCATAGGGGAGATCGAGGGCGATTGTCGAAGGTCTGCCGGCAATGGTCTTTCAGAGACCGAGTGTGTTGTTAATGTCAAAGCCGCGCGCGAAGCTTCCGTTCTCCGAAGAGACCTTGCAGGCCATGCTGATCCGCGTGCTTCGCCCGCTGGTCAAGCTTGCACTCGCCTCCGGCTTCAACTTCATCTCTTTTTCGACCGTTCTTCGCCGCCTCTATATCGAGGTTGCGCAGAAGGAATTCGCGCTGCCGAACAAGAACCAGACGGATAGCCGTATCTCGCTTCTGACCGGCATTCACCGTAAGGACGTCAATCGGCTGCGCGGACAGGTGCTTGCGGCATCCTTCCTGACCGTCGGCGTTTCGCAGACAAGCCGCATTCTCGCCAGATGGCTCGCCGATCCGTTTTATTGCGATGCGGAGGATCGGCCGAGCGCCCTGCCCCGGACCTCCAGCGACGGCGGTCCGTCATTCGAGAGCCTGGTGAGCGACATCACCAAGGACGTCCACCCCCGCTCCATCCTGGACGACTGGCTGGATAAAGGCATCGTCGTTCTCGATCAGAACGGCTGGATTCAGCTCGATCTCTCATCAATCGTCCCCAATGCCGGTGACGAAGCCCGCCGGCATTATTTTACGCGCAACCTCCGTGACCATGTGCAGGCGTCGGTCATGAACCTGATGAACGAGCCTCCACCGTACTTTGAACGTGCGGTTCACTACGACGGGATGTCCCCCGCGCTGGCGGCCCGGCTCGACGAGATTGCGCGCCAGGAAGGAATGGCGCTGCTTCTGAAGCTCAACAAGATCGCCCATCAGGCGATCAAGGACGACCTCGGAGGCAACAGCCGCTGGATCGCTGGACTCTATGTCATGACCGAGGAGGATGAGGCCGATCTTCAGGCAGACGCCGCCTCCAAGACGGAGACAGACGAATGACCCCGTCGGCGATTTCGAGAAGGCAATTTCTGCTGGCCGGAATAGCGCTTCAAGTCCTGGGGGCCAAGATTGCAGCCGCGCAGCCGACGGGCACCAGCGATCATGGAATCGGCGGGTCTGGACTTTCCATCCAGGGCGGCGAGAACGAAGATCACGGCATCGGCGGAACGGGCATCGTCGGAACCATCCAGGGCTTTGGAAGCATCATCGTCAACAACATCCACATACCGTTCAGCGCGACGACACCGATCGAAATCGACGGCCGACGCGTTCACGCTCGTGCGATGAAGGTCGGTCATGTCGCCCGGGTGCTGCTGACGGGCGGGCTTGCCGCCCGCATCACGATCGCCAGCGAAGTCCAGGGCCGCATCGACCGGATAGACAAGACCGGCATGACCATATTGGGGCAAACAATCGACACAACGGGTGTGGCGACGAAGGGTCTGCGGAAAGGCAAGCGGGTCGCCGTGTTCGGCATCCGCAAACCTGACGGTGCGATCATTGCCCGGCGCATCGAGCCCCGCTCCGTTTCCGAAGGCGCCCATGTTCGTGGCGTCCCTGTCAAGAGCAGCAATCGCGTCCTGATCGGCGGCCTTTCGCTTGGAAGCACGCATGGATACCTGGCCGGCAAGCAAACTCTCGTGCGTCTCAAGGCTGTCGCCGATCGATTGATCATCACGCGCATTCAGGCTGAACCCGTGGTGCCGGGCCTCAAACGTGGCATCGTCAACCTCGAGACCTTCCGGCCGACGGATAAGGACGGGCCGAGCGTAGGACCCAGAGGCTCCGCGCCTGTCGGCTCGATGCCGCTGTCGCCTGATGGTCATGGCTTCGTCGATGTCGGCGTCCGGGACTCAAGCAGAATGACAGGCTTTCCCGACGGGCGCATTCCGGACGGCTTCGGTTCGCGACCGCCAGGTGGCCCTTCGGATCGGCCGCCGCCCGATCATTCGCCTTTCGGCAGAGGCGGGCCGGGAGATTTTCCCGCTCCGGACAGAGGGGGGCCGCCAACGCAGGACGCCCCGCCGCCTGGGCCGCCACCGCCCCCAGGCCCGGGCCCGGGTCCGCGCTGAAAACGCTGTCACTCCCACGTTGACAAATGGGAAATTTTCCCATTTATTGCTCATGCGAATTCTGCTTCGGGTGATTCCAGGGAGGGTTTGCCGATTGGCTAACGTGTCCGCCCCACACCCGCTAGCCAATCGTTTGATTTTCAATCGTTCTGAGACTGTCAAACCCATGCTCCTGAGTCATCGCGGGGATGGCCCATCCCGTAGGCTTGATGGCGCCATCCGAACCAAACCGTTATCGCCCAAGAGGAATCAGGAATTGTTTTTGCTGGAACGCGAGCCGGACATGTCGATGGAAATGGAGCAACCGACGGTCGTTACAACCTGGGAAAATCGAGCGCAAATCATCGAAATCATGAGCATCGCGCTAAAGACGAGCCAAGAATTTCAGCATCTTTGGCAGAGCAGCGGCGGAACGGGCCGGCTCAGTCAAGACGACACGGATAAACTGATCGCGCTGCTGCGGCAGATCGGCGACCTTAACGAAATGCTCATGCGATTGGCCTGAAAAGCGTCGATACTCGAGTAACAGCGCCAAGCATGTTCCGAGATGTCAAAACTCCCATGGGGAGATCAACTGAAGGCCCGTGGTCGCAAAATCGCCCAGATTTCGCGTCGCAAGTCGACCACCATTGACCCGTGCAATAGCGGCGATCATGCCATCCGGCGCTGACATCCCGCGCCCCTGACGAGCGGCCGAACCCAAAATGTCGCCATAAGCAAGAGCGGCCTCTTCGGTCAGACCAAAAATCCGGCCTGCAAAGCGACGACGCCAGTCGGACAGTCCCTGCTCGAGGCGTTCGGCTCGCTGATCAGGCCGGATCTTCTGGATACCGAAAGCGATCTCGGCAATCGTTACCGTCGGCAGAGCCAATTCAGCATCATGGCGGACGAGCCATGCGATCACGGCTTCATTGGGAGATTTTCTCAAAGTTTCCGAAACAATGTTCGTATCGAGAAAAATCAAAGCTCGATGCCCTTATGAACCTGCCTGCCTTCCTTGATAACGGCCTCAAGGTCGATGTCCGTCCCGCTTTGCTGCGAAAGCCTGGCATAGAAGGACGCAGCCGGCTCTCTTCCGGCTTCGCGTATTTCATACGATTCGAGGGCCCGTTCGACAATGTCGGCTATCGAGCGGTTTTCACGGCGGGAAAGCCGGTGAGCAAGATCACGCGCTTTTGCGCTCCGTACAGAAAGCTGAGGTTCGGCCATTCCGATCTCCTTTACGATGGGATATAAAGCCGTTAGCCATCAAGATGGCAAGTGATGGCTTGATAGCATGGCTTTCGCAAATCATCAACCCAATTTTGGACGGTTCCCTGGACCTTCAAGAGCTTGCTAAGCTCCGATGTCAAAAGAATTAACCATATTTCAGTGTTCTTGGCCAAATAATGCCATACGTAGATCAGGCCTCTCGAAGTAGAGAAGCCAAAGTTATTTGGAGACAGTCTTGGCATTCACTATTGCTCGCAGCTTGGTGGCGTTTGGTGTCGCCGTTTCAGCTGGCCTTTTCATGTCAATCGGTTTGCAGCAATCGGCGCTCGAACGGCTGAAGGTCAATGGTCCGGTCTACGAACAGGTGGTCTACGGCAAGGATTTGATCGCCGATATTCTACCGCCGCCTCTGTTTGTGGTCGAATCCTACATGCTCTCCTTTGAGGCGAGCAAATTTCCCGAACTCACCGACACCAATCTTGCCAAGATCGCAAATCTCAAAGCCGCTTACGACGACCGCCGCGCCTATTGGAAAACCACCCGGCTGCCGCAAGCTTTGAAGGACGAGCTTGAAAACGATGTCATCGCCAAGGGCGATGCATTCTGGGGAGTGATGAACCGTGAGATCATCCCGGCCTTGAATGCCAGGGATGAAGACAAGGCACATGGTGCGATCGAGCAGCTGCGCGTCGCCTTTCATTCGCATCAGGACGCGGTCGAGAAACTCGTTGCCAATTCCGACGCCTTCCTGAAGGGCGAGGAACGCAATGCGGCCTCGGAGATCGTGACCTGGACGATCTATGCCGGCGCTGCGGGCTTCGGATCGTTCGGGCTATTGCTGGTAGGGCTCTATCTTCTGCGACGCCGGGCGATCGTACCGCTCGATGGTATGAAGGCCTATATGGGCAATCTTGCTGAAGGCGATTTTTCGACTGACGTTCCCTACGCCAACCGTTCCGACGAGATCGGAGCCATGTCCAAGGCCGTCGCGGTATTCCGCCGCAACGCGCTCGAGCGGCAGGACGCACAGAAGCGTGAGATCGCACTTCGCGATGCGGAATTCGAGCGTGAACGCAGCCAGCTGGCCGAAAAGGCCGCCGAGGAGCAGATCCGAGAAACGGTGATCGATCAGCTGACATACGGACTGGAACAGCTATCGACTGGCAATCTCGATTGCCGGATCAAGACACCCTTCGCCGCTGCCTACGAGACTTTGCGCGCGAAGTTCAACGACAGTATGGACGCGCTTTGCGCTTCGATGGCTGAGATTGCCCAGACCTCCAAGCAAGTGGGCAGCTCCTCGGCTGGCATCACAGATGCAGCCGACAGTCTTGCGTCGCGCACGGAACAGCAGGCCGCAATGCTCGAAGAGGCGACAGCCGCGCTCGATGAAATGAATATCAAAGCCAAAGATGCCTCCGACCATGCCGGCAGGGCGACAGGCATGATGGCTCAGACCCGCACCAGCGCCGAACATTCGGCAGCCGTCGTTCGCGAAGCCATCGCCGCCATGGAAAAGATCGAAGGCTCATCCTCCCAGATTGGCGCCATCGTCAATGTCATCGATGAAATCGCCTTCCAGACCAATCTTCTGGCGCTCAACGCCGGGGTTGAAGCAGCGCGCGCCGGCGAAGCAGGCAAGGGTTTTGCCGTGGTCGCGCAGGAAGTGCGTGAACTTGCCATGCGCTCGGCCAACGCCGCCAAGGAGATCAGATCTCTGATCTCCACCTCCTCGGCCCAGGTCTCCACCGGGGTGGAGCTCGTCAACCGAACCGGCAAGGCGCTCCTGGAAATCGAAGGGCAAGTCGAGCGGGTTGCCGGCCTGATCGCCCGCATCGTTTCGGTGTCCTCCGAACAGGCGGTAGCGATCAACGAGATCAACGCCTCCGTCAACGCGCTCGATCAGGTAACCCAGCGCAACGCAGCCATGGCGGTCGAAACTGCCTCGGCCTGCCGGGCGCTCGGCAGCCAGACACAGACACTGGAGGGGGTCGTCAACCGCTTTCAGGTCGATGCGGGAGCCGGCACGTCCAGACCGCAGAAAGCTGCTTGAGGTGTGATCAACAGTCGAAACTGATCCCGCCTCTGCCTGTTTGATCGCCTCAGCCCGTAACGATCGCCACGACGGCAACGCAGTCACCAGCCTTGACCAGCCCTGGGAAATGCCGGGCACAAAGAATACCGTTCATGCCGGCGCGGATATCGCGGGGCGCCACCCCGGTCCGCCCGGTCGGATAGATGCGAGCGATGACGGCATCGGCTGTGACGGCTTCACCGAGATCAATGACAGGTTCGATCAGCCCGCCCTCCTCTGCGAAGGAGAAGCAGCGGCCGTCCGGCATGTCGAGCCAGGTCGTCGGACCAGGATCGACGGCGCCGGCGACAATCCCGGCGTGGCGTAGCACGTTGATGGTTCCGCGCTTGGCAATCGCTGCACTTTTGGCCGTGGCGGTGCCGCCGCCGCCGAGTTCCGTCGTGATGAAGATCTTGCCCATCTCCTCGGCCGCGGTGTCGTACATGCCGACCGCATCGATCTCCAGCATCTTCATCGAATAGGGAGCGGCAAAAGCCCTCACGAATTCGAAGGCTTTTTCCTCCTGTTGCTTGTTCGGCAGGATGTGGGCCGCGCAGAACGGCAGAAAATCGAGCGTCTTGCCGCCGGAATGGAAGTCGAGAACGACATCCGCCATCGGCAGAAGCACACGTTGGAAATAGTCGGCGATCTTCTCGGTCACCGTGCCGTCCGGCCGGCCCGGGAAGCTGCGGTTCATGTTGCCCCTGTCGATCGGCGAGGTTCTGGTTCCCGCTTGGAATGCCGGATAATTCATGACCGGCACGATGATGACAGTGCCGTTCACCTCTTCGGCCTTCAGCGTGCGGGCAAGATCGAAAAGCGCGATCGGTCCTTCGTACTCGTCGCCATGATTGCCGCCAGTCAGCAGGGCCGTCGGCCCTTTGCCGTTCCTGATGAGCGTTATCGGCACCACCACCGACCCCCAGGCGGAATCGTCGCGGCTGTAAGGCAGCCTCAGGAAACCGTGCTGGATGCCCTCGGCGGCGAAATTGACCGTCGCGCTGATCGGCGACGGTCGCAAGCCAATCTCTGTCATGACAGCCTCAATCCTTCACCATCAGCCTGCGCGGCACGTTGGCGAAGCATTCGACGCCGCTCTCGGTGATGAGGATGCTCTCGGTCGTCTCGAAGCCCATATCGTCGAGCCAGAGGCCGGTCATGAAATGGAAGGTCATGCCGGGCTTCAGCTCCGTCCGGTCGCCGGGACGCAGGCTCATGGTGCGCTCGCCCCAGTCCGGCGGATAGGAAAGGCCGATCGGGTAACCCGTGCGATTGTCCTTGACGATGCCGTATTTCTTCAACACGGCGAAGAAGGCATTGGCGATATCCTCGCAGCTATTGCCGGGTCTGGCGACCGCAAGACCGGCCTCCATGCCTTCCAGTGTCGCCTTTTCGGCGTCGAGAAACGCCTGCGTCGGCTTTCCGAGGAAGACGGTGCGCGATAGCGGCAGGTGATAGCGGTTGTAGCAGCCGGCGATCTCGAAAAAGGTGCCCTCGCCCTTCTTCATCGGCCGGTCGTCCCAGGTCAGATGCGGTGCGGACGCTTCGACGCCGGACGGCAACAGCGGCACGATCGCCGGATAATCGCCGCCGATGCCGTCGATGCCGCGGGTGCCGGCATCATAGATTTCCGCAACCAGATCGCACTTGCGCATACCGACCTCGATCTTGTCGAAGATACGGGCATGCATCGCCTCGACGATGCGGGCGGCATTGCGCATGTACCTGATTTCGGTCTCGCTCTTGACCGCGCGCTGCCAGTTGACGAGCGCGGTAGCGTCGACGAAGCGGGCGTTCGGCAGGTGCTTCTGCAGCGCCGCAAAGGCCGCCGCCGAGAACCAGTAATTGTCCATCTCGACGCCGATCGTCAGCTTGCCGAAGCCGCGCTCGGTCAGGATGCTCGAGAGGTAGTCCATCGGGTGGCGCTCGGTCGACTGCACATAGTGATCGGGATAGCCGACGATGTTGTCGTGCTTCAGATAGGCGGTGAACTTGGCGCCGTTGGCATCCTGGCCGCGGCCGAACCAGATCGGTTCGCCCTGCGGCGGCACGATCACCGCTTGATGCACATAGAAAGACCAGCCGTCATAACCGGTCAACCAAGCCATGTTCGACGGATCGCTGGCGATCAGCAGGTCTACGCCCTTCGCCTCCATGGCACGCCGTGTCTTTTCCAGCCGCGCGGCATATTCACCGAGCGAGAATTTGAGATTGGGCTGGGTCATGTCTCTTCCCTTCTTTTCCGGCGCCGCGCCGGTCAGCTTTCGAATGCGGTCCCGGCCTTCGCCGCGCCGGCGCGGGCAAAGGCGAGCGTGGCGATGGCGGTGTCCTGGATGCCGGTTCCGGTCAGGTCCGCGATGGTGATCTGGTCGTTGCGCGTCCGCCCCGGCGTCCGGCCGGCGACGATCTCGCCGAGCTCGGCAAAGACCGCATCGCCTGCGACCAGGCCGGCGTCGATTGCGTGATGCAACTCGCCGAGACGCCGTGTCTGCTTCAAGCTGTCGGCGACGTAGAGGTCGGCAGCAGCAATGGCGGCCGGATGGATCTCGTTCTTGTGTTCGGCATCCGAGCCCATGGCCGTCAGATGCTGTCCGGGTTCCAGCCACCCGGCCTCGATGATCGGGATTTCCGACGGCGTGGTGGTGACGATGAGATCAGCGCCGGTCATTGCGCCTCTGGCATCCGATGTGGCGGTGACGGGAAACCCGAGCTTTGCGGCCAATTCCATTGCCGCGGCTTTCGCCTTGGCAGCATCGCGCGCCCATATCCTCGCTTCGCGGATCGGCCGGACCAGCGTCAGTGCTTCGAGCTGCAGCCGCGCCTGCATGCCCGCACCGAAGATCGCGGCCACGGACGCATTTTCCCGCGACAGATGTTTTGCCGCGACGGCGCCGGCTGCTGCGGTGCGCACGTCGGTGAGATAGCCATTGTCTAGCAGCAGCGCCTGCACCAGTCCGGTTCGGCTCGACAGCAGCACCATCATGCCGTTGGTGCTCGGCAGACCAATCTTTGGATTGTCGAAGAAACCGGGGCTGATCTTGATAGCGAAGCCCTCGATGCCGGGCACGTAGGCCGTCTTCACATCGACTTCGCCCCGATATTCCGGAATGTCGAGCCGCAGGATCGGCGGCATGGCGACGGCTTTGGTCGCAAGCGCTGCGAAAGCGGCCTCGACACAATCAACCGCATCGCGATCAAGCGTGATGACTTTCCTCAGTTCTGCTTCCGTCAGAATGATCATCCGGCTCATGGTCTCTCCTCGCCGCAGAGTGCCGCCTTGCCATTGATCACCCGCCAGTGCTGTTCCATGTCGACATTTTGCCCGGACAGGATCGCGACGATGGGACCGTTCCCGACAATTTTCCCGGCAAGAAGCGCTGCAATGCCGACCGCGCCAGCGCCTTCGATGACCTGGCGTTCAGCGGCATAGGCATGGCGTATGCCGGCGGCGATTTCCGCTTCCGTCAGCAGGATGACCTCGTCGAGAAGGTCGCGGCACATGGCAAAGGTCACGCGATTGTCGAGGCCGATGCCGCCGCCGAGCGAGTCGGCCAGGCTCGGCACTTCCTCGACCTGCACCGGCCGTCCGGCATCGAGGCTTGCCTTCATCGCGGCCCCCTTCTCCATCGTCAGACCAATCATTTTGGTCGTCGGACTGATGCCTTTGACCGCGGCGGCAACGCCGGCCGCAAGGCCGCCGCCAGAGAGCGGCACCAGCACGGTTGCCGCCTCCGGCAAGGTGTCGATGATTTCGAGCCCCAGCGTCCCCTGCCCGGCCACGACGTCTGGATGGTCGAAGGGCGGGACCATCACCAGCCCCTCCTCGCGAACCAGCCGGTCGACCTCCTCCTGCGCCTCGTCCTGCGATAATCCGACGATGCGGACATCGGCACCGAGGCGGCGGATTTCCGAAACCTTGTTCTCCGGCACCAGCCGCGACATGCAGATGGTCGCAACCGCCCCTTCCGCCTTTGCCGCATAGGCAAGCGCCCGGCCGTGATTTCCGGTCGAGGCCGCGACGACACCGCGCGAGCGCTCTGCCGGCGACAAGGAGAGCACCGCATTGGTCGCACCCCGCAGCTTGAAGCTGCCGGTCGTCTGGTGATGCTCGAGCTTGAGATGGACAGGCGCGCCGGCCAATTCGCCGAGGGAAGCGGACTGCACCATCGGTGTGCCGATCACGCGGCCGGCAATCCGGCGTGCCGCAGCGCGGATATCCTCCAGCGAAACGGGCAAGGGGCTCACCATGATCTCAGCCTTCCCGATAGGGCTTGGTCATCAATTGACCGAGTTCGGGCCGCGCCCGATCATCGCCGCAAAGCCTCAGGCAGGCCCAGGCCGTCGCAAGATTGCTGGTGACCACTGGCTTGCCGATCGCAGCCTCGATCCGGGCCGCGACCTCGGCTGCCCGCACGGCCGTACAGGAGATAAACAGCGCGTCCGACTGCGGCGCCAGCGCCTGGCGCGCAAAGGCAAGGATCTCGTCCGGCGCGATCCGCGCCATCTCGCGGTCATCGGTCAGGCCGAGACAGGTGAAGCGGTCGATCTCGAAGCCGAGATCCGAAAAATAGTCCGCCATCGGCCGGCTGGTCTCGATCGTATAGGGCGTCAGCACCGAAATCCGTCTGGCGCCCAGCGCCTTCAGGCCGGTCACGGCGGCAGCCGTTGGCGTCACGACGGGAACGCCGGGCTTGGCCGCATGGATCGCCGCCTCGATGTTCCGGTCGCCGATCACCACCGAAGCGGAGGTGCAGGAATAGACGATCGCATCGAGCGCCTCCTCCGGCAGGATCAGTGCCGCGCCTTCGGTCAGCGACGGCTGCATCCGCAAGAGGTTTTCCGGCGTGACCGGATTGGCATAATGGATGCGGCTGACATAGACGCCGAGGCGATCGCCGGCGACCATGCGCTGGAAGTCGACTTCGGTCGTGTGGTCTGTCGCGAGGATGATGAGGCCGATGCGTTTTTCCAGCGGCCGATCTTCCAGTCGCGGCAGCCGGCCGGCAGCGATGATCTCAATCTCTACGGTCATGGTCAGTCATCCATCCTGGCATAGCGTTCCTCGAGCCAGCGTAATCCCACCACTGAGATCAGGCTGATGACGAGGAAGAAAACGCCGACCAGCGTCATCGGCTCGATGTAGCGGTAATTGCTGTTGGCGATGCTCTTTGCCTGGTTCATGAGTTCGAGCACGGTGATCGCCGAAAGCAGCGGCGTCTCCTTGAACATGGCAATGAAATAATTGGCGAGCGCCGGGATCATCGGCGGGATCGCCTGCGGCAGGATCACGTGGATCCAGGCCTGGCGCGTCGACAGATTGGTGGCCTTGGCTGCCTCCCATTGTCCACGCGGCACGTTCTCGATGCCGGCGCGATAGACCTCGGCGGTATAGGTCGCATAGTGAATGCCCATGCCGATGACGCCGGCGACCAGCGGCGCCAGCCGGATGCCGATATCCGGCAGCACGTAGAAGATGAAGTAGAGCTGCACCAGCAGCGGTGTGCCGCGGATGAATTCCGAGACGAAGGCGACCGTCCTGGAAATGCCGGCGACCGGTGATCGCCGTGCAATGGCAAGAGCCAGGCCGACGATCATGGCGACGGCAGCGCCGAGGATGGTCGCGAGAAGAGTGATCTTGAAGCCTTCGAGAAGGGTCGGCATGATCTGCCAGACGAAGTCCCAATCCCATTCCATCTGATCAGGTCCTTATGCCGTCGAGGCTGCGCGCCATCCGCCGCTCCAGCCAGCGCATCGTCGCGGAGATCGCCGAGGCCATGAGGAAATAGAGGATGAGGATTGTCGCGAAGGGCACCAGCGTATTGCCGGTCTGCGCCCGCACCACCTGCGCCTGGAAGGTCATATCCGTCAGCGAGATCAGCGAGACGACGGCCGTGCCCTTCAGGAGTTCGATCGCATTGTTGCAGAAGGTCGGCAGCATCAGCGGCAGCGCCTGCGGCAGGATGACGTGGCGCATGCGCTGGGTTCGCGAAAGGTTGAGCGCGATGCAGGCTTCCGACTGTTCGCGCCCGACGGCCTTGACGGCGCCGCGCACCACTTCCGCCGCATAGGCGCCGACGTTCAGCCCGAGCGCCAGCACGCCCGCCTGCAGCGGCGTCAGGGTCAAGCCCGCAAAAGGCAGCACGAAATAGACCCAGAAGAGCTGGACGAAGATCGAGGTGCCGCGGAAGAATTCGATATAGGCCGTCGCCAGAGCCCGCACGGCGAAGAAGCGCGACAGCCGGCCGAGGCCCGCCAGGAAGGCCATCACCAGCGCCAGCGCAGATCCCATGATCGTCAGTTCGAGCGTCACCAGGGCGCCCTCAAGGATCAGTGTCAGATAGCCGGACCATACCGACATCGGCAATTCACTTCCTAGAGCATATCGCGCAAAACTGTGCAGCGGTTTTGCGATAACGACATGCGTAAAACAAGGACCTAAAGCGCGAGGAGCGAATCTGAAAGATCGCGACGCGCTTTAGGAGATCGTTCGGGGACGATCCGGCCATGCCTGGGGCATGGCCGGCTGCTTACCCCTTGTTACTTCGCCGCGGCGCAGAGCTTTTCGCGGCTCGTCGACATCGCCGCCTTGGCCGAGAAGCCGTAGGGCTCGATGATCTTGGCGAATTCGCCGGATTCCTTCAGCTTCTTCAGCTCGACATCGAAGGCGTCGCGAAGCGCAACATCCTGCTTGCGGAAAGCAGCGCCATCGCAATAGACCGGCGCATTGACGACGGGTGCGACGGTTTCAAGGTTCGGATCGTTCGCCTTGGCCATCAGGTCATGGATCGAAAGGACCGGCAGCGAGTAGACGTCGATGCGGCCATCCTGCAGCATCTTGATGCCGCTCTGGCCATCCGGAACGACGATGACGCGGTCACGCGGCACGCCGGCTTCAAGCGCCAGCTTCTCTTCGGTCCCGCCGCCCGGCGCGCCGATCTTGGCGTCCGGATTGTCGGCGATATCCTTGTAGCTTGTCAGCTTCAGCGGATTGCCCTTCTTGAGAGCGAAAGCCTCGGCGTCGCAAAGGATCGGTTCGGAATAGGCGACGGCGGCGCAACGCTCAGGCTTCATGAAAAGGCCTGCGGTGATCGCGTCGTGGCGGCCGGCCTGCAGGCCGGGGATCATCGCGCCATATTCCGAGATCGAGGCGACCACTTCCTTGACGCCCAGCTTTTCGAAGATTGCGCGCGCCACGTCGGGGGCGGCGCCGGACACCTTGCCGTCGGCGCCGACCGCCGTGAACGGCGGCTCGTTGGCGATAGCGATACGCGCAAAGCCCTGCTCCTTCAGCTGTTCGAGCTTGTCATCGGCGGCGGCGGCCGGAGCGGCCGCCGTGATCAAAAGCACCGACAGGCCGGCGGCGCTCAAAAAATATCCTGCATTCATCGTTCCCAACTCCTCTGATTTTCCTTGAGTTTTGTTCTTGCGGGCAATGTCTGAGCTCAGACGCGGTGCCCCGCCGCAATGATCTTGCGCAGGAAGGTCTGCGTCCTCTCCTGCGTCGGATTGCGAAAGATGTCGCCCGGCTTGCCTTCCTCGACGATCTTGCCGCGATCGAAGAACAGCACACGGTCGGCAAAATCATGGGCGAAGCCCATTTCATGCGTGACGAGAAGCATGGTCATGTCGGTCTCGGATGCGAGCCGCCGCATGACGTTCAGCACCTCCTCGACCAGTTCCGGGTCAAGCGCCGAGGTCACCTCGTCGAACAGCATGATCTTCGGCGACAGCGCCAGCGCCCTAGCAATGGCGACGCGCTGCTTCTGTCCGCCGGAAAGCTGCGCCGGAACGCTCTTTGCCTTGTCGGCCAAGCCGACCATGTCGAGAAGCTCCATCGCCCGCTTTTCAGCTACGGGCCGCTTGATGCCCTTCGTCAGCATCGGCGCCAGCGTCACGTTGTCGAGCACGCATTTATGCGGGAACAGATTGAAATGCTGAAAGACCATGCCGATCTTTTCGCGCATGCGATGCAGATGCCGTTCGTCGGCGGGCACCAGCCCGCTGCCATTTGGCATATGGTAGAGCTGTTCGCCGTCGACCTCGATATGGCCGCCGCTGATCGTCTCCAGCGTCATCAGAATGCGCAGGATCGTCGTCTTGCCAGAGCCGGATGGCCCGATCAGCGCCAGCTTCTCGCCCGGCATGACATTCATCGACAGGCCGTCGAGCACGGTCAGCGGGCCGTATTTCTTGACGATGTTGTCGATGCGGATGATGGGCGGAAGCATTCATGTCTCTCCCTGTTGAGACAAGCAATGTCCTAACGATGACGGCCCATCAAAATCATGTCAATTCGTAAAATAATATCATGACAATTATTCTGCATGCGCTCAAATACAAGGCATCGGCATCAGATCGCAAGCAGCAGCTCTTCCGGATTGCCCTGCGCCAATGAGGCGACGATACCGAGCCCGGTCCGCAACTCGCTTTCCGTCGTCGAACCAAGCGAAATGCGCACGGCCGGCGTCCAGCCCTGATCGGCGGTGTGGAACGATTTGCCAGGCGCGATCGCCACGCCGCGCAGCCTTGCCTGTGATACGAAACCATCCTCGGTATGGTTGCCGGAGAGCGGCAGCCAGACGTGCAGGCTTTGCGGGTGCGCCCGGTAGGTAAGGCCCGCCAGCATCTCCGCCGCGATCGCGTGCCGGCTCACAAGGGCACGGCGCTGCCAGTTGACCAGTTCCATTGCCGTGCCGTCGCTGACCCAGCGGGTGGCGATCTCGGCCATGGCAGGCGTCGCCATCCAGTTGGAGACGAGATGCCGGTTGGCGACGGCGGCGACATAACGGTCGGGCGCGGTGAGATAACCGATCCGCAGGCCCGGAACGGTAATCTTGGTGAAGCTCGTGACGTAGAGCGTCCGCTCCGGCGCAAACGCGGCCATCGGCGGCGCACGACCCTCGACCATCGGGCCGAGAATATCGTTTTCGATGATCGCGATGTCATGTTTGGCGGCGACAGTGGCGAGCGCCTGTCTACGTTCCGCGCTCATCAGCGCCGCCATCGGATTGATCACCGAGGGCTGCAGGAAGATTGCCCGGATCGGCCCCTTCCGGCAGGCCTCGTCCAGCGCCTCGGGGATCATGCCTTCCTCGTCGATCGCCAGCCCTTCGAGGTGCAAACCGAGATAGGTGGAGAGCGGAACGAGCGTGTGATGGCTGATCGCCTCGGTCGCAACCGTCGAGCCGGGCGGGGCGACGCTCATCAGCGCCACCGTCATGCCCGATGTCGCACCGTTCGTCACGCTGACGTTCAGCGGCGATACCTCCAACCCGCAGCGCGCCAGCCATTCCGTGGCGACCGCGCGGTGGCGCGGAAACACCATGTTCGGCCTGAAGGAAAGGGCGGAGCTGGAGGGCAGGTTTTCCGAAAGCCAGCCGAAGGCCTGCCGCAGCTTTTCCAAATGGATCTGCTCGCAGACTGGCTTCAGGATCGACAGATCGATCACCTCACCCAGCCGTTCCGGCAGATAGGGCGGTTCCGGCTCGCGCGGCCTGGTCTGGACAAAGCTGCCGCGTCCGATCTCGCCTGATATCAGCCCCCGGCGGATCAACTCGTCATAGGCGCGGCTGACCGTCTGCACCGAAAGATGCAGATCATCCGCCATCTTCCGGTGCGGCGGCAATTGTGTGCCATCGCTGAGCTTGCCGTCCGTGATCGCGTTTGCGATCTGCTCGGCAAGCGAGAGATAAGCCGGACGGCGGAGTTGCGAGGGATCGGGGCGCCACTTTGTCATGATTTTAACACTGCTGAAAATCAGTTCAATTGACAATGCAAAAATGCGCTCCCATTGTCTTTTCCCTGCGATTGAAATGATTTCTTTCTAAAGAAAGCACCATGAAGCTCGACGCCATCGACCTGCGCATTCTCGACGCCGTCCAGCGCGACGGCCGCATCACCAAACTGGCGCTGGCCGAAAAGGCCGGACTGTCGCCGACACCGTGCTGGATGCGGCTGCGCAAGCTCGAAAAGGCGGGTGTTATCACCGGCTATCACGCACGCATCGCGCCACGGCGCATCGCGCCGGTCGCCAGCGTGATGATGGAAGTGACACTCGCCAATCACCGCCAGGCGGATTTCGAACGCTTCGAGCGCGCCGTGACCGCAATCCCGGAGATCGTTGCCTGCTGGTCGGTCGGCGGCGGCGTCGATTACATCCTGAAGATCATCGCCGCCGATATCGACGCCTATCAACGGCTGGTCGACGGGCTTCTCGACCGCGAACTCGGCATCGACCGCTACTTCACCTACATCGTCACCAAGACGGTGAAGGAGGAAACAGTCCTACCGGTCTCTTCCTTCACTGCGACCGGTGAAGAACAGACCACGTCGTAGACAATCTCTCTGCCAGGCCGCCATCCTTTAGACCATCTCTCTCTTTTCGCATCCCCCAACAGACAATCTCTCGCCCGCTCCCGTGGAAGACTGACGTCAACCGCCACGAGGAGACTGGACATGACCGCCGCATTTGCCCGCCCCGCCTATCATGACGCGCTGTCGCGGCTCGCCGACCGTCATCTCCTGCGCGATCTGGCCTATGTCGGCGGCCGGTGGATCGCCGGCAAATCAGGGAAAAGTTTCGAGGTCACCGATCCCGCCTCTTCGGCGACGCTGGCCTGGGTTGCAAGCCTTGGCGCCGACGAGACGGCAGTGGCGATCGATGCTGCGTCGGAGGCTTTCGCCGCCTGGCGCGCAATGCTGCCGCAGAGCCGCGCGGCGATCCTGCGCAAATGGTTTGAGCTGATGCTGGCGGCCAAGGAAGATCTGGCGCTGATCATGACGCTCGAACAGGGCAAGCCGCTTGCGGAATCGCGTGGCGAGATCGATTACGCCGCCTCATTCGTCGAATGGTATGCCGAGGAAGGCAAGCGGCTGAACGCCGAGAGCGTCACCAGCCATCTGCCCGGCGCGGAAATGATTGTCCGGCGCGAGGCGCTCGGCGTCGTCGGCATCGTCACGCCCTGGAATTTCCCCTCTGCCATGCTCACCCGAAAGGCTGCCGCAGCGCTGGCCGCCGGCTGCACGGTCGTCGCCTACCCTCTTCCGAAACGCCGCTTTCGGCACTTGCCCTTGCCGAGCTCGGCGAGCGGGCCGGCATTCCCGCCGGCGTCTTCAACGTGGTCACCGGCAATGCTGCAACGATCGTCGGGCGGATGTGCGCCGATGTCCGCGTGCGCGCCATGAGCTTCACCGGCTCCACCGGGATCGGACGGCTGATCGCCGCTCAATGCGCGCCGACCCTGAAGCGGCTGGTGATGGAACTCGGCGGCCACGCCCCGCTGATCATCTTCGATGACGCCGACATCTCAAAGGCGGTCGAGATCGCCGTCAACGCCAAGTTTGCCACATCAGGCCAGGATTGCCTTGCCGCCAACCGCATCTTCGTCCAGCGCCGGATCGCCAATGCCTTTGCCAAGGCCTTCGCAGACCGCATAGCCGAACTGAAGGTCGGTCCGGGGCTCGAGGATGGCGCCGAGATCGGCCCGCTGATGCATGAACGCGCCGTCGCCAAGATCGAGGAACAGGTCGCCGACGCGCTGGCGCGCGGCGCGCAGCTCCTCACCGGCGGCAAGCGCCACAAGGCCGGCCAGCTTTTCTATGAGCCGACGCTGCTGACCGATGTGCCGGCGGATGCGCTGATCATGCGCGAGGAGACTTTCGGTCCTGTGGCGGCCATTACCGCCTTCGACACGGAAGACGAGGTTATCGCCCGCGCCAATGATACCGAATACGGCCTCGTTGCCTATATCGTCACGGAAAACGGCGCCCGCCAGATGCGGCTCGGCCGCGCACTGGAACACGGCATGGTGGCGGTCAACCGCGTGAAGATCACCGGCGCTCCCATTCCCTTCGGCGGCTGGAAGCAGTCCGGCCTCGGCCGCGAGGGTTCACGCCATGGGCTCGAGGCCTTCACCGAGCTCAAATATCTCTGCATCGACACGGCCGCCTGACCCCATTTCAAGTGAGCCCCCATTTCAAGAAAGAGGCTAGACATGCTCGACAGAAGCAACGAACTCACCGCCTGGGACCGCGATCACTTCTTCCATCCCTCGACCCATATGGGTGCGCATGCTCGTGGCGAGACGCCGACCCGTGTCGTTGCCGGCGGCGAAGGCGTCTACATCACCGACACGACAGGACGCAAAAGCCTCGACGCCTTTGCCGGCCTCTATTGCGTCAATGTCGGCTACGGCCGCCAGAAGATTGCCGACGCGATTGCCAAACAGGCGAAGAACCTCGCCTATTACCACGCCTATGTCGGCCACGGCACGGAAGCTTCGATTACGCTGTCGAAGATGATTATCGACCGCGCGCCCACCGGCATGAGCCGCGTCTATTTCGGTCTCTCCGGCTCGGATGCCAACGAGACCAACATCAAGCTCATCTGGTACTACAACAACATCCTCGGCCGTCCGGAAAAGAAGAAGATCATCTCGCGCTGGCGCGGTTATCACGGCTCCGGCGTCATGACCGGCAGCCTCACCGGCCTGGCGCTCTTTCACAACGCTTTCGATCTGCCGCGGGCGCCGGTGCTGCACACCGAAGCACCCTATTATTTCCGCCGCCCCGACCGGTCGATGAGCGAGGAGCAGTTCTCGCAATATTGCGCCGACAAGCTTGAAGAGATGATCATTGCCGAAGGCCCGGAAACGATCGCCGCCTTCATCGGCGAACCCATCCTCGGCACCGGCGGCATCGTGCCGCCGCCGAAAACCTACTGGCAGAAGATCCAGGCCGTGCTCGACAAATATGACATCCTGCTCGTCGCCGATGAAGTCGTCACTGGCTTCGGCCGCCTCGGCACGATGTTCGGTTCGGACCATTACGGCATGAAGCCGGACCTGATCACCATCGCCAAGGGCCTGACCTCGGCCTACGCTCCCCTTTCCGGCACAATCGTTTCGAACAAGATGTGGCAAGTCCTGGTGCAGGGTTCCGATCAGATGGGCGCGATCGGTCACGGCTGGACCTATTCGGCCCACCCGATCTGTGCTGCCGCAGGTATTGCCAATCTCGAACTGATCGACGAACTCGGCATTGTCGAGAATGCCGGCACGACCGGTTCCTATTTCCGCTCGGAACTGGAAAAGGCCGTCGGCGGCCACCGCAATGTCGGCGAAGTCCGCGGTGACGGGCTGATGGCGGCCATCGAATTCGTCGAGGACAGGGACGACCGCACGTTCTTCGATGCCGGCCGCAAGATCGGCCCGCAGGTCGCATCCGCCCTCCTCGAACGCGGCGTCATCGGCCGCGCCATGCCGCAGGGCGATATCCTCGGCTTCGCCCCGCCGCTCTGCCTGACACGCGAGGAGGCAGACATCGTGGTCAAGGCCGCGGCGGATGCGATCGAAACCGTCTTCAAGACCATCTGAGGGAGAGATCTGCATGACGATCCCGGAAAAGATGGCGGCCGTATTGCTCACCGGCCATGGCGGTCTGGACAAGCTCGTCTATAGCAGGGACGTGCCCGTTCCGAGGCCCGCGGACGGCGAGGTTCTGATCCGTATCACGGCCTGCGGCATGAACAATACCGACGTCTGGGTCCGCCAAGGCGCCTACGGCACCGAGGACGATCCCTCTGCCGTCTCCACATGGCGCAGGCAAGGCAATACTCTGACATTCCCGCGCATCCAGGGCACCGATACGGTCGGTCATATCGTCGGCGTCGGCGCCGGCGTTAATCCGGCGCGCATCGGCGAACGCGTCATGGTCGACTTCTCGATCTATAACCGCGACGACGACAGCCTCGCCGACATCGATTACATGGGCCATGGCCGCGACGGCGGTTATGCCGAATACATGGCACTGCCGGCCGAGAACGCCCATGTCGTCGCAACCGATCTGACCGACATCGAACTCGCCACCTTCTGCTGCGCCTATCTGACCGGCGAGCGCATGCTGGAACGGGCAAGGCTTGTCGCCGGCGAACGCGTTCTCGTGACCGGCGCCTCGGGCGGCGTCGGCTCGGCGATCATCCAGCTCGCGCGTGCCCGCGGCGCCATCCCAATCGCGGTCGCAGGTCCCGGCAAGGAGGCGGCGACGCTCGATATCGGCGCCGAAGCGGTCGTGACCCGCGGCAAAGGCAATCTGGTCGAAGCCGCCCATTCCGCAAGTCGTGGCCAGCCGATCGATGTCGTCGCCGATCTCGTCGGTGGACCGCTGTTCAACGATCTCCTGAAGATCCTGCGCCCCGAAGGCCGCTACACGACGGCCGGCGCCATCGCCGGCCCGGTCGTCCAGCTCGATTTACGGACCATGTATTTGAAGCAGCTGGAGCTGCACGGCTCGAGCCAGGGAAGCCGCGCCGACTTCCGTCGGATCGTCGGCTATATCGAAAGCCGGAAAATCCGGCCGCTCGTCGGCGGCGTCTATCCGCTGTCGGAATTCCACCGCGCACAGACCGATTTCATGGCGAAGAACTTCGTCGGCAAATTGGTGGTGGTTCCCGACGCAAGATGATCCTTGCTTTCGCGGCCGAACCTTGTCGGGTTTGCCGCGTTTCACGGCCATGGAATATCATCATGGCACCGAGCTTTCGCTGCGTCGGACTATTTCGCAGCAATGCGATGACATCCTTCCCGCGCCCTCACTCGAGGAGGCGGAACGGTCGTTCGCGCCCAAAGGTCGCTGATGCCAGCCTCCGCCAGCACGAAACACCTGACGTCCATCGAACTTGGAAGAATTCGGCGCGCCGTCGGCATAGCGCGCCTGATGGATACCGCGGTCAGATTGCCTGTCATCGGCGTGCGGATCGGCGCGGACTCGGTTCTCGGGCTCATCCCGGCCGTCGGCGACATTGCCGGATCCCTCATCGGTCTTTTCATCATCGATGAGGCACGACGTCTCGGTGTTCCCACCCACAAGCTCGCCCGCATGGCCGTGAATCTCGGGATCGACGCCGCCGGCGGAACGGTTCCGCTGATCGGCGATCTTTTCGACGTCTATTTCAAGTCTCATCGCCGAAACGTCGGCATCATTCTCGATCATTTTGGGATCAGCGAAGACGAACTGAACCAGCGTATTTGACGACGCCGATCGCTTCGCCGGTTTGGATCACGTCCGAGTGACCTTCCCGGCCAGAAACGCCAGAGCGGCTGCCCCGACGAGGCCTGAGTTCTGGTCCAATGCCGCCAGCATTACCCTGACATCCTTGAATGCCGGCATTGCCCATTGCGTGATGTAGCTTTGAATGCCCGGTTGCAGCCGATCGAACTCGTGGGAAAGTCCGCCCCCCATCACGATAATATCGGGGCTGAAGATATGGATCAGGCTGGTGAAGCCGCGACCGAGAATTTCCGCCTCCTCGTCAACCAGTTGATTTGCCAGACGATCGCCATCTCTTGCGGCCGCGAAAACGCTGCGGCTGTCGATGGCGCCGCCATCGCTGCCTATCGTTGTCTCGCCAGATTCCATAGCCCTCATCTGGGCGCGGCGCGCAAAAGCCGTTCCGGATCCGTAGGCCTCGAAACATCCTCTGTTGCCGCAGGGGCAAAGCTCTCCGTCCGGCACGACCGACATGTGCCCGACATGGGCTGCCATGCCCTTGCGGCCGCGCACGACGCGACCATCCGACACAACGCCACCGCCAATGCCGGTGCTCACGGTGACATAGACCAGATTATCCAGGCCCTTGCCGGCTCCGAACTGCCACTCGCCGATGGCAGCGGCGATAGCATCATTCTCAAGGTCGACCGGAAACGGAAACCGCTTCTGCAACTCCGCCTTCAGCGGAAAGTCGACAAAGCCGGAGAGGGTCGGGATATGCGAGGCGACACCGGCGACCGTATCGAGCGGGCCTGGAGCGGATACGCCGACGCCAACCACAGAGGCAGGGTTCGATGCTTCAAGCAGTCCATCGGTCAGTCCGCAAATCTGGTCGAGCACGCGGGCGGGGCCTGCCAGCGCATCCGTTGATTCGGCTGCGCGCGCCAGAATCCTGCCCTGCTCGTCAACGAGGGCAGCGCGCACCTGCGTCCCGCCGAGGTCGATTCCAATGGCAACCTGCTGCTGCATGTGAAGACCATGAGTTAGAGTGCGCGCACCCATGCCATCCGCTCGTCGAGCGATGGCGCATTGAAAGCCAGAGAACCGAGAACGACCGTTTCCGCACCGGACTGGCGCAGGAGAGGCACAGTGTGCTCGCGAATGCCGCCGTCGGCCGCCAGCACGATCCGATGCGCCGCACTGCAGCCGCCGATAATCTGCTTTGCCTGCTGAAGCCGCGCACTGGCCTTCTCGTCGAGGCCCTGGCCCTTCACGCCGATCGCCGTGCCGAGCAGCGTCACAAAGCTCAGCCGGGAAGCATATTTCTCGACCCGCTCGACAGGGGTGTCGACCTTGAGCACCATGCCGGCGGCGACACCGCGGCGGTCGAGAAGATCAAGAGCCTCGTCGGCGACGCTTTCGTTTTCAACATGGAGACTGATCAGGTCGCTGCCCGCATCGGCGAACTGCTCGATCTGCGACAGGAGGATGCTGTCGGCGACCATCAGGTGAACATGGATCGGGCGCGAGGACACTTTGCGCACGCCGGCAACAAGATCAGGGAAAAACAACATTGCCGGTGCGAAATGGCCATCGGCGACATCGATGTGGAGAATGTCGACGTAAGGATCGACGCGTGCCAGATCGTCCGACAGACGGACGAGATCGGCCGACCAGACCGAGAATTCGGCAATCAGGCGATCCTTCGGAAGATCGGCGATCCAGGTCTTGGAGGGGGTCGTCATTGTTTTCAGAGCTCCTTCAGAAAATTGCCCATGGCAAGCCGGAAGTCGGCGACGTATTGCGGGCGGCTCTCGGTCTTCGATGTGATCTGCACCAAACGCGCGCCGGCAATCCGCTCGGCAAGAGCACGCGCATGGCTGAGAGGATGAATGCTGTCCCGATCATGGCCGATGACCAGCGTCGGTACAGTGAGATCGCGGACCTCCTCGTCGGTCACATCAGGACCGTCATTGGAAATCCTGGTGAGCAGCTCGGCGGTCACTTCCAAAGGCGTGCGGGAGAAAAAGCCGGCAAGCGAGGCCAGATTGTCCGGCGCCTCGGCGGCGAGCCGCACGCCCACCGGCCCGGCAAGGAACGCGGTCTTTGCCTCGCCCAGTGGCAGAGTTTTCAAAAGATGCCCGACTTCGGCATTGGGTGCCATATTCTCCGGCGCGGGTGCCGTCAGCCAGGCCGGCCTTGCAATGATCAGAGCCTTGACAAGATAGGGTCGCTTGACCGCGAGACGCAAGGCGATCGCAGCACCCATCGAGATGCCGCCGATGACGATCGGCGGCGTAAGGTTTTTCTCGATATAGGCGGCGATATCATCGCAGAAGGTCGCGATCGATAACCGCTCCGGATTGCCGGCTTGGGAATGGCCGTGGCCGCGCGCTTCGATGGTAACCCGGCGAAAACCCGCTTCGAGCGGAAAGACTTCGTCGGTCTGCGCCACGTCTCCGCATAGGCCGTGCTGGAATATGACGGACGCGCCCTCGCCCGCCATATCGACATTGAGAATAGTCCCGTCGCTGGTTTCGAACGGTTGCGCCCGTCTCATGCTCCTGCCCCCGCAGCTTCACCGCCGAGACTGCTCTTCAAGAAACTCGCCGCACCGGCCGCCTCCCAAGCCGAAAGGCCATGCGTGACGAGACTGCCCTTAAAGCCGATCGCCTTGAGACGGCCGAGATAATGCGCGTAGTCGAGGACACCTTTGCCGGCGGTCGCGAAACTGCCGTCCGGATTGCGATCTTTCGCATGCGCCATGACGATCCGATCGGCCAGAAGGTCGATGGCGGAAGAGACAATACTCCGCTGCTCATCCAGCGTCGCGACCTCAAAGAGATTGGCCGGATCGAGCACGATCTTGATGCGGGGGCTCTTCAGTGCCGCGATCAGCCGATAGGCTTTCTCAGCCGAGTTGACGACATTGGCAAGCTCGGGCTCGATGCCGAGATCCACATCGTAGCGCTCGGCGATCTCGATGGCCGCGCCCATGGCGTCGAGGAGATCCCGCCAAGCCTCCGGCGTGTCGTTGTCGGCATGCGCCTTCCACTGGTCGATGGGGTCGCGTGTGCCGGTGCAAAGCGTGATCAGAGCCGTCGACATGCCAGCGCAGCGTTCGGCCAGCGTTGCCAGTCTGCGAAGGCCGGCCTCGCGCACGGCGGGATCCGGATGGATCATGTTGAAGGTGCCCGAAACGGCAACGATCTCGACGCCGCTTTCGCGCGCCGCTTCGGCGACCGAGCCGGCCTGGACTTCCGTGATGATCTCCGGCATCGGCGCAAGGCCCGAGCAGGCCATATTATATTGTGCGCAGGTGAACCCGGCCGCGGCGACCGAGTTGAGAACGGTTGCGGGTTCCGTTCCCTCGAAGGTCTTTGCGAAGATGCCGAGCTTCATCACACGCCACCCGTGACGTCAGCCAGCGCAACCGCCTTGCCGCTTTCGACGGAGCGCGCGACGGCAACCATGGCCCGGACGGATGCCAGGCCATCATCGATATCGGCGCCTTCCATCACCGCGCCATCCAGAATGGTACGGGCGAAGCCCTCGACCTGACGGCGGTAGAAATGGCCGTCGGCACCGAGAACGCGATGGGTCGCGCCGTCCGCTTCCCGGAAAATGTCCACCTCGCTGGTCTTGTAGTACCATGGGTTATAGGTCTTGCCCAAAATGCTGCCGTTCTTGCCGTAGATCTGGAAGCCTTCGTGCCAGTCCATGCGCACCTGGACGGTAAGATCGAGATGGCCGAGCGTGCCGGAGGCAAATTCCACGTCCACGAACCAGCACCAGATACCGGCGCGCTCCGACAGACGAGCGTTGACGGAGACGATGTCGCCGGCGAAATAACGTGCCGTGTCGATTAGATGGCAACCGTGCGCAAGCATGTAGTAACGCCGCAGGTCGGCTTTCGGATTGGCGGAGGGTTTCTTCGCATTGGCGCTGGTGACGATCAGCGGCTGGACCGCATCGGTCATCGGATAGCGATGCGTGCTGTCGCAATACCATGCTTTGAGAGCGACCATCTCGCCCATTTCATCGCGGATGAAGGATTTGGCAGCCTGGAGCCCCGCGTCGAAACGCTTCATGTGTCCGACCTGGAACACCTTTCCCGACTTGTCGACCACAGCCTTCAGTTCAAGGCATTCCTCGATGGTGACGCCGACGGGTTTTTCGCAGAGGACATGCTTGCCCGCCTGAAGGGCGCGTAGAGAAGCCGGGACGTGAAAGGCATCGGCCGTCGCGATGACCACGGCATCGAGATCGGGATCGGCCAGCATCTTGTCATAGTCGCCATAGGTTTTTTCCGCCCCATGGGTGATTGCCATGCGTTCGCGGAGATCTTCGGCCACGTCGCAAATCGCATAGAGGTCGGCATTGGCTGCCTTCGTGCAGCTCTCGAAGTGCGCGGCCTGGGCAATCTGGCCCGCTCCCAATACGCCGATGCGGAGACGTCGTTCCTGTTTTGCTGGCATCGATAAGCCCTTTGGGTCGGATATTGAAGATGAATGCTGGTTTCGGCGTCGGATGGAATGCCTTCAAGACATCGAACGTCGCCGACTGCTTCTGGCCGGACTGCCACCAGCGCCTGGCGGCTCTCCCTCGTCACATCACAGCGCCATATGCGTTTGAGGGTGGAAAAAGTGCAGTTTCGCCGGGTCGATGGCCAGATCGATCGATTGGCCTGTCTCGACCGCGCTGACCGCTTCGAACCGCGCGACGGCATTGGCGGCCCCGCTCAGGTCCTCGACGGCATCGGGGTCGCCCGAGTCGATCCGGACCGCGTCGATCTTCAAATGCACGATCAGTTCGGAGCCGAGCTCCTCGATCGACTTCACGACACCCGGGATCGTCGGATGGGAGGCTCCAGACGGCAACCGGCTGTCGTAGAGGTCCTCGGGCCTGACCCCAAAGATCACGTCCTTTCCCTCGAAAGCGGAAAGACCGGGAGCGCGCTCGAGAGCGCCGCCGGACAAGGGAATGGAGAAGCCCGGCAGATGGATCCGTCCGCTCGCCAGACGCCCTTCGAAAAGGTTCATCGACGGCGAACCGATAAAGCCGGCGACAAACGCATTGACCGGGCGGTGATATAGAGCCTTGGGCGTATCCACCTGCTGAAGCACGCCGCCCTTCAGCACCGCGACCCGATCGCCCATGGTCAGCGCTTCGGTCTGGTCGTGCGTCACGTAGATCGTCGTCACGCCCAGCTGTCTCTGCAGGCTGGCGATCTCCGCCCGCATCTGAACGCGCAGCTTCGCATCGAGGTTCGAGAGCGGTTCGTCCATGAGGAATGCCGCGGGTTCGCGGACCATGGCGCGTCCCATCGCAACACGCTGGCGCTGGCCGCCGGAAAGCTGCGCGGGCTTGTTGCCCAGCAAGGGCTCCAGCTGCAGGATCTTGGCGATTTCGTGGACGCGCTTGGTGCGTTCGGCCTTGTTCTTTCCGGCCAGCTTCATCGAAAAGGCGATGTTGTCGAAGACGGTCATGTGCGGATAAAGCGCATAGCTCTGAAAGACCATGGCAATGTCCCGGTCCTTGGGCGCGAGATCCACGACGTCCTGACCGCCGATGCTCAATGTTCCGCTGCTGATTTCCTCGAGCCCGGCAATCATGCGCAGAGCGGTCGATTTTCCGCATCCGGATGGACCGACCAGAATCAGAAACTCGCCATCATGGATCGTCAGGCTCAGATCCTTGATCGCATGGTAGCTGTTTCCATAGGTCTTGCAGATTTTGTCGAGTACAACCACAGCCACGTCTCGTCCTCCCGTGCCAGTCCGGATCACATCTTCACACGGCGCTCCCCGCCGTCTCCGATCGTTTCGACAAGAAGGCTCAGGACTGAGCTTCAAAGTCAACAAAAGATTCGAGGATAATTCGCCGAAGATCGCCAGAAGTTTTTCGTATCTATTTGAAAAATATAAATCTTTTACGATTAATTAAAAATCATTTGCGGAACTATATTTTTTGCCGCGCGTAATTTTTTGATCGAAGTACAGCTATTGAGAGATCACTCAATGCGATTCAATGACACGTCACCCGTGAGGCTCTGTTGGGGCGGTCTACCGGAGCCGGCACCCATCGCCGCCCGCGCTCATTTTTGGCATCCCGGCATCGGCATTGGCACAGGCGTATTCTCCGCCGCCATCCATGCCAGACACGTCTGGTGATCTGGCAGGCCTCTGCGCCCTCCCCGTGCGGTCACGGAAATGGCCGCCGCCGCCGTGGCATAGGCAGTGCATTCAAGTGGGCTCTTGCCCTCCGCAAGGGCAAGGGCGTAGGCACCGTGAAAACAATCACCGGCGCCGGTCGTGTCGACCGCCTGAACCTGATAGGCCGGCATATGCCACCGGGTGGCATCGCCCTTCTGGCGGAGGTAGGTCCCTCGTTCGCCATCAGTCAGAACAACCGCGGACCGATCCTTTGACCAGAGCTTATCCAGGATCATCGTTGGATCACCCTCGCCGGTGTACTCCCGTCCGAAGGCAATCGGCAGCACCAGGTGATCTGCGAAAGCCAGGATCCGGTCGGTCGCGGCACCGACCGTCCATTCGATATCGGCAATCACGGCCAGGCCCAAGGCGCGTGCGCGCGCCACGACACTTTCGGAGTGCGTGGCATAGCCATCGATCAGCAATACCGGGGCCTGCATCAAAACATCGTCGGAAAGCGCATCCGACGTGCCGTGCAGCACATTGTCGTCATAGGCGATGAACCGGTCGCCGTCGGGACCGACCGTGATCACGGAGCGGATCGGCGCGGCATCCGCGTGGCGGGGAGCCAGCGATATGTCGACACCGTCGCGCTCAAGCTCGCTGCCCGCCATGTCGGCCGTTGTCTCATCGCCGAGCCAGCCGATGAAGCCGGCGCGACCGCCGAGCCGGGCGACGGCAACAAGAGCCGTCGCCACGTTGCCGCCATGGTCCGTGGCGCGCTTCGTCATCTTCCCCTTGCCGGCCGTCAGCCCCCGATCGACATAGATGATGTCATCGATTGCCAGGGCGCCGAAGCCCAGAACCTGGAAAGGGCGCGACACGTCTCAAGCACCGGCCGCCGCCAGCGCATCCTCCGGCGCCATCCCCTTGTGAATGACGAACTTGAAGGCGCGCGCGGCCATGGTCGTATCGCCGTGACCCCAGAGGTTGCGTCCGACGACCGCGCCTTTGGCCCCAGCGCGCAATGCTTCCGACGTCTGGACGAGCGCTCCGAGCAGCGTATCGGTCTTCGGGCCGCCGGCGATCACGACCGGAACCGGGCAGGTCGCAACGGTCTCGCGGAAGGATTCGAAATCGCCGGTATAGCCCACCTTGATCACGTCGACGCCAGCCTCGAAGCCGATGCGCACCGCATAGGCAATCTCATCCGGGGTGAATACGATCTTGCCGCCGTCGGAGAAATCACGGGGATAGACATGGGCGACGACCGGCATCTCGAAGCGGGCAGCAGCGTTGACCGTATCGGTGAGCCAGCGGATGTACTCTCCTTCGGTGGCGCCGCGCACGGGAATGGCAACAGCCAGAGCGTCCGCACCATAACGCACCGCGTCCTCCGGGGTCGCGATGAGCTGACGAATACGGTCGTCGGCGGTGAAGCAACCGCCCTGTATGACGAGCGCTGCCTTTCCGGCATATTCCGACCACAGGTGGCGCGCCGCGCCAGGCTGGATACTGATGTAGTCGGGCCCTCCCGCCATGACGCGTCTGAGCGCACCCGGCAGGTCGGCAAGCCCGCCCTCACGCACATTGCCATAACCGACAAAATGATCGACGGCGCCTCCGAACAGATGACCCGATGGGTTCGAGAACAGGCGTGCGAGGCGGACTTTGGTTCCGAGACCCATGGCGATACTTCCTTTGTGATTGCCGGCTTTGCGATTGCTGGCGCCGATGCTGAGGAAACCCTAACTCGAAAACAAACAAATATTCAATATTTCGATTTCTTTCGTTTTTACATCAATGATGAATTTTTGACGTGCATTTTCGTCATGATGCGGCTATTTTTGTAGCACGAGCCGTAGGATAAGGCGGCGAACTTTCGTTTTTCAAAAGTCATATGGTCGCAAAGGGCGGCAGGTCGGGATCACATATGCTTGCAGAACAAAGGCGGCAGCAGATCATGCTGGAACTTCAACGGGTCGGTCAGGCCCGCACCCGCCAGCTCGCGGAATTCTTCGAGGTCTCGGAAGTGACGATCCGCTCCGATCTCGAAATCATGGACGCGAAGAAGCAACTGATCAAAACGCATGGCGGGGCAATTGCCCTGCCGTCCGACTCGCCGGCGGCGGCCTTCGAGGAACGCATGCAACGCAATTTCGATGCAAAGCGACGCATCGCCCAGGTGGCTGCGCGACAGATCATCGACAATCAGTCGATCGTCTTCGACAGCGGTTCGACGCTGCTGCAGGTGGCCATGCAGATGCCCCCGGTCAGCAACGTCGTGGTTGCGACAACGGCAATGAACATCGCCCAGCATCTGATGTACCGGCCCGGACTCGACGTGCACATGATCGGCGGCCGCGTGTTTCCCAGCACCGTGAGCACCATCGTATCGGACTCCGACAAGGCGGTCGGCGGCCTCGTCGCCCACCAGGCCTTTGTCAGCGCCCACGCGATCGATCAGGCCTTCGACGTCGTCGATGTCTCCGAGGACATTGCGCGGACAAAGCGCAACCTGGTTCGCATGGCCCGGCGTGTCGTCCTCGTGGCGGATTCGAGCAAATTTGACATCGGCGCCTCCTCCAAAGCCTTCTCGCTATCGCGCGTCGATCTGATCATCACGGACAGCAACATGCCGCACAGCATTCGCCACCGGCTGGACAAGCTGGGCGTGGAGGTTCGCTACGCGTGACCTGCAGTCCACCTGTCCATTTCAGAAGAGAACCGGGAGAGACTTTGGCGCGGGCCGGAGGCCCCGGCCGACGCCGGGGAAAGCGAGATGGGCTAAAATCCCAGACGTCGAAGCGTCTCACGGTTCGCGCGAACGGCGGCGGCAGGATCGGTTCCGGCATGGTCGGACTCTTCTTCCACCACGATCCAGCCGATAAAGTTCGGCGCATCCCGAACGGCCGAAATCACGGCAGGCACGTCGCAAACGCCTTCGCCCAGCATCGCCCAGGTCCCACCGGCGTCGACATCCTTCAGATGCACGTAGCGGATCCGGTCCCGGTGGGCCGCCAGCGTGTCGCCGATCTGCTGGCCGCCACGCAGGATATGGCCGGTATCCGGCACCCAACCCACTCCTGGATCCAAGAGAGCAAACAGGCGATCATAGTCGTTCCGGGTGAAGAGCAGCGTATTGTGATGCGAGGAAGGATGGACAGCTACAGTGACCCCAGCCGACTGTCCGATCTCGGTCGCACGATTGTAGCACTCGGCCGCAATCGCAAACTTCTCATCGCGCGGACCATCCGAGACGACCGTCGCCGATCCCATCGATACCAGCGCACCGGGAAAGTTCGCGGCGAAATCGACCCATCGCCGCGCAGTGTCGAGATCGGAGGCAATCTTTTCCGGCACCGTGAAGCCGCTGGCGGAGCCGAAGGCAAAGGAGACCAGCGCCAAACCGGCATCCGTCAGGGTGCGGGCAAAGTCGGCAGGCCTGAGCGCGTAGTGATCAATCATCGTATCGGTGATTTCGATACCGGCATATCCGCCATCGGCAATGGCGCGCACCAGATCGTCCGGACCGCCGCTCCAACCCGTACCCAGCATCTCCCAGGTGAATGTTTGGCAGCCGATCCGCAGCTCAGCATTTTTCATATCTCGGTCCTGACCTATTCGTTGATGACAGCCGATACCGAAGCCGGCGGCTTCCCCGCGCGAGCAATCCTCGGGGGCTTCGCCGGCCTTGCCGAAAACCCCTTCCGCCGGGAGAGGCGGCCGAAGACCGGAACGGCGGGCTCTTCAGCAAGGATTGCGACGCCAGCGTCTTGCCATTACGTACGGTCAAATGTTACCGTGCGTCAATATATTTTATTCCTTGCGATTAAATTGTAACGCGCCCCTCAATCCTTCGCACTCGCAATCGCAAAATCAGGTTCTTCGATGACACAGACCAATGGTATGAAACTCAGGATCGGCGTGGTGGGATGCGGCAACATTTCGCTCGCCTATATGCGCAACGCGCCGCTGTTTTGCGGCGTCGAAATCATCGCCTGCGCAGACCTCAACGCAGACGCCGCCACGCGCCGCGCGGCCGAGTTCAATTTGCGCGCCGCTGACGTCGATAGCCTCATCGACGACAAGAACATCGACCTCATCCTCAATCTGACGATCCCGGCTGCACATTTTGACGTTTCGATGCGGGCGCTGTCGGCAGGCAAGCATGTCTTCACTGAGAAGCCGCTCGGCGTCACGGCCGCAGAAGGACGCCGGTTGGTGGATGCCGCCGCCTTAAAGGGCCTCATGCTCGGCTCGGCGCCAGACACGTTCCTCGGGGCGGCAGGACGCCATGCCCGGCGGCGAATGGAAGCCGGCGCCATCGGCAAGCCGGTGACCGGGACAGCCTTCATGATGGGACGCGGCATGGAGCACTGGCATCCGGATCCCAGCTTTTATTACCAGGCCGGCGCAGGCCCGGTCATGGATATGGGGCCTTACTATCTGACGATGATGGTCAATCTGATAGGGCCGATCCGCCGTGTGCAGGCCGTCGCCACAAGCGGGCAGGAAGAGCGGCTCATCACGGCGGAGGGACGGAAGCAGGGCACCACGTTCAAGGTTGGCACGCCGACCAGCGTGCTGTCGCTGCTGGAATTCGATTGCGGCGCTACGGTCACCTTCGGCACCTCCTGGGACGTCTTCCGCCATTCCAACCACCCCATCGAGCTCCACGGGACCGAAGGCTCGCTGCGCCTGCCCGACCCCGACAATTTCGGCGGCTCCGTCGCGCTGTCCAGCCGTGGCGCGCCCTGGCAGGAAACGGATACATCAGGCGACCTCTTCGGCGCCGTCAACTGGCCGATCGCAGCGCCGGATCGTGCCAACTACCGCATGCTTGGCCTTGCCGATCTCGCGCGCGCAATCATCGAAGGCCGTGCGCCGCGTGCTTCGGGCGATCTCGCGCTGCATGTGCTCGAAGTCATGGAAGCGATCCTGCGTGCCGGTGAAACCGGTGTCGCGCAGACCATTGCGGGTATCGTCGCGCAGCCAAAAGAATTGCGGGAAGAAGAAGCGAGGAGTTTGCTGGCATGACGCAACTCGACGAATCCGCCAAACGCGCGCTTGCATGGCCTGGCGATCCACAAACGCCGGTCGAAAACTGCACGCCGGCGCTGGCGCGGCAGCAATATCTGGACAGTTTCGCAGACATCCAGCGGCCGCTCGAAGACGTGGCCGAGATCCTGGAAAGGCATGCGGGCGCCATCCGGTTGAAGATATGGCGCGGACGATCCGCGCCGCGCCAGGGCGCACCGGCCTTGCTTTATCTCCATGGCGGCGGTTTTGTGATCGGCGCGCCGGAAACCCATGAGGATATCTGCCGGACGCTTGCCAATATGGCAGGCGCCGTCGTCGTTTCGCCCGACTATCGCCTGGCCCCGGAACACCCCTTTCCGGCAGCGATTGACGATTGCGCCGCCACACTCGTCTGGATGACGGAGCAGGCGGATGCGCTCGGTATCGATCCCTTGCGAATTCTCGTCGCCGGCGATAGCGCCGGCGGCAATCTGGCCGCCGTCGTCGCCCTGCTGGCACGGGACGGACAGGTGCCGGCTGTCATCGGACAGGTGTTGATCTATCCGGTGACCGACCAATTGCAGGCAAGCGACAGCTACTTGCGTTATGCGGAGGGTTACGGCCTGACGGCCGCAGCGATGCAATGGTTCCGAGACCACTATCTGCCGGAAGCCGCGAGCAGGCCGGATTGGCGCGCCTCGCCGCTACGCGCGGCGTCGCTAGCAGGCGTGGCGCCGGCCCTCGTGATCCTTGCCGGATACGACGTGCTGTTCGACGAAGCGGCCGCTTATGCCGAGCGGCTCAGCTTGGAAGCGCAGGCCACAAGCCGGACCTGGGCCGGACAGATCCATGGCTTCGTATCGAAGCGACGGGCCATTCCGGAGGCGCAAGAGGCCCTTGAAGCCATTGCTATGGCCTGGCGCACCATGGACCCTGGGCTTGCCCGTTGAAGCGCAACCGCGACTGACTCAAGCCGAGTCGCGCATAACAAGCGTCGCTTCGAGGATCACCCTGTTCGTCACAGGGGTCGTTCCATCATCCTCGCTTTCGATATGCGCCAGCAAAAGCTCCACGGATTTCGCGGCGATCTCCGGCGCGTTCTGGGCCATCGTCGTCAGCGACGGACAGGTATATCGGCTCAGCGGGTGGTCGTCGTGCCCGGCAATGCGTACGTCGCACGCGTCACTACGGCCGATTTTCAGTCCCGAAGCGAATGCGGCAGCCATCGCACCGAAAGCAAAGCGATCGTTGGCGCATAGCAGCGTTTTGCCGGGAAGACCGCCATTCGCAAGGATTCTCTGCATCTGCTCGTATCCGAGACGCTCGAATTCCCAAGAGGGTGGTGCGTCGCAATCGATGACCAGCGGGGAATGCCCTTCCCTCGCCATGGTCGCGCGGTAGCTCTCCTGCCGCTCACCGGCATTTTCGGTCAAATGCGGAATTTCCAGGAAGATCGGTGGCTCACCGGACCGGCAGAGATATTGCACAATGGCTGCCATGCTTTGCGCGTTGTCGTTGCCGACATAAGGAAGGTCGGCGCTGGCGGGATTGTCGAAGCAGACGACGGGGATTGCGTCGCTCAGCCTTTCCAACGCGGAACGGCGAGAACCGGCCCCGAGCGGCGCCACGATCGCACCTGCGACCTTCAGCGACAGCAAGGTCCGAACGGCCTCCGCCTCCAGCTCCGGCCGCGTGTGGGACGAGATCTGGACAGGCCAGAATCCCTTTTCGCGCAACTCCAGCTCGATCAGCGACACGACCTGCACATAAAAGGGATCCGACATGGTCGGCACCAGAATGCCGATATTCCTGGTCCGCTTGCGATTGAGATGCCGGGCGAAAAGATTCGGCTCGAAATGCGACTTCTTGAGAGCCGCCTCGATACGCTTGCGGGTCACCTCCTTGATCTGCGAGGGATCATCGAAATATTTCGACAAGGTCGGACGCGAGACGCCGGCGGCGGTCGCGAAGTCGTCCATCGATTTATAACTTTTCTTGGCCATTCAATTCCTTATTGGCGGGACGACGACACTGATCGGCAATGATTTCGCACTCAACGGCAGATCCGCCGACGCGCCAAATCACGCATTCGGCAATTTGTACAGGGTGATCTTCGTTTTCCGGTACCGTCGAAAATCAACACATAAGCCGGCCTGATCCGTCACTGTGCAGGTTCTGCCCTCCCTTTCGAAAATCGAAATATTCCCTTCATTTGCGACTTGTTCAGTCTGCGCCGCGTGGTTGCAAAAGGCGCTTGTTTCAGCACTCAAAATTCGAAAATTTGCAGCGAAGAAGCCGGGTGCCGCGCTTTTCATTTTGTTGGGTAAACTTTCATTTGTTTACGAAAGTAAAGAAAAAATGCGTCACAAGCAATACAAATGCTGCAGAAAAATACTGACGACGTCAATCAATTTTTTGATTTTCTATCAATGATTTAACTCAACGCGCGCCGTGAATGCCGGCCTCCCATCTTTTCGCGATCGCAGTTCTTCATTGACAGATAGGGGCGTCAGGGAACCTACTTTGCCTACGATCTTGAGGAGGATCGATTAACTGACAATCTTTGGGAGGCACATATGAATATCAGAAAATTCGGCGTGACGATGCGGGCTGCCGTGGCGGTATGGGCGCTCTGCGCCACATCGGCGTTTGCCGACACCACCATCGAGTTCATTCAATGGTGGGAACCCGAAATGCCGTCTGGCGCCCTGCGCGGCATCATGAACGATTTCGAAGCCAAAAACCCCGGCATCAAGGTGACGCTGGTCAGCGGTCCCTATGCCACGACGCGTGACCAGATCGTCGTCGGCGCCGCCTCGGGAACGCTGAGCGACGTGGTGGGCCTCGATGGCGCCTGGGTAAACGGGCTTGCCAAGCAGGGCGCGATCGCCTCGATGGACGAGCTGATGGAGAAGGCGAAGTACGACAAGAGCCAGATCACCGATATCGTCAAGGTCGATGGCAAGAGCGTGATGTTCCCGCTGGCATCCTTCGTCTATCCCGTCTTCGTGAACCTGGATATCGCCAAGGCGTCCGGCGTCGACAAGCTGCCGACGACGCGCACGGAATTCGCTGAAGCCGCGAAGAAGATGACCGACGCCTCGAAAAACCAGTATGGCTGGGTTCTGCCGCTGTCGCTGCAGTCTCCGAGCGGTATCCAGAACGATGTGATGTCCTGGGTCTGGGCCTCCGGCGCCTCGATGATGAAGGACGGCAAGCCTGACCTCGAAAATGATGCCGTCGTCGGCACGCTCGACTATCTCTCCTCCCTCAACAAGGAAGGCGTGATTTCTCCCGGCATTTTCGCCAAGAAGGAACAGGACAAGGTCGAGGAATTCGTCAACGGCCGCGTCGGCATGATGGTCGATTCACTCGCGCATGTGAACCTCATCCGCGAGCGCAATCCGAAGCTCAAATTCGGCATCTCCGCCTTGCCGGCCACTGACGGCTACACCGGCAAGCGCGGCATGCCCTATGCCTCCTGGGGCATCGGCATCAGCGAGGGCAGCCAGCACAAGGAAGAGGCCTGGAAGCTGGTCGAATACCTGATGAGCCCTGACGTCAACGGCCGTCTGGTCTCGATTGCCAACGCCTTCCCCGGCAACGTCCATGCCAAGCCGGACTTCGTGGCCTCGGACCCGATCTTCGCGGAAGCTTTTAAAATCTTCCAGAGCGGCTATCCTGCGAACGAATTCGTCGGTCTTCCGGTTGCCGAAGAGCTGATGCGCGACATGAACGTCGAAGTTCAGAAGATGTTCGACGGCGGACAGTCGGCCAAGGATGCAGCTGCCAATACCGAGAAGGCTTGGCTCGCGAAGTTCTAAGCACGTCGCTTTCACGGATCACCGGCAGCGCGACCTGGCGCTGCCGGTGTAAGTCGTCAAATCTTGGCAGAACGGGAAGTCACAGCTCATGAATCATTCCGCTCCGGCTCTCGTCGCCGCGCACGCCAAGCCGCGAAGGAAAGCAAGACTTCGTTACAGCACCTTGAGGAAGCTGGTGCCGTATTTCTATGTTTCGCCGGCGACCCTGCTGCTTGTTCTGCTGATGCTGTTTCCCATGGTGATGGTCTTCAAATATTCATTGATGGACGGCGCCATCATGAAAAAGGACGCCGCGTTCGCAGGCGTGCAGAATTATCTGACCATCTTCGAGAATCCCGTCTTCTGGCAGTCGGTCGCACAGACGCTTTATTTTACGATCATGAGCGTCGTCTTCCACTTCATCATCGGCTTGGCATTCGCGCTGTTATTAAACACTAACCGCGTCGATCCGCTCATTCGCAGCATCCTTCGTGTGCTGTTCATCCTGCCCTGGCTGTTCACGGCCGTCATCATCGCCATCATCTGGCGCCTGTTGCTCGACCCGAACGGCGTCGTCAACAGCGTGCTGATGGCGCTCCATATCATCAACTTCAAGGTCGAGTGGTTTTCGTCGACGCGCACCGCCATCCACGCTTTGACCTTCGCAAACATCTGGGCAGGCTATCCGCTCTACATGGTCAGCCTGCTTGCCGGCCTCCAGGGCATTTCGAAGGAGCTTTACGAGGCAGCCGGTATCGATGGCGCGAACGAACTCCAAAAGTTCTGGTACATCACCATTCCGCAGTTAATGCCCATCATCATCAGCATCGCGCTCCTCGATTTCATCTGGACGATGCAGGTCTTTCCGCTCGTCTGGATGACGACGGGCGGTGGTCCGATCTATTCGACGGAGGTGCTCTCCACCTTCACCTACAAGCTCGCCTTCTCCCAATATGAATTTTCACTGGCTTCGGCGAGCGCAATGATCATCCTGATCATTTCGATGAGCGTCACCTACTTCTACATCAAACACCAGCAGCGCAGGTGACCGCCATGGCAAAACGTTCCTTCAAGAACTCGGTATTGCCGACCATCCTGACCTATCTCGGACTGGCGATCGGCCTGGTCTTTTCAGCCTTCCCGATCGTGTGGATGTTTTTCAGCTCGCTGAAATCGAATACCGAAATCTTCGCCCTTCCGCCGCGGCTTTTTCCGCAGGATTTCACGGTGGCCGCCTATCTGACGATCTTCAACGATCCGGTGAAAGTGCGGTTCTTCATCAACAGCTACTTCGTCGCCGGCGTCGTCACCGGCCTGACCCTCGTCGTCGCCATCGTGACCGCCTACGGATTCAGCCGCTATCAGTTCCGGTTCAAGAACACCTTGAACATCTTCATCATCAGCACGCAGACCGTTCCGCCGATCACCCTTCTCATCCCCTATTTCGGAATGGTGGTGGCCTTCAGGATCTTCGATACTTATCTGGCGCTGATCCTCACCTACATGGTCTTTACGCTGCCCTATGCCATCCTGCTGATGACAGGCTATCTCAACACCTTGCCGAAAGAGCTGGACGAGGCCGTCCTTGTCGACGGCGGCTCGAGCTGGACGGCGCTATGGCGCGTCATCGTTCCCGTCTCCATCCCGGGGATCGTCGCCACGGCGGTCTACACGTTTCTGCTGGCCTGGAACGAATTCCTCTTCGCGCTGACGCTGACGAAATCGATGAACCTCAGAACCGTTCCGATCGGTATCCAGCTTCTGATGGGCCAGCACGCCTTCGAATGGAACGAGATGATGGCGATGAGCGTGCTTGGTTCCCTTCCTCTTCTGGTCCTTTACCTGGTTGCTCAACGCTACTTCCTGGCCGGCATGACAGCCGGCTCGGTCAAAAGCTGATGGAGCGCTGATCCTAAACTGGCTTTGACAACGCATGCCGCAGGCCCGCACGACTACCGTCCAGCTCTCCAATCCCGGAGAGCATCGCGGACTTCGGCTCTTGTGGGGGCACCGATACGTCCACCGAACACCTGGCATTTGAGTGCTGCCGCCATGGATGAAAAGCGCATCGTCTCTTCGATCGGTAAGCCTTCCGCAGTGGCCAGCGCAAAAGCGCCATGGAAGATATCGCCGGCTGCGAGCGTGTCGACGGTCCTCACCTTCGGAGCCGCAAGATGGACGATTTCGCCGGTTCGGTCGTCGAACCAGAAGCAGCCGTTTTCGCCGGCCGTGACGCTGATGAAGGCATGCTCGAACTTTCGCTTGAGAAGGCCGACGACCTTCACCAGCTCGGCCGTTCCGGCAAGCCGCTCGGCGGCCGGCTGCGAGAACACAATGTGGCTGGCCGCCGGTGCCAGCATCTCGATCACGCCATCGCCTGCGACGTCGCCATCGAGAATGGCCGGCTTTCCCGCCTCTCGGGCGGCCAATAGCGTCCGCAATGCAAGCTTCGGCCACCGCACGTCGACCAGCACCGCATCGAAAGCAGAAACATCCTGTTGCGTGACCGGCTTGACCGTTTCGTGCAAGCCCGCATCGTAGAAAGGCACGATCAAGCGCTCGCCCTGATCATCGACAAGGATCGTCGAGACGGCCGAGCGGGCGGCTTCGACGCGCACCACGCCGCTCGTGTCTATGCCGCTATTGCTGAGGTCGGCAATGATGCGTTCGCCGGTGTCGTCATTGCCGACCGCACCCCAGAGGCTGGCATGGCCGCCCAGTCGGGTGACCGCAAAGGCGGCACTCGATGCCATGCCCTCGGCGATCTGCAGCATATCATAGGGCAGAATTTTGCCCTGGCCGGTGGGTAACGAGCGCACGCGAAACAGTGTGTCCATAACCGCAGCGCCGACACACAAGACGCGGCGCGCCTGACCGGGAGGCTGTTCGAAGGCAGCAGAAGTCGTCAAAACCGTTGTCTCACCAGCTCACTTGACGGCTCCGGCCGTCAGGCCCGCCACGATCTGCCGTTGCGCAAACACCGTCAATATCAGCACAGGCAAGGTGACGATCAACGCCGCCGCCGCCAACGGACCCCAACTGACCTGCTCGAACGAGAGCATGTTGTAGACCGCGACAGGAAGCGTGCGCGTCTCGCGGCTGGCAAGCACGATGCCGAAGACGAAGTTGTTCCACGAGAAGATGACCGACAGTATGAAGGCAACGACGATGCCCGGCCTTGCGATCGGCAAGGCGACCAGGCGGAAAACCTGCCAGGGTGTTGCGCCGTCGATGCTTGCAGCCTCCTCCAGCTCCATCGGCGTCGTCTCGAAATAACCGATCATGATCCATACGACGATCGGTACAGTGACGACGAGGTGGATGATGATCTGCGGCATGAGCGTGCCGAGCAGGTTCAGCCACTGGAACAGCAGGAAGAGCGGGATCAGGAATGAAAGGCCCGGCGTCATGCGCGCAATCATGATGACCATGGCAGACTTCTCGGCTTTCAGGCGCGCGATGCCATATCCGGCCGGCACGCCGATCAGCAGCGCCAGAAGCGTGGCCGCACCCGTCACCAGCACCGAATTCCAGAGATAGAGGAAGAAGTTGTTCTCTTCGAAGACCTTCAGATAGTTCGACCAGGCCAAGCGCTCCGGAATGAAGATCGGCGGATAGGCGCCGTTGTCGATCTCATATTTCAGCGACAGCGAGATCATCCAGAGGAAGAACAGGACGACGGGCGAGATCATCACCAGGGCAACAAACAGCAGTCCGATGCGATCGAGCGTCTTGCGCTTCATCAGCGTGCCTCCCCGTCGGACCAGTTCACGCGCTGCCGGAGCATCATAAGGACGAAGGAGAGCAGGACGATGAGGATGAAGAAGACAACCGCCATGGCCGAGCCATAGCCGATATCGTAATAGGCGAAAGCGGTGTTGTAGAGATAGATGTTGATCGTCTCCGACGCCGTGCCGGGACCGCCTTGGGTCATGGCATAGATGATGTCGAAACTTTTCACCGCATCGATGCTGCGGATAATCACGGCAATCATCAGGAACGGCGCGATCATCGGCAGCGTCAGATAGCGGAATTTCTGCCAGACATTGGCTCCGTCGATTTCAGCACTTTCATAGGGCTCGCGCGGAACCGCCGCCAGACCGCCGAGCACGATCAGCATGATAAGCGGCGTCCACTGCCAGGTCTCGACCAGCACCAGCGACGGGATGACGCTGCTCTGATTATAGATCCACTCCTGCGGGCCGATGCCGACGAAGGAGAGGAGATAGTTGAGGACGCCGAGCTGCGGATGGAACATCATCGTCCAGACGAGCGCGATGGCGACGGGTGTGGCCATCATCGGCATCACGAATATGCCGCGTATAAGACCGCGCAGCGGAAATTGAGCATCAAAGATCAGCGCCGCGAGCGTCCCCAGAAAAAGGGGAACCACTACGGAGAGCGTCGTATAGAGCACAGTGTGCCACAGCGACTCCCAAAAACGCATGTCGGTGGCGAGGCGCGCGTAGTTGTCCAGCCCCGCAAAGACCTGCGATTGGCCGAGCGTCCAGCTGTTGACGCTCATCCAGACCGTAAACACCCACGGAAAGACGATGACGGCAGCTATGACGATGAGCGCCGGGATGACGAAGGGCCAGTAGTTAGGAGCAAACCGATCCGGTTTGCTCCTTCCTTTCGACGTCTTGGCCACGGCGGCCGTTTCGATACTTGTCGAGGCCATTATCCCTCGCTTTTTGCCAGGACGGGTTCGAACTGTGCCGTCGCTGCCTTCAGTTCGGTTTCGGGATCGGCGCCGCCGATCATGTTGGTGAGACCGACGCCATAAACGTCGCGGAACTCGGTGACCGGAATAATGACCGGCAGCGCGAGCTGCGAGATCTTGCCGGAACCGACGACGGCATCAAGCCATGCGCCCGGCATTTTGACGCCTTCGCGGACCTTCGCGTCCTCGAGGACGGACTGGCGGAAAGGAACCCCGGCGCCAGCCTGCAGCAGACGTGCGCCCATTTCATGCGAAATCGCCCATTGGCAGAAGAGATACCCGGCTTCTTTTTTCTGGCTTGCCGCGACGACGCCAAGCCCGTCGCCGAAGGTGCCTGCGGCCTGTGCCTTCGGACCTTTCGGCATGATGCCGTAACCGACCTGGCCGACGACGCGCGATTTTTCCGGATTCTCAATCGGCGGCGCAAAACCAACGCCGTCCAGCCACATGCCGATCTTGCCCTGCAGGAAGGCCGACTGCGCCTCGGCCCAGTTGAAGCCGGAAACGCCGGGAGGGGCTGTCTTGGTCATCAGTCTTTGATAAAGCTTGGCCGCATCGATCGCTTCTTGCGACGTCGTGCGCAGCTTGCCATCGGGGCCGAGCGGGCTCGAACCATATCCGAGCAGCAGCGACGTCCAGACCGGCGTATTGGCATTCTTCAGGCCGCGGGCGACGAAGCCGTAGGTGTTGCTCGAAGGATCGGTGAGCGCCTCCGCAGCACTGGCGAGTTCTTCGAACGTCGTCGGGTAGGCAAGCCCCTTCTTCTCGAAGAGCGCCTTGTTCCAATAGATGATCCAGTAATCGACCGAGAATGGAAGCGAACGCAGAACGCCGTCCGGATCTTTGGCAAAAGTCAGGCCGGCTTCGGCGAAGTCGGTTTCTACCAGAGACGGGTCGGTCAGAGAGGGGTCCTTGAGAAAACCGCCGATATCGGCAAGCCAGCCGCCCTTTTCGAACTGCCGCTTTTGGACATGATAGCTCATGTGCACGACGTCGAAGCTCGGCTTGCCGGAGCTCAGCTCGATGGTCGTCTTCTGTCGCTGCTGTTGTTCGGGCGTCGCTTCGGCATTGACCTTGATGCCGGTGAGCTCCTCGAATTCGGACAGGTACTTCAGAAGTATTTCGCTGCGCGGGCTCTTGACCAGGTTGACTTCGAGCGTCGTGCCGGCAAAGCGCTTCCAATCGACGGCAGCCGACGCCAACCGCACGCCGAGCATGCTGCTGGCGCCAACAGCGGCCGTACCCGCCAGAAAGCCGCGCCTCGTCGGATTCAAAAACGATGACATGTGGTACCTCCTCCTTTTGCCGGCGATCTCCTCACCCCCGGCTGTTTATTTCCGATTATATCCTCAGCGCACGATCTCTTGCGTGATTGATGTGTGCGACAAGGCTGTTGACGGCGTCCTCCGCCGATCGTCTTTCGATCGCCTCGAGCACTTTCAGATGCTCGCCCATGACAGGTCCGACGTGACCATCGATGCGAAAACGATCCTGACTGATCAGGCGCATCTTGATCGAGTTCACCCGGTAGGCATTCGAGATGATGGTATTTCCAAGGGCATCGATAAAGGCGTCGTGCATGCCCCAATCGACAGCTTGCGCGTGCACTTCCAATTCGTGCGATCCATCGCCGTTTCGAATGGCGTCGGCGATATCCCGATGCTGCTTCAGGAGCCCGGCGATCGTCTCGTCAGACGCAGAGCGGGTGAAAAGCGCGACTGCTTCCTTCTCCAGGAAGACGCGCAGCTGGAACGCCTCGCGAATGAGGTTCAGGTCGATATGAGCAATCTGCAAACCCCGCTGGGGGACCGTCTTGATCAGCCCTTCGGCTTCGAGCCGCGGGATGAGTTCGCGGATGGCGCCGAGCGTCAGCCCCGTCAGCTCGACGAGGCGGCGCTGCGAAACGAACTGGCCGGGGCGCACGTCACGCGCAAGAAGGTGGCGTGTGAAGCTCTCATACGCCTTTTCCCGCAGTGTCGGCTGCTCGTCCGTTCCGTCCATCACCTCTCCCAGAAACATGTCCGACCTATGCCGCTTTCGAGCGGAAAAGAGTGTCGAACGCAAGAGCGAGTTGCGCCTGCCCATCGCCGGATATTGAAACGAGTGGTGGGCGAACCGCAAGCCAGATTTCATCCGACGTCAAGTGAGCCACCATGGCCTTCACGGCAGCGGTCACCGGAAATTTCAGCAGTTCGTCCACGAAATCCTCGATGCGGGAATCGTCCTTGCCTTCCTCTGCCATCAGCTTGACTTCATGGGGTACGAAATTCGCCATGCCGGAGATTGCACCCTGGCCGCCAAGCCGCACGCCCTTCGCCAGATGACGTTCGTCCCCCACCAGGATGACAAGATCGCCATGCGCCTTCAACAGCGCTTCCGTGAACGGCCAGTCGCCGGAAGAATCCTTGACGCCCGTGACGATATTGGGAAAGGCGGTCCGCAGTCGGCCGATCAGCGATACGCTCAGCGGGACCATGGTGACCGAGGGGATGTTGTAGACGATAATGTCTCGCGCCTTGTCGCCCAGGATGGCGAAAACAGCCGAAAACCACTGGAAGACGCCGTCGTCACTGACGTTTTTGAAGTAGCAAGGGGGAGCAAGAAGGATATTGCGGGCTCCCTCGGAAAGCGCATGCCCGGCCTGCATCGCAGCATCCTCGGCCGCGTCGACCAGTACGCCGACGATGATTTGCTTTGCTGCTATCCCATTATCAAGCATGGAAGTGAGGACACGTTCACGTTCCTGGGTTCCTATGGAAGAACCTTCACCCGTCGTCCCGAACAGCGTCACGCTCGAACATCCGGCAGCGAGGCTTCGCCGTGCCTGCTCGATCATCGCCTCGATCATGATATCGCCATGGCTGTCGAATGGTGTGGCGAGAGCGACTGAGAGCCCGAATTTTTGTGTCAAATATGCCTCCTCCCAATTACCGGCTCAGATGTAGCAGACTAACATGTTAGATGTAAAGCGGTGATTGCACACCGCCTCGTTACACGATTGTCGCGGCCGTGGCTTCCCTCCGGTCAACTGGCATGCCTTGCTGTTGGCCCATTCGCCCGCACGAGCGCCATCAGCATCGGGCCGATCGCAAACTCACCCCTCTCGGTCCTTCGGGTCAGATCTCTGAGATAGCCGCCGGGCGAGTTGATGTGCCCTCCCCTTTCCAGAATGCAGGCAATCACGGTGGCGGCATTTTCCGGCCCCATGCCGGAGCAGGCTTCCTCATAGGCCGAGGGACTGACGCCGAGCATCGAGCGCACGACGACAGCGGCCGACATCAGATCTCGCCAGTTGCCGATGCTTCCGCCGGGCCCGTAGTCGAGAATACCGGGGCAGGCCTGGAGGACGAGGCCGAGCGGGAAGGATTTCAGGCTATGCCCGGCTCCTGGATCGGCGGCACCCCCCGCCTTGTTGCTCATCCCGCCGGAAGGCTTCGGTTGTTCCGGTCTTTGCTCGTCCGGCGATCCGGCATTCGGTTCAAGATCGGCAACTGCCCGTTCGCCCTGCTTCGTTTCGAAGCTTGGTTCAAGTTCATAGGTGGATTTGGGATTTGAATTCTGTTTGTGCTGCTCATTCTGAGACTCATTGGCGTCTATTTTTTGTGTTTTTATCTGCCTTTCCAGCAAGTTGACGACTTCAGCCCGCAGCAATCCCATCTCATCGACCAGCGGAGCCAATTCTTCTGCGGTCGCCACGCGCGGAATCCGGGCGAGGAGCGTTCGAAACATCACTGAAATGCCTTCCCAATCACCGGAGACCTCTTCTTCGAGGGCCGTCGCAATCAGCTTGGAGATGTCGCGCCGGCAGATGGTCAACCGTTCCCTGATCGCGCGCAGCAGTTCCCGGTCGGCAACCGCCTGGGCGGCCAGGTTTTCGATTTCGACTGCACGCGCCAGAAGCGGTGCCACGCTGAACCCGAAGGCCTCGCCGACGGTCCCTGCCCTGTCGCGGCGCGCATAGCGCTTTCCGTTCGGGCTGTCCTTGCGCAGGATCAGGCCGGCCTCGACCAGAACCCCAAGATGCCGCCTGAGGGTCGCTGGCGTCATGCCGCGGGCGCGCAGCGAAAGTTGCGCATTCGACGGGAAGACAATCAGGCCCTTCTCCTCGGAAATCTCGTCGTCTGGGTAGAAGGTCAGAAGCGCGTCGAGCACCGTCAGCGCCCGATCGGTGACGCCAAGCGCCGGCCGCGCCTCACAGATCGCCCTGAACAGCTTCCACTTGCTGCGCTTCATCCCCGGCTCGATGGTCTCGGCCAGTTGCTGGCTTGCCAGCATGCCAAGTGACATCGGCCGCCGCCCAAAGGGCGTCGTCACATATCCACTCTCCATTTGCCTTCACCTTCGTTCAGGCAAAAGAAAACCATCCACCAATTTGGTGCCTAAGACGCTTGACTGTGATTCGGGGAAATGCGATTCTCGATGTGCTTAAGATCTGAGAAGGGCTTCCACGACGGCGTCGTTGGGGGCCTTTTTCTTTTGCGCGCTACGCTCCTCTGTCCTTATTGAACTCCTGGAACAGGCCCTTCAGCCTTTCCTGGACGAATTGATCGAAACCGGGTGCGGTCTTGCCGTCGAAAACGAAGGTTGCACCGGACGCTGTCTTTTTGATCATGACAGGCACCCCATTAACCTGGGTTTTGGCCACCGCTGGCTTCGGCGCAGCCGTCTTCTTCGTTGCCAGAATGAGTGCCCGCTGAAACCGCTCGTCGCTCGAAATTTTGCGCGCGTCGTCCGCGGACAACTCCACGATGATCTTCTCGACGTCGGCTTTCTCAAGCCGCTCGCCCAATTCCAACCATCGCCGGCGGCCGATATCGGGCGCGGCGCCGATGGCGTTGACGAGCGTAAGGGGGACCTGTCGGATGACGATCAGCATTCTCGACAGCGCCGCCTTATCCACGCCGAGAGCCGCCATAATGACATCGCGGCCAAAGCTGCGTTCCTCAAGCCTCGATGCAAAGAGCGCGCGTTCGATGTAGGAGAGATTGGTTCGAGCACTGTTTTCCTGTCCCTGGCTGACGACCAGCTGACCGTCGGTGAGATCACGGACGACCGCGCGCACCCTGATGCCGATTTCTCGGGCGGCAGCCAGGCGTCGATGGCCGTAGGCGACCTGATAGCGTCCCCTGGTTTCGGGATGCGGGCGGACAAGGATCGGAACCTGCTGGCCATGCTCGCGGATCTGCTCGACAAGCTGCGCAAGTTCGGCCGCGTCGATCGCCAATCGATCGCTGACGAAGGAAGCATCGATCAGTCCGGGATCGAGTTCGACGATGGTCTGGCCGGCAGCGAGCTGCCGTTCCAGCTCACTTGCCCGCTCCATCTTCTCGGTAATGTTGCCGAGCGTCTTGGTAATGCCGCCGACCGGCGCCGCACTGCGCTCCTGCGGCACGAATCCCGCGATCGGACGATTGTCGCGCGGTGCGACTGCGTCCATCCTTTCCGGGTTCGGAGCGGAAATTTCGATGAGGTTCTTGCGCGCCATCTGTTATTTCCTTCCCCAGGTCGAGCGAATATGCGCCTCGATCTCGCCGTTCACGAGGTTGAGGGACTCCAGAGCCCGATCGTAGGTTCCGCGTGTGAACTGCGATCGCTCGACCTCGTAGAGTGTCTGCTTGGTGACGCCGGCGTCGGCGACCGCCGTCGACTTCACCATGGCGTTGTGGAGCATTCGATTGCCAAAGATCGCCCGCATGAAGCCGGTCATCTGGCTTTGCGGTCCGTCGTTCGGCTCGAACCGCGTCACGAGATAGCGCATCCAGTCATAGCTGGTACGCCCTCCGGCCTTTTCGACGACCGACATCAACTCACTTGTCATCGTCAGAAACTGCGACATCGACATGACATCCAGCATCTGCGGGTGGACCGTGATCAAGACCGAAGTGGCCGCGCAGAGCGCCGACATCGTCAGGAACCCCAGCTGCGGCGGGCAGTCGATGACCACAACGTCGTAAAGGCTTTCGATCTCCGTCAGGACTTCGCCAATGCGGGCAAAGAACATCGTCTCCGCCGTACCCGACGCCATCGCCTTCGGCGTCTCGTGCTCGAATTCCATCAGCTCGAGATTGCCCGGAATGAGATGCAGATTGGGCGTGTAGGTAGCGCGCACGATGTCGGCGATGGGGCGCGGCTCCTCGTATCGGATCGCACCGTAGATCGTTTCGCCCTCTCCGACGTCGAACTCCGGCTGATGACCGAACAAGGCGGACAAGGAAGCCTGCGGATCGAGGTCGACGGCGAGCACGCGGTAGCCCCTGAGCGCCATGAACTGCGCCAGATGGGCCGCAGTGGTGGTCTTGCCCGAGCCACCCTTGAAATTCATGACGGAGATGATCTGGAGCTTTTCCCCCGGCCGGCGGGCCGGCACATATTTCGGCGTTCCGTTTCGCTCGTCGAGGACCCGGCGAATCCGGTCCATGTCCGTTGCACTGTAAAGCCGCCGTCCGTTTGCGAGCGGATCGGGCCCATGGCCGTCGGCGGCTACCTGGCGGAGATAACCTTCGCCGATGCCGATAAAGGCCGCAGCTTCCGCCGGCGAAAATGTTCTGATGGTCTTTTGCGAGAGCGGGGGAAAGATTTTTGCCTGATGCTGCTGAAGTTGATAGGATAACTCCTTCGCATCTGTTGCCAGAAGCGATGGGAGGTGCTCTTGATCGTCTTGAAGAGCAAGACTCGGCTGCATGATCTTTTTCCCAGGTAACTGCGCAATTTTGAACGAAAGCGCTTCAGTTGCGCAGTTACTATATGCCTCGATTCGTTACCAATTTACAAATGCTTAACCAAACCGTCAGTTTCGGCCCATCGAGACGGCTGACGACATGAGCCAGATTTCAAGTGATTCGCGCGTTGCCGATGACTCGAAGTCACTTATACCCACGGTGGCTTTCCAGCCGACCGGGAGGCAATTGCGTCGCCGTATAAGCCCGATTTATCAATAGCTTGGGCGCTGCCTCCCTATTTCCCATCGTCCTTCAGGTAGTTGTTGCCGTTGATCACCAGAAGCCCGTCGGAACCTTTGTCCGGCTCGAATATGCTCATGGTCTCGGTCTTACCGCTCACGTCGGTCAGGTCGAGACGATAGCCGGAAAGCTTGTAGCGTCCGCTTGCGCCCGGCCGGTTGCTTGACGTGGTGACGCCCGATTGCGATCCGCCGATCTCATTCGTCATCGAGGCGCCCGACCAGCCTGCGCGTTCGAAAGTACCGTTTCGATGAAGCCTCAGCGTATGGCTGGACGCCACCGATCCCGATGAGGTCGCGGTCATCCCGCTCGAGGCGAAGGTGGATACCCATTCGCCGTCGAGCGTCGTGCCCTCATCAAACGGCGGCACGGCGCGGTGGTCTGCGTCGGCAATCACCAGGTCCTCACCTTTTTTCGAGAATGTCTTCGTCTCGATCTCGATCGTGCCGTAGGCAGAGGTGACACTGCGCATTTCGATCGACCCGGCGGAGGAGAAAAAACCGCCGCCGGTAAGCGTGTAGAGGCCGCAATCGGTCGGGGTCTCCTTGCAATGTTCGGTGATGCTCCGGCCGCCCTTCGGCAGTTCCGTGCTGAACAGCCCCTTCGGGTCGAACGTGGTGACCGTGCTGTCCGAATAGAAATCCATGCCGCCAAAGACATTCGGCCGGAGACCGGTATCGAGATGGGTGAAGACGCCGTCCAGCCCGCCGTCTTCGCTCGCCGGCACGAGATCGAAATCCTTGTCGGAAGGATCAAGCTTCACGGAGCGCACGAGGGTTGCGAAATCGGCCTCGGCACTTCTGCTTCTGTCACCGTTCACATTCAGCAGCACGAGCTGCAGATAGGCCTGCTGCCTGTCGCCGGCGACGCCGACGACGATCTGGCTGATGCTGACGTTCTTCTGATGAACGCAGCAGCGTTCTTCCACGCGAATATCGTAGCCGTTCACCGTGACTCCGTAATGTTTGACCAGGATATCTTCCTTCGCCATGTCGGGCAGCGTCGCGACGAAGGTCTTCATGCCGGCCTGCAGGGAACTGCGCGCTGCCGGGAGCGGCTTGGTGATCTGAATCAAAGCATTGCCGCGCTTGTCGTCCTCCGTTTCCGGAAAATCTTTCTGCAGCATAAAGAGATTGCCCTTACCGGCCTTCCTCCAGCCGGTAGCGGCATCGGGCAGGGTCACCGTCAGGCCGCCGATTTCGGCGGGCGCCGCCAATGCCTGAGAGCAGGGCACAAGGAAAAAAAGACTGAGAATGACGCCCAAGGCTAATCTGCCCCGGCCAATCCAATGAAACTGCGCGCTTCCCATTACCCCTCCCCGGCTTCGATGACCGCCGACGGGATTTGGAGCCGGGTGTGTGCTTTTCAACCCTGGGGTTTGATGAAGGTTTCTTGAACGCTTAGCCAACGCTCCACTAAACGGATTACTCACGACGCCACGCCACACCTCCTATTAGGCGAATGGCGGGGAGCCGGCAAAAGTGGGACAACTGTCGACCGGAAATTCTCCGCACTTGAAGGTTCCTACGACGCCTGGAGGTGTGCCATGAGAACCATGTGCTCTGCATTGACGCTGTGTATCGCGATTGCCCTTTGCACGGCAAATGCCAGATATGTCACCCTGCCCGGATACGCCTTCAAGACCAACCCGAAATGTCAGCGCCACGAACCGAAGACGAGGTTTGACACAAGGTGCGACTGGCCGAGATTGGGCTTCAAGGACTTTACGCCCCCGCTCGTGACCGTGCTTGGAATCTGAAGATCCTGCTCAGCTTCAGGTGGGCCGGATGGTAGATTGGGGAACGTGTTGCCATTGCGGAAAAGAGCAGCCTCGCGAATCGACGAGAGATACCTCTTTTCAACATGCCGCACTTCACGGACCGCCCTGCAGTAAACGCTGCTGCCATGCCGTCTCGTTGACCGACGGATGCCCTTCGAAAGCATGTCGCACAAAAGTGTGCAGCGGTTTGCGACAACGGCATGCGTAAAAACAAAGACTTAAAGCGCGACAAGCTGAAAGATCGCGACGCGCTTTAGGGGTAACCGCTGGCGGAAATCATCGCCCGGACAGTTGCCCGACCCGCCCGAGAGGTTCTACTCCCGAGCCAGCACGAAATCGTGCTCCACCTGCCAAAACTTTTCCGCGAATCCAAGGTCGCTAGCCCGCACTGGATCTTCTACGGGCTGAAACTTGGCAAGCAAGCTCTCCTTCACGCCGAAGACGGCGTCCGAGTGGATGTACGGGTCGTCCGGGTCGAAGATGTGTGTTGTCAGCGCCTCGAAGCCCTCGGCCTTTATGATGTAATGCAGGTGAGCCGGCCTGTAGGGATGACGTCCAAGCGCGCCGAGCAGCTTGCCGACCGGCCCGTCGTCCGGGATCGGGTAATATTTGGGCTTGACCGCCCGGAACCAATAGCGGCCGTCCGCGCCCGTGCGAAAGACGCCGCGAAGGTTGAAGTCGGGTTGTATCCCCTTCTGTTGAACGTCGTAGAAGCCTTCGTCGTTGGCCTGCCAAACGTCGATGACAGCATTGGAAATCGGCCTGCCATCCGTGTCGAGTATCCGCCCTCCGATCACCATATCCTCGCCTTTCTGGTCGAGGCAGATGTTGGCGCCCATCGGCAGTTCCGGCGCGTCGGCAACGTGAAACGGACCGAGCACCGTGCTTTCAGAAGCCCCAGAGGGCTTGCGATTATTGATGGCGTCGACCAGCATCGACACGCCGAGCACGTCTGACAACAGGATAAACTCCTGTCGCCATTCATTGCACGTCTGCCCGGTACGGGTGAGAAAGAAGATCGCCTCCATCCACTCGTCCTGCGTCGGCTCAAGCTCCTTTACTGCCTCATGTAGCTTGCGCGTGACGACCTCCATCACCCGCTTCAGGCGCTCGTCCCTGGCTTGAGCGTTGCGGCTCGTGACCACCTCCACGGAATTTTCTTCGGTGAAATAGCCCTTTTCTTCGGAGCTCATAGTGCACCTCACAGAGAAAGAATTGTTTTCAAAACCCGGCGTAGCTCCGCTTCCGGATCAGCCGTCACGGCGTCCGCGCGCCACGCGACATGATGGTCGGGCCGCACGAGCAACACGCCTGAATCCCGGATTTCGCGGGCCCGCGCCCAGTCACCGTTCAGATCCTGCCACGTCTGTCGCGGTCCGATCCGATGCGTGGCGATCGGCAGCCCTAGCTCCTTCGAAAGCGTCTTTGCCGCTGCAATCCAGCCGTCGCCCCCGATGCCCGTCAGCACCGTGAAAACGCCGTGGCCCGTCAGATCAAGGCTGGACACCTTTTTTCCATCGGCGCCGAAGAGCCAGGCGTGGGGAAGCCGCGCACCCGGCCAAGTCGTCGGCTGGAAGTGCAGCTCAGGGTCCCTCTCGAAAGCGGGTTCCGGTTGCCCCTCCTTCACCACGGCGTTCGAGGCGTAGCGGTGGTTCATCTCGACGCCGTGCGCGTCGAATTCGTAGACCTTGTTCGCGATCGCAGTCCGGATTGCCGCGCGCTGCGCTTCGGACTCTGCCGTGTCATTGCAGCGCGCGTCCATGTTCTGCTGCATCTTCACCGGATCAACCGAGTCAAGCAGGCCGAGCGCCTTGAAAATAGGGCCGAATTCTTCGATCGACTTGTTGGCGCGGGTGACGATTTGCTTGGCGACTGGCGCGCGCTCGGCCTGGTAGCTGTCGAGGAGCTCAGGACCAGCTTGACCTTTCAGCACCATCGCAAGCTTCCATGAAAGATTGAACGCGTCCTGAATCGAGGTGTTGGAGCCCAGGCCGTTTGACGGCGGATGTCGATGCGTTGCGTCGCCCATGCAGAAGACGCGGCCGTTCGATATCGTCGTCGCGTACATATTGTTGACGGTCCACGTCGAGACCGACTTTATCTTCGGCTCGATGTCATCGACGCCCACGAGCTCGCGCACGACCTTCGTGGCGAAGGCGTCGTCGACCTGCGGTGCGGGCTGGTTGATATCGTATCCCCAGACGATCAGCCACTCGTTCCACGGGCGAACCATGCGCACGAGACCCATGCCGATGCCCCCGACGTCGGCGCCTGGCTGCAATACCCAATAGAGCACGGAAGGGCGATGGGCGACGTAGCGCGACAGGTCGGCCTCGAACAGGATGTTCATCGATCCGGCAACGCCCATCTTGCCTTCGAATCTCAGGCCAGCATGTTCGGCGACCTTGGAGTTCCCGCCATCCGCGCCGATCAGGAATTTGGAGTGAATGGTCAGCTCCCTGCCCGTCAATTTATCGACGCAGGTCGTCGTGACCCCATCGGCGTCTTGAACATGGCTTTTGTATTCGGTCGACATTCGCGGCTGCGCGCCGCGAGAACAGGCGGTCTTGAATAGCAACGGCTCCATGTATGTCTGAGGCAGGTCGTTCATCCGGCTCGGCGACGAGAGAAGATGTTCGGCGCGGGACAGTGGGTGGTTGCCCCAGCTTTTCATGCGGCCGATCTCCTCCCCGGTCAGCGAGGTGCAAAAGACGTTCTCGCCCATCAGATCCTGCTCGGCGGCGAACATGTAAGCTTCGTCCTCGACGTCGCGGCCAAGATCGCGCAGCACCTCCATCGTGCGCTGGTTGGTGATATGCGCGCGCGGCGTGTTCGCCAGCCAGCGATAGCGGTTGATCACCAGCGGTTCGAGGCCGTGTGTCGCGAGCAACGCGGCTGCCGCCGAACCGGCCGGGCCTGTGCCAATGATCAATACGTCGGTTTTGATGTCAGCCATGTGGCCCTCCCATTTCATATTCTGAAGATCCGTCCTTTAGGCGACGGCGGACCGGAAAAAGTTCCCAACCAGTGCGGTCGGATATCAGTCCCCAGACGCCGCGAGGCGCAAAGAGCATTGTAACGATGGCCAGTGCGCCGAGCGCCAGAAGATACCAGGAACCGAAGCTCGAAAACGCGTTCTGCAATACGAAGAAGACAAGCACACCCAGGATCGGACCCTCAATTGTGCCGATACCGCCGATGACGACGATGAAGATGACGTAGGCCGTCCAGTCGGTGAGCGAGAAGGCCGCGTCGGGCGATATCCGAGCCTTCTGCAGATAGATGAGCGCGCCGACCACTCCCGTGATGAAGGCCGTCAGGAGATAGATCAGTGTCTTCAGCCACTGTGCGTCGACGCCAAGGGCACGTGCCGCCGTCTCGTTGTCGCGGACGGCCGCAAGCCCCAGCCCATGCTTGCTGCAAAGCAGTTTGTAGACGAAGATGATCGTCGCCGACGCCAGCACGAGCGCCATCCAGTAGGCCAATGCATCAGCGGCGACGGACGAGCGCATGCCGAACCAGTCGCTGAGTGCGGCGGCGCCCAGCATGTCCCGCGTCGCATCTCGCGGCATGGACGTCCCTGTTCCGCCCCCAAGGGTCTTCCATTGCGCAACGAGCAGCCGCCCGACTTCGGCAATCACCCAGGTACCGATCGCAAAGTACGGCCCATAGAGGCGGAAGGCGAAGAAGGCTGTCGGCACCGCGACAGCGGCTGCGATGAGGCCGGCAAGCAGGACCGCCAGAACTGGATCCATTCCAGTCAGGATAACCAAGCCGAATAAGGCGTAGGCGCCACATCCGACGAAAAGTTGCTGCCCGACCGAGATGAGGCCGGCATAACCAGCGAGAAGATTCCAGCTTTGGGCCAGCGTTAGCATGGTCAGGATGAAAAAGAGGTCCTGTATGACGCCACGCGAGACGACGAACGGAGCGAAGATCATGAGGGCCGCCGCCAGGAAGAGGAACATTGTGAAGATTCGGGAGACAGTCGTCCTCGTCTCGATGCGCCAGCGAGCCGTTCGTTCATTGGTCATGGCTTGAAAACCCGTGGTCATGGCGCGCCTCAGTCGACGGCCCGCGGAAAAAGACCGCGCGGACGAAAAAGCAGCACGAGAAGAAAGGCGACGTGCCCGGCAAGAATTTGCCATTCGGGATTGACCGCAGCGCCGATCGTCTGCGCAAGGCCCAAGATCACACCTCCCGCGAGCGTGCCCCAAAGCGAGCCGAGGCCGCCGATGATCACTGCTTCGAAGGCATAGATCAATCGGGCGGGTCCGGCGGTCGGATCGAAGTTCGCTCTCATGCCGAGGTAGAGCGCAGCAACGGTCACGATCATCATCGCCAGTCCGGTAGCGACAGCGAAGATCGAATTTGGCCGAATGCCCATCAGGCTTGCGGTCACCACGTCGTCGGACGTGGCCCGAAATGCCCGGCCAAGAGCGGTCCGGTAGATGAGCTGATTCAGGGCCAAGATAATGAGCACGGCCGAGGCGAAGGTCAGCAACGGCATCAGTCCGGCGTTGACACTTCCGAGCTGCACCGAGGCCGTTTCAAGCGAGCCCGCCGAAACTCGCCTGCTGTCGGCCGTGAACGCTTCCAAAAGACCATTCTGGATCACGATCGAAAGGCCGAACGTCACCAGCAGCGGTGGCAGGACGTCTTTGCCGAGCGTGCGATTGAGAAGATAATATTGGAGCACCCAGCCTAGCCCGAACATCAATGGCGCCGCTATCAATGCCGCGACAAACGGATTGAGCCCAAAAGATGACACGATGAGCATTATCAGGAACGCGGCAAGGACGATCAGGTCGCCGTGGGCCAGATTGACGAGCCGCATGATGCCGAAGACAAGGCTCAAGCCAGCCGCGAATAGGGCATATAGTCCGCCGAGCAGTATTCCCTGGAGAAGCGTATCAAGCCAGTTCATGGGTCCCCGCTCCAAAATAGGCTGCATGGATGTCCGCACGATCGAGTTCGGAGGGACGGCCGGTCAGGGTGATGCGGCCTTCCATCATGCAATAAATCCGGTCGGCGACCTTTAGAGCCTGCACGATGTCCTGTTCGACGATGATGATCGCGGCGCCCGATGCCTTGATCTTCGCGAAGGCGGCGTAGATATCCTTGATCACCACCGGCGCCAGACCGAGGCTGAGTTCGTCGCAGAGCAGGACGTCTGGGTTCGACATGAGGGCCCGACCGATCGCGACCATCTGCTGCTGGCCGCCAGAGAGGGCCGTTGCAGGATTGCGTCGCCGCTCTTTCAGAATGGGGAAAAGCGCGTAGATGCTTTCCAGGGTCCACGGTCCGGCCACCACCTGGCGGCCGTAGCTGCCGATCAGCAGGTTCTCCTCTACGGTCAATGACGGAAACAGCCTGCGGCCCTCCGGCACCAGCGCGATCCCGCGGCGCACCACATCCGGTGCTCCCAGCGCACCGATCGGCTCGCCGCGATGGAGGACCATCTCCGCGCTGTTGGCAATCACACCGGCGAGGGAGCGCATCAAGGTCGATTTGCCAGCGCCGTTGGCGCCGATCACGGCGATGGTCTCGCCGACCTCGAGCCGGATATCGACCCCGAAGACGGCCTGGAAGTCGCCGTAGCAGGCCGTAAGACCTCGTGTTTCGACAAGGCTTGCCATCAGACCTCCATCCCGAGATAGATTTCGCGGACGTCGCTCGACGCCATGATCGCATCGGCTGCGCCGATGCCGATCACGCGACCGAAGTTCAAGACCAGCAATCGCTCGGCGACGGCGGTCAGGGCGTGCAGCACATGCTCGATCCAGATGATCGCGACGCCGCGCTGGTGGACGCGTTTGATCGTCGCCACCAACTGCCGACACTCTCCCTCCGTCAGTCCTCCAGCGATTTCGTCGAGAAGCAGAAGCTTGGGTTGCGTGGCGAGCGCGCGCGCAAGCTCCAATCGTTTGCGTTCAAGAAGGGAAAGGGAGCCTGCGGGGACATTCGCCTTTGCGATTAGGCCTGTCTCCACCAGGATGTCGGCACAGAGATCGACGACATGGGCTTCCGCCTGGCGCGTTCCGAAAGCGCCTGCGACCAATAGATTTTCATAGGCGGTCAGGCGCTCGAAAGGCTGCGGTATCTGAAAGGTGCGTCCCATGCCCGCAAGGCAGCGCTGCATCGGGGGCGTATGGGTCACATCGCGGCCGTCGAATTGGATTGAACCACCGGCCACCTTGAGGTTGCCGTTGATGAGATTGAAGAGTGTCGATTTTCCAGCACCGTTCGGTCCGATGACGCCGAGCGCCTCTCCCGGCTCCACCGAAAAGGAAACCCCTTCGGCGACGATAAGCGCGCCGAAGGACTTCGATACACTTTTAAGTTCGAGAATGGGCATCGGTCCTCCTCCGATCAGTTCCGCCCGGCTCGGGCGCCGGGCAGAGCTTTAGCCTTAGGCCAAAACTTCGAGCTTACCGCCCAGCGGCACATTGGGCGCCAGCCCGTTTTCGACGACGACGAGATCGTAGCCGCCGCCCGACTTCAGGCGCCACTGGCCGCCGACGAGAGGCGTCTTGGCAACATTCTTCTGCGCAAATGGCGGAAGCTTCTCGTTGCCCCACGCGATCGGCCCGACAAGTGTATCGAGCTTGGTCTCCCCTATGGCCTTGGCAACAGCGTCGCCGTCGCCAACCCCTCCCGCTCGCTTCATCACGTCGACGGCGATCTCGAACAACGCGTGGGCGAAGCCGATAGGTTGTGTCCATGGGCGGCCGGTCGACTTGGTGAATGCGTTGGCGACGGTGACTGCCGTCTCGCCTGTCAGTGACGATGTGAAGGGATGGCTGGGCGTCCACCAGACTTCCGTGGACAGGTTATGACCGGCATCGCCCAACGCTTCGACCGTCTGCGGAAAGAGCAGCGCCTTGCCGATCGAGGCGATTTTCGGTTTCAATCCCTGCTGTTTCGCCTGGTTCCAGAAGGTGGTGAGATCCGGCGGGATCATCACGCCGGTAAGGATGTCGGTACCCGCCTGCTTGAAGGCGTTGATCTGCGCGGAGAAGTCGTCCGTCAGGTTCTGGTAGCGGCCGGTGTCAGTCAGTCCGTAACCCAGTTTTTCCAGGACTGGCGGAAACCCCACCACCTTATCGCCCCACGCGTTGCCGTCGCCGTCGTTGGGGAAGAGCCCGCCGACCTTCTTATTGGTGTCGATCTGACCCCACATGCCCGTGAAGACGGCAATGATATCCTCAAGCCCCCAGAAGAAGTGGTAGGCATAGTCAAATGGCTTCCATGATGAGGGATCGCCGGGATTGCCCTGCTGGCCGATGAACCACGGCTGCCAAGGAGCCACCGTGGAAATGCAAGGCATTTGCTCGCCTTCGCAGGTCGTCGAAACCGGGTTGGTCGTTTCCGGCGTGGAAGAAACCAGCATCAGATTGACCTGGTCGTCGACGATAAGCTCCTTTGCGACCTCGGCCGCGCGGTTAGGATTGGACTGGCTATCCTTGACCACAACCTCATAGGTCAGGCCGAGCTTCTTTGTCGTCGCCAGGAACGAATCGATGACGAATTTGTCGGCCTCGCCAAAGGCGGCAAGCGGGCCGGTTTGCGGGCTGACGTAGCCAAGCTTGATGGCCGCGTTCTGGGCGATCGCCGGAGCGGCAAGGCTGGACGTCGCTATGATGGCCCCGCCGGTCGCCGTTGTTTTCAGAAAATCGCGTCTCGTGAACATGCTTCCTCCCATTGTCCCTCTCCTCCCAAAGAGCGCGCCGTCCGGCGTGCCAAGTTTCAGTCTTCCGGACGTCGTCCCTCCCAGGCGTCCTGAAGAAGCTTCCTGATCGATTGACGGTCTATCGGCCGAGGGTTCCAGTACGGATTTTCGACAGCGATCGACGCGGCGCGGTCTAGATCGGCCTCCGTCATTCCGAAATCCTTGAGTGACATCGGCGCACCGATCTGCTTGGAAAAATCCCAAAGACCGCCACCGATCGAGCCGCCGAATATCGCCGCGGCCTGGGAAAGCTCTGCAGCTGCCGCCGCTGCATTGAAAGCCGCGGTATGCGGCAGCATGACAGCATGTGTTTCTGCATGCGGCGTATCGAAAGAACCGCCAAGCGTGTGGCAGATCTTGTGATGCAGCGCCATCCCGACGGCACCAAGGACCGTGCCGCAAAGCCAGGCGCCGTAGAGCGCGTCGCTGCGGGCGTCCGTGTCGTTCGGTGACGTCACGATCTTCGGCAGGCTCAGTTTGAACGCCCGCAGGCCTTCAAGCGCCATGAGCGTCGAGATCGGATTGCGATCGCGGGCATAAAGACCTTCCAATGCATGGGCCATTGCGTTCAGCCCGCTTGTCGCGCTCATCGCGACAGGCAACCCCAGGGTAAGAGACGGATCGTAGATCACGATCTCCGGCAAGATCTTCGCGTCGCGCACCGTCGTCTTCCGACCGCCTTCGGTTTGGCCAAGAATTGGCGTCACCTCCGACCCGGCATAGGTCGTCGGCACGACGATCTGAAAGATGTCGTTGCGATAGGCGATCGCCTTGCCAAGCCCGGTGGTCGATCCCCCACCGAGCGAGACGACGCAGTCGGCAGCCGTATCGAGCACCACCTTCATGGCAGCCTCGGTCACCTCCACGGGCGTGTGCATGACCGCCCCCGAGAAGACGCCGCAGGCCTGTTCGCCAATCTTATTGGCCAGCTCTTCCGCGTCCGCCTTCTGGTGCGGGGTCGAGAGCACAAGCGCGCGCTTGCGCCCAGCCTTTGCGATCCATGCACCGACACTGCCAATGCTGTCGTTGCCGAAAACGATCTGGGCGGGACTGCCTGCGTAGCAGAACGGCCGCGTCATCCCTGCCTCCCCGGTCTTGCGCGAACCATCACAAAGGTCAGGTCGACCGACCTGCCCCGCCGACCGTCGACCTGTGCATGTTCGAACCGCGCAACGAGGTCCGGTCGGACACCGAAAAGGGCATCCTCCGCAAGACGCGGATCACTTGAATCGTAGATGTGCGTCGTAATCGTTTCGAACCCTTTCGCTCTGACAACGAACTGAAGATGAGCCGGACGATGCAGCGGATAGCCAGCACCCTTCAGCAGACGGCCAACGGGCCCGTCGTCCGGCACGCCGTAGCCGGCGGGCATCACCGAGCGATACATGACGCAGCCTTTCGTGTCGGTCCTGAACAGTCCGCGTAGATTGTGCTCTGGTTGGAGATCCGGTTGCTGGTTTTCGTAGAAGCCCTCGGCGTTGGCCTGCCACGTCACAACCTCGGCACCCCCGATGGGAAGCCCGTCGAGATCCTGCACGCGCACGGAGACGCGTAGGGGCTCCCCCTTTCCATCGACCGAGATTGAGGCTCCGGATGAACGCTCAGGGGCGTCGTCCCGATAGAAGGGCCCGCGGATTGTATTCGGCGTCGCGCCCTTCTGTCGACGTGAGTTGATTTCTTCCACCAGCGCGGAAGCGCCGATGAGGTCCGAAAGCAGCACCCATTCCTGACGGCGCTCGTCAGAGGCGTGCCCGACTTCCGTCAGAAACTGGATGACCTTGCGCCACTCGTCCGGGCTCGGGCGGAACTCCTTGATGAGGTCATGAACATGCGTCACGGCCGCAGCGATCAGGTGGGCCAATTTGCCGTTCCGGTTCGCGCTGAAGCGTTCGGCAAAGGCTTCGGATGATGTGGCCTCGTCGAATGTGAGCGCCCTGGCACTCCCTGTCATCATCGTCTCCTCCCGATCGACATATGAGAAGCCTAGCACGATGGAAGTCGAGCGTTGATGATTTTGCAGAGGATCAGTATAACAGATTGTTATGAAGATCGACGAACGTCACCTCATACAGCTTGCGGCCGTGGTCAAAGCTGGCGGCGTCACGGAAGGTGCGGCTTTGCTGGGTCTGGCCCAGCCGGCAATGTCCCGAGCGCTCTCGATGCTGGAAAAGCGGGTGGGCGAACCCATTTTCGTTAAAGGGCGCAGGCCACTGCAGGCGACGCCGTTCGGGCTGTCGCTGGCGGAGCACGGCCTGGTCATGCTCGCCGCGTCTCGAAAAGCCTCCGACCTCGTCGACAGTTTCCGAATGGGGAGGAGCGGCGTCGTCCGCGTCGGTGGCACGCCCTTTTTCATGGACGCTCTGATCGCGCAGTTCTGCGCCGAGTTCCAACAGACACATCCCGACGTGCGGGTCGAACAGAGCTACGGCTATCTTCCCGATCTCCGCGCAGCCCTCAAGGCCGACCAGATCGACCTGGCCGTCTGCCCGATCGACATCCTCGAAGAAGGCTCCGGCCTAGAGTTCCAGCAGATACTGCCAGGTCGGAATGTCATCGCCTGCCGCTCGACGCACCCCCTCCTCATGAAACGGCGCCCGCGGCCGGGCGAGCTTCTCGACTACCCCTGGGTGGCGCCCCCGCCAGGCAGTCCCCTGCTCGCCGATCTTCGGGCGCTTCTACTGTCCTTCGGAGCGACCGAAATTAAGATACGCTACTCCGGCGGCTCGCTTATGGGCGTCATCAACTACCTCAAAGCGGCCGACGCCTTGACCATTATGCCGCACAGCGTCGTCTTCGCGTTGAGAAAGGAGAAGGCGATCACCGCTCTTCCTGTCAACATTCCGCATCCTGAACGAGCTCTTGCCATCCTGACGCGAACTGATGCTCCTCGCGCTCCAGCGGTCGATCATTTCGCCGAGTTTGTCAGGTCGGGCTTCGAGAGCTTGCGCCACCTGATCAAGCGTCATGAGGAAGCCGTCGTCTGGGGCAACTAGCGGGCAGCAGCCTGCGATGAAGACGCGCTTCGCTAACGACCGAAATATGGGATGCACGGGGGCGCTACGCGGCACTTCACATTCTCGAACGTTCCCACCGCCGTCGGCAGTACCATGGTGCTGGTAACATAACTGGCGCTTTTCCCTCGACGAACACTTAGTGCGGCTCGTCGAGGGAGATTTGTTCGCCTAGAAGCGACGTGGTCCTTCGGGCTTGTTTCCGACGATCGTGTCGATCCGTTCCAGAACGTCAGACGTCATCTTCTGTCGGTGTGAGAGGGCCGCGAGATTGTCCTGCAACTGGCTAGCGCGCGAGGCTCCAAGAATGACGGTCGAGACGTTCCGATTGGCAAGGCACCACAAGAGGGCGAGATGCGTGATCGACATGCCGATCTCGTCCGCGAGCTTTGCGAGCTCGCCGACTTGTCTGAGCTGGGCGCGGCCGGCATCACTGGACCACTTCTCCTTCAGCCATTCGTAGCCCGGCAGGTTCATCCGACTATCGGCCGGAACACCGTTATTGTATTTGCCGGTCAGGACGCCCGAGGCGAGCGGCGACCAGATCGTGGTGCCAAGGCCCATCAGGTCATAGAGCGGCAGATAGTCAGACTCGACCTTCTGGCGCTCGAAGATGTTGTACTGCGGCTGTTCCATGGTCGGCGGCGTGATGCGCAAGTCCCGAGCCACGGCGTAGGCTTCCGTCAATTGCTGCGCGGACCATTCCGACGTGCCCCAGTAGAGCACCTTGCCCTGGGCGACGAGATCATGCATCGCCCGGACCGTTTCCTCGATCGGCGTGTCGATATCCGGGCGGTGGCAGAAGAAAAGGTCGAGGTAGTCGACCTGAAGCCGCTTGAGCGCTGCATGGCAGGCGTCGGTCACATGCTTGCGCGACAGGCCGCGCTGTGTCGGCTTCTGGCCTCCCCAGAAGACCTTGCTGGAGACGACGAAGCTGTCACGGCTCCAGCCAAGCCTGCTGAGTGCCTCGCCCATCACGATCTCGGACTTGCCGCTCTCGTATCCTTCAGCATTGTCGAAGAAGTTCACCCCGTTGTCGTAGGCAAGCTTCATGAGGTCGACGGCGTCGCTTCCATTGACCTGCTTGCCGAACGTGACCCATGAGCCGAAGGAGAACTCGCTCACTTTCAGGCCCGACTTTCCCAAACGTCGATATTCCATCATGCAACTCCCGCAAGTTATGAATAGGTACCGGCCGGTCACCGGGGTCGGTGTCGCCCGATTGATCAACGACCGATTGGCGTAATCTATGGCATGAGCAACGATATGCGAGGCTCAGCTATCGGTTCTCATACCCTCTTTTGTGACGAGACGCCGAATCCAAAGAAAAGGGCGCTCCACGACATCAGTCGGAGCGCCCGTGGCATGCGATCGACGACGTTTGCGGCGGAGGTCGACAGCAGCAACGGCAGAATGATGAGATTCGGAACGGATAGGCAACATGCGATTGGCATCTGCGACGTTATCGCCCGCTGATTGATCGTGTCGTCCACCGGATATCCACAGCCTATCCACAGGCACGGCGGCGGCGACAGCAACAACTTCAATGACATTCGCCTGGCGGCAAAACACTCCTCACAAATGCTTATGTGACTGTGGGATGACACCGCATTTTTGTTTGTCTCTTCGGATACAAACCGTGGCCTGGCTCAGATAGGCTCAGCGCTCCTCCCGACCGTGGCGGCGGACGCCGGGAGGGGTGGGCGGTGGGCAACATGAGGGCCCGCCGCCTTCTTTTAACCGCGCCCCCGGCCCGGCCAGTTCACACGTATAGTTTGACAATTCCCTTGGCTTCCAGGGCCTCGACCGACCTCCGGCGAGATACGCCCTGGCGATGTCATCGACGTCGACCTTCCCGAGGCGCCTCACCGAAAACTCGAGGGGGTCGAACACTAGTTCTGTGAGCCACTCTCACGGACAACCAAGTATGGTCGGAGATGACCGCCAGACTTCTGCATTGTCGTTGAAAGGCAATTCGCGCGTCCTCCAACCGCCGGCCCTTTACCACGCGCATTACTAGCCTGACGGCGTGGCGGCCGGTGTTGCCGATGAACTCCTGCGTGCCGTCAACTGATTGCTGCAGGTGCGCCGACGATCTGTGCGGCGGCCTGGAAGCCCGCGTAATCCGATGCCAATCCTTTGGACCTTCCGGCGACACTTCAACGCTTTTGCCGCCAGAATCCGGCCCAACGTTGACTTACCCGGCAAATGAATGTTTGCCATTTCCTGTTTTGCAGTGCACAATATTTGCTGCTAACAGGACTTGGCCGGTGAGAATTTGCATCTACAAATCAGATGAAGCTCCTGAGGTAACGCTGTTTTTGCGAGAAGGCGTGCCGGTGCCTGCACATCCGAAGGGCCAAAAGTGGCGGCACTTAAAAGCGGTTGTTGGCGAAGAGGTAAGGGCGGACCTTCTGACACAAATAGAGATCGGGAATGGATGTCTTTTTGTCAATCTTGGGGCATCTCCGAAGCACTGATCTAGGATGCCGCGGTGAACGCTGTTCACCCGACATGGAAATATACTCGCTCATTATCGCACCCCCCAGATCACCAATCGGCTGCCCTCCAAAAGAGGCCGATAGCGGCGTGCATATTGCCCTTGGATAGGCGACACCCCCTCACGCTCATCGTCTCCCACGGCTTCGCTGAGCGGCGGCTCGCGCATCTCCGCACTCCATATCTCAGTTTTCAGATTGGCAGCCGCCCCGCCGGCGTTCTTATTATGTTCGCGTGAGTCAATAATCAATCTGGGTGAATTGCTTTTTAAGGCTTTGCTGATGAACTGCCATCATGACAAAGCCGCCCCGCAAGCCGTCCGAGCCGATGCTCGGTGAAGCCTACGAGCAGCTCCGCAGCCGGCCGCGCCGGCGGCGAGATCCCGCTCAGCCTAATCTTCCTCACGATCCGATGCCGGCGCGTATCGCGCCGCCTCGGGCGTCACGGCCGACACGGTTTCATATGACGCACGACCCGGAATTGAATCAGGGCGAAGGTCAGGAACACCCGCCGCAGACGACCGACCGGGACATGGCTGCTCGCAACTACCTGAACCTCGACACCGCGATCTTGCTGGGGATCCTGTTCATTGCGATCGTCTTCAGATTCCACAAGATCACCTTGCCGCTGGTCGACGGCTTCAGCTGGCGCGAGATAAGCACTGCAATGATGGCCGACAATTTCCAGCAGCGCAGCTGGAACATCTTCTTTCCGGAGGTCAGCTGGACCGGGCCTGGGCCAAGCTATCAGGGCCGCGAGTTCCAGATCGTCAGCTATCTCACAGCCCTGCTCTACCAGCTCTTCGGCTGGCACGACTGGTTCGGCCGCATGGTTGCGGCCTTCTTCGGTCTGGTGACGGTGTTTTCGCTGCACCGGTTAACGGCGCTCTGCTGGGACGAGATGCACGCCCACGCGACCGCACTTGCCTACGCGCTGATGCCGGCGGCGATCATGATCGACAGCTCGTTTCTTCCCGATCCCGCGATGCTGGCCTTGGTGACTCTTGGCGTCTGGCTGTTCGCCAAATACTGGGCCGGCGGCAGCGGCTGGTTCCTGCCGCTCGCCACGGTCTGCTTCTCGCTCGGCGTGCTGTCAAAGCCACCAGGCATCGCTGCCGGCGCCGTCATCTTCTATCTGATGGTCTGCTGGATTCTGGAGAAGAAGCGAAAGCAGGCGGCCTGGGTTTTCCTGTCGGGGCTTTTGAGCCTGGCCATCATTGGCGCTTATTTCAGCTGGGCGATTTATCTCGGCCGCAGCTATCCGCCGTTTCATGTCGCCGGTAGCGGCGGCTATATCTGGGATTACGGCTTCTGGACATATGTCAGGGACAGGTTCTACTTCGAATCCTTATCGAACACCTCCGTCTTGTGGTTCTACGGCTATCCGTTCCTGGTGCTGCTCGCGGTCGGCTTGTGGATGCCGCCCAGCCCTGCCAAAGACCCGAAACAACGCACCCTTTCGGCCATTCCCTATGTGTGGCTGGCTGCGGCCATGATCGTCTACCTGGCGGCCGCGGGTGAGATAACCAGCAATGTGTGGAACTTCCACATCTTCCATGTACCTGTCGCGATGTTCTGCGGCCACGGCGCGCTTCTTCTGGCAACGCTTGCATCGCGGAGTATTCTAACGCCGGCGGTGGTGCTTCGCTCGATCTGCATCGTGGCCGTCGCGCTTGCCTGGTCGACCTTGCCCCTCGTCAGGACGATGAAGAAGCCAATCGCCATGAAGGGCAAGCTGCTTGGCGAGGAACTGGCGCGGTTGGCGCAACCGGGCGATCTCGTCGTCGCCATCGCCCCCGAGGTCGGCGATCCCGTCGCAGTCTACTACAGCAGGGCGCGCGGCTGGGTGTTCCCGCCTGGCGGAGGCGATGTCGAATGGTCGAAATTCGTCGCGGATGACGCCACCGCGATCGCACAGCTCGAGGAATTGCGCGCGCAGGGCGCGGATTTGTTCGGCGCGGCCAAGAACGCCGTCGACAAGCAGGACCGGCTATTCGTCGAGCATCATGAAGGGGTCATCGACTATCTGGACAAGACCGCAACCAAGCTTGTGGATTCGGATGATTTGCTGGTCTATAGGATCACCCGCCCATGAGATCGCGACAGTCCAGGGCCATCGGCCTGGGACAGGATATGGCCTCGACTGTTCGAGAGAAAAGAGAGTTCATAATCTCGCATTGCGTTTGCCTTACCACGACCGGATCAATGCTGATCCGGTCGCAGAACCACAGTGCGCCGTTTATTTGTTGGACGCAGCGTCTTCGATGACCTTCGCGACTTTATCGGGATGAGAGACCATCACGACGTGAGACGCGCCTTTAACCACAACCGTCTCTTTAGAACCCGCTCGTTCCGCCATCCATCCTAGCGCCTTTGGCGGTATGTTTTTATCCGCGTCACCATAGACGAACCAAGACGGGATCTTCTTCCAGCTCGCCACAGTCGAGGCCTCGCCAAGAGCCTTATCGGTGATTGGGCGCTGTGTTGCGGCCATCAGCTTGCCCTCCGCCTTGGATACATCTGCAGCGAATTGATCGTGAAACGCGTTCTGCTTGATGTACAGGTCCTTTACTCCACCATCCAACGGGACGGGTTCCGCAAGGGTCGGTGCGAGCGTGCTTCCGGGAAACTTGCCCGAAAGCACGAGGGCCGTTTCCCCAACATCGGGCGCGAACGCCGCGACGAAGACGAGCGATTTGACATTGGCGCTGCCTGCTGCTGCCTCGTTGATCACTGCGCCACCGTAGGAATGGCCGACGAGAACGACGTCAGTCTTCAATCCTGCAACCACTTTGCCTACGTAATCGCCATCGGACGTTACACTTCGAAGCGGATTAGCGACCGCCACCACCGGATAACCATCTTTTTCGAGACGTGTGATCACGCCATTCCAACTGGAGGCGTCGGCAAATGCGCCATGCACAAGGACGACCGTCGGCTTTTCGGCCGCGTGGGCGTTCAAGAGGCCACCTGCGGTGATCGCGGCAGCGGCGACAAATATCTTCAACATAGTCAAACTCCCTTTGTATCGCACACGATTACCTAGCGCACAATCTTTCAGAAAACAAGTCCTGGAATTCCCGTTCACCTCGATTTGAAGATTGCGGTGAGCCATTAAGGCCGCACGTTGCTCAGACCAGACCCGGCAACGATGCCGGTCCTTCGCCGCATCCGGCTCTTACTCTAGGAAACTGTTGCGATTCCACTGGGCCGCGCCATTTGGCACATTCAAAGGCGCCAGGGCTCCAATCGAAGTGGGGTGAAAGTTCAGCGGCAGGTCAACTTTAAATCCCTTAGCTGCCGGCGAAAAGCCGCACGACCTACTCCCCCATCGATTGATAGAGCCAGTCGGAGAGCTTCTCGGTTGCCACTCGCGCACCGGCGCCCGGAAGCAGCGCGTCGTCGGTCAATTCAACGCCGAAATACGAGGCGGATGGATCCGTTACCACCTGCCGTTCATCTTCATTCGCGGCGAGATAGATCCGAGCGATTTCATCAATACCGAATTGTTCCGGGCCGCTGATCTCGGCGATACCGTCCAACGGCGCTCCCGTTGCCAATTCAGTCAGCAATGCGGCGACGTCCCCGGCTGCGACCGGCTTCATGAACGCCGGCGGCAATCGAAACACATCACCATCGGCACCGGTGTCGATCAATCCGCTGATGAACTCGTAAAACTGTGTGGAGCGGAGAATAGTATAGGGTCGCTTTGACGCCCTGATGAGATTCTCCTGCACCATTTTCGCGCGGAAGTAATCGCTTTCCACGAGACGCGGCGTGCCGACGACGGAAAGTGCAAGATAGTGCCTGACGCCGGCCTCAGACGCGGCAGCGAGCAAATTCCTGGTCGAAGCCCTGAAAAAATCCAGCGCTGCGCTGTCGCCGAAGGACGCGGCGTTGGTGACATCAATAATGACCTCAGTCCCTGCCAAGGCCGCATCAAGGCCTTTTCCGGTGATGGTGTCGACGCCGAGCGACAACGACGCGGCCGTGACTTGATGACCGGACTGACGGATGTTTTCGCTGAGCCGTGTTCCGATAACACCGGTTGCTCCCGCCACAGTGATATTCATCTCAGCACCCCCTTGTTGCATTGCGCGGCGCAGATGAGGACGAGATCGCCGACGGGCTCGCTATCGTCTTCAATGTCTGGCGATCGATTGGATCGACAATGACTGGAAAGCCAGGCGCCCTCTATCGTCCATGGGGTCCGGTCGCTTTAGCCGTAGGTCTAGGAAAGCCAGCCCAACGGTTAGGATGCCCCACCAGGAAGGCAGAACAGGTCCCCAATTCCTCGTTCGCGCAAAGGTGCCGACCCCGGCACGGGGGCTACATCCCCGCGCAATGCATGGGTTTCCATGAGTTGCGGTTGTAATGTGGCGGGGTTACGGTTTGAACATGAGCTCGCCAGCCCCGAAATCGAGAAGAACTACGGTACGAAACGCCGACGATCCGCTGGCTTTGTCTGTCCGGCAGGAGCAACTGATGATGAGCGTCTGGTCGCACCGCCCCCGACCCCTGCACCTGGGGCTTTTCGTCGTGGCCTATGTGCTGGCCTGCGGATTCGCACAGTCGCTGGCGATCGTCCCTGGAACCGGTATTTCCATCTGGCCCGCGAGCGGGCTTTTCATCGCAACACTTGTCCTCGCCTCCGGCTACAGCTGGCCCTGGTGGATACTGGCGGGCTGCCTGGCTGAACTATTCAGCAATTACCTGTGGTTCCACAGCCCCTTGCCTGCGGCCGTCCTGATCTACATCGGCAACGCCCTTGAAGCGGTGGCCGGGGCATGGCTCGTCAACCAGACTTTGAAGCGGCCAGTTCGGCTTGAAACCTTGCAGGACGTTTTCGCATTTGTCGTACTGGGCGCAGGGATTGCGCCCATCGTCAGCGCGACTGTGGGAAGTGCGACCCTGGCATGGTTTGGCATGCAATCGCAATCCTTTGCAACGGCTTGGCCTCTATGGTGGATCGGAGACGCCACCGGCGTCTTGATCGTAGCACCGCTGGCACTGGTCGTGTTTCATAGCTGGCGCGGCACGACCCGGCTCTCAGCCGCGCAATGGGTGGAAGCTGGCGTCCTGGGGTTGATCTTTCTCGGCGTTGGCGCTCTTTCTCTGAGCGGCTACCTCCCCTTCGCATACATCATCATGCCGCCCCTTCTTTGGGCTGCCGTTCGCTTCGAGTTCAAAGGGGCTGCCGTATCCTTGGCTCTCCTCGCCCTGATCACGGCGCTGTTTACGATAACGGGGACCAGCCAGTTCGCCGGCGATCCCGAGTCCCAGAAGCACAAGCAGGTCATGCTGCAGCTTTTTCTAGCCATCTCGGCATTTTCGGCGCTCATCGTGGCCGCCATTTCCCGGCAGCACCAGTCGGCAGTGCTCAATTTGCGCCAAAGCATAGAAACATTGCGGGAACGGGAGGAGGAGCTTTCGCATCTCGTGGATATGGTTCCGAGCCATGTGTGGCGCCTGACGCCCGATGGCGAGCCGACATTCTTCAATAGGCGGATGGTCGATTTCCTCGGCCTGGATGTCGTGGATTTCGATAAGCCGGGCATGAGTCGGCTGGAGGCGCTCCTGGACGCCACCGTTCATCCCGAGGATGCGGTGGGGTTCGGTGATGCCCTTCGGAGGTGTCTTCTCACGGGCGAAAACTTCGCCAGCCGCTATCGCTTGCGTCGCGCCGACGGAATTTATCGCTGGATGTCGAGCCGTGCCGAGCCAATGCGGGATCAGGCGGGGCGCATCGTCCAGTGGTACGGCCTTTGCCACGACATCGACGATCAGGTCCATGCCGAGGACGCTGTGCGTCGGAGCCAACAACAGCTTCAGCAGATCATAGACGCCGTGCCGGTCCGCATCTGGAGTGTAGAGCCCGACGGCGGGTCGTTCTATTTCAATAAGCGGTATCAGGATCATTTCCGCTCGGTTATCGCCAATTTCGACGCTCTCGGTGAACCGCGCATCGACGATCTGCTGCAGCAGCTGGTTCATCCCGAAGACGCTCCCGGTATCCAGCGCACACTCCGGAACTGTTTCGAAACCGGCGACGGCTCCGCGATGCGATTTCGCTGGCGCGAAAAGGATGACGTCTACCGCTGGGCGGAGTGCCGGGTGGAGCCTCGGCGCGACGAAAACGGAACGGTCGCGGAATGGTATGGCGTTTCTCTCGACATCGACGATGAGGTACGCGCACTGGAGGCGTTGCGCAACCGAGAGCGCGAACTCTCGCAGCTCGTCGACATGGTCCCGGCTCAGATCAGGCGCCTGACGCCGAAAGGCGAGCCGGTCTTCTTCAACAAACGCCTGATCGACTTTTTCGGTCTCGACGTAGGCGATATGGACAGGCCCGACATGAGCCGCCTCTCGTCGGTCATTCACACCCTCGTCCATCCCGATGACGCATCGAGGTTGCTGGAGACGGTTCACCGTTCCCTCGCCAGTGGCGATCCCTTCTCGATAAAATACCGCATGCGCCGTTTCGACGGTGCCTATCGCTGGGTCGACGGCCGTGCGGAACCGCTGCGGGATCAAAGCGGCGCAATCATCCAATGGTATGTGATCTCAGTCGACATCGACGACGAGATGCGTGCGCAGGAAGCGCTGCGCGACCGCGAGCGAGAGCTTTCGCAACTGGTGGATATGGTTCCCAGCATGCTCTGGCGGCTCAATTCGGAAGGCACGCCGACCTTCTTCAACCAGCGCCTGATCGATTTTCTCGGTCTCGGCATCGCCGATATGGAAAAGCCCGGCTTGAGCCGGCTGGCAGCCCTCATCGAAGCCGCCGTCCATCCCGATGATGCCGCCAACCTCGCCGAAGCGCTCAACCATTCGCTCGTCACCGGCGAGCGCTTCTTGAAGCAGTATCGCCTGCGGCGCGCCGATGGCGTCTACCGCTGGGTGAAGGGCAGCGCGGAGCCGTTGCGGGATGAAAACGGCCGGATCATCCAATGGTATGGTCTCTCGCATGACATCGACGATCAACTGCGCGTCGAGGAGGCGTTGCGGGAGAGAGAACGCTCGCTTTGGCAGCTCGTTGAAACGCTGCCGGCGATGATCGATTGCGCCGCACCGAATGGCGAGCCGATCTATCGCAGCCAGCAACTGCGTGATTTCCTCGGTTATAATCTCGAAGAGTTGGATGGAACGGGCAAAACCCGGCTGGACGGCACACTCGATGCCGGTGTTCATCCCGACGATGTGGCAGGGGTCAAAGAAAACTATGCCCATTCATTGGCCACTGGCGAGCCCTATGCGCGTAGGCACCGTCTGCGGCGCCATGATGGTGAATATCGCTGGGTCGAGACGCGTGCGGCACCGATGCGCAATGCCGAAGGCGTCATCGTCCAGTGGAATGTCATCTGCCTTGATATCGACGGTGAGGTTCACGCGGAGGAAGATCTGCGTCGAGCGCGAGAGGGTCTTGCACGGGCGAGCCAGGTGGCGAGCCTGGCCGAGCTTTCTGCCTCCATCGCGCACGAGGTGAACCAGCCGCTTGCGGCCGTCGTGGCCAACTCACACGCCTGCCAGCGCTGGCTCATGGCCGAGCCGCCGAATATGGAGCGGGCACAGAGGACGGTCGAGCGCATCATCCGGGATGCCAACTCGGCGGCGGATGTCGTCAGCCGCATTCGCGCTCTGTTCAAGCAATCCGTTGACAGGAGGATCCAGACGACGCTCTCCAGCATCATCGATGAAGCGCGCAACCTCATGGCCGACGAAGCGTCGCGGCGTCGCGTTCGGATCGATGTGGGCATCGACGGCAACTTTCCGCTCATCGCAGTCGATCGCATCCAGATCCAGCAGGTTCTGATCAATCTGATCCGCAACGGTATTGAGGCGATGGAAGCCATTGCAGGAGATAAGTTGATCGAGATGCGCGTGCGCCACATCGGCAATGTCGTCCAGACCGAAATCAGCGATCGCGGCCACGGTATCGAGTTCCCCGAGAAGATGTTCGACCCGTTCTTCACGACAAAGGAAAATGGCATGGGCATGGGGCTGGCGATCTGCCGCTCGATCGTCGAGCAGCACGGCGGCCGATTGTGGGCCGAGAAGAACGAACCCCACGGAGCGACGTTGGTCTTCACCTTGCCCATAGAAATGAAGGCGGCGTCATGACGATTGATGACCATATTGTCTTCATCGTCGATGACGACGAACGTGTTCGGGAAGCGCTCAGCGAGCTGCTGGACTCGCACGGCATGCGCGCCATCGCCTTCGAATCGGCCGGCGACTACGTGAGAGCGGACAAGCCGGATGTCCCCGCCTGCCTCATCCTCGATATCGAGCTGCCTGACATCAACGGCCTCGATCTGCAGACACAGATCGCCGGCAGGGATCATCCGCCGATCGTCTTCATCACAGGACATGGCGACATTCCCTCCTCCGTGCGTGCGATCAAACATGGCGCGGTGGATTTCCTGACCAAACCCTTCAGCGATGCAGACCTCATGGCGGCAATCCACGCAGCGATCGCTGAGGATCGAGAGAAGAGATCGGAACGCGCCGAGCTCGATATGCTCAGACGGCACTATCTCGACCTGACGCCGCGAGAGCGCGAGGTGCTGCCACTCGTCGTCAGCGGCCTTCTCAACAAGCAGGCGGCAGCCGAATTGGGGATCAGCGAAGTGACGCTGCAAATCCACAGAAGAAATGTGATGCAGAAAATGGCGGCGGCATCGCTCGCCGATCTGGTGCGGATCGCGGAGAGATTGGAAATACCGATAACCCACTCGCGCCGAGTGGGAGGGAATTGAAACATGAACAAGACAAGACACGTCGTGGCAATTGTCGATGACGATCCAAGGTTGCTTGAATCGATGGGCGACCTTCTGGAATCTGCGGGTTATGTGGCCCGCAGCTTCTCATCGGCGGGCTCGCTGCTCGTCAACGGGCTGTCGGACCTCGACCTGCTCATCACCGATATCGGAATGCCTGGCATCGACGGCTTCGAACTTCGTGACCTGGTAAGGAAATCACGTCCGGAGCTGCCGGTATTCATGATCACGGGCCGCCACGAAATAGCCGATCAGGGACGCGCTCAAGGCGCGGGCGGATTTTTCCGCAAGCCCTTCGATGCCCAGGCCCTGCTGGCGGCCATCGCCAACGCTTTGCATAAATCGACAGATGGAGGGTGACATGAGAGTTGACCAGCCGTTGCAGCGGAGATCGGCGCCGTTATCACTGCAATGCACTTATGAAGAGAATCAGCCGCTTGTCATAATCGTCGATGACGACGCCTCGGTGCGCGAGGCACTGTCTGAGCTGATCTTGTCGGCGGGTTTCCAGTCGACCAGTTTTGCTTCGACCCGAGAATTGCTTGAAGCCGATATATTGGATAGCCCCGGCTGCCTGATCCTCGACGTGCGCATGCCAGGCGCAAGCGGCCTTCACCTGCAGAGTCATCTGGCCGAAAACGGCATTTCCAAACCGATCATCTTCCTGACCGGACATGGCGACATCCCGATGACCGTCCAGGCGATGAAGGCCGGCGCCGTGGACTTTCTCACCAAACCGGCGCGGGACCAGACGCTGCTCGACGCCATCAGTGCGGCCATTGCGATGGATGCCGAGCGACGGGCGGAAGCCGCTATCGCCAAGCGCAATATCGAGCGCCTGGAGACGCTGACGCAGCGTGAACGCGAGGTTCTGCATGAAGTGGCGCGCGGACGTCTCAACAAGCAGATTGCCTTCGATTTCGGCATCAGTGAGGTGACGGTCAAGCTGCATCGCAGCAATGTCATGCACAAGATGGAGGCGGCCTCCATCGGCGAATTGATCCGGGCGTGGGAAACACTGCCCGCACAAATGCGCCAGGTCGGCCCGCGCTAGCTTACTCGCTTATAGGTGATGAATGCCGGCCTCGAACATGATCTGCCGCCGCTGTCCATTTGATGCGCGCCGTATCCGATTCGCGCCGGAAAAGACGATGCGGCGCCGATAGTGGGTTTCGGCCCCGCACCCATGCGTTATCTCTAAATTAAAGCTCGGGGATATGACCCGGCTTTGGTTCCCCAAAGGAGATCTCGCCTTGAACAATCAATCGTCAGCCGCGCCTTCCCCTGAAACCAACGCCTTCGACAACGAAGCAAACTTCCTGTCAGCCATGGGGAATGCCAAACGGCTTCACATTCTGCATCTGTTGGCCGAAGGAGAAATGTCTGTGAGCGTCCTGGCCGACGAGGTGGGATTAAGCCAATCTTCGACTTCCCAGCATTTGGCAATTCTTCGAGAACAGGAACTCGTGCAGACCCGAAGGGCTGCCCAGACGATCTACTATTCACTTCAATCAGCTGCAGCCACAGCGATGCTCGATACGCTCGCCGACATCTTCGGATGGCACCGTCGCACCGACGTAGAATGTGCCCGAACCGTACTCACCTGACGAAATCACGAAGCGTTGCTCTTGCGGAGGATGATCTTGTCGGCAACTCAGGATCGACGCCGGGGCAACGAAGAGCAGCGCAATGGCGAAGAAGGCGGTTTCGAAAGAGATGACTGCGGCTTGAGCTTAAGCGCCAAGCTGAGGCCGTTCAGGCGGCGCAATTCCAAGGCCGGGATGCGGTGGCGCGGGAGCCCCGCGGTGCTTGGCCCACATGCCCCTCGAACGCGTCGATCCCTGATGTACGTTTGATGTACGCCTCCTAGACCACGGTGTGATTACGCCTCCATTGCGAATGGCGATAATGGACCACATCAGGAACGGAACAGTCAGGAGACGGCCATGAGTATGGACAATACTTCATACCCCGGCAGACCAGAACCCGACGAACTTTCGTCGCGCTATGCGCTGCGGATCGGCGAGATTGCTGGGCTGGGGGCGGACGGAGGCGATCATGGACGTATATGAGGCAGTCAAAAGTCGACGGTCGGTGCGCGGATTCAAAGACGAGCCTGTGGAGAGGGAGGTACTTGAGCGTGTACTGTCCGCCGCAGCTTGGTCGCCGTCAGGATCGAACATCCAGCCGTGGAACACCTACGTGATGACCGGCGCATCGCTGGCCGAGCTCAAGACGTCCGCCGTCGAGCGCGTGGCCCATGGTGACCCCTGGGATAAGCGGGAGTACGAGATGTACCCGCCCGCGCTGAAACCTCCCTACGGGGAGCGCCGGTCCGCCTTCGGCAAGGAGCGCTACAGCGCGCTCGGCATTGCACGCGAGGACTGGGAGGCGCGCCAGCGGGCAGCAATCGCCAACTGGAACTGTTTCGGCGCGCCCGCCGCCCTGTTCTGCTACATTGACCGTGACCTGGGCCCACCCCAATGGGCCGACGTTGGCATGTATCTGCAGACCGTCATGCTGCTGCTCCGCGCCGAAGGTCTGCACAGTTGCCCGCAGATGGCGTGGTCGCAGGTTCGCGAGACGGTCGCGGAGGTCCTCTCGCCCCCGGACGGGCTCATCCTCTTCTGCGGCATGTCGATCGGGTACGAGGACCCCACGGTCAGTTACGCCCGTACAGGCCGCGCCCCGCTCGGCGAGACGGTCACGTTCCTCGGCGATTAGTGACTTGCGATCGTCATCGCGAGATATTGGAGAACGCCATGACCACGCATAAAGTAGGCTATCTCATCGGCAGCCTCGCCAAGGGCTCGATCAACCGCAAGCTCGCCAAGGCGTTGGTGCGGTTCGCCCCGCCGGAACTTGAAATGTCGGAGATACCCTTCAAGGACCTGCCGCTCTACAGCTACGACTATGATGCCGACTACCCTCCGGCTGGCAAGGCATTCAAGGCGGCAATCGCGGCCGTCGACGCCGTGCTGTTTGTCACGCCCGAATACAATCGATCCATACCCGGCGGGCTGAAAAACGCAATCGACTGGGCGAGCCGCCCCTACGGCACCAACTCGTTCAGACGTAAGCCGTCAGCGGTGATCGGCACGTCGCCGGGCGCGATAGGCACAGCAGTCGCCCAGCAGAATTTGCGCAGTGTGCTCAGTTTCTGCAACTCTCCCCAGATGAATGCCCCGGAAGCCTACATCCAGTTCACACCGGGGTTGATCACCGATGACGGCGAGGTCACGAACGACACCACCGCCGATTTCCTTCGCACTTTCATGCAGGACTTTCATGTCTTCATCGCAAGGGTTCGCTCAGTGCTGCCTAGGGATGCCTAGAAGCGTCGCCCTGCGGGCGCTGGCCGGGTCCATCCGGACGGCCAGCTCCTGTTTTTAAAGCGCGCGATGCCCTCAGGCGAAGGCGTAGGAGCCGTCAGGCCGCTTCGGCACGCGCCGCTGCCAATGGATGTAGCCTTCCTCTTCCATCGCCTTCTCGTCCATTTCGACGCCCCAGCCCGGCCGATCGGGACGCAATTCGAGATAACCGTCCTTCGGCAGATAGGGATCGACGACGTAGCGGGTTTCTCCCTGCCGCTTCTCGATATCGATGCCGCCATAGACGTAGGCCTGTCCCTTTGGCAGCCGGTATTCGAGGATGCGGAAATTCTGCGCCGCGGCCGAAAAATGAACATTGACCGCGGTGGCAAGCGGTCCCATCGGGTTATGCGGCGCCACCCCAACGAAGAAGGCTTCGGCGAGCGTGGCGATGCGGCGCATTTCGCTGATGCCGCCGACAACGCAGATATCCGGCTGGATGAGGTCGGCGCCCTTGACCTGCAGCAGGCGCAGGAACTCGTTTCTGTTATAGAGCGACTCGCCGGTTGCGAGCACGCAATTGAGCCCCTGTTTCAGGTCGCCCCAGGCCTCGATATTTTCAGGACGCAGCGGCTCCTCGTAAAACAGCGGGTCGTAGGGGGCCAAGGCATTGCCGAGTTGCCTTGCGGCGATCGGCTCGAAGATCTTGGCGTGGGCGTCGAAGGCGATCTCGTATTCGTCATTGACCGTTTCGCGCAGCGAGCGGAAATAATCAGCCGAGGCCTTGACGACGTTGCCCCAGCGATGGGCGTGCATGTCGAGACGCCAGGGGCTGAGCTTGAAGGCGGTAAAACCCCACCCCTCCTTCAGACGATCGAACTCGTCGCGGGCCGCCGGCGCATCCGGTGCGGTGTATACTCCGGCATAGACCTTGATGCGGTCGCGCACTTCGCCGCCCAGCAGCTTGTAGACCGGGACGTTCGCTGCCTTAGCCGCAAGGTCCCACAGGCAGTGATCGAGCGCGGAGATCGCGGCAAGACCGAGCGCGCCCGGCGGGAACCGGCTTTGCTGGATCAACAGATTGACCAGATAGTCGACGCGTGTCGGATCCTGGCCGGACAGAAATTCGTAGAGATAATCCAGCAGCGGCGGAAGCGCCTTGTCGGGGCCGTGATTGTAGCATTCACCCCAGCCCGTTAGCCCATCATCGGTGTCGAGCGCGACGATCACGCGGGGACGGTCCTTGTCGCGGGTCATGAAAACCCGCATGCGGTCGATCTTCATCTTTTTGTCCTTCTAGCGATTGAAATAGCTGCGGCGCGACTAGCGCGTCTGCACGTAGAGATGCTGGTTGTCGGTTCCGGGATTGTAGGCGCCGGCACCTTGCGGCACCGAGACATTGCCGCCGCTGGGGAAGCGCGCCACGAAGGCCTCGTCGATATCGCAGCCAAGTCCCGGGCCATTGGGAACGGCGATCAAGCCGTCGACCTGCTCAGGATGCGGCACGATCGTCTGGCGACGGCCGTCCCAATCATCGTCGAGGCGCTCGAGGATGAGGGCGTTGGGGATCGCCGCAAGCAGATGCAAAGCCGCATATTCCGCCACTGGCCCGAGCGAGCCCGAATGCGGCGCCATCTGGATATGATGCGCCTCGGCCATGGCCGCGATCTTCTTCATCTGGGTGATGCCGCCGGCCCGGCCGGTGTCCGGCTGGATCACGTCGACCAGTTCCTTCTCGATGAGCTCACGCTCGCCGAAGATGGTTGCAGAGCGTTCGCCAGCCGCAAGCGGCACATGCGCTGCGTCGCGGATGCGACGGTAGCCGTCGATATTCTCCGGCGCGATCGGATCCTCCACCCACATCAATTCATAGGGTTCGAGCGCCCGAACCAGCCGGCAGGCATCCGCAGGCGTCAGCCATGGCGGCCCATGCAGATCGATGGCAATGTCCATATCGTCGCCGACGGCGTCACGCAGGGTGGCAACCTTGCGGACCGGATCGGCGACCCCGCCGCATTTGATCGCCTTGATACCGCGCGCTTTGAGGGCAAGCGCGCGCTCGGGTGTATTCGCATGCGAATAGATCGGGATCCGGTCGCGCACCTTGCCGCCGAGCAGCATCCAGACAGGCACGCCGAGCGCCTTGCCCTTGATGTCCCATAGCGCCATGTCGATGCCGGTCATCGCACCGCCACCGACCGTCCCGAGCATGCCATGGCCCATCATCGCGATATGCATCTTCTGCCACAGCCGCTCGGTATGAGCCGGATCTTCGCCGATCAGGAGTGGGGCGAGATCATGGATCGCCGTCTCGACGACGCGCGGCCAGCCGGAGCATTCACCGATGCCGGTGATGCCCTCGTCGGTATCGATCTTCAGAAAGAGCCAGTTTCTGGTACCGCCGAACTGCTTGGAGGCGCCATCACCCGCACGTTGGTCGGAAGCCCATTTCGAGGGGTCTGGCTGACCGACATGCATGAGAAAAGTGCGGAGCCCGGTGATTTTCATCGCAGAGAACTCCCATTCTTCAGAATGTCCGGCGCGACGTAACGGAAACGCCGCGACTGATCGCGATCACGCGGATCGGGGCGCGGGATCGCTGATATCAGCGCCTGCGTATAGGCGTGCTCGGGCGTGCGGCAGACCTTCTCCGCATCGCCGATTTCGACGAGCTGGCCTTTGTACATGACGCCGACACGGTCGCACATGTAGCGGATAACGCCAATGTCATGGCTGATGAAGATATAGGCGAGGCCGAGTTCGTCCTGCAGGCGCATCAACAGATCGAGCACCTGCGAGCGCACGGAAACGTCGAGCGCCGAGGTTGCCTCATCGGCAACGATGACGCGCGGATTGAGGGTGATGGCGCGGGCAATACCGATGCGCTGACGCTGGCCGCCGGAGAATGCGTGCGGATAGCGTTCGCGTGCCCTCGGGTCGAGACCAACCTGCTCCATCAGGTGGCAAACCCGCTCTTCCAGCGCCCGCCCTTTTGCGACGCCATTGACGAGCAGCGGTTCGCCGATGATCTGGGAGACGGTCATGCGCGGGTTGAGGGAGCCGAAAGGATCCTGAAACACCATTCGCAATTCCCGCCGTGCGGCGGCGAGCGTCTGACCTTTTGCCGTTGCCAGATCGATGATGTCGCCGTCGGCACGGCGATAGAGGATTTCGCCTGCTGTGGGATCAATCAGCCGCATGATCGAGCGACCCATCGTCGTCTTGCCGGATCCGCTCTCCCCGACGATGCCGAGTGTTTCGCCCGGCAGAAGCGAAATGGAAACATCGTCCAGCGCTTTCACCTCGCCGAAATCCATCGATACATTGCGGAGCTCGAGGATCGGTGGCGCCGTCGTGTCGAGCGGCAGGCGCGCCAGCCGGATTTCGGCCTTCGCTTCCAGCTTCAGCACCGAGCCGATCAGCATCCGGGTATAGTCGTCTTTCGGCGCATGAAAAATCTGCTCGACCGGCGCATATTCCTTGGCGACGCCGTTGTGCATGACGAGTACATCGTCGGCGATCTGCGCCACGACTCCCATGTCATGCGTGATGAACAGAACGGCCATGCCCTTGGCCTTCTGCAGCCGGGCGATCAGGTCGAGAATTTCGGCCTGGGTCGTCACGTCGAGGGCCGTGGTCGGTTCGTCGGCGATCAGCAGCTGCGGTTTGCAGGCGAGCGCCATGGCAATCATCGCGCGCTGACGCATCCCGCCGGAATATTGAAAGGCATATCGGTCCAGCGCTTTATCCGGCGAGGGAATCTCGACCTGCTTAAGCAGCGATATGGCTTCAGCACGCGCCTCTGCCTTGCTCATCCTGGTGTGAAGGCGAAGCGCCTCGACGATCTGGTTGCCGACCGTGTGGATCGGCGACAGCGACGACATCGGCTCCTGGAAGATCATGGCGATGTCGCGGCCGCGGATCGCTCGGATCTGACGCCCGCGCGGATTGAGGCTGGTCAGATCGATCGAGCCGCCGTTCTGATCGTTCAATATGATCGACCCGCCGGATATGCGGCCGGGCGCATCGACGATCTGCAGGATCGATCGCGCCGTCACCGATTTGCCGGATCCGCTTTCGCCGACGACACAGAGCGTCTTACCCGGCTCGATCGAGAAAGACAGATCGCTGACCGCGCGAAAGACGCCGGTGCGCAGAGGGAACTCGACCGTCAGATTTTTCACCTGGAGCAGCGGCCTGCCGGCAATGGGAAGGATGTCGGTCATGCCGGCCTCATTTGTTGTAGGGATCGGCCGCATCGCGCAGGCCGTCGCCGAGAAGGTTGAGCGCCATCACGGCGACCACGACGGCACAGCCCGGCATGAAAAGCCATGGCGCGGTGGCAATCGAGCGAATGTTCTGGGCCTCGCGCAAAAGCACGCCCCAGGAGATGGTCGGCGGCTGCAGACCGAGCCCCAGGAAAGAGAGAGAGGTTTCGGCAAGGATCATCGCCGGCACTGCAAGCGTGATCGACGCGATGATATGGCTGGCGAAACTCGGCAGCATATGGCGAAAGATGATGCGTCTTTCGCGAACACCGTCGAGCCTGGCGGCAGCGACGAATTCCTCGGTGCGCAAAGACAGGAAGCGGCCGCGAACGACGCGGGCAAGCTGCGCCCAGCCGGTCAGCGACAGGATGATCGTAATCATCATATATTGCAGCGTCGCAGGCCAGTCCTGCGGCAGGGCCGCGGCCATTGCGAGCCAGATCGGAATCGTCGGCAGCGACAGCACGAAATCGATCACCCGCTGCAGGAAGAAATCGATGCGGCCGCCGTAATATCCCGAGATGCCGCCGAGCACGATGCCGAGCATCAACGAGAAGAAGACACCGACGAGGCCGATCGACAACGAGATCTGCGAGCCCTGCACCGTTCGGCTGAAGACATCGCGCCCAAGCCTGTCAGCGCCGAACAGAAGCAGCGGCGTCGTCTTGTCGGGCGAGGCGATCAGATGGATGTTGGTTCTGAACAGGCCGAACACCGAATATTCATAGCCGCGCCCGAAGAATTGGACGTCGACACGTTTTGTCGTGTCCTCCTTGAAGATGGCGGCCAGCGTTTCCGGATCACGGGTCAGCTTCATCGGATAATAATGCGGGCCGAAGGAGAAGCCGTTCTGGGTATCGATCAGATGCAATCTCTGCGGCGGGTGAAAAGTCGCCCGCGCATTTTGCAGGTTCGGATCGTTGATGGCGAAGAAGCCGGGAAGCAGGGCGACGATATACATCAGCACGGTGACGACGAGCGCCACCATGGCCAGCCGATGCCGGCGGAAAGCCCACCAAATGAGCTGCCACTGCGACGCAACGGCGGCGCGATCCGGCGGAATGTTCGTAACGGTGATGTCGGCCATGTGAGGCTCCTATTCCAACCGGATGCGGGGATCGACCAGCGCAAGCAGGATATCGCTGATCAGAGAGCCTATCAGCGTCAGCGCGCAGATCAGCAGGACGAAGGCACCGGCGAGATACATGTCCTGAGCCATCAGTGCCTGCAGCAGCAAAGGAGCAGCCGTTGGCAGATTGAGGACGATGGCGACGACGACCGAGCCGGAAATGAGGTTGGGCAGCAGCCAGGCAATTGTCGAGATGAACGGATTGAGGGCGATCATCAGAGGATATTTCATCAGCAGCCGGAACTCAGAGAGCCCTTTTGCCCGTGCCGTGGTCACGTAAGGCTTCGGCAGCTCATCGAGCATGTTCGCCCGCATGACGCGGATGAGGCTCGCCGTCGAGGAGACGGCAAGAATGATGACGGGAAGCCAGAGATGCGAGAAGAGGTCGACCATCTTGGCGAAGCTCCAGGACGCGTTCTCGTATTCCGGCGAAAACAGCCCGCCGACATCCTGTCCGAATTCGACCGCCGCGACATACATCAGCACCAGCGCCAGCAGGAAGGACGGAACGGCCAGGCCGAAAAAGGTGAAGGCGGTGAAGAAATAGTCGCCGATCGAATATTTGCGCACGGCGGAATAGACGCCGATCGGCAGCGCGATCGCCCAGGTGGCGATCAATGTCGACAGGGCCAGAACGAGCGTCAGCGCCATGCGCTCCCAGATCAGGTCCGAGACCGGCTGCTGCCATTCAAAAGAGATGCCGAAATCGCCGCGTGTGAGAATGCCCCATATCCACTTGAAATATTGGACGAGCATCGGGTCGCCGAGGCCGAAGCGCTCGCGCAATTGCGCCGCCGTGTTCTGATCGACGATCTCGTTGGAGGCCGCCAGCGTCGCAATATAGGTCGTGACATAATCGCCCGGCGGCAGCTGGATCAGCACGAAAGCCAGGAAGCTGACGGCAAACAGCGACGGAATCATCCATAGGAAGCGTTTGGCGATAAAGACCAGCATGAGGCGCCTCTTGCATTGAACGCCGCCTCCCGGGCCTTGTCGGCCGTCAGGACCGGCAAGGCATCTCGGAGGGCGAACTGAAAGAAAGCGCCGTACCTGATGGCACGGCGCTTAAGACGAAAATCAGCTCGTGAAGGTGAATTGCTGCGGCATTGCAGGGCCGGGATTGGGCCAGGACCAGCTATCCGGCTCCTTCTCGGGAACATTGCGCAGATTGTTGCGGATGATGCCGAAGCCGCCGACGGCAAGGCAAAGGCCGACGGTCTCGAATTCCTCCGCGGCGATGTCGAAGATCTGCTTCATGATCGCGCCGCGCTTGTCGAGATCAGCCGTCGAACGCGCTTCGTCGAAGAGCTTCATGCGCTTCTTCTGGCTTTCCGGCGGCTCTTCGCCGCGTGCACCATTGGAGGTGTACCAAAGCGTCCACGGAATGGCGTAACGCGAGCCCTGCGGATGGAACGCGAAGAAATCGCGTGGATCGAGCATCGGATCGAGACCGCCAGGGCCCGGCCATACCGCCGCATCATGGGCATTGTCGTCGCCGCGGGTGTAATAGAGCGCCCGCTCGATCGTGTTGACCTTCATGTCGATACCGATCTGGGCCCAATGCGTCCTGACCAGTTCCAGGGCATCGACGAGGTCGGGATAGAGGGTCGGAATGACGTCGATCGAGAAGAACACCTTCTGGCCGTCGGGCCGGAGGCGGAAACCGTCGCCGCCTTTCTTGTAGCCGGCCTCATCGAGCATCGCGCCCGCCTTGTCGGCGTCATATTCGGTGAACTGGCGCGCGTATTTCTCGTTATACCAGGGATGGGTCGGACGCGGCCCAGCCTGGTAGGGCTCGCTCTGGCCGAAATAGACGATATCGATGAGTTCCGGGCGATTGATGCCGATCGAGAGCGCTTGCCGGAACGCCTTATCCGCAAACATCTTGCGCATCGCAGGATCTTTGTGGGTGATGTTGAAATAGATCTGGCACTGTTGCGAGGCTGAAGGCACGAGCGTCAGCAGGCGATAATCGCCTTTCTCCATGTTCTTGGACAGCGTCGGCTTGTTGGCGAGGACGCTGATATGGCGTTCCTGGATGTCGATCTTTCCGGAGATGACATTCAGCATCAGCGATTCGACGTCCTGCGAGATGCCGAAGTTGATTTCATCGATGTAGGGAAGCTGGTTACCCTCGGTATCGACCTGCCAGAAATAAGGGTTGCGGGTCATGACGACGCGCGTAGCCCCCCCGACATAGGGCTCCTTGACCACCCATGGGTCGAGCGTCGGCTTATCCACATTGCCCCATCGCGATGGGATCTCGATGTCGCCGCAACGGCTGCGGAACAGCTCCGTCCAACTGGTGACGCCGGCCTTCTTCACATCGGCCTCGATATTCGGATTATATTTCGGCAGGAACTGGCTGCAGTAATGCTTCGGGAACAGCGTCGGATGCTGGCCAAGCGGCGTGGCGAGGTTTTCCAGGTAAAGCGCATTGGCCGCGGCAAAGGTGAACTTCACCGTATAGTCGTCAATCTTCTCGACCGTGACCGGCTTGCCGGCGACAGCAAGCTGCGCCGGTGTCGAGCTGTAGAGCTCGGTGTTCTTGACGCAGTCTTCGATCGCGAAAACGACGTCATCGGCCGTAAAGGGATGACCGTCGGACCAGCGCACGCCTTCGATGAGATGGAACGTGAATTGTGTTGCGTCGTCGCTGACTTCCCAGCGTTCGGCAAGGTTCGGCTGCACAGCGGTAAAATCGAGATTCCAGCGCACAAGGCTCTGGTTGCCGACCATACGCAGGATGCCGTTATGGTCGGATGAACCGCGAAGGCCGCGGCGCAGCGAGCCGCCATAGGTGCCGACTTTCTCGAACGGCGTCACGACCATCGGCTTTTTCGGCAGGCGCTCGGCGAGCGGCGGCAGCTTCCCCTCCTTGGCGAGTTGCGCAAGGGCCGGCGCTTCACCGCCTGCGGCAGACACGCGACCGGCGATAGACAGCGCCGCGACACCAGCCATGCCACCAAGCACGGCGCGGCGGGTGACGCCACGCGACAGTATTTCTTTGGCCATCGAATTCCTCCCTTTTGTGCCGGCGCAGCCTTTGCACCGGCTGATGCGTCGGGCTCCCGACCCGACGCTGACGCCCTCCTCGGCGCTACGACCGAAACCATAGACACGTTCCCAAATGATTACAAGAGTTGACAGATAATTACAAATTTCGTAGCGATGCAGCATCGATATACGAGGTTGTGCCGCTAAAAACACGGCTAACAGGACGAAAAACGTTAGATCTGTCAGATGCTGTATGCTGCCTTGAGCATTATGGTCGGCGACAGCCAGGGTGCGGCCGTCAAACGCCGTCGCACATGGCGTTGAGAGAAAAGGATCAGAATGACATTTACGGTCGATGCCGTTTCGAACAGGGGCGCAACGCGCTTCAGCGACATCATCTACGAGAAGATCGTGGGGATGATCGCCGACGGCAACTTTCCGGTGAACGAACGGCTGCCGCCGGAAACGAAGCTCGCCGCTGATTTCGGCGCGTCGAGACCTGTCGTGCGCGAAGCGCTCGAACGCTTGAGAGCCGATGGCCTGGTCGTTTCGCGTAAAGGGTCCGGTTCCTATGTCAGGCAAAGACCGGATTCGTCGATGCTGAAAATGGTGCCGGTCGGCTCCTTGGCCGATGTCCAGCGGTTCTTCGAATTCCGCGCCGGTCTCGAAGCCGAGGCGGCGGAGCTTGCCGCACGAAACTGGCAGCCGGCCGACAAGGAGCGGATAACGGCAGCGCTTCTTTCGATCGAGCAATGTCTGCGCGACGGGGAGCTTGGCGCCGAAGAGGACCAGGCTCTGCATGATGCAATTGCCATGGCGACCGGTAACCAGTTCCACATTACCCTGCGCGAGTGGTTCAAGCCGCATTTCGCCATCGGGCATTCCGTTACGCGAAGCTTGAGCTTGAAGCGGACGCCGGAACAGATCCGCAGCGTCCAGGATGAGCATGCGGTGATCGTCGAGGCGATCTTCGCGCACCGGGAAACCGAAGCACACGATGCGATGAAAAAACACATACTGAATGCTCGCGCCCGCATGTTCCAGGGCGTTTGAGCGACAATGGGAGAAGAGATGATGAAACGGGTCGCCATGACGGGTGCTGCCGGACGCGTAGGGACGCTACTGCGCCCGTTCCTTCGGTCGCATGTCGAGCACCTCAGCCTGATCGATCTCCAGGAGCCTGACGGGCTTGGCGAAAACGAGAGCTTCGTCAAGGCCGATCTTACAAAGCTCGACGAGGCGACGGCTGCGCTGAAAGATGTCGATGGCGTGGTTCATCTCGCCGGTATTGCAAGCGGCACGGACATGAACGCCATTCTGCATGCGAACGTGCTTGGTACTTACAATCTCTACGAAGCGGCGCGGACCAACAAGGTCCAGCGGGTCGTCTATGCATCGAGCAACCATGCCACGGGCTTTTATCCGCGCGGCCAGCTCGTGTCGCCGCTCGACCCGATGCGTCCCGACAGTCCTTATGGGCTTTCCAAATGCTGGGGCGAACTTGTGGCGGGGCTTTACTACGACACGTCGGGCATTCGCTCTTTGTCCATCCGCATCGGCAATGCGGGCACCTATCCCAACAGCGAACGATCGATTGCGATCTGGATCAGCGCGCGAGACCTGGCGCAATTGGTCAGGATCGGCCTGTCGCACCCGTTGATCGCAGCAACAGTGGTCTACGGCGTTTCTGACACCGAGGAGATGTGGTGGGAGAACGATCTGGCGACACGATTGGGCTACCAGCCACAGGACCGGCCGCGTGACCACGCCCTGATCGAAGAGGGATCCGAAGGGCCGGTCGCGCTGGCGTTCCAGGGTGGCGGGTTCTGTGAGATCAATCACGACGGCACCATCCGCATGCGCGACGCCGAGGGTCTGGCCAAGAACCTGGAGACGGTTGAATGACGGCCCCGCGCATCATCCGTCCGGACGTCCGTTCCGTGATCCAACAGCCGCTGACGGTTGGTGAATCGCCGGTATGGGACGAGGAGACCGGCACTTTGTGGTTCGTCGACATTCAGGCGCCAGCACTCGTCCGGCGCTCGGCTTCGGGAAAGATCGACCGCTTCGACATGCCGGCCGCAATCGGCGCCCTCGGACTTTGCCGCGATCACAGGATCGTCGTGGCGCTTCAGACGGGCGTCCATCTCTTCGATCCCGTCTCTGGAGATTTCGAGCTTGTGTCGGATCCAGTCGGGCGCCACATCAACTGCCGCCTCAATGACGGAAAGGTCGGCCCAGACGGGCACTTCTGGATCGGATCGTTTAGCGAAGCCAAGCCGCAGACCGATGAGGCCGCACTTTACCGCGTGGGCGCCGATGGCCGCACGCGGACCGTTGCAACCGGACTGACGAGCTCCAACGGCCTTGCCTGGTCGCCGGACGGCCGGCGGATGTATCACTCCGACAGCCGGCAATGCTTCTTGCAGGCATTCGACTTTGATCCTGATACGGGCGACCTCGGCGATGGGCGCCGGCTTCGCAGCTTCACGGAAGACGAGGGTCGGCCGGACGGCGCGACAACCGATCGTGACGGGTTCTACTGGAGCGCCGGCGTTTCCGCCGGCCGCCTCAACCGAATATCGCCCGAAGGCGAAATCGTCGAGATCTACATTCTGCCCGTCGCGGCACCGACAATGCCGTGTTTCGGAGGGCCGGATCTCCGCACCCTCTTTGTCACGAGCCTGTCGACGGACCGCACCGGACGTTTCGAGGCGGGGACGGTCATCGCCTTCGACGTGGATGCAGAGGGCCTGCCGCCCTTCCGCTTCGGGACGGGTCACCCTCCGGGATGACAACGAGCCTCCCTTCGAAACGACAGCGAATAGATGGAAAGGTAACGGGGAAGAAAGATGAGCATCGCAACCATGCGCAAGGCGCTTACAGGCGTATCGGGTGTTCCCGTCACCGCCTATGACGGCCAAGGTGAAGTCGAACCCCGGATCACGGCGAAAGTCTATGAGCGGGTCGCGGCAGCCGGCATTCACAACATCGTCGCTGCCGGCAATACCGGGGAATTCTATGCTCTGACGCCGCAGGAAATCAGGATCGTCCATGAGGCGGCGGTTTCAGGCGTCAACGGCACGGCGCCGGTCACGGCGGCAATCGGCCGATCGCTGCGCGAGGCGATCGGCATGGCGAAAGATGCGGCCGCGATCGGCGCATCCGCCGTGATGTCGCATCAGCCCGTCGATCCTTTCGCAGCACCTTCGTCCCAAATCGACTATTTCTGCAATCTTGCGGATGCTTCCACCCTGCCGCTCATCGCCTATGTCAGGGCCGAGGGTTTCGGTGTTGACGATATCATCCGTCTCGCAAACCACGGTAATATTGCCGGCATCAAGTTCGCCACGACCGATCTGATGCTGCTGTCCAGAGCGATCGCCGCAGCCGATCCGGCCGGTGCGTTGTTCGTCTGCGGCCTGGCGGAGAGCTGGGCGCCGACATTTACCGCTGCGGGCGCGCGCGGCTTCACATCCGGTCTCGTCAATGTCGCGCCGCATCTGTCGCTTGCCGTTCACGATGCGCTCGAAAGAGGTGACTTCGGCGCCGCAAGGGCTATCGTCAACCAGCTTGAACCATTCGAGCGGATGCGGACCAAATTCCGCAATGGCGCGAACGTGACTGTCGTCAAGGAGGCCGTCACCTTTTCCGGCCTCGATGTCGGCCCCGTGCGCGTGCCGGGATTGCCTCTGCTCGATCGGCATGATCGCGAGGAACTTCATCGGCTGCTTCAGCGCTGGGATGCCGCCGGCAACAACCAGATCCATCCACACCAGCAGGATTCCGCAAAGGCGGCCGGCTGAGTTCGACACGAGAGCGGCTCAGCATGAAAGCGCAGAGCCGCTATAACCCTTTGTTTTTACGCAATTCTGGGCGGAAAACCGTTTCGCACTTTTCCTGGAATTGCTCTATTTCCGCAAACAACAGGATTGGGAGGTCTTGAGATGTTGAGACAGGTACTGACGACGATCGCAATTACCGGCGCCATGATGACGGCGCAGCCCAGCTTCGCGGCGTCGCCGCCCAATATGCTGGTGATCGGCACCAATCTCACGGGCATAAGGACACTCGATCCGGCGCAGAACAATGCCCGCACGGTTTCCGAACTGATCTCGAACATTTACGACAACCTCGTGCAGCTGTCGCCTGACGACCTTAAGACGCTGAAGCCGATGCTCGCGACGCAATGGAGCGTCTCGGCGGATGGCAAGATCATCACGCTGACATTGCGCGAAGATGCGGTCTTCCAGAGCGGCAACAAGGTGACCGCCGACGATGCGGCCTGGTCGATCCAGCGCGTCATCAAGATGGGCCAGGTCGGCTCCACCGACGTGGCACTCTGGGGCTTTACACCTGACAACGTCGAAAAGCTTGTTCGGGCAAAGGACGAACATACGCTCGAAATCGAGCTGCCGCAGGCCGTGAACACCGATCTGGTGCTCTATTCGCTTGCCGGCTCATCGATCGGCATCATCGACAAGAAGACGGCACTGTCGCATGAGGCAAATGGCGACTTCGGCGGTGCTTGGCTTTCTGCCAATTCGGCCGGCAGCGGCCCGTTCGCGCTGACGCAATGGCGGCCGAACGACGTTGCGATCTTCAACGCACGCAAGGACTATTGGGGCGGAGCGCCGGCCATGGCTCGCGTCGTCGCCCGGCACATTCCAGAATCCGGCAACCTCAGACTGCAGCTCGAAGCCGGAGACGTCGATGTCGGCCAATACCTCGCAAGCGGCGACCTCGATGCCCTGTCCAACAAAAAGGACATGGTGATTGAAAGCGTTCCGGGCCTCGGTTTCTATTATATCGCACTCAACCAGAAAGACCCGGATCTGCAGAAGCCGAAGGTTCGCGAGGCCTTCCAGCATGCCTTTGACTGGAAGGCGATCTCCGGCAACATCATGCGCTATACCGGCTTTCCCTGGCAGTCGATGATCCCGCGTGGCATGATCGGCGCGCCTGAGGAAGCTGCCACCCACTACGATTACGATCCTGCCAAAGCCAAGCAGCTGCTGGCGGAAGCCGGCTACCCCAATGGCCTGAAGAAGGTGCTCAATCCCTCGGGTGCGGCGACACTGCCCTTCGCCGAAGCGCTGCAGGCGAGCGCCCGTGCTGCCGGCCTCGATCTCGATCTCGTGCCCGGCGAATTCACGCCCGCATTTCGCGAGCGCAAATATGAGGTTCTGCTCGGCAATTCCGGCGCCCGACTGCCTGATCCTTTCGCCGTCGCCACACAATATGCCTACAATCCCGACAATAGCGACGAGGCGCGCCTCGGCAGCTATTATCTTTGGCGCACAGGCATGAAGGTGGACGACCTCAACACACTCGTCGACCAGTCGATGAAAGAGCGCGATACGGGCAAGCGCTCGGAAATCTTCAAGAAGATGGACGGCATCTACAGCGGCATGGCTTCCCCACTCGTCATCTTCTTCCAGCGAACCGACCCCTATGTCATGCGCACCAACGTCAAGGGCTATCATGGGCACACGACATGGTCGACGCGCTGGCATGACGTGACCAAGGAGTAGAACGCCGTGGCGAGCGCCGATCTGACATCGAAGCCGGAGAGCAGCCGTCGTTCCACGGAGGGCGGGTTCGCCGATGCGGCCCCGCACCCTCTAATGAGCCTTTTGCGGCGCTTGGCAGGGCGCGCCGTCGCGGTCGTGACGACGCTGCTCGGCCTACTCTTCCTGACCTTTTCGATGGGTCGCCTGCTGCCTGCCGACCCGGTGCTTGCCATCACCGGGGCGGAGGTCAGCAAGGAGGTTTACGATCGCGTCTTTAATGAGCTGGGGCTCGGGCAACCTGTCTGGATGCAGTTCCTCGCCTATGTCGGGAAGATCGCGACAGGCGATCTCGGCACATCGGCGACGACGGGCCAGCCGATCCTCACCGATCTCCTGACGATTTTTCCCGCCACCATCGAGTTAGCGGTCATCGCCATGATCATCGGGGCCATCGTCGGCGTTCCCCTGGGGATCACGGCCGCCGTCAGGCGCGGAACGATCATCGATCACGTCGCCCGCATCGTTGCCCTTGCCGGCCATTCCATCCCGATCTTCTGGACCGGGCTGATGGCGCTCTTCATCTTCTATGCAAAGCTCAAGCTCGTCGGCGCATCAGGCCGGATCGACGTCTTCTACGAGGGTCTCGTCACGCCGGTGACCGGCTTTCTTCTGATCGACGCGGCGATAGAGCGGCAATGGGACGTGTTTCACAACGCTCTTGGCCACATCATCCTGCCGGCGGCAATCCTTGGGTACTATTCCGTCGCCTATATCAGCCGCATGTCGCGAAGCTTCATGCTGGAGCAACTGAGCCAGGAATACATCATCACGGCGCGGGCAAAGGGGCTTGGCACCCGCAAGGTGGTGTGGCGCCATGCATTCAAGAACATCCGGGTGCAGCTTTTGACGATCATGGCGCTGACCTTCGGCGGGCTGCTCGAGGGGGCGGTGCTGATCGAAACCGTCTTCGGGTGGCCGGGGCTCGGCCAGTACCTGACCCGGGGGCTGCAGATGAACGACATGAACGTGGTCATGGGTTCCGTCCTGACGATTGGCGCCGTCTTCCTGACGATCAACATCCTGTCGGACTTCCTTTATCGCATTCTTGATCCGAGGACACGGTGACGCCATGACGATCTCCTCTGAGCACGCAGACAGCCTTAACACTGGCGGCCTTCGCAACTGGCTGCTCACGCCGGAGCCTCGAGGCTGGTTCCAGTCGTCCGCGCAGCAAATTCATCAAGGCTGGCGGAAATTCAGCCTGCATCCACTTGGCCTCGTCGGATTGGCGATCATCGTGCTGCTGATCGTCGTGGCGACGGCGGCGCCCTTGCTGACGAGCTATGATCCGATCGTTCAGGACATGGCCGGGCGGCTTGCCGCGCCATCGGCGAGCCATTGGCTCGGCACAGACAATTTTGGCCGCGACGTCTTTTCCCGGGTGATCTATGGCGCCCGCACCACGCTCTACATCATCATGCTCGTCACGGTCATCGTCGCCCCGCTCGGCCTGCTGATCGGCACTGTCTCCGGCTATTTCGGCGGCATCGTCGATGAAATCCTGATGCGCGTCACCGACATTTTTCTTTCCTTTCCCGGCCTCGTGCTGGCGCTGGGTTTTGCCGCTGCGCTGGGTCCGGGCATCACCAATGCGATCATCGCGATTTCACTGACCGCCTGGCCGCCGATCGCGCGTCTTGCGCGCGCCGAGACGCTCAGCCTTCGCAAGGCGGATTATATCGCCGCCGTACGCCTGCAGGGCGCGACATCAATTGCGATCATCACCCGCCACATCCTGCCGATGTGCATTCCCTCGGTGATCGTCCGCGTCACCCTCAACATGGCCGGCATCATCATCACTGCCGCCGGTCTCGGCTTCCTCGGCCTCGGTGCGCAGCCGCCATGGCCGGAATGGGGTTCGATGGCCGCCAGCGGACGTGAATTCATGCTCGACAGCCCCTGGGTCATCGCCGCACCCGGCATTGCCATCGCGCTCGTCAGCCTCGCCTTCAACCTCGTCGGCGATGCGCTTCGCGATGTTCTCGATCCCCGAGGTTCAGAATGACGGACTTGATCGATATTCAGAACCTCGAAATCGCCTTCGGCGGCGGACAGGTACGGGCCGTGCGCGGCGTGAGCTTTTCGCTTGGACAGGAAAAGCTCGGGATCGTCGGTGAATCGGGATCGGGAAAGTCGACCGTCGGCCGCGCGATCATGAAGCTGCTGCCACCGACCGCGATCGTCAATGCCGAGCGGATGCGCTTTCGCGACGTCGATCTGCTCAAGGCGACCGAAAAAACGATGATGACGATCAGGGGCCGGAGGATCGGTCTGATCCTGCAGGACCCGAAATATTCGCTCAATCCCGTCATGCGGATCGGCGAACAGATTGCCGAGACCTACCGCTTCCATCATCCGAGGACGAGCAGGGCAAAGACCTGGCAGCAGGCGCTCGATATGCTCGAAGCCGTTCAGATCCGCGATCCCGAGCGTGTGGCCCGCCTTTATCCGCACGAAATCTCGGGCGGTATGGGCCAGCGGGCGATGATCGCCATGATGCTGATTGCCGAACCAGAAGTGCTGATCGCCGACGAACCGACGTCAGCACTCGATGTGACGGTGAGGCTCGAGATCCTGGCCCTGCTCGACGAGCTCGTCCTGCGCCGCAATCTCGGGCTGATCTTCATCAGCCACGATCTCAATCTCATCAGGAATTTCTGCGATCGCGTCCTCATCATGTATGCGGGGCGGGTCGTGGAAGTGCTCGAGGCGCGCGATCTCGACAAGGCCAGACATCCTTATACGCAGGGGTTGCTGGCATCCTTGCCGACGATCGAAGATCCCCCTGCCCGGCTGCCGATCCTGAAACGAGATCCGGCCTGGCTTGAAGAATTCGCATTGGAGCCGCCGCGGTGATTAAAATCGACAATCTTACGGTCCGTTTCGGACCCGGGCAGCGGCCTGTCGTTCGAGACGTAAGCTTCGCCATCGAAAAGGGAACTGCTTTCGGCCTGGTCGGCGAGTCCGGCTGCGGGAAGTCCACTGTCCTGAGGGCGCTTTCCGGTCTCAACGCCAACTATGACGGCCGGATCGCGCTCCACGGCGAAACGCTGGACCGACAGCGCAGCCGGCCATTCTTTCGTCGGGTGCAGATGGTGTTCCAGGACCCCTACGGTTCCCTGCATCCCCGCAAGACGATCCGCTCGCAGCTGAAAGAACCGCTGCGCAACCAGGGTCTGGATACGAATTCCGTCGACATGAACGCGGTCCTGAGATCGGTTGGCCTCGATCCGGCGCTGAGCTACAGATTTCCGCACCAGCTCTCCGGCGGCCAGCGCCAGCGCGTGGCGATCGCCCGTGCCCTGATGCTGGATCCGGACGTTCTGCTTCTCGACGAACCGACATCAGCGCTCGACGTGTCGGTTCAGGCGGAAATCCTCAACCTCCTCCAGGATTTGCGTACCAATCGCGGTCTGACCTATCTGCTCGTCAGCCATGATCTCGCCGTCGTCTCGCACATGTGCAGCCGCGTCGCCATCATGGAAGCGGGCGAGATCGTCGAACAGGTCGATGTCGGCGCCTTGCGAAAAGGTACGGTCGAACACCCCTATTCGCAACGCCTGCTGCGCGCGAGCAGGATGTATGGAAAGGCGTAATTCTCGACCGATATGCGGCGGCGGCTTGAAGTCGTCGCAAGCTCCGCCATCCACATCAAGCCGAACCGGCTACCTAAACCAATTGTAGTAGCGATCGCCGATGATGTTACGCACTCTTTGAAAGACGCTCGGCCACTCGCACTTCAACCATGCGTACTCAGGATTTTCGCTGGCGGATCGGAAATTCCCATTCGAGCGTTATCCGCTCGATCTTGAGTAGATACCGAGGTCGCTTCTCATAGCAAACCCGCAACGCTGATAAAACTCCGACAGCGCCCCTCCTCGCTGTGAGATCAACCAAACGCTGCTACATCCTTCAGCGTTGGCTGTTTCAAACATCGCTGAAAGTAGAGCGGTCCCTATTCCCTTACCCTGCGCGTCGGGCTGCACTGAAAGCTCGTCCAAGTAAATGATCGGGCCGGTGGCGGCGCTGTCTTATCCCAGCGCACTCCCGAGCACCCTACCTTCATCAACCGCCACAAGTGCAACCGATCTACGGGTTTCAAGCACATAGGTCACATTTTCAGCTGCCGCTTCAAGGGACCAGTTCTCATTCCACGGAGGCAGGGCATAGGTGTTTACCAATACATCGGCCGCGCCACTGACGTGTTTTGCAACCAGAAGCTCGATCCGAGATGACATAAACTCACCTCGCACCAAGGAAGGTGACATTTGCCGAAGTACTCCCGGTTCGGCAACGGGGTATTACCTACCATCCGCAAGTTTTCTTGCCGGCAAGTGTGCAGCCGACGAAAACCGCCAAGTTCGAAGATACCGGTCTGCGGCAGACCGGGAAGCTCGGCAACAGACGGGTTCAACCTCTATTTCCAACTCGTGTAATCGTCGGCTACGCAACCAAACGGCGCGCGCCCCTCGCCGAACCTCTTCTTGAGCTGCTCGCATCCCCACTCGTTCAACGGCGCCGGCATGAGATTGTTGATGTCCATGCCAGGCGATTGGAATGGTGTCGTGGAGGTGGTGACGTACCAAAGCCAGAAGCCGATCGCACCGACGAGGATCAGAAGCAACATACCGAAGAAAAGCTGCAACCGCCTCCAGATCGATACCCCCGCCTGCTTGGGTTCTCCGATCAAAACCGGCACACCTCCATCGCTTTCTTGCTGATACGCGAAAGGTGCAAGAGCGGTGTTGCGCTCATCATCCGTAAGGTTCACGCGCTGCAGACGATCGTCCAGAAGCACTGGCAGGGCAGTATTGCCGTGCCTGACAGCCAGTCCGATCGCTTTGCCATTGGCTTCACCGACGATCAGAGGCTCCTCACCATTCTTCATGCGCGTGTAAACCGATCGCCCGGTTTTGTCGTCGGCAATCTTGTCGTTGTAGGTAATGGAAAGGACGCCGCGTTTGCGGTCGAATGCGGTGATCTCGACCGGGACAGGGGTCAGCATGGCAGGCCGAAGCAATTGGCCCTTAACCCGCCAAATGCGGATACCGAGAAAGATCATCCCGAGGCCCATGCCGCCAAGCAGGACGGCGAACACAGTAAGCGTGATGATCCGGTTCCAGAGCATGTCCAGACCCAGGCTCATCGTCGCAAGTTCCGGATGATCGGCTGATATCACAAGACCGGTTTCGTAGTCGCCGGTATGGAAATCGACGAACATGACCTCGACTTCGGTGTCGTAGTCTCGTCCACCGTAGCTGTAGACAAGGCGTGCCTCGCAATCGGTAAAGACTGCCTTGCGTGTCGTGCATCGCCCGTTTTGCACGTCGCCATTTTCGAGGGTCAAAGGGTTCTGGCTGATCTGGAAATCGCGGATCACGCCCGGTGCTTCCGAGATGAATAGAAAGACAGCCAGTGCCAGGATGATGGGCGTTGCCCAAAAGTAAGCATTCGGCGTAGAGATGACGTTGCGCGCCAACGAGAGCGGGCGACTAGGAAGAATAAGCGAAGACAATGGCGTCGACCCCTCATATGTGACAGCGCGGTGGGCTGGCAAAGTTTCAGGCCATCTGCACAGCAATTCAAAACGCTACAACCTCCTTTGCGCGTCTCAAAAGACGCGCGGCGCTGTAGCGGAATTGACGCCATTTCAGCCGGCTTGCACAATCTCATTGTGTAAGACCGATCTAAATGCTCAGGCGGGTGATCGGCAATCCCTTTCAACGTCCGTAGGTAGCAATGGTATGTTGATCCTGTTGAAAACGTGCGGCCTGCGGCGAGCGGATGGTTGCGAACGCGGTCGAATGCTTTCCACACGGAACTAAGTCACTGCCGAACGGTTAAATGGTACCCTCTCCTCGATCAGCGGAGCGTCATGATGCGGATGTTACGCGGTCCGAAAGTTAATCACATGCTTAAGGTCCTTGTATGCGCGTTCGCCGTTGCGACGGCGTCGATAGCTATGGCTGGCGCCGCCAACGCCGACGAATCGGCCTTTCTGAAAACACTGGCGGGAAGTTGGAGCGGTAAGGGGACGGTGAAAGTGCGGATAAACGCACCCACCATTAACGTCACCTGCCGTTTCAAGTCGGATGCGAATGAAAGCTCCCTCGCACTCAATGGACGCTGTACCAGCCTTGTCGTTTTTTCCCGCGTCATCAGCGCTAACCTCAAGGCCAGCGGTGACACGTACACTGGCTCCTACGTGGGGGCGGGCACCGGCACCGCGGGGCTTGGCGGAAGGCGCGAGGGTAACGCCATAAGCCTCGCGATAAGATGGGCGAAAGAAGTGAATGGCGATCGACGTGCCCAGATGACGATCGAAAAAACCGGAGCGTCGGGAATGCGTCTCACAACCGTCGACACCGACCCTGCTACAGGTCGATCGGTTGTTACCAGCCGCATTGAACTTCGTCGGAGCTGATGTCTTTTTGCGTTCAAAAAGCCACCAGTGTGCTAAAGGGTTGATACAGAAGCGCCGAAGCTATAGTTTCGCCTTCGCAAATCGTCGAACGATACAAGGAAATATTTATCTCATGCCGACAGGTACCGTTAAATTCTTCAATGACGACAAGGGCTTCGGCTTCATCACCCCTGAGGGTGGCGGGCAGGACGTTTTTGTTCACGTGTCTGCGCTTCAAAGCGGCGGGTCGCTCCGCGAAGGCGACAAGGTCAGCTTCGAAGTTGGACAGGATCGCAAGACCGGAAAATCGAAGGCTGAGAACGTCTCGACCCTCTGATCGAATCGAAGATGGCCCAGCCCGCGTTGAGCGGGTTGGGCTTGTCGTCACGGCGACCTGCAATGTCGCCCTCTTCCGCAAACGACTCCAGCCGGAGCGTTTCCGCTTTTTGCGTGCGTCACGGAAACGTTCCATCTTATTGTTTTGTGCATTTCCGGGCGCAAGACCGCTGCGCACTTTGCTGGATGCTCTAAAGCCGATTGGCGCGCAATAGGGTGTCACGAGACAAATATCCCGCAAGCGTCCCATCGGCGGCCCTGACGTGCAGGCCCGGCATCTCACCGGAGAGGATGAGCGCCAAGGCGTCGTGAACCGTGGCGTCAGCGGCGATCTCGGCATCGCCGTTGGACGGTTCCGGCGCGGTCATGATCATCGATACGGCAATCAAGCTTAGCCTTTTTATGGCTCGGTCGGGGCCGAGGAAACTCTCGACGAATTCATTGACGGGACGCGCGAGGATTTCCTGCGGGGTATCATACTGAAGGAGGCGGCCATCCCGCATGATGGCGATGCGATCACCCATTTTGATTGCCTCATCGAGATCATGGGTAACGATGACGACGGTCTTCTTCACCTTCCTGAGAATATCGCGGAATTCGTCCTGAAGCCGAACGCGGGTGATTGGATCGATCGCGCCGAACGGTTCGTCCATCAGCATGATTGCAGGGTCGGCGGCGAGCGCGCGCGCGAAACCGACGCGCTGACGCTGCCCTCCCGACAATTCGTGTGGCAGGCGCTGTCGCATGATGGCCGGATCAAGCCCCACGAGATCCAGCAGCTCGTCGACCCGGCGATCGCTGCGCGCCTTTTCCCAACCGAGAAGCCGCGGCACGGTTGCGACATTGCGCGCGATCGACATATGCGGAAACAGACCGACTTGCTGGATGACATAACCGATGCTGCGGCGCAGCTCTTTCTGATCGACCCGGGCGATATCTTTGCCATCGACCAGCACACGTCCCGCCGTGGGCGTTTCCAACTGATTGATCATGCGCATGGTCGTGGTCTTGCCGCAGCCCGAAGGGCCGATCAGGGCAACCGTCGTACCGGTCTCGATCAGGAGATCGAGATTGTCGACCGCATGCTGGCCGCCGCCGTCGTAATTCTTCGTAACATGGTCGAGATGAATCATCCTGATATCCGCTTTCGGCCGCTTAGCGCCGTTGAGTGAAGACGCGCTCCAGGGCGCCGAACGCCAGTTCCGCAAAGATCGCGAGCAGCGCTATCGGGACCGCTCCGACGAGAAGGCGCGGCATATTCATGATCGCAATGCCGGCATTGATGAAATCGCCAAGCCCGCCGCCGCCGATGAAGGAGGCCAGCGCCGCCCCGCCGATGACCTGGATGGCACTCGTCCTGACGCCTGACAGAATCGAGGGAACGGCCAGAGGAAGTTCGATCTCCCACAGCATCTGCCCGGCGCTCATGCCCATTCCATCGGCCGCATCGATCACCGAGGCGTCGATCTCGCGGATGCCGATGATCGTGCTCAACAGCAGCGGCGGCACGGCAAGGACGATGAGAGCCACCACCGACGGCAACAATCCGATGCCGAGAAACGGCATCGCCGCCGACAGGATCGCAAGGCTCGGTATGGAGCGCAAGGCGCCGGCAATATTGACCACTGCAAAGGCGGCGCGAGGTGCCCATGCGACGGCAAATCCGAGTGGCACGGCAATAACGAAAGCGATGCCGAGCGATAGGACGCACATCAGAAGATGGCGATTGAAAGCATTGAAGAAGGCGCCGGAGTTGTTGAAGATCCAGCTGAATGCATCGATAACGATCATGCTGCTTTACCTCCACTGCGCCGGCGCAGCAGCTTTTCGAACGATGCAAAACAGTAGTCGGCAAAGAGCGCCAGAAATGACGTCAGCAGCCCGCCGGCGATGATCTTTTCGGGAAACCGCTGGTCGATGCCTTCGAAAATGATGACGCCGAGCCCGCCGGCATTGATATAGGCGGCAACGGTCGCAATGCCTATGACCGTCACCATGGCAATGCGGATACCGCCGACGATATAGGGCATCGCCAGCGGCAGCTCGACTTCCCAGATCCGGCGCGCCGTGCCGTAGCCCATGCCATCGGCAGCTTCGAGTATGTCACGCGGAATTGCCTGAAACCCCATGCCGATATTGCGGATCAGGATCATCAGCGAGTAGGCGGCAAGACCGGTAATGGCGGGTGCCGCCCCGATCCCCATGATGGGAATGAGAAGCGCAAACAGCGCCAAGCTCGGCACGGCGAACAGGATACCGGTGAAGATGATGATTACCGCGAAGCTTCGCGGCCGCCTTGCCGCCCATATCCCGACGATCAGTGAGATCACCAGGGCAATGCCCACCGAGGAAAAAACGAGATACAGGTGCTCCAACAGCGCTTCGAATAGTCGGTCGAGGTGTTTAGGGACCCATTTCATCGTCGAGACCTTCGCGTCCGGGCGCTCGTTCGCCTGTCTACCATGAGATCCCCAATCTGCGATCGGCGTCGTCGGCTCTCTGCGGCAGGACATCGTAGGCGGACGGAGTGACCGCCGAAAATCGTCTGAGGCCGAGCCGTTCCAAAACCGCCGTTCCCCCAGGCGTTTCATGCAACGTCACGAGGCCTTGCTGTAATGCTGTGGCGATGTCCGCGGGCAATGTCTGCGCGGCAACCAATAGCGGCGCGGGAAGCGGATCGGTCGTCGCCAGAATACGAAGGCCATCGATCGCGTCGCGCTCGTGCATCGACAACAATTGGAAGGCATAGGCGTCGATCGCGCCCGCATCGATCCTGCCATCCTTGAGGGCTGCGACGATGCCTGAGGGGTTGAGCAGCGGTCCGACCGTCGTGCTCTGCTTCATCGTGCCCGCAAATCGGTCGGCAAGGTAGGAGCGCGCCGCGTGGTAGCCCGATTGGGAATCGCGCACGGTCCAGCCCCAGCGTGCGGCAGCGAGATCCGCCACCGCGTTCACCGGCCCGGTGGAGGCGACGAGGATGTGGCTGGCATAGAGCGGCTGGTCCAAAGACCATGCTTCGCTCGAGACGGGTGCAGCAAGGACAGCCGGTCTCGTGTCCTCGGGCATGCGTGAAAACGGATAGCCGCACATGAAGACCGCTCCCATGTCCGGCCTCGCCCATAACGCCGACAAGGGTGCTGGTGCGGCATGGGCGATGATCTCGAGCTCGACGCCGGACCGTAGGCTGACGAGCGCAAACAGCGCGTCCCACAGGCCGCGAATGCGCGGGCTGAGATTATACATTCTCGAACAGGCGATTGGCTTGGACATGACCATGGCTATCTATGCGAACCGCAGGCGCTGGCCGATATTCATCTCCCTGGCCTTCTCCACCATGGCAGCGCCGAGCGCTACGTCGGTCGTGCTGAGGCCGCGATGCCAGAACAGGATCGTCTCCTCGTCGCTCTCGCGGCCGGGTTTCATGCCGGAGACGATCTGGCCGATTTCGGCATGCAAGTTCTCGGCCGTCACCTTGCCCTCGTCGACGTGACGGCGAAGCGCTCCGAACGGCTTGCCGGGCCCGCATTGTCCCCAATCGTCGACGACGACCTTGTCCATGATATCGGTGAGATCGAATTCAAGCGCGCTCATCGTGCCATAGGGCACGACGAAGGCCCCCTTCTTCACCCATTCCGTCTTGAACAGCGGTTCCGGTTCCGGCAGGCGGCTCGCCTCGACCATGATATCGGCGCCCTTGAGGCAATCCTCCCAATTGTCGGTAACGATGATCTTCTTGCCGAGATCCGCCTCAAGACGCTTTGCGAAGGCATCGCGACTTTCCGGGCGGCGCGAATGCACGCGGATTTCATCGAAGTCGAAGAGATGATCGAGAAGGCGGACATTCCAGTACGAGGTTCCGCGGGCACCGATATGGCCGAGAATCTTGCTGTTCTTGCGGGCGAGATATTTTGCGCCAAGGGCGGTCACGGCGCCGGTGCGCATGTCGGTGATAGCCGTTGCGTCGATGATGGCCTTCGGCACGCCCGTGTTCGGATCGAACAGGTTGAGGACCGCAAGCTCCGAGGGCAGATCGACCTTATAGTTGTCGACGAAATCGCCGACGACTTTGACGCCGGCATAGTTCAGCGCTTTGACATAGCCGCGAAGCACGTTGAAATGGCCCTTGTCGGAGCTCTCCGGCACAAGATGAACACGCGGCTCGATGACGGTTTCGCCCCTGCCCTGCGCATCCAGCGCTTTCGACACCGCATCGAGAATCTCGTCATTCGTCAGCGCCAGCGCCTTGGCATCGAGGGCGTTGAGATAATCGATCCAGATTTCCTGCATTTCCCGCTTCTCCACATTCCTGTCCAGCTGCTGAAGGGACGGATTTTTGAACAGACACCCTAAAGGGATCGCCACGCCAGATCGCGGCCGGATCGATACCCGGCCGCGGGCGTGACAATCATTTCGGCAGCAGGCCGTTTTCCTTGAGGAATTCGACCGCCACGTCCTTGGCTTCCTCGTGATCGGTCTCGACCTTGGCATTGAGGACGCGCATTTTCTCATTGTCGAGATGGGTGCCGACCGCTTCCAGCAGTTCGGCAACCTTCGGATTGGCCTTCAGCACGTCCTGGCGGACAACGGGGGCCACGTAGTAGGGCGGAAACAGACCCTTGTCGTCTGCCAGCGGCACGAGGTTCTTCGAGCCGATTTGCCAGTCGGTCGCGGCGCCATTGGCGACGTCAATGTCCTTTTGTTCCAGCGCGTCATAACGAAGGCCAAGCTTGGCAAACTGCTTGAACTCCTTGAACTGGGCGCCGTAGACACGCTTCAGGCCGGGCAGGCCATCGGCGCGGTCCGGAAATTCAGCGCCGCCGCCGAAGACCAGGGTCTTGGAAACCTTGGCGAGATCCGACAGGCTTTTCAGATTGTTGGCCTGCGCCGTTTCCTGCCGGACGACGATGACATAGCCATTGTTGATGCCGCTCGGCTTCAGCCAGGTGAGGTTGAACTGCTTGGCGTAGAAGTCCTTGACCTGCGTGTAGACCTTCTCGGCATCGGTCGACATCTCACCCTTGACGACAGAAGCCAGCGCCGTGCCGGTATATTCCGGATAGAGATCGATCTCGCCGGCCACCAATGCCTGGTGAGCAATCAGTGTGCCGCCGAGGTTGATCTTGCGCTCGACTGTGATGCCGGCATTTTCCAAAACGGCGGCGTACATTTCGGCGAGGATAAACTGCTCGGTGAAATTCTTGCTGCCGACTTTGATGGTCTCTGCGGATGCAGGCTGGAACATGGCGGCTGCCATGATGCCGGCTGCAAAAACGCCTTTTGTCCAATTTTTCATAGTCATTCCCTCTTGTTGACTTTTCAATGAACGGACTGACGGCATTCTCCTGAATGACCATCAGCATGACCGGTCGGCGCCCTGCCCTTCTTGCCGGGGCAGTGGCAAACCGGCTTATTGCGGGCCACGCCCGATCAATGCGGCAATCGTCGCAAAATCCGGCCCTTGCGCGCGATCCTCTTCAAGCGCCGGGACGTGGGTGCGGACAAAGGCATAGGCTTCCGCCGATCCCTTGCCCAATTCGCCTGAGACGCCTCTGAGCTCGACGGCCTGTACCGAAGCAATCAGTTCGATGGCGACCAGATAGCGCAGGCGCTCGACGATCGCCTGCGCCTTTGCCAAAACGCTCGGAGCCATCGATGCCTGGTCTTCGACGCCATCGGCGACAGGAATGGGCGAAAGCGAAACCGGCATGGCTAGATGGCGGATTTCGGCTTCCATGGCCGAGACGGTCTTTTGCACGGTCGCAAAACCGGTACGGCTCTGGCCCATCGGGGTCAGAAAGCGGGGCAGGTCGGACATGCCAGGCGACATGATCTTCATGATCCGATAGGCGGTGCCTGCCGCACAATGCGCCATCGCCTGCCCCAGCCTTTCCCAGGCGAGCACAAAAGCGGTCATGTCAAAATTGCCGTGTGAAAGAATGACGCCCTCGGATGCGATCACGACAGGATTGTCACTGGAACTGACGAGCTCTATGTCAGTCGCCTGCCTTGCCTCATCGATCGCATGCCGCAACGCGCCCCAAACCTGCGGCGTGCAGCGGTAGCTCAAAGGATCCTGCAGACGCCTTGCCGCATCGGCGGCAAGCAAGGAGCTGCCCGAAAGAAGCTCCATCAGCTGAGCGGCGACGCGGCGCTGCCCAAAGGCCGGTCTTGCAGCCAGAGCGCGGTCGTCGAAGGCACTGACATTGGCCCGGAACGCTTCGAAATTAACGGCAATCGCCTTCAGGGACCAATCGAAGAGCCGCTCGATATCCACAAGCGCCAAGCAGGCGAGGCCGATGGAGAGGCTGTTGGCCACAACAAGCGCATGCCCGTCCTTCGGCGCCAATTCGAGGGGCTTCAGGCCGGCCCTGTCAAGGGCGATGGCGGCCGGCAGCACTTCGCCGTCAAACTCGATCTCACCGAAGCCCAGAAGGCCCCGGCTCATATGGGCAAGCGGCGCCAAATCCGCCGCACCGATCGAGCCCAATGAGGGGACGACAGGATGGACACCGGCATTGATGGCGGCAATCAGACCCTGGAAGACTTTCAGCGAAACGCCGGAACCGCCCGCCGCCATGCCGGCGGCCCTGACGGCCATCATCGCCCGCATGGATTCCTCGGCAAGCGGCTCCCCGACACCGACGGAGCGGGCTTGCGGCACACGCATCTGGAACGCTACCAGATCTTCCGTTGCAAGTCGGGTATCGACCCCCGCCCCAAGTCCCGTCGTCAGGCCATAGACCGGCAGATCGCTTTCCGTATAGCGATCGACGACGGCGCGCGCGCCCACAATCCGGGCCTCGACCTCGGCCGATACCTCGATCCTTGCGTGACGACGGGCAATTGCTGCGATGTCCTCGATCGTCGGCGCCGCCGCACTGAAGATGATCGATGGAGAATTGGTGGCGCTCACTGTTTCTCTCCGAGAATGGCTACGGGCCGTGCGGGACCCTTGGTGGACCGTGCTTCCAGCCGATATTGCGCGCCGGGATAGTATAACAGCGCACAGGTCACGACGGCCTCGCCTGACCAAGTTCTTCGAAAGACGCGCAGGCAAGGGTGATCATTCCTGAGGCCGAGATATTTGCGTATGGCCGGATCCGGTTTGACGGCCTGGACGATATGTTCGAACGCCGTTATCGGAGCCACCTCCGTCAGATATTCGTGTGGCGTCATGCTGCGGAAGTCGGCCGACAGATAGTCGGGCGCGACCAGCGGATTGACGTAGCGCTCCTCGACCTGAATGGGCCGGTCGTTTTCCATGTGCACGATCAGCGAATGCATCACCTCAGCGCCGAGGATGAGTTCGAGCGCGTCGGCGACGTTGGCATCCGCCTTCATCAAGCCGGCCTTGACCACGATCGCCTGATGCGTGTGGCCCCGCTCCAGTATTTCGTCGGCTATGTTGCGGATTTGAAGCAGATCGACGTCGAGGTGCTTTGGCGACACGAAGGTTCCTATCCCGGCGGATCGCTTGAGAACACCCTCGAACATCAACTCCCGCAGCGCCCGGTTCGCCGTCATGCGGCTGACGCCGAATGCCGCCACCAATTCGCTCTCAGAGGATACCCGGTCTCCCGGCTGCAGCTTGCCCTCGGCGATCTCGGCCAGAATCTGCTCCTTGATCCTGATATAATGGCGCGCCTCGCCGGCGGCGGGTTTGACCGCTTTCGTCATGACAACCTCGCCATGCCATTGTCGAGGATGATCGCGCCGCGAGAAGCAACGAGGCCTCGGAAGCGAATCTCGGCATCGTTCCGCCACATCTGCACGGTGATCGTTTCGCCGGGAAAGATCGGCGCGCTGAAACGCGCCGCGATGGCGCTCAAGGCGCTCGCCAGGCTTGGATCGATGGCAGCGACAATGGCGTAACCCGCATAACCGAAGCTGCACAGCCCATGCAGGATCGGCCGGTCAAAGCCGCTTTTGCCGGCTGCCCGCGGGTCGACATGCAGCGGATTGAGATCGCCGTTCAGGCGATAAAGCAGAGCGGCGTTGTCAGGGATGTCGACATTGATTTCAAGATCCGGCGCTCTCTCCGGGACTTTCGACAAGGGTTCGGGCGCAGATCCCGCCGAACCGCACCCACCGTCGCCGCGGCACGCATTCGTCTGGACGATCGTCGCGATTGGCTCACCATCGTCCACGGTTGCGATCAAGCGCTCGAAGCTGACGAACATCCCTTTCTCAACGCCGCGGTCGACCACCGACAAGACGCGCGAGCGTGAGATCAGCGGCACATCGAGAGGAACCGGCCGATGGATCGTCAGGCGATGTTCGGAATGCACCAGACGCGCCCAGTCGACGCCTGTCTGCTGCATCCATGGGCCTGGATGCGCCACGATATTGGCAAGGGTCGGCGCGGTCACGAGATCGCGTTCATAGACGTAGTTCAATGTCTTTTCGTCGAGCGCGTTGGTGCCGTAGCCAACCGACAGGGCGTAAAGGATGGCATCCCTTGCGGTAACCACATGTGTCGCTTGCGGCACCGGGAAGTCGAGGATGGATTGGGCCGATAGCGTCACGATGCGGCTCCCCCGGATGTCGCGGGTTTGCGAGCGCCACCGGACAGGCGGATGCCGCCGTCAATGGAAAGCAATTCACCGGTGACGAAGTCAGCCCCCTGAACAAGCCAGACTATGGCGCCGGCAACGTCTCCCGGTGTCGCGACCCGGCCGAGCGGCGCGGTTTCCGAAAATCGCTTGGCAATGGCTCCATAGGCATCCGGCCCGAGCGTGTCGCGCATCCAGCGCGTATCGATGATGCCGGGGCAAACTGCATTCACGCGGATATCGGGACCGCAGGTGCGCGCCAAGGCCAAAGTCAGCGCATTGAGCGCACCCTTGGAGGCCGTATAGGCAAGCGAACTGCCGCCGCCGGTAAAGGCAACGTTGGATGAGACATTGACGATCGCACCGCCGCCGCTGTTCCGCATCGCAGGTATCGCCGCCCGGCACATCTGATAGGCGCCGATGACGTTGACACCGAAAACGCTCTGAAAATCTTCGGCCGACAGCGTCTCCAGATCGAAAGGATCGGATTTGACCGTCACTGCGGCATTGTTCACCAAGGCGTCGAGCCGTCCCCATCGATTGACGGCAATCGCGACCATCCGGCGGCAAGCCGCGTCGTCGGCAACGTCGGCTTGGACGATCTCGACCTCCGTGCCCAGACTGCGGCAGATATCGCCGGTCTCATCGGCCTCTTTTTTGCTGCGGCTGTAGTTGATGACCACCCGGGCGCCGCCCTCGGCGAATTGCTTCACGCATGCAGCCCCGACACCCGTTGCCGAGCCCGTGACGATGATGGCGGCTCCATCGATTTTCATGGGGCAAAGTCCTTCATGGCATGGGTCGAAAACAGGCGCACATCCATCTGCTTCAGCTGGTCCGACACCGCGATGCCCTTCGGCAGGCGGTCGAGAACATCGGCGGCAAGATCGATGCCGGGGGCAAACTCCGTCAGCGTCAAGCATCCGCCGATCACCCGAAAAACCGCCCGCTCAGTGACGACGAGCTGTGACTGTCCCTCCGGCGCAAAGGCTGGGCTCGAACTGATCTGGTCGACAGCCTCGACGATCTTGCAAAGGCGGCCGTCCTGGATGATGTCGAGCCTGCCGTCGGCAACTGCAATTTGCGCGCCGCCCGCCGAAAATGCGCCGAGATAGACAACATGCTTGGCTGTCTGCGAGATATTGGTGAATCCGCCGACCCCGACGATGGAATTGTTGAAGCGGCTGACATTGACCGCCCCATGCCGATCCACCTCGGCCATGCCGAGAAAGGCGATGTCCAGGCCGCCGCCGTCGTAAAAGTCGAACTGCGATGCCTGTGGGACGATGGCGGTCGGATTGACCGCGGCGCCGAAGGACAGCTCTTCGGCCGGCACGCCGCCGATGACGCCGGATTCGATCGTCACGGTATAATCGTCGAATCCCTCTTCGCTGGCGATACGGCCGATCCCGGCGGCAATGCCGATGCCGAGATTGATCGTCGGGCGGTTCAGCGGCGCCAGTTCCAGGAAGGCGCGTCGCTGAATAATCTTATCGACCGACAGCGGCGCCGGCTGCAGGCGGCTCACCGCCATCCGGACGCGCCCGGTATAGGCGATATTGTCCGTTTCAGCGAAACTGATGCCGTGCTGGGCCGGATCATCACAGACGACGACATAATCGACGAGCGCCGCCGGGATACGAACATCGTTGGGCTGCAGCGAGCCGCGCTCGGCAATCCTTTTGACCTGCACGACGACGATGCCACCGGAGTTTCGGCCCGCCTGTGCCATGGCGAGCACATCGAGCGGGAAGGCCTCGTCCTCGAGCGTGATGTTCCCGTCTTCGTCGGCCGTCGTTCCGCGCAAGAGCACGCAGTCGAGCGGCATCGACGGATAAAGCAGCCATTCCTTGCCGCGCAACGACACACGCTCGACAAGCGAACGCGGTGTCGTCGCATTCATGCGGCCGCCGCCATGAAGCGGATCCATGAAGGAACCGAGACCGATATGGGTGACCACTCCAGGCTGACCCGCCGCAATCGCCCGATAGAGTTGCGCGATGACGCCCTGCGGCCAGCAATGCGCTTCGATCTTTTCCTCGATCGCAAGCTTTCCAAGGCGCGGCGTTCCGCGCCATCCCCCGGCAATCACACAGGCGACCAGGCCTTCATAACCGAAGTGCCCCATGCCGCGCGTCTGACGATCGCCCGTACTGGCAGCGAACAGAAGCGTCAGGTTGCGGGGTTTTCCAGAGGCGAGGAAACGCTCCTCGACAGCGGCCGTAATGGCCTCGGGATGGCAGCATCCTCCAAAACCGGAAGCAGCGACAGTCATCCCGTCTTCGAGAAGATCCGCAGCTTGCTGTGAAGAGATGACCCGCATGACGATCTATGCTTCCGCCTAACCTGTATATACAGGCTAGCCGCTGATCGTTTGGAAGGCAACCGGATTCTTTGCAAGTATTTTGGGCATATCACCTCGATCAGACGATATTCAGCAGCCCGATCAGGCAAAGCCCGAGAGCCCCCAGCGCCAACAGCGACAGCGCCGCCGCTGCGAGGACACGACCGCCGGTATGGGCGACGGATCTGACATCGACGGAGAGGCCCAAAGCCGCCATGGCGGTGACGGTGAAGGCGGCGGAAACAGCCCCCATTCCGGGCAGCAGCGGCGCCGGGATCGCGTCGAGGGAACGAAGCGTCGCCATGGCTGCAAAACCGAGGATGAACCATGGGAGAACATGGCGGAGCTTGACTGGCGAACCGCCAGGACGGCGGCCATGAACTGCGCCGAGCACGAGGATGACGGGTCCGAGCATCATCACGCGGATCAGTTTGACGAGCGTGCCCACCTGGGTGCTGACGGCTCCGGCAGAGGCCGTGGCCGCCAAGACCTGCGGGACGGCATAGGCTGTCAGTCCGGCGAAAACGCCATATTGTACGGCGCTGAGACCAAAGAGCAGGTGAAGAAGCGGCAGCGTCAGCACGGCACCGATACCGAGCAGCGCGGTAAAGGCTATCGAGGCGGCGATATCGTCGGGTTTGGCGCCGATCACGGGCGCTGCGGCGGCAATCGCAGAATTGCCGCAGATCGAATTGCCGCAAGCAACCAACGTCGCCAGGCTGGCCGACAGCCCGAAGAGCCGCCCGATAACAAAGCTGCCGGCCAAAGACAGAGCAACCAGAACGGCAACTCCGCCGACAAGCGGCAATCCAGCCTGTCGGATGGCAGCCGTGCTGAGCGAGGCGCCGAGCAACACGACCGCAATCTCGAGCAGTGTCTTGGCGGCGAATTGGATGCCGGGAATGAAGGTCTGCGGCAGGCAGACCGAGGAGCGCACGGCAATGCCGATCAGAATGGCAAGCACAAGGCTCTCGATCCAATGCGAGCCGAAAACCATCATCTGCAGCTGTTCAACGAGATACGCAGAGAGCGTGACTGCCGCACACAGGAGGAGTCCTGGCAGGGCGGCAGGAAGCGACAGGGAACGTGAGGCGGAAACGATCATCGGCAAGACCTTGCGGAGGACCGTAATCTCCCACACTCGATTGTCGACTTCTATTGAATAGTATAGCATAGTTCATTCGCTAAAATCGAACGATTGAATCAATGACGTTTGAACAGCTTTCCATTTTCGTCGCGGTTGCGGAACGCGAGCATCTGACCAAGGCCGCGTTTGAGATCGGGCTCACGCCATCGGCCGTCAGCTCGGCTATCCGCAATCTCGAGACCTCCTATGGCGTCGAGCTTTTCCATCGCGTCGGACGCCGCATAGAGCTGACATATGAAGGACGGGTGTTTCTGGGGGAGGCTAGAGCGACGCTGGCGCGCGCAAAGGCCGCAGCACTCGTCCTGTCCGATCTCGGCGGCTTGCAAAAGGGTGAACTGGTCGTTTTTGCGAGCCAGACGATCGCCAGCTACTGGCTACCGGCGATGCTGATGCGTTTCAAGATCCGCTACCCGGGCATTGACCTGAAGCTGATGATTGGCAACACGACCACGGCGGCAAAAGCGGTTCTCGATGGATTGGCCGAAGTCGGTTTCGTCGAAGGCAGCGTTGATGAGCCGGCGCTGCATGTTCAGCCGCTTGCCGAGGACGAACTCCTTGTCGTCGTCGGTCCGCGCCATCCCTGGGCGCGTGGCAAACCAATTGCACCGGCAGACCTGGTTTCGGGCACAAAATGGGTCATGCGGGAAAAGGGGTCCGGAACCCGGTCGGCTTTCGAGGCGGCGATTTCCAATCTCGGCATAGACCCCGGAGATCTGGCTGTCGCGCTGCAACTGCCGTCGAACGAGGCGGTCATATCGGCAGCAAGGGAGGGCCTCTGCGCGACAGTCGTTTCGGGAGCCGTGGCCGCGCCACTCTTGACGCAAGGTCTGCTGGTAAAGGCGCGCTTCCCTCTGCCGTCCCGCCAATTTGAGATCCTGCGGCATAAACAAAGGCACTCCAGTCGTGCCTCGCTGGCGCTGGAAACCATTTGCCGCGAGGACAAAGCTGCCGAAGTCCAAAATTGGGATGATTGGGCGCTCTAGCTGATCCAAGCCGCCGACGGTCTTTGTCGTTGCTGCTCACAGGCGCGTCAGCAGTACTCTTCCACGCCCGCGGGAACGGTTTGGCCTGCTTCATGGCATTATGGTGGTCGCCACGCACGACGACGTCATGACATTTTCAGCATGGGCATGGCTACATGGATGCCCACTTGCTGCCATCGGTGCTCCTTGATCAGCGAGCGGGCTTATGGATGAACGTGCCAGCCAAATCCTGAAACAATACTATCACGAGGCTCGCTAGATTGCGCGTCCGAAACTTGTCACCGCATCGTCTGATGCGTCCGACGTCACCGGCGCAATACGCTTGGCGCGAAGCCGGCTTGCGTCGCGGGCGGGCGGAAGTCCGAACAGCCGCCCGTATTCCCGGCTGAATTGGGACGCGCTTTCATAGCCGACGGCGAAAGCGACACGGGCGGCGTCGCCCGGAGTCTCGAGCAACAGACGGCGTGCCTCGTGGAGACGGAACCGCTTCTGATACTGGATGGGCGTCATGGTCGTTGCCGCCTTGAAATGGCGGTGGAACACCGAAGCACTCATTCCCGTCATCCGCGCCAGATCTTCGACCTTGAAAGATTCCGTGAAGTTTTCGCGAATCCAGGCGAGCGCCCGCCTGACTTGAGACTGGCGGCCGTCGATCTGTGCGATCTGCCGCAGCTTCGCTCCCTGCGGTCCCCGCAATAGCCGGAACAGGATTTCCCGCTCAATCATTGGTGCCATGACGGAAATTTCGTTTGGCCTATCGAGAAGTCGCATCATCCGTAGAAATGCTTCTTCGAGCTGAGGATCGGTCGGACTCACGCCGAGGCCACATAAGAATTCCGGATCGTGCACATCAGGCATCTCAATCAGAAGGTCGGCGATGTTACGGGCGTCAAAGCTGAACCCGACGCCGAGAAATGGCTTCTGGAGGCTCGCTTCGGATATTCTGCCAAAGACAGGAACCTCGACCGAGGCCACGAAGTAGCTGCCCCCTCCATAGTGCAATACGTTCTCGCCGCAAGTGATTGCCTTGGCGCCTTGTAACACCAGGCATATGACAAGCTCCGTCATGCCTGCCGTCGCCTCAGTCGTGCGTTCTGCTCTTAGCAAACCGACGCGTGGAATGGCGGTCGTCGTACGACCGCCACGCGAGTGCCTGTCGATCAGGGACCTTAGTTCTTCGCCCACATTGTCCATGCTGTTAAATTGCACCCTCCTCCAACGCGCGCAAGTCTTTCGGCAGGATTAGGCAAGAGTTCAATAGAATTTGGCACGCGGCCGGAAAGGCGCCTACTCATATTGGACGGGCAACCAGAATGGAGAACGACCATGTCGAAGAATGCATTGATCACCGGCGCCAACAAGAGCATCGGCTTTGAAACCGCTCGACGGCTCGGGGGATTGGGTTATCGTGTTTGGCTTGGTGCCCGCGATGCGGGGCGCGGTGAGAGTGCGGCGGAAACTTTGCGAGCTCAGGGTCACGATGTGCGCTTCCTTGAAATTGCCGTCGAGGACGACGCAAGTGTGAAGGCAGCCGCGGATCGTGTCAGACAGGAAGACGGCAAGCTCGACGCACTGGTCAACAATGCGGGCATACCCGGAGCATTCATCGATCCGGCGGATCAGACCTTAGACGACATCCGTCAGGTCTACGAGATCAACGTATTCGGGCCGATCCGAATTACGCAAGCTTTCCTGCCTCTGCTCAAAGCAGCGGGGTCCGCCAATGTCGTCAACGTCAGCAGCGAGCTCGGTTCGCTTGGCGCCCTGACAGACCCGGAGAGCGAATTCTATGGTGTGAACAGCATGGGCTACAACAGCTCGAAGACCGCCCTCAACGCAGTGACCGTATCGTTTTCCAAGGCCCTCGCGTCGTTCGGCATCAGGGTCAACAGCGCGGATCCCGGATACACAAAGACCGATTTTAACGGCAATACAGGCTATCGGACGGTCGAGCAGGCGGCTGAGATCATCGTCCAGCTTGCAGTCGCGAACGACGGCCAGACGGGTGCCTTCATCAATGACAAGGGCACACTACCTTGGTGAGCCTGACTTAATGTCCAGGGCGGGGGCCGGTGCGCCCTTTCCTAAAGACAGCCAATTTAATCGCTGGTTCCACGATCGTACGTCGCGGTGCCGCCGGTCAGACAACTAAGCTGTCGGTCAAGGTGAACGAAGACTGTCGCTCGCTGTACCCCCTGGCAAATTCGAGTGCAGCCGCTTCAAACTGACCATTGACATCGGCAGCGTTAAGGCAGAAGCCGCACTCGGCCGCGCATGCGCGGCCGTTTTGCGAGGATGCCAAAGATGACGACCAAGACTGGCGTAGCCAATGCCGGAAATCTGATCATGACCGGCGTCTTGCTGATGCTGCTTGGCGATCTGCTTTTTGCGCTGAACGATGCAATGGGCAAGTGGCTGGTCGCCAGCTTTGCCGTCGGCCAGGTGCTGGTGATCCGCTCGATTGGCGCTTTCATCGTGCTCGGACCAATGATCCTTCGGCAAGGGCCGATGGCCTTGTTCCGCGTCGAGCAGAAGGGCCTCCAGTTCATCCGTGTTTTTATGGCGACCTGCGATGTCGCGCTGTTTTATGCCGCTGTCGCCTATCTGCCGCTCGCAGATGTGATGACCTTCTATATGGCCGGTCCGATCTACATTGCGGCGCTCTCGCATTTTTTTCTCGGAGAAAAGATCGGCTGGCGCCGGTGGCTGGCCGTTCTGATCGGCTTCGCAGGCGTCGTCATCGCGCTGCGTCCGTCCATGGCGATGCTGTCGCTTCCATCGCTCTTCGGTCTTGCCGGCAGCCTTGCCTTTGCGCTGTCGCTGGTGATGAGCCGCTATCTGCGCTCGACCAGCGACACGACGCTGGTGACATGGCAGACGATCGCCGCGCTCGTCACCGGCATCGTTTTAAGCGTCGGCCACTGGCAGTCGGCAACCCTCATCGATTGGTCCGGCATGTTGCTGCTTGGCATCGTCGCCTCGTGCGCGCATCTGCTCATCACCCGCTCGCTCAAGCTCGCACCGGCATCGCTGCTCGCCCCGTTGCAATATACGCTGCTGCTCTGGGCGAGCGTCCTCGGCTACCTCTTCTTCAACGATATTCCCGATGCACAGATCATCATCGGTGCCGCAATCATCGTCGTTGCGGGGCTCTTCATCTTCCACCGGAAGAACCTGAAAGAGACGGTTCCGGTCGAAGCCGTCCCGCCCGACGGTCATTGAGGGCTACAGCGCTGCTTATCTTTCAGCTTCGCATGGGACGCTGCTGTAACTCCTGGAATTCCCACATACTTCCATCCTTAAACCGTGCGGGAATAGATCAAACGGATGGGGGCTCAGTCACGCGGGCGTTCCACGGAACAATTTGGACGCTTGCACGCTACTCCCGAGCATTCAAACCTGGGAGATCGCAATGGCGTCCATGACCCTCGAAGACCTGTCCTCGCAACTGAAGAAGATCGATTTCTGCATGCTGTCGACGAACGCCGGGTCGGGCCGCATCTCGGCCCGGCCGATGAGCAACAACGGCGACGTCGAATATGACGGGGATTCCTGGTTCTTTTCGTATGAAGACAGCAGCAAAATCACGGAGATCGAAGGCATCGACACCGTCTCGCTGACGTTCACGGCACCTCCCAGCCTCCTCGGCAAACCGGGGATTTTCATCGCTGTCGAGGGCCTCGCCTCGCTGGTACGGGACAAGGCTGCATTCCAAGAACATTGGGTCCCCGATCTCGAGCGGTGGTTTCCTGAAGGTGTGAACACTCCCGGGATCGTTCCTATCAAGGTTTCAGCATCCTCCATCCGGTACTGGGATGGTGAGAAAAACGGCGAGGTCGCCCTGCCTGGCTCAGCGAGTTAGGGTAATCGCATAAAAGGGTGCCCTACTCTGCGGGCGGCTCCTCCCAACCGAAGACGCTCCGGCCTCCGAAATCGGCGGATTGGCGGAATTCGCCGGCGATGAATTCTTTGAGGTCGGGACCTGTCACATAGCGTTCCATCTGCCTGGACTGATCGTCCAGGCGCTTGAGCGCCTGCAATTCCTCCTCGCGTCCGAGCCTGCCCTTCTGCACCGCCGATTTCATCACGGCGATCGTCTCGTCATAGACCTTGAGCGGGACCGGAAAAGGATGGCGGTCCTTGCCGCCATGGGCGATCGAGAAGCGCGCCGGATCGGAAAAACGGCAGGGTGCGCCGTGGACGACTTCCGCCACCATCGCCAACGCCTTCACCGTGCGGGCGCCAACGCCTGGAACGAGCAGCAGCTCTTCGAATTCCGCCGGCCCGCGATCGGCGGCGGCAGCCAGATTTCCATGCAGGCGGCGCATGTTGACGTCGCTCTCGCGGACGTCGTGATGGGCAGGCATGATCAGGTGCGGCAGCATCGGCTGTGCGGCGGGTTCGGGCGCCGGCGCTTCGGCGCGCAACAATGCGGCGGCTTCGCGGATGATCCGGTCGGGACCGAGGGTCGCTAGCAGATCGAGCTGACCGCGCCGCGAGCGTTCGGCGCGCCGGTCGGCAAGATTGACGATCTCGCCCTGGCTCCTTCCCTCGATTGCCGCATGCGGCGAGTCGACGAAGCTCTCCAGGCCTTCGGACAGCCAGTGATAGCGCCGGGCCTGCCGCCTGTCGCCGTTCATGCCCTGCTGCACGACCACCCAATGGCCGTCATCGGCAACGATGAACCCGTGCAGATAAAGATCGAACCCATCCTGAAGGGCGGCGCTGTCGACCTTGGCGATAAGACGGCTGGTGGTCGCAAGCCCCTCGCCGTCGAGACCGACACGCTCGCCGATCGAGACGAGTTCCTGCGGCGTCTTGCGCGAATGCGCGCCGCGGCCGCCGCAAACATGCAGGCCGAGCTCGCCGGCACGCGGCTTCAGCCCGCGCTTCAACGCCCCGAGAACACTGGTCGTGATGCCTGAGGAATGCCAGTCCATGCCCATGACCGCGCCGAAGGACTGGAACCAGAAGGGATGCGCGAGCCTGCGCAGGAATTCGTCGCGGCCATAATGATGAACGATCGCCTCGGTGATCAGCGTTCCCAACCGCGTCATCCGGTCGCCGAGCCAATACGGTACGCGTCCCCCGTGAAGAGGAAGATCGGCGCTGCCTGCTCGTTGTGACATCTCGTTTCCTTGCATTTTGCATCGCAGGCTGCCCACAGCGCGCCACTGGCCGACGCTATCGGGGAACTCAGGCAAATTCCGGGCGTTTGTGCTCCAGTTAGAGGCCGAGGCAATCATGACGACATTCGAAACCATCTTCAATAACCCGAGCTTGCCCCAGACAAAATCACAACGGCCGGGCGGCCGCCAGAAACAGGAGGGCAGCGCCTTGTCCCCGGAAGGGAGCGCTGCGAAGGCGGCCTTCCTGATCAACGGCAACAGCTATTTCGCAGAGCTGGCGCGCGCGTTGCGACAGGCGCGGCGCACCATCTGGATCGTCGGGTGGGATTTCAATCCGAACATCCGGTTGGAACCCGATAAGTCCGACAAAACGCTGGCCGACCTGTTGCATGCCCTGGCAGCGGCAAATCCGAAGCTCGAAATACGCATCCTCATCTGGGCGCTCGGTCCCGTTTATTCTGGCAAGTCCCTGCAGCCGCTGCGGAAGAAAAACTTTCCCAGAAATGCGCGGATCGATCTACGCTTCGAACTTCAGCCGACATTGCGCGGCTGCCACCATCAGAAACTCGTCTGTATCGACGATGCCGTCTCCTTCATCGGCGGCATAGATCTGACGTCGCGCCGGTGGGACACCTGGCTCCACCGCGCCAAGGATAAGCTACGGCGCGACCCCGAGGGCGTTTCCTACGATCCGCTGCACGACGTTCAGGCAATGGTCACCGGCGATGCTGCCAGGTTGATCGGCGATATCGCCAGGCGGCGCTGGGAAAACGCCACCGGCGAAAGCCACCTGTCGTTGGCCGAAAACGTCCCCTTCGCCTGGCCGGACGATCTCGCAGTTCCCCTGAAGGAGATCGCGGTCAGCTTCGCGCTGACGGAGCCCTCGACCGCACTTCGCCCCGGCATCAGCGACGGCATCGCCATGACATTAGACATTATCGCCCGGGCGCGGCGGCAGCTTTACATCGAGGCGCAATATCTTGCCTCCTTCCGCGTCGCCGACGCCATTGCCGCGCGGCTGCAGGAGGAGGACGGCCCCGAAGTGGTCATCATCTGCACGCGCAGCTCTCACGGGCTGATCGAAAGGATTGTCATGGGCGGCAATCGCGACCGGGTCATCCGCCGCCTGAAACGCGCCGATCGTGCGGACCGCCTGCGCGTCTACTATGCTGTCGTGCCCGGGCCAGTCACGCCCGGAGAGAACGGCGAGGTGGAGGTGCTCGTCCATTCCAAACTGATGATTGCCGATGACGAACTGGTCCGAATCGGCTCGTCCAACCTCAACAATCGCTCGGAAGGGCTGGATTGCGAATGTGACATGCTTGTCGAGGCCGGTAATAACGAGCATCGCCGCGCGATCGTGGATCTGCGCAATCGCCTGCTTTCGGAATATCTCGGAACCACCCCGGAAAACTTTGCCGCAGCCTTTATGCAAAGCGGCTCGTTGATCGAGACAGTCGACGCGCTCAATGACGGGCCTCGGGGTTTACGGGAATTCACCGTCGAGCTGCCGGGCAGCATTTCGCCGATTTTAGGCACCGCCCTCTTCGATCCGGTTCGACCCTTCGCGCCCCTAGACCGACTGGGCCTCGGCGCGCTCGTCCGCCTCCTCATTCGCCCCGCGTGACGTCCGTCGGAAAACGACCTCGCTGATGACGAGAAGCGTCGTGCCGAGCGCCAGCGGAATGAAGAAATAGGCGCAGCGAAACGCAATCAGCGCGCCGATCGACGCCTCCTTCGGCACGACATAGGAGACCGTCGCCTCAAGCACGCCGAGACCGCCCGGAACATGGGTTGCGAGGATCGCTGAATTGGCAAGCACGTACGCCGTCACCGACCTGAAGAAGGCAACGTCGCCGAAGGCCGAAAGCATCTGATGCAGGCAGGCGGCGACGAGCATGAAATTGATCGTCCCGACCGCAACCTGTGCGACCGCGATCGAAAATCGCGGTAGCTGAAACGACCAGCGCCACAGCCGCAACGTGCCGCGGATGAAAAACGCCAGGCCCGCATAGACCCCCGGCACGACCAGCGCCAGCAAACCGAAGATGCGCACACTTGCCGGGTCGATGCGCAGCAGGCGCCCGGCATCGCCGGGATTGACGATCATGGCAAGACCGCCAAGTGTGATCAGCCCAAGCCCCACCGTGACACCACAAAAGAGGATGATCTTCGCCACGTCCTCCGCCGTCAGCCCCCAGCGCGAATAGAAACGATAGCGAAAGGCGCCGCTGCTCAGCCCGGCAAAGCCGATATTGTGGCCGAGCGAAAGGCTGATGAAGGACGCCAGTGCAATCCTGGAATAGGGCAAGGATTTGCCGAGCGAACGGATCGCCAGGACATCGAAGCAGCTCAGGCACAGATAGGACCCCGTCGCAAAGAGAAGTGCCATGCAAAAGGTCGACAAAGGTATGCTGCGAACCGATTGGACGATCTGATCGAGGCTGTATTGTTGGAAGATCCGATAGAGGAGAAAGACAGCAAGACAAAGGGCAGCAACGAGCAGTCCATTCCATATCATGCTTTTCAAGCTCATCGATTGTCCTCAGGAGTGCGAGCGCGATGGTTCGATCATCGGGAACGATCAAACTAGTTTTGTGTTCCCCGGAGAACACATTCTATGTTCTCCCGGGGGGAACGAGTTCAGCGGGGGCCATGCCGGATAAATCAATCAAACTCCTGACCTATAACGTGCACAGTTGTATCGGCGGCGACCGGAAGCTCGATCCCGGCCGCATCGCGTCTGTCATCGCTGAGGCTGAGGCTGATATCGTCGCTCTTCAGGAGGTCGACGTCCTCAGGCGCAGGACTGGCGGCGTTGACCAGGCCCATGCGATCGCCTCGCTTTTGAAGATGCAGGCTCATTTCCATCCAGCGCTGTCGATCGCCGAGGAGCAGTATGGCGATGCGATCATCACTTCGCTGCCGACAGGCGCGGTCAAGGCCGGACCATTGCCATCCATCGGCGAACAGCGCGGCGCCATTTCCGTCGAAATACTGGTCGGCGACAGAAAACTGCTGGTCGTCAACACTCATCTCGGCCTCCGAGGCCGCGAGCGCATCCGGCAGATGACGACATTGCTGAACCCGGGCTGGCTGCGCGGCACGGCGGATGAACCTCTTCCAACCATCCTCTGCGGCGATTTCAACGCCATTCCGTCATCGGCGACTTACCGACTTGCCGCGCGGTCATTGAAGGACGCCCAGCTCGCAAGCGGCGCCGCGCCTAGAGCGACCTTTCCCTCGCGCTACCCGCTGATGCGCCTCGACCACATCTTCGTCACTGACGATCTCATCGTCAAACAGGCGGCGGTCCTGGAAAACCGCCTGACAAGGATTGCCTCGGACCACCTGCCTCTGCTCGCGGAAATCGGCTTCGCCTGATCCGTCATCGACGACGACTTTCACCGGGCGAGCTTCCGGTTCATCGCCGCCGCCACCAACGGTAGCGCCGTCGTCGCCACGGCTCCCAGAGGCAAACGCATGATGCCCCTCGTGACGACGAAGGTCGCCGCCATTGCGCCTGCCAGCTTGAGCCAGGGCTGATTGCCAAGCTGCGCATGGGCGCTCGCATCGGCCCATCGGACGTTCTCCGTAACGACGGTCGCGGCCTGATGTTGGATCACGTGAAGGCGAGCGCGGAGGTTTTCGAGTTCTTCTCTCAGTTCTCGCAACCGGCCTTCCAGGGCATGACCATCGGAGACCAGGAGCGGTTCCTCGACGGTGCCTCCGACCGAAGCATCACCTCCGAGTGTCGCAATATACGCCCGATATTCAGCATCGCTGGCAAAACCCTCACGTCTGATAAGATCAGGATTGATGCTCGCCTCTTCGAAGGAGGCCGGCGCGGTTTCTACACCGTCGCGCATATCCTTGTTTGTGCCGGTATCCCCGAGTTCGTCCTTGAACATGATGCGTCTCCAGTTGTTTCCTGGCGATAGAACGCTCGACGGGTCAGAAGGATGCATCGGCTGCTCCTGCTGCCGCCTTCACGTCACGACGCGCTGAAACGCTCCGGTCGAAAGTCTGCCAGCAGCGGATGGCGGCGTCCGCTGACGATCTCGTCCGCCAGCAGTTCGCCGGCGATCAGGCCGAGAGTGGCGCCGCTATGGCTGAAGGCGACGAAATAACCAGGGATTGACGGCAGCTCGCCGAAGACCGGCTCGCCGTCGCCCGGGATGGGCTTCGGGCCAACCCCGTAATCCTCGATCTCCAGCGCCGGATTGCCTTCGAGAACTCTGGAAGCCTCGCGCAGCAACCCCTCCAGCGTCGATCGCCTGACTTCGTAGCTGCCGTCGAGCCTGACGCTCACCTCTTCCTCGGACCAGGCGGAATCGAGCGCGAAGCCGCCGCTGGGCGTTGGCCGGATAGCAATGCGAGGCGTGTTGAGCACCGCCTGCAATGGATGGCGGATCGGCTTGGTCCGGACGAGAAGGGCGACCGGCGTTGCATCGCCGATATGCTGGCCGACCTCGGCCACGATTGCGGGGACGTCGCCGCCAGCAGCAAGCAGTACGGCATCCGCATCGCGGCGCATGCCGTCTGCCGTGATCACGCCACGGGCACGCCCGCCGTCGATATCGACCGTCGCGCGACCCGCGTCCGTGACGATCACGCCGCCCAGGGTGCGGAATTCTTCCGCAAGCATGCCGATCAAGGACGGAAGATCGACCCAGCCCTCCCCGGGGTTGAAGATCGCGCCTTGCCGCGTCACCGCATTTTCGTCGACACCCGGCGTCGCCGCGGCAATCCCTTGCGGCGCGAGCCATTGCGCGTGATAGCCGAGATCGCGCTCATAGTCGAAGATCTCAGCGATCTCGTTGCCGGCATCGTCCGCATCCCAGGTCAAGCCACCGTCGAAGCGAAGCCACGGCGCATCGGGATACCGGACGGCCAGTGTGCGATAGCGATCTATGCCGGCCAACCGCAGCCTGTGATAGGCGTCGGTGCGTTTACGCGCCGAGTTGAGCCAGGCGAGCGAACGGCCGGAGGCGCCGTTGGCAAGGGGGCCGTCATTGATGAGCACGGTGCGGACCCCGAGCCGTGCCAGATGGACCGATGTCGAGACGCCAAAGATCCCGCCGCCGATGACGACGACCTTCGAAGGTTTGGTGGAAGCATTCATGTCGATAACCTTGTTGTCTGCTCTTGCTAGATCGAATGAAATCCGGCGCACCCGCCATCAAGACGACCGGGGGCACCATGCGTTGCCTAAGGCGCTTCAGAGGACTTCCGCAAGGAAGCGCTGCAGCCGCTCGCTTCGGGGATTGTCGAAGATCTGCTGCGGGCAGCCGGCCTCGACGATGCGGCCCTCATCCATGAAGACGACCTGATCGGCAACCCTGCGCGCAAATCCCATCTCATGCGTCACCACGGCCATCGTCATGCCCTGTCGGCCAAAGGCGGCCATCAGGTCGAGCACGCCTTTCACCAGTTCGGGATCGAGCGCACTGGTCACTTCGTCGAACAGCATGACCTCCGGATCCATGGCCAGCGCGCGTGCAATGGCGACCCGCTGCTGCTGCCCACCCGACAGACCTGCCGGCCGATGATCCTTGCGTTCTGCAAGACCGACATCGGCCAGACGTGCCTCGGCGATGCGCCGCGCCTCCTGCCTCGGCATTTTCTTGATCTTGGTCAGCGAAAGCATGACGTTTTCGAGTGCCGTGTGGTCGGGAAACAGGTTGAAGTGCTGGAACACCATCCCCACGCGCCGGCGCAGCCTCTCCGGCTTCATCGCCAGGATGCTCTCGTCATCGAGCAGGATGTCGCCGCTTTTCGGTTCGACGAGCCTGTTCATGCAACGCAGCAGCGTCGATTTGCCCGAGCCGGAAGGGCCGATGATGCAGGTGACGGTACCGGCGGCGATGTCGAGATCGACACCCTTCAGCACGTCGAGATCGCCGTAGGCCATGGTGAGGTCGCGGATGTTCAGGACGCCGCCTTTGAAGCGCGGCGTCCTCTCCTCGACCACCTTGACCGTGGGATGAGGGCTGGTGGCGGCCTGCAACTCGCTCACCTCGACCAATCCGCTCGCAGCACCCGAGCCGCGGCCTTGTTTGCCCAGGCGCAGTTTCGCATCGATATAATTGACGAAGTGGGTCAGCGGCACGGTGATGACGAGGTAGAAGACGCCCGCCAGCAGCAGTGGTGACAGATTGCCCGTGACCACCGCCTGATCCTGCCCAACACGGAAGATCTCCCGCTCGGAGGCGAGCAATCCCAGGAAGTAGACAAGGCTGGAATCCTTGACGTTTCCGATGAATTGATTGACCAGCGCCGGCAGAACGCGCCTGATGCCTTGTGGGATGACGATCAGGCGCATGCCCTGCCCGTGGCTCATGCTGAGCGCCCGGCAGGCTTCCATCTGACCGCGCTCGACGCTTTGAATGCCCGATCGGAAGATTTCGCCGATATAGGCTCCGGCAATCAGGCTGAGCGCCAGGATGCCGAGCGGAAATGGCGATGGACCGAAGATCTCGCGCCCGATCCGGGCAAAACCCTGGCCGATGATCAGGATCGTGACGATCGCCGGCAGCCCGCGGAAAACATCGGTGTAGATGCGTGCCGGCAGCCGCAGCCAGCGGGACTGCGAGATGCCCATCACCGCGAGAGCCATGCCGATGACGACGCCGAGCACGGTCGAGGCCGCGGCCAGGATCAGCGTATTCTTCAGGCCGATGCTGATCATGCTCGGCAGAACTTCCGCCATGGCATCCCAGTCCAGGAAGCTGCGGCGCAGATTTTCAAGCCAGTTCATTCAGATCCCCATGAATTCTTGCCCGGCGCAGACGCCGCCGTCCGGCAGAGCCTTGGTAGGCCGCCCGCCATGAGCGGGCGGCCACGGCGTCACTTCTTGGGAAGATACTGTTCCGGCATCGGCGAGCCGGGGAACCACTTTTCATAAAGGGACTTCCAGGTGCCATCCTGCATCGCGTCGTGAAGCGCGCCGTTCAGCGCCGTCCGGAAGGCATCATTTCCCTTTCGAACCACGAAGCCAGCAGGCGCATCGAAGGACGGGATGTTTACCGCAACCTTCAGCGCGGGATAGCGCTCGCCATATTGCTTGGCAGCCTCGTAGTCGAGAAAATGCGCATCGATCGTTCCGTTGTTGAGCGCGGCCACGGCGGAATTGTTGTCGGGGAATTTCACCAGATCGGTTCCCCCGAAATTCTTGGCCGCATAGACTTCCTGCAAGGTCCCCTGCACGACGCCGAGACGCTTGCCCTTGAGGCCACCGGCATCCTTGATCCCGGCGTCCGCAGTCAAGACCGAGAGATAACCGGCGAGATAGCCGTCGGAAAAGTCGACGGTCTTCTTGCGGGCTTCGGTGGTTCCGATCGCTGCAACGGCAACATCGAACCTTTCGTTTGCGACCGACGGCAGGAGTGCTGAAAATTCCTGGCCCGTGAACGTCACCTTGTCCTTTGGAAAACCGAGGCGGGAGACGACGTTGAGAAACAGCTCGATATCGAAACCGGTGAACTGGCCGTCCGCCGTCGCAAACGTATAGGGCTTGGAATCGCCCATCGTGCCGACGCTGATCACCCCGGGTTCGATGAGGTTATAGGGATTGTCAGCCGCCGCTGCAGAGCCTGCGCCCATCGCAAGAAGGCATGTCAAAAGGCCAGCTCGCAACGGGGCGAGGGTGGCCACGAATGATTCAAAAGGCTTCATGTTCGTTCTCCGCTCTGAAAGGAATGCTCTTGTCGGCATCGTCGGGTCGCCCTGCCCCGCCGCGTAATGCGGCAGAGATTTCTGGACAAGATACCGGTCTCCTGTATAAAGAGACCGGTCTCACAACATATTTGATATCCGTCAATTGACCGGTCGTCAACAACTCTTGTAGTCCTCAGCTCATGGAAGATTCCGCTCATTCGAAACGTTCAGTCACGGTCGCCGACGTCGCGAAGGCCGCAAAGGTCTCGAAGGCGACGGCCGCCCGTGTGCTTGGCGGCTATGGCGTGGTCAGCGCCAAGATCACGGATAAGGTCATGGCGGCCGCCGCCGCGCTCGAATACCGCCCGAATGAGCTCGCCCGGAGCATGAGCACCGGGAGGTCCGGCATCATCGGGGTCGTGGTCGGCGATATCGAGAACGCTTTCTTCAGTCTGGCGGTGCGCGGCATCAGCGATGCGGCCCGTCTTGCGGGATTCAACGTCATCATCGCCAATTCGGGCGAAGAGCTCGATGCGGAAAAATCGGCCGTCGACCTCCTGATCGGCAAACGTGTCGATGGCCTGATCGTCACGCCCGCTCGCTGCGACAGCGTCGATCATCTCCAGCACGTCCGTCGCGCCGGCGTGCCATTGGTTCTGTTCGACCGGGCCATCCCCGAACTCGATGTCGACGCCGTGACCGGGGACGACCGGGATGCGGCCATCACGGCGACCCGCTATCTGATCGGGCAAGGACATCGCCGCCTCGCCTACGTCTCTGCCATGGATGCCGAGGACGGTGGGCTCACCGATATCGGGCGGATCTCGAATTCCGCCGTGCGCGAACGCGTGGAAGGTTTTGTCAGCGTCCTGACTGAGGCGGGGTTGCCGAACCCTCTTCATTATATCAGGCTCGGCGCCACGAACCAGCAACAGACGGACAGCGTGATCAAGCGCCTGCTCTCGGAGGGATCGCCGCCAACGGCACTGCTGGCTTCAGACAGCCTCGTCGGCTTGCGCATCTTCAAGTCGCTGCAGTCGCTCGGCCTATCGATCCCCAAGGACGTGTCGATGATTTCGTTTCTCGACGCCGACTGGACCAGCGTCACCGTTCCGCCGATCACCATCGTCGACCAACGCGTCTACGAGATGGGCAAGCTCGCCGGCGAGCGGCTCATCGCCCGTATCGAACGCGCGCCCCTTGCCGTCGAACGTCTGCGCGTCAGCACGAGCCTCGTCGTGCGCGGCTCCGTCGCGGCGATCGGCCGGTGAGATCTATGGAGTTGGCTATACCCGCATCGCTTTGCGAAGCAGAGTAGTACCGCATGGCAATAAGTCACTGATGCCCATGGTCGCCGATTTGACATTACATGGGGGTGCTGTTGTCTTTGCCTGACCAACGTTATTTAATACCGAAAATACTCGCTGTGGGATTTTCAGAAAGATCATGCTCCAGTCAAAAGACGCTTCATCTGAGCTGATAGATTTGATCTATGGAAGTCTCTTCGGCGAGTGCAACTGGCAAGATTTTCTGGATCGAGTGGCGCAAACTTCGCCGAATGGAAAGGCTGCCCTCCATTACCACGATCTGGCCTCGCCTGTGGCCCATGTTCCCTACGTATCTGGGTTTTCGAGGAATGAGGTCGACCAGTTCAGCAGCCACTTTGCCGCAGTGAACCCCTGGATTCCGAGATTGAGTTTTGTGCCCGTCGGTCAGGGTGTCTGCGGAGACGAAATCTTTCCACGCGAGGACTTGCTCAAATCGGAATTCTACAATGATTGGCTGAAGGGTCAGGCCCAATGCGAGACAAGCATCGGTGTCTCCATCATTCGGGAGGAAACCCGCACCTTCGTCCTATCGACCTGCACGTCGTCAGCGGACCCCGATTTCAACAAGGAGGCGGCCGGGCGCTCCACGCTACTCGCGCCCCATTTGAAAAGGGCTTTCGACTTCATCCGGAAGCGTGATCTACTCGCCCCGGAAAGACAGAATACGCAAACCCTGCTCGATAGCATCGGCGTCGGACTGATCTACGTTTCGGAGCAAGGGCGAGCACGCCAATGGAACAAGAGCGCGGAAGCCCTAATGGAGGCTGGCTTTCCTGTCCATGTCCTGCCAGGTGGCGAGCTCCGCCTTCAATGCGAGAAGTCGGCTGTCGTTCTCGATTTCCTGACGTCGAGAAAGGGTGTGCAGACAAAGCCGCACACAGCGGTTGTAAAGGGAAGAGACAAGGATAATTATCGCATCACCCTCGTCCGGCTCCAGTCCGATGCATTCACCGAATTCCTGGAGGGGCCGACTGTGGCCGTAATCATCGAGCCGATGATGGTTACGCCATTCAGTGAACGGCGAGACTTCCTGATGCAAACGTACAAACTGACCGCGACGGAGATCCGGATTGCATTAAGCATTGCCTCCGGGCATTCTCCAAAGGAGGTGGCCATAGCCGATCACATAAGCTACGAAACTGTCAGAACTCACCTCAGAAACATCTATTCCAAGCTCGGGGTTAATTCCCAGGTGGGTCTGGTGGCGCTGCTCATGCGCTAACCCGCCAAATGATCTTGCAATCATGACTGGCCCGCACAGCTTAGCCGCGCCAGTTTGGCGGCAATGCCGTTGCACACTCCTCACGCGACGCCCGGTTGCGTCGATTATCTCGCAGGCAACGTCCAATCACCGAGTCCGACAGCTGAGATCAAATACGCGTTGAACAAGAAATTCTGCGAACCCTTGTTTCGTTCGAGCAGGAAGATCAACGCGACGCTCTCTAATCGTAGAGTTCGCCGTGACCAATCTGTTCCTGCCTGGCAGGTGCGTCGCTGATTGAGGGATCGTCGGCCGGATCGGGATCTTTCTTGGTGGCATCGCTCATAAACTGCGCGGCCTTGAGGAGCGCCGCGGTTATCTCCTCGGTGCCCCATCCGGCTTCATTGGCGGCTGCAATCATCCCTTCCAAAGCGTCGCGCGCGGCTGCGCTCGCCTCTTCGAAGCGTTGCGCGGGAGATTCGGTCTTCGGCGGTGGAAAGGTCATCGGCGTTCCCTCCATAGGTGCGTCTGTTGTGGATGAACGCAGCCCAGGGGAAATGGATGCACGACCATGCTGATTTAACCTGCCGCGCCATACCGGCAACGGCCGGCGAGGTCTTTCCGCCTCAGATGACCGTCTTCAACAGAAACGGAGAGCGCTCCAACGGACGCTGAGCGAGGATCCTCAGCATCGCAGGGCCCTGTATGCCGGAAGTCGTGCATGAGTGGCCGTCGTGATAGACCACCGTCATGACGCGGCTCAGACTATCGTATCTGATCTCCGCGATCGTCCGGGTATGAACCGGAAAGATGAATTCATGGGGTTGAGGTTTCTCCCCCGAAGTGTTCAAGCTCATTGCGGTGCCCCAACGAAAAAAGCAATTTTGGCTCGACCCTGCCCTGGTCTGAGCCTAACTGCGCCAATCAAGCACATATTGCTGCGACGGTCGCGTGACATCAGCGTGACATGCAGAAACGTCATGGCGAACGCAGGCCGGGCCTCCTGGAGCAGTCAGCTTTTAAAGGAAGCGCAGGACCGCGCCAGCCTTTTGTTTTTACGCAATTCCCCGGCAAAACCGCCTCGCGCTTTTCCTGGAATAGCTCTAACGCGCCAGTTGCTAAGCGGCGATCAACCGTTAGTGCAATGTCCTACGGATCTCGTGTGCGAGAGCGGTCTGCGGCCAGCATTCGAGCGTACGTGCCAGCGATCGAACCGCTTCGTCCACGTTGAAAACCACGTCCCCGAGCCGCTCGATCTCATAATCGAGTTCGTAGACCTCGACTTCGTCAAGGCCGTCACTCAGGAGCAATCGCCTCATCGCCTCGATCAGGCGCTCACTTCGCCCAACGATATCAAGAGCGCTTCGTATGATGATGTCGAACATGCACGTCCCCTCGCTTCGATAACGAAGCTTCGGCGATAATCGTGACGCTGACAATCCTGAAATCTTGTCAGACGCGGCTTCGAATCGTGGCGTAGAGATCCCTCAGCTCACGCAGTGCGGGTCGAGGCCGATGGCGCGGTAGTGCGGCGCGACGTCCGGCGAATGCGAGCGCGCCGGCGACCGCCGCGACGAGCAGGAGCGTCGAGGCCGGGTAGAGCTTCGCCGCTGCTTCCGTCTGACGCATTGCTTTGCGGGCACTTCCCTTTGCCGATCGACCGGCATCGAGGACTTGTTGCTGGAGTGCACCGATCTGCTTCCGTAGCGCGCTCAACTCTTCGCGCAGATCATGATCAGGCTGCCGGGGAACACCGACGGCGGCTGTCTTCGTATCGATGACCGCCTTCGGCACGGGCTCGCCGATCTTGGCTCCTCTGTTATCGAGGGTCGTCGTCTCAGTGACCTTGCGACGCGGCATTGCCATTTCTCCTTCTACAACATCCCCGTTTTTCTCGCAGTCACGGAAACGCCCTATCTTTTTGTTTTTACGCGATTCCCGACGCAAACCGCCGCGCGCTTGTGGCATTGCTCTAGTCGTCGTCGAGCGCGAAGACCGGCCGGTAGTGGCGCTCGGCAATCAGCAAGCTCCGGTCGGGCCGGATGATATAGATCTCCTCGACCTGGCGTCCCCATTGATCCGTGAAACTATGCGGGAAGGGAGACCCCACGGGCGATTTCGTCAATTTCGTGCGAGGCTGGCCATTATACGTGATGCTGCCGGGAATGGGGGCCAGTCCCGCCGACGAGTAATAGCCTGCGCCGGTCGTGCAGCCTGCCAGCACAACGGCGAAAACCAACCCAAATCCTATGCTCCGCTTCATCGAGCCCTCCAACGGCTTCAGTGTCGACCGCCGCTCCAAACCCTTGGCACGGTCATCACGACGGGTTCGGGAAACCTGTCGGTGCACTCGCGCATCAATGATCATCTCGGTTGCCGCCTGCCGCAGGCGCCTAAAACTCATCGCTGCGGCGCTTCACGGCGTGCCTCAGAGCCACCAAATGCCTTCGACGCTCCAGCATATAGTCGGCATATCCGACGCAGATGAACAGCAATGTCGGGCCGGCATAGATCATGATCAGAGCCAACGCGATGAGGATGAATGCGGTCGTCATGGTCTTGTTTCCATCAATACTGATCGTCGCAACTGAAGCGGCGAATGCGGACAAGCGTTCATCTCGCGATCCCTGTCCTTATTCCTTCAAAATTCGCCGGCTTCCTATTCGTTCCCTGCGCGATCGATTTCATTCACTTGGGATGCGCGATCGAACAACAATGACGAAGCTGACGGCTCGGCCGACCTCGATCACTCCTTCGGCCTTTCCTCTCGCATTGCCGCCGTGACGCTCTTGAGCAGCGGACTCGACAGCAAATCCTCGAGCAAAACCGTTAGCTTGGGCTTCCAGTTCGGATAGCTGTCACTGGTGCCTGGAACATTGGTCGGCCTTTTCTCGTCGGTGAGATCGGCAAGCCGAACCGCAACGAGCAGCGATGGGGTCCGCGCGATGAAGCGATAGGCGCTGACGGTCAGTGCCCTCAGCGTCTGCTCGTTGGCGAGCCGGGCAGGCAGGTTGAGGCCGGCAGCCTTGAGTGCCGTCTTCAGGTTCCTCCGCTCGCGCTTGCGGTCTTCGAGATGTTTTTCAGTGAGATCGGGCGGCACGATGCCGTGGTCGTACCGGGCTTGAATGTCGGCGCCGCGCCACCAGCCGGCAAGGGTCTGGTGGTCGTGCGTCGAAATGCAGGCCAGAGCGAGGACAGGATAGACGTCCGCCGGCTTGAAGCCCTGCTCGTCCTGTTCATAGGAAAGAATGCGATAGGAGAGAATGTGGGCGGCCGCCAGATCGTCCTGCAATCCCTTGGGGATCAGTCCAAGGTCTTCTCCGATGACGAGGCATCGATGCTCGCCGGACACCTCGGCGAGGACCTGCAGAAGCCGATCCGCTGGATAGCGCACATAGGCGCCGCCGTCCGGCCTGCTGCCCGATGGCACCAGGAAGAGGCGGCGAAGCGCTGCGGCGTGGTCGATACGGATGGCGCCCGCATATCGCATGGCAGCGCTCACCATGCGCCGGAAAGGCGACATTTCTCCCGCCGCGATCGCGGAAGGCAGATATCCGGCGAGATGCCAGTCCTGCCCGTTCACGGCGAATGGATCGGGCGGGCTGCCAATCGTGGCCTTCGCGAGATAGGTGTCCGGCTCGCTCCATGTCGCCGAGCCGTCGACCGCCTCCCCGACGGCAAGATCGAGATAGAGCCCGATCCGCATGCCGGCCGTCCGCGCCCGGTCCGCCGCCTGCATCAGTTGCCGGTGGGCAAGCCACTGCAGCCACATGTGGAAACCGACATCGTCCACGTGTCCGCGCTCGAATTCGGCGACGGCGGCGCTGTCGAAGCGCTGGAAATCGGCCGGCCACCGTTGCCAGCCGGCGCCCGCCCCGCGCTCGACCATGGAAAACGACAGGCATTCGAAAAGCGCGTGCAGCCGCAGGCTGTTACCGCCTTGCACGACGAAGGCGTCGAAATCGGCCGGATCATAGGCCTCGTCAATCAGGCTGCGCTGTCGCCAGACCGGCCAGAGATCGCGCAGGACCCTCAGCTTGATCTCTGCGACGCCGGCGTAGTCGACGAGATCGGTTTGGCGAAGGCTTGCCAATTGCCGTTCGAGTTCGGGACTGCAGGCAAAACCCGGCAACCGGTCGACCGCGATATAGAGCGGGTTGAGATGCTGGCGGCTCGAGGGCTCATAGGGGCTGCAACGGTCGGGATCGGCGAGAAACGGCGCGTGAAGCGGGGTGAGGCCGATGAAATCGGCGCCCAGCGATCCCGCGAGATCCGCCATTTCGGACAGATCCTCGAAATCTCCGATGCCCCAGTTGCGTGCCGAACGGAGCTCATAAAGCTGCAGGCTCACACCCCAGACGCGCGTGCCGGAAAGGAAATCCGGCAGAAATGACCTGGCGACCTTTTTAGCCGCCGGCGCGGGCTCCCGCCGCGGCGCGCCGGTCTCGTGATCGGCCGCTCCCGGTACGTCGATCTTCAGTGCCGAGAGGATCTTGCGTTTGGTCTCGCCTGAGATCGCCACCTCCCGATTGTCGGGACTGGGCCTGGTCAGGCTGATGCCGTGCCGGCGGGCGAGCTTGTCGAGCTCAGCAGATTTCATCGTTCGATCGCCTTCCTGTCAGCACGCCGTCAAACCTCGCCGATGCTCCAGATCACTGTCCAGGGCGCGAGATTGCCACCGTCACTGCCGCCGAGACGGAAGATCGTCTCGCCGCCGCTCTGCTGCGAGACGGGCGGCGCCGCCTCGGCGCCGAGGTTGGCGTGCAGATGAAGACGGCGGTTTTGCGCCAGGGTCCAATCTACCGCGAGCGCGCTTCCCGCCGCGCGATAGACTGCGTTTCCGGCGCCAGCGCCTTTCAGCAACGGCACGATCCTCTGGTGCCGGAGGTCGAGAAGCGTCCTGTAAAAATCAAGGACATCGGAGGAGGCGAGTTTCGACCAGTCCAGCTTGGCAGCGGCGAAGGTCGATGGCGCCGTCGGGTCGAGAAGGTCCTCGGCGTCGAAGCCCGGCAGACGGGAGAGCTCCTGGCGACGGCCTTTCCTGACCTTCTCGTTCAGGTCCTCGTCGAAATCGCAGAAGAAGGGGAAAGGTTCTCTGGCGCCCCATTCCTCGCCCATGAACAGCATCGGGATCTCGGGCGCCAACAGGTAGATGGCGGCGACAGCCTTGATGACATCAGCCGGGCTCGAAGCCAGAACCCGATCCCCCAGCGCCCTGTTGCCGATCTGGTCATGGTTCTGGATAAAGGAGATGAAAGCGGTGGGCGGGAGATGGCCGCTCGGCCTGCCGCGGCTTCCACCGCGGTACGGCATGTGTTCCCCCTGAAACACGAAGCCTTCAGCCAGCGCCCGGCCGAGCTTGCCAGCGTCGCCGGCGTAATCGGCATAATAGCCAAAGGTTTCGCCCGTGGCAGTGATATGCAGCACATGGTGTACATCGTCGTTCCACTGGGCGATGAACAATCTCACTTCCCCATTTTCGTCACGCTGCAACAGGTCGCTGTCGTTCTCCTCGTTTTCAACGATCAGGTGCACATGCCGGTCGCCGGCCGCGGCCCTGACGCGGCGGGCAAGCGCGTGAAGCAAATGCTCGGCGCTGTCGTCCTTGATGGCGTGGACGGCATCGAAGCGGAAACCGTCGAGCCTGAACTCGGTGATCCAGTAGATGGCGTTTTCGATGATGAACTCGCGAATCATCTCCGATCCGTCGCCGTCGTAGTTGATGCCGTTGCCCCAGGGCGTCTTGTGATGATCGGTAAAGAGTGGCGCATAGGCCGGGATGTAATTGCCATCCGGCCCGAAGTGATTGTAGACCACGTCCAGGAAAACCGAGATGCCGCGCTGATGTGCTGCGTCCACCAGCGCCATGAAATCTTCCGGCCGGCCATAGCTGCTGTCCGGAGCATAGGGAAGCACGCCGTCATAACCCCAGCTGTAACGGCCGGGAAATTCACTAAGCGGCATGATCTGCAGCGCCGTAACACCCAGCGCTTGCAGATGGTCGAGCCGCTCAATCGCGGCCTTGAAAGTGCCCTCCGGCGTGAAGCAGCCGATATGCATCTCGTAGATGACCATCTCTTCCCAAGGCCGTCCCGTCCAGTCGCTCGTCTTCCAGCGATAGAAGGAAAGGTCGACCACTTCGCTCGGCCCGTGCACATCCTGCGGCTGGAACCGCGAGGCGGGATCGGGAATTTCAAGACCATCCGGCAGGACGAAGCGGTAGCGTGTACCGACACTGGCATCCGCGACCGTGTAGTGGTGCCAGCCGTTCCCGACCGCCTGCATCGGCCGCGGATCAGCGCCTTCGATCTTCAACGACACGCTTTCATGCAAGGGAGCCCAGAGGCGGAATAGAATGCCCTCTTCGGTGAATGCCGGTCCGAACGTCATTTGGGTCAAAGGAAAGCCTTCGATGAAATGGGGATGGGATTTAGGTAACTTTTGTCAGGGCAAAAAGTTTCGCAGGCACGGAGAGCGCAAAGCGGCCCCCGTCGCGAGGCGCGCCACCGGCAGAGACCCTAAGAGTATGATTCCATCCTATCGGGAGTAGGATTTTATCCTATCGCGTGCTATAAACCTGCAAAATAGGAGTGTAATCGATGCGTTCGACGCAACAGATGAGCATCACGTTGCCCGTGGAAATGGCGAAGCGCGTTAAACAGCGGGTGTCTAACGGTGATTACGCCTCAGAGAGCGAAGTCATACGCGAGGGACTGCGGGCTTTGCAGGAACGCGAGAATGCCGTCGAACATTGGCTGCGAACAGAAGTTGCGGCCACCTATGATGCCTACAAGGCCGATCCCACCAAGGCCAAGCCCCTCGATGAGGTCTGGAAGCGCCTCGAAGCACGCATGGACGAAATCGATCGGGAAGAAGATTGATGAAGCGCTATAGTATCCGCCTTACTGATGAGGCGGAATTGGATTTGGCGAGCATCTATAGTTTCGTCCGCAAGACATCCGCATCTTCGACCGTCGCCCGCGATTACGTGGCACGCATCAAGACCTTTGTAAGTGGATTCGAAACGTACCCCGAGCGCGGCAGCATCCGCGATCATGTCCGACCCGGGTTACGCATTGTCGGTTTCGAGAGCCGTGTAAGCGTGGCGTTCGTGGTTGAGCCCACCGAGGTCGTTGTCCTCCGCATCCTCTATGCCGGGCAGCAGTTTGAAAGCGACGAGAGTTAGAGCTGGCCCAGAACGCAATACACCCAGTACATCCCCACTTCGATCGTCAAGCTGCGACGACTTTGCCCGAGAGCGCCTGATCCATCGCCGCCTGAAGCTGTTCCTGCGTGAATGGTTTCTTCATCCGCAGCATCCGGCCGAGGCCATTGTCCTCGGAAAACTCGGCATAGCCAGAGGCAAGGATGATGGGCAGCCCTGGAAAGGAGGAGCGAAGGTGACGCGCAAGCTCGGCGCCCGTCATGCCTGGCATGGCATGATCGGTGATGACGAGATCACAACCCTGTCCGTCGGCAAAGAATTCCAAAGCCTGGGAAGCGGAAGACGCTTCTTGCGGCAGGTGCCCGAGATCCTCCAGCATCGCCACGGTTCCCGTCCTGACAAGGGCATCGTCGTCGACGACGAGAATGGCAAGCGGCCGCGACGCCGGTTTCAAAGGCTCCGTCGCCAGAGGCTCGACGGGAGGCTGCACCTTAACGAAGGTTTCGGCAACGGGCAGCCAGAGGGAAACTGTCGTGCCCTTGCCCCGGACGCTCGATATCTGGATCGAGCCGCCGGATTGCGCCGCCAGGCCATGCACCATCGACAGGCCGAGACCGGTGCCCTTGCCGACCCCTTTGGTGGTGAAAAACGGTTCGGCGGCACGCGAGACCGTTGCCTCGTCCATTCCCTCGCCGTCGTCCGATACCGATATCCTGATGTAGTTTCCGCCCGCGAGCCCGGCCGGCCGGGCTTCTTCGGCTGCCGCCGCGGCCACCGTCACGGCTCCGCCGCTTTCGAGCGCATCCCGGGCATTGACGAACAGGTTGAGCAGCGCCAGTTCCAGCTGGTTGCTGTCGACCAGAAGGGGTGCCAGATCCGCCGGGATGCTTTTGCGGATTTCGATGCGCGGCCCCACGGCCTTGGCGAGAAGATCTTCGACGTTTTCGAACAACCGGAGGAAGTCGACTGCCTGCGGCTTGAGCTCCTGGCGGCGTGCGAAGGCAAGCAGGCGCTGGGTCAGCGCGGTGCCGCGCTCGGCCGCCTGGATCGCATTCGTCACCAGGCGTTCGCTGCGTTCATCGGCCGGAAGCCGCTTCTTCAGAAGGTTGAGGCTGCCGAGAACTGCCATGAGGAGGTTATTGAAGTCGTGGGCCACGCCACCCGTCAGGTGGCCGATCGTGTCGAGCTTTTGCGCCTCGAACAGCTGTGCGAGCGCCTCTTCGCGCTCGCGCGTCCTTTGATCGATCCGGTGCTCGAGTTCCTCGTTGAGCTCGCGCAGCTGCGCCGCCGAGGCCTCGAGCTCGGCGGTGCGCTGGTGAACGCGGGCCTCCAGCTCGGCGTTCAGGCGTTCGAGTTCCCTCGTCTTCCTATAGAGATCGGCAAAGACCCGCACCTTGGCTCTCAGCACCTCAGGGACGATCGGGACCGAGACGTAGTCGACCGCGCCGACCGCATAGCCGCGCAGCCGGTCCGGTTCGGCCAGCATCACGGCGGAAACGAAGATGATCGGCGTATTCTGATAGCGCGGATGCTGCCGGATCATGCTGACGAGCTCGAACCCATCCTGTTCGGGCATGCAGACATCGACGAGGATCACCGCGATTTCGGTGCGCAACAGATGTTCGAAAGCTTCGCGAGCGGATTGCGCCTTGATGAGGTTTTCTTCGAGCTCTTCGAGAATAACCTCGTAACTCAGGAGCTTTGCCGGTTGGTCGTCGACGAGGAGGATGTTGACGGGGTTCATGGCCGGATCCTCAGCGATGCAGCCACATGCGAAGAGCCGACAGAAGCTGCTCGGTATTGACCGGCTTCGCCAGATAGTCGGATGCGCCCGCTTCCAGGCATTTCTCACGGTCGCCCTTCATCGCCTTGGCCGTCAGCGCCACGATCGGCAACCGCCGGAACCGGGGCTCCGAACGGATGACCTGCATCGTCTCGTAGCCGTCCATTCCGGGCATCATGATGTCCATCAGCACGATCGCGACAGAGGGCTCGTTGTTGATGACGTCGATGGCTTCGCTGCCGGTCGTCGCGGTCAGGACTTTCATTCCGCGGCGTTCGAGGACGCTGCTCAGCGCGAAGATGTTGCGGGCGTCGTCATCGACGAGCAGCACGGTCTCGCCGACCAGATCCTCGTCCGAGCTGTGCAGCTCCTGCAGCGTCGCCTGTTTTGCGGCCGGCAGGTCGGCGACCACCCGGTGCAGGAACAGCGCCGTCTCATCCAGGAGACGCTCGGGCGACTCGACCCCCTTCACCACGACGCTGCGAGCCATGCTGTGCAGCGCCGCGTCTTCCTCGGCGGAAAGCTCCCGGCCGGTGAACACGACCACCGGCACCTCGCCGATCTCGGCGTCGTCGCGCATCTGCTCGAGCACTTCGAAGCCGGACATGTCGGGAAGAGAAAGGTCGAGCACCACGCAGTCGGCGGCATTCTGCCGGAGAGCCGCGAGAGCCTCCGATCCGGAGCCGACGCTGGTGATATCGATGTCGTCATGTCCGAGAAGGGCGGTGACGCTCAAACGCTCGGCCTCGTTGTCTTCCACGAGCAGCAGATGCTTGCGACGCGGCTGGGCATAGGCCTTCAATCGCGACAGTGCCCTGCCGAGGCCTTCCGGCGTCGTCGGCTTGCTCATGAAAGCGAAGGCGCCGCGGGTCAGCCCATGCTGGCGATCCTCGTCGAGGCTGATGATCTGGACCGGAATATGCCGCGTCTGCGCATTCTGCTTGAGCTGGCTCAGCACCGTCCAGCCGAGCATGTCGGGCAGGAAGATGTCGAGCGAGATCGCCGCCGGCCTGTAGTCCTGCGCGAGTGCGAGCGCATCACTGCCGCGCATCGCCACCAGAACCTTGAATCCGTTGTCGCGGGCGAGATCCACCAGGACGCGGGCGTAATGCGCATCGTCCTCGACGACGAGCAGCACCGAGTCGCCGGCCGCTATCTGGTGGCGATCGTCTTCGACATGTTCGGTCGGCTTATCGGCGCGACGGCTTGCTGCCGCCTCGGCGAACTCCACGACATTTGCCGGCGGAACGGACTTCAGCGCAACCGCGCCGGCGCCGACATAGGTGAGCGGCAGGTAGAGGACGAAGGTGCTGCCGACACCGGGAGTGCTGCGCAGCTGGATCTCGCCGCCGAGCAGATTTGCCAGTTCGCGGCTGATCGCCAGGCCGAGACCGGTTCCGCCGTATTTGCGGCTTGTCGAGGCATCCGCCTGCTGGAACGCCTCGAAAATGATGCGCTGCTTTTCGGGCGGTATGCCGATACCGGTATCGACGACTTCGAAGGCGATGACCGAAGGCGCGTGCTTGAGCGAGGGATGATCGGACGACCAGCCGCTCGTTGCCGATGCGACGCGAAGCGTCACGCCGCCCTGCGCGGTGAATTTGAAGGCGTTCGACAGCAGGTTCTTGAGGATCTGCTGGAGCCGCTTCGAATCCGTGATGATGCTTTTCGTGATATCGGCCCCGACCTCGACTGCGAACGACAGGTTGCGGTTTTCCGCTTCGTGCCGGAACGGCCGGGCCATCACCTCGAGCAGGTTGCTGACGGAGATCTCCTCGGCATCGACCGAGACCGTTCCGGACTCGATCTTCGACAGGTCGAGAATGTCGCTGATGAGGTTCAGCAGATCGGTTCCTGCCCCGTGGATCGTCTTTGCGAACTCGACCTGCTTGCCCGAGAGGTTGCCATCCGGGTTTTCTCCCAGTTGCTGGCCGAGAATGAGGATCGAATTCAAAGGCGTGCGCAACTCATGCGACATGTTGGCGAGGAATTCGGATTTGTACTTCGATGTCAGCGCCAGCTCGGTTGCCTTTTCCTCCAGCGCGCGCCGGGCCTGCTCGATCTCCTGGTTCTTCGCCTCGACTTCGACGTTGCGCTCCTCCAGCTGCTGCGCCTTCTGCCCGAGCTGCTCGTTGGTCTGCTGCAGCTCGCGCTGCTGCGTCTGAAGCTCGGCGGCGAGCTGCTGGGACTGCTTGAGCAGGCCTTCGGTCTGCATGGTCGCTTCGATCGAGTTGAGGACGATGCCGATCGATGTCGTCAGCTGATCGAGGAAGGACAATTGCAGCTCGGTAAATTCGCCTGCGGAGGCAAGCTCGATCACTGCCTTCACCTGCCCCTCGAAATGCACCGGCAGAACGATGGCGCTTCTCGGCAGGGTCGTGAACACGCCGGAGCTTATCGGAACGACGTTGTCGGGAAGGTCGGTGACCAGGATGCGGCGGGCGTCGCTGGCGCACTGGCCGACAAGTCCCTGGCCGAACTCGAGCCGGGCCGGGTGCGCCGCCTCGCCCCCTTTCGCGTAGACGGAGAGCAGCGACAGGACCGGCTGCCGCTCGTCGGCATCCACCTGGTAGATGACCCCCTGATGGGCACCGACCAGCGGCGCGAGTTCCGACAACAGCATCTTGCCGACCAGCGTCAGGTCGCGCTGCCCCTGCAGCATGTTGGTGAAGCGCGCCAGGTTGGTCTTCAGCCAGTCCTGCTCGGTGTTGCGCTCGGTGGTGAGCCTGAGGTTGTCGATCATCGTGTTGATGTTGTCCTTGAGCTCGGCCACTTCGCCGCGCGCGTCGACCTTGATCGAGCGCGTCAGGTCACCCTTGGTAACGGCGGTCGCCACCTCGGCGATGGCGCGCACCTGCGTCGTCAGGTTGGCGGCAAGCAGGTTGACGTTGCCGGTCAAGTCCTTCCAGGTTCCCGCAGTACCCGGAACATTCGCCTGACCGCCGAGACGGCCTTCCACGCCCACCTCACGCGCAACCGTGGTCACCTGATCGGCGAAGGTCGCAAGCGTGTTGGTCATGTTGTTGATGGTCTCGGCAAGGGCGGCCACCTCACCCTTCGATGCGACGGTGAGATTTTGCTTGAGGTCGCCGTTGGCGACCGCCGTCACCACCTTGACGATGCCGCGAACCTGCTCGGTCAGGTTGGCGGCCATGACGTTGACGGTGTCGGTCAGGTCCTTCCAGGTGCCGGCGACACCCGGCACCTGCGCCTGGCCGCCAAGCTTGCCTTCGGTGCCGACCTCGCGGGCGACGCGCGTCACTTCGCCGGCGAAGGCGTTGAGCTGGTCCACCATCGTGTTGATGGTGTTCTTCAGTTCGAGGATTTCCCCCTTCACGTCGACGGTGATCTTGCGCGACAGGTCGCCGCGCGCCACGGCCGTCGTGACTTCGGCGATGTTTCGAACCTGGGTCGTCAGATTGGCGGCGAGCAGGTTGACGTTGTCGGTCAGGTCCTTCCAGGTGCCGGCGACACCGGGAACGACGGCCTGGCCGCCGAGCCTGCCATCGGTGCCGACTTCGCGGGCGACACGCGTCACCTCGCCGGCAAAGGAGCGAAGCTGATCGACCATGGTATTCAGCGTATCCTTCAAGAGCAGGATTTCGCCGCGCACGTCGACCGTGATCTTGCGTGAAAGGTCGCCATTGGCGATTGCGGTGGCCACCTCGGCGATGTTGCGCACCTGCGCCGTCAGGTTGCCGGCCATGGAGTTGACGCTGTCGGTCAGGTCCTTCCAGGTGCCGGCAACACCGGAGACCTGCGCCTGGCCGCCGAGCTTGCCTTCGGTGCCGACTTCGCGGGCAACACGCGTCACTTCGCCGGCAAAGGCGTTGAGCTGGTCCACCATCGTGTTGATGGTGTTCTTCAGTTCGAGGATTTCCCCCTTCACGTCGACAGTGATCTTGCGCGACAGGTCGCCGCGCGCCACGGCCGTCGTCACTTCGGCGATATTGCGGACCTGGCCGGTGAGGTTGGAGGCCATGGAATTGACGTTTTCGGTGAGGTCCTTCCAGGTGCCGGCGACACCCGGCACCTGCGCCTGGCCGCCGAGCTTGCCTTCGGTGCCGACTTCGCGGGCGACGCGCGTCACTTCGGAAGCGAAGCGGTTCAGCTGATCGACCATGGTGTTCAGCGTTTCCTTGAGCTCGAGGATTTCGCCCGAGACCGACACCGTAATCTTCTTCGACAGATCGCCATTGGCGATCGCGGTCGAAACTTCGGCGATGTTGCGCACCTGCGCCGTCAGATTGCCCGCCATGGAGTTGACGCTGTCGGTCAGGTCCTTCCAGGTGCCGGCGACGCCGAGCACGTTCGCCTGGCCGCCGAGCCGCCCCTCGGTGCCGACCTCGCGCGCCACACGCGTCACTTCACCGGCAAAGCCGTTGAGCTGGTCGACCATCGTGTTGATGGTCTCCTTCAGTTCGAGGATTTCGCCCGACACTGTGACGGTGATCTTCTTGGAAAGGTCTCCCTGGGCGACGGCGGTCGCGACTTCGGCGATGTTGCGCACCTGCCCGGTCAGGTTGGAGGCCATGGAATTGACGCTGTCGGTCAAATCCTTCCAGGTGCCGGCGACGCCGCGCACATTGGCCTGGCCCCCGAGCCGGCCCTCCGTGCCCACTTCGCGGGCGACACGGGTCACTTCGGAGGCGAAGGCGTTCAACTGGTCCACCATCGTATTGATGGTTTCCTTCAGTTCGAGGATCTCGCCCTTCACGTCGACGGTGATTTTCTTCGACAGGTCGCCATTGGCGATCGCGGTCGAGACGTCCGCGATATTGCGCACCTGCGCCGTGAGGTTGCCGGCCATGGAATTTACATTCTCGGTCAGATCCTTCCAGGTGCCGGCGACACCGCGCACATTGGCCTGGCCGCCGAGCCGGCCCTCGGTGCCCACTTCGCGGGCGACACGGGTCACTTCCGACGCGAACGCATTGAGCTGATCAACCATCGTATTGATCGTTTCCTTCAGCTCGAGGATTTCTCCCGACACCGTCACGGTGATCTTCTTCGACAGGTCGCCATTGGCGATCGCGGTCGAGACCTCGGCGATGTTGCGCACCTGCGCGGTGAGGTTCGAGGCCATGGAATTGACGTTGTCAGTGAGGTCCTTCCAGGTGCCGGCGACGCCTGGCACCTGCGCCTGCCCGCCGAGCCGCCCTTCGGTGCCGACTTCACGCGCCACGCGCGTCACCTCGCCGGCAAAGCCGTTGAGCTGGTCGACCATCGTGTTGATGGTTTCCTTGAGCTCGAGGATTTCACCCGAAACGTCGACGGTGATCTTGCGCGACAGGTCGCCGCGCGCCACGGCCGTGGTCACCTGGGCGATATTACGGACCTGGGCGGTCAGGTTGCCGCACATGGCGTTGACGGAATCGGTCAGGTCCTTCCAGGTGCCGGCGACGCCCGGCACCAGTGCCTGCCCGCCGAGCTTGCCCTCGGTACCGACCTCGCGCGCGACGCGCGTCACTTCCGAGGCGAAGGATCGCAGCTGGTCGACCATGGTGTTGATCGCTTCCTTGAGCTGCAGGATTTCGCCGCGCACGTCGACGGTGATCTTCTTGGAAAGATCGCCATTCGCAACGGCGATCGTGACGTCGGCGATATTGCGCACCTGCGCCGTCAGGTTCGACGCCATTGAGTTCACGCTTTCGGTGAGATCCTTCCAGACGCCGGTCACCTCCGGCACCTGCGCCTGGCCGCCGAGTTTTCCGTCCGTGCCGACCTCGCGCGCGACGCGCGTCACTTCCGATGTGAAGACGCTCAGCTGCTTGATCATCGTATTGACGATATCGGCCGAGCGCAGGAATTCGCCTTTGAGCGCCCGCCCGTCGACGTCGAGCGGCACGGTCTGCAAGAGATCCCCCTTGGCGACCGCGGTGATCGTGCGCGTGACGGCTGTCGTCGGCCACAGGAGATCGTCGATCAGACCGTTGATCGATCCTTCCATTTCAGACCAGGAGCCGTCCGACAGGCCGAAGCGCACGCGCGTGCTCGTTCGCCCGTCCCGGCCGACCACCTGCCCGACATGCTCGAGCTGCTGGGCCATGCGCTGATTGGCGGCAATGATGTCGTTGAGGGCATCGGCGACCTTGCCGGTGAGTCCTGTCAGGTCGGACCGCATCCGTACGGAGAAGTCGCCGCGCCTGACCGCGACGAGGACTTCCAGAAGTGCGCTGGCGTCGTCGAACGCCATTGTTTTGTGGTCATGCCCATTGAGGCTGTCTACCGCAACGCTTTCGCGCGCGAATTCGCTGGATTGGTTGCTCACGAAAATCCCCCTGTTCGACGACTGGTAATTTAGCGCTCAACTCAGAAAATGGTATGGGCCATCCCGCATACAGCTTATCATGATTCAGTGCTTAAAATGAGCCCGATAGTTGCAGGTATCGAAAATGCCCGCCGGAAACCGTCTGGCCGGAATTTGCGGTTTTTCGTGCGCGGGGGAACACTTGCCTGCCGGCTGTCGTTTCAGTCCTGACGATGGAGAGCGACATGTCGAACGTCTCGAGGACAGGCAAGGAAGAGATCAACAACGCGACCAGCCCGACCACCTTCGGAAAGTCGGTCGAGAGCCAGGCGCAAATTAAGGATGCGGCTGCGCAAGCGTCGCCCGACGCCGGCGGCGAGATGCTCAACATCTACCGGTTGGAGCCGATCGCCGCACCCGACGATCCGCGATGGGACAATTCCCCCGGACATGGCACCGTCGTCGTCGCCGCCAGAACGCCCGGTGACGCAAGGATCGTCGCCGCGGCTCGTGAACTCGATTTCATGGAGGTGGATGCGGCTCCCGCCGAGGATGTGACGACGGTCAATGCCAGCGCCTTTCGGGACGATAAGCTCTACACCGTCATCGAGATCGATCGGAACAGACGCGATGTCACGCGCGGGATCGTCGACGGTGTGGTCACCATCGACAACATCCGACCGGTTCAAACGGACTGACGTAGCAATATCCCCGGCGCGATCGGCGAGACGCCGGAGCGTCACCATCGCAGTTCCTCTCGTTTCCTCGGAGTTCTCATGAATACGGCCAACCTCCAGCTCAAAGGCCTGATCATGGCCATGGCAGCGATATGTGATGCGATCGTCGAGAAGGAACTGCTTACCAGCGGGGAACTCAATGCCGCGCTCTCGAAAGCCACGAAGGCAATCGAGGAGGACGACGACCATGAACTGTCGGATGCCAACCGCGCCGCGATCCTGTTCCCCATCCGTGTGCTGCAGCTCGCCGAGGAGGCAGGCAGGAAAGGCGAACGGTTGACGTTTTCGGACTATGCCAAGCTCGTGGCAAAGCTGACCTGAACATGCCCGATGGCTTTACCCTGATGCTGTTGACATCGGAGCGGGTTCGCTTCGGGTCCGTCACGCAGGATCGGGGCCAAGCCGTTTTTCTTCTCCACGGTCATCCAGAACGCATATGACCTGGAGCAAGGCGGCGGACTTTCTGGCACCGGACCGCATACGGGGCATCTCCCTTGACCTCCACCCTGGTTGACTTCATACCATCAACAGATATATAAATACCTCGTCAACCAAGGAGCCGCTCAATGGCCCGCCACGCATCCGGTCCCGTCACAGTGCAGGAAGAGCCGAATTCCATCAGGACCGCGTTTCTGCGACGTGCGACATCGGCGCTGGAACGCATTTCGGCGAACGTCCCGGCAAAGGACCTGGCCGATGCGCTTTCAGCCCCGACCGACGCCGGATCGTTGGCGCAGCTTCTCAGCCGCTCGGATATGGTGGGCGCGGCTATAAACGATCTCGATCCGCTGGTTCCGGCGCTAGCTCGCAACGTCGAGCATCGGCAAAATCTCGTCGAGCGGGCCGGCGGGACAGTGTCAGCCGAAGACGCCGGACGGATGCTTGGCATCAGCAGACAGGCCGTCGACAAGAGGCGGCGGGCCGGCACGCTGCTTGCCGTACGCGAGGGCAGCGACTGGCGCTATCCGCTCTGCCAGTTTGACCAAGGTGAGGTGATCGCGGGGATTTCCGACGTCGTGCGTGGTTTTGCCGCCGCCGGTCCCTGGATCGCATTGGATTTTCTGCTTGCTGCCGATACGGCTCTCGGTGGCCGGACAGCCCTGCAGGCGCTGCGCGACGGCGATCGCGAAGCAGTCCGGCGTCTGATCCGGATTGAAACCTCCGACGGCTTTGCCTGATGCCGGCAAATGCAGGCAGAGGGCCGTCGGGATCTGCCCTGCCCCCGCCTCCTTGGCTCGCCCATTCGTCATTGCCGATCGACCTCATTGCGGCCGGGCAGGTTCTTCATAGGGTCCATCGGACGCCTCTCGATCCCATCTTCTTTGGACCCGGCCCCGGGATTGCCGCCACCAATCGTTTCGACAGCGCCAGCGGACGTTTCGGAATTCTCTATGTCGGAATGAGCCGCAGGGGAGCGCTTGCGGAAACGATCCTGCGCAATCCCCAGCGGTTGATGGTGTCGATGACCGAAATAACCGCCCGCGCCATCAGCGAACTCAGCTGTATCAGACCGCTGAGGATCGTGCGCATGCACGGCACCGGCCTGCAGGCCCTCGGCACCGATAATGCCGTCTCCACCGGCCCTTACGAACCATGCGGCCTCTGGGCCGACGCGCTTTGGGACCATGCCGACCAGCCGGACGGTCTCGCCTACCAGTCACGTCACGATTCGAGCGAGATCTGCCTTGCCCTTTTCGAACGCAGCGACATGGCGTTCGACAGAAAGGGCATGCTTCCGCTCTCCGGCATCCTCAAGGAGATTGCCGCGATCCTCGAGGTCTACGGCAAGTCGCTGTCACCGGTCGGCCCCGTTTAGACGGCGAACGCGGCTGCAGTTCGACAGGCGATGGCACGCTGCCCCGTGGCAATGCGCTGTCAATTTTGCGATAAGTTGATTTATTTTGTCTTGTTTTCTGGCCGTTTCTGAGGCTATACGGCGACCGCATATATTCACGCACCGGGAATTTCTTCGTGACCAGCCTCAAATCGCTTATGGCCGCCTGCGGCCTCTCAACCATGATCGGCCTTGCCGCAAATCCGTCTTTGGCCGGTTCGGCGACCTACCCACTGACGCTGGAAAACTGCGGCGCACAGGTGACTTTCCAGAAGGCGCCCGAACGGGCGATTGGCCTCGGCCAAAACAGCGCTGAAATCCTGCTGCTGCTCGGCCTTCAGGACAAGATGGCCGGCACGGCCTTCTGGCCGAGCAAGGTTCTGCCGCAGCTCGCAGAAGCCAATGCCAAGGTCAAGCTTCTGACCGTCGAGATGCCGACCTTCGAATCGATCCTCGCCGAAAATCCCGATTTCGTGGCCGCGGCTCTGCCAAGCCTGGTCGGGCCGAACAGCAAGGTCGCCAAGCGCGAGGATTTCGACAAGGTGGGCGTCGCAACCTATCTCTCGCCCAGCACGTGCCTCAGCACCAAGGACGTCAAGGACCAGTATGGCAGCCGCGCCGAGCTGTGGAATATGGATCTGCTCTACAGGGAGATCGACGAACTGTCGCAGATCTTCGACGTCGCCGATCGTGGCAAGGCGCTGATCGCCGACTTCAAGGCACGCGAAGCCAAGCTTCGCTCCAGCGTTTCGAAGGACGGCAAGAACCTTTCCTACGTCTTCTGGTTCTCCAGCCCCAGCCCGTCGGCGGACGCCTATCTCGGCGGCAAGAACAGCGCGTCCGGCTTCATCGCCGACCTGCTCGGCGGACACAATGCGATATCAGCGGAAGCGGAATGGCCGACGCTCGGCTGGGAAGGCATCATCGCCTCCAATCCCGACGTCATTGTCGTCGCCAGTCTCGACCGCAACCGCTGGGAGCTCGACAAGCCGGAGGCCAAGATCAATTTCCTGAACACCGATCCGGCCGTCAGCCAGATCCCTGCCGTCAAGAACAAGACGATCGTGATCATGGACGGCCAGGCCATGAACCCGACCGTTCGCACGGTCTGCGGCGCTGAGCAGGTGGCCGGCCAGCTGAAGGCTCTCGGTCTGTTGAAGTGACGGAAGCGGGCCGTATCTTCCGGCAGCTGGGAGCCGTCTTCGCACTGCTCCTCGCCTCTTTCTGCCTCATCGCTATCGCCATTGGCGTCAGCGTCGGGATCGGCGACCTGCCGATCCCACTTGCAACCACGTTTTCGGCCGTAACCAACCGGCTGGGATGGACCGCGGTCGAACTGAACCGCATCCATGAGACCGTCATCTGGGATTATCGTCTCAGCCGGGCGCTCGTTGCCGCCTTCTGCGGCGCCGGCCTTGCGCTATCGGGCGCGATCATGCAGTCGCTGCTGCGCAATCCGCTTGCCGAACCCTATGTTCTTGGCATATCTGCCGGCGCCTCTTCCGGCGCCGTCGCGATCGTCATCCTCGGCGTCGGCGCCGGTGCGGTCTCGCTTTCCGCCGGCGCGTTTGCCGGTGCCTTCGCAGCCTTCTTCTTCGTCGCCCTGCTGTCGAACGGCACCCGCGGCGGAGCGGATCGCACCATCCTTGCCGGTGTCGCCGCTTCGCAGCTTTTCAACGCCACCACGTCCTATATCGTCACCACCTCGGCTAATGCGCAACAGGCCCGCGACGTCATGTTCTGGCTACTCGGCAGCTTCGGCGGCGTGCGCTGGCCGGAATTCGCGCTGGTCTCGATCGTCGTCGGCATCGGCCTCGTCGGCTGCCTGTTTTACGCCCGCGTGCTCGACGCCTTCGCTTTCGGCGACGAGGCGGCATCCTCGCTCGGCGTCAATGTCGGCCGCGCGCGGATGGTGCTCTTCGCGCTAACGGCAATGATGACGGCGACGATCGTCAGCATGGTGGGGTCGATCGGCTTCGTCGGCCTCGTCGTGCCGCATGTCGCCCGCTTCGTCGTCGGGCCGTCGCATGTCCGTCTCCTGCCGGCCTGTGCCATGACAGGGGCGATCTTCATGGTGCTCGCCGACATCGCCGCACGCGCCCTCATTCCGAACCAGATCCTGCCGATCGGCGTCGTCACGGCCCTGGTCGGCGTCCCGTTCTTCTCGATCATCCTCTACCGGTTCCAGCGCGCATCATGAGCATCAAGGCCGACAACCTCATCTGGAAGATTGGCAGGAAGACCATCCTCGACGGCGTTTCCCTGGACGCACCGCCGGGCAAGATGCTCGGCCTGCTCGGGCCGAACGGCTCGGGCAAGACCTCGCTCCTGCGTCTTCTGGCCGGCCTGAAGCGGCCGCATTCCGGCCGCGTTACGCTCGACCGGAGCGACATCGGCACGATCAGCCGCCGCTCGATCGCCCGGCGGATCGCCTTCGTCGAGCAGCACGCCACGACAAATGCCAATCTGAAGGTCGTCGACGTCGTCAAGCTCGGCCGGTTCCCGCACCGGTCGATGTTTTCAGGCTGGACGAAGGCCGACGAAGAGGCGGTCGAAAGTGCGCTCGCGCGCGCCGGCATGGCGCAGAAGCGCGACGATCGCTGGCAGAGCCTGTCGGGCGGCGAAAAGCAGCGCACCCATATCGCAAGAGCGCTCGCCCAGTCGCCCCAGGAACTGATCCTCGACGAGCCGACAAACCATCTCGATATCCAGCATCAGATCGGCCTGATGCGGCTCGTCTCCGGTCTGCCGATCACCAGCATCGTCGCCCTGCACGATCTCAACCATGCTGCCATGTTCTGCGACCAGCTGATCATCATGCAGCAGGGCAGGATCGTCGCCTCCGGCGCGCCGCAGGACGTATTGAGTGAAGACCTTCTGCGTGACGTCTTCTCCGTCGAAGCCCGCATCGAAGCCTCACCCTATCACGCGCGCCCGCATATCCATTATCTCAGGTGAGAGCGGCTCTCACGTCACGATCTGCAGCGGCAAAGCGGTCGTCTTTTTCAGTGTTTTGAGGACGATGCTTGACTTCACCGACGCCAGATTGTCGGTGACCCGGATCATTCTTTCGAGAAACTGGCTGAGATGTTCGAGGTCACGCGTCATGACCTTCATCAGAAAGTCGGCGTCGCCGGTCTGCGAATAGCACTCCAGAATCTCCGGCGCGGTCTCGATAAAGCGATGAAGCTGCTCGTTTCCGCCTTCGGTATGTGCTCTCAAGCTGACAAGAGTATGAGCAACGACGGTGAAACCCAGTTTCACGGGATTGAGGATGGCCACGACGCTCTGGATATATTTCTCATTGCGCAGCCTTTCCAAACGGCGCGCGCATTGGGTCGCGGAGAGATTGACCTTCTGAGACAGTTCGCTCTGCGTCACCTCGCTGTTTTGCTGGAGAGCGGCGAGCAATTTGATATCGAACTGATCAAGCATGACCACCACACCGAGACGGAGAATTTCTGCACATCATAGCCATGTTGCGCCGATTGTCTGCATGGATGCGCCGTCACGGGGAGATAATCGCAGAAATTCGCCGCGAAAGCTCCGTTAGTCTCCGACTTAGAGTTACGAAAACGAGGTGGACTTGTGTTTGACAAACTGAACAGCCGGCCAGCCGACAGCCTGCTTGCACTCATCAAGGCCTTTCAGGCCGACGATCGCCCCGGCAAGATCGACCTCGGCGTCGGGGTTTATCGTGACACTATGGGACGCACGCCGGTGATGCGTGCCGTGAAGGCAGCGGAGCAGTTTCTCCTGGAGACCCAGGACAGCAAGAAATATCTTGGCGGAAGGTGATCTGCAATTCGTGCGCCTCCTGCAACCCATCATCTTCGGAAAATCGCCAAAGTTTACTCAACGCCTTGTCGGCATTCAGACACCCGGTGGAAGCGGCGCCCTGCGTCTCGGTGCTGAGCTCATCCAAGCGGCAAATCCATCGGCGAAGGTTCTGCTCGGAACACCAAGCTGGCCAAATCATGCGCCGATCTTTAGCTCGGCGCGCCTGCCGGTAAAGGAGTACGCTTTCGTTGACCTGATGTCGCAGCAAGTGAAATTCGAAAGCGTGGTCGACGCCTTGTCTTCTGCTCGGGAAGGCGACGTCGTGCTGCTTCACGGTTGCTGCCACAACCCGACCGGCATCGATTTTACCATGGAACAGTGGCGGCGGATCACCGAGCTTCTTGTTACGCATAGGCTGGTGCCGTTCATCGACCTCGCCTATCAGGGCCTTGGTGACGGTCTCGAACAGGACGCCGCGCCGACGCGCATGATCCTCGACGTGGTCGATGAGGCGCTGATCGCCTATTCCTGCGACAAGAATTTCGGCCTCTATCGCGAGCGCGTCGGAGCGCTCTATGTCAAGACCCGCAATGAGGATGCCCTCAGGAAGGCCGAAAGTAACATGGCGGCACTTGCTCGAGTCAACTGGTCCATGCCACCCGATCATGGAGCCGCAGTCGTCAGGACCATTCTCGAAAGCGAAGAGATGTCGGCCATGTGGCGCGCTGAGCTTGAAGAGATGTGCCTGCGCGTCAACGGCAATCGTGCGGCGCTGGCCGCCGCCTCCCCTGATCTGGCCTTCATAAGCAGGCAACGCGGTCTGTTCTCCAATCTCTCCATGTCCAGGGAAACGGCAGTGGCGCTCAGAATGAGCCACGGCATCTACATGGCGGATTCCGGGCGTATGAACGTTGCGGGCATGCAACCGGCCGACGCCGACGCCATCGTCGCGGCGCTCAGAGCCGAAGGCTGCCTGAAATCGCCGACGGGCGCCTGACCGAATTCAAGCCATTGGAGCCTCCGGATGAGCAGGAAAGAAACGACCGGTCAGGCAATGACCCGTTCACTCGTCGCCCATGGGATCGATACCGTATTCGGCATCCCGGGCGCCCACATGTATGATTTTAACGATGCTCTCTACGGTGCCAGTGACAAAATTCGGTTCATTCACACCAGGCACGAGCAGGGCGCCGGTTACATGGCCTATGGTTATGCCAAATCCACCGGCCGGATCGGTGCCTATACCGTCGTTCCCGGCCCAGGCGTCCTCAATTCCGGGGCAGCTCTTTGCACCGCTTACGGCGCCAATGCCCCGGTGCTGTGCATCACCGGCAACATCATGTCCCACTTGATCGGTCAAGGCAGAGGGCAGTTGCACGAATTACCGGATCAACTCGCGACGATGCGCGGAATCACAAAGACCGCAGAGCGGATCAATCACCAGTCCGAAACCGGCCCTGTCATGGCCGAGATCGTCGCCAAAATGCTCTCCGGCCGCCAGGGTCCGGGAGCGGTCGAAACCCCGTGGGACGTGTTTGGACAATCCGGCCCCGAAATCGATCTGCCGGTCGGCACGACAGCGTCTCATCCGGCCGTCAACCCTGATGAAATCGCTGCCGCGGCGGCACTGATATCAGGCGCCAGGAATCCGATGATCATGGTTGGCGGCGGCGCGGTGGATGCTGGAGCGGAGATCGCTGCTCTTGCGGAATTGCTGCAGTCGCCGGTCACGTCCCATCGCTCCGGCAAGGGCATCGTCGCCGACGACCACCCGAACTACCTGAATTTCGTCGCCGCCTACGAATATTGGAAGGACACCGATGTTCTGATCGGCGTGGGTAGCCGCCTCGAATTGCAATTCATGCGGTGGAAGTGGCTTCCCAAGGATCTCAAGGTGATCCGCATCGATATCGATCCGACCGAGATGGTCCGTCTCAAGCCGAACGTTGGGGTGGTCGCCGATGCCAAAGCTGGAACGCAGGCTCTTCTCGATGCCCTGGCAGGTTCCGGCCGCACGGATCGCACGCGCGAATTTGCCGAGCTCAACAAAGAGGCCAGGTCTCGCTTCTCGGCCGTGCAGCCGCAGCTCGCCTATCTCGATGCCATCCGCGAAGCCCTCCCGAGGGACGGCTTCTTCGTCGAGGAAATCTGCCAGATGGGCTTTACCGCCCGATTTGCATTCCCGGTCTATGCCCCTCGTCAGTACGTCACATGCGGTTATCAGGACAATCTGGGTTTCGGCTTCAACACGGCCTTGGGCGTGAAAGTCGCCAATCCCGACAAGGCCGTTATTTCTGTTTCCGGCGATGGCGGCTTCATGTTCGGGGTTCAGGAACTTGCCACCGCCGTCCAGCATAAGATCAATGTCATCGCCATCGTCTTCAACAATTCGGCCTATGGCAACGTACTGCGTGACCAGAAGCAGGCGTATAAAGGCCGTTATCTTGGCTCGGAACTCACCAATCCAGACTTTGTCGCGCTTGGCGAGAGCTTCGGCGTTCGCTCATTCAAGGTGACGAGCCCTGGCGAATTGAAAGACGCGATCGAGAAAGCCCTATCTCTCGACGAACCTGTTCTCATCGAGGTTCCCATCGAGAAGGGATCCGAGGCGAGCCCTTGGCCTTTCATTCATCCGGCTCCGCCCACCGAATGAAGCGCAAGGGCTGAAGCCGCTCAAGGCGACGGTCCCTGCAGAAAGATCGTCGATAGCGGCGGCAGCGTCAGCGACAAGGAGACGGGCCTGCCATGGGCGGGCACCGGTTCGGTCGACACCGCGCCGTTGACCAGGCCAGAGCCGCCATATTCCCGTGCATCCGTCGTCATCTTCTCGATCCACACACCGTCTCTCGGCACACCGATCCTGTAGCCGTAACGCGGCACCGGCGTGAAATTCGACATGACCAGGACCGTCGAAGCGCGATCGGGCGCATAACGGAGCATGCCGAGGACGGAATTGACGGCGTCGTCGGCTGCCGCCCATTCGAAACCCTCCGGATGAAAGTCGCCGAACTGCAATGCCGGCTCGCCCCCGTAAAGGCCGTTCAGATCCTTCACCAGCCGCTGAATCCCCACATGCTGAGGCCTGTCCAGCACATCCCAGGTCACCGACCCGTCATGATTCCACTCGCCCGGCTGGGCGATTTCGCTGCCCATGAACAAGAGCTTCTTGCCGGGATGGCCCCACATGAAGGCGAGGTAGCTGCGCAGATTGGCGAATTTTTGCCATTCGTCGCCCGGCATCTTCGTCAGCAGCGAGCCCTTTCCGTAGACGACCTCGTCATGTGAAATCGGCAGAATGAAGTGTTCGGAATAGGCATAGAGCATTCCGAAGGTCATCGTGCCATGGGCGTAGCTCCGGTAAATCGGATCCTTCTCGATGTAGCTCAGGCTGTCATGCATCCAGCCCATGTTCCATTTGATGTCGAAGCCCAGCCCCCCTTGCTCCGGCGGCTTCGTCACCCCGGGCCAGGCCGTCGATTCCTCGGCGATCGTCATCGCGTGCGGGCAGCGCTCGTGAATGATGCTGTTCAGGTGCTTGAAGAATTCGACCGCTTCCAGGTTCTCGCGACCACCATATTGGTTGGGAATCCATTCGCCCTCGTTGCGGCTGTAGTCGCGGTAAAGCATCGAGGCCACGGCGTCGACCCGCAAACCGTCGATATGGTAGCGCTCTAGCCATTCCAGCGCGCTGGCGATCAGGAACCCTTTCACCTCTTTGCGGCCGAGATTGTAGATCAGCGTGTTCCAGTCGCGGTGAAAGCCTTCGCGCGGATCTTCGTGCTCGTAGAGCGCGCTGCCGTCGAAGCGGGCAAGCCCCCAGACGTCGGTGGGAAAATGGGCGGGCACCCAGTCGAGGATGACGCCGAGCCCGGCGCCATGGCACCGGTCAATGAAATAGGCGAAATCCTCAGGCGTCCCATATCGGCCGGTCGGAGCGAACAGGCCGAGCGGCTGATAGCCCCAGGATCCGCCGAACGGATGCTCCATGATCGGAAGCAGCTCGATATGGGTAAAGCCCATGTCTCTGACATAGGGAACGAGCCGTTGGCTGAGTTCGACCCAGTCGAGCGACCTGTTGCCGTCCTTTTGATCGCGAAGCCAGGAACCGGCGTGCACCTCATAAACGGAGAACGCGCCCTCCAGCCTGTCTTGCCGGGACCGGCCCTTCATCCAGCCGTCATCGGTCCATCGAAACGGCGTCGACGATGCGACGATGGACGCGGTGGATGGGGCGGCCTCGCTCGCCCTCGCCACCGGATCGGCCTTCTGCGGCAGGCAGGTCCCCTGCGCATCGACGATCTCGAACTTGTATCTTTCGCCGGGTGCCAGCCGGGGGATAAACAGCTCCCACACGCCCGCCGATTGTCTCAGCCGCATCGGGTTTCGCCGCCCGTCCCAGGCGTTGAAGTCGCCGACAACCGAGACGCGGCGTGCATTCGGAGCCCACACGGCGAAACGAACGCCTGATATACCGTCGATCGACATATCAACCGCGCCGAGCGTCCGGCTGAGACTATAGTGGGTGCCCTCCGATATCAGATGGAGGTCGAGTTCCCCGAGCAGCAGACCGAAACTGTAGGGGTCCTCGGTGATCTGGACTGCATCCGGCCATGTGATCTGTAGCCGGTATCCCGTCCTCGAAGCGGCGGCCGCCGCAAACAGGCCGGACGGGTGGGCGATGCTGAACGGCGTCACCACACGACCGTTCGTCGCATCGATGAGATCGACCGCTTCCGCGCCGGGCAGGTACACCCGCACGATCGTCATGCCGCCACTTTCGTGGGGACCGAGGATCGAAAAGGGATCGCCGTGGCGCCCCTCGATCAAGGCCCATAACGCATCCTGTCCGATGCCCGCCAGGAGTTCCGAGCGCTCAACATTCATGCCTTGACCCCCGCCAGACGCGATACGATTTCGGTAAGGCCGGATAGCGGGATCGGAAGCCATTTCGGCCTGTTGCGGGCTTCATAGGCGATCTCGTAGGCGGCCTTTTCGAGAAGAAAGGCATCGAGAACCCTCCGTCTTTGATTGGCTGGCATGTCAAGCTCCTTCGATACGGAAACCGCCTGCGAATAGGCATCGAGAAAGGCCTCCTCGGCATGGCGCCCGAAGCGGGCGATCGCCTCGCGACGGACCTCGTTGTCGTGTTCGATGACCGCGTCATTATCGAGCTGGGCGGTGGCCACGAGATAGCTCAGCGATCTCAAAAGCCCGGCGACATCGCGCAGCGGGTTTGTCTTGGCGCGGCGCTCGGCCAGGTTCTTCGCAGGCTCGCCCTCGAAGTCGATAATGACGGCATCACCCTCGCTGACGAGGATCTGGCCAAGATGGAAGTCGCCATGCGTGCGCGTCATCAGCGTATGGCGGGCGCTCTCCGCCAGCGTCGCGGCGAGGTCTGCGAGTTCGGAACGACGCTTGAGAAGCGGCGCTGCGAGCAGGTCGATTGCGGGGTCGGCATTCTCGTCGCGTTCATCGAGCTTCGACATGGCATAGGCGAGCTCCCCGGCAACGGCCTTCCTCATCGCCTCGACCTCGCTGTCGCCTGCTACCACCGGGCTGAAGGCCTCGTCCCCGGTCTTCGCAGCGAGCACGACATGCAATTCGCCGAGCCTGAGGCCCACCATCGCGACGAAACTGATCAGCGACCGGAAGACGTCGTCGTCTGGTTGGACCGCCGGATCGTTCAGCACCAGTTCGTCGGCCCCACGGCGCAGATTGTTCAGCATCCAGTTCCAGGCGTCGCCCTGATTGCGGATCGCGCCCTGGACGATGATCAAGGTCGAACGGCGTCCGCTGGAATCGGTATGTGCGACCTCGCCGAGCAACGGCGCCGTGTGGTCATAGCCGGCGCGGGTGAGGTAGCGCGTCATCTCGACTTCCGGATGGATGCCCGGGAAGATGTGCCTGATCAGTTTGATCATCGCTACGTCGCCGACGAGCAGCGAGCTGTTGGATTGTTCAGCCGATAGCCAATGCACCGGCAACTCGTCTGAAATATCGAGACTGTCGAGCTGTTCTGTCCCAATGAATTCGAGCGTGCCGGTCCGGCCGGTGGTGCGCGAGCGGTCGCGAAGTCCGTGGAGAATGCCGCGCGCCATTGCCTCCACGGCAAATCCGTCTGTGAGGAAACCGACGCGTCTACCTTGGCGAATCCTCCCAAGCGCAAGCTGCTGGGCAAGCGCGGACGGGTGCGCATCGTCCCAGGCGACCGCGAGCGGCAGTTGGTAAGATTCGCTGTGGTTCGGCAGCACGACCTCCAACTCGCCGAGGACGACGCCGTCGGCGAATGGGATTGGTGTCGCGGAGATCAGTCGGGCGGCCTGAAGCGCCTGGTCCTTTGCCCCGAACCATCGCCGCTTGGAGAGATAGGCCGGCAGGATTTCGCCGCTCAGGATGCGTGCATGACCCGGTTCATCCACGAGGTCGAGCAGGTTACGCCGGATGACCATCGTCAACAGATCGGGAAGCTGTTCCGGTGGTGCGGTTCGCCACGCCGGCGGGTCGGCATCAGCCGTCAGCTGGAACCAGAAGAAACCGTAGGGCGGCAAGGTCAGCAGATAGGTCAACTGGCCGATCGGCGGAAACGGCGACATGCCGGTCAGTTCAATGGGAACACGCCCCTCGAAGCTCGACAAGTCGAGTTCGACGGCCTGGGGCAGCCGCGAGAGACTTGCAACACAAAGCAAGACCTCACCTTCATACTCCCTGAGATAGGCAAGGATCTTGCGATTCTCCGGTGAAAGGAACCGCAGCGTGCCACGCCCGAAGGCGGGATGCCTGCCGCGCAACGCCAACATTCTGCGCGTCCAGTTGAGCAGCGAATGCGCGTCCGTGCTCTGCGCCTCGACGTTGACGGCCTCGAAACCGTAGAGCGGGTCGGCGACGGGCGGCAGGACGAGACGCGCCGGATCTGCCCTGGAGAACCCGCCATTGCGGTCCGGAGACCATTGCATCGGCGTCCTCACCCCATCCCGGTCGCCGAGATAGATATTGTCGCCCATGCCGATTTCGTCGCCGTAATAGATTACCGGCGTCCCCGGCATCGAGAGAAGAAGCGCGTTCATCAGCTCGATCCGCCGGCGGTCGCGCTCCATCAACGGCGCCAAGCGCCGCCTTATGCCGAGATTGATGCGGGCACGTTTGTCGGATGCATAGGTCTCCCAGAGATAGTCCCGCTCGGCGTCGGTCACCATTTCGAGCGTCAGCTCGTCGTGGTTGCGAAGGAAGATCGCCCATTGGCAGTTGTCTGGAATCTCCGGCGTCTGGCGCAGGATATCGGTGATCGGAAACCGGTCCTCCTTAGCGATCGCCATGTACATGCGCGGCATCAGCGGGAAGTGGAAGGCCATGTGGCATTCGTCGCCCTCTCCGAAATATTCGCGCGTGTCCTCCGGCCATTGATTGGCCTCGGCAAGCAGCATCACGCCGGGATGAGTGGCATCGAGCGCGGCGCGTATGCGTTTGAGGATCACGTGGGTTTCCGGCAGGTTTTCGTTGATCGTGCCCTCGCGCTCGACAAGGTAGGGGATCGCATCGAGGCGAAAACCGTCGATGCCAGTTTCCAGCCAGAAACGCATCACCCTCAGCAATTCCTCCATGACAAGGGGGCTATCGAAATTAAGGTCGGGTTGATGGGAATAGAAGCGGTGCCAGTAGTAGGCGCCAGCGACCGCGTCCCATGTCCAGTTGGATTTTTCCGTGTCGATGAAAATGATGCGCGTTTCCGGAAATTTCTGATCGGTATCGGACCAGACATAGAAGTCGCGCTCCGGCGATCCCGCCGGCGCCTGGCGCGCGCGCTGGAACCAGGGATGCTGATCGGAGGTGTGGTTGATGACGAGCTCGATGATGACGCGGATATTGCGCTGGTGGGCGGCGTCGACGAAGGCTCGGAAATCCTCCATCGTCCCATAATCGGGGCTGACATTGCCGTAGTCGGCGATGTCGTAGCCGTCGTCGCGGCGCGGAGAGGGAAAGAAAGGCAGAAGCCAGATGGCATTGACGCCGAGGGCTGCGATATGATCGAGCTTCTGGTGCAGGCCGGCGAAGTCGCCGACCCCGTCGCCATTGGCATCGTAGAACGACTTGATGTGCAGCTGGTAGATAATCGCATCCTTGTACCAGAGCGGCTGCGGCGCGCTATCTGCATTCATCGTGTCCATTCATGCCTCCCTTGAGCGAATACGCCAGATCGCATAGGGCAGGACCTCAGGATTGAGACTGATGCTCTGCCATTTGCCGGTCCACTTGAAACGATGCCCGCCGATCAGATCTTCGGCATCCAGCGTGCCGCCGTCGCCCAGCGACCACTGCCAGAGCGGCAGCTCGACGTCGCTCTGCTGGAAATTGTGGGGATCGAGGCTGATGGCGATCAGCAGGACGTTGTCGCGGGCACGGCTTGCCTTCTCGAAAAACAGGATATTGTCATTTCGCGCGTTCAGCAGCGTCAACCCGAGATGCGAATGCAGCGCGGTGTTTTCGTTCCGGATGCGGTTGAGCGTCCTGATTTCGGCAATGATATTGCCCGGCCGGTCGTAGTCCCAGGCTCGAATCTCATACTTTTCGCTGTCGGCATATTCCTTGCGCTTGGCATCGGGACGCCCCTCGCAAAGTTCGAAACCGTTATAGACGCCCCACAACCCCGAAAGGGTAGCGGCAAGTGCTGCGCGGATCAGAAAGGCCGGGCGCGGCGCGTTCTGCAGGAAATCCGGATTGATATCATGCGTGTTGACGAAGAAATGGGGGCGGAAGAATTCCTTCGGCGCCGTCTCGGTCAGCTCCCGCATATATTGCTCAAGCTCCCACTTGGCATTGCGCCAGGTGAAGTAGGTGTAGGATTGGGAGAAGCCGATCTTTGCCAGCCGGTACATGACCTTCGGCTTGGTGAAGGCTTCCGACAGGAAGACGACATCTGGATGACGCCCCCTGATATCGCCGATCAGCCATTCCCAGAACGGAAAGGGTTTTGTGTGCGGATTGTCGACGCGAAACAGCTTGACGCCCTGGTCCACCCAAAGCTGGACGACATCCCTGAGTTCCACCCACAGCGAAGGCAGCGCATCTCTGGTGTAGAAATCGACGTTGACGATGTCCTCGTATTTCTTCGGCGGGTTTTCGGCATATTTGATCGTGCCGTCCGGGCGCCAGTCGAACCAGCCGGGATGCTCCTTGAGCCAGGGATGATCCGGCGACGCCTGGATTGCGAGGTCGAGAGCGATCTCCAGGCCATGTCGGCCTGCCGCCTCGACCAGCCGGCGGAAATCCTCGAACTCGCCGAGCTCGGGATGGATGGCGTCATGGCCGCCGTCCTCGGAGCCGATCGCATAGGGACTTCCGGGGTCGTCCGGCCCGGCTTTCAGGCTGTTGTTGCGGCCTTTCCGATTGGTCGAGCCGATCGGATGAATCGGCGGGAAATAGAGCACGTCGAAGCCCATGTCACGGATGGTGGGCAATCTCGGGATGACGTCGTCGAAGGTGCCGTGCCGGTCCGGATCGCCGCTCTGCGAGCGCGGGAAGATCTGGTACCAGCTGGCAAAGGCAGCCTCCTTGCGTTCGGCATCGACGGCGCTTGCCGTCGAGCGAAGCCGAAACGGCCGCCTGTCCGCCTTGTTCATCAAATCGGATGTCCCGGCATCGAGCAGGACCGCCGTGCGCTCGGCATCGGATGCCCTTTCGAGATGGTCGACGAGGGCCTTTAATTCGGCGCGGAGCGCGGCACCTGCATGCATCTCGGCCGAACGGACGAGCTTTATCCCCTCCTGGAGTTCAAGCTTCAGGTCCAGCCTGGCATCGTTCTTCTTCGTCAGTTCGTAGCGAAAGATCGCAAACGGGTTCTTCCATGCCTCGACGGCAAACTCATAGCGTCCAATGCGCTCCAGCAGGAATTCAGCGCGCCAGCGGTCGTTTTCGACCAGTTGCATCTCCGTCTCGTTCCAGTCCGCCGCATCGAGCGGCCGCCAGAGCAGGACCGCTGCGATCGGGTCGTGGCCGTCGGCGAATATATCCGCTTCGACGGTGACGGTGTCGCCGACCACCCGCTTGACGGGAAAGCGCCCGCCGTCGACTTGCGGCGTGATGTTTTCGATGGCGAGCCGCGGGGATGCTGTCGCCTGCGCGACGTCGAGGATCGGCCGGGATGTGATCGGTGCCGGCGCCTTGCCCTCCACTACTAGGGTCTCCCCTGCCCGCAGCCGCAGAGCCGTGCCGTCGGCGGCGACGGGAAGAAAGCCTGAGGCTGCTTCGCGCAGTGCGGTTACCGGAGCTGGCGCACTTTTCCGAAGGTCCCTGTTGAGCAGGATAAACCGCACATTCTCGGCGCTGCGAAGGTCCTCCGCCGCCGATTGCAGCAGTGCTGAGACCGGGCCACTGGCATTGCGGATGAGCCGAAGCGATGAGGAAGGCACATGGGGGTTCTTGCCGATCTCCGTGTTCGCAAGGCGAATTTCGGAGGAGATATCGAAGGCCAGATCATGACGCAGCCCCCGCAAGCCCGTTCCGTTCCCATGGGTCGGATCGAGCGGCGTGGCTGCACCATATTCGAAGCCCATCGGAACCATCAGGCCGCCGCCGAGCGAAGCAGCAAGGCGCAGCGCCCTGACGGCGCGCCTTTCGAGGATTTCGCGGCTTTCGGTTCCGTGCGCGATCCGCCTGCCGAATGGCGGCTCCGGAAAAGCGATCTGCCAGCCGAGCGGCTTCTGGACGCGGTGTTCTTCGACGAACCATCTCTCGTCGAAATCCCACCAGGCCATCGATGAAAAACATCCGTCGAAGCCCGTATTCTTGACCGCGCTCCTCGCCCCAAAATCAGTGCCGGGCGTCCAGGCGAGGAATTGCGCGTCCGCCTTCTCGCGCACCGCCGAAATCAACGATTTGAACGCAGCCGGCGCAATGCGATCAATCCCGAGCGCCCGGTAGCCGGAGAGGCCGAGACCGACCAGCCCCCGCAGCCGTTCGGTCCATTCTTCCAACAGCCGGGATTGAGACTCAGCCGCCATCGCGCTCATCGGCTCCGTCGGATCCAATGGTGAGCGTCTCGGATCGACAGGATGAAAGCCCGCCTCGGGATCCCGGGCCTTGCCGTCGAGCATCAGGTCCATCATCAAGGCGACGCCGCTCTTGCGGGCAGCGTCCGTCAGGCGCGCCACCCCATCCTCGACTGCACTTCCGAGCGACAGTTGAGGATCGAGGCGGCCCAGATCCTGAGAAGCAAAGATGCTGCGCTCCCCGCCCCGGTCGAAGAGAGGTGCCGTCAGCACACGGTCGAACCCGGTCTCCGCCGCATGGTCGAAAACCTCGCGCCACGCATCGATACCCTGAAGAAGGAGTGGATTGACATAATAGATCCGGGGTGGGGTGCTCAACACACCCTGGTTTGGAGAGAATGACATCGGCCGCCGCTCGAGTTTGCTTTGAAGGCAAACTTCTGTTGGCGGCGGTTGTTCCACTGAAACTGCCAATTCGCGATGCGCAGACATCGTCGGCCGCACTGGCGCGGGATCGATGGGACACGTACGAAGGCGCTCGCTTCCGCCGAGAGGCCTTGAAGGTTCGTGCCGAATTTGGGTAGTCTTCCGCTTCCCGGGAGGGGGACCCATATGGCTTCTGAGGGCGCACCATTGTTTCGATCGATACTCTCAAGCGCTGCCCTGTCGGCTTGCGCGTTGTGCCTTGCCTCCTGGAGCATCGAGACCGATCGCTCCACCAAGGACACGCACGGCCTGTTCGAATTCCGCGAGGAGGCCAGGCACTTCATTTCGCACGAAAACGCCAGGGGGCATCAGCAATGGGACGTGCTGGAGCCGAACCTGAAGACGCTGGTTCCCCGATGCGCGGTCCCGCTCGAAACACGGTGGACGCCGAAGAGCTATGGCCGCTCGAAACCGAGCGTGATGGTCATATGCCCGGTCGCAGTCCCGAACACCGCGATGAGACGCTGGGATGTCCATGTTCCGGTAGAGCGCAAGCCAAATCAGACGGGAAGCCCCGCCGCCGCCCCGCACCGTTCTGAAAGATCAGGCGCCCGAACGAGACTTGATGTATCCGAATGAAATCACTGCGATTGCAATAGAGGCGAGCAGACGTGAACCCATCGGTGGAATTATGTTCATATCCCGAACTTGATGATCGAATCGTGATCGTCAGGGCGGGGGACGAGGTTGATAGCGTGTTTGTCCGGACCGAAAGGTTCAATGTGCTGATCGATACGCTCGGAACGCCCGAACAGTGCCTGACGGCGCTGGACCTGCTCGGGGAACAGATGAACGCTCGTCCGCTGATCGTCATCAATTCGCACATGGATTGGGATCATTTCTGGGGGAATGCCGCCATTGCGGGGCGCGCTCCGATTATCGCGCATGCCGCCACGCTCGACCGTTTACGCGACCCTTCCGCACGGGAAGTCCTGAGGGACAAGGCAAGCCAGGAGCCGAGGTTTCGGAACGTCGACCTCATCGGTCCCGATATTACGTTCTCCGGCTCGATGACCCTCAACGGCGGCGATCTGACGCTGGAGCTCATTCATACGCCGGGACATACGCCCGACCATGTCGCCGTATGGATTCCCGAACTTCGCATCTGCCTGGCCGTCGACGCGGTGGAATACCCCATCCCCGAAGTCTGGGGCAAAAATGCAGGCGACCTGCGCTCGATCCGTTCCTCGCTCGAGCGGATACGTGACCTGGATGCAAGACTGGTCATCCCGGCGCACGGTCGGACGCACTCTCCTTCGGCGGTGGATGGCAACCTGGCCTATTTCCAAGCTCTGGCCGATCGTGTCGGCAGTTTGAGCGAGAGCCAGCTGGCGGACCCGCAACTCGGTGGTTCAAGCGGCCTGCGGCTTGAAGACTTCGTCCCCATTCCCGACGGAATGCCTTCCGACGTGGAGGCCTTCTATCGGAACTGCCATGAGACAAACCTTGGCGCCACGGTTCAGGCCCATATCGAAAAACTGAAATTCGCATAGAGGACGTCTGGAGACCGGAAAATGAAACTGTTGGAGGGCGGACGAGCCGGGCAGATCTGGCGTGACGGCAACACCGTGATCAGGCCTTCCGGCGCATGGACGCCGACGGTGCACCGGTTTTTGCGCCATCTGAGAAGCAGAGGCTTTCCGGGAGCGCCTGACCCCATTGAAATAACCGGGAACCAGGAAGTCGTCAGTTATGTCAGCGGGCGCGTCTGCGAAGACTTGAGCGACCAGTTTGTCGGGTCGGAGCGCATGCTGCTTTCCGCAGCCAGGCTACTGCGCGAATTTCATTCGGCATCTCAAGGGTTTCTGGAATCGGATCGCGCGGTCCAGGCATGGATGCTGCCGCCGCAGGAACCGCGCGAGATCATATGCCATGGAGATTATGCGCCCTACAATGTCGCCACAGCAGGTCATGAGGCCGTCGGGATCATTGATTTCGACACCGCTCATCCCGCACCCCGCATATGGGATCTGGCCTATTCGGTTTACCGCTGGGCGCCGCTCTCCGATCCTGCCAATCCTGATGTGACCTTCGGCCTCGACGATCAACTGCAGCGGGCGGAGATTTTCTGCACGGCATATGGGGCGACGATGCAAGAACGGCTCCAACTGCCGGAGATGATCTGCCGACGGCTTCAGGCGCTCATCGATTACATTTTGCCAAGTGCGGCGGCCGGAGATGAGACATTCGCGGAGCACGTGGCTAGAGGAGACGCCTGGCTGTATCTGAGCGATATGCATTATGTTCGAAGCCATCGGAATCGGCTGCTGAAGGCCCTGTGCTGACGCACCTTCGCCAACTCGAATGTCCAGCCTGCCGCATGCCCACCCTACAGCCATTTCCTCCGGCGGAAGAAGCCGAAAAGGACAAGGCACAAGGTGGCGATGACGCCAAGCACGACGAAATAGCCATACTGGGTTTTCAGCTCCGGCATATCGCTGAAATTCATCCCGTAGATGCCGGCGATCGCTGTGGGGACGGCAAGGATCGCCGCCCAGGCGGCGAGCTTGCGGGCAATCGCCGTCTGCTCCGACTGGCCGATCATCACGCTCGCCTCGAAGGCGAAGGCCAGCACCTCGCGCAGCGCGTCGATATCTTCCTGAACGCGGCGCACGTGGTCCGTTACATCGCGAAACAGCGATTGCAGCGTCGGATCCATGCCGGGAAGATCAGTGTGCTCGTATCGCCGACAGACGTCGACAAGCGGCACCACGGCGTTGCGCAGCCGCAGCAGCCTGCGCCGCAACAGGTAAAGCCGCTCGATATCGGACTTTGTCAGCTGTTCGCGCAGCACCAGATCCTCGATATTCTCGACCTCGTCCTGCACGACCTCGATGACAGGCATGTAGTTGTCGACGATGAAATCGAGGATGGAATAGAGAATGTAGTTCTCGCCGTGGGCAAGGGCCGCCGGCGTCGCCTCGCATCGCTGCCGCACCGCCAGATAGGAGGAAGAGTCGCCGTGACGAACGGAGACGACATAACCGCGGCCGACGAACAGGTGCGTTTCGCCGAAGATGATTTCGCCGTCCTTCATGTGCGCGGTCCGGGCGACGATGAACATCGCCTCCCCGTAGATCTCCAGTTTCGGGCGCTGGTGGGGCTGCGCCGCATCCTCGATCGCCAGCGGATGGAGATTGAACTCGGCCTGGACCTGGCTCAGCAGCACTTCGTCAGGCTCGTGCAGACCGATCCACACGATCGCCTTCTCTCGGCCCCGCCATTCGCCAGCCTCCTCTATCCTGATGTCGCGAATGCGTTGCCCATGCTGGTAAACGGCGGCAGCCACGACGCCGGGCCGTTCATAGGGAGGCGATGTGGAACCGCTAGCCCCCTGCGCGGGATTACTCCCCAGATTCTTCAGCTGTTCCAAATCCTGCCGTCCTCCACTCCGCACGGATCACATGTCCGCGGCCAGCTCCTCCGCCAGTCAGGCGCTCAGCCGATCATAATGCTATTTCGTAAAACATGCATCACCGCGTCGGCGCGGGGAGCTAATCGAGTTAACATGCCGCGCGGCAGCATCATGTGTCTGTGGAAATATCGTCCCAATCCTGATCCATGTAGCCGGTCAGCCAGTTGAGGGCGTAGTGTCGTTCGTAAACCACGCCCTTGTCCAAGCCGGCAGGGGGCTCTTCGCCCTTCAGCCGTGCGTTCACGGCGGCCCAATCGTAGCGGTAGATCAAGTCGGCGGCGTCGAGCAGCTCCTTCTGTGGGCGCAGCTTTGCGCGACGCATCAGCCCGTCCGTCCCCAGTTCACGAAGTGTGTTGGCAATGAATGGCACGTCGCAAATGTGGTCGGGGCGTCCAAGATCAGAGGTGATCCCGAGCGCCCATAACATGACGTGCACACCCTCGTAACGCCAGGCGAAGTTCGTCCGGTCCTGATCCGAGGGATCGGGATCGTCCATGAACGCCTGTTCCTTAGGGGTGAAAAAACTTGCCGCGTCGAACTGCCGGATGAGACCCTGGCCCATTTCGCGGTCGCCGGTCTCGCCTTTCACGGCAACGATCGCAAGCGCAATCGCCCGCTGAACGACAGCCTTTGTATTTCGGCGGGTACTCTCGCTCTCGGGCTCGATGGTCGGCAGATGATCGATGATCGGCACGCCTTCCGATTGTAGCTGGGCGATAGACCGGGCTTTGCGTGCCCCCGCCTCGTCAGCGGGTTGCGAAACGGCTGCCTGCACCGGAAGGATCAATGCGAGAAGGGCGGAAAATATGCGCTTCATCATTTCTGGCTCCTGTCATCCCTGACGCTGCATCGATAGGCATTTTCCTGCTTTAGCGGGAGCTGAGCGCGAAGGTGGCGACGGTTTTCCGGAAAATTGGTAAACGGCATTTTTACATATGGAACAAATCGTTAAATTATTTTCCTTACAAAAGTTCTCGGTCAAGCCGGTATGAAGCCGGACTGTTCGATGGGGATTTTTGATGCGTCGTCCAAACATAAAATCGAGCTTGCTGTTGATTTTCAGTGGCATAGCTCTTCTTTTCGGGCTTGTCGCTTATCTCGCGGTCGACGGTCTTCGAAAGACGAATGGCTCCACCGAAGAAATTGCGACCAACTGGCTGCCGAGCGTGCAGGCGTCGCAGGCGATCAATCTCACCATGACGAATTTGCGCTTAGCCTACCGTGATCACATCATCGCGCAGTCGGATGCGGAAAAGAAAACGCGCGAAGAGGCCATTAAAGTCGCCGAGGATACAGTTGGCAAAGCGGTGGACGCCTATCTTACGCTGGCTTCATCCGACCACGAGCGCGAACTGATCAAGACGATCAAGGAGAGCGTTGGTGGCTACATTGCCAGCAGCTCGCAGCTGCTTGTCCTTTCCCGGGCCAACAAGACCGAGGAAGCGGGGCAATATCTGGGTGGAGAGATGCGCTCTTATTCGGATAAGCTCAAGGAAGCCACGGCGGCCCTGGTCGAACTGAACGTCAGCGGCAGCAACAAGGCCGCCGAACTCAGCAAGGAGACCTTCGCCTCGATAGAATTCGATCTGTTTGCCGCGATCGGGTTTGCGGGATTGCTCGTTCTCGGCGCCGTCGTGTTCGTGCTGACGGGCATCGCCAATCCGATTACCGGCATCACCGCCTCGATGCGGCGGCTGGCCGACGGAGACACCGGTTCGGAGATCCCGTTTGCCGACCGTGCCGACGAAATCGGATCGATGGCGGGGGCGGTCGAGATCTTCCGCCAGGCCGCGATCACCAACAAGCGGATGACAATCGAAGCCGAGGAAAACCGCAACAGGGCGGAGGCCGATCGCCTCGCCGCTCAGCAGCAGGCGGAAGCCGACGCCTCGGAGCGGCTGCGCATCGCCACCTCGGGCCTCGCCGCCGGTTTGAAGCGGCTGGCAGGAGGCGATCTCGCCTTCCAGCTCAACGAGACCTTCGCACCCGACTTCGAGGCGCTGCGCCATGACTTCAACCAGTCCGTCATGCAACTTGGCGCGACGCTGAGAGCGATTTCCGACAGCATCGGCACGATCGACGAAGGCACGCGGGAAATCTCCTCCGGGGCGAGCGATCTTGCAAAGCGCACGGAGCAGCAGGCGGCCTCGCTCGAAGAGACGGCAGCAGCACTGGAAGAGATCACGGCAAACGTGTCCAACTCCAGCAAGCGAACCGAGGAGACGCGCACGGTGGCTACGGAGGCAAATCGCAGCGCCGGGATCTCCGCGGAAGTCGTTTCCCACGCCGAAGAGGCGATGGGACGCATTGAGACCTCGTCGCAGCAGATTTCCAATATCATCAGCGTCATCGACGAAATTGCATTCCAGACCAATCTTCTCGCCCTCAATGCCGGCGTAGAAGCGGCAAGAGCCGGTGAGGCCGGCAAGGGCTTCGCCGTCGTCGCCCAGGAAGTGCGCGAACTCGCCCAGCGCTCGGCAAGTGCTGCCAAGGAAATCAAGGGCCTGATCCAGAACTCCTCGAAGGAGGTCGAAGGCGGGGTCAAGCTGGTGCGCGATACCGGCCAGACGTTGAAGACCATCGGCGGCTTCATCACCCAGATCAATCACCATATGGATTCGATCGCCACCTCAGCGAAAGAGCAGTCCATCGGCCTCAGCGAAGTCAACGTCGCGGTCAACCGGATGGACCAGACCACGCAACAGAACGCAACCATGGTGCAACAGTCGACGGCGGCATCCGATTCGCTCGCGCAGGAGGCCCAGAAGCTTCGCGAACTCATCGCCCAGTTCAAGCTCGATGATGTGGCCTCCAGCCATTCCTCAGCCCTTCGCTCGACGGCGAGAACGATGGCGCAGCCCGCGGCTCGTGCAGCCGTGCATGCGGTTGCCGCTCGCCGCTGAAACAGGCGGCAACAGGAAATCCAACATCAAAAGGCGCCCGATTGCCGGGCGCCTTTCATTAAGTCATGACGCGAAGGCCGGATTGCGCCGCGCGCCCATTCTCAACACGAAATAGATCGCCCCGCCGATGGCGACGCCGAAGAACCAGCCGTAAGTTCCCCACCAGTCCGGCAGGATGGTGGTGAAGGTCGGCAGGATCGAAGAGAAGAGCACGCCCACCGCAAATGCGATGAAGGCATTGCCGTGCCATCCGTTCTGGAACCGGAACTCGCCATTCTCATGATAGAGCGCTTCGACGTTCAGCTGGCTTCTCCGAATAAGATAGTAATCCACCATCATGATGCCGAAGATCGGCCCCATCGTCGATCCGATGAAATTGACGAAATGCGCCGCACCCGTCTCCCAGGGAGCAAACGGGTAAAGCACGAGAGCGATCAGGGCGGCGATATATCCCCCGCGTTTGAAGTTGATCTGGCGCGGGAACACATTGGCGAAGTCGAAGGCCGGCGACACGAAGTTTGCCACGACGTTGATGCCGAGCGTTGCGATCGCGAATGTCAGCGCGGCCAGTAGCGCCAGGAACCAGCTGTCGAATTTCGCCGATATCTGTTCCGGATGCAGAAGCACCTCTCCGTAGACGGTGAAGGCGGCGGTGGTCGTCACACCTGCGACAAGGCAAAACGCCAGGAGGTTGATCGGCAGCCCCCAAAGATTGCCTTTCTTGAGCGCCTTCTCGCTCGTTGCGTAGCGCGAGAAATCGCAGAAGTTCAGGTAAAGTGCTGCGAAATAGGTGATCCAGGTGGCGGCCACGGCAGCTAGCGCTGCAATCGAACCAGGCTCACCCGGCACGCCCGCATCCTTGGTCTTTTCGATCAGCACGTCGCGCGGGATTTCGGACCCGAAGGAGAAGGTGCCGGACTTGACGACCAGATAGACCGCAAGGACCAGCATCATGATCCAGACGGCCGGACCCGCCCAATCCTGGAACTTGCGAACCGTTTCCATCCCACGCTGAATGATCAGCAGCTGCAGCGCCCAGACGATGACGTAGCAGATGACCTCGAGGGTCGAGTGACCGAGGAAGTGGCTGTTCTGGTGAAAGGCAAGCAGGCTGTCGTTGCGGATCAGCAAGGCAACGATGGCGCCGGATGCGGCGGCGGTCTGCGCCCCGTACCAGAAGCAGGCGACTACCGCTCGGACAAGTGCCGGCACGTTCGCCCCGAACGTGCCGAAGGAGGCGCGCGCCAGAACCGGAAAGGGTACGCCGGTGCGCACGCCGGCGTTGCCGACCAGGCTCATCAGAATGAAGATGACCAGCGATCCAATGCCGATGGCGATGACGAAATTGACGAAGCTGCCGCACAGCAGGAACAAGCTCGCCGCCAGATAGTAGCCCCACAGGCTGTGGACGTCTGATGTCCAGACGTTAAAGATGCTGAATGCACCCCATTTACGCTCCTCAGCGGGTGCAAGATCCTCGTTGTATAACGAGGGAGACGGATTTCGTACGCTCATGAATGCCCTCCCCTATCCTTGAGGCCAAATCGACCACAGGCGGAAGTCTGCTCTTCATTTGTGCAGATGACAATTTAATAGTCACTTTATACACATCTCTTGACGATGCCTCAGGATTAGCCATGCGCGCCCGCCCGAGACACCAGATCTCATCATTGCGAGCCGACGACACGTCCGGCCAGGCGAAACGGACTTGCGACTGCGGCGCCGGCGGCATCGAAGACATAGGCGCCAACATCGCCGGCGGTCGACCGCCTTCCGCTTTCGAAGGAGGCAAGCTGCGCGCCGAACTTGGCGAGCGATGCGTAGCGGTCATGCCCCAGCCCGTCGGATGCCTGGATCGACGTGATGTCGATGACCCGAAGCCTTTCCTTCAAGGCAGCCTCCTTGATGACGGGATCGTCGATATCGAGGCGTCCGACACGCGCCCGCTCTCCCGCTATGAAGCTCGAGGCCACCAGCGCCCGGTCGTCCTTCGAAACGAGAAGAGATATCGGGATCGGCATCCGCCCGATATCCTTCAGCTGGGACCGGAAAACATCGACGTCGATGTCAGGGGCGGCGAGAATCACCGCCAGTTTGCCGATGACGTCGTCGCGATGCTGCAGTTTGAGCTGGCGCACCGTCTCCATGACAAGGAATCCGCCCATGCTGTGTCCGAAAAGGATGATGCGTTTCACCTTTCCGGAAGTCGAGAGCGAGGTGACAAGCGAGTCGAGGTCGCTGCGCGAGGAAAGGGCCGCATCGCGGTCGGCGACATAGCCGGCGACGGCCGCCGCCGAAGGCCACGAAAACAGGATCGGAGAGCCTGGAATATTGGCGTCCGCGGCGATCTGCGCGGTGCGAAACAACGCCTCCTGATAGCTATAGTTGTAGCCGTGGACAAAGATGCCGACGGTGCCGTCGGACTGCGTGGAGCGGAGCGCCTCCTCTAGGAAGGCGTCCTTTGCAAGCTGCTTGCGCCTGATAACGGCAAATTGGCGTTCGGGATCCGGTCTCGAGTTCGGATAGGTGATCGCGGTGTCCTTCCGGCCGGGAGGGACCGAAAACGCATATTGCTCGTAGGTGAGATTGTCAGCCCAGGCGCTCCCGAACCCGCCGCGTGCGGTGTCGAGGCTCCTGTTCGTCGCAGCGAGCACGTTCACCCGGCTTGGGGCGGCTTCTTCGGAGTGAAGCGATGCGTTCAGATGAGCTGGGAGATGAACGGGCTGATGGACCGGGTTCAACACATCGGGCGACGGTCTTGTGGCGCAACCAGCAAGCATCGCCAGGCCGATTGCGACCAGCATCGCCTTGGCTCTCATCGGAAACCTGTCCAAACGCTGTTCCGTCATCGAGCTCTCTCCTCGGAGACCAGGACATGCAGCGGCCGCCGCGGCGGCCACATGCGATGGACGTAAAAGCCCATGCTCATGCCTTTGCCGCGGCTTCGGCCTGAACACCTTCATCCCTCGGAACCCTGAACCACGCGACATAGAGCGCAGGCAGGAACAGCAGGGTGAGCGCGGTTCCGACGACGATACCGCCCATCATGGCGTAGGCCATCGGCCCCCAGAAGATCTCGCGCGAGATCGGGATCAGCGCCAGCGTGGCTGCCGCGGCCGTCAGCATGATCGGTCGCATGCGGTGTTCGGTTGCCTCGATGACCGCCTGCCAGGGCGCCATTCCTTCACTGCGCAGATGTTCGATCTGGACGACCAGAATGACGGAGTTGCGGATCAGGATGCCGATCAGCGCCAGCACGCCGAGGATCGCGACGAAGCCCATGGGAGCATTGCTCAGCAAAAGTGCTGCGACCACGCCGATCAGGGCCGTCGGCGCGACGGCGAACACCAGGAAGAGGCGGCTGAAGCTTTGCAGCTGGATCATCAGGATCGTCGCCATCGCAAACAGCATCAGCGGAGCGACCGCCACGATCGGCCCCTGTGAGTCGGCGCTGGATTCGACCGCCCCGCCGACTTCTACCTTGTATCCCACGGGAAGGTTTTTCTGAAATTCTTCCACCTTGGGCTTGAGTTGGTCGACGATCGTGGCCGGTTGCGTCGGACCGACGACGGCCGCCTTGACAGTTATGGTGGGTTGCCTGTCGCGACGCCAGATCGTCGGCTGCTCGAGCTCGTAGCGGAAATTCGCCACGGCGGAGAGAGGCACGACCTTGCCGTTGGAGGTGGAGAGCTGCAGGTTCTCAAGCGTCTGGATGGAGTCGCGCTCGGATGCCCTGGCGCGGCCGATGACGTTGACCAGGTAGATGTCGTCTCGAACCTGGGTGGCCGTCGAGCCTTCGACGATGCCGTTAAGGGCGGTAGCAATGTCCTCGGAGGAAACGCCGAGCTGGCGCGCCTTGTCCTGCAGGACATCGACCTTCACCACGCGGGACGGCTCGTTCCAGTCCAGGACCATGTTCGCCAGAAGCGGGTGCGATCCCATGACGCCGGCAAACTGCTGCGAGAGGTCGCGGACCTTTTGAACATCGGGGCCGGTGATCCGGTACTGGACCGGCTTGCCCACCGGCGGACCGATGTCGAGAAGCTTCACGAAGGCGTCGGTGCCAGGGAAGGTCTTTGTCAGATAGTCCTGCAGTTCCGCCCGCACCTTGTCGCGCACGTCGAGCCCTTTGGTGACGATGATCGTCTGTCCGAACGACACGTCGGGCGTCTGTACGTCGAAGGACAGAATGAAGCGTGGCGCGCCCTGGCCGACATAGGTCGTCCAATGATCGATATCCTTGTTGTCGGCCAGCATCTCCTTTTCGAATCTCGCCATCTGCCTGTTGGTTTCGGCGATCGAACTGTTGTGGGGGAGGTTCCAGTCGATGACCAGCTCGGTCCTGTCCGAGCTCGGAAAGAACTGCTGCTGCACCAGCCCCATGCCGCCAATCGAAAGCGCGAAAACGCCAACCGTCAGAATGATGGTGACCCAGCGCCAGCGCATCGCCAGCCCCAGAAGCCAAGAGAAGACCGAGGCGAAGCGGCCCTTCTTTTCGTGATGCGATTTCATCGTCTTCGGCAGGATCGTGACGCCGAGAAGCGGCGTGAACAGCACCGCCACCACCCAGGAGACGATCAGCGAAACTGCGATGACCACGAAAAGCGTGAAGGTGAATTCACCGGCGGCGCTGTTGTTGAGACCAACCGGAATGAAGCCCGCAACGGTGACGAGCGTTCCCGTCAGCATCGGAAAGGCGGTCGACGTATAAACGTGGGTGGCGGCCTTCCTGAGATCGTCGCCCGCCTCCAGGCGGGCCACCATCATCTCGACGGCGATCATGGCGTCGTCGACAAGCAGCCCGAGCGCAATGATGAGCGCGCCGAGCGAGATGCGCTGAAGCGAAATGCCGGAATATTCCATCACCACGAAGGTGATCGCCAGGACGAGCGGAATGGAGATAGCCACCACCATGCCGGCGCGAAGACCAAGGCTGATGAAGCTGATGATCAGCACGATGACGATCGCTTCGAAGAGCGCGCGGGTAAATCCGGACACCGCTTCGTCGACAACGGCCGGCTGATCGGAAACGCGGTGGACATCCACGCCGATCGGAAGGTCAGCGACGACACGTTTCATCTGCGCGTCGAGCCCCTCGCCGAACTCCAGAAGATTGGCGCCCTGCTTCATGCCGATCGCAAGCCCGATCGCCGGCTGGCCGTTGAAGCGGAACAGCGCCGACGGCGGATCCACGTAGCCGCGTTTGATCGTGGCGACATCGCTCAGCGGAAAGAAGCGGTCGTTGATCCGAAGATTGATCGATCTCAGGCTGTCCTCGGACGTGAACTGTCCACTCACCCGCAAGGCGATGCGCTCCGGCCCGGCGTCAACGAAGCCGGACTGCGTGACGGCATTCTGCGCCTGCAGGGTCTGGATGACCGACTGCTGGTCGATCCCGAGCGCTGCGATCTGGCGTGTGGAGAATTCGAGATAGATCGCCTCGTCCTGGGCGCCGATCACATCGACCTTGCCGACGTTGGGCACGGTCAGAACCTTAGAACGGGCGTCTTCCACGAGATCGCGAAGCTGGCGCTGGGTAAGGCCGTCGCTGGTGAAGGCGTAGATGTTTCCGAAGACGTCGCCGAAGCGATCGTTGAAGAAAGGACCGACGACCCCGGTGGGGAAATCGCCCTTGATGTCGGCGATCATGTTGCGGATGCGCAGCCAGGTCGGCGCCACATCCTTGGCCTTGGTCGTTGGCAACAGCTCGACGAAGACTGTCGTCTGGCCGGCAACGGTCTCGCTCTTGGTGTAGTCAAGCGATTCCAGTTCCTGGAGCTTCTTCTCGATCCTGTCGGTCACCTGCCGCGTCACCTCTTCGGCGGAGGCGCCGGGCCACTGGGCGGTGATCACCATCGTCTTGATCGTGAAGTTCGGGTCTTCCTCGCGGCCGAGCTTCACGTAGGAGAAGGCGCCTGCGAGAATGAAGACGATCATGAAGTACCAGACGAGCGAACGGTGTTCGAGCGCCCAGTCGGAAAGATTGAAGGACTTCACTGGCTGATCTCCTGGTCGATCCTGATGGCCTGGCCATCTTCGAGTTTATGCACGCCTGCCACGACCACCCTTTCTCCGGGGGCGAGCCCTTCGCTGACGCGGACCGTGCCGCCGTCTTCGACGTCACCGTCGATCTTGACGCGGCGAAGTGATACCTTCCTGGCCGGCGCATCGACGATCCAGACGCTCGGGCCGCCGCTGCCGACAAGGATTGCGGAGGAAGGCAGGACGATCTGCGGATCGGCTGCAATGGTTGCCGAGGCTGATATGACGGAGCCCAGCCGGAAGGTGGCGGGGGGATCGCTCAGTGCGATCTTGGTCCTGCTCGTGCGGGTGGACGTCTCCGCCTCTGGTGCTATTTCACGCACGATCCCGGACGTGCGGATGGTCGGATCGAGCTGCAGCGTCACCTCGAAGGGCGCGCCGATCTTCAGTTTCTGGGCGGCTGTCTGGGGCACGTCGACCACGGCATCGCGCTTGTCCGGCCGTGCGATGGTCACGACCGTCTGGCCGGCCGACACCACCTGTCCGACCTCGGCCGAGGTCGCCGTCACCACCCCGTCGAATTCCGCCCGAAGCTGCGCGTAGCCGAGTTGCTCCGTGGCCTTGTCGAGATTGGCCTGTGCCTTGGCGACGGCGGCCGCCGCCGTCCGCCTTGCCTGTTCGGCCTCTTCGAGCGAGGCTTCGGTGCCTGAGCGCGACTCCAGCAACGCGCGCTGACGCTGCTCTGTGGTCACCGCGTTCCTGAGCTGGGCGTCGCTGTTCTCTACGTCAGACTGCGCGTTGCGCACGGCAAGCTCCAGCGCCAGCGGATCGATGGCGGCAACGACATCATCCTTCTTGACGAGATCGCCGACATTGACGTTGCGGGCGATCATCCGCCCGAGAATCCGGAAGCCGAGTTCGGTCTCGATCGTCGGTTCGATCGTGCCGGTCAGGCTCAAGCTCGAAGACGACGTTTGCTTGACTGTCATCGACAGCACGGGACGGGGCGCTTCCTCCTTGCTTTCCTCCTGCGGCGTGCAGGAGGAGATCAGGGCCGTACCCATCATCAGTGCGACTATCTTGGGACGAATAATCACTTGGAAGCTTCCTTGACATAAGACACGATTTCACCCGGCCTGAGGAACTTGGTTCCGTCGGCCACCACGACCTCTCCTTCCGACACGCCTGACTTGACGATGAAGCTGCCGGTCTCGTAGCCGGAGACATCCACCGCCCTTGCCGAAACCGCAGACGATGCTGGATCGACAATCCATACGGCCGGCTTGCCGTCCTTGGATGTCATGGCGGACCAGGGAAGCTGGATGACGTCCTGCGAGACATAATCGAATCTTCCGACGACGGGAGCGCCGAGGGGGATCGGAGCGTCGCTCGATATCGCGACCTTGACCTTGATGGTTCCGGTGGAGGAATCGATCGTCGGCGAAATCTCGCGAACCTTCGCCGCGATCTTCTGCGAGGGGTTCGACAGAAGGGCCACGGTCCCGTCGCCGTCGATCGGCCGCAGGAACGCGCTTTCGACCACTTCAAAGACGGCATCCCGGTCGCCGTCATGGGCAAGCGTGAAGACGACCTGGGCGGCCTGCGCCACCTGCCCGACCTCGGCATTGCGGGCGGTGATCATCCCGTCGGCGTCCGCCTTCAGCTCTGTGTAGGACAGAGTATCCTGAGCGGTTTCCAACAGCGCCTGCGCCGACTTCGTCGATGCCTGCGCGGTCAGAAGCGCCTCCTGCGCCTGGTCGAGTGCCGCACGCGTCGTCACCTGCGTTCGAAAGAGGCTCTGCTGGCGGTCGTATGCGAGCTGCGCCTGGGTTTGCTGCGCCTCAGCCGACTGAAGATTGGCAGCTGCCACATCCAGCTCGGCCTTCTGCTCTTCAGGATCGATCCGCGCGAGGAGCTGCCCCGCCTTCACGGACTGTCCGACTTCCACCAGCCGCTCGATGATCTTGCCGCTGACGCGGAAGGACAGATCGGTCTGCACACGGGCGCGGACTTCGCCGGTGACCGCGCCACCTTGGACCAGCGGCTCAGGCTTGGCGACGACGACGCCGACCTGCCGTGCGGTTGGCTCAGTCGGCCCGCGCTCATCGCTGCATGATCCGAGACCGACGGCGCATGCGATCGCTGTGGCGACCAGAATGGTTCTCATAGTTGACCTCTTGCTCTCAACGGCAGCTGCTATATAATTGACTGACGTATTAGTCAATGAAACTTTGCGCCGCAGGGACGAGGGCGTGCGCAACAAGGGAGGCGAGGCAAATGGCAGCTCAGAAGAAGATCACGCGCGCGGAACAGAAAGCGCTCCGGCCCATCCAGATCCTGGATGCCGCCTTCGAGGAATTCGTGAGATGCGGTTTCGCTGGCACACGCGTCGAAGACATCGCCGACAGGGTCGGCGTCACCAAGGGTACGGTGTATGTCTACTTCGAGACGAAGGAGAAGCTTTTCGAAGCCATGATCAACCACTTTTCCGTGCCGTTTCAGGAACTGCTGGGGATCACCGAGGGCCTCAGCGGCAGCGCCACCGACCGGCTACTTTCCATTCTCGGCCTGCTCTACGAACAAATCGCCGAGGATCGCACGACCCGCGAGCTGACGCGGCTCGTCATTGCCGAAGGACACCGGTTCCCCGACCTGATCGACCGCCACCACGATCAGTTCATTGAGCCGATCATCGCCAAGGTCGACGCTCTCATTCTCGAGGGTGTGGCGTCGGGGGAGTTTCGCGAAATTCCGGTGGAATTCTCCGAAATCGTGGTCGCGCCCATCCTGACGACGACCGTTCTGCGGCTGATATTCGACGACCGCCGCGTGCCCACTCCCAACAAGGAGGCCTTCCTGCAGGCCTATTCCGACCTGCTGCTCAACGGCCTGCTTGCCAAACCTCACTGATGGCCGAATGACGAATAATTCCGCGCCAAACACGTAGATTTTTTGAAGTTTTTATGTAAAAACATTGAGTTAGCTGCGCCTTCGAAGGCGCGACCTCAATTCGTGACGGAAAAAGTGGAACGCAAAGTCAATCTCAAGGATGTCGCGCGCGATGCTGACGTATCGCTGAGCACGGCCTCGCACGCGCTGAACGGAACCGCACCGCTGACAATCGAGGTGCGCGAGAGGGTTCTGGATTCGGCAATACGCCTGGGTTACCTCGACCGCCGGAGGAAGAAGGCGACGATCGCGACCTTACGCGTCCTGCTTCTCGCCATTCCAGACGATGCCGCGCCGGAGAGCGACCTCAACCTGGTGAGCTGGACGATCCTCAACGGCCTTCGCAGGGAGTGCGAGCGCCGCGGGATCAGGATCGTACCCTTTGTCAGCACCGGCCGCCGCATCGACGGCGCCCAGGTCAGGCAGATCGCGCTTTCGGAGCGCGCCGACGGCATCGTGGTCCTGAACGACGATCAGCCGGAACTGATCCGTAGCCTCGCCTCCCCTGATATGCCGGTCGTCATCGTCAACGGCGAAGACCCGGCCATGCTGGTCGATACGGTGACGCCCGAAAACCGTTTCGGGGCGCGGCTCGGCATCGAGCATCTGCTGGCACTCGGACATCGCCGCATCCTGCACCTGACCTGGAAGGGCCGCACGACGATCCAGCGCCGATATGACGGTTTTTCCGATGCCTATTTCGCCGCGCAGCTTCCCGTGCCTGACGATATGATCGTCGAGGCAGAGGGATATGAGCCCCGGCACGGCGAGGCTGCCATCAACGCACTGCTCGACCGCGATGCAACGATGAAAGGCGCGACCGCCGTCTTCTGCGCGGCCGACAATCTGGCGCTCGGCTGCCTGAAGGCATTGGCCGATCACGACATCCGCGTGCCCGAAGCGATATCAGTCCTCGGATTCGACGACATCGTTCCCGGCGAGTTCAGCCGCCCGCCGCTTTCGACGATCAGCGTCCCCACAGACAGGCTCGGCGCTGCCGCTTTGGCGCTCATCGAACAGCGCCTGATCGCCAACGATCCGCAAAGACCGGCCCATCGCCTGGAACTCGGATGCCATCTCGTCTTGAGGGGTAGCGTCGCGCCGCCGCGCGAGAATGCAACGCATCGAGCCTGATCGATGCGTTGCATTCGGAGAGCACGATGACCAAAATCCTTGCTGCAACCCTATCGATCTCATTGTGCATCATGATCGATGCTTCGATAGCCATTGCGTCCGACGCTAAAGAAACCTTGCAAATTCCCAAGATCTTTAGTGCAGTGAAGCTTCAAGACTGCAACCAGTACGATGGTAAGGAGCGTCGCTCTTGCGAGGCGACCACACTCAGGCTTGGCTACTTTAGCTGGGGGCTTTTGTTCGCAGCTCGAGGCTTCGATCTAGCTCCGAGAATCCTGCACGGCGACCTTAAAGCGTTCCGCGAGTTCGTGAAAGACGATCCCGTTTATTCAAGCCAAGCATCGGCGGTAGAGGCTTTCTTGAGAAAACCCTTCGAAATATGCGCCTCTGATGGCTGCGGAAAATACCTGGGTCTATCGGAACGGGAACTAGAGGCTACGTCGGCGGAGTTCAACGAGAGTCGACGGTCGATGATTTGTCTTCTCAAACGAGACCGGTCGAAAGACAAGGCGGGCGGCGCGCTCCACGATCGGACATTGCTCACCGATGTCTGGCAAATGCAGCGCGGTCTGATCCCATCCTGTGCGCCGGTATCGACTGCTGTTGAAGAAATTATTAGGCGCGCCTTCCGTAGTTAGCTAGCGCAAGCGCTCGGCCCGCAAGCGCGTATCGCGCGGGCTTTCTCCAAAGGTGCTGCGGTAAACAATGGAAAATCTGCCCGCATGAGAAAAACCCCACATCGCGCAGATTTCGCGGACGGATCGCTGATTCATCGGATCCCGCAGTTGGTCGCGGGCTGCCTGCAGCCTGATCGTGCGCAAGTAACTGCCCGGTGAAGTTCCCCTGAAGGCCTTGAAGCCCGTTTGCAGTGCGCGAAGTGAAACACCGACATCATCCGCAACCATCGTCATTGTAAGAGGCTCTGCGATATTGGCGTGCATATAGTCGATAGCACGACGGACATGCCACGGCGCGACCAACGACACTTTCTTTTTTTCCATATGGCCAGAAAGACGGTGGCGGCCAAATCGGATCACGAGGTTAGCAAGCGTTTCGCTCATCGCCGCCACGGCCAGAGGTGAAGACAGAAGCGGACCGTCATTGCGCATACCCTGCACGATCGTCTGCACCAGACTGCCGATAAGCTGACCTGACGGTGTTGCGAGATCCACAACGGGCTCAAGGTCAAGCGACTCAAGGATCGGCATTTCCATCAGTGAAACGAGCATTCGTCTCACAACTTTCCAATCCAGGAAGAGAGCGTCCGAGCAGTGCGGGCCTTGGATGAAACGATCGCCAGCCTCGTGGTTGTTGGCCATGAGAAGACGACCTGGCCCACTTTCAACCACCTTTTTTCCAATGGACAGTCGAAAGGATCCCGTGTGCGGAATGTAAAACGCAAGGTGTTGCGGCGTCTCATCGAGTGTCCGAATTGTCCAGGAGCTCTGATAAACCGAATGAAGCACCGTAAACGCCTCACTTGTTCTCAAGTCCGCTGCCCAAGCAAAGGCCCGGTCGTTGCTCAACGGCTTCGCGCTAAAGACCCCGTAGCCCGCAGAATAGGCTCGAACCATCGACTCGAAGTCACTGCCTTCATGCGTTGGCGCAAACCCGTATGCCTCACGCTCAGGAGCGCGCGCCGTATTTTCGGATCTCAACGATATCTGCAACTCGGTTGTTTCCCTTTCCACACCCCGACCGGCTAACCGCCTTTCAAGCGCTCCATCCCGTTTGAGATCGCCGCAACGCCGATATCCTGCCTTCCAAACGCTCGGACACGATCCCCTTTGAAAGGCCGTCAGCCTCACTGGCTTGACCAATCTCAATGAGGTAAGCAGGGCCGGGAAAGCGGGGATCGAATTCCTTGTTTGACAGAAGCAAAATGCCCTCCCAATGTGGTTCACACTCACAGTGTAAATCAAAACGAACCGAAAATGAAGTATGATCCGCTAAACCATGTTGCCGCGCATTTTTTGCGAGATACACAATCCGTGCGCGTAGCTTCCCGCAACGAGCGCGACCTGTTGCGGCTGATCTGGAAGTCTCCGGGGATCGAGCGCTCCGACCTGACAGAGCCGCTCGATCTCACCCAGCAATCGTTGCACAGGATCGTCGCGCGGCTTCATGAGCGAGGAATGCTCATCTTTTCCCATCCGGAAACCCGGCGGCCGGGACCGCCCAGCCCGGAGCTGACCCTTCGCAAAGACTGGTGTTTAACCTTGGGCATCTCCGTGAACGTCGGCTCGATCGGCCTTTGCCTCATGGGTTTCGGCGAACCTTTGGAAAAAATGGAAATCCAACAGGCAGGCTCCTCGCTATCCGCTGAAATGCAGCGGATCGAAGCGGCGGTCGAAGAGCTTCTTGCCCGCCGAAGCGCCAAACGGCGTGACGTCCTCGGCGTCGGCCTGGCCGTCGCCGGCCACCGGATGCTGGAGACGGCCTTCAATTGCCCCTTGCCGCTCGCTCATTGGTCACTGATCGACCTGGCGCCTTTGCTCGGAGAGCAACTTGGCCTGCCGGTCTGGGCAGACAATGTCGCCAGGACCGCAGCCTTGGCGGAAGCCATTTTCGGTGTCGGCCGGGATGTCGCGGATTTCGCCTATATCGCCCATCTTCATGGCTATGGCGGCGGCCTGGTTGCCGGAGGCATGCCGTTTCGCGGCAATTTCGGCAACGCCGGCGAATTTTCCGTTCTCTTCGGACGTCAGGACTATGAGGAACGCCCTGCGCTCGGCGTCCTGCTTGAACATCTTCGTGCCAAGGGACGCTCGAACTTGACCCTGAGAGACCTGAAGAACGACGACCTGATGGATTGGGATGGCATCGGGGAGTGGATCGATCGCGTCACGCCGGCCCACAATCGCGCCATTAATGCGATCTGCGCAATATTCGACCCGGCATTGATCGTCCTTGGCGGCGAGCTTCCGCATTCACTCGCGAGAATGCTGATCGAACGGACCGAGTTCAACAATCTGCCTCGGCATGGCGTTTTACGCGACGTCCCCAGGCTTGCCGTGGCACAGATAATCGATGCCCCCGGTGCAATCGGCGCGGCCTTGATCCCGCTCTTCGAAACCGTTTTGTGATATGGGCAGGACGCCGCAGCACTTTGTACTCGACGTCAACATAGCCTAAAACGGCGGCCTATCAAGTCGCGGAGGCGGCCGGCTTCGGTGGCAAGCGCTACGCTCGCCGCGGCGCATACCGCCCTAAAAATGAGCGACGGCCTTGGGAGTCATCCGCAAAGACAAAAACCGAAACGCGCCGCATGAACCAAGTTCAATGCGACGCGCCTCAGCCGGGAGGAGGACGTGGTATGGATTCTTCGGCGATTGCGGGGAGGTCTATCTCCACGCCTCGCCGTTCACTTCATGCCTGTTCCGGCGATGCCCGTGGTGATGTACTTCTGCAGGAACAGGAAGACGACGGTGACAGGCAGCAGGCTGAGGAACGTCATTGCCAGGATATAATGCCACTGCACCGAGAATTCTCCCTGGAATGCATTCAGGCCGACCTGCAGCGTGAAATTCTCGCGGCTGTTGAGGACGATGAGCGGCCAGAGGAAATCGTTCCAGCGCCAGAGCACGGAAAAGATCGCCAGCACCGCTAGCGCGGGCGCCGTCAGCGGCAGGATGATGCGCCAGAATATGCAGAATTCGCTCGCCGCATCGACGCGCGCCGCCTCTATCAGCTCATCGGGTATGGTCAGCATATATTGCCGCAGCAGGAAGACGGCGGTCGGAGAGGCGACCGTCGGCAGGATGACGCCCCAGAGGTTGTCGGCAAGCCCGACCCCGACGATGACGAGATAGGCCGGCACCATGACGACGGCGAGCGGGATCATCAGCGTCGAAATGATGATGACGAAGACAGTCGTATCGCCAGGAAATTTGTATTTCGACAGGGCGAAGGCCGCCATGGCGTTGACGATCAGCGTCAGAAGCGTTGCGACGAAGGTGACGAACACTGAATTCTTGAGGAAGGTCAGGAAGTTGAAGCGCGTCAGCGGATCGGTGTAATTCTGCGTGGCGACCGTCAGCTTCTGCACCGGCGTCAGCCCCTTCACGTCGACGCTGACCGGTGGTCCCGGATTTGCCGGATCGACCATCTGGGCCTTGAGGCCGACGCGGCGGACCATGGCCATTTCACGCTGCTGGCCGTCGACGGTGACCTGCCAGAGGCTCAGCGGCTTGTCGAAGCCGGGCACGGTCTGTTCGACGGCGGCCCGGGGAAGCAGCGTCGGCGGAAATCGGGTGATCTCAGCTGCCGGCTTCAGCGAGGAGAGGCCCGCCCAGAGGACCGGAAGCAACACCACGAAGGTTCCGCCGATCAGCCAGACCCATGACAATATGTCGGTTATATCGATGCGTCCGGCCCGGCGTGTGCGCGTGAAAAAGCTGATCGGTTTCATCTCAGGACTCCATTCGCTTGCCGATGCGCAGCTGTATGAGGGTGAGAACCAGAAGCACCAGCCCCATGAGAACCGATGCGGCGGAGGCCAGTCCGAAGAGGCGAAGATCGCTGCCGAATGCCATCTGGTAGATATATTGGACGATGAAGCTGTTGGCCGTGCCGGGGCCCCCGCCATTGGTCAAAACCCAGGCCTCGTCGAAGATCTGGACGGATTTGATCATCAGCAGAATGAACACGACCAAGAGGTTCGGAGCGAGCAACGGAAGCGTGATCCTGAAAAGTGTTCGGCGCGGCGAGGCGGCATCGATGGAGGCAGCCTCGTAGAGCTCCTTCGGGATGGCCTGGAGGCCGGCGAGGAGGATCAGGGTATAAAAACCCATGTGAAACCAGACCGATACCGCGACGACGAAGAAGCGCGACCAGCCGACGTCGAGCAGGAAGATCTCAGGGGGAACGCCGATCATCTGGAAGAAGGCGTTCAGCAGCCCGTTGCGATCGAGGAACCATTTCCAAATGAGACCGATGACGACGGGAGACAGCAAGACGGGATAGAAGAACATCGCCCTGAAGAAGCCGCGCGCGACGATCGCCCGATTGAGGATCAGCGCCGTGATCAGCGCCACGAGCAATGTGGCGACGACATTGAAGGCCACGAACCAGAGCGTGTTCCACACGGCCGTCCAGAACAGCGATTCCTGACAGCTTCCCGGCTGCAGATAATTGCCGCAGGAAAGCAGCGTGCGGAAATTGTCCAGGCCGACGAAGGGACGCTCCGACACGAAAAGGTTTGTGCCACCGGTAAAGGCGTACCCGATCGCGATCGCGATCGGAAGGAACGTGAAGATAGCGAACAGAACGAGGTTCGGCGCCAGGAACAGCCATGGCATACGCTTGCGGCCGAAGATGCGCTCGATCACATTTATCGGGGCTTCGACCACTCTCATCGCCGTTTCCCCTGCCTGGGACAGCAATGCACCTGCCTTGAGCGCCGCCATGTTCAGCGCCTCCCCTGTCCGGGCCGCCGGGCAAAAGCCAGGCCACTTTCGGGATCGAACAGATGAACCCGCCCCGGGGCGGCATCAATCAGGATGTGATCACCAGGCGCCGGCGCGAAATGGCCGGCCTCATGAATGATAATCTGCTCGTCCTGACCTGCAAGATTGCCGTAGACATAGGTCTCGGTCCCGAGGCCCTCGTGATACTGGACGATGAACGGCAGGCCTTGCTCGCTGGAACGTGAAAAATGCGCGGGCCGGATGCCGGCGAGAACGGCCTGTCCGACCGCAATGCCGGCGAGATCGACATCGCTGACGATGCTGCCGCCGTTGCCGACATCGATGACGACGCCGCTTTCGCTGACGCCTGATACCTTGCCCTTGATGATGTTCATGCGGGGCGAGCCGAGGAAGCCGGCGACGAAGAGATTGCGAGGGCTATCGAACAGGTCCAGTGGTGCGCCGACCTGCTCGACCCGCCCCGCGCGCAGCACGACGATCTTGTCGGCCATCGTCATCGCCTCGACCTGGTCATGCGTGACATAGATCATCGTCGTCTTGATCTCGCGGTGGAGCTTGGTGATCTCGGCGCGGGTCTGGACGCGCAAGGCGGCGTCGAGATTCGACAGCGGCTCGTCGAACAGGAAAATGTCCGGTTCGCGCACGATGGCCCGGCCGATCGCCACGCGCTGGCGCTGGCCGCCCGAAAGCTGCTTCGGGCGCCGGTCCAGATAGGGTTCGATCGCCAGCATCCTGGCGGCTTCGGCAATCCGCGCCTCGATCTCGGCGCGCTTGAACTTCAGGTTCTCCAGGCCGAAAGCGAGGTTCTTGCGAACGCTCATATGCGGATAGAGCGCGTAGGACTGGAAGACCATCGCGATCTTGCGCTCGGCCGGAGAGAGCGCGCTGACGTCGCGGCTCCCGATCGCGATTGCGCCTGACGTCACCTCTTCGAGGCCGGCGATGACGCGCAGCAGGGTCGACTTGCCGCATCCCGACGGGCCGACGAAGACGACGAACTCGCCGTCCGTGATATCGAGTTCGACGTCATGCAGGACTTTGACCGAGCCATACGATTTGTTGACATTGGAAAGTTTCAGTTCTGCCATGCCCCACTCCCATCAGGTGCCGCCGTTTCGAAGACGGCGTCGTTTTTGTTCCAGCCTTGCGGCAGCGGTGTCGGCCTTGTGATCCGCACCTCGTTCATCAAGATTCCGGTAACCCCCGCCACGTAGACGGCCGGCATTCCTCCCGGATAGTGCTCAAGACCGATTACCCGCCCGTCTGACCCGCGGGTCCAGGCATTGGCGCGGCCACCGCCATCGGCTTTCGGAGAAAGGTCCGCGTTTGTCGGACGCAGGTCGTAGGACCGCGCCGTGTCGAGTTGCCCGGGCTGCTGCTCTATGGCGATGCGCGTAAGCCGTGCGTTGCCGATGCCGGCCGAAGAGGTCGAGATGACCGTGATTGCCCCCTCCATCCGTCCGGTTATGTCCTCGACGATGAGATTTTCGATGGCGCCCGCCGTGCGTTCCGTGACACGGTCGACGACATTGACGGTCAGCGCCTCTCCCGAGCCCCAGAAACCATCGGGGGTCTCGCGGCACTCCACCGCAATTCTCGAAAACCTCACATTCGATATCCGGCCGCCGTCGCGGGAAAATATGCCGAGCGCCCTGTTGGAGGATGAGACGTTGCAATCCTCGAACACGACGTTGGTGACGTCGCCATGCGTTTCCGTGCCGATCTTCAGCGCACAGCTGAGGCTCTGAACGGAGCAGCGGCGGACAAGAATGTTTTCGCATCGTCCGATGGCGATACGATCGGGACCGATGCTCGTCTTCAGACATATGCCGTCGTCGGCCGTCGATATCCGGCAATCCTCGATGACGGCGCCGCGGCAGGCATCCAGCACGATGCCATCGGTGTTGGGAAGGCGGCGGTCGTTGTCGATGGTCACGTCCCTGACCGCAACATCGGTGCAGTTGACGAAGTGCAGCGTCCACATCGGCGAGCGGCAAATATGGACGGAGCTGATCTCGACCTCGTCGCAACCCTCAAAGACGACGACACGGGGACGAAGTTCGGCCGGGATGAAGGTTCCCACCGTCTCGTCGTCTCCCACAATGAAGCTGTCGCAACCGGCTTCGATGCGCCCCGCCCCCGTCAGGCAGATCCGCCGTGCATCCTTGGCGACGATCATGCCGCGGTCCGATTTTTCGGCGATCACCGAAACACTCGTATGCGCATAGGCCTCGTAGTCCGGAACGGGTCGCAGGATCGCGCCGGCGGCCAGATGAAGGTCGACGCCGGATCTAAGCTGGAGCCCGCGGCAGACATGGATGCCGGCCTTGAGCTCCACGCGTCCGCCGCCCGAAGCCGACAGGCCGTCGATGGCCGCCTGCAGGCGGACTGTGTCGTCGCCCTCCGCCGGCTCGATCGCGACAGGAGACACGGGGCTCATTGCCGCTCGCCGTTCTCGAGAAAGACTTCCGTCAGGAGCAGCATGGTCAGCGCCTGGCCATAAGGCGTCGGCACGTTGGGGATGCGCCTGTAGAAATCGAGGTCATGGCCCATCGGCGTGCCGTCCGAGACGCCGTGGACGACACCTTCTTCATCGATCTGCGCCAGCACCGCCGCAAGCGCGCGCTCGGCATAGGCCCTGTCGTCCTTGTCGAGAATGCCGGCATCGATGGCGCGCAATATGCCATAGGCAATGCCTGCCGTGGCCGAGGTTTCCAGCGGCGAGGACGGATCGTCCAGAAGCGTCGTGAACATGCCGTCCGGCCGCTGGTATGCTTTCAAGGAGCGCACCTGGCTGACGAGGACGTTCGACAGAAAACGCCGGTCCTTCTCGCCGAGCGTCGGAACGAGATCGAAGAGCTCGGGGATGGCGACCGTGATCCAGGCATTGCCGCGCGCCCAGAAGGCATTGGCGAAATTGTGCCGCCCGTTGAAGGTCCAGCCGTGATACCAGAGGCCGCTGACCGGGTCGGAGAGGTAGCGGGTGTGGATCACAAACTGATAGACGGCCTCGTCGATCCATTCGCTGCGCTCGCAGAGCACGCCGGCCCGGGCGAGAAACAGGCAGGCCATGAACAGCGTATCGTCCCACAATTCGCCGTCGTTGAGGCGCTCCTTGACGACGTGCTGAAAGCCGCCGTCCTCAGTCTTCGGCAGTTCCTTGACGAGCCATTCGGCCCAGTCCTCGACGAGAGCACGAAAATCGGGACGGTCGATATGCTGGACGAGGATCGCAAGCGGCAGCATCGGCGCCGTGCTGTTGATCTGGCGCGGCGGCAGGCCGCGTTCGATCTGGCCGGCATACCAGGCGACGAGCTCCTGCAGCGCTTTCTGGTCATTGGTGGAAATGGCACGCCGCAGGAAGCCGTAAAGGCCGACGCCGACTTCCCAGTCCCATTCGTCGAACTGGATTCCGGAGGCGGAATTTCCCGTCACGAGACCTTCCTTGATGCCCCTGAGCCGGCTGAAAGCCGTCGCCACGCGATCAATCGTCGTCAGGAGGGCGGCGTTATCGACGGATGTTGTGTTCATGCTGGAGACCTATGTTTCAAGAGTAGAACGGCCCGTCAGTGCCGGCGCCGGAGGCTGCACTGTCGTGGGTGAGGATCGGGTGCGGCTGATCGTGGGTGAAGGGCCTCGCCTCGCCGCCGATCGAAAGACCGTCGACATAGGAGAGGTCGATCGCCGGGCCGCCGGGCGGCGTCAGGGAGAGACGCCGAAGCCCGGGATCGAAGGAAACTTTCGTCTGGCGCAGGCGTTCGATGAACGCCTTGAAGGCGTCACCATTGCCGCATCCGACGATACCAGCCCAACCGGAAAGCGGCCCGTAGGAGCGCGCCTCGCGGCCGGCGGTCGGGCCGTCGGTGATCAACTCGAGGCCGTTCGACGCCCAGAGGGCGGAAAATCCCCTGCCCGATCGCGCGATGAGCCACTTGTCTTCGGTAATAAGATCGTCCAGGCCGTCGCGGCCGATGTAGGCGTGCGTCCATGCGTGCCGTGCGTCGCTTGTGTCCTCGATCAGCAGGGCGACGTCGCGATGCTGGGCAACGCGCGGCAGGATGCCGTTGCCGGCCCAATAGGACGGCCTTTGATTGCCCCAGGGATCGTCCTCACCGGGATGATTGACCCATAGCCTCGCCATCGGGTGGCCGGCCAGCCTGATGTCGAGGACATGCTGCTGGTGCCCCTTCTGGCCGGTCTTGTGATCGACGACCGTCGAAAGCTGCGCCGCCTCATTCTTGAACAGCACGAGTCTTCCGCTCTCGAGCCCCTGGCTGTAACGCGCCTCGATGCTTCTTGCCCGGGTGAGCGCCGCAAGCTCGGCCAGATCGGCGGGCGGCTCGTAACCGCCGGCGCAGAACATGGTCAATGCCGCGACACCGTTGTTCAGCCAGCCGGTTCCGAAGGCGACCTGGGCGAAGGGCGCAAGCTCGGTCAGCGGGCCGGCGCGCAGTTCTTTGTCGTAGGCGCGGCCCTGCGATCCGGCCGGAACGCCTGCGAGCGCATGAAGGGCGATCATCCGGAAGATGAGATCGATCTGGGCGCGGGCGCGGGCTGACATCGCCGTCTCGGCCCAGCGCTCCAGCGCCAGCAGACCGATGAAGTCGATCGGGTAATAGGCCGCTGAGTTCCACTCCGCCAACCCGTGGGCTTCGACGCTGTCGAACCAGCGCCCGAGCCGCTCGCCGGCGATTTCCGCTTGCTGCCGTCCCGTCCTGCCCGAGGCTGAAAACACTTCGTCGGGCAAAAGAAGTCCCGCCAGCAACTGGCTCGTGTGAAAGCAGAGCACATGGTTCTCGCTCCAGAACCACATCGCGTCGTTGCCCGGCTCGTCGACCCAGTAACGGTAGGAGCGAACGGAATGCCGAATGCGATCGACCACGGCGTCGGGCATCTGCTCGGCATAGGCGCCGAGCAGCCACAACAGCGGCACCATGATGAAATCCGAGCAATCCTCCCGCGCATCGATGGAGGCGAGCGTCGCCTCGATGATGCGGTCGAAGCTTTCCTGGTCGTGGTGACCGGTTTCCATCATGGCGATCAGGCGCCCGACGCGGTTGGCGCCGAAGCGGGCGCTGTATTCCAACGCCTGCCGCTTGCGGGCGGCAAGCGACGTCTCTGATGGCAACGGCGAAATGCTGCTCATGAAGCCGGCGTCGATAACGCGCGTGACCGAACCCGGGCCGCTGCCGATCGTCATATGCACGCCGTGATAACCGTCCGGAATGCCGCAGATATCGTCGGCCGTGAGGCTGCCCCGATGGGCCTTGAGCGTCAGTCGGGAATGCGCGAGAACGGGCCGCTCGTGACCATGGCCGACGACCTTGATCTCCACAGGCAGATCGCGTTCGGGCGCCGTGCCGAAGATGATCTCCAGCGGCTGGTTGACGAAGACGTCGCGGGCCGGACGCACGCCGCGCGCAAGGGCTTCTAGCTCGCGGACCTCATCCTGATCAAGCGATACAGGCAGCAGCACGCAGAGCGGCTCGCCGTCCAGCATCTCGAGCTCGAAGAACCACGTCGTGTCGCGCTCGGCGAGGTCTTCGGTATGGACGAGAATCTGGTTGTCGCCGGCTTTCAGCGGCAGGCTGATGTCGGTTGCGCTCTCGACGTTGCGCTTGAAGGGTTCGAAGCGCACTTCCTCCTGTCCGTTGACCCATATGCGAACGCCGCCGCAGGTCTTCAGCTTGAGATTGAGCGTTCGCGCGGTCTCCGTCCTGAACGTGCCCTTCAGCCATCGCCTGAGGTGCGTCGGCACGTGCCAGAAGCCGGTGAACTCGACGCGGCGGTTCGAGCCGGGAAGATTGAGGCTTTCGGCCGGCCAGGCGGTGTCGGGCAGCAGCGGCCGCCCCACCATGGTCGACCAGAAGGCCTTGCGGCAGGGCAGGTCGCCGACATCGACGAAACCGTTGATGAAACGATAGTTCACGCGGTCTTCGGCCGGCGCAGGCTCGCCGGGAAAATAGCTCGCGATGAGGCCGGAAACGGCCCATGCCGTGATCGTCTGGCCCTCGGCCACGCTGTAGGCTGGCGCCATATCGTCCCGCTGCTTGATGCATTCCGTTTTCACAGACCGCCTCCTCCGCAATCCTATGAAAATATTTTCATTAGGTCTTTGTGCGCGCTATTTTTGCAAATTGCCCAAAAACATCGCTATTGCCCCAGAAAATAGCTTGACGGAACGAATGTCAAGTATATGAAATTCATTTATCGATGGCTGACGCCGCGGTTGATGAAAATGTTTTCATGGGAGGATGAAAATGAAAACCTATCTCTCAGGAGCCCTCGCACTGGCGCTGGCTACCGTTTCTTTCGCATGGGCCGGCGCGGCCATGGCGGAAACCAAGACGATCACCTTTCTGTTCACCGACGACGACCAGGCTTACGTCGAGCGGATGGAAGCGCTCAGCAAAGAATTCGAGACGGCGCATCCCGACGTCAAGGTCAATTTCGTCTCGTCGGGTTATGATGCGGTCGCCAAGCAGCTACCAGTACAGCTTGCCGTCGGCGAAGGCCCTGACATCGCCAAGATCACCGACTGGCAGCTTGCGCCTTATTACCTCGACATGCGTCCTTACATGAAGGACCCGGACGGTTTCGCCAAGCTGCACGGCGACAGTCTGAACACGCTTCGCTTCCCCGGCGTCAACGATCCGCAGTCGATCAACGGCTATATCGCCTCGCAGACCTTCAACCTGCCCTTCGTCAACAAGACGCTGTTCGAACAGGCCGGCGAACCGCTTCCCAAGCCCACCGCCACGTTGAAGGAAATCGTCGAAGCCTCGGCGCGCGTCGCCAAGGCGACCGGCGCTCAGATCCCCTTCACGATGGACCGCTCGGGCCACCGCTTTTCCGGCGCGGCATTCTCCTACGGCTCGAACTACGTCAAGGACGGCAAGTTCTTCTTCCCCGACGATGCCGCCAAGCGTTATGTCACGGATCTCTACGGCTGGACGAAGGACGGCTCCTTCCCGAAGGAAATGTGGGGTGCTGCCGGCGGAACCCAGTACAAGAACATGGGTGACGAGTTCGTCAACGGCAACGTCGTGACCTATCTCGCCGGCAACTGGATGGTCAATCCGTTCCAGAAGAAGATCGGCGACGCCTTCGACTGGACGGCGATCAGCGCGCCGTGCGGCGATGCCGGCTGCTATGCGATGCCGGGCGGCACCGCGATCGTCGGCTTCAAGCGCACCAAGTCTCCGGAGGCCGTGGCCGCGTTCATCGAGTTCCTCGGCTCTGAAAAAGTCCAGCGTGAAATCGCTGAAAACTACGTCATCCTGACGGGCGCCGACATCAAGGACCCGCAATACAAGCTCGAGAGCAAGAATGCCAAGGAAGCGATGGCCGTCTTCCTCGGAAGCCGCAATAGCGTGCCGCAGGCAGCCCGGGACCTGGAACGTCTCAAAGGATCCTCCGCCATCTATCAGCTCATCGTCCAGAGGATGAGCCAGCTGATCGTCGGCGAGCTTTCCATCGACGAGACCTTCAAGGCAATGAGTGCCGACGTCGACAAGGTCAACGAGGCGCTCGCCGCCAAGTAACCGGTCACGCGTTGTCCCGCATAATGCGCGCATGCAGCAGCCACGGCCTCGCAACAGGGCCGTGGCTTTTTCTTTCCCCACGGACACTTCGACCAGTTTCGAATTGTCGATGGCAACGCCGGAGATCTACCGATGCGGATGCGCGGTCTATCGCGGGTCATCTGTGGCAAAGCCGTCATGGAGCCGCTGACGCGGCGTGCGACTGAACGAATGCCGTGCCTTCACACCCGATGGCGAAGGCATGGTGACACGCGGTTCGGGAGAGGCTATAGGCGTTGTCGGCCTTCGCCGGCTCGCAGGCGCCATGGTCAATTCACACATGCCGGCAACCCGGTTACATCAGGCGACTCAGCGACTGTCGACCGTATAGAGGTGCATTTCCATGCCGATGGGCTCCGAGCATCCGCTGCGAAGGGAACTTCACAACGAGCTCCACGCGCGGCCGTCGCTTTACTTCGATGGCGACACGGATGTGTGGCACGTCGCCATCGTCGGCGAGAATGCCCCTCCTCAGATACCAAATTCTCTGACGGGACTGGAGGACGTCTCCACGACCCGCGAGGGCAACCACGGCATCGGCCGCATCGGCGACGGCCGGCTGAAGTGGGAGGCGCATACCGAGTTCCTGACCCTGACCTTCGTCGTTCCGGCGTCGGCCGAACCCGGCAGCAATCCGCCTGAAGCCTTTCAGGCCTGCTGCCGCCAGATCGACGGGAAGGTCATCGCGGCCGTCCGGGTGCTGGTGCGCGACGAGAAGGACGGGCAGCGTCCAGAAAAACCAAAGCTCGATTATGTCGCCTCGCAAGTCGGCGGCGGCGATGCGGAAGTGCATTCGAACTTCCGCCTGACCGACAGCGGCTTCGTCGAGTTCCTGTTCTTCAACCGCAACCTCAATGCCTATCGCACCGGCCGCATGGTCAGGCGTTTCCTGGAAATCGAGACATACCGAATGATGGCGTTGCTGGCGTTGCCGATGGCGCGCGAGACGGTGTCGAAGCTTTCTGTCTTCGACCGGCGCCTCGACCTGCTGATCGCGCATATGCAGAGTGCGGTCAAGGTCGACAAAGCCCTGCTTTCCGAGGTCACCAAGCTCTCGTCGGATGTGCTCAACTTCTCAGCTCTCGCTCGCCACCGCTTCGGCGCGACGAAAGCCTATGCCGAGATCGTCGCAAGCAGAACATCGGAGCTTCGCGAGGTGCGCGTCGAGCAGCGCCAGAGGATCGGCACCTTCATCGACCGGCGGTTTCAACCAGCCGTCCGCTCGGTCGAAGCCGCCGAACGCCGCCTCGACGAACTGGCCGAACGTGTGAGCCTGGCCGGAGACCTTCTCAGGACGACCGTGCAGGTTCAGCTCGAAGATCAGAACGCGTCGCTACTGACCTCGATGGAAGAGAGGGCGCGCATCCAGGTGCATATCCAGCAGGCGGTCGAAGGCTTCTCCGTCATCGCCATCACCTACTACACCGTCGGGCTGGCGAAGATCTGCCTGGAAAGCATTTCCGAACTGGGCGTCGACCCGCACATGGCGAAGCTCGCCGTTCTCGGCGCCATCCCGCTCGTGCTCTTCGCCGTCTGGACGGCAGTTCGTCACGTTCGCAAGAGCATTGCCGGCGCACCGCACAGTCCGGCATCCGGGAGCCATTGACGCCACACCAGACATGCGCTCGCCGCCGCCCTTTCGGGCGGCGGCGTTTGCTCGATCGACAGAATGTCAGGATGCCAACGCGTAGTGCCGATGCTCCGATGCCCGGCCGCTGCTCGTCCTGAAGCGCCGCAGCAGCTCTGCAAGGCTTTCGGTTTCATGCGTCAGGCTCTGGGCGGCGGCCGTGGTCTCTTCGACCATCGCGGCGTTCTGCTGCGTCACCTTATCCATCTGGTCGCCGGCGGCCGAGACCTCGCGCAGGCTCGTCGCCTGCTCGCGGGCAGCAACGGCGATCTCGGCCACGGTCGCATTCATGGCGGTCACCTGCTCGACGATCTGTTCGAGCGAGAGGCCGGATTCGCCCACCAGTTGGACGCCGGTCTTGACCTGCGCCGAGGAGGTGGAGATCAGTTGCTTGATCTCCCTTGCCGCGTTGGCGGAGCGCTGGGCGAGCTCGCGGACTTCCTGGGCGACGACCGCAAAGCCCTTGCCTGCTTCGCCGGCGCGCGCCGCTTCCACGCCGGCATTCAGCGCCAGCAGGTTGGTCTGGAAGGCGATCTCATCGATGACGCTGATGATGTTGCCGATCTTGGACGACGAATTTTGAATTTCCGTCATCGCATCGATGGCGCGGGCAACGATCTCGCCGCCCTTTTCGGCATTGGTGCGGGCGGTTGCCACGACGCCCTGGGCGCGGCTTGCGCCCTCAGCCGTTCCATTGACGCCGCGGGTCACCTCACCCAGCGCCGCGACGGTTTCTTCAAGCGAGGCGGCCTGCTGCTCGGTGCGGCGAGCGAGATCGTTGGACGCGGTGGAGATTTCCGCAAGGCCGGACCGGATGGTGGCGACCGCGCGAATGACGGAGTCGACCGCCTCTTCGAGGCTCGCGACCGAATTGTTGAAATGATCCCGGATCCTGACATAGCGATGGTCGACTTCGCCGACGCGGACGGTGAGATCGCCCTTCGACAGCGCGTCCAGCCCCACCGAAATCTGGCGGAAGGCATGTTCCATCACCTGCGCGTCGCTGAGCCGCTCGGCCTCCTGGCGCAGCCGCTCTTCTTCGGCCGCCAGGCGGGCGCGTTCGGCATTGGCTTCCGCGATCAGCTTGGCGCGCCCCGTTTCCTGGAAAACCTTCAGCGAACGCGCCATGGCCCCCAGTTCGTGGCGGTGCTCGACGCCCGTTATCACGATTCTTTCCTCACCACGGGCAAGCTGCTCCATGGACTGGGCCATGTTGCGCACCGCCGAGGAAATCAGCCGGCCGACGAAATAGGAAAGCACGAGGCCGATGACGATCAAGAGACCGCTGATGAGCAGCGTCGCGCTGGTCGCGGAGGCAACCGTTGCGTCGACCGAACCGTCGAGGTTCTTCTGCGCGCCGGTCACCGCCGCCTGAAGATCCCTGAACTCGCCTGATATCTTCGGCGCCAGCACATTCAGCTGCGTCTGGCGGATATTGCCGGAAGCCTGCAGCACCTCCTTCATGTCGCCGAGACGGGCGGTGTAGTTCTGCATCAGCTGGCCGGCGCCCATCAGGCGCTTCTTCTGCAGCTCGTTCTTTGCGGCCTTGGCGGCGGCGTCGTTGAGCGCCACCGCTTCGGCGAGTGCTGCCTGCGCCGTGTCATAGGCGGCAAAATCGTTGGAATGCACGAAGCGTTCGGAGAAGTAGAGGCTGCGGTTCAGGGCCTCCAAAGTCGCCGCCGTCATCTGCAGCAGGGCCACGTCGTTCTGGCGCCAGGCGCTGCGCACGACGTCGTTGAGCGCGATGCTGGTCCAGGGGCCGAATTCGGTGACCTTGGAGATCAGCATGTCGCGCCGGGCCTGAAGGGAAACGATCTGTTCGAAAGCCTTGCCATAGGCGGTGATCTCCTGACGGATCGCCGCAAGGCCGGACTGCAGGTCCTTGTTGCCGGCAAAACGCGGGTCGTCCGCCTCGAAGGCCTTCACGCCGGCGCGAAAGCTGTCGACCACAGCCTGAGTCGGCGTCGAGCGGAAGGCTTCCGCCGACATCTGGATCTCGTTGAGTTGGTCGCTGTAGTCCGAGATGGCGAGACTTTGACCGGCCGTGGCGCGATAAGACGCAAAGATCGAGGCGAGCCCGTTCATGCCGGAGATCGCGCTGACCGTGAGCAGGCTCATCAACAGGATCAGCGGCACGAAGCCAGAGGTGATCTGCGCGCGAATGCCGAATTTATTCCAGAAATGCAACATCATAGTCCTCTTATGCTCACTGGCTCTTCGGCAGATAGGTGGCAATGTTCTCAGGTGTGACGAGTTCGAAGGGAACGTTGTTTTCGCGCGGCACCTTCTCTTTGCGGATCAACTTCATGGCGGCGTCGACAGCGGCAGCACCCTGTCCGACGGCGCTCTGGAGAATGGTCACGTCGAGATCGCCGGCTACCATCGCGGCGAGCGCGTCGTCGGTCGCGTCGACGCCGGCGACGACGACGTCCTTCATCGGGATGCCGGCCTTCTTCATGGCCCGGATCGCGCCGAGCGCCATCTCGTCATTATTGGCGATGACTGCATCGAACTTGACGCCGGCCGACAGCCATTCCTGCATCTGCTGGTCGGCATAATCGCTCGACCAATAGGCCGCCTGCCGCTCGACGATCTGAAGGCCCTTGCAATCCGGGGTGGCGATGACGTCTGATATATCCTGGGTGCGGGCACGGGCGGCGGCGTGGAAGGGTTCGCCCATCAGCACGACGATGCGGCCTTTGCCTTTAAGGAGCGCGCAGACCTGCTTGGTCTCCAGCGTTCCGGATTCCTTCTCGTTGGAGGCGACCACCACCTGATTGTCCGGCAGGTCCAGCAGGTTGGAAGGAACGTTGTTGATGTACACCAGCGGAATGCCGGCATCTGCCGCCATCTTGGTCATTTGCGGCCCGAGGTCGCCATCGGAGACGGCAAGAATGATCGCGTCGACCTTGTCGGCAATGAGCTTCTGCACCTGCTGCTTCTGGAGCTCCTTGTCGCCATTGGCATTTTCGGTGACGAGCTTGAGGCCGGATATCGTCTGCCCATGCGAGACGACGCCGTTCTGAAGCGCCGTCCTGAATTTGTCGAGACCGGACATCGAAACCCCGATCGTCTCGGCATGGGCAGCAGAGATCGATATCGCCAAGGCGATGGATGCAAGCGTGGCGGTTTTCATGAATTCCCCTGCACAATTCGGATATGAATGCGTTATTTCAAATTTTGGTTAAATTTCACTTTTCTTCCGTAAGCAAAAGTTAAGCGCGAGCATATGATCTTGCGGCGGCAGGAGCGCCTTCGTCGGTGGCGATCGACCGGACTTGAAACGCATCACACCAAACTTGATGCAATGCGCTCAAATCTTTGTTCTTATGAAGATTAACGTCCACCGAAGCCGGAGCTGACGGTGATACCCTTGTAGATCACCCTCTGCAGCACGATGGCCAGGACGACACCCGGCAGCATGGAGATCGTTGCACCGGCCATGATGTAGTTCCATGCGGTGCCCTGCTGTGTCTGGAACAGGGTGAGGCCGAGCGGCAGCGTGGCTTTTTCGACGCCGCTGGTGGCAATCAGCGGCCAGAGGAAGCTCTTCCACTGTGCAATGAAGGTGAACAGCGACAAGAGGCCGATGGCCGGCATGGCAAGCGGAACGATGACCGTGACCAGGATGCGCAGGCGCGAAGCCCCGTCCATCATCGCCGCCTCGTCGAGATCCTTGGGGATGCCGAGGATGAACTGCCGCAGCAGAAACGTGCCGAAGGAGCTGAAGGCGACCGGCAGAATCATGCCGTGATAGGTATTGATCCAACCGAACTTGCTGACGATGAGGAAGAGAGGAATGACCAGCATCACCTGCGGGATCATCAGCGTGCTGAGATAGGTAAGCAGCAGCCCCTCCCGGCCGGGAAATTTCAGCCGGGCGAAGGCGTAGGCGGAAAGGCAGGATACCGCAATCACGATCGCCGTCACGCCGCAGGCGACCACGAAGGAATTCAACAGGAAGGTTCCGAACGGCAGGGAAACCAGGGCTTCGACGAATGTTCCCCAATGATACTCCTCAGGGAAGATACGGACCGGCACGGCCATCACCTCGGCATTGGAGCGCACCGCGTTCGACACCATCCAGAAGAAGGGGAAGAGGAAAAGCAGCGCGATCAGCGAAAGCGCCGTGTAGCTGACGAAGGTGCCGACGCGCCGCAACATGCGGTGACGATGTTGAGACACGGAATGCGGATGCCGTGAGGTCGGATCAATCGTCATAGTGCACCCATTTGCGCTGCATGTGGAATTGCAAGATGGTGAGCGCCATGATCATGACGAACATCACCCAGGCCAATGCGGAGGCATAGCCCATCTGAAAGTTGGTGAAGCCCTTCTGGTAGATGGCGAAACCGAGCGTGGCCGTCGCCGAGCCCGGGCCGCCACGCGTCATCGCGAATATCTCGTCGAAGACCTGCAGCGAGGTGATCGCCGTCATCACGGTGCCAAAGAAGATGGTCGGCGAGATGAGCGGCAGGCGGATGCGCCAGAAGCGCTGCCAGGCATTGGCGCCGTCGATCGTCGCCGCCTCGAGATAGTGCTTCGGCACCAGGTCGAGAGCGGCGTTGAACATCACGACGTTATAACCGACATTCGCCCACAGGGTGACGAGCACGACCGCCTGCATGGCCCAGGTCGAGCTCAGCAGGAAATTCGGCAGGCCAAGCCCGAGCGCGCGGATGATGGTGTCGGCCAACCCGTCCGGCGTGAAGATCAGCAGCCAGACCACCGACGCGGCGATGGTGGGCGTAAAGGTCGGCAGGAAGAAGATCACCCGAAAGATCGCCTTGCCGCGCTTCAGGCTCGATATCCAGACCGCGAGCGTCAGCGAGACGATAATATTCAGCGCCAGATACTCGACGGCGAAGAACAGCGTGTTGCGGAGTACGGTGTAGAAGGCCGGATCGACGGTGAAGAGCCTGATATAATTCTGGAAGCCGACGAAGGATGGCGTCGAGATCAGCTGCCAGTTGGTAAAGCTGAGCGCCAGCGACGCCAGGATAGGCAGGGCCATGAAGACCATGAAGCCGAGGAAGCTCGGCAGCAGGAACAGCATGGCTGTCTGCGTTTCCGGTTTCAGGAAGCGCCGTGGCTGACCGGGCTGCAAGGGAACTTCGGCAACAGCGCTTTGCGACATGTCTTCCTCCATGCGCGGCAGGTCCTGCCGCAGCGAGAGCTGGCGCATGACCCGAAAATCGGAATCGATTTTCCGAAAGGATCATGCGCAGATTTCAAAGCGACGGCGCGTCCTGTCGGACGCGCTGGCTTTATTGCTGCGCAAGGCTCTGGATGGACTCCATCGTCTGCTTGACATCGGCGCTGCCGGCGAAGGCCGGCGGGAAATACTGGTTGAAGAGGTTTTCCACCGCTGCCCAGTTGTTGGTGATCACGTAGGGCACGGAGTGCGCCAGGGAATAATCGATGGCCTCGCCGCCATTGGTGATGTCCTTGGCCGCCACCTTGTACCAGGCCGATTGCGACGCCGTGCGTGCCGGCAAGGCACGGCCCTGCTCGGCGAGATAGGACAAGGCTTCCGAGCTGGTCAGCACCTGGATCGCCTTCCAGGCCGCGTCCTTGTTCTTGCTCGTCGTGGAAATCCCGAAACCGGAGCCTGCGGTGACGGCCGAAAGTTCGCCCTCATCGCGCGGCAGGGTGGTGAGGCCGATCTTGAATTTCGCCTGGTCCTTCATGCCGATGATCGACCAGGGGCCGTCGATATACATGGCGACATTGCCCGAATTGAACCGGCCCTGGACGACATCACCGGGATCCGCGCCACCCGAGGGGACCAGCGGCGCGATCTTATCCTTGGCGGCAAAGCCGATCAGCCTGTCGGCGGCGGCAACTGCGCTCGCACTGGTCAAGTCAAGCTCGCCGGCGTCGTTGACGTATCTATCGCCCCAGGCCGCGGCCAGGACCGAATAGTTCGTCGGGGTGATGCCGAAGCCATACTTGCCGTCCTTCGTCAGCTTCTTGGCGGCATCAGTGAACTCGGCAAGCGTCCAGCCCGGCTTCGGCAGCGGAACGCCAGCCGCTTCGAGCGCGTCCTGGTTATAATAGATGACCCATGGACCGACATCGTAGGGCAGGCCGTAAAGCTGCTTGTCGACCGACATGCCGCCGATGATCGAAGGAGTGAAGGCGCCGACGTCGAACTTGTCGGCCTCGATCCGGTCATTCAGAGGCTCGAGCAGCGAATAGAAGTTCGGCATGCGCAGCGACTGCATGGAAACGATGTCGGCAAGCTGGCCCGATGCTGCCAGTACCGGCAGCCGCGTCCAGTAGTCGACCCAGCCGGTCGTCGTCAGCGTCACCTTGATATCGGGATACTTGGCGGTCACCATCTCTGCCAGGTGCTGCCAGCTCTTGGTGTCGGTTTCGGAGCCGGTCCACATCTGCCAGGTCAGGTTGACCTGCTCGGCCGATGCGGCTGTGGCAAAAAGACTGCTGCCGATAGCGGCAAGCAAAAGCGTTTTCTTCAGAACCTTCATGGGTTTCTCCTCCCTCCATGAACGCAAAGGACACGCGAGTGCGATCGAGCTCACGCCTTCAGGACAATCTCGATCACCGGCACGGTAACGTCCGGGCGCCGGACCGGCAGTTCGAGCGTGATCATGCCTTCCGGCACCGTCACGCCGATATTGGAATCCACATCTGTGGCGTGGCTCAGCCAGCGCACCTCGCTGGCGTCGTGCAGGAATTGCGCATAGGCGATCCTGTCGGCGAGACCTTCGATGTGGATGTGGCGGTAAGGCCAGTTGTAAACATGCAGATAAAGGCGGTTGCCGCGCTGTGTATAACGGCAGCCGGCCGGTACCGGATAGCGGGACGGCCCGGCCCTATAGATGGAACGCCCGTTGACGGCCATCCAGTTCTGATAGACCTCGAGCGCACTGATGGCGCGCGCATCGAGCGTGCCCCGGCCGGTCGGGCCGACATTCATCAGCAGGTTGCCGCCGAGCGCGACGGAATCGATGAGCAGCTGGATGATCTGTTCCGGGCTTTTCCAGGTATCTTCGTCGCGGTGATAACCCCATGAGCCGCTGAAGGTGTGGCAGGTCTCCCAGAGCACCCCCTGGCTGGCGATGGCGGGGGCCACGCGCGGCGTATATTGCTCCGGCGTGGTTACGTCGGGCAGGTTGCCGGGCGGCAGATCGAGGCGGTTGTTGACGATGATTTCAGGCTGCAGCTCGCGCACCAGATCGACCAGGCGCTCGCTCTCCCAGTCGGCACGCCCCTTGCCGGGCAGGCCGCGATAGTCGCGCCCGGGGTAGCTGAAATCGAACCAGATGATGTCGATGCGGCCGAAGCCGGTCAGAAGCTCGCGCACCTGTTCGCGCATATAGGCAGCGTAGTTGGCGATGTTACGGCCGGCATTCAGCGCTTTGGCATCGGGATGGTTGCGCAGCGGGTGGTGAACGTCGATCGGGAAATCGGGATGGTGCCAGTCAAGCAGCGAATAGTAGAAGCCGATCTTCAGGCCCTCAGCGCGGAAGGCTTCGACCAGCGGCGTGAGCAGATCTTTGCCACAGGGCGTGTTCGTCGCCTTGTAATCCGTCACCTTGCTGTCCCAGAGGCAGAAGCCCTCATGATGCTTGGTCGTCACCACGACATATTTCATGCCGGCAAGACGCGCCCGGCGGGCCCATTCCTTAGGGTCATAGAGATCGGGATCGAAATTGTCGAAATAGCGCTGGTAGTGGTCGTCAGTCAGCTCTTCTCGGTTCTTCAACCATTCGTGCCGGGCGCCCAGCGCATAGAGGCCCCAATGAATGAACATGCCCAGGCGATCCCGGCTGAACCAGGCGTGTTTCTCCGCCCCTCCCGATGCCGGATTTTCCGGCTGGCGTTCCGAAGTCGTCACAGGTTTTTCCTCCCTGTTTTCCGGCTCAACATCATATCGAACCGGTTCGGTAGATGATCATCTCGCCTGATCCGACGTCTGTCAAGCCGAATTTCGCGATCACAAAATCAGAAAGGAAAGCCCTGCAAAACAGGTGATTTGAAGCATAAATGTTGCGTCGGCCAATAAAATTCGACATAATAAAGCATTAGAACCGGTTCGATAGTCATGACCACCATACGAGATGTCGCGCGCCTTGCGGGGGTTTCAATCTCGACCGTCTCGCTCGCGCTCAACAGCCCGAAGCGGGTCGGTGCCGAGACGCTTGACCGCATCCAGCAGGCAATAAAATCGACCGGTTACCGCATCGATCCGGTGGCCCAGACGCTGGCGCGCGGACGCAGCTCGCTGATCGGTTTCGTTTCGGCCAATCTCGGCAACATGTTCTTCGGCGACATCCGTCGAGAGATCGAGCACCAAGCTCTCGATCACGGCTATTTCGTCCTGATCGCCGACTCCTCCGGCAGGGCCGATCTCGAACGGGCGCTGCTGGAGCGGCTGGAGGCGCAGAAGATCGCCGGCATTGCGCTGGCGGCAAACGGGCGCGGCGAGGAGTACGCCACGTTCCTGCGCGACTTCAAAACCCCGATCGTGATGTTCGACCAGAAGGTGGAAGGCGCGGCGCGTGATTTTGTCGGTTCCGACAACCCGCTGACCACCACTATCCTGACGGAACATCTGCTGCAGCTCGGCCACAGGCGGATCGGCTTCATCTCCGGGCCGAGCGGCCTGCACACCGCCGACGAGCGTCTGAAGGGCTTCATGAACACGATGGCCGGCGCCGGTGTGGACATCGACCCTTCGCTGGTGGTCGAAGGCGGCTACACCAGGACCGGCGGCCATGCACAGGCGATGCGCCTCTTGACCCGTCGCGACCGGCCGACCGCAATCATCGGCGCCAATAACATGACGGGCCTCGCAGCACTGCAGGTGATGCAGGAGATGGGTTTCCGCTGCCCTGACGACGTGTCGCTGGCGATGGTCGACGACGTGCCCTGGAGCAATGTCATCACGCCTCGCATCACCATGGTGGTGCAGGATGCGCAGAAGCTCGGCGAGCTTGCGGCACAGCGTCTGCTGGCAAGAATAGCAAGCCCGGAGGGCGCCGCAGCACCGCCGCAGGATTTTATCCTGACGCCAAGGTTCGTGCGCGGAGAGTCGACCAGGCGGCTGTGAGTGCTTCTACCTGTCCTCACGCGTATGCCAAAGGCGCAATACATAGATCATCGACTGCTGGATTTCATAGCGCAGCTCGCAACGACCGACGAGAATACGGCGGACCTCTCGAGGATCGAACTCCTCGAGCCGCTCGCCGAGGCGCGGCTGCTCAAGCGGCCGTGCAGGCGCTGCCGTCAGTGCCCGCACTGTTCGGACCGCCGCTTGCCTGTCGACCGGAGTGAGAAAGTCGTACAAGCGGGCGACGTCCGAGGCCGCTTTGCTCGTCCACTTGATCCCCATCACCGAGGCAAAGAAATCGGCTCGTCGCTATCAAGACTATCGGCCCAGGCTTGAACAGACTGGTGCTCGACAAGGTTACCGTCATCGACGTCGGCCAACGCCTCGAGCGTCAAACGCCGGCGCTCCTCCTCCTGGTCGATCCATGCCGTGAGAGCCTGCTTGACGATCCAGCCACGCGAGCGTTCGAGCCGCGACGCGAGTTGATCAACCTTTTGCGCAAGCGGCAGCGGAACATGAGCAGTCAGAACCTTGGTCTCCATCTCAAACTCCTCGTCAATCATTTCTAATCATAGCGATTAATTTTGATTATATCCAGTCGCATGTACATCGTGAAGTAAAGTCGCGGCATTGCGGTAAGCTAACGCCGGATCGCGAGTTTGAGAGAAAGCGCAGTGCCGGATTTTCGTCGGACCGCAAAAACTGTCAAGGAACAAAGCGCAGGCGCCGCTCGTCCATTGAAAGACCGCCACATTTGTCATACATGTGTGATGAATCGTAAATTTCGAGTGCCGCGCGTTTGAACGGCATGCGGATCAGAGCCGAGGCGGGGGTCAGGCGTGGCTATGCAGATGAAGGATCGCAGCAAAGGCTCCGGGTCGCTGGTCACACAGGTCGGCGAAAGCCTCCGGCAAGCCATATTGAGCGGCCAATATTCCGCCGGCGACAAGCTTCCGAGTGAGCACGAGTTGACCGAAACACATGGCGTCAGCCGTACCGTTGTGCGCGAGGCGGTGGCAGCACTTCGCTCCGACGGGCTTGTCGAGGTGCGCCAGGGAGCGGGTATCTTCGTGCTCGGCCCCGATCCGGCGCTCTCCGCGCGGAAAGTCGACAAGGCCCGCGTCGCCTCCGATCTTGAGGTACTCGAGATCAGAACACCTGTCGAAATCGAGGCGGCGGGCCTTGCGGCCCTGCGCCGCTCGCCGGCACAGGAGGAAGCGATATTCGAATGTCATCGGAAAATCCTCCAGTGCATCGAGAGTGATCAATCGATTCGCGATGCGGATCTCGAGCTCCATGCCGCAATCGCGGAAGCCACGAACAATCCGCTGTTCAGGCAGTTCCTGGAGTCCCAGGGTTCGGCGATCATCCCGCAGTCGAGGCTCGTCCCGGAAACGAGGACGGCCGAACAGACCGCCTATCGAAAGCTGATCCACAGGGAGCACGAGGCAATCGTCGTCGCCATCTCGGACAGGGACGATCAAGCTGCCCGCAACGCTATGCGCGACCATCTGGTCGGCAGCCAGGCGAGGTACCGCAATCTGCTGAGGGATCTGCGAAGCTTCACGAACTGACATCTGATCGCAAGAGCTCACACCTTCTAGCCGATCATCAGATGACGATGACGGCCGCTGACAAGTCGTCTCAAAATTTTCACGTTGAAGCGGTTAGCACGAGGGCTGAACGCTGCCGATGCGCTCGGACAAGGATATGTCTGCGATACATGTCTGTGGAAAGGACGGCGTATCCGGCTTAGGAAATGCGGGCGCTGTCATTGATGCATGGACGGGATTGGACGGGCTGCCTGCCCGTCCGCGACTGAAAGCTAGTTGAAAGCTTCGACGTCATAGGAAGGGGCAGCATCGTGGAGGAGACACGGTCAAGGTGGCGAGACGACGATGCTAGCAAACCATAGGAGGAGATTTCCATGCGTTCTTCACGCAGCCTTTTTCATACCGTCGCTTTTTCGACGCTTCTCGCCGCAGCATCTTTCGCTACCAGCGCCGCACATGCGGCCGATAAGATCACCATCATGGTCGGCGGTTATGAGAAGCAGATCTATCTGCCCGCCAAGCTTGCTGAATCGCTCGGATACTTCAAGGATGAGGGTCTCGACGTCGAACTGCTGAATGAAGCTGCCGGCGTCGACGCCGAAAACCAGCTTCTGGCGGGCGCCGTCCAGGGTGTCGTCGGCTTCTACGACCATTGTGTGGATCTGCAGGCCAAAGGCAAATTCGTCGAATCCATCGTCCAGTTCAGCCAGGCGCCGGGCGAGGTCGAGATGGTCTCGAGCAAGTATCCTGACATCAAATCGCCGGCCGACTTCAAGGGAAAGAGCCTCGGCGTCACCGGTCTCGGCTCGTCCACCAACTTCCTGACCCTCTTCATGGCGTCGAAGGCCGGCCTGAAGCCCGGTGATGTCGTCACGGTTCCAGTCGGCGCCGGCGGCACCTTCATCGCTGCCATGCAACAGGATCAAATCCAGGCCGGCATGACCACCGAGCCGACGATCTCGCGCATGATCAAGACCGGCGAGGCGAGCGTGCTTGTCGACATGCGCACGGTCGAGTCGACCCGTCAGGCGCTCGGCGGCACCTATCCGGCCGCCTCGCTCTACATGGAAGCGTCCTGGGTCGACGCGCACAAGGAAGAGGCACAGAAGCTCGCCAACGCCTTCGTCAAGACGCTGCGCTACATCAACACGCATTCAGCCGCCGAGATCGCGGACAAGATGCCGAAGGACTTCTACGTCGGCGACAAGGACGGCTACATCAAGGCTCTCGACGACGGCAAGGGCATGTTCACACCGGATGGCGTCATGCCGGAAGACGGTCCGAAGACCGTGCTTGCCGTGCTCTCGGAGTTCTCCAAGAACGTCAAGGGCAAACAGATCGACCTTTCCAAGACCTACACGACGGAATTCGTCAAGAACGTCAAGTAAGGCGTCGCGTCGCTTCCGGTCCCAACCGGAAGCGACCTCCCATCGATCCATGGGCATTGCGTGCACGCGCCCAAAGCACGCCTCAGGTATCATCATGCAACATGACAAGAACCAGATTCCTGCGATCGAGCTGATCAATGTCAGCCGCCGCTTCGTCTCGCCGACCGGCAAGTCCCTTACGGCCCTGCGTGATTTCAACATGACGGTCGCCCGCGGAGAGTTCGTCGCCGTTGTCGGCCCCACCGGATGCGGTAAATCGACGACGCTCAATCTTGTGACGGGTCTCGCACGCCCCAGCGCCGGTGAAGTCCGGCTGATGGGCGGCCCGATCACCGGCATTGACCCGCGTGTCGGCTTCGCATTCCAGACCGACGCGCTCTTTCCCTGGAAGAACGTCATCGACAACGTCATGGCCGGTCCGCTGTTTCGAGGCAAGTCGCGCGCCGAGGCAGAAAAGAGCGGACGCGACTGGCTCGCCCGTGTCGGCCTTTCGAAGTTTCTCCATCATTATCCCCACCAGCTTTCTGGCGGCATGCGCAAGCGCGTCTCGCTAGCGCAAACCTTCATCAACGAGCCGGAAATCCTGCTGATGGACGAGCCGTTTTCGGCTCTCGACGTGCAGACCCGCACCGTCATGCACGAAGAGCTCTTGAAGCTGTGGGCGGAGCGCAAGGCCTCGGTGGTGTTCGTGACCCACGACCTCGAAGAGGCTGTCGCCCTCGCCGACAAGGTCTATGTCTTGACCGCCGGCCCCGCGACGGTCAAATCGGTCTACACGATCGATCTCCCCCGCCCGCGCGTCGTGTCGGAAATCCGCTACGAGCAGAACTTCATCGACTACTGCAAGACGATCTGGGAGGACCTCCGCGAAGAGGTCGAGACCAGCTACCGTCGCGCGAGCGAAGCGGCCTGAGGGAGGATATCATGGCACACACCACTCTTGAGGCCGGTTCGGCCACCATGTTTCGGCCAGGCACGTCAGACACGGAAATCGAGGCGTCGGCGCTGAAGGCGATGCGCCGGCGCAAGACGCTGGTGCGCTTCTGGCAGATCGCCATCCTGGTCTTCGTGATCGGCATGTGGGAGCTCTCCTCCAACATGCAGTGGATCGATCCGTTCTTCTATTCGAGCCCAAGCGGCGTCGTTCAGCGCCTCTACGAATGGGCAACAGAAGGCACCACCGAAGGTTCCCTCTGGTATAACCTATGGGTGACGATGGAGGAGGCCTTGATCGGCTTCTTTGCGGGTTCGATCACCGGCGTCTTCGTCGGCATCGGCCTTGGCCGCAACCGCTTCCTGTCGGACATTTTCTCCGTCTATATCAAGGCGATCAATTCGATACCGCGTGTCGTTCTCGCCCCCATCTTCATCATGATCATGGGTCTTGGCCTGCCCTCCAAGGTCGCTCTTGCCTTCATCATGGTGTTCTTCGTGGTGTTTGCAAACGCCTTCCAGGGCGTGCGTGAGGCCGACCGGAATATGATCGCCAACGCCCGCATCCTCGGCGCCTCGGACTGGCAGGTCACCCGCACCGTGGTCATCCCGTCGGCGATGAGCTGGATCTTCGCCAGTCTGCACGTGTCCTTCGGTTTCGCGATCATCGGCGCAATCGTCGGCGAATTCGTCGGCGCCCGGTTCGGGATTGGTCAGCTCATCTCGATCGCCAAGGGTACGTTCGATGCGGCCGGCATGTTCGCGGCAATCCTCCTCGTCATGGTCGTCACGCTTTTTGCCGAATACATCATGACATTGATCGAGAACCGCCTGGCGAAATGGCGTCCGCAGCAACACCTCGATACCCAGTGATCCAATCGACCTCCTCCTACTGCATAATTCCTTAAATCGGAATCGATTTAAGGATAAAATTATGCAGCGATTCAAAGTGTTACAGCGTCCTTTGCGCGTCTGAAAAGACGCGCGGCGCTGTAAGGCAGATCGAACAGAAGGCCGGGCGCCATGCCCGGCTTTCTTCATTTGATGCGCCTCAAGTTTAAGCGAGCGGCAGCCGCACAGTCACGATGAGGCCGCCGCCTTCCGCATCACCCAGCAAGACTGAACCTCCGGCGCCTTCGACAACCTCGCGAACGATCGCAAGTCCCAGGCCGCTCCCCTCGCTTTCAGTCCCCATGATCCGGTAGAAGCGTTCGAAAACCTGTTCGCGCTCGCCGCTCGGAATACCCGGCCCGTTGTCCTCGACGGTCACGATGGCGTTGCCGTCTGCCTGCCCGACGGCGACGGTCACCCGTCCATTCGGGCGGGTATAGCGGATCGCGTTGTCTATGAGGTTGACCAACATCTCGCGCAACATCGTCGCGTCGCCGTCGACAATGACCGGGCGGACGGCTTCCAAGCCGACGTCGATGTTGCGCTTAAGCGCCTCTTCGGCAAGCGCTTCCAGGATCTCGCGGGCGGCCTTCGTAAGGTCGGCCGCATCGTTGCGCGGGCGCCGGCTTCCGGGCTCGGCCCGCGACAAGGTAAGAAGCTGGCTGGCAAGACGCGAAATCTGCTTCGTGCTGGTGCGAAGGGCGACAAGCGCCTCGTCGCGACGGGCCGCATCGGCTTCGCGGGCCGCCACGCTCGCCTGCGTCGAAATCAGCGCGAGCGGCGTTCTGAGTTGATGCGCAGCATTGGATACGAACCGTCGCTGCGCGGCCATCTGGTTCTGGACGCGCTCCATGTGGTCGTTCAGGGCGTGAACGAGCGGCTGCAGCTCGCTCTGCACCATCTCTGGCGGCAGCGGATCGAGACGGTTGCGCCCGCGCAGGCGCAGAGCGTCCCGGAGTCTCAGCGCAGGCGCCAGGCCCCGTTGGAGCCCAAGGATGGTCACCAGGCTGGCGACGAAGACGAGCACGAACTGCTTCGAAAAGTCTGAGAGCCACAACTGCCTTCGCATCGCATACTGGCTGTTATGCGTAACGGCGACGGTGACGGAGATCGCACCGTCATCGGGAAGGCCGACGACAGGATGGTCGAGCATCATGACCCGCACATCGGCACCATGGAACGCGCGATCCTCCCCTGCCCGCTGGACGGCCGACAACGGCAAGTCGGGAAAGCCGCTGACCAGACTGCCCCACGCGGTGATCACCTGGTAAAATACCCGGTCGCCGAAGCCTGTATCAAACATCTCCAGCGCGGAAGGCGGCACGTCCACCTGAACATTGCCGCCCTCGTCGACGCGGACGGCCTCGGCAATGACGCGGGCCGAGGCCAGAAGTGTTCGATCCGTCACCAGCTTTGCCGTCGCATCCGCCGTCCAGAAGCTGTCGTAAAGATTGAAGCCGATCGCGCCGAACAGGGTCAGCAGCACCCAGCAGAGCAATTGTACCCTCAAACTGTGGCTGAGCCGCGCGATCGCCGCGCCCACCTTTTTGACGAGACTACTGGACATGTCTGAGGAGATAGCCGAGCCCGCGCAACGTGGCAATTTGAACCGAACTGCTCTCGAGTTTCTTTCGCAGCCTGTGGACGTAGATTTCGATGGCGCTCGGATCCGCCTCGTCGTCGAAACCGAAGACGCTTTCAGAAAGCGTGGCTTTCGAAACCGTGATGCCATGCTTCATGACGAGCTGCTCGAGAACGGCATATTCGCGCGGCGTCAATTGCAGCGGCTCGCCTGCGACGAAAAACTGCCGCGTTCCACCGGAGAAACGCAGGTTGCCGACGGTGATTTCCGACGATGCCCGGTCCTGGCCGCGGCGGACCACCGCGCGGATCCTGGCTTCGAGTTCGGCGATTTCGAAGGGCTTGGCGAGATAGTCGTCGGCACCGCTGTCGAGCCCCGCTACACGACCGTCCAGGCTGGCATTGGCGGTCAAGATGATGACCGGCAGCTTGCTCCCGGACTGCCGCAATCGCTTCAAAAGCGTCAATCCGTCAAGTTTGGGCAGTGCAAGATCAAGGATCATAGCCGAATACTCAGCCACCTTGAGCAAATGCTCGGCGTCCTCGCCGTCGTGAGCAATGTCGATAGCATACTGCGCCTGTCGCAGGGCTTTGCCCAGCCAAGCCGCCAGATCCTTGTTGTCCTCCACCACAAGCAGTCGCATCCGACCTCCTTAGCATGTGCGGACGGTCTGGCGGAAGCGTGACCCGATTTCATCCGCCGACGCCTGGCATCCATGGCGCGAATTGTCCGTTATTTGTCCGGCGCGCGCATTTTCCTCTGTCTTCAAATCGCCGAGTATGACTTCATGATCAACTTGGATGGAGCAAAAAATGTCCGGCCATGATATAGTCCTTCTCGTTATCGACGCTCAGGAGTCCTTCCGACACCGCGATTACTGGGATGAAAACCTCGCCTCCGCCTATATCGATCGTCAGCAGGCTCTGATCGACGGTGCGGAAGCCGATGGAATACCCATCATCCAGATCTTCCATGTCGATGAAAACGGGCCGTTTTCGGAAGCATCCGGGTTCGTCACCACACTCGCCCCGCTCAGGATCGCCCCCAAGGCGACATTCAGGAAGAGGCGCCATAGCGCCCTGGTCGGTTCCGGTCTCGACGTGTGGCTGACCGAGAATGGCGTCCGTCGTATCCTCGTCTCCGGCATCCGCACCGAACAGTGCTGCGAGACTACCACCCGCCATGCCTCCGATCTCGGCTATCAAGTCGACTATGTCGGCGAAGCGACGCTGACCTTCCCGATGACCGACGCCACAGGACGCACCTGGAGCGCGAGGGAAATCCGGGACCGGACCGAGCTGGTCCTGTCGGACCGTTTCGCTCGGATAACAACCGTCGAACAGGCCCTGGCGGGGCGTGGAAAGTCACTCGCCGCATGACGGACGCCGCGCAGCCCTTCGATATTCCAGTCTTCGTCGTCGTGCCGCCGCGCGTGCTGCTGCTTGACGTCGCCGGCCCGATCGAAGTGCTGCGCAAGGCGAACCTCGAACAGCGCACGGTGCGCTTTTCCGTCACCTATATCGGTCCATCCGTGACGGTCGGCAGCTCGATCGGTCTTGCCGTTACAGGCGTTGCCGCATTGCCGGAGCGCCTGCCCGATACCGCACTTGTCATCATTGCCGGCAGCGCCGATGCCCCGATGAAAAACAGCCGCCCGGGGAACGAACAGGAGCGCGCAGACCAGGCTGCCATCGTCGCATGGCTAAAGCACACCATTCGCCCGGGAGTTCGTCTGGTCTCGATCTGCTCGGGCGCATTGCTCGCTGCCGAGGCAGGCATGCTCGATGGCCGCGATTGCACCACCCATCATGGCTGCATAGAGGATCTGGCCAGGCTCGCTCCCACCGCGCGTGTCCGGGACAACCGGCTCTATGTCGAGGATGGAGATCGCCTCACGAGTGCCGGCATCACCGCCGGCATAGACCTCATGCTGCATATCGTTGCCGAAGCGGCGGGGCACGCGTGTGCGCTTGCGGTGGCGCGATATCTTGTCGTCTATCTCAGGCGCGGCGGCTCGGATCCGCAGCTTTCGCCCTGGCTCGAAGGTCGCAACCATATCCACCCGGTCATTCACCGCGCACAGGATGCCGTGGCCGCCAACCCGTCTGAGGACTGGTCGGTGGCGTCGCTCGCCCGCCTCAGCGGCGCCAGCCCGCGCAACCTTTCACGGCTGTTCAACGAGCAGACGGGCATGAGCGTTACGGATTTCGTCAACCGCATGCGCGTGGCTCTTGCCCGCGAGATGCTCGCCGGTTCACGGCTGGACATGGAGGCTGTCGCGATGCGCGCCGGCTTCGGCTCGGCGCGGCAGCTCCGCCGCGCCTGGAACCGTCTGAATGACGGCCCGCCGAGTGCGGCGCGGTCGAGGCTACCTACAGGCTCATAGCGCGAGAGGAAGGGCGGATGGCTTGAGGCCGGCTTCCTGTACCTCGGTTCCCCAGATTTCGATCTGTGTCAGTGCCGGATAGGGCGAGGCGTCTTCGGCCTTGATCAGACCGTGCAGTTCCACCCATTCGACGATGCAGGGTTCTATGGCAAAGCCCTGCGCGGCACCCGATTTTGCCAGCGGAAAACAGGAGGTCTTGCCGTTCGAGAAGGTGACGCTGGCCTGCTCCCACCAGGAATCATGCGGAAAGTCGGCCCGGAGATAGAAAACGATCTCGTCGATCCTGACCGGCCTGCCGAATTCCACCGTCAGTGCCGCTTGCGGATCGCGATTGATGCCCCAGCTCGTATAGGGCCAGAAGCCGTGATCATCGTTGGCCTTTTCGCCGTCGATCGCGTTGCGCGCGGCAAAAACCGCTTCGCCGCGGGTCTCGACATTGGCGCGCGCATGCGGAAACAGAGCCCGATTGGCGTGATCGTCCCAGGGGTTGAGGGCGAGATTGCGCCGATGGACAATCTCGTCAGAGCGCGTGCTACGCGCTGAGAGCCGATGGATATCGCCCCTGAAGGCATTCGGCGAATAGGGCTTGCGTTTGTCGCCGAAGGGCACGGCGAGCGAATAGGCGCATTCCTTCATATAGACCAGGCCGGGTTGGATCGCGCCATCGAGGGCGAGGAAGACATGTCCGGGCTCGGAGACCTCCACGACCACGCGATCGCCTTCGCGATAACTCTGGCGATAGACCAAGAACGTCTCGTCCCGACCGGTGGAACTCGCCAACACTGCCCCATCGGCATCCACGATCTTCAGCGTCAATTCCATGCTCGCCCTCCCAAGAGCATGATGCCGAAAAGTGTGAGCGGTTTTCGGACGACATCATGCTCTAACTCTTTAATTTAGAACAGGATTCAGATTTTAGGCCGACCCGGCCTAAAGTCATCCCGTTCTAGACGATCCGCAATCTCAGGAGCCTGCCGGCAAACGGCACGCGCAGCCGGTAGATCTGTTCGGGCCAGGCCGATCTCAGCCGGGCGTCGTCCACGCCGATTTCGTCGATTTCGATCTCGCCGGCGCCCTCGACGAAAATGCTGCCGAGGTCGGCCAGATCGATCCTGTCCGGGCTGACGGTCGGCGCCAGGCATGTCATCAGCGACAGGACCGCCGGCTTGCTCCCGTCATAGGTGTCAACGATCTCGACATCGCGGCCGCGCAGCATGGAAACGACGCGGCGGTAGCTGTGCAGCTGCGCTTCGGGGGGATAGGCGGCTGATATATCGAGCGATATGCGCGCGCTCCCTTCGTCGAACCTGACCTCGACGTCGCGCGCGCCAACAGCTTCGCCGGCCGACTGCATGACGCCTGCGAATGTCGGCAGGTTGTGGAAAGCCGACTGCATCGTCCATATCTCGTAGCGCCGCGCCGAAAAGGTCTTTGCGGTATAGGTCTCGACGCCGACGTCGATCAGGAACGGACGTCCGTTCTTGTAAAGCGTGACACTTCCGACATCGTTGTGATTGTGGCCCTCGCCGTTGTTGCCGCCCTTGACGGCAAGTGAAAACTGCTCGTCGCGGGCGATGAACAGGCCGATGCCGGGATAGAAGATATCGCGCCGGGATGCAGGATGCGGCGGGGCGGCAGCGGAAGGCGTCGGGCCGGCCAGCAGTTCCTGCACGCGATACCAGAGGTTCCATTCCCCGGGCAGGTGCGGATTGTCGGACGCGGCCCTGTCGGCTGCCGCGAACTCAGCCAGCATCTCAGAGCCGACCGCCTGTCCGAACAGATATTCCCGCGCGCTGCAGGGTTCGACCACCGCGGAGGAATCCGCGAAGTTGAAATAATAGCGGCCGGCCACATGCATATGGGCGATATATTCGGCCATGTTGCGGATCTTCGGCTGCTGCCAAAATCGGCCGAACAGGCCCGGTGCCACCCTGTCCAGGATGGTTAGAGCACCATGCAGGCAGAGCGCGGCGTGGCGGTAATAGAGCACGCCCTCCTCGCAGGCGCCGTCCTCGGCATAGTCCTTGAGGAAGGCGCCGAGGCTGCCAAGCGCCTTCTTGGCGACGGCGTGGCGCGTGGGCTGATCTGTTTTCAGGGAGAAGACCGTCAACAGGACGTTCTGGCTTATCCATGCCGTCCAGTTGTTCATCCGCTCCTCACCGCGGCCCATCCACCAGAAATGCCGGCCGAGATAGGGCGAGAGGATGCGGATCTCGATCTCGCGCTCTACGCGTGCCGTAATCTCCGGGCTGATGCCGTCGAGCTCGTCGCGAAGCAATGCGACGATGGTGGCAAGCAGCGCGGCCGTTTCGGCGGCGAAGAGATCGACGACAGGCTGCGAATTGTCGGGAAGCGGCAGGCGCGCACCGCTTCGTTCATAGGCGTTATGCGCCGGAAGCTGCCAGCCGCTCTCCTCCGCGATCAGGAAGATGCCATCGACGATCTTCGGCAGGAACCGCGCCCCGCCTTCGATGAGTTCGCCGAGCACCAGATTGTTGAGCATCCGCCGCCGCGTGAAATACAGCTCCTCGAAGCGCGCGCGGTTGCCCGTTGCGGTGAACTCCCGGTAATCCGAGGCCGCAATCAGCGGCCAGGCGCGCGCAAGCGTCTCTTCGGCCTCGCCAATGACCAGCTCCCGTACCGCTTGCGGCACAGCGCTCCATCTGGCGCGATCGGAGCAGACCGCCCCGGGCGTGAAATCGCCCAGCACATCCGGCAGTTCCCCTGAAATCTCGCTGAACATGTCCCTCCCCGTACCGGAAAAGCATCGATGGGCGTTTGGTCTGCATGCTCACCTATCATATGTATTTTGCGCTTTCCATAAAATTCGTATGACCTGTTCAGAACTTGTTTGACCAATACCGGATATGTGCTATGTCGTTGCGGGAGGAAGAGGAGGCATCGGTGTCCCTATCGAATTCGGTCATCACGACGGATGGCGCTCTGGCAACCTCCGGCCGGAAGGTCGCGGTCCTGTCGAAGCGCCAGCGCAGGATCCGCAACGCGCTCGTCGCCTATTCCTTCATCGCGCCGAATTTCATCGGCTTTGCCGTCTTCACGCTCGGCCCGATCCTGTTCGCCTTCGTGCTCGCCTTCATGCATTGGGACGGCTCGAATGCGATCACATTCGCCGGGCTGGATAATTTCTGGCGACTTTTCGAGGACAAGGCCTTTATCGCGGCGTTCTGGAACACGGTGATCTATACGGTCGCCTCCGTGCCGGCGACGCTTATCTGCGCGCTCGGCCTCGCCGTTCTCCTCAACCAGAAGATTGCGGGGCGCGACTTCTTCCGCACGGCGATGTTCTTCCCCTATGTCGCCTCGCTGGTGGCCGTCGCAGTCGTCTGGAACATGATCTTCAATCCCGAGATGGGACCGGTGAACATGATCCTCTACACGCTCGGCCTTGATCCCAAGAACATGCCGGGATGGGCGGCGGATCGCCACTGGGCGATGGTGACAGTGATCCTCTTCGGCATCTGGAAGAACATGGGCTATTACATGGTCATCTATCTGGCCGGCCTGCAGGGCATCAATTCGGAGCTCTATGAAGCTGCCGATCTCGACGGCGCCAATTCCTGGCAGAAGTTTATCCATGTCACCGTGCCGCAGCTCGGGCCGACGACCTTCTTCGTGACCGTCATGCTGACGATCCAGTCCTTCAAGGTGTTCGACCAGATCTACATGATCACCCAGGGCGGGCCCGGCACTTCGACGCTCGTCCTCGTCTACCACATCTACAACGAGGCCTTCATTTCCTGGGATCTCGGCTATTCCAGCATGGTTGCGCTGGTTCTGTTCTTCCTCGTTCTCGCGGTCACCGTCTTCCAGTTCCGCCGCCAGAGGGAGGACGGCGAATGAGGATTGCAGGACGCAAGGTAACCGTCAGATCGGTCGCGATCTACGCCATCGTCATCGCCGTCACGCTCATCATGCTGATGCCCTTTGCCTGGATGCTTTCGGCATCGCTGAAGCTCAGCCGCGACGTCTTCGCTTTTCCGATCGAGTGGATACCGTCCGAGCCGCAATGGCATAACTACGTCGATATCTGGACGAAAATCCCGCTTTCGCTCTTCATCTACAACACGTCGAAGCTGACGATCATCGTCACGCTGCTGCAGCTTTTGACTTCCAGCTTTGCGGCTTACGCCTTCGCCAAGCTGAATTTCCCCTACAAGAACACCTTGTTCCTCGGCTACATCGCCACCATCGCCATGCCCTGGCAGGTCTATATGGTGCCGCAATTCCTGCTGATGCGCGAATTCGGCCTCAACAACACCCATCTGGCGCTGATCTGCCTGCAGGCCTTCACCGCCTTCGGTGTCTTCCTGATGCGACAATTCTACATGTCGATCCCGACCGAGCTCTGCGAGGCAGCCCGCATCGACGGCATGAACGAGTACCAGATCTGGGCGCGCATCATGCTGCCGCTGTCCAAGCCCGCGCTCTCGACGCTGACGATCTTCACCTTCGTCACCACCTGGAACGATTTTCTCGGGCCGATGATCTACCTGACCAAGACCGAGCTGAAGACCGTCCAGATCGGCCTGCGCATGTTCATCTCGCAATATTCGGCCGAATACGGGCTGATCATGGCAGCCTCCGTCGTCGCCCTCATTCCGGTTCTCGTCGTCTTCCTCTCTCTCCAGCGTTTCTTCGTCGAGGGCATCGCCTCGACGGGACTGAAGGGTTAAATCCATGAACGCCGTCTCGTCCGTCGCCCCGCAGCCGATAACCGACCAGGAGGTCAAAGCCGCTCTCGATCTTGCCGTCGAGCAGATCAGGCGTAACCTTCCCGTCTTCACCCATGCCTCGCAGAACCATTCGAGTGTCGGAAATTTCTATCCTGCGGTGGCGAACGACCAATGGACCGCAGGTTTCTGGCCCGGTGAGCTATGGCTCGCTTTCGAGCATAGCGGCGAGGCGGTTTTCCGGCATGCCGCGCAGGTCCAGGTCCAGTCGTTTCTGCATCGGATCGTGAACCGCATCGAGACGGACCATCACGACATGGGCTTTCTCTATTCGCCCTCCTGCATTGCCGCCTGGAAGCTCGTCGGAGACGAGGATGGCCGCAAGGCCGCCATCCTGGCCGCCGACCAGCTGATCGAGCGTTTCCAACCCATCGGCCAGTTCATTCAGGCCTGGGGCCGCAAGGGGGTGGCGGAAGAATACCGCTACATCATCGACTGCCTGCTGAACCTGCCGCTTCTCTACTGGGCGAGCCGCGAAACCGGCGATCCGAAATACCGCGAGATCGCGCTCATTCACGCCCGCACCACGCTTGCCAACTCGGTTCGGCCGGACGATTCCACCTATCACACCTTCTATATGGACCCGGTCACCGGAGCGCCGGTGCGCGGCGCCACCAAACAGGGCTACAAAGACGATAGCGCCTGGGCGCGCGGACAGGCCTGGGCAATCGCTGGCATGGCGCTCTCCTATCGCTATGAGCGGATCGAGGAATATCGCCAAACCTTCGACCGGCTGCTCGCCTTCTATCTCAACCGGCTGCCGGCCGACATGGTGCCCTATTGGGATCTCGTCTTTTCGGACGGCGATGGCGAGCCGCGCGACAGCTCGTCGGCGTCGATCGCCGCCTGCGGCCTTCTGGAGATGGCCGATCTCGTCGAGCCGGAACCGGCCGCACGTTATCGCACGCTGGCACGCCGCATGATGAAGAGCCTTGCGGATCATTATGCGGTCAAGGATCCCACCGTCTCCAACGGCCTGGTGCTGCACGCCACCTATTCGAAGAAATCGCCGTTCAACACCTGCCGCGGTGAGGGTGTCGATGAATGCGTCTCCTGGGGAGATTATTATTACATGGAAGCTTTGACGCGTCTTTCGCGCAGCTGGTCTTCCTATTGGTGAATTCAGGAGAACCCGATGGCCAGCATTTCGCTTAAAGAGCTGAACAAGAGCTACGGTGCGCTCACCGTTGTCCACGACATCGACCTCGAGATCGCAGACAAGGAATTCATCATTCTGGTCGGCCCGTCGGGCTGCGGCAAATCGACGACGCTGCGGATGATCGCCGGCCTCGAGGAAATATCGGGAGGAGAGCTCAAGATCGGCGGCGACATCATGAACGACGTCCCTTCCAAGGATCGGGATATCGCCATGGTTTTCCAGAATTACGCGCTCTATCCGCATATGACCGTCTACAAGAACATGGCGTTCGGCCTGCAGCCCAGGAAGGTATCGCGCGACTTCATCGATGCCCAGGTGCAGGACGCCGCCAAGATCCTCGACATCTCTCATCTCCTGAACCGCAAGCCGAAGGCGCTTTCGGGCGGGCAGCGCCAGCGCGTCGCGCTCGGTCGCGCCATGGTGCGCAATCCGGCGGTCTTCCTTCTCGACGAGCCGCTTTCCAATCTCGACGCCAAGCTGCGCGGCACGATGCGCTCGGAAATCACCAAGCTGCACAAGCGCCTCAACGCCACCTTCATATACGTCACTCACGATCAGGTGGAGGCCATGACCATGGCGGACCGGATCGTCGTCATGAAGGACGGGCATATCCAGCAGGTGGATACGCCGCAGAACCTCTATGACCGCCCCGTCAACATGTTCGTCGCCGGTTTCATCGGCGCGCCGCAGATGAACATGCTGCCCTCGACCATTCTGCGCCGGGGCGATGGCTTCGTCGCCGTCTTCGACGGCCGGGAACTGCCGCTGCCTGCCCATTTCGACAAGAGCAGGATCGCGCCCTACCAGGGCCGCGAACTGGTGCTCGGCATCCGTCCGGAAAATTTCCACGAACTGCCGCCGGCTGATATCGCACCGGAGAACCTGGCGCCCCTCAAGGCGATTGTCGAACTTGCCGAACCGATGGGCTCGGAAGTGCACCTGAACATGGTGGCAGGCGGTCGCAATCTCATCGCCCGCGTCTCGCCACGCTACCGGCCCGATATCGGCGAAGAGGCGACGCTGGTTGCCGATATGACCAATGCGCAGCTGTTCGACACGGAAACGGAACGCTCGATTCTATACTGAGGCGCCTGCGGGAGACGGCTATGCAGTGGTTGCGGGACATGTGGACGAGGGAGGGGCCGGGCATTCCGAAGGATGCTCCGAAGAGGACCGGCCTTGCTTTGTTCGCCGAGATCCTCGTCCGCGAGTGGTGGGAGATGGTCAAGCTGAACTTCCTCTTCATCCTGGCCGGCCTCTTCGTCGTGACGCTGCCGGCAGCGCTCGCCGCCATGGCCCGGGTCTCGGTGGCTCTCGTGGAAGACCGCAACACCTATCTGCTGCGGGACTTCACAGAGGCCTTTCTGCGCTACTTCTGGCGCGCCACCGCCTGGGGGCTGGCTTTGGCGGTCGCTCTCGCCGTCTGCATCCATGCGATCGCAACCTATGGCGCCGGCGCGCGGGACAATCTGTTGCTGAGCGCACCGCTGACGGTCGCGCTCGTCGCCACCGCCTTCGTCGCGGTCCTCGCCTGCCATCTCGTCATTCTGATGGTGATGCGCGATCTGCCGGCTCTCCAACTGCTGCGCCTCGCCGCCCTCGCCTCCGTCGTCCGCCCTTTCCCGGCGCTCGCGGCGCTCGCCTTTACCGCCGGCCTATGGCTGGCGCACATCCTCTTCTATCCGGTTTCGGTGTTCATGCCGGCAACCTTCAATTTTTCACTCGGAATGTTCGCCGTCGCATTCGGCGTCCATCGGACGGCGGTGATGGTTCTGGAGCAATTCCAGCAAAAGTGCGCAGCGGTTTTGCGTCCTGAATTGCGCGAAAACCAAAAGAGACACCTGCCAAACGCAACACAGCCGCACCGCGAACCACATAGACGAGACGCTTCATAAAATAACTGATCCAGAGATGATCCAGGGAAGGAGAACGGGAATGTATTTGGATAAATTCGGGGGGACGGTGAAACTTGCCGTGGCAGGTTTCACCTTGGCGGCGATGACGGCCGGGGCAGCGTTTGCCCAGGACGCCGTGACGCTCAAATGGGCTTTGTGGGATTGGGACAAGACCGCCTATTACAAGCCGCTGATCGAGGCCTATCAGGCCAAGCATCCCAACGTGAAGTTCGAGCCGATGGATCTCGGCTCGCAAGACTACCAGCAGATGATCTCAACGCAGCTGACCGGCGGCTCCAAGGACATCGACATCGTCACCATCAAGGATGTGCCGGGCTACACCAATCTGGTGCGCGCCGGCAACATCGCCGATCTCAGCGGCTTCGTGAAGGATCAGAAAATCGACCCGGCTCCCTATGGCGGCCTGATCGATGAACTGACCATCGACGGCAAAGTCTACTCCCTGCCGTTCCGGTCCGACTTCTGGGTCGTCTATTACAACAAGGATATATTCGACAAGGCAGGCGTCCCCTACCCCACCAATGACATGACCTGGGCGCAGTTCGACGCGACCGCCGAGAAGCTTTCGGGCGGCATGGGCACCAACAAGACCTACGGCGCGCTTCTGCACACCTGGCGGTCGACCGTTCAGCTGCCCGCCATCCTCGACGGAAAACACACGCTTGTCGATGGCGACTACGGCTTCCTGAAGCCCTGGTACGAGAGGGCGCTGACCCTGCAGAAGGATGGCGCGATTCCCTCCTATGCCTTCCTGAAGACGTCGAACACACATTATTCGGCGCTCTTCTTCAATGGCACGATCGGCATGCTGCCGATGGGAACCTGGTTCGTCGGCACCCAGATCACCAAGGTGAAATCGGGTGAATCGAAGAGCAAGAACTGGGGCATCGTCAAGTTCCCGCATCCCGACGGTGTGGCAACCGGCACGACCGCTGCGCAGATCTCGGGCCTGGCGGTCAACGCCAATTCCGTTCACAAGGAGGCCGCGCTCGATTTCATCAAGTTCGTCACCGGTCCTGAGGGCGCAGCAGTCATCGCCTCGACGGGCACCTTCCCTGCGCTCAAGACGGATGACGTCAGCGCCAAGATCGCGGCAACACCCGGCTTTCCTGAGGATGCGGCCAGCAAGGAGGCGCTGAAGCCGTCGAAAACCTACCTGGAGATGGCGGTCAACCCGAACGCCGCCAAGATCGAGGTCGTGCTCAACCGTGCGCATGACGCGATCATGACCGACAGCACCTCCGTCGATGACGGGCTGAAGGAAATGACTGAAGGCGTGAAGGCCATCAAGTAAGCGTCCAGAAATGTCGAAGGCCGCGAGCAATATCTGCCCGCGGCCGATCCTGTTTTTCATGAATTTCGAGCCTGACAATGATTTATGATCCCGCCCGGGCCAATCCGCTTTTCGGCAATCCCCTGAAGACACGCGACGACCTCGCCAAGGCCGTCATCGATCTCTTCGCGCCGCTACTGCCGTATTTTTCCGAAGGCGGCGCCCGTGTGCGCCTCGGTGCGGCCGCCGCGATCTTCGATCGGGCGGCGGCGGATCTGGAGGGATTTGCGCGGCCGCTCTGGGGGATCGTTCCGCTCGTCGCCGGCGGCGGCACGTTCCCGCACTGGGATCTCTATCGCCGCGGGCTGGCAAACGGCACCAATCCTGCTCATCCCGAATATTGGGGCGATCTTGCCGACCGCAATCAGCGGCTGGTCGAGCTCGCCGCGGTCGGCTTCGCCCTGGCGCTCGTGCCCGAGCACATCTGGGAACCGCTCGACGACAGCGAGAAGAAGACGGTCGCTGCCTATCTTCTCAGAGCGCGCGAGTTGGAATTCATAGACAATAACTGGAAATTCTTCCGTGTGCTCATCGATCTCGGGCTGGAACGCGTGAGCGTGGCGTTCGATCACCGGAAAACCATCGCCTATCTCGACGAACTGGAGGCCTTCGACCTCGGGGACGGTTGGTATCGCGACGGGCCGGTCCGGCGGGTCGATCATTACATTCCCTTCGCCATGCATTTCTACGGCCTGATCTATGCGGTACTGGCCAAGGGCGACGAGGCGCGCAAGGATCGCTTCCGCGATCGCGCTGAGATCTTCGCCAGGGATATCCGCCACTGGTTCGGCCCCGATGGCGCAGCCCTTGCCTTCGGCCGCAGCCAGACCTACCGCTTCGCGGCAGGAGGTTTCTGGGGCGCGCTTGCCTTTGCCGGCGTCGAAGCCCTGCCCTGGGCAGAGATCAAGGGCTATTACATGCGCCATATCCGCTGGTGGTCGGCGATGCCGATTGCCGATCGCGACGGCGTTCTTTCGGTCGGTTACGGCTATCCGAACCTCTTCATGAGCGAGAGCTACAACTCTCCCGGCTCGCCCTATTGGGCGCTGAAATTCTTCCTGCCGCTCGCTCTTCCGCAGGGTCATCCGTTCTGGACCGCCGAGGAGGCACCGCAGCCGGAATTTCCGGAGCCGGTTACGTTGAAGCCGGCGGGCATGGTCGCCATGCACACGCCGGGAAACGTGGTCGTACTCTCCTCGGGGCAGCAGCACGACAAGATGCTCGGCGCAAACGAGAAATATTCGAAATTCGTCTATTCCACACGCTATGCCTTCAACATCGAAGCCGACGACCGGAATTTCTCCGCCGCAAGTTTCGACGGCATGCTCGGCCTCTCCGATGACGGCGTCCATTTCCGCATGCGGGAAACTCTCGAAGAGGCGTTGATCGCTGGTGACCTGCTCTATTCGCGCTGGCGCCCCTGGAGCGATGTCACCATCGAAACCTGGCTGCTTCCCGAAAACCCGTGGCACATCCGCATGCACCGCATCGCCACGCCGCGCACCCTCAGTACCATCGAGGGCGGCTTTGCGATCGAACGCGCGGATTTCAATGCCGATCGCTCCGATGTAAGCGATGGCCGGGCCGTCTGGTACGGACAGACCGACGTCAGCGCCATCGTCGATCTATCGCCCCATCCGAGGGCCGGCCATGCGATGAGCCCGATACCGAACACCAATCTCATCCACGCCAAGACCCTGCTGCCGCAGCTGCGCGGTGAAATCGGCCCCGGAACCACCGTGCTCGCAACTGCGGCAATGGCCCTGTCCAGCCGCGAGAACTGGGCAAAGGCGCTCAACCCGCCGGCCTGCCCTCGCCTCGACGAGGTGGAGCGGCTCTTTCGCGAGAAAGGCGTACAGGTTCCGGCATTCGCCCTCGGGACGTAGCTTGGAGGCACTGGCTTTCGGGTTTCGACCGCAAGCCAGACGGTTGATTATCGTGCGGTCAACTCGGAACGGTATGCTTCAGCGATGCGCTGCGCCAACTGTGCCATTTGATCGTCAGGTATCTGCAGAACCCCGTACTCCGCCATCGGTGCATGGTATTGCTGCTCTTCAAGACGCACACCTGAGGGCAAGGGAACGACATGAAAATGCAGGTGGCTATTGGCTTGTTGGCTGCCGAGCGAAAGCACATAAATTCGCTCGGCGTCGAACACGCTCTTGAGGGCACGCGACAAGACGTGCACCTTCTCCTGTAGTCGAAGATATTCATCTGTCGACATGTCCCACGCCAGATCCTCACGGTGCTCTCTTGGACAGACGAGGCAATAACCGGGCAGAGTGGGATATTTGCTCAGGAAGATGATGGTCTCGTCGTCTTCAAAAACGCGATGGTGAAAGAAGTCAGGGGCATTCCTGACCAAGCCGCAGATAAAGCATGGCCTTGTTCCGATGTCCTGCGCATAAGCCTTGAGATCAAATGGTCGGCGTTCGATCATTCTAAACCTTTGTCGTCTCACGCGCCGAGGCGTATCCGATCGTCAAATTGGTGCGACAACCGATATTGGGAAGTCAAATCGATCCTGCCATCAAATCTGTCCACTGGCGCATATGCGAGGCTATGGTCATCCTGACACTCCCATTGCAATCGACTTTGCATGAATTAAGTGATATTGAGATGTTCATCACCAATCTCACGTGGCCGAAATGACCGAAGCTCTCTTTTCCGAATTTCTCATGATTGATCGGTCGTCCGCCAACGACGGGCGAACCGTGCCATTGGCTGGCCACCGGCGCAAAGGCGTTGCTCCAGAACGGACCTCGGATGAAAACGCTCTGCGTGATGCGTTCGCGGATGCCTTCCTGCAGACCCTGACGAAGTTCGCCGTCGATCGATCTGCTTTTCCTGAGAACGCGGACCCCGAACTCGCGAAGCTCGCCAGGGCGATTGCAAATGTTGCGGTCGGGGATTCCGTGGTAATCCGCTTGAAACCCGATCTGCCGGAAGGACATCGCAGATCCGTCAAGACCTTCTTCCAGACGATGGTCCGCGTCAGCGGCTCGCTGGAAGAAAGCCGCCTGGAAGATGCGATCAACAAGCTCGCGGATGTTATCCTGCCTGATGAGCTTGGCGAGGCGCGCGGCGTGCTCGCAGCGGACAATCTGGAGGTCAGGGATCGCTTCATCGCTGAGGTGCCGCAGCTCACCAGCGCGGAGATCGGAAACCGCGCCGGCTCAAGCGCGAGAAACCTGTACGCGACTGCGGCGCGCTGGAAGAAAGCCGGCGACATTTTCTCAGTACATCATCGCGGCACCGAATATTTTCCGGCGTTTCAGCTCCGGGACGGACGGCCGCATCCTGCGATCAAGAAGGCGCTTGTGGCGCTTCCGGAAAACCTGTCTCCATGGCAGCGCGCATTCTGGTTCGTTTCAACGAACGGCTGGCTGGACGACAAGGCGCCCATGGATGCGCTTGACGATATCGACGCGGTGGCTGCTGCCGCGGCCCGTGAACGGCAAGAGGTCATTGGGTGAGCCACCCTCCTCTGCCATGCCCGCCGTCTCCTTTTCCAACGATCAACATCCGGACGATCAAGGCGGGTACGGCGCTTCATCGGACCCATCTGTCTTCGTTCCGGGCAGGGCAATTCAATCCCTGCAAGGGACAGCCGACGCGCTTTGCGCCGTTCAACGACGCGCACGGCAATTGTGTCGCAACGCTCTATGCGGCAACGAGCAGAGAGGCGGCCGCCTTCGAGTCGATCTTTCACGACATCGAACCGGCCGCCGCTTTCAAGACCGTCCGGCTAGCCGTTGTCGAAGCGCGGACGGTGAGCGTCATCGCGCCAAAGCGTGATCTACGGTTGGCAAGCCTTTTCGCACCCGATTTGAAAGCCTGGAAACTCAGTCGAACCGATCTCATCGAAACGCCGAAGTCGACATATGGCGAGACCGTCCTGTGGGCCGAAGCCATTCATCGGGCGCGCGCAGACATTGACGGGTTGATCTGGACGTCCCGCCAGTGCGACCCCGAACAATGCATGATCCTGTTCGAGGATCGCATGACAGAGGATCGGCTCGACGTCGTTCAATCCATTGACGCCGATACGGATGTTGGTCTCCTTCTCGAGCTGCGGGACTACGGGCGCCGTGCGGGCATAACGATCATATCTTAGCGCCAATGACGCTCGCTGACTCCGGAACCGTCACCAAAGCTATTCTCAAAAACCAATGCGCGCTCAACGCGGTCGTCGCATAATATTTTCGAATTACTCCATAATTATATTTATATCTTCAACTAATGAATAAGAAAAACCCACTCTTCGCAACATTGCTGTAATGAAATCCGGCAAAGCGCAGCAGCATACTCAGCCTTCAGTTTCCGAGATCTTGAGAGGAGACCGCAATGCCCACCATAATGATCTATCACGACGTCAAAGACACGAAACACTGGCTCGCTTCGCCCATCCGCAAACAGGTATTGGAACCCGTCGGCGTGACGAACATTCGCACGTTCACAGACCCTCAAACGTCCAACCGCGTCGGCTTGGTCATGGACGTTGCAGATATGGAAAAGTTGATGGCCTTCATGCAGACCAAGGCAGCGGCCGATGCGATGGCGAGTGACGGTGTCTTGCCCGAGACCATGACGTTCCTCGTGCAATCGTAACACGCGTCTCAACCAAACTTGGAAATGCAACGCGGGAGGATGATATGACGACATTATTCGTGAGGCACGAGGTCTCCGACTACGCCACTTGGCGCAAGACGTATGATGCGTTTCATCAGGTGCAGAAGGCCAACGGGGTGACGGCGCAAGCCGTTTATCGCGCCATCGACAATCCGAACGATATTACCGTCACCCACGAGTTCGCCACGTTTGAAGCGGCGCAGGCATTCAGCAAGTTGGACGAGCTGAAGACGGCGATGCGCACGGGAGGCGTGCTCGGCGCGCCGACAGTGTGGTTTACCAACAAAGCATGAGATAGGCCAAAACGGCCTCCGCCGCGGTGCAACGGAGGCCGCCGGCTCTCAATGCATGACATGGAGGCGGGTAGTGGACGCTTGCCAGATTGCCGACCTTGATGGCAGTTGCCGGCGAACGTAAAATTATGACCCGCTCGTTATGTCGCGCAGGAGATCCAGGCCGCGTTGGTATTTTTCCGTTTTCTTGCCGGCCTGTTCGGCCTGCCGGAGATTGTCTTCGAGATCGGCCCGCTTGACGGGCAAGGACAACGGGTTTGATGCCGCACGTCTGACGAAGTCGTCGTCCGGCTCGTCCGGCCGACGTGTCAGAGCATTCACCGCCGAGATGATCGCCGGCGGAAAGCCTTCTTCCCTCAGCCTGTCGAGCGTCCAGCCGCTTCCCTTTTCGACAACGTCATGAAGGTAGGCGACCGTTCGCGTCTCGTCACCAGAAACCAGAAGGGCTACCCGCTGGCAGTGCTCGAAGAACGGCCGGCCGGTTTTGTCCGCCTTACCTTCATGGGCTGTAAGAGCGATCTGGATGGCATGGTCGAGATGCTGCATGGCGATCACGGTCCCTCTGTCTTCCTGATCTTCCGTCGGGAAGGCTTTTCGCCCGTCGTCATCTCGATGTCAGGGACGGGGGCCATCGCGGCCTGGACAGGCCTCGCTCGTGGGCGATCGAGATCGCCGCTCTCACCGGCGCCTTGAAGCAGTGCTGCATCATCCCTGTCGTCTTCATCAAGCAGGTTCTGCAGCGTCTCATTCTCATCCTCGCCGGCCAGTTCGTCACAGGCTTGAAGCCAGTGGCGCTGATCGGCGCCGTCCGGGCGGCCCTCGGCCTCCCAGATTTCGTAGGCACGGCGACGGATCTGCTCGTGCTTGTCTATAGCCATGATCGCCTCCAAGCGCATTTCATCCGAAGAACGAGCCCAGCCGCTTTCACGGCGTGTTGATGGTTGGAAGAAAATCCTCCACCTGTTTGCGCTTATCCTTCGAAAGCGTCTCCACCCGTTCCTTCCAGAACCGCTCAGCCTCGGGTGGATCCTCATCCCATTGGCGAACATCGGTGATGTTGTCGTCGATCATGGACCGACGGTGGCCGCCGAGGCTGAGATATTCTTTCGCAAGCTTCAGGCTTGGGTTTTCAGTGTCGCTATCGCGGCCTGATGTCGAACTCGCGTTGCGCCGGGCATTTTCCAATGCCCTTTTACGATCGGTCTCGGCTCGCTCCGTATCGGCGGAACGCGCGTCATCTGTCCCGCTCTCGGGCGGCACGTTTAATCTGGAAGTCACCATGGATCACCTCTCGATGTTGTGATCCACTAACCTTTGCAAGCAGTGAGAGTTCCGCGTGGGTGGAGATTGATTTGAGCGAGCGCCCCGCACCGCCCGGCAATCAATGAACGGCCATACTCACCATTCGATAGGGGTGCACGGCTTCGAATTGCGAGATCATCGCCGTCGCCTGCTGAAATACGAGCTCGGCATTTTCCGGATCATCACGGGCGAGTTCATCGGCGTTGACGCGGATCGTTTCGGCCATATTGTTGGAAAGTGCGGCAAACTGCGTGTTGCCTTCGACATAGGCCTCGCGAGCCGTCTCCTCCAGCGTACGAGCGATATCGACGAGGATTTCCTCGCGTTCCTCGATACTGAGGTCTTTGATGATATTGGTCTTCTCTTCCATGTCACTCACTCCAAAAAGACGTGGGACGATGACCGAGCTTGAACAAGCCTCGATCATCAAAGAGTTGGGAATGCCGAAATCCGGATTCAAGCCTCAATCCTGCTGGAACTCGCCTCCGGCACCACGCCGTCGCCTTCGTTATTCGAACGCGGGAGGCGATTTTCTGTTCCCTGCCGGGCGTTAGCACTCACGAGCAGGGAGTGCCAATTTTTCTTCCATCACCTCTTGAATTGCAAAACCATCGAACCAAATCATTCTCGCAAGGCTCGCGCGCGAGCACCCGCCCGGATTGGTCATCCGGTCCGGCTAAGGACAACGTCATCACTGTTTATCGATGGAGGAAGACATGTCGTTCCGACCGCTTCATGACCGCATTCTCGTCCGCCGGGTCGATTCAGAGGAAAAGACCAAGGGCGGCATCATCATTCCCGACACTGCCAAGGAAAAGCCGCAGGAAGGCGAGGTCATCGCCGTCGGCCCCGGCGCACGCAACGACGCCGGCCAGATCCAGGCACTCGACGTCAAGCCCGGCGATCGCATCCTGTTCGGAAAATGGTCCGGCACCGAGATCAAGATCAATGGCGAGGATCTGCTGATCATGAAGGAAAGCGACGTGATGGGCATCATCGAAACCCAGGGCGAAAAGAAGCAGGCCGCATGAGATCCCTGCTGACATCCGTCCACGCTGGAGCGCTTCAGCTTTTCATGGAAACGCAGAACCGCTCCAACATTTTATTTCTGACGCAATTCCGAACGGAAAACCCCTTCGTACTTTCCTGGAATTGCTCTGGCTGCCTATGAAGGAGTGAGGACATGGCTGCTAAAGAAATCAAATTCAGCACCGAAGCCCGCGAGAAGATGTTGCGTGGTGTCGACATCCTGGCCAACGCCGTGAAAGCGACCCTCGGCCCGAAAGGCCGCAACGTCGTGATCGAAAGATCCTTCGGCGCCCCGCGCATCACCAAGGACGGCGTTTCGGTCGCCAAGGAAATCGAACTCGAAGACAAGTTCGAAAACATGGGCGCCCAGATGGTCCGCGAAGTTGCTTCGAAGACCAGCGACGTCGCCGGCGACGGCACCACGACGGCAACGGTGCTGGCCCAGGCAATCGTCAAGGAGGGCGCCAAGGCCGTGACTTCGGGCATGAACCCGATGGACCTGAAACGCGGCATCGATCTTGCGGTCGCCGCCATCGTCGCGGAACTGAAGGCCAACGCCCGCAAGATCTCCAACAATTCCGAAATCGCCCAGGTCGGCACAATCTCCGCCAATGGCGATGCCGAAATCGGCCACTTTTTGGCGGAAGCCATGGAAAAGGTCGGCAATGATGGCGTGATCACCGTCGAAGAAGCAAAGACTGCGGAGACCGAACTCGAAGTCGTCGAAGGCATGCAGTTCGATCGCGGCTATCTCAGCCCCTACTTCGTCACCAATGCCGACAAGATGCGGGTCGAGTTCGAAGACCCGTATATTCTCATCCATGAGAAGAAGCTGTCAAACCTGCAATCGATGCTGCCGGTGCTCGAAGCCGTCGTCCAATCCAGCAAGCCGCTCCTCATCATCGCTGAAGATGTCGAAGGCGAAGCTCTCGCAACGCTCGTCGTCAACAAGCTGCGCGGCGGCCTGAAGATTGCTGCCGTCAAGGCGCCGGGCTTCGGCGACCGCCGCAAGGCCATGCTCGAAGACATCGCGATCCTGACCGCCGGCACCGTCATCTCCGAAGATCTCGGCATCAAGCTCGAATCCGTCACGCTCGACATGCTCGGCCGTGCCAAGAAGGTCTCGATCGAGAAGGAAAACACCACGATCGTCGATGGGTCAGGCGCCAAGTCCGACATCCAAGGTCGTGTGGCCCAGATCAGGGCTCAGATCGAAGAAACCACCTCCGACTATGACCGAGAGAAGCTGCAGGAGCGCCTTGCCAAGCTCGCTGGCGGCGTTGCCGTCATCCGCGTCGGCGGCTCGACGGAAGTTGAGGTGAAGGAAAAGAAGGATCGCGTCGACGACGCGCTTCATGCCACCCGTGCTGCGGTCGAGGAAGGCATCCTGCCGGGCGGCGGCGTGGCGCTGCTGCGCGCCGTCAAGGCGCTCGACAATATCAAGACCGCCAATGGCGACCAGCGCGTCGGTGTCGACATCGTTCGCCGCGCGGTCGAGGCGCCGGCTCGCCAGATCGCCGAGAACGCCGGCGCAGAAGGTTCGATCATCGTCGGCAAGCTACGCGAGAACTCCGATTTCTCCTACGGCTGGAATGCTCAGACGGGCGAATATGGCGACCTTTATGCGCAGGGCGTCATCGATCCGGCCAAGGTGGTTCGCACCGCGCTGCAGGATGCGGCCTCCATCGCCGGCCTTCTCGTCACGACGGAAGCCATGATTGCCGAGAAGCCCAAGAAGGACGCGCCGCCGCCGATGCCCGCCGGCCCCGGCATGGATTTCTAGAATCTCGCCCGCCCGCACCGCCGGGCGGGCCTTTTCCGAGGGAATAGAGATGGTTCAGACGATCAAAAACCGATCGCAGGTGCCGCTGGACTCCCGCGATCTTGCAACCTGCCAGCGCGTCTTCGACAAGTTCAGTGCCGATTACGGGGTGGCAAGGAACAGCGACGAAGCCGAACGAATGGCCAGCATCATCATCGAGCTCTACCGACAGGGCGTGCGCGACCCCGATCACCTGCAGTCGATGGTCGAGGCGGCCCGCGGCCTCTTCGAAACGAGCGAGCGCCCGCCTACTGCTCCGGGAATTTGACCATGCTGCCGCCGCCGGTCGCCTGGTCCGTCGGGAAGACTTCAATTCGGGCGACGTCAGCGGTTTCGAACGCATCAGCCCGGATAGGCTTTTCGCCGCTTTCGTCGGACAGTCCCTGAGCGCGTCGGCCTCGGCCGACGGCGTAAACCCTCAGCCCATCTCGCGTAGCCTGTCGACCCGCTCGCAGCACCAGTGACCACGCCGCGACGGAGTGGCTCCGACATAGATCTCGCATCTGCTGACGACGACGTTTTCGCCGGTGACATGTTCGGCCTCGATGACGCTCCATGCCGCCACCTCGACCGGCTCGGGCCGCGCACCCGGCCGCGCTGGCCTTAGCCAGCTCCGGCAAGAACTCGAATTCCCTTTGCGCGGTCCGTCGCGGAACTGGCGGGTCCGGCGGAATTGACAAGGATCGGATCTTTTGAGCATTTCTGGGAGAATGATTCCACGTCTCCAGCCGAACGCTTCAATCCCCCTTCCCCCCGCGGATTTCTTCCAACGGCTCGTTGAGGCAGGCTTCGACGGTGACATCGAGACCGGCCCGGCAAGCCGGACTGTGTTTTCGACCGACAATTCCATCTATCAGGTCGAGCCGGCCGGCATCCTTTTCCCAAAGGGCATCGAAGACCTGCAGATCACGGCGGCCGTGCTGTCGGAGCCGGCTTTTCGGGGGATCACCGTCGCGCCGCGCGGCGGCGGAACCGGCACGAACGGTCAATCTCTCACCTCAGGCATCGTCGTCGACTGCTCGCGACACATGAATTCCATTCTCGAGATCGACCCGATCAGGAAAATTGCGCGGGTCCAGGCAGGCGTGGTCAAGGATCAGCTGAACCAGGCGTTGAAGCCCTACGGCCTGTTTTTTGCGCCTGAACTCTCCACCTCCAATCGCGCCACCATCGGCGGCATGGTCTCCACCGATGCCTGCGGCCAGGGTTCATGCCTCTACGGCAAGACCAGCAACCATGTGCTGGGATTGCGCATCGTGCTTGCGGATGGGACCGACTGGTGGTCCCGCCCGCTCGATGCGGAGGCACTCACGGAGATCGCCGCGCGCCAGGATCGCGTCGGCGAGATCCACAGGACGGTCGACCGCATCGCGCGCGAAAAACGGGACCGGATCACCGATATTTTTCCGAAACTCAACCGCTATATGACCGGTTACGATCTCGCGCACATCCGGCGCGGCGACGGACGCTTCGACCTCAATGCCATCCTCTGCGGCTCGGAGGGAACGCTGGCGATGATCGCCGAAGCCGAACTTAACCTTCTGCCGATCCCCGCCCATGCGGCACTGATCAATATTCGCTACGGGGACTTCAACACTGCATTGGAGGATGCCCGCACGCTCGTCGCGTTGAAGGTCGCCTCAGTGGAAACGGTCGATGAAAAAGTTCTAGGCCTCGCCAGGAGCGACATCGTCTGGACCGGCATTGCCCGCTTTTTTCCCGACGATGCCGGCCGAACCACAAACGGCATCAATATCGCGGAAGTGCTCGCCGACGATGAAGCCGAACTCGACCGCAAGCTGGCCGAAGTGACTGCCGCGCTTGCTGCGGGCGCAAATGCGCATCACATGGGTTATACGATTGCGCGGGATCATGCCGATGTCGAGGCGATCTGGTCGATGCGCAAACGGGCGGTCGGCCTGCTCGGCAATGTGGACGGACCGGTCAGGCCTGTCGCCTTCGTCGAGGACACCGCCGTGCCGCCGGAAAACCTCGCGGCCTATATCCGCGAGTTCCGCGCATTGCTTGATGGCGCGGGCCTTTCCTACGGCATGTTCGGCCATGTCGATGCCGGCGTCCTGCACGTGCGGCCTGCCCTCGATCTCACCCGTGATGACCATGTCCGGCTGGTCCGGGAGGTCAGCGATGCCGTCGTGGCGCTGACGCGTAGATATGGCGGCGTGCTCTGGGGGGAACACGGCAAGGGGGTACGTTCCGAATATGTGCCGGAATTTTTCGGCGACCTCTATCCCAGCCTGCAGGAGATCAAACGGGCTTTCGATCCGGAAAACCGCCTCAACCCGGGTAAGATCGCAACCCCTTCCGGCGAGCAAGCACTGCTGAAGATCGACGACGTTCCGCTGCGGGGAGATACCGACCGCATCATCGGCAACGAGATCCGCGCAGCCTTTGACAATGCCGCCTATTGCAACGGCAACGGCGCCTGTTTCGATTTCGACGAAACGAGCCCGATGTGCCCCTCCTATAAGGCGACACGCGACCGGCGTTTTTCACCCAAGGGCCGCGCCGCCCTGATGCGGGAATGGCTGAGGCTGCTTGCCGAGAAGGGCATCGATCCCCGCCAGGAGGCAAAGCGCTTGCGGCGAAGCGGCCCGCTCGCGAGCTTCGCGCGGCGCGCCTTCAACTCGCTGAACCCTCAAAATCGCGACGACTTTTCCCACGAGGTCCGCGTTTCGATGGATACCTGTCTGGCGTGCAAGGCCTGCGCGGGGCAATGTCCCGTGAAAGTCAGCGTCCCGGCCTTCCGCTCCAAATTCCTGGAACTTTATTACGGACGCTACCTCCGTCCGCTGAAGGATCCGCTGGTGGCAGCCATTGAAACCACCCTGCCCCTGGTCCACCGGATACGACCTGCCTACAACCTGGTCGTCGGCACGCGAGCCGGCAGGATGATGATGCGCGTCGCCGGACTGACGTCCCTGCCCCGTCTGCCGGCGATCTCTCTGGCGAAGGAAGCCGCCCGCCTTGGCGTGCCGCTTGCGACCCTTCGGCAAATCGAGGCCTTGTCGCCGCGTGAGAGGGAGCGGAGCGTCATCTTCGTCGCCGATGCGTTTACCGCCTATTTCGATCCTGAGGTCGCCCTCGCCGCAATCGGGCTCGCACGGAAAATGGGGCTTTCGCCCTTCCTCGCAGCATCCCACGTCAATGGCAAAGCCCTGCACGTTCATGGCTATCTCGGACGTTTCGAGGCTGCGGCAGGGCGGACCGCGCACTATCTGCAACGGCTGGATGATACGGGCGTGGCGCTGGTCGGGCTCGATCCGTCGATGACGCTCGCCTTTCGCAGCGAATACAAGGAGGTGCTGAAGGCGACCATTCTCCTTCCGCAGGAATGGCTGGTCGCCAATCTCGACCGGCTTGCCGCTTCCCCCTCCACCATCATAGGCAGGAGCTTCCGGTTGATGGCCCACTGCACCGAACGCACCAATGCGCCTGGCTCAATCGCACAATGGAAAAAAGTGTTCGAGAGCCTCGGCATCGATCTTCAGGCAGTGCAAACCGGCTGTTGCGGAATGGCCGGCACCTTTGGTCACGAGGCCAGTAATCGGGCGATTTCCGAGCGCCTCTTTGCGATGAGCTGGAAGCCAGAGCTTGATGTGGCAGGCGAAGGCGATATCCTCATGGCAACGGGATATTCCTGCCGCTCTCAGGTGAAGGAAATCGACGACAAGCGCATTTCCCATCCGTTTCAGGTCATCGATCGGATAATTGCTGAAAAGCCAGACTTCGCGCAATAGGGGGCACTCAGATACCTTGCCGAGAAACGGAACTGCTTCAACACGTTACGCCTCACCATACATCAATAATGATGATCTCGGCCGGACGCATCAGGATGCTTTTCCCCGAAGAACGGTCATGTGCTCGTGCTGCACTTCGTTCGCGTCGTTTAGCACCGCGCACCAAAGCCTGTTGCCGAGCCGAAGCGACACCCGCTTGGTGCCCTCATGTTCAGCCGTGCCGACTTCCACCGTGCTGACGACGGAGCCATGTCGCATGTGACGGCGGAGCGCGGCCAGCGACAGTCCGAACCGCTCCGCAAGTTCGGATGACTCCAGGATGAAATCGCCATTTGCATCACGCTCGATCAACACCGGCTTATTCTCCCACCGCTTTACATATCGATGACAAACCGGCTCAGGCCACTGCCGGGATCGCATTATCTTCCTTTGGCAGCAATCGCGCCACTGCGCTCAGCAGATCCGTCTGCGATATCAGGCCAAGGATCCGATAATCGTCATCGACAATGATGACCGCATGCGTGTGCCCGTCCGTCAGAACGGGCAACAGCGACAGAGCAGGATCCGAAGGTCTGGCCACCGCCGGCCTCGCGATCGCATGCGCGATGGTCTCGGTGCTCATCGACAATTCCCGCAAGCCGACAGCGCCGACGAGACGGCCCTCCGGGTCCTTCACCGGCAAGGTGCGGATATTATGCTTCAAAAGAAGATGCCGTGCGGCATCCGGCTCCGAAGCTTCGCCAATGGCGATCACGTCACGCGACATGATATCGGCACAGCTGATCTTGCCGTTTGAGCGGATGGCCGCTTGCAGCTCGACCTGCTGCAACAGCCGGCCGAGGTCTGCCCGGTCGATATCGAAGGTTTCGTCGAGCGCTTCGAGGGCCGCATCGACATCCTCCTCGCGAAAACCGACCCGCACGGCCGATGGCAGGTCGATTGTCTGATGGGTATTCTCCGCGGATTTCGGAACGACGTGCGGATAATTCCGCTTGGAAAGCTTGTGGAACAACAAGCCAAGGCCGACGAGAATGCAGGAGTTCAAAGCGACGGGCACGAAAGGAAAGAGGAATCCCCAGCCGGCAACGACAGGACCGCCGAGCACGGCGGTCAGTGCAGCGGCTCCTCCCGGTGGATGCAGGCAGCGCGTGAAGGACATCGCGCCGATGGCAAGCGAAACGCCGACGCCGGTCGCGATGATCGGATCGCGAATGAAGTAGGCGGCAATAATCCCCATCAGGGCGGAAATCGTATTGCCGCCGATGATTGACCATGGCTGCGCCAGCGGACTTGCCGGCACCGCGAAAAGAAGCACCGCGGACGCCCCCATCGGCGCGACGATCAGGGGAAGATGCGGCCCCTGGCCGAACAGATAGCCGCTGATGACGCCGGTGAGACCAATGGCCAGCAAGGCGCCGAGACATCCAATCAATCGCTCTCGTAAGGTCGCACCGGCCAGAATAGGTGAAAACAAACGGAAGCGGCGGAAGCTGCTCGGTCCCACCTTCGGGGAAACGGGATACTGCATGACAAGACCAATTTTAAGCGAGGATTATCTGGCGGCGAGGGAGGAAGACGTTCGGGCTAGTTTGTCGCCAGCCTGATATCTCTGCCTTTAGTCGCGCTGAGGACTTCGTGGAATGCGTTGAACGCGCTTGGGCGATCATTCCTGCGGTAGACGAGCAGCGTCTCGACAGGCCCGAGCTGATGGGTCTGGACAGGCGTCGGCCAGTGCATGAGATCAAGGACGGATCGCGGCATGACGCCCGCCGTATTGCCGGTCGCAACGCTCGCCAGGATAGCGTGATAGGAGCCGAGTTCGCTCGTCGGCAGGGCGCTCGATTTGCGCGCCCAGTTTTCGGCGATCCTGCGATAGGTGCAGCCGGGTTCCAAAGCGGCGAGTGATCCGACACGCAGGTCGGCGGCGGATTTGATGGAGGGATGCCCGGACGGCAACACGATCAACAGGTCCTCGACAAAAACCGGCTCCATCTCCAGCGCCTTGAGTTCGGCATCGAAGCTCGGGTCTTCCTCGCGCATCGTCTTCGGCGGGCGGGCAATCAGCGCGCAATCCAGCGCATTGGAGAGAACGTCGCGGGTCAGATCGCGGGACGCCCCCATCGTCAGATGAAGTGACACATCAGGCCACATTTGATTGAATTGCGTCAGCGCAGCCGGCAGCCTGCTTGCCGCCGTGCTCTCCATGGTGCCGACCCGCAATGTCCCCGATGGGGCGAGAGGCCGCACGGCCTGGCGCGCTTCGAGCGCAAGCGCCATAAGCCGGTTGGCATAGGCGAGAAACGTCTCGCCCTCACGTGTCAACGTCATCTTCTTGCCGTCACGGCTGAAGAGCGAAACGCCGAGGTCCTCCTCCAATTGCTGGACGCGCGTCGTCACATTCGACGGCACCCGCCCTACGGCCTTGGCAGCCTTGGTAACACTGCGGTCGCTGGCAACGGCGAGGAATATCTCGATCGATGAAAGGTCCAATGAAAGGATCTCGTTTCCGGAATTAAGACGATAGATAATTCTCTATATAAAAATCATTGCCTCAGCTCAAGCCGGTTTCGGCATCGGACCAAAATCATGAGCCCAAGCAGACGAACGATTGCCGAAAAAAGGGTCGCGACGCCGAGGAAATAGCCATGCAAGCCGCGACATGGCCTCTGTTGGATGACGTTTTGAGGGTTTGAGGCTGGCATGAGGTTTGCATGCCTAGGGCTATCTGCAGATCGATCGGCGACGACCTCAATGTTGCAACTTGTCTTGACCTGTCTTCTTCTGAGCGTCGCTTCAGGCTTGAGCATGCGCCGTTTTCTTCTGCCGTATTTCCCAGGCGGCGATCTCGCCGAGAAATCCGCCCCGGTGACAATCGTCGCAAGCGCCGTCTTTCTGGCGGCAATCGCTTTCACCGTCTCCGATCAGGATCTTTGGGCGAAATCGCTCATCCTGATGCTCGGCCTTGCGCTGGCAGCCATGTTCGACGATGCAAGACCCAGGCTGACGATCGCTCTCTCCGCCATCAGTCTGGCTGCCTACCTCGGGCTGCGTTCGATCGCCTGAGTATCCAACCATCACGCAAACAGATCAGTGGCGATTGAACACCGCAGCGTATCACGGTGTCGACGCCCAATCGTCAACAGAGCCACATCTTACAACCTGAAACATCTCCCGACGGGGGACAAAGAAGACTTCACGCAATACGAGCAAATGATCTCTATTGAAGAATATTCGTTCGCTGTTATTCTGTATTATAGAACATTACCGAAGCACGCAGGGATCGCAGCAAGCAGAAATCGGACCTCCCGCGATCGGTGTCTCTCGACTCCAGGAAATCGAGACCATCGATCCCGGGACCTGATCGTGACTATGCCGAAATCCGGTTTCGTAACGACAACGGCTCCCGCGCCGCACGGATGTTCGAGTTGCGCTGACGATGGGGAGGCGAGTGGCGATCATGGACAACGACCCGGCAGGAAAAACCTGGTCGGAATGGTATGCGTGGCATCCTGTCTTGCCGATCGATGACTCAGTGTACTGGCTCGAGACCGTATACCGACGGGAAAGTCCGGAAGGTTTCTGGCAATATCGTTCGTTCCGGCCCGAATGTGAGCGCCGGCAGGCTCTGATCGACATGCCGGTCTGTCCCGGCGCTTAAAACCCGACAACGATCGCCAGCTAGGCTTGCGTCAACCGAGCGCCTGGCTGACGAGCGCATAGGTTCTCGGCTCATGCGCTGCCTGATGTCCCGAAACCGGAAGCCAAGGCCCGCCGAGCGACATGGTCGTCACGATGTCGTAAACGGGAAGACCGCAGCGAGAGAGGAACTCGGAAAAGGTCCCGCCCTGCTCGCGTGTGTCGAGGCGCAGGAACGATCCTGCATGCTCAGCCGCATGCGGGCGGACGACGGCGATCGCGTCCGCGTCACTGCGCGCCACAATAGGACCGATGACATGGCCACGCCCGAACCGCCGGCAAAGCGAGAAAGCCTCGATCCTGCCGGCGCGGGTCAACACGATGCCTTTGGAATTTGCCATCAGCCGAGCCAGGAGCAGCTTGCGATCGGTGCCGAAGGCCACGCAGTCCAATTCGGCGATCGCTTCCAGATCGCCAGCCTCCACTGCCCGTATCACCGCACCGGACGGCAGCTCCACATCCGGCGGCGAGACCGCTTCGCCCTGGCATTGAAAGACGAGCGCCTCGCGAACAAAGTTCAGGGAACGATAGAGACGTCGCGCTGCACGCGTCGCATTCAGCCCGAGGTTGCGCCCGGCGACCTGTTCCAGCGCGTGGCCCATGAGCCATTGCCCGGCGCCATTTGTTTGAAGACGCGGCGAGGTGATGACCATACCGATCGTGGCAAATTGCGCGTCGTAGGGAAACCACATCGCAGAGCCCAGGATGCGGCCGATGTCATCGATCGCCACGATGCCCTGGCCGAATTCCCGCAAGAACTGCCAGTCTTCGCCACGATGCGGCCAGGCGACGGTCATCGACAGCGCATGCAACTGGTCGAGGGCAACGCTGTCGATCCCGGCAATGTGCGTCTCGAAACTATCGACGAACCTGGATTCGGATGTCAGTTCACTCACTCCCACCCCCTGCCGCATTTTTCTGGCCAAGCCTGTGCCCGGAAACTTCTCTGCCGAGACTAGAACAGATCGTTCGATACAATTCACTGGTGAGGCCGGCGCAAACACAACAATCGACCAAATCGGCTGCGCTTTCGGCAAATAAAGCCTGGGCCGTCCTCTAAAGTCATTGGCTAGGCCCGACCGGCCGCAGTCGTCGTTCACCGTGAGAACCTGGAATGTCGCCTCCCGTCAGCCCAGTTGCAAGCACCTCGAAGATCCGCGCACTGTGAGGAATCCCATGCAGGCAATTGAAATTCTCGAAAGGCTCGTTGGCTTCCCCTCCGTCGTCGGCACGCCGAACGGTGAGATCGTGGCGTGGATCCGGCGCTATCTGCAAAGCCACGGCGCTGTCGTCACGGAGCTTCCCGGCCCGGAGGGAGACCGGTCGAACCTCTTCGCCACCATCGGCCCGAGGGAAACGCCAGGCTATATCCTCTCAGGCCATATGGACGTGGTCCCCGCCGCCGAGGGCGGCTGGACCAGCGATCCGTTCCGCCTGCGGGCCGAAGCGGACCGCCTCTACGGTCGCGGCGCCACCGACATGAAGGGCTTCCTGGCCGCCGTTCTCGCGACCGTCCCAGCGCTTGCTGCCATGCCGCTTCGCCAGCCCGTCCACCTTGCCTTTTCCTATGACGAGGAGGCCGGCTGCCGCGGCGTGCCGCACATGATCGCCCGCCTGCCGGAGCTCTGCGCAGCCCCGCTTGGCGCGATCATCGGCGAGCCGAGCGGCATGCGGGCAATCCGCGCCCACAAGGGCAAGGCCGCCGCCCGGCTGACGGTCAGGGGCCAGTCCGGCCATTCCTCGCGTCCGGACCTGGGACTGAACGCAATCCATGCCATCACCGATGTTCTGGCCTGCGCTCGCGCCGAAGCTGAATACCTCACCTCCGGCCCATTCGAGCATGTCTTCGAACCGCCCTACTCCTCGCTTCAGGTCGGCACGCTGAAGGGCGGCCAGGCGGTCAACATCATTCCCGACAGCTGCGAGGCCGAGTTCGAAGCGCGGGCCATTTCCGGCGTCGATCCCGCCACTTTGCTGGCGCCGCTCCGAGCATCGGCCGAGGCGCTGTCGCCGCTCGGCTTCCAGGTGGAATGGCGCGAACTCAGCGCCTATCCGGCGCTTTCGCTTGCCGCCGATGCGCCGCTTGCGGCCCTGCTTGGCGAACTGACCGGTATCGAGCCGCTCGCCGCCGTTAGCTACGGCACGGAGGCCGGCCTTTTCCAGCGCGCGGGCATCGACGCGATCATCTGCGGCCCCGGCGACATCGGCCGCGCCCACAAGCCGGACGAATTCATCCTCACCGGCGAACTGCTCGCCTGCCAGGCGATGATCGAGGCGCTTGGCCGCCGCTGCGCCTGATGACATCGAGATCAAGGAGCCGACGCAATGACTTTTCTCTTCAATTCCGATGCGAAGCGCGGCGCCATCTTCGCCGAAGCCTTCGCGCGCGAAATGCCCGACATTGCTTTTTCCATGGATCCCAACTCGATCGAACCAGACGCCGTGCGCTACCTGATCACCTGGACGGTGCCGGATGATCTCGCGCGCTACCGCAATCTCGAAATCCTCTTTTCGATCGGCGCGGGTATCGACCAGTTCCGCATTGATGCCGTGCCTGCGTCGGTCAAGGTCGTGCGCATGGTCGAGGAGGGCATCATCAGGATGATGCAGGAATATGTGACGCTGGCAGTCCTTGCGCTGCACCGCGACCTGCCGACCTATCTCCACCAGCAGCGGCGCCGGACCTGGCAGGCGATCGCTCCTAGGCAGGTCTCCGAACGCCGCATCGGTGTGCTCGGCCTCGGCATGCTTGGGAGTGCCGCGCTCGAACGTCTGCAGCCCTTCGGCTTTCCGCTTTCCGGCTGGAGCCGCAGCCCGCGCGAGATCGACGGGATCCGGTGCCTGAGCGGCCGCGACGGCCTCGATACTCTGCTTGCAACCACCGACATTCTTGTCTGCCTGCTGCCGCTGACGGATGAGACGCGCGGCTTCCTGAATGCCGAGCTCTTCGCCGGATTGCCGGCTGGCGCTGCACTCGTCCATGTCGGCCGCGGCGCTCAGCTCGATCATCAGGCGCTCGTCGACGCGCTCGACGCCGGGCATCTCTCCGGCGCCGTCGTCGACGTCACCGAGCCGGAACCGCTGCCTGAGGACCACGCCTTCTGGAGCCATCCGAAGATCCTGCTGACGCCGCACATTGCGAGCGTCACCCAAGCTGAAACCGCCGCGGCGGCCGTGATCGGCAACATCAAGCGGCACCAGGCCGGCCTCGATCCGATTGGACTGATCGATCGCAGCCGCGGCTACTGAGTTCTCAACCTAGGAAAGCAATATCATGTCCCTCCTCAAGACGATCGACACCAACCCGACCTTCGCGCCGCGCGAGTCCGGTCCACTCCCAGAACGGCTGATCGCGGGCAATCCGGCTTTCAAGACCTGGGCGCAGGATGTCGCCCGCAGCGAAACGGTTCATAGCGGCGTGTGGGAAGCTACCCCCGGCGAGACGCGCTCGATCAAGGGTGAGACGTTCGAGTTCTGCCACATCCTTTCCGGCCTGATCGAACTCACGCCGGAAGGCGGCGAACCGGTGGTCTACAAGGCGGGCGACAGCTTCGTCATGAAGCCGGGCTTTATTGGCGTCTGGAAGACGATCGAGACGGTACGCAAGATCTACGTGACCGTGACGTGACGCCGTAGATTTGACTGCCGCAGCGGCGAAAACGCAATTTTTCGCCGCTGCGGCACAGTCGGTCGATGCATGCTGCTCGCGTTCCCCAGTTAGGCTTGTCTCAGCCCATCCCGAGGACATGCGATGACACTCAGCTTCGATCCGAACACGATTTCCCTGCCCGTCGGGCATTTCATCGGCGGCCGGCTGGTTCCGGCCGAAGCCGTCATCGACATGCACCGTCCATCCGACGGCAAGGCCTATGCCGGCTGCCCGCTGGCCGACGAGGCGCTTGTCGACCACGCCGTCGAAACCGCCAGAGAAGCGTTGAAGACGAGCAATTGGGGTGGCGTACGGCCACGCGAGCGCACCGTGGCGCTGCAGCGCTGGGCGGACCTGATCGAAGCCGAGGCCGAGACCCTCGCCATGCTCGAAGCGCTCTCCTCGACACGCCCTGTTGGTCATCTTGTCGCCGGCGATATCGCCGTCACCGCCGAACAGATCCGTTTCTTTGCCGAATTCGCCGACAAGGAGGGCGGCGATCTCGTTCCGACCGACGACGCGAATTTTGGCATGATCATGACGGAACCCTATGGCGTCGTCGGCGCCATCACGCCCTGGAATTTTCCCTTGTCCATGGCCGGCTGGAAGCTCGGTCCGGCGCTGGCGGCAGGCAATGCGGTGGTGTTGAAGCCATCGGAAATGACGCCGTTTTCGACGCTCTATCTCGCCGAACTTTCGGTGCGAGCCGGCCTGCCGGCCGGTCTCGTCAACATCGTGCTCGGCGACGGCCCGACCACCGGAAATGCGATCACCGGACATGCCGGCATCTCCAAGATCAGCTTCACCGGCTCGACGGCAGCCGGCGCGGCGATCATGACCAATATCGCCCGCACCGGCGTCAAGCCGATGACGCTCGAACTCGGCGGCAAGAGTCCGCAACTGGTCTTCGCGGATGCCGATCTCGAGCTTGCGGCGGGCGCAATCGCCGGCAGCATTCTCTCCAACGCCGGTCAGGCTTGCGTTTGCGGATCCCGCCTGATCGTCGAGGCGAAGGTGGCGGACGCGCTCGCGGGAGCACTTATCGAGAGGCTGGCGGCCATCCGCCCCGGCCCCACCTGGGATGAGGCGACTGACTATTCGCCCGTCATCTCCGAACGCCAGATCGCCCGCATGGACGGTATCATCCGTGCCGCCATCGACGACGGCGCCGAATGCCTCACCGGCGGCCGCCGGCTCGACCGCGAAGGCTATTTCTACGCACCGACTCTGATTTCGGGGGTGACGGCAACATCGCCGGCAGTTCTGGAAGAGATCTTTGGACCGGTGCTGACCATTCAGACCTTCGAGGACGAGGAGGAAGCGCTGAGCCTCGCCGACCATCCGGCCTACGGGCTCGCCGCCGGCCTCTTCACCCGCGATCTCTCGCGTGCCATCCGCGTGACGCGCCGCCTTCAGGCCGGCACCGTCTGGGTCAACCGCTACGGCCGCTCGCGCGACCATATCCTGCCGACCGGCGGCTACAAGCAGTCCGGCATCGGCAAGGATCTCGGCCGCGAAGCCTATCTCGCCAACCGCAAGAGCAAGAGTGTGCTCATCAGCCTGTGAGGACCTGCGATGAAAACCTACAAGATCGCCCTTCTGCCCGGAGACGGGATCGGCCGTGATGTGACGACGGCGGCCTGGGCCGTGCTCGAAAAGGCCGCTCAATCGAACGGATTTTCTCTTGATGCAACCAGCTATCCCTGGTCCTGCGACTACTATCTGGAGAATGGCAGCATGATGCCCGCCGATGGCATCGAAACGCTCAGATCCTTCGACGCCATCCTGCTCGGCGCCGTCGGCTGGCCTCGCAAAGTGCCGGATTCCGTATCGCTGCACGGACTTCTGCTGCCGATCCGCAAGGCTTTCGTGCAATATGCCAATATCCGCCCGCACCGGCTGCTGCCGGGTGTGCAGGGGCCGTTGCGGTCTGACGGCTTCGACATTCTCTGCATTCGTGAAAATACCGAGGGCGAATATTCCGGCGCCGGCGGCCGCGTCCACCAAGGCACCGATAATGAGGTGGCGGTGGAGACCTCGATTTTCACCCGCAAGGGAGTCGAGCGCATCCTGCGCTTCGGCTTTGAGCAAGCACGGGCGCGACGCAGCAAGCTTGCCTCGGTGACGAAGTCCAACGCGCAGAAATATTCGATGGTCTTCTGGGACGAGATCACCCAGAGGCTTTCTGCGGAATATCCCGATGTCGAGGTGACCAGCTACCATATCGACGCCATGGCCGCCCGCATGGTCATGGCGCCTGATAGTCTCGACGTCGTGGTCGCCTCCAACCTGTTCGGCGATATTCTGACCGATCTCGGCGCCGCCATCCAGGGCGGGCTCGGCTTTGCAGCCTCCGCCAATATCAATCCCGATCGCTCGGCGCCATCGATGTTCGAACCGGTCCACGGCTCCGCGCCCGATATCGCTCATCTCGGAATCGCCAATCCGATTGCCGCGATCTGGTCGGGCGCGATGATGCTGGAGCATCTCGGAGAAATGGCTGCGTCAGGAAAGGTGATGGCCGCCATCGAGGCGACGACGGCACGCGGCATCGGCGCAATTCCCGGCAAGGACAAGACCGACGCGATCACGGCATCGGTGCTTTCGGCACTTGGCTGATCAATGGAGAACAGAATGAACGGATTAAGGGATAGCAGCCTGCTTCGTCAGCAAGGGCTGATCGACGGAGAATGGCGGGGAGCAGCAGCAGGACGTACGATCGAGGTGATCGATCCGGCGTCCCAGCATGTGCTGGGCACGGTGCCCGACATGGATGGAGCCGATACCAGAACGGCGATCGCGGCGGCGGAAAAGGCCTTCGGTCCATGGCGCGCAAAGACCAATGCCGAGCGCGGCGCGTTGCTGGAAGCCTGGCACGATCTGATGCTCGATAATATCGAGGATCTGGCGCTGATCCTCACCAGGGTGCAGGGCAAGCCGCTGACGGAAGCGCGTGGTGAAATCCACTACGGCGCCTCCTTCATCAAATGGTTTTCCGAGGAGGCGCGCCGCATCGGCGGAACGACCATTCCTTCGCCGACGGCGGACCGGCGGATCGTCGTTCTGAAGGAGCCCGTCGGCGTGTCGGCGATCATCACGCCGTGGAATTTTCCGAATGCGATGATCACCCGCAAGGTCGGGCCGGCGCTCGCCGCAGGCTGCACCGTCGTCGTCAAACCATCGGACCTGACCCCCTTTTCGGCGCTGGCGCTCGGCGTATTGGCGGAGCGCGCCGGCATCCCCAAGGGGGTGATCAATATCGTCACCGGCATGCCGGCCGGCATCGGCGATGAACTGATGGCGAACCAAACCGTCCGCAAGATCTCTTTCACCGGCTCCACCCGCGTCGGCTCGCTGCTGATGCGCGGCGCGGCCGACAGCGTCAAGCGGCTCAGCCTCGAACTCGGCGGCAACGCGCCCTTCATCGTCTTCGACGACGCCGATCTCGATCTGGCCGTGGAAGGTGCGATCGCCTCGAAATTCCGCAATGGCGGGCAGACCTGCGTCTGCGCCAACCGCCTTCTCGTCCAGTCCAGTGTCTACGAGGCCTTTGCCGCCAGACTTTCCGCGCGCGTATCGGCCATGAAGGTCGGGGCCGGCACGGATGCCGGCACAGATATCGGACCGATGATCAACAGAGCGGCGATCGAGAAGATCAAGCGTCATGTCGACGATGCGGTGGAAAAGGGAGCAAGGATCCTCGCCACCGCAGGTTCCGTGCCTGAAGGCGATCAATATGCGGTACCGATGGTGCTCGGCGGTGCGACGACCGAGATGCAGCTTGCCAGCGAAGAGACCTTCGGACCCGTTGCCCCGCTTTTCCGTTTCGACAGCGAGGAAGAGGCGATCCGCATCGCCAACGCTACGCCCTTCGGGCTTGCGGCCTATTTCTACACCGGGAGCCTGAAACGCTCTTGGCGTGTCGCCGAAGCGCTCGAATTCGGGATGCTCGGCCTGAACACCGGGGCGATCTCGACCGAGGTCGCTCCCTTCGGCGGCGTCAAGCAGTCCGGCCTCGGCCGAGAAGGCGCCCAATGCGGCATCGAGGAATATCTCGAAATGAAGAGCTTCCACATCGGCGGGCTCGCCTGACTATAGGGAAACAAAGCGCCGGGAAATCATCCCGGCGCTGGATGATCGGAACGACGGTCGATGCTCCTGCTGGAGCAACTCCGACACGTCGTTTCGAATACTCGGCAGCCTTTGGCAGATTCCTGCAAAATTACGGCGCCTAAAACAACATTTCTTTGACGCTGCTTTGACGGCGGGGTGCTACGGCCGGTTTGCGAAGTTGCGCAGAGGGATTTCAACCGGTTATGCTTCAGTTCGATCATCGCCATAGCATAGATTTACATTTCGCAATCCCGGTTTCCCTTCCCGGTTGCTTGCCAGACGCCGCAGTTGTGGCAGACTGGTTCCCGGATGCTAGGTTTTCCGGCCGCCAAACGAGCGTATCGGAGGCAACGGGGGCGGGGCCGGTGGATCGCATGAACAAGGAGCACGATCCGTTTCGGATGTTCCTGCTCGGGCCTTTTGCCCTTGTGGACGCTGGGGGGCGGTCGGTTACTCCGAAATCCAAAAAGGCACAGGCTCTTCTGGCGATGCTTGCATTGTCCACCCGGGGCTCGCGCTCGCGAATCTGGCTTAGGGACAAGTTATGGAGCGATCGCTCCGACGACCAGGCGGCAGCCAGTCTGCGCCAGGCGCTTTTGGACATTCATAAGAGTCTGGGGCCGGCACGTGATCTCTTGATTGCGGATAAGAATACCGTTTGGCTGGATACGGACCGACTCGTGCTCGATACCGACCTGGTGGTTCGGACGGAGCGGTCTCCGGATCAAGTCACCGACGAATTGCTCGAAGGTATCGACATCCGCGATCCCGAATTCGAGGATTGGTTGGCGCTGGAACGGCAAAACTGGTATCGCCGCCTCGATGAAGGACAAGTCCACGATGTATTCGAGCCGCGACAGCAGCCGAGCCGCGATATCGCCAAACATTCCGCCCTGCTGCCTTTAACAGGCGCCCCGGATACGCCGAGAACAGGCAAACCCGTAGACATCGCCAGCAGCGACCCCTATCGGCGGCGGGTCGGCGGTGAATGGCAATGGATGATGGTTCTTCTGTCCCCCATCATGGTGGGTGCCGGAGAGGGCGGACAAATTGCTGCGACACGGTTCCAGAATCTCATTGCAAAAGCCATCGCCGATGGGCTGGGCTTTGGCGTCACCGACCTCTCCTTCACCTTGCCGGATATTGAAGAGAGCGAACAGCAGATCAGCCTTCCCCTATGCCTACAGCTTCGCCTGACGTTTGATGGTGACATGGTGCTGATCGAACTGGTGATGAAGCACCTGATCAACAACCGTATTCATTGGCTGGGCAGTCAGGCAATCAACCGCACGCAGTTCGAGCGGGGCGAGTTCGGCATCGCCGCTGCACTAATCAGCCAGGCCGTCGATCAACTGGCCTATTTCCAGGAGATCCAGGCAACCGACAGCCGATTGTCGCAGGACGGTCTCCTGATCGACGCCGTCAATGCGATCTTTCGGCTGTCGCGCGACGACCTCGATAACGCGGAGCGGCGCCTGGAAGAACAGATCCAGTATCAGCCGCGGTCATCGACTTTTGCCTGGCTGTCATTCATTCGGACTTTCCAGGTCGGCCAACGCTTCAACGCGCTGGACGCGCATCTGATCGAGCAAGCCCAGGCCTATGCGCGCAAGGCGCTGGAACTCGATCCGCAGAATTCCGTGTCGCTCGCGCTCGTCGGCCACGTCCATTCGTTCTTGTTCGGCGAATACGACTATGCGGCCAACCTGTTCGAAAAATCGATCCGCCTGAACCCGGCCCTGCCGCTCAGCTGGGATCTCTATGCGATGCTGCACTGCTATGCAGGCCAGCCCGACAAGGCGGTGGCCATGGCGCGTTGGGTACAAGAGCTCGGCGTCTACAGCCCGCATAAATATTACTTCGATACGACCAAATGCATTGCGGCAGCGCTTGCGGGCGATCATGCCGCAGCCATAGCTGCAGGCGAAGAAGCCCTCCGGGCACGGCCGAACTTCAACAGTCTGCTGCGCTATCTTGCCTCCAGTCACGCCCATTCTAACAATCTCGGCGGCGCGCGGGATTACCTGCAGCGTCTTGAGGCGGTCGAGGGCGGCTTCTCCATCAACGCCTTCCGCGGCAGCGGCTATCCGCTGCTCGACACAGGCGGCGGGCAGATCTTGATCGACGGCCTGCTCAAGGCCGGCGCCAAGCTGCGCTGAACTCCGGACAAATCTTCACATCATCGCGCAAGGAGGCTGCAATGGAAGCGGACACTACTGAGGAATCGCAATCGAAAATTGTTTTATTTCTAAACAGTTATAAATTCAGGATTGAGCCGGATACGGTCCTTCCATGCGAACCCAGGGACGATGCCGGTGCTGATCCTCTCGCCGGTGCATCACCGGCTGCAGCCGATGCAGCCTCCGGGGCTGTGCTTTTCCTCGGCACGGATGACGATGGATCGCCCCTGCCCGGGCCCATGATGGCGACGATGGCCGTAGCCTCGGTCCTCAACAAGAGCGTCGCAAACAAGTCGGTGCTCAACAAGGCGTCGCTGAACAAAAACAAGAACAAAAATAAGAATAAGAACAAGAACAAGTCGACGATGGATGGCGGCAGCCTCGGCGTGTCGCAGCTTATCCCCTCCTTCGAGCTGCGCAGGCTGCACCAGCAGCCGTCACGCAACGCCTATACCGCGGCGCGGCGCTTCACCTGGGAAAAGCTGGATATACTTCCGCCCCCCGGCCCGGATTATACCCGCCTCGAAACGACGGTGCTGCTCTCCATGCAACACCGCGACCGCGAACGTGTGCGCCGCCTGCCCGACATCCAAATCGAGTCGACGATCTCCGTGGGGGAATTCACCCGCGCATTGCATATCGAGGATCTCGGCGGTTTCGAGCAGACGGAAGGCCTTTTCCAGGCAATCCTGACGGCCTGCGAATATGTCGGGCTGATTTACAAAAGCCAGTTCAACCGGCTGCGGCCAAACCAGTTCGAGCCCATGCTGCGGCCATTGCTGGCCGTGCCGGTCCACGAGTCCTATCCCAGCAACCATTCGTTCCAGTGCTTTTCGATCGCCTTTGCGTTCTCGACGATCCTGCCGGAACATCCGGCCACCGACGAGCTTGCCCGCATCGCCCAGAACGTCGCCGAAAATCGCGAATGGGCCGGCCTGCACTATCCGAGCGATACGCAGGCGGGGCGAGATCTCGCCCGGCGCTTCGCTCCCTATCTCCACGACGCGTTCGGCCCTCTGTTCCAGGCCGTACACGACGAATGGGTCTGAATTCTCCAGCTGCTGCTCAACAGGGTTACAACCATGACGGATCAAACACAAATGCCTGAGCCCGCACCGATCAACTACTATTATCTCTGGCACCTGACCGCCCTTGGCGTAGTCGACGCAGAATACGGATCGGCTCCGCCGGCACCTCCAGCGCTCGATGCGAGCGCCGCACGCGCGCTCCCCGATCCCCTCATCACCGGCACGGTCTGGGACGCTATCGCTTCCGCCGGCCCGTTGCGACCCGCACGGGTCGCGCTGATCGATGTCGGCGTATCTCCGGATCATCCCAATCTGGCAACCCGGCTTGACCGGGAGGCGTCAATCGATTTGACGACCCATCGTTACGGTGCGCGCGTGCTCGAAATTCTTGATACGACCACGTCCTTCGACCGCGAGGAAAGGCGTGCCTTCTTTGCCGGGCTCAACATCGCTCCGCTCGGCAATATCGGCCTTTCGAATGACGACCGGGACTATCTCGGTGATCTGGTTGCCGAATACGCCGCGTCGGAAGGGGTACTCCGGCGGCTCTACAATCCGGAATCGCTTTTTGCATCGCATGGTACCTGCTGTGCCGGGCTGATCGTCGGCGAACCCGCCGTTGTTGCGGAAGAAGGCACGCCAAGCCTTCCGCCGGAAGGAGCCTTCTATGGGAATGGCGACGAGCTGCGCACCAGCGGCAATCGCAATGTCATCCCCTATTTCGGCGTTGATCCTTTCTCAAGGCTCATCTCGATCAGAACGTCCTTCGAAGACGATGTCAGGCAGTTCATTGCGGCCTTTCTTTATGCCTATCATCAGAAAGCAGACGTGATCGTCTTGCCGCGCGGTCTGCCCGACCCGAAACGCAGCATCGTTGATCCGAAGAACGAACTGAAGGCCGACCTGGAATTATGGAAAAACCAGGATGCCGCCAATCTGTTCACGCGCATTGCCGTTGCTGATCAGGGTGGGCCTGAACTGGAGCCGAAGGCTGCGCAGAAAGGTTCCAATCCGGATCGCCCGTGGCATGTCCTCAAACAACTCATCCTCGCCATCAGCCGGCACATCCCGATCGTCTGCGCCGCAGGAAACAGTGGCGAGAGCCAGCTGATCTATCCGGCAAGTCTTGCTGCCGACAACAATGGCATCATTGCAGTTGGGGCCGTTACCGTCGAAGGTTTCCGTTCGGGCTACAGCAATTACGGCGAAGGATTGACGGTAGTCTCCCCCTCTGACGACGGGGAGGTCTTCAACAGGCATCAGTTGCGCCTCGACCGGCTTTCTCCGTTTGCCGCGCAGCACGACTACAGCGCTTTTCGAACGCGGGAATACTACTATTCGCACTTCTCGCTGCTGACGACGGACCTGCCGGGGATTTTCGGCTATAATCAGGGCTCCGATCCGTGGTCGGCCATCGTGCCGTTCGGAACCAATCCGGGCATCGGGGGCGGCTACTACACCCCCTTCGGGGGCACATCAGGCGCGTCGGCGCAGGTGGGTGGGCTATGCGCCCTGATACAGCGGGCCTACAAAAGCCACCACAATCCCGGTGACCGCCTCTCGGGGCTTCAAGTGAAATCAATTCTGAAGACGGCATCCCGCCTGGACGCCATTGTCGCGCCCGGAACGAGGAAATTGACGGCGGATTGCATGAACGCCGAGAGCGAGGACGCCGTCGAGATGGCCTATTTCTTTGGAGCGGGCCTGCCAAATGCGCGGGCGGCGGTCCAGGCGGCTCTGGCGATCTGACTGCTGCGGCTGCGTTATCCAAATTCCAAGCCTCCTCTATCGAGGGGGCTTTTTCTTTGTTTACGCCTTTTTTACGGATTTTTAACGCGAAACTGGCGGGCGAATGACGCCCCTGGGGAATAGTGCCTCTCAACCGACGAAGCACAACGTTCCGATGCCGGGCAAAGTCGTCCCGAACTCCGGCATTTTTGCCCGAGATGCAACCTTGATCCGCCCGAAGACAAACTCATGGAGGCTGCCGATGTCCGCGTCCCGCATACACCAATTGGCAGATGAGGCGCGCCTCCTGCTCAAGCGCAATCCCCTGATGGCAAGTTCCGTCTCCCTGCAGCGCGTGGCAACACGCAACCTTTTGAAGCGACGCTTCCAATATGGCCGCACGCTTGCGGCGGCTTCGAAGCTCGCCGGTTGTTCGGCTGGGGTAGAGGCACTGTCAGGTTATTTCCCCGACCTTGCAGATGGCGGATACACTCGCCTGCCGGAGCTTCCGCCAGCGGTTGCCGGACCGGTCGGCGCCGACCCTTACCGTTCATCCGTACTTGCAGCCTGGATGGGTGCGCTCGCGCGCAGTCTGGAATGGCAGGCAGCCCGCCCCGATGTGCAGGTCGTCGGCCGCTATCTGCAGCCGGATCTGATCGCATCGGATCTTGAACTCGAACGTCAGACAGCGTGCCGGCTCTCTTGCGGCATCGGCCTCGTGCACATCGAAAGTCCGGCGCGAAGCCGTATCATGCAAGCCCTCCTCCGCCAATGCATGCCGGACTATCCCCGGCCCGGCTATCCGATCACCGACGATGCGGAATTGGATCGAATCGCCGACCATCTGGAGAAGGCCTTCGCATTGATCGCGGACTTAGACGAGTACGGCCATCAGCGTCTGATCGCCGGCCTACACACGCTTTACGTTGGCGTGCGGCGCGAACCGCAGTGCTCCTTTTCGAGTTCGAACGAATTGCCGGGCAGCGCGCTCATCGTCCTTTCCAGAGAGAGGTTGCGCGCCGGCGATCATGCCGCGACAGCGGCCCAACTGCTTCATGAGGCGGGGAATATCCTGCTCGGGTTCTATACGACCTCGGCGGCGGCATCCCTGCCCGGCGAGTTCCAGTATGTTTCCCCATACAAGAAGGACCTACAGACGCTCGAGAGCATCCTGCATACGGCCTACACCATTCCCTGGGAGTGCGCCTTGCGCATGGCATGCCTATCCACCGAGTCGGATCTTGAGCGCCGCGCCCGGAAAGCGGCATTCATAATCGCCTATGCCGCGCGGCAAGTCCCGCTCATCGACATAGCTCGGAAAGGTATCGAACGTCTTGGCGGCGATGTCCTCCTCGACCTCCCAGACATCGCCGCCATTCCTTCCTGGAGCAGTCGGATCTTGTTCCTCGTCGGCCAGTTGCTTGCCGAAGAACCCATTGCGCACCGGCAGGCGCATCTTGCCGAGCGCCAGCGAGTTCTCGATCGCCAAGCCTGGGATATCGGACAGATGCTGCTGCGCGGCAAGGAGCCGATCGATCCTCGGATGGGCCGGCGAGAGGTCGATGACAGCGGCGACAATGTCAGCCTCTGGTACGACGGCAAATTCCACGTGATCGCGAAGACACCCGACCATGCGATGGGCGAGGATTACGGTCACTACGCCGCGACGATCCGCGGAGTTGCGCCCACCGAGATGGAGGCGATCTGATGGTCAATGATCAGTCTAGACGATTGTCAACGGCAATCCGTGCGCCCGTCGACTTCCCGAACTTCTTCGCCCACAGCCTGGGGTGGGGCGGCAGAGGGGCTCTGTTCACCGGCAATAGTGCTGATCCTGTCGAGGAACGGAGCCCCAATGTTACCGGGCCTGCATTCGGGGTCTCGTTGGAGGGTTCCAATATGCCGGATGAGGACGAATATATCTCCACCGCATTGGATCACGACGACGCCTTCCTGACGCCTCTTCGCCATCGTCAACGCGACTTCGCAGGTTTTGGCGAAATCGACTTCGTCATTATCGGATGCGGCGGCTTGGGCTCGCAGATTGCCATCCAGCTTGCGGCCCACGGCGCGCGCCATTTCTATCTCGTGGATGCCGATCGTATCGACGAGGACAACTTGAACCATGTCCCATGGGCGAGCGAAGCTGATCTCGGCCGGCTGAAGACGGACAAGCTGGCGACCTGTCTGGCCGCGTGTTTCTCGGCCAATGTGTTCGCGCTGCCGGAATTTGCGGAAGGGGCCGCAGCGCTCCGATTGATCGCAGATTACGCCCACAATCCGTTCGTCGTTCTCGCCGGCGACGATTCTCATCCGGCCCAGGAGTTCCTGACGGCCTGCCACGCATCGAAAGCCGGCCTGCCGCCCCATCTGCATGTCGGCCGCTCCCAAGCACATGGCATGGCAGGTTCCTCGGTCGCAGTGCATGAGGACGCATGTCCCGTCTGCCATTGCACCGCCCAGGTCGCAACCGACGACGGCTTTCTCGCTCCACCGGCCGCTGCCGAGAACGCATTTATCGCCGGCCTTGCCGTATCGCGGATTGCCCAAAAATGCCTTTCGAGACACTCGGCCGCACAGGGACGCCGATGGATATTGGACCTCAAAAGCAATCAGGCCGAGCTGCGTTCTCTCTGCAAACACCCCGAATGCAAGGTATGTCCATGAACACGCTATTTTCGTCGGGATATTGTTGCTCCGTTGGCGCAACTGCCGGAAAGAACGATGAGCTGACGATATCCGAAGCTCTTTGCGATCCACTGATCGCCATGGTGATGCGCGCCGATGGCGTGACCTCTGAAGAATTCAAGCGACTCCTTGAGGCGGCAGCCCGTGAGCTAAAAGCCAATCTGGCTAACTGATGGTTGACGAGCATGTGTGGCCAATCCCGGTGCGAAACCATGGCCCGGCATTGGCACTGGCCGCCCCGCGGAGTTCAGCACAATGAGATTCGATATGTTGAGAAACTTCCCAACGATAATTCTTGTTTTTGCCGAAGGGAAAGATCGCAGAGTGATCCGTACCGCTCGCGAGGCTGCCCAACTGTTGCTGAAGGAATGGCCCATCGACGATGGTGAGGAATTCTTCACGGCGGTGAGAACCTGTTTGGAGGTTCTTACCGGAGATACCGAGCCCGAGATATTGCATGAGGCGATCGTCCGCGCCGCATATGAAGCGGGTATTGCAGCCATCACGACTGATAACAGCCTTGGTGTTCTCAGGATCTATCCAGTCAGCCAGGTCAGATAGTTGACCGCGCGCAGGTACTCATCGCAATCCTGCCCCCATCGAGCCGCTTCGGCTGCAATCGGACTGATCCGGCCCGTTACTGGAAGCGATCGAGCGTCTTGTAATAGAGCCCGACGAGCGGCAGGAACCACGGCTTTCCGAAATGGCCGGGGACGGCCGGCCAGTCGAGCCCCTTGATTGGGTTACGGTCGGTCTTGCCGAGGATGGAGTCGGCCATGATCATGCCGAGATGGGTGGAGAGCTGGGCGCCGTGGCCGGAATAGCCCATGGCATACCACACGCCGTCGACATAGCCGGCGCGCGGATAGCGGTCCTTCGTCATGTCGACGAGTCCGCCCCAGCAATAGTCGATCTCGACGCCGGCAAGCTGCGGGAAGATTTCAGCCAGGCTGGCGCGGAGAATGTCGCCGCTCCTTGCGTCCGAGCGCTGATCCGACGTGGCGGAAAACCGGGCGCGGCCGCCGAAGATCAGCCGGTTGTCCGGCGACAGCCGGAAATAATTACCGATGTTCATCGACGTGACACAGGTGCGGTTACCCGGCATCGCAGCGGCGATTTCGGCGTCGGTCAGCGGACGCGTGGCGATCAGGAAGCTGCCGACGGAAATGATCCGGCGGCGGAAATAATTAAAGAGCGACGGCGTATAGGCGCCTGTCGCAACCAGCACGTGGTCTGCGGTGACGGTGCCGCGTGCGGTCGTCAGGCTGTGGCGACCGTTGCCCTGCCGGTGGGCGGTCACGGCTGCCTTTTCGAAGATGATAGCGCCGTGACGCGCGGCTGCCGTGGCGAGCCCCGCGACATAGCGGCCCATATGCATCATCGCGCTCTTCTTCGAGAGCATGGCGCCATGGAAGGGCGACCCGACCTCGCTTTTCAGGTCACCCGCCGTCAGAAGCGCCGTGTCCGGATCGACCTCTCTATGAACGGCCTCGAAATTGCGGGCAATGGCGTCGAAATGCTGCGGCTTGGAAGCAAGCTTCAGCTTGCCGGCGCGGCGGAAATTGCAGTCGATTCCCTCTTCGGCAATGATCGCCTCGATCGTATCGATGGAATCGTCGAACGCCTTGTAGAGGGCGACGGCTCGCTCCACGCCGAGTGCTGATTTGGCGGACAGGAAGCTATGGGCGAGGCCGTTGTTGAGATGGCCGCCATTGCGTCCCGATGCCCCCCAGCCGACCCGTTCGGCCTCCAGCACCACGACCTTGACGCCGGCCTTTGCAAGCTGGCGCGCCGCGGCAAGCCCGGTGAAGCCGGCGCCGATGACGGCGACGTCGTAATGTCCTTCGACGGGGCCTTCAGCGGCGCCGGCAAAGGCTGGAGCCGTGTCGTGCCAGTAGGATTCGAACTGCATCCGCGTCTCTCCGTCAGAGCCCGACGACGCCAGGCAGGCCCGAGATGTCAGGAATTTCGACATAACCGTAATAGGGATTGGCCGGCTCATGGCCGCGATTGACCCAAACCTTGTTCTTGATGCCAAGATCGTGGGCCGACATCAGATCATAGCGGAAGGAGGACGAGCAATGCAGCACGTCTTCCGGCCCGCAGCCCAGCATATCGAGCATATATTCAAAGCCCTTGAAGCGTGGCTTGTAGGACTGAGCCTGCTCGGCGGTATAGACCGCATGGAAGGGCGCGCCCAGTTTTTCGACGTTCGACATGATCTGCGAATTCATGGCGTTGGAGAGGATGACCAAAGGGATTTCCTTGGCGACCTTGGCAAGACCGGCCGGGACATCCGAATGCGGCCCCCAGGTCGGAACCCGCTCATAGATCATCCGGGCGGCTTCGTCGCGAAATGTCACGCCGTTGCGCTTGCATGTCCGCTCGAGCGAATTGTGCACCACCTCGGCATAGGGTTTCCAGTCGCCCATGATCTCGTCGAGGCGATAGGCAGCGAAATTCTTGATGAACTCCGCCATGCGTGGCTCGTCGAGCTCTTCACCGTAGAGATCGCGTGCCGCTTCCGCCATCTGAAAGTTGGTCAGCGTGCCGTAGCAGTCGAAGGTGATGTATTTCGGACGGAACGTCGTCATTTGCGTATCCTTGAGCGATCGGAACTGGGGACGTGTCACAATCATAGGCACCGCTTCAACCACAGCTCGCCTGAATTGCCGCCATCGGAAGCAGAATCTATCGTATCGAAAGCAGGGTTTGGCAGAAGGTTGCGCGCTTGCCCGCGGTTAGTGGCCGGCGGAATGACGCCTTCAATCGCCGTCGTGATCGTGATGGTGATGCGACGGAAGGTCGAGGCCGAAGGTGTTGACGAGATCGGCCACCTGCGCCGGGCTGAGGAAACGAGGATTGAGGTTGCGCAACAGCAGATAGAGCTTCGCCGTTTCCTCCAGTTCCTCGGTCGCAAAGACCGCCGCCTCCAGGCTGTCACCGGCGACAACAGGTCCGTGATTGGCCAGCAGCACCGACGAATATTTGCCCGCCAGCCCGCGGATGGCGTCGGCCACCGCCGGATCGCCGGGACGATAATAGGGCACCAGCGCGGTTTCGCCGGCGCGCATCAGATAATATGGCGTCATCGGCGGCAGGGCGGCGCGCGGATCGATCTCCGGCAGCATGGTCAGTGCCACCGCGTGGGTGGAGTGAAGATGGACGATGGCGCGGGCGCTGCCGCGCGTATCATAGAGGGCAGTGTGCAGCGGAATTTCCTTGGTCGGCTTGTCGCCGGACAGGAGCCGGCCTTCGGCATCGAGCCTGGAGATCCGTGCCGGGTCGAGAAAGCCGAGCGAGGCGTTGGTCGGCGTGACCAGCCAGCCGCCATCCTCCAGTCGCAACGATATGTTGCCCGACGAACCGGGCGTCAGCCCGCGCTCGAACAGCGAGCGGCCGTATCGGCAGATTTCCTCACGCAGGCGCGTGTCGGACATGACAGTTCCTCCAATATTACGCGGTTGCCCCTTCGACCAGTTCAAAGCCGAGATCGACGGACTGCGGCGGCGCATTAGTGACGACCAGTTGCGCGGCTATCTCCCCGGTCGCCACGCGCGGCGTTCGGATAGTCGACAACGGCTGTGGGGTTGCCCGGCCGATATCGAGGCCGTTATAGCCGAAAATGGCGAGCTTCGAGGGGACCGCGATCCCTTGAGCCAGACAATGAAAATAGCCGCCCAGCGCCATATCGTCGTTGGAGAAATAAACCGCATCGAGATCGGTCGTCCGGGCAAGCAGTCGCTCCAGCCCCAACCTGCCGTTTTCCACGGACGAAGCGCCGGCGAGAATTTCGCGGGCGACGAGCGGGGCGTCATGCGCGCCGAGCGTTTCGCAAAAGCTGGAAAACCGCTTGCCGGCACGGGTATCGCGGTTCAGGTCGTGACCGACATAGCCGATCCGGCGATAACCCCGCTTGAGCAGGAAGGCAGCGCTCTCCCGTCCGGCTGCGCGGTTCGAGAAGCCGACCGCGATATCGAGAGCATCGCCGTCGAGATCGAGCAGTTCGACGACCCGACACCCGCTGGCGCGCAGCATCTTCACTGTACCCTCCGTATGCTCGCATCCCGCCAGCATGACCGCCGCCGGCCGCCAGGCAAGCATCGCGGCGGCGAGCGCTTCCTCCTTGCCCGGATCATAATCGGTCACGGAGAAGACCGCCTGATACCGGTTTTCCTCCAGAACAGCACTGGCACCGCGCAGCACATCGGGAAAGACGATGTTCGACAAAGAGGGAATAACGAAGGCGACAAGACGCGAACCGGTGGAGGCCAGCGTTCCCGCGATCCGGTTCGGCACATAGCCCAGCCGCTCGACGGCGGCCATCACCCGCTCGCGCGTCTTGCCGGAAAACGAACCGTGGTTGCGCAGCACGCGCGACACCGTGCTCTCACCGACACCGGCCGCTTCGGCGACCTCGGCAAGCGTTACCGTCGGCTGATTTTTGAATTCCATCGTTACGTCTAAACCCGACTGTTGAGGTGGTTGCCCGCCCGATGACCACCGCTCTGCCCCCATTTTTCACCGCTTCCGCCAAGAAGCAAGGTTTTTTTGGCAGCGCTACCAATTTGCTGTTGGCAGCGCTGCCAAAATGGATTAATAAAAATGGCAGCGCTGCCACAAGTGGCTCGGCGTGCCGCGGGAGGATCGACAGGAGACCGCGGCAACAATCGGAGGAGAAAATCATGACGCTGCAGACGCAGGCGCCAGTTATTGGCGCACATCCCGCCCAGACGCTCGAGGACCGTGCCTATGGCAAGGTATTCTGGCGGATCGTACCCTTTTTGATGCTGTGCTATGTGGTCGCCTATCTCGACCGCGTCAATGTCGGTTTCGCCAAGCTGCAGATGTCGAGCGAACTCGGCCTCTCGGAAGCCGCCTATGGCATCGGTGCCGGCATTTTCTTCATCGGCTATTTTCTGTTTGAAGTGCCGAGCAACATCATCATGAACAAGGTTGGCGCACGGGTGTGGATCGCCCGCATCATGCTCACCTGGGGCATCATTTCCGCCGCCTTCATGCTCACGTCGTCGGAAACCGTCTTCTATGTCCTGCGTTTCCTGCTGGGCGTTGCGGAAGCCGGATTTTTCCCCGGCATCATTCTTTATCTGACCGCCTGGTATCCGGCCCATCGCCGCGCCAGGATCATCACCACCTTCATGTCGGCGATCCCGATATCCGCCATTTTCGGCAATCCGCTTTCGGGTCTCCTGATGGACAGTTTCCACGGCACGCACGGACTTTCCGGCTGGCAGTGGATGTTCCTCATCGAAGCCATTCCGGCTATTCTTTTCGGCGTCGCGACGTTCTTCTACCTTGATGATACGATCCAGGGCGCGAAATGGCTGAGCGATGAGGAAAAGCGCGTGGTGACGGCCAATATCGAGGCGGAGAACCGGGCCAAGACGGCAAGCCCGCACAGCATCGGCGCAACGCTGGCCGACCGCCGCGTCTGGCTGATGTGCCTGATCTATTTCTGCTTCGTGCTCGGGCAATATGGTCTGAATTTCTGGATGCCGACCATCGTCAAGGCCTCGGGCGTCAACGGAAACCTCAATATCGGCCTGATTTCCGCGATCCCCTATATCTGCACATTCGTCGTGATGCTGGCGCTCGGACGTTCCGCCGACAGGCTGCGCGAACGCCGCTGGCACCTCGTCGTCCCGGCCTTCATCGCCGCCGGTGGTTTCGTCGCGGCGACGATGGCAACGAGCACGACGGTCTCGATTGTCTGCCTGTCGCTGGCTGCCGCCGGCGCCATCAGCTGCGCGCCACTGTTCTGGTCGCTTCCAACGGCGTTTCTTGCCGGCACGGGCGCTGCGGCCGGCATTGCCTGGATCAATTCGGTCGGTAATCTCGCCGGGTTTCTCGGGCCGTTCCTGGTAGGCTATCTCAAAGACTTCACCGGCACCAACAGCGCCGGCATGTATCTGCTGGCGGCTGCGTTAATCATTGGTTCGCTGGCCGTGTTGACGGTTCCGGCGAAAAGCGTCAATCGCTGAGCTACAGCCCCTCCGGGATGATACCCGGAGGGGCGCAGACCTCTCTCACAAGACTGGAGAAGCTCCTCATGTCACCGCTTGCTGAAAACTCAGGTCCCGACATTATCGCGGCCGTCATCGGTCTTGGTTCCATGGGGCTTGGAATGGCCCAGTCGATGAAGCGCGCAGGTCTCGACGTCGTTGGATATGACATCACGCCGGCGGCAGTGGACCGCTTCGTCGCCGATGGCGGACGTGGCGCGGCGACCCCTGCCGCTGCGGCAAAGGATGCCGACATCGTCGTCTCCGTGGTCGTCAATGGCGCGCAGACCGAGGCCGTGCTGTTCGGGCCTCAAGGCGTCGCAAATGCGATGAAGCCCGGCGCCGTCTTCATCTCGTCGGCCACCATGGATCCCGCCGTCGCACGCGATCTGGCTGGGCGGGTGGAGGCTCTCGGCCTGCATTACCTCGACGCGCCGATTTCGGGCGGCGCGGCCAAGGCGGCGCGTGGCGAACTGACGATCATGGCATCCGGCTCCAGACAGGCCTTCGATACGGCGCGCCCGGGTCTCGACGCCATGGCCGGCAAGGTCTACGAGCTCGGCGACACGGCCGGAAAAGGCGCCGCCTTCAAGATGATCAACCAGCTTCTCGCCGGCGTGCACATCGCGGCCGCCTGTGAGGCCATAACCTTTGCCGCCAAGCAGGGCCTCGACCTCGACAAGGTCTACGAGGTGATCACCGCGTCGGCCGGCAATTCCTGGATGTTCGAAAACCGCGTGCCGCATGTGCTGGCCGGAGACTATACTCCGCTCAGCAGCATCGAGATCTTCGTCAAGGATCTCGGTATCGTCCAAGACATGGCCCGCTCCGAGCGTTATCCGGTACCGCTCGCGGCAGCCGCCCTGCAGATGTATCTGGCCGCCTCCGGGGCGGGCATGGGCCGTGACGACGATTCCTCGCTGGCGCGGCTCTACGCCAAGCTTTCCGGCGCTGAATTGCCCAGCTCCACCAAAGAGCCGCAGAGCCTGTAAAAGGAACGCTAGACATGCCGGTTTTCGCCGCCAACCTGACGATGATGTTCAACGAATGGGCGTTCCTCGACCGCTTCGACGCCGCAGCCGATGTCGGCTTTGCCGCCGTCGAATACCTCTTTCCCTATGAAGCCGCGCCGGAGGCGATCGCCGAACGGCTTGCCCGCAACAATCTGCAGCAGGCCCTGTTCAACCTGCCGCCGGGCGACTGGGCAGCAGGCGAGCGTGGCATCGCCGCTCTTCCCGGACGCTTCGATGCACTGAAAGCCGATGTCGAGCGGGCACTGGACTATGCGGCGGCGACGGGGGTCAGACGGTTGCATTTGATGGCAGGCATCGCCGACCCTCATGACGAAGACGCCTCCTCCGCTTACCGGCGCTCCGTCACCTATGCTGCCGGGCGGCTTGCTGAAAAAGGCATCGATCTCCTGCTCGAGCCGATCAACGGGCGAAACATGCCTGGATATTTCCTCAACGACTTCGGCGCCGCCGAGCGGCTGATTGCCGAATGCGGTCTGCCGAACCTGAAGCTGCAGTTCGACATCTATCACCGTCAGATCATCCATGGCGACGTCACTATCGCGTTGCGAGGCCTGCTGCCGATCACCGGCCATATCCAGATCGCCAGCGTGCCGTCACGCAACGAACCGGACGGGGAGGAGTTGAACTATGCCTATCTGTTCGGCGAAATCGACCGCCTTGGCTATGACGGTTTCATCGGCTGCGAATACGCCCCACGCGGCCACACATTGGACGGTCTTGGCTGGTTCAAACCTTTTGCACGGAGCTAGACGATGGCTATTTTGCTCGGATCAATCGCTGACGACTATACGGGTGCGTCCGACCTCGCCAACACGCTGACGAAGAACGGTCTGCGCACGGTGCAAACGGTCGGCATCCCTGATCCGTCGCTGGCATTACCGGATGTCGACGCCGTCGTCGTTTCCCTGAAGATCCGCTCCGTCCCGGCTTCGGATGCCGTCGCGGCCGCGGCGAGCGCCGAGCGATGGCTGCGCCAACGGGGCGCCGGCCATGTGCTCTACAAGATCTGCTCGACCTTCGATTCCACCGATGCCGGCAATATCGGTCCGGTCACCGAGGCCTTGAGCGATGCGGCCGGCGGCGGCGGCGTGCTGGTGACACCCGCCTTTCCGGAAACGGGACGCACCGTCTATCTTGGCCATCTCTTCGTTGGCGGACAGCCGCTGAACGAAAGCCCGCTCAAGGACCACCCCCTCAATCCGATGCATGACGCCAATCTCGTTCGGGTGCTCACCCGACAATCGCGCAACGCTGTCGGACTGATCGATCTCGCAGCCATTGCGGCCGGACCCGGCGCCGTCAAGGCGAGGCTTGACGCCCTGTGCAAGGCAGGCGTCACTGCTGTTATCGCCGATGCAATTTTCGAACGGGATCTTGAAACGCTCGGCGAGATCGCGTTGGAAACGCCAGTGTCCACCGGTGCGTCCGGTCTTGGCCTCGGCCTTGCCCGCGCGCTCGTCCGCTCCGGCCGGATATCGTCCGGCGGCGCAACGACGGCGGACGCCATTCGCCCGGTGGGCGGGCTTTCAGCGATCGTTGCCGGCAGCTGCTCCAAGGCGACGCTCCGCCAGCTCGACATCGCCGAACGGTCGATGCCCGTCCTGCGGCTCGACCCGGAGCGGCTGCTTGCCGGTCCCGATGAGATCGCCGCGGCGATTTCCTGGGCCGGAGACCGCATCTCCGCCGGCCCCGTCGTCATCGCCGCGAGCGCTGCGCCTGAAACCGTGTCACGGCTGCAATCACTCTACGGGCGAGAGGCCTCCGGCCACGCGATCGAGACCGCGACGTCGATCATCACAGCCGAATTGGTGGAGAGAGGCGTGCGCCGCCTTGTGGTCGCAGGCGGCGAAACCTCAGGAGCGGCGGTCGACAGGCTCGCCATTCCGGCATTTCTGATCGGCCCGGAGATTGCGCCCGGCGTACCGGTGCTGCGCACGGTCGGCAATGCGCAGGGCGATATGCTTCTGGCGTTGAAATCAGGAAACTTCGGAGGCGAAGATTTCTTTGCCGCAGCGCTGGCGATGATGCACTGACAGAACCTCGATAGGATGGATATCGGTTAGTTCTAGCATAAGATGCGGCGCCCCATGACAGCAACGCCATAAGATACTGCTTGAACCATGGCCTTCAGACGATCTGCCCGCCGGCGCTCCGGCAGACTGGCGGGCACGACATGAAGGACGCTCCCATGCAAGCAAGTCAGATCGAAATCGTCCCGTTCGGCCCCGACCATCTGGAAGCCGCCGTCGCGCTCTCAAGACAGGCGGGCTGGCCCCATCGGACGGAAGACTGGCAGCTGGCGCTCGCCTTGAGCGACGGGATGGTTGCGGTCGAGGACGGAAAGGTCGTCGGCACCGTCCTCGTCACGCCTTACAAGGGAGATTGTGCGACCATCAATATGGTCATCGTCGACGAGACGATGCGCGGCAGGGGCCTCGGCCGGAAACTCATGGACGCCGCATTGCTGGCCGCCGGAGACCGACCGTTGAGGCTGGTGGCGACGACGGCAGGCCTGCCGCTCTACCAGAAGCTTGGCTTCCACGAGACGGGAACCGTGCTGCAGCACCAGGGCCTTGCCGGAGAAATCGCCGCGCCGGCGGAAACGGAAGCCGCTACCGACGCCGACCTCCCTGCTATCGCGGCACTCGACCGCCTTGCCTTCGGCGCCGACCGCGAAGGGCTGCTCTCTTATCTCGCCGGGATCGGCGAATTCGCCGTCATTCGCCGCGACGGCCGCGTTTCCGGGTTCGCTTGCCTGCGCCCCTTCGGCCGCGGCGAAGTGATCGGACCCGTGGTGGCCGCCGACCTCGGCGAGGCCAGGAAACTCATCGAACATTTCATCGCCAGGCGGCCCGGACGGTTCCTCAGGGTCGACACCACGGCCGAGACCGGCCTTTCCCCGTGGCTCGCCGAACGCGGGCTCGCCCATGTCGGCGGCGGAATCACGATGAAAAAGCCGTTGGCCAACGACGCCGCCGATCTGACCGCCACCACCTTTGCCCTCGCCAGCCAGGCACTCGGCTGATCCGGAGATTTCCATGTACAGCAATTCCCTCATCGAACTTGATCGCGCCCACCTCATCCATCCGGTCGCCTCCTACCGCGGCCATGAAAAGCTTGGCGTGCGCGTGCTGGCCTCGGCCAAAGGCGCGACGGTCACCGACGCCTCCGGCAAGCAGCTGATCGACGGCTTCGCCGGCCTCTGGTGCGTCAATGCCGGTTACGGCCACGAAAGCATCGTCGAGGCGGCGGCCCGTCAGATGCGCGAGCTTCCCTATGCGACGGCATATTTCGGCCTCGGCTCCGAGCCCGCGATCCGGCTTGCCAGCGAACTCGCCGACCGCGCACCGGGCGATCTCAACCACGTCTATTTCACGCTCGGCGGCTCGGATGCGGTGGACAGCACGATCCGCTTCATACGCTACTATTGGAATGCCCGTGGGCAGCCTCAGCGCGATCAGTTCATCTCGGTCGAACAGGGCTATCATGGCTCCTCGACGGTTGGAGCGGGTTTGACCGCGCTGCCTGCCTTCCATGCCGGCTTCGGCGTTCCCTTCGATTGGCAGCATAAGATTCCGTCTCACTATGCCTATCGCAACCCGGTGGGCGACAATCCGCAGGCGATCATCGAAGCCTCGCTTGCGGCGCTGAAAAGCAAGGTCGAGACGATCGGGCCGGAACGCGTTGCCGCTTTCTACGTCGAGCCGATCCAGGGCTCGGGCGGCGTTCTGGTGCCGCCGAAAGGCTGGATGAAAGCCATGCGCGAATTCTGCCGCGCGCACGACATCCTTTTCGTCGCGGACGAGGTGATCACCGGCTTTGGCCGCACCGGCCCGCTTTTTGCCTGCAGCGAGGATGAAGTCGTGCCCGATTTCATGACCACCGCCAAAGGCCTGACCTCCGGCTACGTCCCCATGGGCGCCGTCTTGATGGCCGATCACGTCTATCAAGCGATTGCCGAGGGCGCGGGTGCCGCCGCCGTCGGCCATGGCTATACCTATTCGGCCCATCCCGTCAGCGCCGCAGTCGGCCTTGAAGTCCTGAGGCTTTACGAAAACGGCCTTCTCGAAAACGGTGTCAGGGCCGGTGCGCGCCTGATGCAGGGTCTGGAGTCGCTCAGAGATCATCCGCTCGTGGGCGATGTCCGCGGCCGCGGCATGCTCGCCGCCGTCGAACTTGTGGTCGACAAGGTGAACAAGACGCCGTTGCCGGCATCCGCCGAACCCTCCCGCCGCATCTTCGATCGCGCCTGGGAGAACGGCCTCGTCATCCGCGCCTTCGGCAATGGTGTGCTTGGCTATGCTCCGCCGCTCTGCTGCACCGAAACGGAGATAGATGCGATCGTTGAGCGCACCCGCATCACCCTGGACGAGACGCTGGAGGACCCGGATGTGCGTCGGGCTCTGCAAGCCTGAGAATATCGCGAAACGGTCAGATTCGGTATTTTGTGCCGCATCATGATGCCTATTCGGCGAATCCGGTGCGGTGCAGGTGACACACTGAAATCAACGAAAGGCCTCCGCAGAAGCCGGCCTTCCATACAAGAGCGGGACAAAGACCCCGCCAGCGGAACAGAATTTTCTTCTTCGAGAAGCCGAGCTCCCATCGGAGCCGAACACTGGGGAATTCACGTGAGCAAAAGCCTTCCGGAATTCAAATACCTGACCTTCGACGTCGTCGGCACGCTCATCGACTTCGAAGGCGGCCTCAAGACCTGCCTCGCCGGGATCGCGGCCGAGGCGGGGACTGAAATCGACGGCGAGCAGGCTCTTAGCCTCTACCGGGCAGCCCGTTACTCCGAGGATGCCGACCTCTTCCCCGACGACCTCGTTCGCGTCTACCTCGCGATCGCGCCGAAGCTCGGCCTGCCCACTGACCAAAAATATGGCGAACAACTGCGGGATTCGGCAAAGAGCTGGAAGGGTTTTGCAGACAGCGCCGCAGCGCTGGCCAGTCTTGCCAAAGATTACCGCCTCGTGGCGATGACCAACGCCCGCCGCTGGGCATTCGATTTCTTCGAGAAGGAACTCGGCAATCCCTTTTATGCCGCCTTCACCGCGGATGATACGGCGACCGAGAAACCCGATCCCGCATTCTTCGAGAAGGTATTCGACTACGTCGCCTCGGAAGGACATTCGAAGGACGACATCCTGCATGTCGCCCAGAGCCAGTACCACGATATCGGGATTTCCAGGAAACTTGGGCTGACCAATTGCTGGATCGAGCGGCGACATGCCGTGAAGGGTTACGGCGGCACGATCGAGCCGGCCGAGTTCACCAAACCCGATTACCATTTTACCTCCATGGCCGGCCTTGCCGATGCCGTGGCCGCTGCGCGCGCCTGACTTTGAAAGCAGATCGGGCCTGCCCGCAACGGGCAGCCCGCCACAGAAGAAAAGGGGAATGAGATGAACGACAAGATCACCAATTGGACCAGATCCGACGACGCCATGGTCGAAACCGCCATCCGTCGTGGCGCGACCCGTCGCGAGTTGCTGCATATGATGCTTGCGGGCGGCGTGGCCATGTCGGCCGGCGGGCTCGTGCTCGGCCGCGCCGGCAAGGCGCTCGCCGCCACGCCCGTTTCCGGCGGCGCGCTCAAAGCGGCCGGCTGGTCGTCCTCGACGGCCGATACGCTCGACCCCGCCAAGGCATCGCTCTCCACCGACTATGTCCGGTGCTGCTCCTTCTATAATCGCCTGACCTTCCTCGACAAATCAGGCACGCCGCAGATGGAGCTTGCCGACGCGATCGAGTCCAAGGATGCGAAGACCTGGACGGTCAAGCTGAAGACCGGCGTTACCTTCCATGACGGCAAGCCGCTGACCGCCGATGACGTGGTTTTCTCGCTGAAGCGCCATCTCGATCCGTCCGTCGGCTCGAAGGTCGCCAAGATCGCCGCACAGATGACCGGCTTCAAGGCGGTCGACAAACAAACCGTCGAGATCACGCTCGCCAGCCCGAATGCCGACCTGCCGACCATCCTGTCGATGCATCATTTCATGATCGTTTCCGACGGCACGACCGATTTCACCAAAGCCAACGGCACCGGCGCTTTCGTCAAGGAAGTCTTCGAGCCGGGCGTTCGCTCGGTCGGGATCAAGAACAAGAACTACTGGAAATCCGGCCCGAACGTCGATTCCTTCGAATATTTCGCGATCAGCGACGACAATGCCCGCGTCAACGCACTGCTTGCGGGCGACATCCATCTCGCAGCCACGATCAACCCCCGCTCGATGCGCCTCGTCGAGGCCCAGGGCGACGGCTTCACCGTGTCTAAGACGACGTCCGGCAACTATACCAATCTCAACATGCGACTGGATATGGAGCCCGGCAACAAGCGGGACTTCGTCGAGGGCATGAAGTATCTCGTCAATCGCGAACAGATCGTCAAATCGGCGCTGCGCGGTCTCGGTGAAGTCGGCAACGATCAACCCGTTTCACCGGCGAACTTCTATCATGACGCAGAGCTGAAAGCGCGAGCCTTCGATCCTGAGAAGGCGAAGTTCCACTTCGACAAGGCCGGCGTGCTTGGCCAATCCATCCCGATCATCGCCTCCGATGCGGCGAGCTCGTCGATCGACATGGCCATGATCATCCAGGCGGCCGGCGCCGAAATCGGCATGAAGCTCGATGTGCAGCGAGTGCCATCCGATGGTTATTGGGACAATTACTGGCTCAAGGCGCCGATCCACTTCGGCAATATCAACCCGCGGCCGACCCCCGATATCCTCTTCTCCCTGCTCTACACCTCGGACGCTCCGTGGAACGAAAGCCACTACAAGTCGGAGAAGTTCGACAAGATGCTGATCGAGGCGCGCGGCTCTCTCGATCAAGACAAGCGCAAGACGATCTACAACGAGATGCAGGGCATGGTCGCCCAGGAAGCTGGTACAATCATTCCGGCCTATATCTCGAACGTCGATGCCACGACCGCCAAGCTCAAGGGCCTGGAAGCCAACCCGCTAGGCGGCCAGATGGGATACGCTTTCGCGGAATATGTCTGGCTTGAAGCCTGATACAGCAAAGGAGACTGGGGCTGCAGCCGCGCCCCAGTTCCTCCATCTGCATTGATGGAACTTAACTCGAACGCAAAGGGAAGACGCCCGTGAACCGCCAGGTCTTATCCCTTGTACTGAGCAGATTGTTCGTCGCCGTGATCACCCTGGTGATCGTCTCCTTCGCCGTCTTCTTCGCGACAACGCTGTTGCCGGGAGATACGGCGACGATCCTGCTCGGCCAAGCCGCCACGCCGGAAGCCGTCGAAGGCCTGCGCAAGGCCATGCATCTCGACGAACCGGCGCTCTTTCGTTTCCTGCGCTGGTTAGTCGGGCTGCTGCAAGGCGACCTCGGCACATCCTATGCCAACGAAATGCCGATTGCCGCTCTCATCGCCGGCCGCTTCGTCAATACGCTGAAACTCGCCGGCGTTACCGCGCTGTTCTCCGTGCCGATCGCGCTGACGCTCGGGATCACTGCGGCGATGCTGCGCGGCACCCTTTACGACCGGATCGTCACCGTGATCACCATCGGCGTCATCTCCGTGCCGGAGTTCATGGTCGCGACCTCCGCGGCGCTCATCTTCGCCGTCTATCTGAAATGGCTGCCGGCGCTGTCCTTCGCCAATGAGGTCCACAGTCTGACCGACGTGCTGCGCGTCTATGCCATGCCGGTGATCACCCTCACCTTCGTCGTCTCGGCCCAGATGATCCGCATGACACGCGCGGCTGTCATCGAGACGCTCAACACACCCTATGTCGAGATGGCGCTGCTCAAGGGCGCTTCCCGGCCGCGCATCGTCTTTCGCCATGCACTGCCGAATGCGCTCGGCCCGATCGTCAATGCCGTTGCGCTTTCGCTGTCCTATCTGCTCGGAGGCGTCATCATCGTCGAGACCATTTTCAACTATCCTGGTATCGCCAAGCTGATGCTGGATGCCGTCGCCACCCGCGACCTGCCGCTGATCCAGAGCTGCGCGATGATCTTCTGCCTGGGCTATCTGCTCCTGATCACCATCGCCGACATCATCGCCATCCTTTCCAATCCGAGGCTCCGATGACCATGACCAGTTCCGAAACCACCTCAGGCCGGCTGTCCGGAACCCGGTTTGGCTATCGCTTCAACATCGTCGGCGCGATCGGCTTCACTGTGATCCTCTTATGGGCGCTCGTTGCGATCTTCGCGCCATGGATCATCCCCTACCCGGTCGGCGAGATCATCGATCTCGACTATTTCGGCCCGATGAGCCGGGAACTCTGGCTCGGCTCCGATTATCTCGGCCGCGACATGCTCTCGCGGATTCTGATGGGCGCACGCTACACGGTCGGTATCTCGCTGGCGGCGGTCACGATCGCATGCTTCAGCGGCGTCGTGCTCGGCATGATCGCAGCAGTCGCCGGCGGCTGGCTGGACACGATCCTCAGCCGCTTCCTCGACGCCCTCAACTCCATCCCGAGCAAGCTGTTCGGCCTGGTGGTCGTCGCTGCCGTCGGCTCCTCAGTCCCGGTGCTGATCATGACGCTGTCGGTGATCTACATCCCAGGCGCTTACCGCTTCGCCCGGGCGCTCGCCGTCAACATCAATGCAATGGATTTCATCACGGTTGCGCGCATCCGCGGCGAAAGCACCCTCTATCTCATTCGCTCGGAAATCCTGCCCAACATCGTCGGACCGGTGCTTGCCGATCTCGGCATCCGCTTCGTCTTCATCGTTCTGCTGCTCTCCGGACTTTCCTTCCTCGGCCTTGGCGTCCAGCCACCCTATGCCGATTGGGGTGCGCTCGTGCGCGAAAATATCGGTGGCCTGCCATTCGGTGCGCCGGCGGTGATGTTTCCCTCGCTTGCCATCGCCAGCCTGACGATCAGCGTCAACCTGCTGATCGACAACCTGCCGCAGAAAATCCGCGACCGGAGTGTGTCATGAGCAATTTCATCGAAATCCGTGACCTGAAGGTCGAAGCCACCACCGATTCCGGCCGACGTGTCGAGATCATCAAGGGTGTCAGCCTCGATGTTGCCGAGGGCGAGATCGTCGCGCTGATCGGCGAGAGCGGCTCGGGTAAGACAACCATCGCCTTGACCCTCATGGGCCACACCCGCGCGGGCTGTCGTATCTCCGGCGGCAGCGTTTCGGTCGGCGGCAAGGACATGGTCACGCTCAGCGAGAAGCAGCGCGCCAAGGTGCGCGGCACCGAAGTCGCCTATGTCCCGCAATCGGCAGCTGCCGCCTTCAACCCGGCCACATCGATCATGGACCAGGTGATCGAAGTCACGCGTATTCACCAGCTGATGTCGCCGGATGAGGCGCGTGCCCGGGCCGTCGAGCTCTTCCGGGCGCTGTCCCTGCCGGAACCCGAGACGATCGGCAGCCGTTATCCGCACCAGGTTTCCGGCGGCCAGCTGCAGCGTCTGGCCGCCGCCATGGCGCTGATCGGCGACCCGACCCTCGTCATCTTCGACGAACCGACGACGGCGCTCGACGTCACGACCCAGATCGAAGTGCTGCGGGCTTTCAAATCGGTCATGAAAAAGGGCGGCATATCAGGCGTTTATGTCTCGCACGACCTTGCCGTCGTGGCGCAGATCGCCGACCGCATCGTGGTGTTGAAAGGTGGGGAGACCCAGGAAACCGGCACCACCGAGGAGATCCTCAACAATGCCAAGCACCCCTATACCAGGGAGCTGCTCGCTGCCTTTGAGCCAAAGCCGCGCGGCGCAGTGGGCCCCGCCGAACCCGCGACCGCTCCCCTGCTGAGGATCGAAGATCTCGTCGCGGGTTATGGACAGCGCCAGGCTGACGGACTGCCGCTCGTTCGCGCGGTCGAGCACGTGAGCCTGAAGGTGGAAAAAGGCCGCAATCTCGGCATCATCGGCGAATCCGGTTGCGGCAAGTCGACGCTCGCCCGGGCTATCGCCGGCATCCTGCCGGCCTCGGTGGGCAGTATCGTCTTCAACGGCACGGAGCTGCGTCGCAGCGCTCGCGAGCGCTCGCGCGATCAGTTACGCGAGATGCAGATCGTCTTCCAATACGCCGATACCGCACTCAACCCGGCAAAATCGGTGGAGGACATCCTCGACAGACCTTTGGTCTTTTACCACGGCATGGATCGAAAGGCGCGGAACACCCGGATCGATCAACTGCTCGACATGGTGCGCCTGCCCCGCAACCTGCGCCATCGCCGGCCAGGCGAACTCTCGGGCGGCCAGAAGCAGCGTGTCAACTTCGCCAGGGCGCTTGCCGCCGATCCGAAGCTGATCCTCTGCGACGAGATTACCTCGGCGCTCGACACGGTGGTCGCCGCCGCCGTCATCGACCTGCTCAAGGAATTGCAGCGCGAACTCGGCCTCTCCTATATCTTCATCAGCCACGACCTCTCAGTGGTGGAGGCGATCTGCGACGAGATCGTCGTGATGTTTGGAGGCAGGAAGGTCGAGGAAATCACCTCCTCGACAGTGAAGGCCCCGCAGCACCCCTATTCGCAACTGCTCTTCTCATCCGTGCCGACGCTCGATCCGGCCTGGCTCGACGGGCTCCAGCAGGATCCGGAACTGGTGCGGGCTTATTGCCGGCACTGAGTGCCGATCTCCTGCACGCTTGCCAGACACGGCGCGCACCCGGTCGGGTCGTGTTGAAAAGCCTGGACTACACGGCACGAGATCTGCAAGTGGCAGCGAACATGGCTTTGGAAAGCAAGCCCGAAATTCTGTCGCAAGTCCTTCCAACCAGTATGGAACTTACACTTATAGGGAGAACAACCTGCGACAGAGAATCAGCATCTGCTTAGGACCGATTGGATCGGGGAAAGGCAACGGGGTGAGGTCGGTCTGGAACCCCGAAATCTTGTGTTTGAGCGGGGCTCCGGCTGCGGTCCTCTCGCCGGCTAATGCGGAAACAAGGTGGTTAGCGGCATGTGGGCCTTGATGATCGGCGATTTCAGGACGACGAAGCTGAAATACTTGTCGATGCCGACGTCCATATCGGTGAGGCGCTCCATGATCGTCTGGTATTCGTCGATGCCGGCGGTGACGAATTTCAGCAGATAATCGTAGCCGCCCGAAACCAGATGGCATTCGATCACCTGGTCGACCTTCTCGATCGCCGCCAGGAAGCGGGCGAAATCGATCTGCCGATGGTTTTTCAGGGTGATTTCGGTGAACACAGTCAGCGTCTGCCCGAGTTTGCTGACGTTGATCTGGGCCGAATAACCTTCGATATAGCCCTCCGACTGCAGCTTCTTCACACGCATCAAGCAGGGGCTCGGCGAGAGATTGACCAGTTCGGCGAGTTCCACATTCGTGACGCGGCCGTTCTTCTGCAGTTCGTAGAGAATTTTTACGTCGATCCGGTCGAGTTTCATCGCACACGCCCTCAATGACGCAGCAGATTATGCTGCCTGTTTCCCAGACCAACCTTAGCACATGATGCTGGCCTGTCGATCGCGTTGCGAGACAGGCCGAAGCACAAACGGCTGCTGGCATCCTCCCAACACGGAATCTTCTGCTGCCACCAACCGATCTCCGGCAAAGCCGTGGCGTCGGATCCGCTACACTACTGTTAAAACGGAGACGCTCCCATGCCCGCACCGCTCAATCGCGTCGATACCACGCCTGAACTGCCTTCCACCGCTGATGTCGTGGTCATCGGCGGCGGCATCGTCGGCGTTTTCGCGGCCTATTATCTCACCCGGCGCGGATTGAAGGTCGCCCTCGTCGAGAAGGGCCTGGTCGGCGCCGAGCAATCAAGCCGCAACTGGGGCTGGTGTCGCCAGCAGAATCGCGACGCGCGCGAATTGCCGATGTCGACGAAGAGCCTCGACCTGTGGGAGCGCTTCGCCATTGAGACCGGTGAGGACACCGGCTTTCGTCGTTGCGGTCTCTTCTACCTCAGCAATAGCGACGAGGAACTGTCCGGTTGGGCCCGTTGGCGCGATTTCGCCCGCTCGGTCGGCGTCACGACGCATATGCTGAGCAGCGCCGAGGCAACCGAACGCGGGCGCGCCACCGGCACCTCTTGGAAAGGCGGGGTGTTTTCACCGACCGACGGCACCGCCGATCCGGCGAGCGCTGCGCCGGCCGTCGCGCGTGCGATCCTTAAACTCGGGGGCACGGTGCATCAATCCTGTGCGGCCCGCGGCCTCGACGTCGAAGGCGGCAGGCTCTCGGGCGTCGTCACCGAGCATGGCACGATCCGCACGAAAATCGCGATCCTGGCCGGTGGCGCCTGGGCCTCCTCCTTCTGCCGCCAGCTCGGCATTCGATTTCCGCAAGCCTCGATACGCTCCTCGATCCTCTCCGTATCTCCGGGCGCAGGCAGCCTTCCGGATGCGCTGCATACATCCGCCGTTTCGGTGACGCGACGCCGCGATGGCGGCCACACGCTGGCGATCAGCGGCCGCGCCCGCGTCGATCCGACGCCACAGCAGTTCCGCTTCGCGCGGCAGTTCCTGCCGATGTTCGCCCGGCGCTGGCGCAGTCTCGCACCCGGTGGGTTGGAAGGGTTTCGTTCGGGTCACGAATCTCTGGCCCGTTGGCGGCTCGACAGGCCGACGCCGATGGAGCACATGCGCATCCTCGACCCGACGGTCGACGAGGCCACCATTGCCCTCACCCATGCGCGGGCGCTCGAGCTTCTGCCCGCCTTGAAGAAGACCGCCATCAGCGCGGCCTGGGCAGGCTATATCGACAGCACGCCCGACGGCGTGCCGGGGATCGGCGAGATCGCCACCCTGCCGGGTTTCATCCTTGCCGCCGGCTTCAGCGGCCACGGCTTCGGCATCGGGCCTGGCGCCGGTCATCTGATTGCCGATATCGTCACAGGCGACGAGCCGATCGTCGATCCCAGGCCCTATCATCCCGACCGGTTCGGGGGATCCGCCTGGGGCAAAGTGGCGGATTTTTAGGACTCGGTCGGGCTTTGCGCGACGTTCGACGACGCGGATCGGCACGACTTGGTACCGGCCATAGGAGCCGATGCATCACGCTTCGATTGCCACGATCACGAAAGGCCGGCGGTCAAGGGAAGGTGTATCGCTTCGGTTCCTCACCGGCATTATTGGCAATAAAGGCGCGCAATGCCGCCGCCACGGGCGTGCCAGCGACGGCGAGATCGCGTACCGTGCTCATGTGATTGCCGTCTGCGACCTGCGATGCCCGTACGTCAAGCCCTTGGGCGGCAAGAATGTCCCTGAACGCGTTTGCCTGTATTTTGAACGGATCAGTTTCCAGTTCGCCGGTCATGATAGCGACACGCGTTGCAGGATCGTGCTCTTGATGCATGGGCGTAAACCGTCGCACCTCCTCGTCGCTCAAGGCGATCTCGTCACGCAGGAAGGACGTCTGCAGGGGTTCGAGATCGTATAGCCCGCCAAGCAGGAAAGCAGCAACTACGCCCGAAGGCGCTGGCGAACGATGGAAGAGAAAGGTTGCAAGATGTGCACCGGCGGAGTGGCCACTGACGGAGAACCGCTTTGACGTGGCGCCAAAACGATCGGCATGCGCGAGTAGAAAAGCCTTGGCTTTCAGGACCTGACCAACAAGGACGTCCATTCTCGCCATGGGCATCAACGAATAATCGACGATGGCTGCGACCGTGCCAGCGCCGGTGATGGTCTCAGCGACGCAGGAATAGTCCTCCTTGGAAAACATCCGCCAATAGCCGCCATGGATGAACATGTGGATCGGCATGTCCGAGCCGGCACTGTTTGGCAGGAAGATATCGAGCGTCTCGCCAGGCAAAGCCCCGTAGGCGATGTTGGCCTCCATGGCGACAGTGCGCCGCGTTGCAAGGCTGCGAGCACGGATATCGCCGACGATCTCGTCGAAATCTGCGACATGGTCACGAATGCGGAACGGATCGGCGGCCACAGGTTCCTCCCTCAGAAACTTGTCGCAATGTACTTGGCTTCCATGAACTCCGCGATACCGTGATGCTGCCCTCCTTCACGTCCAAGGCCGCTCTGTTTCACACCGCCAAAGGGGGCAGCGGGATCGGAGACCAGTCCACGATTAAGGGCGATCATGCCGGCCTCGACCTTGGAGGCGACCCGCATGCCGCGGCCAATGTCGCGGCTATAGATGTAGGCGGCGAGGCCATATTCCGTATCATTGGCGGCAGCGATGACCTCTGCCTCGCTCTCGAAACGGTAGAGCGGCGCGACGGGACCGAAAATCTCCTCGCAGCCCATGTCGGAGGCCGGGGCAACATCGACAAGCACCGTCGGCGGATAAAAAAAGCCGCGTCCTGCCAATGTTCGTCCGCCGCAGAGCGCGCGCGCGCCGCGCGAAATGGCGTCCGCAACAAGGCGCTCGATCTTCTCCATCGCCTTGCGCGTGATCATCGGACCGCACTCGGTATCCAGATCCACACCCGGGCCGACCCTGAGGGCGGCCATGCGTCGGGTAAATTTTTCCGCGAAGGCATCGTGGATACCGGACTGGACATAAATGCGGTTTGCCGCCGTGCACGCCTCGCCCGCATTGCGCATTTTCGCGACCATCAGACCTTCGATCGCCGCGTCAATGTCCGCATCGTCGAAAACGATGAACGGCGCGTTGCCGCCGAGTTCCATGGAACAGGAGATGACATTTTTCGCCGCTTCCGCCAGAAGCGTGCGGCCGACGCCGGTCGAGCCTGTGAAGGAGAGTTTACGCACGCGCGGGTCGGCCAGCATGGCGGCGATGACGGGGCCTGGCGTCGATGTTGTCATCACGTTCACGACGCCCGGCGGCACGCCAGCCTCCTCGTAGAGAGCCGCAAGCGCATAGGCCGTCAGCGGCGTCTCGCTCGCGGGCTTCAGGATGACGGTGCAGCCTGCGGCAAGGGCAGGCGCGATCTTGCGGGTCGCCATCGCGGCCGGGAAATTCCACGGTGTGATGAGAACGCAGATGCCGATAGGCTGGTAATCGACGACGATGCGGTTTCCGCCGGCCGGGGCAAGGCCGAACTCACCAGAGATCCGCACCGCCTCCTCGGCGTTCCAACGAAAGAACTCCGCCGCATAGGCCACCTCGCCGCGCGCGTCACGCAACGCCTTCCCGTTCTCGAGCGAAATGAGCCTGGCAATCGTTTCGGAGCGCTCCACCATAAGTTCGAAGCAGCGGCGCAGGACCTCGGAACGCTTTCTCGGCGGGGTCTCGCGCCAGCTTTCCGCCGCGCTTGCGGCAGCCTCCACGGCCGCTGCCGCATCCGCAAGGGTCGCATCCGGCACGGCGGCAATGACCGCCTCGGTCGAGGGGTCGATCACCTCGATCCGACCCTCGCCCGCCGCAGGCCGCCAGGCGCCGCCAATATAGAGGCCGCGGGAGAACGCGCTGAGCTCGAAGGGATCGGAGTCTGGATGCGCAGAATGCTGGTTGAGGTTCATGATGGTTTCCCAGGTCAGAGGGCGGAAGCGGCCAGGTCGCCGTCATAGGCGGCGCGCACGAGGCCGCGCATGGCGGCCGCATCGAAGGAGCGTGGATTATTCTTGATCAGCCGGCCGATGCCGAGCGCCTGCTCCGCGGCCCAGTCGATCCGGTCTTCCGGCAAGCCGAGCCCGGCAAGTGTCGGCGCGATGCCGATCGCGGCGAAGAGACGGCTCACCTCGCCGATCGCGGCATCGGCAATCGTTTCATCGTCCGCCACTCCGGTGGGATCGAGACCGAGCGCCCTACCGACAATGGCGATGTCCGCGCCCGCGACGCGGCGATTATATGTCATCACATAGGGCAGCATGGTCGCAACCCCGAGGCCGTGCGGCGTATGGGTCAAGGCACCGACCGGATATTGCACGGCATGGGCCGCAGCGGTGCCCGCCGTTCCGAAGGCGCAGCCGGCTGCGAGCGCGCCCATCATCACATCGGCGCGCGCATCGATGTCGGCGCCGTCGACGAAGGCCTTTTCCAGGCTCCGGCTGAGGAGCCGGATGGCATGCAGCGCGAACTGGTCGGAGAGATCGCTCTTGCCGATGAAGACATGCTGCTGCGCGAGTTCAGGATCGCCGGGGCGGCGCATAGCCGTGAAGGCTTCGATGGCATGCGTCAACGCATCCGCACCGGCAATCGCGGTGAGACCAGGCGGGCAGGATAAGGTCAGTTCCGGGTCGCAGATCGCCGCTGCGGCGATGAGATATGGGCTGGAAATGCCAACCTTCAGGATACGGTCAGGATCGGAAACAACCGCGACCGGCGTCACCTCGGAGCCCGTGCCTGCCGTCGTCGGCACGGCGATGACCGGCAGGACAGGCGCCGGCACCTTGAACTCACCGTAGTAATCGGCGAGCGCGCCGCCGTGAGCGAGCAGGAGCGAAGCGCATTTCGCCATGTCGAGACAGCTGCCGCCACCGATGCCGATCACCATATCGGGCTCAAAACCGCGCGCGGCCTCAACGCAAACCGCGACCGTATCTTGCGGTACGTCCGGCAGCGTGCGGTCATGCACCAGGACGACAATGCCGGCCGCTTCAAGTGCGGCGATCATTTCCGCGAAAACGGGTGTTGCGGCAAAACGCGCATCCGTGCAGACGAGTGCGCGCCGGCCGGTCCTGCTGGCGACGCTCGCGAGCGCATGGCGCTGGCCGACGCCAAACAGGATTTCCCGCGGCAGCCTCAAGGCGGCAAACAGGCTCATAATCTTTGTCCCTCGAACGCCAGGATGCGGGGGCGCGAAAGCGCGTTGAGGTCTTCCCAGAGGCGCTGGTCGATCTCGAACCCGTTGCGGCTTGCCGCCGCCCGCCGCCCGCGGGCACGATCGCCAGGGACGAGAACCGGTTCGCCGGCGCTGGCGGGTGGTGAACCGCGCACGGCATCGAGATAGGTCGACAGTCGCGCCGGCAGTCCCGGCGCCAGACTGGGCTCGATCAAGATGAAGACATCGCCCTTGTTGCATGGCGACTGGCTGTCGAGCGTGCCGCGCACATCCGGCGCGAGCGCCGAGCCGGCAAGAGCTGCCACCAGCAGCTCCATGGCGATGCCGAGGCCGTAGCCCTTCGCGTCGCCGAAGGGCGCAATCGCGCCGGCCTTGGCACGCCCCGGATCGGTCGTCGGGTTGCCGGCCGCATCGCGCGCCCATCCCTCGGGAATGGGTCTGCCGGTCGCCGCGTGATGATGGATCCTGCCCATCGGCACGAGGCTGGTGGCCAGGTCGAGCACGAGCGGTTCCTCGGCGGTCGGCACGGCGACAGCAATGGGATTGGTGCCGAGCATGGCCCGGGTACCGCCGAAGGGATGGACCAGTGCCTCGCTCGACGAGAGCGCGATGCCGACGAAACCCATTGCGGCGATGGCCTCCACATAATGCGCAAGCATGCCGAGATGGTTGGCATTGCGCACGGCGACAAGGCCGATGCCAAGATCCGGAATGTGAGGCGCCAGCCGCTCGATCGCGGCCATGGCGACGACGGGGCCAAATCCCGACGACCCCTCCACCTCCAGCACCGCATCCGCGCGCCAGCGCTGGGTGCCCTTCGTCTGCGGGTCAATGACCCCGCGCTCGATCCGTTCGACCAGCCGTGGAAGCCGGTACAGGCCATGCGAGGGGTGCCCCTTCATCTCCGCCGTTACCAGGACGCCAGCCTGCAGGGCCGCATGGTCACGCGGTGCGCCATGCTCTTCCAGCAGGCGGGTGGCAAGTGCAAGCGCTGAGGCTTCGGATATGCGCATGATTTTTCCTCCCTATATTAAATCGTATAGGATATAGGATTGTCTTGGCCGCAGCATCGTGCTAGCGATTGAACCTGTCAAGAGGCAAGGCAGCAGATGATTTCAACGAAACCGAAGGAACCCTCAACGGGCACAACCCAGATACCGCGCGCCAACAGCCTGGCGGGCGACGTCTACGAGGCAATTTTCAACCAGCTCATGTCGTTGAAGATTGCGCCGGGGACGCGCATCACGGTCGACAACCTGGTCAAGGAGTTCAACGTCTCCCATACGCCGATCCGCGAAGCCCTCGGCCGGCTTGAAGGCGAAGGCCTCGTCGTCAAGCAGCATCTCGTTGGCTATCGTGCCGCGCCCCAGATCAGGCGCCACCGCTTCGACGAGCTCTATGAACTGCGTCTGCTGTTGGAACCTGCCGGCGCTGCGAAGGCGGCCGAGGCGATGAACGACGAAAAGCTGGCCATTCTCACCGAGGCCGCAGGCGTGATGACACGCAGCGACGATAGGGACGAACGAGCGAACTATTCGGCCTTTGCGCGCCAGGACGCCATCTTTCACGACCGGATCATGGAATTTGCCGGCAACGAGTTGATCCGCGAGATGCTGACATTCCAGCACACGCATTTCCATATCTTCCGCCTTATGTTCCATCGCCGCGTCACCGAGGAGGCGCTTGCCGAGCATCAGACGCTGCTCGATGCCTTTGCAGCGCGCGACCCGGGCGCGGCTGCGAACGCAATGCGCATTCATATCGAACATTCGCGCGACCGGCTGTTGCCGGCATTCGACGAAATCTGAGCAACCGCGCCGGGCAAGGACGAGCCTGCCCGACCTGACAACGAGGAGGAGAACCCATGCCAGGCAAGAAAATCCTGATGCTCACCGGCGATTTCACCGAGGAGTACGAAATCTTCGTCTATCAGCAGGCGATGGAGGCGGTCGGCCACACGGTGCACGTCGTGTGCCCGGACAAGAAGGCCGGCGACATCCTCAGGACGTCGCTGCACGATTTCGAGGGAGACCAGACCTACACCGAAAAACTCGGGCACAACGTCACCATCAACAAGACGTTTTCCGAGGCCGAGAACCAGCTCGACCAGTATCATGCCGTCTACTGCGCCGGCGGGCGCGGACCGGAATATATCCGCACCGACAAGCGGGTGCAGGCAATGGTGCGTCATTTTCACGAGCAGAAGAAGCCGATCTTCACCATCTGCCACGGGGTCCAGATCCTGATTGCGGTCGACGGTGTCGTTCGCGGCAAGAAGGTGGGTGCACTTGGGGCCTGCGAACCCGAAGTCACCCTGGCGGGCGGGACCTATATCGACCTCTCGCCTACCGAAGCCTATGTCGATGGCACGATGGTTTCGGCTAAGGGCTGGACGGCGCTCGCCGCCTTTATCCGCGAATGCCTGAAGGTGCTGGGAACGGAGATCCACCACACCTGAGACGACGGCACCAAGGAACAAAAGGCCCGGCAGGTGACATCTGCCGGGCCTTGTTTGCGGTTGGGCCTGCAATCACGCTCCGCCGCGGTTCCAGCCGCGGCCGCGGTCGCCGAACATTTCATAGCCGCCATCGGTGATGGCGAGCGTATCCTCCAACTTGATGAATCCGCGCTTTGGGTGAAGCATCGTCGTCTCGACCGAGATCACGTTCCCGGCTTCCAGCGGCTTGTCGGCATCGATGCCATCATAGGTGACCGGGTGGTTCGTCATGAGGAATGGCGCTTCGTGGGCAATGAGGCCCATGCCATGGCAGAAAAAGTCGGTGAAGGCCGCCGACGGCGAGGCCTTGAGCTCGGCCTCCGCTGCCACGATCATCTCCCTGCCCGCAGCCCCTGCCCTGACCTTGGCGAAGGCCGCTTGCTGGATGCATTCGACTTCGGCCAGAAGGTCCTCCAGCTCCGCATCCGGCTCGCCGAGCACACCCATGCGGCAGAGGTCACCAATATATCCGTGATAGTTGCCGCCGGAATCGATCGACAGGATCTCGCCCTCGACCCAGGCCTGCGGCGAGCCCGCGCGGTTGTGGCTGGAGCCAAGCGTCAGCAGGCAATATTCGAAGTGCAGGCCGCGGTTCGTTTCCTCCCGGCGCAGCTGCTCGATGATCTCTATCTTCGTCGAGCCGGCGCGAGCCGCCGCGATCGTCGCCAGCATAGAGTCGGTAATCAATTCGGAGGCGCGTCTCAGCTTTGCCAGTTCACCCGGCGTCTTGACGGCCCTTAGCCGCTCCAACACATGCGTGGCATCGACAAATCGAGCGCCATCCAGCCGAGAGGCAAGCAGGTCGCGGGCGTCGGATGGCAGGAAGGCTGGCTCGATGCCGATGCGCCCACCAGCCTTGCCGATTTTCTTCAGGTGCTCGACGGCGAGCCCGGCGGCATCCTGCGTGCCCCATGTCGCCGTATGCACGGCGGGCGTCCAGAATGGATTGTTCTGGTGCTCTGCGCCCTCCATGCGGTTCCCCACATAGGCGGAGTGATCGGGCGCGCCTTTCTCATAAATCACCATCGGCAGATACCGGCTATGCCCGATCGCGTCCATGGCGGCGAAGAAGATGAACTTATAGCCGCCCATGAGATATTGCGTGTTGTGTTTGGAGGTGGCGACGATGACGTCGATACCGGCTTCCTCCATGAGACGGTCGAGCTTGGCCGTATCGAACGGCGTCACGGCGGCCTGCCTTGTTTGCCCTGCATTGTCGTTCATTGTCTTTCCTCCCAGAAAATGGATGCGACGCCTCAGAAGCCCGGCTGCAGCAGGCGGAAGTCCGGCAAATCGCGAAGGGCAAGCTCCGGCCCCGCCGGTGAGTAGACCACGAAGAGGAGCATCGGCCCGCCGCCGGTGTTCTTCGTCGAATGAAAGCGGCTTTCCGGAATATAGATCGTGCAGCCGCTGGCGACCTTTCGCGTGATCGGATTACCCGTCTCGTCCTCGACCATCTGCTCGCCCTCGCCGGAAATCACAAAAATGATTTCCTCCGCGCCAGGGTGATTGTGGCGGGAATGGCCCTCGCCGCTCGGCAGTTCGACGACACCGCCGGAAAACCGGCTGGCGCCGTTGACCTCGGGCGCCACAGTCAGCGACAGCTTGCCCCAGTCGAAGCCGAAGGCGCTCACGTCCTTCGGATAGATGAAGTACTTGTCCTTTACCATGAAACCGCCTCCTCCACATCCTTCTTCAGACGATCGCGCCGATGGCGAGCGCCTTGAAATCTTCGGTCTGCTTGCGAATTGCCGCCTCTGCCGGCAGGCGCTCCATCGAGCTTGCGCCATAAAAGCCGTGGCAGCCAGGGCAACGCTCGAGAACGTAGCGCGCATCCTCCGGCATGGAGATCGGGCCGCCATGGCAGAGCACGATGACGTCGTCGCGCACGGAACGTGCCGCCTTGGTGATCGCGGTGATCTCATCGACGCAGTCATCGAGGGACTTGCCGGAGGTGGCCCCGATCGTGCCGCCGGTCGTCACGCCCATATGCGCCACAATGATGTCGGCGCCGGCGACCGTCATGGCGACAGCCTCGCTCTCGTTGAAGACATAGGGTGTCGTCAGCAGGTCGAGCCCGTGGGCGGTGGCGATCATCTCGACCTCCAGATTGTAGCTCATGCCTGTCTCCTCGAAACTCTGCCGCATCCGGCCATCGAAGAGGCCGATTGTGGGGAAGTTCTGTACGCCGGAAAAGCCCATTGCCTTGAGGTCGGCGAGGAAGCGCGGCATCAGCACGAAGGGGTCCGTGCCGTTGACGCCGGCGAGAACCGGCGTCTTTTTCACGACAGGCAACACTTCGAGCGCCATGTCCTTCACAATCTCGTTAGCATTGCCATAGGCCAGCAGCCCGGCCGCCGAACCGCGCCCCGCCATGCGGTAGCGCCCAGAATTGTAGATAATGATGAGGTCGATGCCGCCTGCCTCCTCGGCCTTGGCGGAGATACCGGTGCCGGCACCGCCGCCGACGATTGGCACGCCGGCTGCGATCATGCTGTGAAATTTTTCGAGGATGGTCTTGCGCGGTATGGCTGGCATCAATTTGTCTCTCAGGGGTTGGCGATGTCACGATAGGCCGCGACGGCGGCCTCGGCGAAGTGCGGATCGTTGATATGGAGCGGCAGGCGAATAAGACGTCGCGATGCCGTCGGCTTCACCGTCGCCTCGAGCGCGGCAAAAAGCGCGGCGTCGGCTTGCGGATCGAAGAACGGACCGCCTTCGATGTCGAGGGCCGAAACGCCCTTTTCGGGAATGAGGAAGCGTACGGGGCCGTGGCAGAGATTGAGCTTGTCGCCGATCCAGCCGCCAATCTGCGCGCATTCGGCCGACGTCGTGCGCATCAAGGTGACGTTCGGGTTGTGGCGGTATAACAGCCGGCCGGCATAGCGCTCCGGAACGGTCTCCGGCGCCCAGAAGTTCACCATGTCGAGCGCACCGACCGAGCCGACATAGGGCAAGCCTTTGCGAGCAATGGCGCCAAAACGGTCCGAGGTGGCTGGCAAGACGCCGCCGAAAAGCAGGTCACAGACCTCGGTCGTCGTGATGTCGAGCACGCCTGAGACCAGTTCGCTGTCGGCAAGCTTCTCCATCGCGCGCCCACCCGTGCCTGTCGCATGGAAGACCAGGCAATCATAATCCGCTCGGAGGCGCTCGACCATGGCGGATACGGCAGGTGTGGTAACGCCGAACATGGTAAGCCCGAGGGCCGGTTTGGATGCAGTCACCTCAGCCGGCCGGCGGGCCATGGCCGTGATCGCCTGTGCGGCGTTGTGAAGGATGACACGGCTCAGCCGGTTCAGGCCCGCCATGTCCGTGACCGAGGGCATCATCACGATGTCGGAAACATCGACATAGGGCGCCACATCGCCGGATGCGAGCGTCGAGACCATGATCTTTGGCAGACCGAGCGGCAATTGGCGCATGCCTGCAGTGATGATCGAAGTGCCCCCGCCTCCACCGATACCGATGACACCGGCGATGTCCTGGCACTCCACGAGGAAGCGCGCGAAGGCAATGCCCATCGCCTCGACCGCCCTTCCGCGGTCCCCGCTGGCAAGAACGGCTTCCGCCCCGTCCGGATGGCACGCCGCCACTGCGTCGGCCTTCACATCGACGGCGGTCGCAGGCTCGCCTATGCCGACGTCGACGCGGACAACATCCCCGCCCGCCGCTTCGATGCAAGCGGCCAGGTACGCAAGCTCCTCGCCCTTCGTGTCGGCCGTGCCGACCACGTAGATCTGCTTCATTTCCCCTCCGCGACCGGGTGAATTCCTCCCGGCATATCTCACGTTCGGGGCAAAGCGACGGGGCCTTGCAAAATTGTGAGACATGCGTATCATAAAGACATGGATGTCTCACGTCAACAGAACGAAACAGCCAGGACCGAGCGAGGCCCGCGTGCCCGAACGCGAAAACTGATGCTCGAAACGGCAACGCGGCTCATGCAGTCCGGCATCACACCGTCGGTAAGTGAAGTCGCCGAGGCTGCCGAAGTCTCGCGCGCGACGGCCTACCGTTACTTTCCGAGCCAGGCCGCGCTCGTGCATGCCGTGGTGGATGAGGCTCTAGGGCCGATACTCGGCTGGTCGTGCGACAGTCCGGATGCACGCACCCGCGTTGCCGACCTCTTGGCGACCGCGATGCCGCGCATCGACGAGTTCGAGGCCACCTTCAAGGCGGCGCTGAAACTTTCGCTGGACCAGTGGGCGCAGCGCCAGGCCGGCACGCTCGGCAACGAGCCGCTGTTCAAGCGCGGCCACCGGGTCGACCTGCTGAAGAGCGTGACTGCCCCCCTGCAGGGCACCGTGCCGCCCGAATCCCGGGAACGCCTTGCACAGGCTCTTTCGCTTGTCTTCGGCGTCGAAGTGCTGATCGTATTGAAGGATATCTGGGGCCTGACCTCGGAAGGCGCGCAGTCTGTTGCCGAGTGGGCCGCCAAGGCGCTAGTCGATACCGCATTACGGCAGGCAGAGAGCGAGGCATGACGTGGCGCGCCCACACTTGGCGCACCAACTGGTTAGACCAGTGTCAGTAATATATTCTTGTATTGTGGTCTGGATCGGCGATGATGATGAATGTGAGACGGTCCGACAAGACTGCGTCAGCAGGCCCGCAATTGCGGGGGAAAGACGTCGACAGCTCGATGACGAGCCTTTGATGAAAGCTCCCCGAGGTTGCGCTTGACGATAATGGGATTTGGTAATACCAGATCAGGGAAACGACATTCAGGCTTGAGATCTGAAACGAGCTAGGGGTCGAGGAGGACCCCCAGCCCGAACACCACCCAGGAGGATCGGGAAGCCAGATCGGGAGGCCCGCGATGACGCGGGAAGCGTGCATAAATGGGAGGAAACGTTATGCGCAAAACTATGACCGGTCTGTTGGCCGGTGTCGGATTGATGTGGGCCTGCGGAACGTCCGCACAAGCCCAGGAACTGACCATCTTCTGGGCCGAGTGGGACCCGGCAAACTACCTTCAGGAACTCGCCAACGAATATGAGGCTCAAACCGGCGTTAAGGTCACGGTCGAGACCACACCATGGGGCGACTTCCAGACCAAGGCCTTCACCGAGTTCAACGCCAAGGGTTCAGCCTATGACATGGTCGTCGGTGACAGTCAGTGGATTGGGGCGGCGTCAGAAGCCGGCCATTACGTCGATCTGACCGACTTCTTCACCAAGCACAATCTGACCCAGGTGATGGCCCCGGCAACGGTGAAATACTACTCCGAATATCCGTCGAACTCGAAAAAGTACTGGTCAGTTCCGGCCGAAGGCGACGCCGTCGGCTGGTCCTACCGCAAGGACTGGTTCGAAGATCCCAAGGAGATGGAGGCGTTCAAGGCCAAATACGGCTACGACCTCGCCCCGCCGAAGACATGGGCCGAGATGCGTGACATCGCCGAGTTCTTCCACCGTCCAGACCAGAAGCGATACGGAATCGCCATCTACACCGACAACTCTTATGACGGTCTCGTCATGGGTGTCGAGAACGCGATCTTCTCGTTTGGAGGCGAACTCGGCGACTACCAGAGCTACAAGGTCGACGGCATCATCAATTCCGAGAAGAACGTCAAGGCGCTCGAGCTTTATCGCGAGCTCTACGGCTTTACGCCTCCGGGCTGGGCCAAGTCCTTCTTCGTCGAGAACAACCAGGCGATCACCGAGAACCTGGCGGCGATGAGCATGAACTACTTCGCCTTCTTCCCTGCCCTGGTGAACGAGGCGTCCAACCCGAACGCCAAGGTTACCGGCTTCTTTGCCAATCCGGCAGGCCCGAACGGCGAGCAATTCGCAGCGCTCGGCGGCCAAGGCATATCGGTCATCTCCTACTCAAAAAACCAGGAAGAGGCGATGAAATTCCTCGAATGGTTCATCAAGGACGAGACCCAGAAGCGCTGGGCTGAACTCGGCGGCTACACGGCAAGCGCCAAAGTGCTTGAATCCCCGGAATTTCAGAACGCCACGCCTTATAACAAGGCCTTCTACGAGACCATGTTCAAGGTCAAGGACTTCTGGGCAACACCTGAATATGCCGAACTGCTGATCCAGGCGAACCAGCGCATTTATCCCTTCGTCACCGCCGGCCAAGGCACGGCGAAGGAAGTGCTCGACTCTCTAGCAGCGGACTGGAACGCGACGTTCAAGAAATACGGACGCAATAAATAGCAAACGCCATCAGCGGAGGGGCTCCGTCGCCCCTCCGTTGCATTCTGCATCTCGCGCCCAAAGGCGCGGTTCGAGAGGGCGCGGCGCCCGGAATTCACCTCGCGCATCGTGATGCTTTTTCCGGCATCCGGCGCCGACTCTCGGAGGAGGAGAGGATTGGCCACCGCAGTCATGACATCGCTGGACACGAAATCGCGTGCCGCATCTCGCGGCATGAGCGACATCCGAATTCGCAATCTCTTCATCATTCCGACGATCCTGTTCCTGATCGTCTTCAACATCTTTCCGCTGATCTATTCGCTCGGCTATTCCTTCACCGACTTTCGCGCCTCGTCGAACGCGCCGGCGAACTTCGTCGGCCTGCAGAACTACCGCGACCTGCTGAACGATCCTTTCATCTGGTCGAATTTCGCCATCACCGCGAAATATGTGATCGTCTCTGTGACGGGCCAGGTGATCGTCGGCTTCGGCACCGCGATGCTGCTCAACCGCGACATCCCGCTGAAGGGTCTTCTGACGACGCTGCTGCTGCTGCCGATGATGCTCTCGATGGCCGTGGTCGGCCTCTTCTGGAAGCTGCTCTACGACCCCTCCTTCGGCATCATCAACTACGCTCTCGGCCTCGGCTCCTTCGAGTGGCTGTCGAATCCGGACATGGCGCTCTATGCGGTCGCGATCACCGACATCTGGATGTGGTCGCCCTTCGTGATGCTGCTGTCGCTTGCCGGCCTTTCGGCCGTGCCGAAGCATCTCTACGAGGCAGCGGCGATCGACCGGGCGGGCCCGTTCTATACCTTCTTCCGCATCACGCTGCCGCTGGTGGCGCCGATCCTGATGATCGCAATCATCTTCCGTACGATGGAGGCCTTCAAGACCTTCGACCTCGCCTACATCCTGACCAGCCAACCGACGACCGAGGTGATCTCCATCCGGCTCTACAAGATGGCCTTCCAGGAATGGCAGACGGGGCGCTCCTGCGCACTCGCCTACATCGTGCTCGTCATGGTTCTCGCCATCACCAACATCTACGTCAAGTACCTCAACAAAGTGAAGGAGCGCTGAGATGGCTGCCGTCCAAACCCGCTCCGAACGCGCGCTGAACCGGGTGGCGATCGCCGCCGTACTGGTCATCACGCTGATCTTCCTGGCGCCGATCTACTGGATCACCTCGACGGCCTTCAAGCCGCGCAACCTCGCCACCTCCATTCCGCCGACGGTGCTCTTCGAGCCGGAACTCTCGCCCTTCGTGAAGCTCTTCACCAAGCGCTCGCAATTGCGCGGGGCGCCGACTCCTGAAGAATATGCCGCCGCCCCCTGGTGGGAGCGGATGGTGTTCGACGGCGGCGAGAAGATCGTTCGCTCCGGCCGCGGCGAGGTGCAGCCCTCCGGCTATCCGAACCGCTTTATGAACTCGCTGATCGTCGCCATCACGTCCACGGTGCTGGCCGTCGGCATGGGAACCTTCACAGCCTACGGCTTCTCGCGCTTCAAAGTGAAGGGGGAGGCAGACCTTCTCTTCTTCATCCTGTCGACGCGCATGCTGCCGCCCGTCGTCGTGGCGATCCCGATGTTCCTCATGTACCGCGTCGTCGGCCTCAACGACACGCATTGGGGCCTCATCATCCTCTACACTGCCTTCAACCTTTCCTTCTCCGTCTGGCTGATGAAGGGGTTCATCGACGAGATCCCCAGGGAATACGAGGAGGCCGCACTCGTCGACGGTTACACGCGGATGGAGGCCTTTTTCAAGATCGTCATCCCGGAAGCGGCGACCGGCATCGCCGCGACCGCGGTCTTCTGCTTCATCACGGCCTGGAACGAATATGCATTTGCGCTGATCATGACGAACCGGCGCGCGCAAACGGCCCCACCCTTCATTCCGAGCCAGGTCGGCTCAGGCCTGCCGGATTGGACGGTCATTGCGGCCGGCACATTCCTGTTCCTGCTACCGGTCGCCATCTTCACCTTCCTGCTCAGGAACCATCTCCTGCGCGGCATGAGCTTCGGAGCGATCCGCAAATGACCTTCCGCGCCTTGAACCAGAAATATCTCGAACCCGCCTCGCAGTATCTGATGATCCTCGGCATCATCGCGCTCTGCCAGCCCTGGAACCTGTTTCTGCATCGCTACGGCATGACGATGACGCTCGTCGGACTGATCGCCTTCATGGTGACGACCAAAATCCCGCGGGACGCGCAACCAGACGAAGGCAGCCATTCATGACGCAGATCGAACTTCGCGGGATTCAGAAATATTTCGGTGCCGTCCAGGTCATCAAAGACCTTAATCTCGCCATCGCCGACAATGAATTCATCGTGCTGCTTGGACAATCGGGCTGCGGAAAGACGACGACATTGCGCGCCGTCGCGGGGCTGGAAACCATCGACGAAGGCGATATTCTGATCGACGGGCAGCCGGTGCAGCATATCAAGGCATCCGGCAGGGACATCGCCATGGTGTTCCAATCCTTCTCGCTCTATCCGCACATGACGGTCTACGAGAACATCGCCTTCCCGCTCCGCGCTACCCGGATGAGCCGTGCCGATGTCGATGCGTCGGTCCGCGAGATCGCCGGTGTGCTGCGCATCACCGGTCTGCTGGCCCGCAAGCCTTCGGCGCTGTCAGGCGGCGACATGCAGCGTGTCGCGATCGGCCGCGCGCTCGTGCGACGCCCAAAGGCCATGCTGATGGACGAGCCGATCGGTGCTCTCGACGCGAAGCTGCGCGAGGAGATGCGGGCGGAAATCAAGCGCCTGCATATCAAGCAGGGTTCAACCACCATCTACGTGACGCATGACCAGGTGGAGGCCATGTCGCTCGCCGACCGCATCGTCATCATGCACGAGGGCATCCTCCAGCAGATCGGCACGCCGGAAGAGGTTTACGCGCAACCCGCCAACACGTTCGTCGCCCAGTTCGTCGGAAGCCCGGTCATGAACATGGCGCCGGCGACCATCAGCGAAACGGGCGGCCATGCGAGCGTGCAGGTCGGCGACGCGGTAACGGGCTTCGAGTTCCCCGCTGCACTGGCCAACCGCCTCTCTGACGCAAGGGCCGAGAACGGCAAGCTGACACTCGGGGTCCGGCCTGAGGGCGTGCTCGTTTCACGGGAGGCCCGCGAGGGCTTCATGCCGGTCGAGGCGCATATCATCGAGCCTCTGGGCTCGCACGACATCGTGGACCTGAAGGTCGGCCACCAGATGATCAGGGCACGCACCAAGAGCGGTTTCGTGCCTGGTCCCGGCGAAGCCGTCTGGGCACGCATCGACCCCGCCCAGGCACATTTCTTCAACACCGCGACCGGCTCGTCGCTGGGGATCAGACTCTGATGGCGCATATCGAACTCAAGGGCATCACCAAGACCTTCGGCAGCCACACGGCGCTGAAAAACCTGAACATCGACATTGCCGACGGCGAGTTCTTCGTGCTGCTCGGGCAGACCGGCGCCGGCAAGACGACGACGCTGCGGCTGATCGCCGGTCTCGAGAAGCCGACCGCAGGCCAGATCTTCATCGACGGGCAGGACGTCGCCGACTGGGGTGCCGCCGAGCGCGACGTGGCCCTGGTGCTTCAGCAATATTCGCTTTACCCGCGCTATACGGTGCGGGAGAACCTGGAATTTCCATTGAAATCCCGTATCCGTCGCGTTGAACCCGGAGAAATCAAGGAGCGCGTCGACCGCGTTGCGAAGACTCTGCGCATCGAGCATCTGCTCGACCGCAAGACGGACCGGCTGTCGGGAGGCGAGATGCAGCGCGTATCGATCGGCCGGGCCATCGTGCGCAAACCGCGGGTCTTCTTGATGGACGAACCGCTTTCGGCGCTCGACGCGAAGCTTCGCGAAGCACTTCGCACCGAGCTGAAAAACCTGCAGATGAACCTCGGCGCGACCTTCCTCTTCGTCACTCACGACCAGATAGAGGCCATGTCAATGGGCGACAAGATCGGCGTCCTGAACAATGGTCAACTGGTGCAGACGGGTACGCCGCAGGAGATCTACAGAAACCCGGTCAACACCTTCGTCGCGCGTGCGGTCGGCTCGCCGCCGATGAACCTGATCGCCGGCACGCTTGCCGGCGGCGAGGCAGTGGCCAGCGAGGGCTATCGGCTGCCCCTCGGCAACGGACACGGGATCGCGACAGACGGTCGCCCGCTCACCTTCGGCATCCGTCCCGAGGACATTTTTCTCGACAGCGGCGCGCCCGGCGAAGCACGGGTCCACGACGTGGAAAACCATGGTGTCGAAAAGATCGTGACGCTGCGCACCGGCGAGAAGTTCATCCACGCGACCGTGCCGACACAGACGGCGCTTCGGATCGAGGATGAGGTTCGCTTTTCATGGAATCCGGAAAAGGTCGTGCTGTTTGACGCCGGAAGCGGTGTAAGCCTGCGGCACGCGGGCTGACCTGATCGGTCCGAAGGATGCCAGCGGTCTCGGCGGCACGGCAGGGGCAGTGAGCGTTTCGAGTTGTCGCGACGAGGCGCTATGCGGGAAAGCGCCGGCGATAGTGTTCTACCACTTCAGGATTGCGCAAATTAACGGGCAAGTCGCCCTTGATGACGCGCAGGGCTTCGCTCGCCGCGCCTGTTCCCATGCGCATCATGCTCTCTTCCGTCAGACCAGCGAGATGCGGCGTGACGATGACGTTGTCAAAGCCGAAATAGGGATGGTCGAGCGGTAGCGGCTGCGTTGCGAAGACGTCGAGCGCGGCTCCGCCGATGCGACCATCGCGCAGCGCCTCGATCAACGCCGCATCGTCGATCACGGGGCCGCGCGAGACGTTGACCAAAATGGCCGCGGGCTTCATGCGCCCGATGCGACCGGCATTGAGCAAGCCGGTCGTCTCCGGCGTCAGCGGGCAGCAGAGCACCACGATGTCGGCCGTCGCCACAAGCTCATCGATCGTCAGGAAACGCGCGCCGTCCGGCACGCTTTCCGGCGACCGGCTCGTGGCGACCACCTCCAGGCCGAAACCGAACTTCGCGATCTGGAAGATCGCCTTGCCGACATTGCCCATTCCGACGATGCCGATGATGCGGCCGGCGAGGTCGACAGCCGTGTCCGATTGGGCGCGGCCCGCCGCCCAGCCGCTCTGACGCAGTTCGCGGTCCATCGCGCGAAAGCGCCGTAGCAGGGCCAGTGTCACGAGGAAGACATGCTCGGCGACAGTCGAGGCATTGGCGCCCGGGACGTTGGCGACAAGCACGCCGGCACGGGTCGCCGCATCCAACGGCACCATGTCGAGCCCGGCGCCATGGCGGATCGCAGCGCGAAGCGCCGGCGCATCCTCGAAGAAGGCCGGCGGGATCGACGCGCGTACAACGACGATGCCCGCGCCGCGGCCTTCTCGCAGCAATGTTTCGGGATCGGGCGCGGAAGCGACGCGCAGATCACCCGCAGCCTCAAGCATGGACTTGGCCGCAGGGTGCAGGGGATGTGTGGAAAAGATGAAGCTCATCGGCCCTCCCGCCGGTTGCGCCTATTCGGCTGTCGTCGCTGGACCGCCGATGAGACCCTTCCAATAGCTTTCCGCACCTTGAAGATGCGCGCTCATCAGCGCCTGGGCCAGATTGCCGTCTCGGGCAAGCAGCGCCTCGTAGATGCGGATGTGTTCCTCATGCGAGCGCCGGCTGCGGGCGGCGTCGGCAAAATAGATCGGCAGGCGGTGCTCGCCCATGACGTAATAGACGCTGCACACCCGATGGAAGACGCTGTTCTTGGTGGCTCGGACGATCTCCAAATGAAAGTCCCGGTCCTCGCGCGCCAGCCCCTCGCCGGCGGCAAGCTTCGCCTCCGACGCAGCGAGGATATCGCGCAAGTGCTGGTAATTCTCCTGCGTCGCCCGATCGCAGGCGAGCTCCGCGGCCTTGATCTCATGGATCTTGCGAAGCTCCACAGTCTCGTAGATCAGGATAGGATCAAGCGGCACGCCGGCGCGGGCAAAAAGCGCCATTGCCTCCACGCTCGCCTCCGTGGTCGTCAGATAGATTCCCGACTTGGCTCGGCGCTCGACGATGCGCATTGCCTCCAGAATGGCCAGTGCCTCGCGGATTTGGCCCCGGCTGACGCCGAAATGCTCCGCAAGCTCTCGCTCCGAAGGCGTACGGCCGTTGCCGCTCGAGTTCGAGAAAAGATGGGCCGCGAGATCGGAGAGGAGGGAGTTTTCTTTCATCGTCACTGTCTTTGCGCGTGAGTCTCCAGGACCCGCTGATTGATCGTGAAGCCCAGGCCAGGCCTGTCCGGGATCTCTACCATACCGTCTTTCACCGACACAGTGTCCTCGACAAGATCATGGATCATCGGATTGGCGCCGAGCGAATATTCGATGATGAAGCTTGCCGGGGAAGCGGCGCACAAGTGCAGGCCGGAGAAGAAGCAGGGCGCGCCGGCCCAAAGATGCGGCGCGAAACGGAGGTTGAAGGCGCTGGCGAGCGAACTGATGCGCATCGCCTCCGTAATGCCGCCGCAGAAGGCGGGATCCGGCTGGAATATGTCGGCGGCCCGAAGCATGGCAAGATCTCGGAAGGCAAAACGCGTCGCCTCGCTCTCGCCCGCAGCGATCGGCACGTTCCCAGCCGCGCGCACCTCCGCCATGCCCGGCTTGTCATCCGCTATCACCGGCTCCTCGAACCAGGCGAGGTCGCAATCGGCGACCATCTGGATGAAGCGCTTTGCCTCCGCAACAGTATAGGTGCCGTGCGCATCGACCATTAGGTCGACATCGGGGCCGATTGCCTTGCGAGCCGCCCGCACGCGCGATGCCGAGACATGCAGCGCACGATCCATCGCACCGACGCGCATCTTGACTGACTTGAAACCACCGGCCGCGACATAGGACCGGAGCTGTTCACCGATCCGGTCCACGCTCTCCCAACCGCCCGAGGCATAGGCGGGCAACCTGTCCGCCTTGCGCCCACCCAGCAGCTTCCAGACGGGGACGCCGAGCGACTTGCCGAGAATGTCCCAGAGCGCTATGTCGACCGCGCTGATCGCCGCGACGGAAAGGCCGCGCCGCGCGATCTCGGGCATTGCGTGACCCGAACTCGCCGCCGTCTCGTGGCGTACGCCGTTATAGAGCATCTCCCATATGGTGGAGATGTCCGCGGGATCGCGGTCGATGAGCTTCGGCCCAATTTCGTGATTGAGCATGTGGACCAGCGTGCCATAGGCGCCCGCACTGCCCGCGGCATTCTTGCCCTCTCCCCAGCCGACGATGCCGTCGTCCGTTTCGATCCGCAGGATCGCACTATCGAAGGTCGTCAGTCGGCCGAAGTCGCTGCGGTGCTGACGGCTCGCCTCGATGGGAATTTTAATCCACCAGGCCTCTACGGTCTTGATGCGCATGTCTCGGATCCCCTGCCCCTCGCGGCCCGCGAGCCGCAGGGCATATTCTTTCCGTTCGTTACTTGATCAGCGGCAGGATTGTCTCGGCAGTGATCCGCATCTGATCGTCGTAGAACTTCTCAGTGAGAAGGCTCGAGCCGTGGTCCTGGATAAATTTCAGTTGCTCCGGCGGAATATCGACGGGGTTGCGCTCGACCATGTCCGGATATTTTGAGGCCGGCGTGCGGTCGACCGGAGCGACGAATTCGTTAGTGACGGCGCCGTCGTACCCGATCTCCTTCAGCGTGCCGATGATCTTCGGCCAGTCGAGCTGGCCGAGGCCGGCGGCAAAACGATTGTTATCGGCGACGTGGAAGTCGAACAGGCGCTTTCCAGCGAGCCGGATCGCTTCATACATGTCTTCCTCCTCGATGTTCAGGTGGAAGGCATCAAGGCAAACCCCGCATTCAGGGCTGACGGCATCGGCGAGCGCCAGCGCTTGGGCGGCACGGTTGAAGAAATAGGTCTCGAAGCGGTTGAGCGGCTCGACGGCAATGCGCACGCCCCTCTTCTGGGCATGGGCAAAACACTCCTTGGTAGCGTCCACCACCCATGTCCACTCTTCTTCCTCGGTGCCATCCGGCACCACCTTTCCGACGGTCGCCGGCACCAGGGTGACGATCTCCCCCTCGAGTTCGCTGACCATGGTGATGACGCTCTTGACATAGTCCACCGACCTGGCGCGCTGGCCTTCATCCCTGGCGGCAAGATTGCGCTCGCCGAGCGTCAGGGTGACGGCACCCCAGCAGCGGATGCCGTGCTCTTTCAGCAGCGCGCGCGTCTCATTGACGTCGTATTGTGCCGGCTCGCCGGATATCTCGATGCTTTCGTAGCCATATTTCTTGATGCGCTTCAGCGTGACGGCGAGCGGCTCGGCCCGCATCCAGTTGTGTGTCGAAAGATGCATGAGGTCCTCCCAGACAGGTGCAGCACGGTCCACCGCCAATCGGGCGGCAAAAGGTCATGTTATCGTTGGCCACTCTCGCCATCCTCGGCAATCTGGTTTGGCCAATTCTCGTTATCTGAAAGCTCTAGCTCAATTCTTAACCCTCTGCAAGACGGGGCCAAAAGGTCGATAATTCTTTAAACGATCGACATTTAATCCTGAATTTCCCGCTTAGGCGCAAATCCAGCATCCCAAGCGTGCAATTAACTGGCTTGACCAGATTCGAAGATTTGGTATGACCAGATTTGGAAAAGTGATAGGGTGTTAAAATCGTCGCGCAGTGGCCGCAGGGCCAAGTGGAGGGGAGATGAAGATTGGCATGTGCATGTTCCTCTGGACGACAAGTGTCGGCCGGAAACACGAGGCACTGTTACGCGATATCAAGGACACGGGGTTTGACGGTGTCGAGATCCCGATCTTTTCGGGCACACCCGACGACTACCATCGGCTGGCAGACATGCTTGACCGGATCGGCCTGGAACGGACCGCCGTTTCCGCCATGGGCGATCCGCAGATGAACCTGATCGCCGCCGACGCCCAGACCCGCAGACGCGGCATCGACTACATGAAATGGGCCATCGACTGCAGCGATGCGCTGGGCGCGACGATGCTGAGCGGGCCGCTGCATTCGACGCTCGGCAAATTTTCGGGAAGCGGACCGAGCGCGGCGGAACTCAAGCGCTCGGTTTCCTCGCAACGCGCGATCGGCGATCATGCAGCAAAGCATGGCATCACGATCGGGCTTGAGGCGCTGAACCGCTTCGAATGCTACCTGTTCAACACGATGGACGATCTTGCGGCCCATATCGACGCGGTCGGACACCCGCATATCCGCGCCATGTACGACACGTTCCACAGCAATATCGAAGAGACCGACCCCATCGGCGCGTTCACGCGAAACAGTGATCACATCGTCCATGTCCACATTTCGGAGAACGACCGCGGCGTACCCGGTCGTGGCAACATTCCCTGGGCGGAGACGTTTAGGGCACTACGCGCGAGCGGCTACGACGGGTGGCTGACAATCGAGGCCTTCGGCCGGGCGCTCAAGGAGCTCGCCGCCGCAACAAAGGTCTGGCGCGACTTTTCCGAGACACCGGAATCGGTCTATCGCGAAGGCTACCGCCATATCCGCGATGGATGGCACGCGGCGGTATGACTACCAACCGATTCTCGCCGCGGTCGATAAGGGAACCATCGGCCTGAACGCTGCACTGGCAGGCACGCCTTACGCCTGAGCAATCAACTTCTGCCTGCTCTCATTGAGCACCCAGGTTCCCTTGCATATCGGAGAGATTTCCGAAGGCGTCCGCTCAGGAGACATCCCCTCAGGAAACCAGGGACATCGGGGGGCGGGCGGCGGGCGATGCCTTGCGGATATCGGCGGTCTGAAAGTGGGAGATTCTTTCGTTCAACACGTCCACCTGATGCCGGAGCCGATGAATCTCCGCGGTGTTTTCCTCCACCATGGCGGCATTGTGCTGGGTGATGTGCTCGACATCGCGAACGGCGTTGTTGACCTCGTCAATCCCCTTGTATTGCGTGGTCGTCGAAGACGAGATGACTTGCACCAGCCCATTGATCGAGGTGAAATGGTCCATGATGGATGACAGCGCCTGGCCGGTCTCCTCGACGAGCTGGACGCCTGCGCCAACCTGTGATGCGCTGGTGGAAATCAGGCCCTTGATCTCACGGGCGGCCGTGGCGCAACGTTGCGCAAGCTCACGCACCTCCTGCGCGACGACAGCAAAGCCTCGGCCCGCCTCTCCAGCCCGGGCCGCTTCCACACCCGCGTTGAGCGCGAGGAGATTGGTCTGGAAAGCAATCTCGTCGATCACGCCGATGATGCTGGTGACTTTTTCGGATGACCGGTTGATGGCGCCCATGGCGTCGATCGCCTTGGCGACAACGGCCGCGGAGTGCTCCGCCTGGCGGTGCGCCTCGGCGACCGAAAGCGACGTCTGACGGGCGTTTTCGGCCGTCGTTCGCACGCTGGCGGTGAGTTCGCCCAGCACCCGCGAACTCTCCTCGAGGGACGCGGCCTGTTGTTCCGTGCGGCGGGCCAGATCGTCGGCGGCGCCGGAAAGGTTGGTGCTGCCCTCGGCGATCTCGTAGGTCGTGTTGCGCACCTCGGCGAGCGTCAGGCGCAGCGCATCGATGGCGTGATTATAGGTGCGCGCCATCGCGACATAATCTGTGGCCAGATCCTCGCTCATCACAGCTGCAAGGTTGCCATCGGCGAGTTTGCCGAGCATTTCCGACAGGGCGGTGAGAGCCTCGCTCTGTTCGGCCTCGATACGCGCCTGCTCAGCCGCGCGGCGGGCTTGCTCCAGTTCGTCTCGCGCCCTGTTTGTTTCGGCAAGCTCTTCCAGCCTGGTCTTCTCAAGCGCATGATCACGGAAGACGGTGACGGACCGGATCATGTCGCCGATCTCGTCGCCGCGCTTGCCGTCGCCGATCGGGACGTTCAGATCGCCGTCGGCCAGTCTCATCATCGTCTGGGTGATCCGCATCAGCGGCCCGCGCAGCGTTTCGATCAGCATGAGACCGCCGATGATCGCTAGCACGGTGCCCACAATCATTGCCGACAGCGACATTGTCGCCGAGCGCTGGCTGATTTCCTTGCCGCTCTCCTGCGCCGTGCTGACGAACTGCTCGAGCGTATGACTTGCCGACGCCACCAGCTCCGTCGCGGCCTCCTTGTTGCCCCGCCAGCGATCGGCGATCGATATCAAAAGCGACGTGTGCTTTTCGATTGCGGAAAGCGACGGCTCGATTTTCTTGGCAAGATCCTGCAACGCGGCGTTTCGCCCGCTCAAAGGCACAAGCTTTGCAGCGCTTTCGCGCAGCGCCTTGAGATCTGTGAGAACCGCATCCCTCGCTTCGGCATCCACCCGTCTGTTCAATTCGCTCAAGTGCAAGCGCAGATCGTCAATGGATTTGAAAGCGGCATTGACGATCGCCACCATCGAGCGAAGCGTTGATATACTCGCATCCATGCCGGCAAAGCGCTCGATTGCCGTGTCCGCATTGGCAGCGGCGAGCTTTGCGTCAGATTGCTACCTTCCTTGGCCATTGCAGCGAGCCTGTCCAAGAGTGGATTCAGTAACGCGATCTGGCTTTGAGCCTTCTCGGACGCAAGCGTCACACTCGCGCCCGCTTCTTTGACGAGCGGTGGCAGCAGGCTGCTGACGGCCTTGGCGAGATCCTCAGGGGTGGTTGCTCGTGCGGTTGCCTTGCGCAATTTCGCAATGCGCTCTCCGAGGCCCTTATAGGCCGAGGCATCGAGAAGAAGTGCCCGGACGAAGGCCTCTTTTCCGTTCGCCTGATCCTGAAGCACGTCGAGTTGCTGGCGGGCGCTCTGACTTTCCTTAAACAGCCGCGCCACCTCGTCGTCGATTGCCTGTTCCGTATTGGCGCGCTCCTGTGACACTGCCCATAATGTGTCGGCGCCGCCCTGCATCTTGGCCCCGAGTTCGCGCACCGCGGAGATCTGTTGCTTCTGCGCCGGATCGGCCAACATCGCATCAAGTGTCGCCGCGCCCTTCTCCTGATCCGAGATGCTGGCGATCAACCAATCGCGCGTGGCAGCACTCGGAAGATCGGTAAACGCAGTCAGCGCGGATCGCAGTTGCTGAAAACTGGAAAGGGTTTCGATCGTCTGCCGGGTCAGGGTCATCTGGCCGTTGAGCGTACCGGCAGTGAAATAACCGAAAAGGCCGATGCCAGCTATCAGGACGATCAGGGGCACCAGAAACAAGAGGATCTTCGTCACGATCCGCATGCGTTGCAACAGTCGATCAATCAGCGCCATGGATGGCCCCCGCCCCAGTAAAATTGGCTCTTTTCCGGCGCGACCTCTCGCCTTGGCTCACTGCACCGGCGGTCATGTCACGATGACCGCCGGTAGCAGGATCGCGCCAGGCCGCCATTGTAGTCACAACTGTTAAAAAAATGGTCAATGGTGTCGAGTTTGGCGCATGTGCGGCGAGGGCGCATTTTCAGCGCCCTCGTCCCGTTACTCAGCCAATGGCCATCAGGCTTGCATTGCTGCGGGCAGCCGCGGTGTTGATCGACGTCGACGCCTCCTCCAGCAGCCAATTCAAAGCACTAGGCTTCGGGATCGCCCGCCAATTCCTCGGTCGTCGCGGCGTGGACCAGCAGAAGCGGTCTGGCCGGTGAGCGATGAAGCTCAAACCCCACCGCTCGGGACGCAAGCCCAAGGTGTCTAAGAGGTAGCCTGAGCCTCCTCGAAATCCCTGAGCCGACCCAAACATCTACATCCCGAGCCCCAAGGTCCTGCCCCGCTTCAGTGAGCGCTCCAACTCCATCTGCTGCGTGAGTTCTGCACGATGACTGCGGTCGGCAA
>NZ_PQIG01000079.1 GCF_012349115.1 Rhizobium ruizarguesonis
CACCTTCTCCCCGCTGGGGAGAAGAGGGAGATTGCCGGCAGCGCTTCAGCCCAAATTCGCATAGCCATTCTCAATACCCCAATGGCGGCAGCGGCCGGTCGTCGGGCTCGGCGGCGCGCATATCGCTGGTGTTGTCGGTGCCGAGGTCCTGATAGGCGCGGTAGGTCAGCACCAGCAGGAAGGCAAGGAAGGAGAAGGAGATGACGATCGCCGTCAGGATGAGGGCCTGCGGCAACGGGTTGGCGGTGCCTGCGGGCAAACTGTCGAGACCCAGCGGGATGATCGGCGGCACCTCGCGCGTCAGCCGACCGCCGGTAAAGAGCAGCAGGTTGACGGCATTGCCGAGGATGGCGATGCCGAGCATGATCCGGATCGAGAATTTCGACAGCATCAGATAGATGGCGGCGGCAAAGAACAGGCCGACGAGGATCGCGAGAAGCGGCTCCATCATTCCACCTCCTTTTCCTCGAGCGCCAGTGCGATCGAGATGATGGCGCCGAGCACGACGAGATAGACGCCGACATCGAAGAGCATGACGCTCGACAGCGGCACCTCGGCGCCGAAAAGCGTCGGATAGATCCAGAGGCCGGTCATGAAGGGAACGTCAAACAGGATGGAGAGAAGACCGGCCGCTGTCGACAGGAGCAGGCCGAAGCCGGCAATCGACAGCGGATGGAAGTACAGTGCGCGGCGAACGGCGCCAACGCCGCGGGCAATGCCGTAAATCGCCAGTCCCGAGGCAGCGATCAGCCCGCCGATGAAGCCGCCGCCCGGCTCGTTATGGCCGCGCAGCAGCACGAAGACGGAAAAAAGCAGCATCAGCGCGGTGAGAAACGGGGCGACGGTGCGGAAGATGAGGGTGTTCACGGCACTCAGCCCTCCGCCGCGGGATCATTGGCGGCAAGCTTGCGCTCGCTGCCGGCGCGGATGCGGATCAGCGCCAGGATGGCAAGGCCGGTGACCGCGACAACGGCGATTTCGCCGAGCGTGTCGGTGCCGCGGAAATCGACGATGATGACGTTGACGACGTTGGCGCCGTGAGCGATCGATTTGGAATAGGCGTTGAAGAAGGCCGTCAGCGCATCGTTGAACGGCGCCTCGGTCGCCCGCATCAGCACAAGCGTGAAGCCGAGGCCGCAGACAAGCGCCAGCGCTCCGTCGAAGAGCTTGCGGCCGAGCGGCCGCCGATCGGCGGGAGATAGGCGAAGCCTGGTCATGACCAGCGCGAGGATGACCACCGAGAGCGTTTCGACCATGAACTGGGTAAACGACAGATCCGGCGCGCCGAACAGCAGGAAGATGATGGCAACGGCGAAACCCTGGATGCCGAGCGAGACGATCGCCGTCAGCCGGTCGCGGGCAACCAGCACGGCGGCAAGGCCGAAGGCGGCGATCAGGAAGACCGCCCATTCATAGAGCCTGACATCGGCCGGCCAGGCCGGAAGGCGCGGCAGTTCGCCATAGACGACTGGGGGGATGATGAGGATGGCGGCAACGCAAAGGAAGCTGCAGGTGACATAGATCTCCAGCCGCCCCGGTTGGAGCACACGCATGAGGCGGCCGGCGAAGCGGACAAGGCCCGATATAGCGACATCAAAGCCATGGTCCGGCCCACGGCCTGCCGCGCGCAAGAAGACGGCCATCAGGACACGGGCGCGCGCGAGCTGCCAGTAAACGCCGATACCGAGCAGCACGGTCAGGGCAGAAAGCGCCAAGGGCAGGCCGATATGCGGCGTCAGCGAAATATCGATGTCGACGGGTGTCTGGCGGATGGCGGATGCGATCGGCGAGGACAGGACGGTATGGGTGAAGGTCGAAAAGATCGCCGCGAGCAGGCCGAGGACGGCGAGAACAGCCGGTCCGAGCCAAAGCAGGACAGGTGCTTCGTGCGGAGGTTTCGGCGTCTCCACCGGCCGGCCGAGGAAGGGTTTCAGCGCCACGGCGAAGGCGACGGCGAACATCAGCGCATTGCCGAAGACGGTTATCGCGGTAAACGTGATCGCGCGGACATCGGCACCGACGAGTGCCGTGTAGATCTCCTCCTTGGCGAGGAAGCCGAAGAAGGGCGGCAGGCCGGCCATCGAGAAGGCCGCCGCAAGCGCGATCATCCAGGTGAGCGGCATCGCCCGCATCAGGCCACTGAGCCTGGTGATATCGCGCGTGCCGGTCTCGTGATCGATGATGCCGGCGACCATGAAGAGCGCGCCCTTGAAGAGGGAATGCGCCACCAGATAAAGCGCCGCCGCCTCGACCGCATGGTCCGAGCCGAAGCCGATCAGCATGACGAGCAAGCCGAGCGAGGAGACGGTGGTATAGGCAAGCTTGAGCTTCAGGTCGGTCTGGCGGATGGCGAGTGCGGTGCCGACCACCAGCGTCAGCCCGCCGAAGAAGGGCAGAAGGATTTCCCAGGCAGGGGTTGCCCCCATGACGGGATTGAGCCGCATCAGCAGATAGACGCCTGCTTTCACCATCGTCGCCGAATGCAGATAGGCCGAAACCGGCGTCGGCGCCTCCATGGCGTTCGGCAGCCAGAAATGAAAGGGAAATTGCGCCGACTTGGTGAAGGCGCCGCCCAGGACCAGAAGGAGGGCCGCGAGATAGAACGGGCTTTCGCGCACGACATCGCCCGTTCCGATGAGCCGCGACATCTCAGTGACGCCTGAGATGTCCCAGAGGAGCAGCAGGCCGGCCAACAGGCAAAGCCCTCCCCCGCCGGTCACAACAAGCGCCTGCAGGGCAGCGCGGCGAGCCGCCGCACGTTCGTGATCGAAGCCGATCAGCAGGAAGGACGTGATCGACGTCAGTTCCCAGAAGACGAAGAGCATCAGGAAACTGTCGGAAACGACGACGCCGAGCATCGCGCCCATGAAGAGGAAGATGAAGGAGAAGAAGCGGCCCTGATCCTTGTGTCCCTTGAGATAGCCGCCGGCATAAAGCACGATCAGGGTGCCGATACCGGTGATCAGCAGCGCGAAGGCCAGCGACAGGCCATCGAGGAACCAGGAGAAGGAGAGATGAAAACTCGGCACCCAGGAATACCCGCCGGTGACGACCTCGCCGCGCGCGATCTTGGGAATGAAACGCAGAAAATGCAGGAAGGCGAGCAAGGGAGCGATCGCCAGGAGCCAGGCACCGTTTGCGCCGAAGATGCGAATGACGAGGGGAGCGGCAAGAGCGCCGACGAGCGGCAGACACAGGGCCAGAAATGTCAGAGCCGTGACATCGGCCATGTCTCCTCCTCTACTGCATGAATCAAAATATTACAGTCCCTTGCACGTCCGACAAGACGCGCGGCGCTGTAAAGGCAACAGACGAAAAGCCAGCGAAAACCGGCCTGTCTTCTGGCTTAGGCGAAACGGGGGAGCGTCTCAAGCGATTTCGGCCGCAAGCCGCACTGCATGGCGATGTTCGAAGCCGATCAGGCCATCGGTCGGGAAAGGCGCGTCAGCAGGCGGGTGATGCAACCGTGCAGGATGAAGACCAGAAGCGTCAGCGGCCAGAGCAGGCAGGCGAAGAGCCCGGCGAGACGATGGAGCGTCAAGCCGTCATGGTCGGCCCAGCCTTCCAACAGCGTGACCGCCATGGCGGCCACGGCCACCAGGCCGTAGAGCAGGACGATTGCTGCCTCAAACACCAGTGATTCTCCAATGCACGTAACATTAACCCTAACAGGAAACCCCTAACGGATGTAAAAGCAAGCGTCTTACTCCAATTGCGGTATGTCGCCAATCTCATGGCGCGGCGCTGGAGACTTGATGAAGTGAACGCGGCGCACCACATTTTGCGCAAACGGAAACGCCCCTCGGCGAAAGGAGCACCTCATGTCCGAAACTGCGACCACCGCCAAGATCCACAAGACCGATGCCGAATGGAAAGAGCAGCTCACCCCCGAGCAATACCGCATCACGCGCCAGCACGGCACCGAACGCGCTTTTACCGGCCCCTACTGGGACTCCTTCGAGACGGGGCTTTACCGCTGCGTCGGCTGTAATGCCCCGCTTTTCCGCTCCGACACGAAATTCGATGCCGGCTGCGGCTGGCCGAGCTATTTCGAAGCAGTGTCGCCCGAAGCGGTGATCGAGCATCGCGACACGACCCACGGCATGGTGCGCACCGAAATCCGTTGCGGCAGCTGCGACGCCCATCTCGGCCACGTCTTTCCGGACGGCCCACCGCCGACCGGCCTGCGCTACTGCATCAACGGTCACTCCATGGTGTTCGAGCCTGGGAAGTAATCGCCCGGCCGAGCAAGCGGCAAGCGGTTCATTCGGAGGCGACGAGCCCCTCATCCGCCTGCCGCTACCTTCTCCCCGCTCGCGGGGCGAAGGGGGGTAGCAGCAACCTCTCGGTCCCTCGCTCACCTCTCTTGTGGCACGTCCCCTCGCCCCGTTTACGGGGGTCCGAAGGACGGGTCGAGACGAGTGGCTCGACCCCGGTAAGGTTAGGGTGAGGGGCAATCATCAACACTGAAAGACGCCTGCGTAGCTCGACCATACGGCCGGCGAGCCCCCGATCATTCGTGCTCAGCGGGACAGGGCCAGGTTGTCGGTGCGGAGAGGCCGGCCGGCAGCTTGGTCGAGGCATCGCCGCAGGCAAGGTCGATCTGCGCCTGTTCGAGCCCGGCTGCGGCAGAGAGGTCAAGGCCTTCGATGTGGGTCAGGAACATGAAGGCGCGATCGAACATCGGCGTGGTTTCGAAGGTCGCGCCGGAGAGATCGGCACGGGAGAGATTGGCGAACGAGAATTTCGCCCCCGTCAGCACCGCCTTGTCGAAATCGGCGCGGCCGAGCTCGGCCTTTTCGAAGCTCGCGCCGGCGAGCCGGGCGCCGGCGAAATTGGCGCGCTGCAGCTCGGCGCCGGCAAAGGAAGCGCCATCGGCGGCGATATTGGCGAAACTGGAGCGATAGGCCTCGATCTTGGCGAAGTTGGCGCCTTCAGCGTGCGCGCCCTCCAATGAGGCACGCACCAGCGTCGCTTTCTCCAGATTGGCGGATTTGACGTTGGCCCCGGCAAGGTCGGTCAGCGAGAAATCGGTGCCGACGAGGTTGGCGCCTTCGAGATCACTGCCCTGCAACATCAGGTTCTTCTTGGTGCAATCCTGCCAGTCGAGCTGCGGCGAGGCCATGCTGCCGCAATCGGCGGCCCGGGTGACAACCGGCGGAAATGCCAGAAGGACGAGGGCAAGGAGACCGAGCGACGATCTTTGCATTGCCATTGAACTATTCACCCCCATGACGCTTACAATACGCTTCAGGCCGCTTTCCGCGAAGCAGGCCGCTTCCACATTCTTACACAGCTCAGACTACAATAAAAAGATGGCGCGCGCCGTTCACAATGGCTTTGCTTGATGGGTCTGGGGCTTTGCCTGATGCGTCGAGGGCTTTGCCAGGCAGGCAGGTCAATCCGCCTTGCCGGGCAGGTGGATCAATCCACCTTGCCGGGCAGGCGAAGTTCCATGCAGGTGAGGTCCAGCCAGCGGCCGAACTTGGTGCCGACCTCGGAAAATCTGCCGGCGATGCGGAAACCGAGCTTTTCGTGCAGCCTGATCGAGGCGGTGTTCTCAGCCTCGATGCCGGCAATCATCACATGGATATTGCCGGCGGCAGCACGCGCGATCAGCTCCCGCATCAGCCGCTCACCGATGCCGCCACCGCGGCAATCCTTGTCGACATAGACGGAATGCTCGACCGTGTGGCGGTAGCCGTCGAAGGCGCGCCAATCACCATAGGAGGCGTAACCCGCGACCTTGCCCGACATTTCGGCGACGACGACGGGAAAGCCGCGCGCCTTGCGCGCCTTGAACCATTCCAGCCGATTTTCGAGATCGACCAGCGTGTCGTTCCAGATCGCGGTCGTGTGCTCGACGGCGTGATTGTAGATATCGCGGATGGCGGAAAGATCGGCTTCGGTGGCGTCGCGGAGGAGGACAGCGTCTGTCATGATGCTCGGGTTCATATTGTTTGCGAAGGCGGGCATACGCCCCGCCTCGAGAGATGTAAACGGCGGACGCAAAACAGGAACGGCTTCGGGCACATCAGCCGTTCAGAGGCCTGGTGGCGACAGGCTGAAACAGGTGAAGACGGCCGAATAATGCACGGCCGCCGCGGTGACGACGAAGCCGTGCCAGATGGCGTTCTGGAAGCGCAGCTTCTCCCAGACATGGAAGATGACGCCGAGTGAATAGATGACGCCGCCGATGACGATCAGCAGCATCGAGGCGGCGGGAATGCGCGAGGCGACGGGCTCGGCCACCAGAACGCCGCTCCAGCCCATGGCGAGATAAAGCAGGATGGCAAGACGGTCGAAACGCCCAGGAAAGACGCATTTCAGGATAATGCCGACGGCGGCGAACAGCCAGATCGCCACCAGCATGAACAAGAGCAGCGGATCGTCGGCGCCACGTTCGAGGAACGGCGTGTAGGTGGCGGCGATCAGCAGGAAGATCGCCGAATGATCGAAGCGGCGCAGATACCATTTCGTGCGCGAGACCGGCCAGGCGTTGTAGGAAAAGGAAATGGCAAGCGTCAGCACCAGCCCGACGCCGTAGATCCAGGCGGCGGCGAGCGCGCCGTAGGAACTCCAGACGGTGGCGTAGAAGATCAGCACAGTGGCGCCGATCAGCGCCAGCACGAGACCGACGCCATGGACGATACCGTCGGCGATCAATTCGTATCTGTCATAAGCCCAGCGAATGCCGTTGAACTCGGCCATGCACGCCAATCCGTTTCATACCCCGATTGCAATCGTCGCATCGAACGGACGGGCGCGCAACTGCAGCAAAGCACACGGGCGGTAAATCTTCGTGACAGGCTGCAGTTGCGCAAGATCAAACCTTCTGCCGGTCGACCAGCACCGAGCATTTGGCATGGCGCACGACCCGGTCGGCAGTGGCGCCGATGAAGTAGTTGGAAAAGTCGGGAACGTGCGATGCGACGATAATCAGGTCGGCGCCACGGCTTTCGGCGGTCGAGATGATGGCTTTGGCGGGCGGGCCGTTGGCAATTTCGACGGTTGCGGTGACGCCGGCTGCGGCGATCAGCGCTTCCAGCTTCTCGCGGCCGTCCTTCATGGCGTCCTCGACCATATTGGCTGGCAGTTCGATCGCGACATAGCTCGGCACATCCTCGACGACGTTGAGCGCGACGATCTCGCCGCCTGCGTCGAGCAGGGACGCCGCCTTGCGGAGGATTTTTTCTCCCTTGTCGATGCCGCCGAGCGCGATCGCTACGATGATCTTCCTGTACATGGCTTCCCTCCATGACTGAGATGCATAAGTTTCCTCTAAAGAAGATATGGACGCATTGATCGCGATCAAGTGGACACAAGTCATCGTCAACACCTGCTCAACGCTTCATCCTCAAAAACGGATCTTCTGTGAACAATCGGAATGCGCCATATAGGGATCAAGTACGGCAGCCGAGGGGAGATCAGAGGCGAATGAACCGGCGAAACTTCCTCGGGCTTGCCACAGGCGGCATGTTTGCCGCCACCGCCGGTACGCCTTCTATCTTACAGGCCAATTCAGAGGCAGGAGAACAATCCATGACGACCGAAACTTCCTATGCGCTGACGCGGCCCGCCTATATCGACCAGTCGCATCTCGTCGTCACCGACCTCGGTCTCGTTTCCGGCTTCTATCAATCGATGCTCGGCCTGAAGGTGATCGAGAAGACGGCGAGCGGCGAAGTGCTGGGTGTCGGCGATCTGCCGCTGCTGACGCTGACGACCGCAAAGAATGCGACCATTGCGCCGCGCAATGCCGCCGGCCTTTTCCATACCGCCTTCCTGATGCCTGACAGGGCAGAACTCGCACGCTGGCTGCGCCATGCGGCACAGAACAATGTCGTTCTCGACGGCGCCTCGGACCATCTCGTCAGCGAGGCGATCTATCTATCCGACCCCGAAGGCAACGGCATCGAGATTTATGCCGACCGGCCGCACGAACAATGGAAATTCCACCAGGACGGCATGGTGGAGATGGCGACGCTGCGCCTCGACCTGCAGGCGCTCTACAACAGCGCGCCTGATGAGCGCTGGGACGGCATGGCTGTGGGGACGGCGATCGGCCACCTGCATCTGCAGGTCGGCGATATCCCGCAGGCCGACGCCTTTTACCACGACGTCCTCGGCCTCAAGCTGATGGCGCGCTATCCCGGCGCGAGCTTCTTTGCGACCGGCGGCTACCATCACCATCTCGCCGCCAATATCTGGAACAGCCGCGGCGCCACGGCACGCGCCGGCAACATGACCGGGCTTTCGGACTACAAGGTCCGTTTCAACGACAAGGCGACGCTGGATGCGGCGGTCTCCAAGCTCGATGCGCTGGAGATCAACAGCGAGAAGCGCGACGGCGGCGTGTTCCTGAGGGATCCCTGGGGCATCGGCCTGACGCTTTCGGCGTAACTCCTGCAACAACGGGTCAGCCCTATCGGTTGAAGGAATAACGACGGAAATCGGCCTGCTTCGGTTGCACGGCGGACGGCAAAGGGCGCCAATGCTGTGCGCCTTCACGTGCACCGCGCCACATTGTCACACCCTTGAGGAACCGGAACCCTATCGGCGCGTTTCCGTGAGGAAGCAATGGGGCTTCGGGGACCTCACCGCATGGGCATCGCCAATGGCATCCGCAAACAAGCAAAGAAGATCGCCATCGGCGAACGCCACACCAGCGCCTGGGCGCAGTCGCTGAAGGAGGCGGCCGAAGAGTTGCCGCCGCCACCGCTGCACCGGCTGGAAAAGGACGGGCTCGACGTCAGCATGGCCTGGGCGATCATCGGCATCTTCGGCATTCTTTTCCTTGCCGCCGTCTATCTGATGTCGCTGATCCTCATCCCGATCACGCTTGCGGTCGTCGTCGGCATGATCCTCGGCATGGCGGCAGAAAAGCTCAGCAGGATGGGGGTGCCGCGGCTTGCCAACGCCTTCATCCTGTCAACCAGCGTGGCGCTGGTGATCTTCCTGTTGATCAACTCGCTCGCCGACCCGCTGATGACGCTTGCCAATGAGGGTCCGGCCTTCGCCGAGCGGACCATAAACCGCGTCATGCCTTATCTGGAGCGCATCAGATGGCTGCATATCACGCCGGCGACATTCGAAAGCGGGTCGATGTCGATCGGTGCGCTGCTCGAAAACACTGGCAACGTGCTGCACGTGGTGACAAGTAGCCTGACGCCGGCTCTGGTGCAGGGGATGATCTTCTTTGCGGCGCTGCTGTTCTTCCTCGCTGGTCGGGTCAACCTGCGCAAGACGATCATCATGACCTTCCGCACCCGCACGCAGCGCCTGGCGGCGATCCGTGTCATCAATGCCGTCGAGCAGGTGCTCGGCTTCTATTTCGCCACGGCCTCGCTGATCTATGTCGGGCTCGGCGTGGTCATGACTGTCATTGCCTATGCCGGCGGGCTGTCTGCCCCGGTGCTCTGGGGCTTCTTTGCCTTCCTGTCGAGCTTCATCCCCTATCTCGGCATCACGCTGATGACGTTTGCCGTCGCGGTCGCCGGCATCCTGACCCATGACGGCCTCCTTATCGGCCTGATGCCGGCCGCAGCCTTCTTCACCGTGCATCTGCTCATGGAGAACCTGATCTTCCCCGCAGTGATGGGACGGCGGCTGGAAATCAATCCCTTCGTCGTCTTCCTCGCCATCCTGTTCTGGACGTGGATGTGGGGCGCCGTCGGCGCCATGCTGGCGCTACCGCTCTCGCTGATCGTCATGACTGTCATTGACGAACTGCTGATCGAGGAAAAGCCGCAGCCGCAGTTGCCGAAATGATCAACCGGGGGGACGTCAGTGGCATCTGATCTCGATCTTGCCGAATCCGATCACGACCAGATGGTGAGCGGCCGTTCTCTCTGGGGGAAGAGCGGCATACGGCCGGAATGGCGGCCAACCGAGGAGAGCTTTTCCACCGACGTCGCCGTGATCGGCGGCGGCATCACCGGCGCATTGGTTGCCGAACATTTGACGGCGCGCGGTTTTTCCGTAGCGGTCATCGACCGGGAGGAGCCCGGTTTCGGCAGCACCGCGGCGAGCACGGCGATGCTGCAATGGGAAATCGACAGTACGCTCACCGAGCTTGAGGATTATTACGGCTTCGAGCGCGCGGCCGGCATCTACCGCCGCAGTGGTGCCGCGGTCGCCGGCCTTTCCAAACTGATCGCAGCAAACGGGATCGCCTGCGGCTTCCGGCCGCGCAACACGCTCTATCTCGCCGCCAATCGCGAAGGCGCGCGCGACCTCTTGGAGGAGCGCCAGCTTCGTCGCCGGGCGGGTCTGCCCGGCGTCTATCTCGAACATCCCGATCTCTTCACACAATTCGAGCTCGACCGCGATGGTGCGATCTATTCGCCGGGTTCGGCGGAGTGCGATCCGCTGCTTCTGACCTGGGCCTTGATCGAGATGGCGTTGCGGCGCGGTGCGCGGCTGGTGAGCGCTTCCGTGGCTGCGCTTCACAGCGAAGGTGGCCGCGTCTTGGCGGAAACGGATGGAGGGCACGTCATCGAGGCGCGGCATGCGGTGCTTGCGACCGGCTATTCGATGCCGGGCCTCGACATGCCGAAGCTGCACCGGTCGAGTTCGAGCTGGGCGCTCGCCACCGTGGCGCAGGATCCGGCGAATTTCTGGCGCGACAGAGCGCTGATCTGGGAGGACAGCCACCCCTATCTCTACATGCGTACGACGCCGGACAATCGCATCGTCGCCGGCGGCGAGGATGACGAGACGAGCGACGCGCAAACGCGCGACCGCAAGTTGCCGGCCAAGATCATCGCAATCCAGGAGAAGATGAAGCGGCTGTGGCCGAAGGCGGATACACGCGTCGCCCATGCCTGGTGCGGCACCTTCGGCGAGACGACCGACGGTCTGCCGCTGATCGGTCCGGTGCCGGAGATACCGCATGTGTTCGCAGCCTATGGCTACGGCGGCAACGGCATCACCTTTTCCTATCTCGCCGCACAGATGATCGGCGCCATGCTCGCCGGCATGCAACGGGATTGGTTCGAGGATTTTGCGGTCGACAGGGATGGGCCGGGTTTGGCGCGCTTTCATTCGGGAATGCATAGAAGCGAGACGGAAAGCCAAAGGCGCTGAAATTTCCGTCGTCTAGCTTGCCTGTTCTTTGGCACTCATTCGCAGCTCTTTAACGTGCTTAGCCACTTCACGAACATTCGGGATGCCAATGAAGGCGATTTTTTTGACACTATCCCCCTCTTCCTCCCGGCGAAAAATCAGGGTTCCCGAGTAGTCCCATTTTTCCTTGACCTCCAAAACGTTGATGGCTGTCGGCGCTATCGTCGTCGCTCGTCGCCTGATCAGATTTCGAACGATGAGAAGCCTGCGATCAGTGGCGGCGTAAGCAGTTCGACGCGTGGCGATCATATCGAAAAACACGCTTGCAACGAATGCGACACCGACGAGCGGGAAGGCTCCGAGCAAAATGATGCCCCAAATTCCGTCCGGTTTTTCGATGGCAGGTCCGTTAGCAATCCTCGATAATAACTCGCAACTGAAGATCACCCAAATCACGCCGAAAATAAAATCAGGGCGCCTAAAAATGAAAGTTTCCCAAGCACTTGGTTGCCCTGTCCAAACAACAGTTTCGGAGGGATGAAGCTCATTTTGAATTTCGCCTTCGACATTCCAAATCGCACGAGGCATGCGCTCCCCTACGTCCCCTCAACCGAAAAAACAAAAACAGCATTATTCGTTTTCCAGGGGTGAGCAAGCGAAGAGATCCGAAACCCTACTCGGTCGTCTTGTCGTCGCCGGTGTCCTCGACATCCTCGAGGCGGACGAACTCCGTGCCCTTGGCCTTGAGATCGACCAGCGCCTTGGCCACGCCCTCGCCGGCCGCATGGGTCGGCTGGTTGACGTGGGAGATCACGACATCGCCGTCCTTGGCCGAGGCGATGCGTTTTTCGGTGATGACAGCCCCGAGCAGCGAGCCGCCGTCGCCGTTCACCGAATAACCGGCAATGCGATAGCCCATGGCGCGGATCTCGCCGATGGCGGAAAGATCATATTTGGCAGTCGAGCCCCTGAACCAGTGCGGCGCCGGAATGCCGGCCGCGACCATGGCGGCAGCGCCGCCTTCGACTTCCTGCCGCACCGCTTGCCGCGAGCCGGCCGACGCGATGCCATAGATCAGCGTTGGCGTGTCGACGGCCGGAATATGGTTCTGGCCGTGGTTTTCGAGTTCGAAGAGATCGGGATTTTGCAGAAACACGCCAAGTGCTTCGGGATTGCGCTTCAGCCAGCGGGCAGTGACGAAGATCGTTGCCGGGATGCGTTCACGCACCAGCGTCGAAAGGATGCGCTCGTCCGCCTGCCCCATGCAGGCATCGAAGGTCAGCGCAATGCGGGCATGGCCTGCGATATTGGAACGGGCGATGTGCAGATGCGGCTCGACGAGCTTTGGCGCCGGCGCCTTCGGGGCCGGACTAACCGCCGTCGGCACGGCTGACGGAATTCCGTCCGCGAATGCAGCGGAGATACTGACGAGAAGGAACGCCGAAGCGAGCAGGATGCGGTTCATACGACGGATTTCTATGATTCGAGCTGCCGATTTTAGCGACAGCTCTCCCCCGGCGCCATGCGGCCGGTTGTCACCGCAGCGGCTTGGACGGACAGGGCAGCATCAATCATAGAGATAATACTTGTCCCACTTCTCGCGCGGCACCTTCTCGCCGATCTCGTAGTTGAGTTCGCGCACGTTGATATGCTGCGGACCGGTGATGCAATTGTAGGAGAGATGGTACCAGTCGCCCTTGCTGCGGAAGACAGCACCCGGCGCGTCCAGCGAATTGTCGCCGGGGATCGGGTCCTTGAAGGTGTAGGCGATCACCTTGTCGGGCTTGAAGCCAGTGCTGTCCTTGTTGATGCGGCTCATCGCCTCGGTGTCGCAGCTCTGTTCCAGGCGGGTCGAGGGATCGAGTTTTTCCAGCTGCTTCTTGATGGCGGGATCGACGGCAAAGGCGGGGGCAGCAAGGCTTGCGAGGGATACAAACAGGATCAGACGTTTCGGCATTGCGGAGAGAATCCCTTACTGTTCTGCAATTTCTACCCTACCGCCGACAGCTTGCCGGGAGCTTGGCACGTGCAAATTCACTGAGATAGCGGACTTTCTTAAATATTGTGGTGACATCAAGGCAAGGTGGGCTGGGCGTCCTCCTTGTCTGTGGAAGGTCATCTGCGCCCTTGCCGCACCCTTGCCGCTTGATCCGGCGGCGGCGCGCCTCTATCTCTTGCCAACCCGACATTCCGACCCGGAGCCATTCCTTGTCCGTTTTCAAGAGCCTGCCGACACCGCCTGCCGCACCGAAGAAGCCCGTCTCCGATACGCGCCACGGCATTACCCGCACGGACGACTATGCCTGGCTGCGCGCCGACAACTGGCAGGCGATGTTCAAGGATCCGTCGATACTCGACCCTGAGATCCGCCGGCATCTCGAAGCCGAAAACACCTATATGAACGCGGCGATGGAGGACACCAAGCCGCTGCAGAAGGTGCTGTTTGCCGAAATGCGCGGCCGCATCAAGGAAGACGACAGCTCGGTTCCGATGAAAGACGGCGCCTATGCCTACGGCACCTTCTATGTCACCGGCGGCGAACAGCCGCGTTATTTCCGCATCGCCCGCGACGGCAATGTCGCCGACGAGGCGATCCGCACGGTGCTGCTCGACGGCGACAAGGAGGCGGCCGGCAAGGCCTATTTCCGCCTCGCCGGCCTCGACCATACGAGCGACCACAGCCGCGGCATCTGGGGCTATGACGACAAGGGCTCGGAGTTCTTCACGCTGCAGGTGCGCGACCTCGAGACCGGGCAAGACCTTGCCGACCGGATCGAGAATACCGGCGGCGGCGGCGTCTGGGCGCCCGACGGCAAGAGCTTCTTCTATTCGGCGCTCGACGAAAACCACCGGCCGTCGAAGGTGTTCCACCATATTCTCGGCCAGCCGCAGTCGGAAGACCGGCTGGTCTATGAGGAAGCGGATGCCGGCTTCTTCATGGGCGTCGGCGGCTCGCTGCTCGATGATTTCATCTATATCGACATTCACGACCACGAGACCAGCGAATACCGGCTGCTATCGACCAAGGACCTCACAGCCGAGCCGAAGCTGGTGGCGGCGCGCGAGGAGGGCATCGAATATTCGCTGACCGAGGGCGGCGACGTCTTCTACATCCTCACCAATGACGGCGGCGCCAAGGATTTCAAGATCATGGAAGCGCCGGTCGACAATCCGGTGAAAGAGAACTGGCGCGAAGTGGTCGCCCACAAGCCCGGCACGCTTGTTATCAGCCACATGGCCTATGCCCGCCATCTTCTGTGGCTGGAGCGCAAGGACGGGCTGCCGCAGATCATGATCCGCGATCGGGCGACCGGCGAGGAACATGCGATCGCCTTTGCCGAGGAAGCCTATTCGCTGGGACTGCAGGGTGCGGCGGAATACGACACGGATATCATCCGCTTCTCCTATTCGTCGATGACGACACCATCGCAGCTCTATGACTACAACATGGTGACGCGCGAGCGCACGCTGTTGAAGACGCAGGAAGTGCCGTCCGGCCACAATCCCGACGACTACGTCACCCGCCGCGCCTTTGCCCCGGCATGGGATGGCGAGAAAGTGCCGGTCACCCTGCTCTATCGCAGAGATACCCCACTCGACGGCAGCGCGCCCTGCCTGCTCTATGGCTACGGCGCCTACGGCATCACCATTCCGGCCGGCTTCAATACCAACTGCCTGTCGCTCGCCGATCGCGGCTTCGTCTATGCGATTGCCCATATCCGCGGCGGCAAGGACAAGGGATTTTCCTGGTACGAAGACGGCAAGATGGACAAGAAGACGAATACCTTCAAGGACTTCGTCGCAGCGGCCGATTATCTGAATCAACAGAAGTTCACCTCTTACGCGAAGATCATCGCCGAGGGCGGATCGGCCGGCGGTATGCTGATGGGTGCGGTTGCCAACATGGCGCCGGAGAAGTTCGCCGGCCTCATTGCCGCCGTTCCCTTCGTCGACGTGCTCAACACCATGCTCGACGACACTTTGCCGCTGACCCCGCCGGAATGGCCAGAATGGGGCAACCCGATCGACAGCAAGGAAGAATACGAGCAGATCGCATCCTACTCGCCCTATGACAATGTCGGCGCAAAAGCCTATCCGCCGATCCTGGCGCTCGGCGGCCTGACGGACCCGCGCGTCACCTATTGGGAGCCGGCCAAGTGGGTGGCGAAGCTGCGCGACAAGACGACCGGCGACGCGCCGATCCTGCTCAAGACCAATATGGACGCCGGCCATGGCGGCGCCTCCGGCCGCTTCCAGCGGCTGGAAGAGATCGCCTTTGAATATGCGTTTGCGATCAAGGTTGCCGGCAAGATGTGAAGGGTTGGATGGGGTGTGCTGTGTGGCACCCCCCTCTGCCCTGCCGGGCATCTCCCCCACAAGGGGGGAGATCACAAGTGGCTTGACCGTCCTGCCCATCTACCGTTCGCCGTGCTGGACGCTGATTGTTTGGGGAAGCCGATGCGCCCAGCCAATCTCCCCACCTGTGGGGGAGATGCCCGGCAGGGCAGAGGGGGGCGGGCTCGGCACAAGCCCAAGGGAGAGAGAAATGCCCGTCTATATCGCCCTCCTCCGCGCCGTCAATGTCGGCGGCACCGGCTCTTTGCCGATGGCCGAGTTGAAGACGATCTGCGAAGGCCTCGGTTTTTCCGACGTCAAGACCTACATCCAGAGCGGCAACGTGCTTTTCCGTTCGGATGAAGCGGAAGAGACGGTGGAGGAGCGGCTCGACGAGGCGCTCGGCAAGACGATGGGCAAGCGGCCGGGCGTGATGGTGCGCCGCCGCAAGGAACTCGATGGGATCGTTGCCGACGCGCCCTTTCCCGATGCCAAGCCGAACTTCCTGCTCGTCTATTTCCTGCCTGAAAAGGCGCCCGGCGATGCACTGGAGACGATGGTGGCGCCCGACGGCGAGGAGGCCAAGCTCGCCGGCCGGGAAATCTATGTGCATTATCCCAATGGTTCCGGCCGCTCGAAGCTGAAGCTGCCGGCGTTGAAGCCGGGGACGTCGCGCAATCTCAACACTGTGCGGAAGCTCGCGGACATGGCGGCGGCACTGGAGGACGGGGACTGAGGATGTTAGTGCAATTCCGGACGCAAAACCGCTTCGCACCTTTGCTGCAATTGCTTTAGCCCCTCGGCATCGCTGCCACCGGCAGAAAGAGCATCTTCACGAAGGTGCGGAGCATCAGCACCTGCTCGGCCAGTGTGTTCGGCTCTTTCAGCGTCTTCGACAGAACGATGCCGCCTTCCAGGACGGAGGACACCATGTCGGCGAGCTGGTCGACGTCGACGGGTTCGCGCAGCGGATAGACAGCCACGATGTCCCGGAGCATGCGGCCGAAACGGCGCCGCCAGGCAAGCACTGCATTCCGGTTGGTCTCCTGTATCTCCCGGTCGAACAGCCGTTCGTAATAGCAGATGCCCGCCACGAGGCAGCCGGGATGGCCGTTCGGCAGGTCGGAGAGCAGTTCGGAAAGCAGCTTCAGGCCGAGCAGGAAGGATTGAAGCGGATCGTCGGTCAGATCGCGCGCGCGGCTGAAGATCTCATCATAGATGCGCTCGTCATTTTCGATGTAGCGGTTGAGCAACGCCTTGGCGAGTTCGTTCTTGTCCCTGAAATGATAGAAGAAGCCGCTCTTGGTAATGCCGGTCTCGGCGATCAGCTCCTCGATGGAGGTGCCGCCGAAACCCTTCTGCAAGACTGCCGCTTCGGCCACATCGAGGATGCGGGTCCGCGTTTCCTCGCCCTTTCGCATGTCCCCTCCTGTACCGCCGGTACAGTTTTCAGCGCCACTCGTTCAAGCTTTCTTACGCCCCCGACGGCTTCGGCTGAAGCAAGCGATTGATATCAATCGGCAAAAGCCAAAACCGCCTGGAGTATACCGCAAGTCGCCTAGTTTGACAGCCGATTAAGCGCCAGAACATAATTCATCGACGGCAGCCAATCGGGGGCCGCGAGGGAGAGGCTTCAACAATGGCAAAGTACAGAAACGGTTTGCCGCAGCTCAATGGCGGCACCTTCATTACCGACGGCGGCATGGAAACGACGATGATCTTCCAGGAAGGGATCGAGCTACCGCATTTCGCCGCCTTCATATTGCTATCTTCCGAAGACGGGCGGCAACGCATGCGGAATTACTATCGCCGTTATCTCGATATCGCACGGCGGCACGGCACGGGCTTCGTGCTCGATACCGCCACATGGCGGGCCAATCCGGACTGGGGGCAGAAGCTCGGCTATACCAGCCAGGCCCTGAAGGCGGTCAACGAGAAAGCCGTCGACCTGCTCGTCGACTTACGCAGCGCCTATGAGCGGCCGGAGCAGCCGATCGTCATTAGCGGCGCGATCGGCCCGCGCGGCGACGGTTACAAGGCAGGCTTCATGGATGCGGCCGAAGCGGAAGACTACCACGCCTTTCAGATCGGGGCTTTTGCCGGCACGGAAGCCGACATGGTGAGCGCCTTCACGCTGACCAATATCGACGAGGCGATCGGCGTGGCGCGGGCAGCACAGTCGCTCGGCATGCCCTCGGTCATCTCCTTCACGCTGGAGACGGATGGTCGGCTGGTGACGGGCCGCAGCCTTCAGGACGCCATCGAGACGACGGATGCGGCGACCGGCGGAGCGCCGGCCTATTACATGATCAACTGTGCCCATCCGACGCATTTCGAAACAGCGCTCGATCCTGGAAGCGCCTGGGTGACGCGCATTTCCGGCATCCGCGCCAATGCCTCGACCATGAGCCATGAGCAGTTGGACAATAGCGAAACGCTCGATGCGGGCGATCCCGAAGATCTCGGCCGCCGCTACCGCAAGCTCATCGACCGCATGCCTGCGGTGCGTGTGCTTGGTGGCTGCTGCGGCACCGACCACCGCCACGTCGCGGCGATCTGCGAGGCATGCCTGCCGCAGGCGGCGTAACGATCTGAGAGGGAGGAGACGTTGTATCCGGCTAGGGTATGCCGTGTCAGCCTTTGGCGGCGGCGCCTTTCCTCTGTTTGGCCTTGTAGCCGGTGATCTCCTCGCCGGCGGTCGGCGAGAAGCGCAGGTTCCAGAAGGTGGCGGTGATCGAGATGATCGTGACGACGATGAAGGCTGCCGAGAAATCGCCAAGAGCCGGCGTCTCAGTGCCTGACAAGGCCATGGAGCCGTGCAGCGCCAAGGCGCCGATGCAGATGCCAAGCGACAGCATGAGTTGCTGGAAGGTGGTGTAGAAGCTGGTGGCCGAGCTCATCCGCTCCTTGCTGATCTCGTCATAGGCAATGGTGTTATAGGCGGTGAACTGGAACGACAGGAAGAAGGCGCTGAGCACCAGGACGATAAAGACCAGCGGCATCGGCCAGTCCGGCCGGAAGGCGGCACAGAGGCCATAGCCGATCGTCCCGAGGATGCCGTTGAGGATGAGGCTCCTGCGGAAGCCCAGCCGGCGGAAGACAAACTTCGCCATCGGCTTCATGGCGAGAGCGCCAAGCGCGGTCGCGATGATGATCTGGCCGGCCGCGGCGGCAGACAGGCCGAAGCCGATCTGGAAGAGCAGCGGCAGCAGGAAGGGCTGCGCGCCCTGGGTGATACGCGTCAGCGAACCGGCGATGACCGACGTGCCGAAGCTCGGCACCTTCATCAGCGAGAAATCCATGATCGGTGACGGGTGCTTGCGGGCATGTCTGAGATAGGCGATGCCGAAGAGCAGGCCGATGGCGATCAGGAAGATCGAGAAGGCGCCCTCCCCTTCATGGCTCGACATTTCGAAGCCGAAGAGCAGCGAGCCGAGCGAGATGCCCGAGAGGACGAAGCCGATCGTATCGAAGCGACCGTTCGCCTTGCCCTTCACCTCGTCGATGTAGATCGAGACGAAGATCATGCCGATGATGCCGATCGGCACGTTGATGTAAAAGATCCAGCGCCAGTCGAGATAGGTGACGATGAAGCCGCCGAGCGGCGGGCCGACGATCGGGCCGATCAGCGCCGGCACGAGCAGCCAGGACATGGCGCTGACCATATCCTTGCGGTCGACGCTGCGCATCAGCACCAAGCGCCCGACCGGCATCATCATCGCGCCGCCGATGCCCTGAAGCAGCCGCGCCAGCACCAGGAAGGACAGCGTCGGCGCCAGCGCGCAGAGGATGGAGCCGACGACGAAGACTGATATGGCCGAGCGGAAAACGGTGCGGGAGCCGAAACTGTCGGCCATCCGGCCGCTTGCCGGAATGAAGATCGCAAGGCTCAAGAGATAGGAGGTCAGGGCGATCGACATGGCCGGGGCACTGACGCCGAAATCGCGCGCCATGGTGGGCAGCGCAGTCGCAAGCACGGTCGCATCGATGTTTTCCATCAGCATCGCACTCGCGACAATCATCGCGATCACCCGGAAATTGGGCGTGGCGCGCCGAACCATCGGCGCCTGGTAAATCTGATCCGACATCGTCCGGGATCACTCGCGGTGGCGCGGCGGAGCACACAAGGCAGCAAGGCCGCGGGGGGATGACATGGCGCAAAGCCAAGGGGAGACGATTTGCTATACGCCCGCGATCATGGCGGCGCTATGTCGTTTATGGCAAAGCTGCTTTGACGAGAGGTAAAGGCAGATCACGATTCCTTGCATGGGTCTGATCTTCGTGAAGGTCTTCCCCGGCTTGCGCGGCATGCATCCTAGCCCTACCTATGAACCATGACCTCCGCCCTGCAGAAAAACCGGCCCGGTGCGGCCTTTCCGTTCGACAACAGCTATGTCGGTTTGCCGCCGCACTTCTTTGCGGCGCAAGTGCCGACTGCGGTGGCGGAGCCCTGGTTGATCAAGCTCAACGAGCCGCTCGCCGCCGAACTCGGGCTCGACGTCGAGGCCTTGCGCCGCGACGGCGCGGCGATCTTTTCCGGCAATCTCCTTCCCGAAGGGGCCGAGCCGCTGGCGATGGCCTATGCGGGGCATCAGTTCGGCGGCTTCTCGCCGCAGCTCGGTGACGGGCGGGCGATCCTGCTCGGCGAAGTGATCGACCGCAACGGCAAGCGCTACGATATCCAGCTGAAGGGCGCCGGGCCAACGCCTTTTTCGCGCCGCGGCGATGGGCGGGCGGCAATCGGGCCGGTATTGCGCGAATATATCATCAGCGAGGCAATGTTTGCGCTCGGCATTCCGGCCACGCGGGCGCTGGCGGCGGTGACGACAGGCGAGCCGGTCTATCGCGAAGAAGTGCTGCCGGGCGCGGTCTTCACCCGCGTCGCGGCCAGCCATGTCAGGGTCGGCACGTTCCAGTACTTCGCGGCCAGGGGCGACACCGACGGCGTGCGGGCTCTGGCCGACTATGTGATCGACCGGCACTATCCGGCATTGAAAGAGGCCGAGAACCCGTATCTCGCGCTTTTCGATGCGGTCTGCGAGCGCCAAGCGGCGCTGATTGCCCGCTGGCTGCATGTCGGTTTCATCCATGGCGTGATGAACACGGACAATATGACCGTCTCCGGCGAGACGATCGATTTCGGCCCCTGCGCCTTCATGGATGCCTATGATCCGGCAACCGTCTTTTCATCAATCGATCAGCATGGCCGTTACGCCTATGCCAACCAGCCCGGCATCGGCCAATGGAACCTCGCAAGGCTCGGCGAAACGCTGCTGCCGCTGATTGACGCCGAGCCCGACAGCGCCGTCGACAAGGCGAATACGGTGATCAAGAGTTACGGCGAACGGTTCCAGGCGCATTGGCTGGCCGGCATGTGCGAAAAGATCGGCCTTGCCGGCGAAGAGGACGGCGATCTCGACCTGGTGCAGGCGCTGCTGTCACTGATGCAGGCGCAGGGCGCCGATTTTACCCTGGCCTTCCGGCGGCTGTCGGATCTTGCCGGCGATGACGCCGCAGAGCCCGAATTTGCGGCGAGTTTCCGCGAGCCGGACGCCTGCAGCACCTGGCTGACGCAGTGGCGCGAGCGGCTGTCACGCGATCCACAGACGGCCACTGAGCGCGCCATTGCCATGCGCAGCGTCAATCCGGCCTTTATCCCGCGCAATCACCGGGTCGAACAGGCGATCGAGGCCGCCGTCGAGAACGGCGATTTTTCCCTGTTCGAGGCGCTGCTGAGCGTGCTTTCGAAACCCTATGAGGATCAGCCTGGCTTTGCCGCCTATCGGGAACCGCCGAAGCCCGACGAACGGGTGCTTGCGACCTTCTGCGGAACGTGACGGGCGCTCTCGCCCGTTTTGGTGGCGCAGTTACGCCATAGCGATCCGCTTCCATCCGGCCCGACGCCCCGTTCGGTGCATCGGCACCCTGCGGCAATTGTGGCCGTTGAAAGGCATCTCCTTCGCGCTATCTGCCTGATCGGCGGGACTTTTCCGCCGATCCTCCACCCCGGCTAACCTCAGCGGGAGACAGCCTTATGGCGATCGTCATCACCTCCATTTTCTTCATCATCATCGGGCTGGCTCTTGGCGGCGGCGGGCTGTGGCTCGTCACGCTCGGCGGTAGCGTCTTCTATCTGTTCGCCGGGTTGATGTTCCTGATCACCGCCGGGCTGCTTCTGATGCGCAAGACGGTGGCGCTCTGGGTCTATGCGGTGCTCGTCGTTGCGGCGCTCGCCTGGGCGATCTGGGAGGTTGGCTTCGACTGGTGGCAGCTCGGCCCGCGCGGCGGCATGATCATCCTGCTCGGGCTCTGGCTGCTGACGCCATGGATCCGCCGGCCACTCGGCCTGCGCAGCCCGACGGGCATCACCTACGCCGCGAACCCCTGGCCGCTCGCCGTGCCTGTCATCCTCGCCATCCTCGTCGCCCTCTATTCGATGACGACCGACCCGCATGACCTTGCCGGCGAGCTGCCTAGGGATACGGTCGCCGCCAATCCCGCCTTCGGCGGCAGCGTGCCGGATGGCGAATGGCATCAATATGGCCGCACGGCCTTCGGCCAGCGCTATTCGCCGCTCGACCAGATCACCGCCGAGAACGTCTCCACCCTCAAGGAAGCATGGCGATACCAGACCGGCGACGTCAAGCGGCCGGACGATGTCGGCGAGACGACCTATCAGGTGACGCCGCTCAAGGTGAAGGACACGCTCTATCTCTGCACGCCGCATAACTGGGCGATCGCACTCGACGCCAAGACCGGCAAGGAGAAATGGAAATACGACGCCAACTCCGGCATGAACCCCGACCGGCAGCATCAGACCTGCCGCGGCGTCACCTATTATGCCGATCCTGCCGTTGCGGCCGGCCAGCCCTGCGCCGAGCGCGTCTACCTGCCGACCTCCGATGCCCGGCTGATTGCGCTCGATGCGGCGGACGGGAAGGTCTGCACCAGCTTTGCCGACCAGGGCGTGCTGCATTTGGAAACCGGCATGCGCTACAACCCGGCCGGCTATTATTATTCCACCTCGCCGCCGGTCGCGGTGGCGGGCAAGATCATCGTTGGCGGGGCGGTGAACGACAATTATTCGACCGAGGAACAATCCGGCGTCATCCGCGCGTTCGATATCAACACCGGCGCGCTGGTCTGGAACTGGGATTCCGGCAATCCCGATGTGACGACGCCGATCACCGGGGACCAGACCTATACGACCAACTCGCCGAACAGCTGGTCGGTCTTCAGCGTCGACGAGGCGCTCGGCATGGTCTACATCCCGCTCGGCAACCAGGTGCCCGACCAGATCGGCATCAACCGCAGCGACAATGTCGAGAAATTCTCCTCCTCGATCGTCGCGCTCGATATCGCTACCGGCCAGATGCGCTGGGTGCGCCAGACGGTGCATCACGATCTCTGGGACATGGACGTGCCCGCCCAGCCGGCGCTGATCGACCTGACGAAGCAGGACGGAACCGTGGTTCCCGCCCTCGTCGGCCCGACCAAGCAGGGCGATATCTATGTGCTCGACCGGCGCAGCGGCGAACCGATCATCCCGGTCAAGGAAATACCGGCGCCAGGCGGCGCGGTTTCGGGCGATCATACCTCGCCGACGCAGCCGCTCTCGGACCTCACCTTCTCGCCCGAGCCTCTCCAGGAAAAGGACATGTGGGGCGTGTCGCTGTTCGATCAGATGGCCTGCCGCATCGACTTCCACCGCTACCACTATGAGGGCCGCTACACGCCGCCTTCGCTTAAAGGGACGATCGTCTATCCCGGCAATTTCGGCACCTTCAACTGGGGCTCGGTGGCGGTGGACCCTGAGCGGCAGATCATGTTCGGCATGCCGACTTATCTCTCCTTCACCTCGCGGCTGGTGCCGGCCGCCGACATTCCGCCGCGGGGCCAGGACGAGAAGGGCAGCGAACAGGGGCTCAACCGCAATGACGGCGCGCCCTACGGCGTCTTCATGGGCCCCTTCCTCGGACTGCTCAAAATCCCCTGCCAGGCGCCGCCGTGGGGCTATGTTGCGGGCGTCGACCTGCGCACCGGCAAGATCGCCTATATGCATAAGAACGGCACCGTGCGTGACATGACGCCATTGCCGCTGCCCTTCAAGGTGGGCGTGCCGGGGATCGGCGGGCCGATGCTGACCAAGGGCGGCGTCGCCTTCCTGGGGGCTGCGGTCGACGACTACCTGCGCGCCTATGACGTGACAAACGGGCGAGAGCTCTGGCAGGCGCGGCTTCCCGCCGGCGGCCAGGCGACGCCGATGACTTATACGGCTGATGACAACAAGCAATATGTCGTCATGGTCGCCGGCGGCCACGGCTCGGTCGGCACCAAGCCCGGCGATTACGTGATCGCCTATACACTGCCTTGATGGGGAGCCCTCCTCTAGCGGGTCAAAGGCCCCTCCCCAACCCCTCCCCACAAGGGGGAGGGACTAACCCGTGGCGGGTCCCTGCCACCAAAATACGTCGCCACATGCTGCATCGTCAGGAATCAAATGCGATGGGTGCCACACAGCAGCCCCTCCCCCTCGTGGGGAGGGGTTTTCACACGCGACAACTGTCGATCACCCCCTTCGCATTTTCCCACTCACACCATCTCGACGACCATGCGGCCGACTTCGGCAAAGATCGGGTTGAGCTCCTTCACCGGCACGGTCGTCTCGCTGATATAGACGGCAGCGACGATCGGGCCGCGATCCGGCGGCCAGATTACCGCGATATCGCCGAGCGAGCCGTTCGGGCCGGTGCCGGTCTTGTCTCCGACCTTCCAATCCGCAGGCAAGCCGGCCCGCAGCCGTTCCTTGCCTGTGGTGCTCGCCACCAACCAGGCGATCAGCCTGTCTGAGGAGGCCTCAGTGAGGACCGAGCCGAGCGTCAGATTGCCGAGCGTGTCGAGCATCGCATCCGGGGTCGTCGTGTCGCGCGGATCGCCCTTCCGGCCCTCGTTCAGCGTCGGTTCGGTACGGTCGAGACGGGTCGTGCCGTCGCCGATCGAGCGCAGCCAGTCGGTCAGGCCCGCGGGCCCGCCAAAACTTTCGAGCAGCAGATTGCCGGCCGTATTGTCGCTGACGGTCACCGCCGCCTCGCAGAGTTCGGCAACGGTCATGCCATCGGTTCCGGCGTGTTTTTCGCTGATCGGCGAATAGTCGACGAGCTTGTCCTTGCCATAGCTTACCCGCCGGTCGAGGTTCTCTTCACCCTTGTCGGCCCGGGCAAGCGCGAAAGCGGCGGCCAGCGCCTTGAAAGTGCTGCACATCGGAAAGGCCTCGCTGCCGCGATAGCCGAAAGAGATGCTCGTATCGGTGTCCAGCACCGAGACGCCGAGGCGGCCGCCGGTGCGTTTTTCCAATGCGGCAAGGCGGTGTTCGATATTGTCGTCGCCCTCGCCGGCACTCTCTTTGGCACTCTCCTTGGCCCCCTCCTCGGCATTGGCTCGAAGCGTCAGCACGGGCAGGCACAATGCCGAGCCTATCAGCATGCGGCGGGTCAGACTGAGATCCATGAAATCCTCCGGCGAATCAGGAGGACAGAGCTAAGCAGCGATTGCGGCGACTTGTCGTCCCCGCGGCGATGTTAATCGTCCGCCGAGCGATGTTAATCGTCCGTCGGGCGATCTTGTCGTCCGCCGAGCGTCTCCGCCCGCCCCGATCATGCGGCACGCGTGACCTCGACCGTCACATGCGACAATTCCTCCAGCGCCGAGAGCCTGCCCTTGTAGAAAGCCGGATCGCGCGGCTGCGAGGTGAGGACGGCGACGATTGCGGCATGATGGCCGGGGCCGACCTGCCAGACATGCAGATCGGTGATCCGGTCGTCCTCCGTCTCGATGGCGCCGCGGATTTCGGCCGGCAGCGTCTCGCCTTCGGAAATGACGTCGAGCAGGACGCCGCCGGAAGATTTCATCAGGCTCCAGGACCAATTGGCGATCACCAGCCCGCCGACGATGCCCATCAGGGGATCGAGCCAGAGCCAGCCATAGAGGCTGCCGAGCGTCAGCGCCGCGATGGCGAGTACCGAGGTCAGGGCATCGGCGATGACATGCAGATAGGCGGAGCGGATATTGTTGTCGCCAGTCTTTGCGTGGTGGGCACCGTCGCCATGACTGTGATGCGCATGGTGGCCATGCCCGTGATGGCCATGGTGATGGTGCGCATGATCGCCATGCGCGACATGGCCGCCGCCAGCCAGCAGCCAGGCGCTGACCAGATTGACGGCAAGGCCGATGACCGCCACGGCGATCGCCTGGGCAAAACCGATCGGCACGGGATTGGAAAGGCGCAGCATGCTTTCCCAGGCCATGAGCAGGGCGATCAGGGCAAGGATGATGGCGCTGGCGAAGCCGGCGAGATCGCCGAGCTTGCCGGTGCCGAAGGTGAAACGCGGATTGCGCGCCTGCCGACGGGCGAAGAGATAGGCGAGTGCGGAAATCAGCAGAGCACTGGCGTGGGTCGACATGTGCCAGCCATCGGCGACCAGGGCCATGGAGCCGTAGACGGTGCCGGCGGCGATTTCCGCCACCATCATCACTGCCGTCAGCGCAATCACCAGCCAGATGCGCCGCTCGTTGCGCGTATGATCGGCGCCGAGGAAGACATGATCATGTTCCAAGGCATTGATTCCAGCCTTCTCGATTCCGGCACTCATGACAGGCTCCTTCGTCGCCGCGCTTAGAGCGGTTCAGCGTTTCATGAAAACGCAGAACCACTCTAAGCTTTTGTTTTTACGCAATTCTCGGCAAAACCGCTTCACACTTTTGCTGGAATTGCTCTAGCGCATATAGGTTCTCAAGACTTCCGATATTTCCTCGACCGCCTCCGCCCTTGCTGCATCGTCGGCCGCATTCAGCACATGCTCACGCAGGTGATCGTCGAGAACCTCGCCGGTCAGCCCGGTCAGCGCGCCGCGGATCGAGGCGAGCAGTTGCAGGATCTCGCCGCAGGGGCGCTCAGCCTCGAGCGCGCGCTCGACCGCCTCCATCTGCCCCTTCAGGCGGCTAATGCGGGCGACGAGCTTCTTTTTCTGCAGGGTGGTGTGGGACATGATGGATTCACATATAATATAGGGGGGTATATTATCAAGAGCGCGGCCGGAACTCAATGCCGGTGATGGACTCCGATCCGCCATTGACAAAGCCCGCGTTTCCGACGATCTATGATCCATGATCAAGAACGCGCACCAGAGCCGCTCGTATTTTTGGCTGTACCTGTAAAGGGCGGCTGGACAAGATCATATTGTCAACAAGCCGCCGTCAGGCGGCTTTGTTGTATCAGCAGCGTCCTGACGGCAGAATATCAAAGGACGCGAAGACCATGACCGAAATCGAAGACAGCGAAATTTCACTGATGCGCCCATCGGTGGTGACGATCCGCACCGCCAAGCCGCGCGACCTGCCCGAACTCAACGAGATGATCACCCTGCTTGCCGCCCATCACGGCGATGCGGCAGGGACGACGGCGGAGCAGCTGGAGCGCGACCTCTTCGGCCCGCTGCCCTGGATCAATGCGCTCGTCGCCGAGACCAGCGAAGGGCTGATCGGCTACGCCATTCTCGTACCGCTCTACAGGGCGCAGGAAGGCAAGCGCGGCATGGACCTGCACCACCTCTTCGTGCGCGACGGCCATCGCGGCCACGGCACCGGCCAGTTGCTCGTCGACCGGGCGCGCGAGACCGCCCGCAATGCCGGCTGTGGCTACCTCTCCGTCAGCGCCGCGACCGGAAACGTGCTGGCGCACCGCTTCTACGAACAGCTGGATTTCACCGCCCGTCCGGTGACCGGCATGCGCTACATGCAGTCGATCGCTTGAGGGGCAGCAGGGATTTTAGCCGGTAAGCTCTGATGATCCGCGAGGGGCATCAGCTGAAGACCGGCTCGTCCCCATGCAGCAACATCGCGATCACCTCTTCCGTGGCGCGCACGTCGCCGAAGCTGCGATAAATCGTGTGAAGCGAAGCATTGTGATCAATATCGCGGCGCGCGGCGTTGGCATCGGCGAGCATGACGGTGCGGAAACCGCTGGCGAAGGCGTCGCGGATCGAGGATTCACAGCAGACATTAGTAAGAGTGCCGACGACGAGCGCGGTATCGATACCGCGTGATTTCAACAGCGGGGCGAGCGGCGCGCTTTCCGGATGAAAGGCGCTGTAGGAGGTCTTCTCGATCATCAGATCCTGCGGCTCCGGCAAGAACTCTCGATAGAGCCGAGCGACGATAGGCCCTTCCCCGCCTGATGTGCGAAAGACCTCGGCAACCGTCTCGCCGTAGAATTCACGGGCAAGCCCTGGATAGGTCTGGCGCGGCGCCGGAACGACCCAAACGACGAGGCCTCCGCTGTTGCGGACGGTTTCCACGAGCGCCAGAATATTGGGAACGATGCCGGCCGCATAGCTGCCGGGCGTGACGAAAAACGGGATCATGTCGATGACGACGAGCGCCGTGCGGGTGGGCGTCAGACGTTCATAGGCAAAGCGACGGCCACGGCGTTCTTCCTGGCGGGCATATTCGCGCGGCTCGATGTGCCAATCGTGTTGCTTCAAGACCAAGTCCCCCATCAGGCTGCGGTCCAGTCTATACCGAGTCGCTGCGCCATCGGACGTCTGAACGCTGAGGTTTTGCCGGCATTTCGCGCGGCGGCCGGATTGCCCATTGATGCAGGGCTGCCTTAACAAAGATGAGCGCTGACGCACGGGCCTGCGCAACATCATTCGGATCATCGAGCCGCACGACGATCTTCGCTTCCATCGCCGCTAGGGTTTCGGTGAACCAGCGCCCGAGCAGCTCGTTACGGGCCGCAAGACGAGCGCGGATGCGGGCGATGATCACATCAAGTTCTTCAAGGGTCGGCTGGTTCTTCATATTGTCGCTCGGTCATCTCTGTCGGCTGATGATCTTTGGATCGCAGCGCTTGCCCGAGGCGGGACTCAGGTAATCGTAACACCGTGCCCGGCGAGGAAGCGGGCGAAGACGGCGAGCGGCGGAGAAGTCTCGACGTAGCGCCTTCGGGCACAAGTCCTACCCGGCGATCGAGGCTCTTTCCGGCTGGTCCTAACGGGCCGGCACCGCCTTCAGATAGGCGGCGATCGCCTCGCGGTCGGAAGCCGGCAGATGGACGATGTTCTGCTGCACATCGACCATCGAACCGCCGACGGAATCGAAATCGGGGGTGAAGCCGGTTTCGAGGTAGCTCACGATATCGGCCTCGCTCCAGCCGCCGATGCTCTTGGAGGCCGGGGTGATATCGGGTATGCGGCCCTTGCCTTCAGGATTGGGCGCGCCGGCGAGCCACATATCGGCCTGGAAGCCGCCGAGCGCATCGCGCGGCGTGTGGCATTCGCCGCAATGGCCGGGACCTTCGACGAGATACTGCCCGCGCTTGATCTTGTCGTCGCTCTTTGCCAGAGCGACGCGCGGCTGGTCGCTGAAATAGAGGAATTTCCAGCCGCCGAGCGCAAGCCGGATGTTGAAGGGGAACGGCAGTTCATGCGGCGGCGCGACGTTTGCGCTCTTCGGCAGGGTCTTCAGGAAGGCGAAGAGATCGTTGACGTCCTTGTCGCTCATGCGGGAATAGGAGCCATAGGGAAAGGACGGGTAGAGATGCTGCCCGCCCGGGCCGACGCCGCGCTTCATCGCATTGCCGAACTCGGCAAGCGTCCAGCCGCCGATGCCGGACTTTTCATCGGGTGAGATGTTCGGCACATGGAAGGTCCCGAAAGGGCTCTTCAGTGCCAGGCCGCCTGCAAGTGTCAGCTTTGCATCGCCTTCGGAACCGGGTGCGGCATGACAACTGACGCAGCCGCCCGCCCAGAAGACCATCTGGCCGTTTGCCGGGTCGGGCGCGCCGAGACCCGCCCAATGGCTCTCCGGCAGCGGATCGGGTGCGGTGACGAGATAGAAGGCGCCCCCGCCGAGGACGGCGACGCCGATCAGACAGAGCAGTAACCGGATGAACCTGCGGACCATGCGCCGCCTCCCCTGTTGTCGACATTTGCGCCGTCGACCCACATAAGGCGACCCGCGCCGGCGGCAAGGCGGGCGCGGATCGCGGATCCGGAGCATTCCATTTTCCGCGCGTCAGGCGGAGGCAAGCCGCCCACCTTTGCTGGAATTGCTCAGTCGGTCTATCACTCCTTGATACGATAGGCCTTGTGACAGCCGCCGCAATTGGCGCCCAGCGTATTGACCGTGGCGCCGACGGCTGCAGCATCGGCCGGAAGCTGAGCGAGCGCAGTTTCGGCGTCAGTGGATAGCTTTCCGGCGCGCGCCTTGAAGTCATCCATGTTTTCCCAGACCTTCGGGCTGACCTCGGGATCGTTCATATCGCTGCCCGGCTTGAACTGATCGGGGAAGACCTTGGCAGTCGTGGCAATCGTCGTCAGCGCCGTCTTCACCGCCTCGGCGTCATAGGGTTTGGTGCCCTTGGCGATGGCTGCCAAGGCCCCGGCCGAACCGCCGATCTGCTTCATCAGCGCAATGCGCGAATCATGGGTGCCGTCGGCGGCGGTCACCGAACCGGCGGCTATTCCTGCCATCGCTGCGGCCGCAGCTACTGCTTTCCAATTCATATTCCTCTCCATTTCTCCTCGGCCAAGGTGGCCGATGGCCAATCTGCACTGGCAGCATGACAAAATCCATGCGTCCGGGCAGTCACGTTTTGCCGGATCATCATAAAAACAATGTGATAGGCCGTGGTGGTTCAGGCGCTTTTCCACCCCTGCCAGAGGCTGAAGGCGGAGACCGCAACCAGCAGCAGTCCGGCGAAGCGGCCGACAAAGGCCGTGACGTCAGGGTTGGCGACGAGCAGGTCGCGGCTGCGGCCAGCCGTCATCGCCAACGTGCCGTAGATGGCAAACTGGGTGACGACAGTCATGACGCCCATGATCAGCCCCTGCATCCAGATCGGGCCGTATTCCGGTCTGAGGAACTGCGGATAGACTGCAAACATGAAGATATAGGCCTTCGGATTGACGAGACAGGTGACAGCTCCCTGGCGAAAAGCCCGCCAGCCGGAGCGGGCCGTTCCCGGGCCAACCGCCTCGACGGTGATCGAACTGCGGATTAGCGAAATACCGATCCAGATCATGTAGGCGACGCCGGCAAAGAGCAGCACGTTGAAGAGCTGCGGCAGCATGGTGACGAGCACGCCGACGCCCGCGGCGCCATAGGCCGAATGCACGGCGCCGCCGGCCATGATGCCGCCGGTCGCCGCCAGCCCGCGCTTGACGCCGCCGGTCAGCGAATTGGCGAGCACGAAGAGCATGTCCATACCAGGCACGATGATGATGCCGAAGAGAAGGGTGAAGAAGAGCCAGAGGTTTTCATGGTAGTTCATGTCAGTTACCGCCTTGAGTTTTGCGGGCCGTTTTGAAAGACCCTGATTGATTTCAATCCGATAGGCGGCTCTATACGAGAACCCAACTGACAGTGTATTGTCAGGAGCGTTGGGATGGGAGAGGTTAAATGCGCAAGGCCTCGCGGCTTTTCGAGATCATTCAGATCCTCAGGCTGGCAAGAAAGCCGATGACGGCGGCTGTCATGGCCGAGACCCTCGAGGTGACCGTGCGCTCGATCTATCGCGACATCGCGGCGCTTCAGGCGATGCGGGTGCCGATCGAAGGCGGGCGCGGCATCGGCTACATCATGCGGCCGGGCTTCGACCTGCCGCCGCTGATGTTTTCGATCGAGGAGATGGAGGCGATCGTGCTGTCGCTGGCGCTGCTCGAACGGACGGCGGACGAGGAGCTGAAACAGGCCGCGCGCCGGGTCAACCGGAAGATATCAGGCGCCGTGCCGGCGCCGCTGCGCCAGGCGATGGACAACAAGGCGCTTTATGCCTGGGGCTCGATTGCGCAGCCGGCAGGCTTCGACCTTGCGATCGTCCGCCGCGCGATCCGCGACGAACGCAAGCTGATGCTCGGCTACCGCGACGAACTCGGCCGTGCCAGCGAGCGGACGATCCGGCCAGTCGCGCTGATCTATTATTCGCAGACCGCCAATATCGTCGCCTGGTGCGAGCTGCGCCAGGCGATCCGCAATTTCCGCAGCGACCGGGTGGAGCGTTGCGCGACGAGCGACGATTTCTTCAAGGGCGACGGCGACCGGCTGCGGGAACTGTGGACCAGCGGGTGGACGGAGAAGGCTGTGCCGGCTTGATGCGTGGTTTGCAGCACAGCTATCCGGAGAATGCCGCAACGTCTCGACTCCCTCTTCTCCCCAGCGGGGAGAAGGTGCCCGTAGGGCGGATGAGGGGGCCGGCGAAGCCGGTCTTTCCAACAACGCCCATGCGGATTTCGACCGCGCTGGCGTCGTCTCAACCGTGTTCAGGACGCGGGGGAACGGCGTTACCGTCGGCGTGGCGGAATAGGTTTTACGTGAAGGATGTGCCGTGCAGCCCCTCATCCGCCTGCCGGCACCTTCTCCCCGAGGGGAGAAGAGGATATGGCGTGACCTCTCCGTTCCTCGCGCCCTCTTGCAAGGCGCGTCCCCCTTTCCCGCAAGCGGGGATCCGAAGAACAAGCCCGAGCATGGTGAGGTTGGCGACTCTGTCAGCCACCTGTCACAACCTAATAAAGCAGCGTGCGGCTCACCTCGCGGCCGAAGCCGCGGATTTCGATGCGGTCGGCTTGGACCTCGACGATCGCGAAGGCGTTTTTCGTCTCCGTGTCGACCACGCCCTTGAAATTGACGAAGTGACAGGCGCTGACCAAGCCGTAGTTGCCGACGTGGTCGTGGCCGTTGAGATAGGCGACGACATTGCTGCTGGAGGCGAGCAACTCGACGATGCGCTCGCTGTCCCACATGCCGTGCTCGCTGGGCGGATGCACCGGATAGTGATTCATGACGATCACCTTCTCGCCGGCCTCGGCCGCTTTTGCGATTTCATCGCCAAGCCAGGCGAATTGTTCGTCGCTCAGCGCGGCATTCCAGCGATGGGCGTTCCTGGCACCCTTGGCCTGCAGCTCCGCCAGCATCTCTCCGGCCAGCGCGCGATGAGGATGGCCTTCGGGCGGCGCGAAGATGCTGACCTCATTGCCGTCGAGCACGATGAAGCGCCAGCCGTGGCGCGAGAAGCTGTAATAGGGCGCCGGCATGCCGAGACGCGCGGCGACGTCGGAGAGATGGCCCGGAGAGACCGAGAAATCATGATTGCCGAGCAGGAAGAGCGTCTCGTGCCTGAGCTTCTCATAGACCGGCAGGATATCGTCGAAGCTTGAAAAGCTGCGGTCGATGACATCGCCGAGCGTCATCACGAAGCTCAGCTCCTCGCCATTGAAGACCTCGATCGCCTCGGCGACCTTGGCGAGGCTGTTGGCGTAATAGCGGTCCATCGCCACGTGCGGCGCGATCGCCGCATATTGCGGGTCGGCGATGATGCCGAAGCGGAACAGGGGAGAAGCAGAGGAAGACATGGGGCGTGATTAGGAGCGGCCGATGACAGGGCTGTGACGACTTCGCGTGAAAACAAAACACCCGGCGCTTTGGGCGCGCCGGGTGCCGAGTTCGAAGATGCGGACGACATCGTCCGCCATGGCGGCGAGTCTGGTACCGCTTACTTCGTGGCTGCTTCGTAGCGTTCCAGGACGTAGTCCCAGTTGATCAGGCTATCGACGAAGGCCTCGAGATATTTCGGGCGGGCGTTGCGATAGTCGATGTAGTAGGAGTGTTCCCAGACGTCGACGCCGAGGATCGGGGTGGCGCCGTGAACGAGCGGGTTTTCGCCGTTCGGGGTCTTGGAGATTTCGAGCTTGCCGTTCTTGACGGAAACCCAGGCCCAGCCGGAGCCGAACTGGGTGGCGCCGGCAGTGGCGAAATCGGCCTTGAACTTGTCGTAGCCGCCGAGATCGGAGGTAAAGGCCGCTTCGAGCTTGCCCGGCAGCTTGTTGCCGCCGCCGCCCTTCTTCATCCACTTCCAAAAATGGATGTGGTTGTAGTGCTGGGCGGCGTTGTTGAAGAGGCCGGCATTGGTGCCGAAGGACTTCTTGACGACGTCTTCGAGCGAGAGGTCCGAAAGACCGGCTTCGGCGGCGAGCTTGTTGCCGTTGTCGACATAGGCCTTGTGGTGCTTGTCGTGGTGGAACTCCAGCGTTTCCTTCGACATGAAGGGAGCAAGCGCTTCGTAATCATAGGGAAGTTCAGGCAATTCGAAAGCCATGTCAGATCTCCTCTTGGCAATAGATTGCGTCTCGGCAGGTGAGGCGGAACATAGGAGGGGAAAGGGGGAGAGGCAACCGGCGAATTATCAAAAAATGACCGGCCGGAGGAAAATTTGCCTCAGTTGCACGGTTGGAGTCGTGCGTAGAAATCGCCTGGGCAAATCAATGGGAATACCCGCCCCGAAAACCACTTTGCCTGTTATGGAGATCAACGGAGACCCGATATGAACAGGAATATAATCCAGCTTCTCACTGCCGCCGTACTGCTTTGCCTGGCAGGTGCGGCGCATGCCTCCTCCGATGACGCCTGGAAGCAGCTCGCCGCTGACGTCGAGGCCAAATGCAAGAAGGCAGCGGTCACGATCGAGAAGCCCAGCGCCACCGTCGATCCCTTCGGCAGCTCGCATTACGGGCTCGCCCTGGTGACAGGCAAGCCGAAAGGCGCCAAGGGGCTGATTGCCCAGATCTGCGTCTACGACAAGCAAAAGAAGACCGTCGAGATCGGCAGCGAGCTGGACGCCAAGACGCTTGGTCTCATGCCGGCAAAATAGGCCGCTATGAGGTTACTTACCGTGCTGGTTTGTGCCTTGCGTCACATTTCTGGGGAACCGAAGCCTACGCTCAGGAGTTGAAAGCCTGGGCTTTAGGGAGGTGCCGGCATGTCAGAGCTTCGCAGCAGGGCGGAAGATCAGCAGAAAATCTATCAGCGTTGGGCACCGGTCTATGACCGGGTGTATCGCGGCATCCTGCGTGATGGCCACCGCAAGCTTGCAGCCCTCGCCGCCGCGGCCGGCACCGATATCCTGGAGATCGGCGTCGGCACCGGCCTGACGCTCGGGCATTACCCGCGCCACTGCCGGGTAAGCGGCATCGACATTTCAGAACACATGATCGCGCGGGCGCGCGAAAAGGCGAGACGCGAGAAGCTGCAGCATGTGCAGGCGCTTGATGTGATGGATGCCCATGCGCTCACCTTTGCCGACCGGTCTTTCGATGCGGTCTGCCTGCCCTTCGTCATCACGCTGATCCCCGAGCCCGAACGCGCGCTCGACGAATGCGCGAGAGTGCTCAGGCCGGGCGGCGAGATCATCCTTGCCAGCAAGCTTGGCGACGGCGCCGGTCTGCAGGGCGCGATCGAAACGGCGGTGGCGCCGCTGGTGCGTCACATCGGCTGGTCCTCCGCCTTCCGTATTCACCGCATCGTCGCCTGGGCCGAGCGCCGCGGTGATTTCGCTCCTGCCGATATCCTGCCGGTCTTTCCGAATGGCTTCTTCAAGATTATCCGGCTGAAGCAGCACGGACTTGCCGCCTGAGACCGGAAACTTTTTCCCCGCGTCGCTTCTTCTGATGCTACCGTTTGTCTGAGGGGACTACATGACATCGGATTTCTTCGTCTTCATCGTCGTGGGTTTCTGCGCACAGATCGTCGACGGCGCACTCGGCATGGCCTTCGGCGTGCTGTCGACGACGAGCCTTCTCGCCTTCGGGGTGCCGGCCGCCAATGCCAGCGCCATGACGCATGTGGCAGAAATGTTCACGACCGCCGCGTCGGGCCTTTCGCATGCCTATCATCGCAACGTCGACTGGCGCCTGGTCGCGCGGCTTGCACCGGCCGGCATGATCGGCGGTGCGATCGGCGCCTATCTGCTTGCCAATATCGACGGCAAGGTGATCGAGCCCTTCGTGTCGGCCTATCTGATCGCGATCGGACTGGTGATCCTCTACAAGGCCTTTCGGCCGCCGCCGAAGCGGGATGTCCGCGACTGGATGGTGCCGCCCGTCGGGTTCTGCGGCGGCGTGCTCGATGCGATCGGCGGCGGCGGATGGGGGCCGATCGTCACCAGTTCGCTCGTCAGCCGCGGCCATGACCTGAAGCGGGTGATCGGCTCGACCAACTTCACCGAATTCGCCGTGACACTGACGATTTCCCTGACCTTCATGCTGACGCTTGGCTGGTCGGAGCTCAATTCGGCGATCGGCCTGATCATCGGCGGCGTCATCGCTGCCCCCTTCGGCGCGATCCTCGTCAAGCGGCTGCCGGTGCGGCCGCTGATGGTGGCGGTCTCGATGATCATCATCGGCACTTCGGCGATGCGGATCCTGTGAAGATCGCTGCGCTAGCGCATAGTGGAACAGCGTCCTTTGCGCGCGTCTGAAAAGACGCGCGGCGCTGTAGGGTTACAGATTCCGGCCGAAATAGACATCTACGGAGGCGATCTTGTCGCCGCGGAAGCGAAGGCTCTCGATGTTGCGGAAGCTGCCGCCGTCCCGTTTTTCGGCGCGGTAACGGATGACCGCCTCGTCGCCGTCGATCGCCAGGAATTCGATGTCGAATCCGCGGAAGACCGGCTCCTTCGGCCAGCAGCGCTCGAAATAGGTCGCCCGGTCGATGTGGTCGTCACGCGGACTGGAGAAGGTGAAATCCTCCGTCAACATGACGCCGACGATATCCTTGCGGTCGTCAAGATAGGCGGCGTAGAGATGACGGATAGTCTGCTCTCGGGATGTGCGCATGTCGCTCATGGCAATGTCCTCGGATTAACCGATTGCATGATGCAATCGGTCTTGTTCTAGCACTTTTACCTGGGAGGGTCCAGGTTGCAGCGGCAATTTCCAAAGACAGGCCACCAATGCGGAAGCGCCGTCTTGAAGGACGGGCCATAGCGCGGTTATATCAGCGCGTGCCCGCCCTGGAACGACGGGCGCATCCGCCGCTATGGCCTATGCGCTCGACCTCGAAAAGCTCGATCTTCAGGACAGATTTACCCGCGCCGATCTCCTCGTCGCGGCAAAGGGCACATCGTTTCATCAGGCGCGGTGGAACCCGCGCTTGCCGCATATTTCCTCGAATCGGAACCGATTTAAGGAAATATGCAGAATTCAAAGTGCTACAGCGTCCTTTGCGCGCCTTAAAAGACGCGCGGCGCTGTAGAATCAATGCCGGGGCCGAGAGAATGACCGATACGCAATTGGACGCCGCCAGCGCCAGGCCGGGCTCGGTCTACTGGAAGCGCAACCTTACCATCTCGCTCATCGGCTCCTTCACCACGATCGTGGCGATGACGCTGCTGCTTCCCTTCCTGCCGCTTTATGTCGAAGAACTCGGCGTCAGCGACCATGCGGCGATCGTGCAATGGTCGGGCATTGCCTATGGCGCCACCTTCTTCGCCGCGGCTCTCGTCGCGCCGCTCTGGGGCCGGCTCGGCGATATTTACGGCCGCAAGCTGATGCTGGTGCGCGCCAGCCTCGGCATGACGCTGGCGATCTCGCTGATGGGCATGGCCGGCAATGTCTGGCAGTTGGTGGCGCTGCGCCTCTTCGTCGGGCTTGCCGGCGGGTATGCCTCCGGCTCGATGGTGCTGGTGGCGACGCAGACGCCGAAGGACCGTTCGGCCTGGGCGCTCGGCGTGCTCTCCTCCGGCATCATGGCCGGCAATCTCGTCGGGCCGCTGATCGGCGGGGCGCTGCCGCCGATCATCGGCATCCGCGGCACGTTTCTCGCTGCCGGCGGCATGATCTTCCTCGCCTTCCTCGCCACGACCTTGCTGATCAAGGAAGAGAAATCGCCGGCTCGCAAGCAGGCGGCCAAGGCAAGCGGCGGCTGGAAATCCATTGCCGACAAGCGGCCCGTCATCGCGATGCTGGCAACGGGCATGCTCTTGATGTTTGCCAATATGTCGATCGAGCCGATGATCACCGTCTATGTCGCGCAGCTCGTGCCCGTCGAATCCCAGGTGACGATGACATCGGGCATCGTCATGTCGGCGGCTGCCCTCGGCAGCATTCTCTCGGCCTCATGGCTCGGCAAGCTCGCCGACAGGATCGGCCATTGGCCGGTTATTGCAGGCGCGCTCGCCGTCGCCGGGCTGCTGCTGATCCCGCAGGCCTTCGTCACCAGTTCCTGGCAGCTGATCATCCTGCGTTTCCTGATGGGTGTGGCGCTCGGCGGGCTGCTGCCCTGCATCGCCGCGGTCATCCGCCACAGCGTGCCGGATAGTGCGGCCGGCAGCATTCTCGGGCTTTCGATTTCCTCGCAATATGTCGGCCAGGTGGCCGGCCCCATCCTTGGCGGCTTTGTCGGCGGCCATATCGGCATGCGGGCGGTTTTCCTCGGCACCTCCGTGCTGCTTCTCGCCGGTGCGGCCTATGCCTGGATCGTGCGGCCGAGGGATGGGGAGACTCGGGACTCGACCTAAGGATTATTGGCACTCCCGCAGATCAGCTCGACGCCTGACCGGGCGATCGCTTCCAGCGTCTCGCGGCTGTCGCCGGCGCGAGCGCGGACGGCGAGCGAATGCATGACGGCGGAGGCGAGCCTGGCGAGCATCTGCGGATCGGCGCTTTGGGGAAGCTCGCCTCTTTCCACGCCAAGCCGCATGCGCTTTTCGATCTCGTCGTCGAAATCGTTGAGGCTGCGGCCGAGCACTTCGCGGACGCGCTCATGCTGGACCGCCTCGACCGATGCCGTGCCGATCAGCAGACAGCCGCGGGCAGCGGTTTCACCGTGCAGATAGATCGCCAGCGCACCGGCATAGACGCGGGCGATATTGTCGTGCAGCGGCAGTGACGGGTCGAGCGCCTCGGCGAGCGTATTCATGCCGTCCTGCCGATAGCCCTCCAGCGTATCGAGATAGAGATCCTCCTTGTCGCCGAAGGCGCCGTAGAGGCTCGGGCGGTTGAGGTTGGTCGCAGCACTCAGATTGTCGAGCGAGGCGGCGGCAAACCCCCTGTCCCAGAAGACATCCCGCGCCTTGCTAAGCGCCGCCTTGGCGTCGAAGGCCCTCGGGCGGCCCCGCTTCTTCTCGTCTTTCATATTTGTACTGTTTCGCATTAAATTCTTGACGAGAGTTATTTTATGCGAAACAGTACAGATGTTCAATGCTATCGATGGGCGGCATCGACCGCCCCCACGAGGAGAGGAAACCGCAATGAAACTTTACATGCACGCCGCGGCCTGCTCGCTTTCGCCGCACATCATCTGCCGGGAGCTGGGGCTCGATATCGAGCTCGTCCAGGTCGACCGGCAGACCCACAGGACGAGCACCGGCGAGGATTATCTCGCCATCAACGGCAACGGCTATGTGCCGGCGCTGATGCTCGACGACGGCAAGGTGCTGACCGAGGGGCCGGCGATCGTGCAGTTCCTCGCCGACAGCGTGCCCGAAGGGGCAGCCCTATTGCCTGAGGTCGGCAACATCCGCCGCAACGAGGTGGAATCCTATCTGAACTTCATCACCGCCGAGCTGCACAAGCCGATGGTGTTGCTCTTCAATCCGATTTATTCCAGCGTTCATGGCGAGGTCCGCGCGCTGATCTCGAAGCGGCTCGCTTGGCTGAACGGCCGTCTTGCCGGACCCTATCTCACCGGCGATGCGTTTACGGTGGCGGATGCCTATCTCTTCGTCTGCCTGAACTGGTCGCCCTGGACCGACATCGATCTCAACCAATGGCCGGCGCTGCACGGCTTCATGGCCCGGGTGGCGGCACGACCGAAGGTGCGCGAGGCGCTGCAGGCCGAAGAGCTCGAGGCCTTCGATGCCGACGGCGTCTATTTTGCGCCGCATGCCTATCTCGCCTCATCGGGACGGACCGGCTCGCCGGTCAGGCCGTAAACGCCAGGCCGCCCACACGCGCGACACGGATGGGCATCAGAGCGCGCTGACAGCCACCGGCAAAGCGCGCTTGTGAGTGGTCGCCCGATAGGCGGCGAGGATGCGGCGGCGGGCGATCTCGCCGACCGGCTTGCCTTCGAGGAAATCGTCGATCTCGTCATAGCTGACGCCATAGGCCTCCTCGTCGGGGCGCAACGGCCGCTGGTCCTCGAGATCGGCTGTGGGCACCTTGAACACCAGCTCGTCCGGGGCGCCGAGCCGCTTTGCCAGCAGGCGGACGCGGCGCTTGTTGAGGCCGGCGAGCGGCAGGATATCGGCGGCGCCATCGCCGAACTTGGTGAAGAAACCCATGACCGCCTCGGCCGCATGATCGGTGCCGATGACGAGGCTGCCAAGCGCCCCGGCCAGGGCGAACTGGGCGATCATGCGCTGGCGCGCCTTGATATTGCCGAGGATGAAATCCTGCCGGCCGGCATCGGCAAAGGCGAGGCCGCCGTCCTGCGCGGCGGCAAGCATCGCATCCGTCGGCGCCTTGATATTGACCACCATCGAGCGGTCGGCGCCGATCGTTTCCAGCGCCCTTCCCGCATCCGCCTCATCCGCCTGGACACCGTAGGGAAGGCGCACAGCAATGAATTCGGCCGCATGGCCGCTGTCACGCAGCTCGCGCACCGCCTTTTGAGCCAGCAGCGCCGCCGTCAGCGAATCGACGCCGCCGCTGATGCCGAGGACGTAGCCGCGCATGCCCGAGGCGACGAGATAATCCTTGAGGAAAGCAGTTCGCCGTTCGATCTCCCGCTCAGGGTCGATATCGGCGGCGACACCCAGTTCGCGGATGATCTCGCCTTGTTCGTCGAACAGCACCGTCATAAGCCTTTTCCTCCCCGCTTACGGAATTTCGGCGCCACTATGGCGAAAAGATGAGGGAAGACGAAACCGTTCCGGGCAGACCTGCCATGCATTTTATGCAAGTGGGCGTCGGGGACTTAGGAATGAACTGCCTGAGGGGACGTGCCTCAAGCAACGGTGGAAGGCAGTAGAGACGTTGCGGCATATCCCTTCTCCCCGCTGGCGGGCAGAAGGTGCCGGCAGGCGGATGAGGGGCGGACCGGAGATCTGGATTCTGCCAGCTGGATGGGCTTGCCCCTACCGCACAATCGTGAACAGCTCGACAGGATCGGCAAAACCCTTCAGCCTGTGCGCCCCGACCGACACCACATCCCCTGCCCCGGCCTCGTCGCGAAACGGCGCCGACATCAGCAGGGCCTCCCCGAGTTCGCTGCAGGCGGTCTGGATGCGGCTGACCAGATTGACGTCGCCGCCAATCAGGGTGAAATCGAGGCGGCGGCCGGAGCCGACATTGCCGTAGCTGACCTCGCCGTAGTGCAGGGCGATGCCGGCTTTGACTCCGATGCCCTCGTACTGGAAATGGTCGATCTCATCGAGGATGGCGCGGGCCGATGCCAGGGCCGCGCCGCAGGAATGGGCGGCATCATAGCCCGGGAAGAAGGCGAGCACGGCGTCGCCCATGAACTTCAGCACCTCGCCGCCCTCGCGGGTGATGGCCGGCACGATCCTGTCGAAATAGGCATTGAGCAGACCGAGCACGGTGCCGCCGGGCAGCCGGTTCGACAGCTCGGTAAAACCGCGCAGATCGCAGAGCAGGAGTGCCGCCTCCATCGATTCGATCTCGTCGCGGCGGATGCGGCCGGCCAGGATGCGGCTTGCCGTCAGCGGGCCGATATAGGTATCGAGCAGGCTGAGCTCGACCTGGCGAAGGATGCGCAACTCGCTGGTGTTGCGCAGCGCCGGCAGGATGCGCTCGATCACCTGACGCTCGGAGGCGGTGAAACCGCCCGGCCGCTTCGTGCCGAAGACGGCGGCGCTGACCGGACCGTCGACATTGCAGAGCGGCGCGATGACGAGCTGCATCAGGCCGCGATCGGCGAAGACATCGATATGCTGCCAGCGGCCATGCACGCTTTCGCCGGTATCGACGACCAGCGGTTCGCGGGTTTCCATGACCTTGCGCAGCGGCGTATTTGATATGGCGACCCGGGCGCCGTGTTCGCGATCGTGGATCTCGACCGGCTCGCCCGGCGCCCAGGCGATGGTGCGGCCGATGAATTCGGGATGCAGGGTCATCAGATGCAGGGTCAGACGGTCGACCGGCAGGCCGAGCGCCTGAAGCCGGCGGCCAAGCCCGGAAACCAGGCCTGCTTCGTCGAGCGCGTGGCATTCATCGCCGGAGAGCCATTCGATGATGGAGAGCAGTGCGCCGACACTGACGGCATGGCCGGCTGCCTTGGGCTGGAGTCTGTCGGTATCCGGGGCATAGATCGCAGTTGTCATGGCTTTCTCCTCCTTAAGGGAGGCGGGGCACTAGTGAGCGCCGCCGCCGGAGAGTTGACCGGGTTTTCTGAGAAGCAGGCTTGCAAGCAGGGCGACGACGAGGGCGACGCCGAGCAGGAAGAAGGTGTCGCTGAAGGCCATGATATTGGCCTGCTTGCGTATTTTGAGCGCGATGGCGACGACGGCCTTGTGGCTGGCGAGCGCCTGATCGCTGACACCGTGGCTCATGAAGTAGGCGGTGAGCCTGGCAATGCGATCGCGGGTGGCTTCCTCGAAGACCGAGACCGAGTTGGTCAGGATATTCGAGTGGAACTGTTCGCGCTTCGACAGGAAGGTCTGCAGCGAAGCGATGCCGACGGCGCCGCCGAGATTGCGCATCATGTTGAAGAGTGCCGAAGCCGAACCGGCATTCTCCTGCTCGATGCCTGCGGTGGCGATCGCCGAGAGGGGCGTGAAGACGAGCGCCTGGCCGATGGCGCGGACGATGTTCGGCCAGAACAGCTGGTCGCTCGCATAATCGCCGGTCATGTGCACGTTCATGAAGTTCGAGGCGGCGAAGAGGGCAAAGCCGACGACGATCAGCAGGCGCACATCGAAACGCTTCATCAGCCGCGGCACCAGCGGGATCAGCAGCAGCTGCGGGATGCCGGTCCAGGCGAGAACCATGCCGATCTGCTCGGAATTATAGCCCTGGATGCGGGTCAGATAGATCGGCAGCACGAAGACAGAGCCATAAAGCGCAATGCCGAGCAGGAAATTGGCGACGATGCCGAAGCCGAAGTTGCGGCGCACGAGCAGGCGCAGGTTCAGCAGCGGATTGGCGGTCTTCAGCTCGATGATCAGGAACAGCGTCAGCGAGACGGCGGCGATAACGGACAGGCGGACGATGAAATCGGAGCCGAACCAGTCTTCCTTGTTGCCCTCTTCCAGCACGGTCTGCAGGGCCGCCAGGCCGATCGCCATGGTGACGATACCAGGCCAGTCGCCCTTGGCGAGCAGCTTCAGGTCCATCGGTGCGCGGTCGAGCGAGGCCCAGAGCAGGCCGACCATCAGCGCGCCGGGCACCAGGTTGACGTAGAAGATATATTCCCAGCCCCAGTTCTCGGTGAGATAACCGCCGATCGTCGGGCCGATCGCCGGTGCGAAGGTGGCAGACAGGGCAAAGAGGGCAAGGCCGACCGGTTGCTTGGCCTTGGGCAGCAGCGTGATGATGATGGTGAAGGCCATCGGGATCAGCACGCCGCCGGAAAAGCCCTGAATGGCGCGCAGGATGATCATCTGCTGCAGATTGGCCGCAAAGGCGCAGGCAACGGAAAAGACCAGGAAGAGGATGGCGTTGGTGAGCAGGTAGTTGCGGAGCGAGAAGACGCGCGCCAGCCAGGCGCTGAGCGGAATGACGACGATCTCGGCGATCAGATAGGAGGTCGAAATCCAGCCGCCGTCATCCGTGCCGGCGCCGATCGCGCCCTGGATATCGGCAAGCGAGGCATTGACGATCTGGATGTTGAGAACAGCCATGAAGGCGCCGAGCGTCGAACCGACAACGGCTGCCCACATGCGAAGCGGGCTCATGGCGGCAGGTGTCGCGGGCGCTGCGGCGACGGGGGACGCCAGCGCATTGCCGTTGGCGGCGATCTGAAGAGTGGCCATGGCTTAGCTCCTTCCGGCTCTTGCGGAAAATTCTCTCATGACGGGGTCCGGGTGACCATTCGGGAACGATCGGGATCATTCGGGAAAAAGGGAAAGGATCATCCAGCAGGGTTGGATGATCCCTCCTTAGCTGCCCCAGAGGTCTGGACAGCCTTGGTTTGGGCAGCCTTGGTATCGATTTCAGGCTCGACCGACATGCCCGAGCGCAACAGGCCGCTCAGCGCCTCGTCGTCGATGACGATCTTGACCGGGATGCGCTGGACAATCTTGGTGAAATTGCCGGTGGCATTGTCCGGTGGCAGCAGCGAGAATTCCAACCCGCTTGCCGGCGAAACGCTGTCGACATGACCCTTGATCGAGATATCGGGAAAGCTGTCGACCTTGATCTCGACCGACTGGCCGGGGCTGATATAGGTCAGCTGCGTTTCCTTGAAATTGGCGACGACATAGACCGCATGCAGCGGAACGACCGCCATCAGTTGCGTGCCCGAGGTGACATACTGGCCGACCCGGATCGACCGGGCGCCGACCGTGCCGTCGACGGCGGCGACGATATCGGTATAGGAGAGATTGAGCTCTGCCTGGTGGGCGGCGGCGGCCGCACGGTCACGCTGGGCAACCGTCTGTTCGCGCTCAGTCTGCAGCACCGGCACCTTATTCTGAGCCGTGACGAGGGCTGCCCGATCGCGCTCGACGGCGGCAGCGGCCTGTTCACGGGCCGACTGGGTCTGTTCGGCACGAGACTGGGTGCCGGCGCCGTTGGTGATCAGGCGGGCCGAGCGGGCGGCATCGGATACGGCAAAATCCAGCGATGCCTGCGAGGCATCGACCGTCGCCCTCGCCTGCTCGATCACCGATTGCTGCAGGGAGATCTGGGCGTCGATATTGGTGATGGCGGCTTCGGCCGCCTTCACATCGGCCTTGGCCTGCGACAGCGCTGCCTGGAAGTCGCGGTCGTCGATGCGGGCGAGAACCTGGCCGGCCTTGACCGCATCATTGTCGTTGACCAGCACTTGGCTGATATAGCCGGCGACCTTCGGGGCGACGGTGGTGTAATCGGCCTTCACATAGGCGTCGTCGGTGGATTCGATGAAGCGGCCGACCGTCCAATAGCGGTAGCCGAAATCGCCGGCGAAAGCGACGCCGGCAAGCAGTACGGCGGCGATGACGGCGCGCTTGACGATCCGACGGCTGGTCTTTCTGGGAGTTTCCGCAACCGGGGCTTCGGTGACCGGCGCTTCAGAGACAGGCATGGGGGGCGCCTCAGCGGCAGGTGCCCTGGCGGCTTCCTCGGCCAGGATCTGCTCGGCCTGCTTCGCACTTTCGAAAACTTGCCTGTGGGGTAACTCGACCATCGTCCTTCTCCTTCACTCCTAGCCTCCTCTGTGAGAGGCCATGTTCGATGCGAAGGAAAATGCACCCTGACATTTATTTTGATAATCTGCTTAAATCGGGAAGGATCATCAACTCTCAGCGGATAATCCGAGGGCAATATGGATCGACTGACAAGTCTCACAGTCTTTGGCCGCGTGGTCGAATGCGGCGGTTTCTCCGCCGCCGCGCGCCGGCTCAACATGTCCGTCACAATGGTCGGCAACCACGTGCAATCGCTGGAGGACCGGCTCGGTGTGCGGCTCCTCAACCGCACGACGCGCAAGGTCAGCCTGACGGAAACCGGCAAATATTATTATGAGCGTTCGTCGCAGATCCTGGCCGAACTCGATGAGGCGGACCGGACGGCGGGCGCGCTGAGCACGACGCCGCGCGGCACGCTGAAGGTCTATACCAGCAGCGCCATCGTGCGTTTCCTGCTGCCTGTCGTCAGCGAATTTATGGAGCTCTATCCGTCGATCGCACTCGATTTCAGCGTCGGCGAGCGGATGGTCGACATGATCGAGGATGGATACGACCTGGTGATGCGCACGGTACCACCGCCGGATTCATCGCTCGTCGCCCGCAAGCTGACGCCGTGGCGCCATATGCTCGTCTGCTCGCCGGCCTATTTCGAGAGCCATCCGATGCCGAAGGTCCCGGCCGAGGTCGCCGATCACAATTGCCTGCAATATGCCTATTACCCCTATGGCGACGAATGGCGCTTCGAGGATGCCGAGGGCAACAAGGAGAGCGTCAAGATCAGCGGCAACGTCGTTTCCAACAGCGCCGAGATGCTGCGCTTCCTGACGCTGACCGGGCGCGGCATTTTCCTGGCGCCGAGTTTCGTCGTGTTCGACGACATCGCCGAAGGGCGGCTGGTGAAGATCATGCCGGACTACCGGCCGGTGGAATTCAATATCAACGCCGTCTATCCCAACCGCAGCCATCTGCCGACGAAGGTGAGGCTGTTCATCGACCTCTTGGCGGAGAGATTTGCGGAGCATCGGAAGTGGATGACATGAGCGAGGCAAACCTCGGTGCAACAGGCTGCCCTTCGCGCAATAGAGCTGTCAGGCATAGCCGCAACCATTATCGGCATTGAAGCTGTGAACCGGGCGGCGCGCCGTCAGACTGAATGCAGAAACGAGGGACAAGACCATGGTTGATTTGAAGAAGCATCTCGACGATCTGCGCAGGAAATTCGCAGATAGCGCCGAATTTTTCGATCCGCGATTCCGTCGGGTGGCTGAGAAGATTTTCAGGGGCGGCACGCGCGCGGCCCCCTATTCCGGCGTCTCGACCTTTGCGAGCCTACCCTACAAGGAGGTGAACTTCGCCGCTCCCGATTTTGGTGATCTGCAAGTCGCCGTCGTCGGCATCCCGATGGATCTCGGCGTCAGCAACCGGCCGGGATCAAGGTTCGGACCGCGGGCCGTACGCGGCATCGAGCGGATCGGACCCTATCACCACGTTCTGGATTGCGCCCCGGCCTATGACCTGCGTGCAGCCGATATCGGCGATGTGCCGTTTGCGAGCCGATATCGCCTGGAGCAATGCCATGAGAATATCGAGGCGGCCATCACGAAGATCGTCGCGGCGGGCGTCATCCCAGTCTCGGTCGGCGGTGATCACTCCATCACGCATCCAATCCTGAAAGCGGTCGGGGCGCGGGAGCCGGTCGGCCTTATCCATATCGACGCGCATTGCGATACCGGCGGTCCTTTCGACCAGAGCAAGTTCCACCATGGCGGCCCCATGCGCAACGCCGTGCTGGACGGCGTTCTCGATCCGACCCGCACCGTGCAGATCGGCATCCGAGGTCCCTCCGAATATCTCTGGGAATTCTCCTATGAATCCGGGATGACCGTCATTCATGCCGAGGAGATTTCCGGCATGGGCATTCCAGCCATCATCGAAAAAGCCCGACGCATTGTCGGCGACGGTCCGACCTATCTGTCCTTCGATATCGACAGCCTGGACCCGGCCTTTGCCCCCGGCACCGGAACACCCGAGCCCGGCGGTCTCACCACCCGGGAAGCACTCGAGCTGCTCCGGGGTCTCAAGGGGATCAATTTCGTCGGTGGTGACGTGGTCGAAGTCGCGCCGCAATATGACAGCACCACCAACACCGCCCAGGCGGGGGCTCAGGTTCTCTTCGAAATTCTAAGCCTGCTGGTGTTCAGTCCATCAGTTCAGGGACGCTGACATTGCCTGTTTTGTCGTCAAGACGCGCGGCGCTGTAGGCGCGAGCAGCCGGCGCTTGCACTTGCCCCGCGCCAGCCCTGCGCTTGCGCTTCGGGCGTTCGCCCCTGCAATCGATTCACTGGATCGATTGCTCCCGCTTCGCGGGATCGTGGCTCACTCTTCACTCTCGCTTCTGCCGAAGGCCCAGTCCATGTAGAGTTCCAGCGCCTTGCGGGTGACTGGGCCTTCCTGGAGGTCGCGGCCGTCGAGACGGATGACGCCGACGACTTTGGAATAGTTGCCGGTGGTGAAGATCTCGTCGGCTTGCATGAAATCCTCGACGGAGAGCGTTGCTTCATGCACGTCGAAACCGGCCTTGCGCAGCAGGCCGATGACGCGGGAACGCGTAATGCCGGCGAGGAAGGTGCGGTTGGCGGCCGGTGTCAACACCACGCCGTCCCTGACCATGAAGACGTTCGAAGAGGCGGTCTCGACGACGTTGCCGTTCAGGTCGCGCACCAGTGCATTGTCAAAACCGCGGCTGCGCGCTTCGGCGATCATGCGGCCGCTGTTTGGATAGAGCGAGCCGGTCTTCGCCTCGGTCATCGCCGTTTCCGGCGACGGGCGGCGATAGGGTGAGACGGTGAGGCTGGTGCCGCCATGGCCGCCCATCGGCGCCTCGAACAGGCAGAGCGCGAAGCGGGTCGAGTCCCCATCGACGGAGACGACGCTGCCCGGCGAACCATGTTCGCCCCAATACATCGGCTTGATGTAGATCGGTGTCGCGCCATCGAATTTTGCGACGCCTTCCCAGGCAAGTGCCACAATCTCCTCGGCTGTTTTCACCGGCTTCAGGCCCATGGCGAGCGCCGAGCGGTTGATGCGCTGGCAGTGCAGGTCAAGATCCGGCGCGATGCCGTCGAACCAGCGAGCACCGTCGAAGACCGTGGAGCCGAGCCACATGGCATGCGAGGTCGGCCCGATCAGCGGCGGATTGCCGGGGAGCCATTCCCCGTCGACATGTGTCCAGGTGGTTGAACGGGGTGTTGTATCGACGGCCATGATGGTTTCCTCCTGAAGCCGGAGAAGGAAAAGCCGCCACGGCTAGCCGGGTCAAGGACAAATCGGGGCAGGAAACGCGGAAGCAAGAAAATGCCGGAAGCGGGTGCGAAGCCGCAATATTCGTGCGCAGTCACACGGGCCTCAGCGATGGGTGCATCAGCAAAAATGATGGAATGGAAGGTTGGAATGGCTACTTGTCGCATGCGATGATGGGTGGAACCGCCGCTTAAGAGCGTCGCATCGACTTTTATCCATGCCACGCTCTTAAGCTCTTTTTTATGCATGTCATTATCCCGGAACCGCTGCACACTTCCGGGCGACATGCATTCGGCAGCAAGGGAAGACGCCGATGAAAGCCATGTTTTACGAAGCCTTCGAACAGGCGCCCGAAATCCGCACCGTTGCCGATCCGACAGCGACAGAGGACGGTGTCGTCATATCCGTTGGGGCCAGCGGGCTCTGCCGCAGCGACTGGCACGGCTGGATGGGGCACGACCCGGATATCCGGCTGCCGCATGTGCCGGGACATGAGCTTGCCGGGAGGATCGTCGCCACCGGCCGCGGTGTCATGCGTTTCAAGGTGGGCGACCGGGTGACTGTGCCCTTCGTTTCCGGCTGCGGCCATTGCGGAGAGTGCCATTCCGGCAACCAGCAGGTCTGCCCGAACCAGTTCCAGCCGGGCTTCACCCATTGGGGGTCGTTTGCCGAATATGTGGCGATCGATTATGCCGACACCAATCTGGTGCACCTGCCCGATACGATCGACGATGCGACGGCGGCAAGCCTCGGCTGCCGCTTCGCCACCTCGTTTCGCGCCGTCGCCGACCAGGCGCGCACCAGGCCCGGCGAATGGATCGCCGTGCATGGCTGCGGCGGTGTCGGGCTGTCGGCGATCATGATCGCCACGGCGCTCGGAGCGAATGCGATCGGCATAGACATTTCCGAGGAGAAACTTGCCTTTGCACGGGAGTGCGGGGCGGTGGCGACGGTCAATGCATCCGGCGTCGCCGACGTGGCGGAGGCGGTGCGCGAAATCACCAAGGGCGGCGCGCATGTCTCGATCGACGCGCTCGGCCATCCCGTCACCTGCTTCAACTCGATAAAGAACCTGCGCCGGCGCGGGCGGCATGTTCAGGTGGGGTTGATGCTCGGCGAGCATGCGGCGCCGCAAATCCCGATGGCACAGGTGATCGGCCACGAGCTGGAAATCTACGGCAGCCACGGCATGCAGGCCTGGCGATACGACGCCATGCTGTCGATGGTTTCGGCCGGAAAGATCGCGCCGCAGAAGCTGATCGGACGCCGCATCAGCCTCGAGGAGGCCATCCCGGCGCTGATGGCGCTGGATAAGGCGGAGGCGACGGGGATCAGCGTGATTACCCGGTTTTCGTGAGGGAGCTTCGCCCTCCCCTCGAGTGGCGAGCAAAGGTGGGAGAGCAAGCGGGTTTCGTCCGATATTGTCTTGCTCCGGCTGAAAAGAAAGGGACCGAGACATTGCCACGATTCCGCTTCTCCCCAGCGGGGAGAAGATGCCGGCAGGCAGATGAGGGGGTGAGCGACGGCAGGAGCGAATGCGCTGAGCGAGAGCGAAGAGCAATAATGAATGACGTGCCGTGTGGCCCCCTCATCCGACCCTTCGGGCCACCTTCTCCCCGCTGGGGAGAAGAGGGAGCAAGCCGCGACCTTAGCAGGCGGGCAACAGACGCTATTCAGCCACGCCGATCGAGGCGAGAAAAGCTGATGAAGCCGGGATCTTTGACTTGTCCTTGATCTCGATGATGAGGCGCGGGTTGCTTTCGAGCTTGGCAAGGGCTGCGAAGACGGCATGCCAGCGGATCGTGCCTTCGCCGAGGCTCCAGTGGCGGTCGGCATATCCGTCGGCATCCTGCAGGTGGACATGCTGAAGGCGATTGCCGGCGGCCTTGACGTAATAATCGACCGGCGGCGCACCGGTATAGCCATGGGCATAATGGGCGTGGCCGGTATCGATCGAGACGGCGACGGCGGGCGAATTGAAGCTTTCGGCAAGCGCCACGCGAATATGCGGATCCTTGTCCTCGATGTTCTCGATGACCATGGTGCAGCCGATATCCTCGGCGCGCCTGACGGCGTCGCGCAGGGTCATGTGCGTGCGCTCGGCCAAAGCTTCGCGGGCGCCGGCATTGTCGTCGAGATTGTTGTAGGACCAGGACGTATAAGGGCTGTGGATGACCATATGGGTCGCGCCGATGGCGGCGCAGACATCGAGGCCCTGCAGCAGGCGCCGGGTGACGATGGCGCGGATATCGGGATCTTCCGAGGCGATGGTGAAGCCCCAGAACGGGCCGTGAATGCCGAGGCGGCCGCCATGACCGTCGAGAATACGCCTGGCGCGGGCGGCAAGCGGCGCCCAGTCGCCGTTGAGAATCTCGGCATCGACGAAGCTCTGCAATTCGAGATCGCGGGACTTTTCGAAGAGCCAATCACGGTGAAGTTCGACTTCATCGAGCGTCATGGCTGCGCCGACGACGGGAAGAGAGGACATGGATGCGCTCCATCAATGTGAATGATCAATGTGAATGCCGGGACGGCGTGGAAGGACGGCCCCAGGGAAGGCCAAGAACAGCCGCCGCGTTCTATGCACCCCTTCTGTGTCGGCGGTATTACAGGCGCAGAACCTTTCGCAACCCTCGGGCCTCAGTCATTTCCGCATAGCTGATGTGGCATTGGCGGGCCTTGCGGAAACGCCCCGAAGTACCGATATCGGCCCCGACAGTCTCGTGACGCAATGGCGCGCGAGCGGCTCTGAACCCCTGGCAACGGAGCCGTTTGTTCAGCGCTTCGGCTGATATAGCGCGGTTCTTTGAAAGCGCTCGGCGATGTTACCCTCAACAACAGGGCGGGTTGTCAAAGGCGTCGCAAAGGTCTAACGGCTGCGCCCGCAAGAAAAAGCCCATAAGAAGAAGCCCTGTAAGAAAAAGAAAGAGACATGATGTCCAACTCATTTGTGAAAATGCCTGCGAGCGATGAGGCAAAGCGGTTTTTCGTCCTCGGTGACCGGGTCGAGCGGCGGCTTAGAATCAGCGGAGCCTGGCTCAATATCTTCGACGTCACCGTGCCATCAGGCAGCCGGACGCCGAAACATGCGCATGCGAGCCCTGAAGTGTTCCGCATCCTCGAGGGAAACCTGACGATCTGGCGCCTGAGCGACAGCGGCCCCGAAGAGATCGAGGCCAGCGCCGGCGACATCGTCACCATCCCGCCCTTCATGGTGCACGGCTATTCCAACCGCGGAACCGTCCCCGTGGTCTTTTCCGCGGTCGTCGATCGGGACATGGCCGAGTTCATCGAAGCGGAAGGCGCAACCGAGCCGCCGAAGGCCAGCCCTTCGGCGGACACCATCGCCCGCATGACGGCGGCCGCCAATGCCTACGGGATCACCATTCTCGCGGCCTAGCGGCCGCATCCGGTGGCGTCATTCCGCGGCCATGCTCTCCTCGCCCGGGGAGCTTGGCCGGAGAGCTGCAACTGCGAAGGAAGCGAGTTCATGAGGTGACAGCTCATTGTGGTTCACAGGCACGGCGCCAATAATTCTGGGGTCCCATAAGGAGATGATGGATGCGCAAAAGCAGGCAGCGGCCGTGTCAACATTCCTCGGAGCAAACTCTTCAGTCGCGATGCCGGTAGCAACGAGCTCTCCCACATACGCTTGAAGTCGCTTCAGGTGGTCTCTGAATGATGGCCAATTGCCTTCTGCGGCGAGAACAATGAGGTCGAACATCTGGCTATCGCCGTGACGTGCTCGCAGCATCAAGCGGTGTTGTCCGAGCGCGGTTTCTTTCAGGCGGCTCGCCGCACTGGTGAGCTCGCCGCCAGCAGACGGGGTGAAGCAGAGGTCAGTTTCGAAGAAATTCCCGGCAATGGCATCCCAAATCGCCGCCTTGGAGGGGAAGATTTTGTACACACTGGCCGGCGACTTCCCCAGTAGTCGAGCGATGTCGACGACGTTTGTTTTCGAGAGCCCGTACAGCCGGCACGCTGCCGTGCCGGCTTCGATGATCGAGGAGCAATAGCCAGTCTGCGGCTGGTTTTTTACAGTCGTGCCAATTTCCATTTGCCAATCCTATCTAGTCCGCATGCTGGGCGGGTCTCAGACAGCGTCTGATCGAGGCGGCTGACGATCAGTACGCGATCTGGCCATCCACCATCTTTCCCCCATTCGAGGAGAGCTCTCGCTTCAGGATTTCTCGCGCCTCCGGGCTGATGACCGCGACTGGAGCCGCAACGGCTACGCGCGCTGCCGAGCCGGCGAAATTGGCCGCTGTCATCCCGATCTGATCGGCAACGCTCGCCTTTCCGCCCTCGAGGCTCTGCCCTGCCAGCCGCCGCCCGAGCAGGCGCACGATCTCAGGACTGTCTGCGAAGGCATTGTGGCCGAGCGGATCGTTCGTCGCGATGGCGCTCGTGTCGATAACGGAAACGCCGAGTTCGTCGAGAAGAGGCGCATAAGGTCTGAGATCGGACCCGCCGACGCGGTTGACGCCACCCGATAGCCAGCTCGACATCGCCAGCGCCTTGTCGCGTGTCGATGTCAAAATCACAAAGTGCGGCCGCTTCGGCCCCATCTCGGTGAACTGGCGACGGAACACGTCGATGTCGATGTCCGGCGATGCGAGAACGACGTTCTTCACCTTCGTCGGGATTGATTTCTCGCGCATGGCGACGCCGCGTAACGCCTCGGCCGCAAGCCAGCCGCCCATGGAATGGGCGAGGATCGTCACATCGGAGACGTCGGGACTTTTCACAGCCTGGAGGATCAGATCCTCCAGAGCCCGACGCGAATAGTTGGCGCTCTCCTTGTCGTAGAGGTAATCGAAGACACGGCCCCTTGACGGCCAGGTGAAGAGGATCGGCGCGGCGTCGGTTCCCGAGTCATGGACGATCTGCGCGAAGCGGAAGACAGCGTCGGCGTAGGTGTTGTTGAAGCCATGCACGAAAATGATGACCTGATGCTTCGTGTTTCGATTCTTCCGGTACCAGTCGAACGCCTGGCCCTCGGATTGCACCTTAGCAACCTGCGTGACTGCAAACTCCTTTTGCGGGTTGGGCGGCATGCGGGACGGCCACTGCACCTCCCCGATCTTGCGGTCCCGATCGGGCGGGATGGATACGTCGACGCTGTTAAGGGAAATCGCCGTCCCGCGGTCGCCGGAAAAGAGTTTGCCGGGATCCTCCGAAGGCTTGCGTGTTGTGGCGACGAGCATGGTGACCCGGCTCGTGCCGGCCGGGGCCACGGCGAGAGGCTGCAGAACATCCTGCACCCGGTTGGCGCAACCCGATGCAACGAGTGACAGGGCCACAAGGACCGGGACGGCGCGGCCCACGCGGGCAGCGATCGCCTTGACGAACCCAAATCCAAAGCCGGTGAGACCCTGGGCAATGTGCCCAGGGAGTGAGAGGGATGTGGTCATCTCAGTGCTGCTCGACTTCGCGAGGAATCCGGAACCAGGCGATGTAGAGCGCCGGCAAGAAGAGAAGTGTCAGCGCCGTTCCGACGACGATCCCACCCATCATCGCGTAAGCCATCGGACCCCAGAAAATCTCATGCGAGATCGGGATCAGGGCCAGCGTCGCCGCCGCGGCAGTAAGCATGATCGGTCGCATGCGGTGTTCGGTCGCCTCCACCACCGCCTTCCATGCCGACATTCCCTCTGCACGCAGCTCCTCGATCTGCACGATCAGGATCACGGAGTTGCGGATGAGGATTCCGACCAGCGCGAGCACGCCCAGCAGTGCGACGAACCCGAGCGGCGAGTTGCTGGCGAGCAGCGCCACGACGACGCCGATGAGCGCCAGCGGAGCCACCGAGAAGACCAGGAATAGCCTGTGGAAGCTCTGAAGCTGGATCATCAAGAGCGTCGCCATGATGACGAACATAGCCGGCGCCACCTTCGCAATCGGACCTTGCGACTTGGCGCTTTCCTCGACCGCGCCGCCGATCTTGACCGAATACCCGGCCGGTAGTGTCTTTTCAAATGCCGAAACCTTGTCGGAGAGCGCCTTCACGACGGTCGCCGGCTGCGTCGCATCGCCGATTCCGGCCTTGATCGTGATGGTCGGAATTCTGTCACGCCGCCAGATTGTCGGCTGTTCGAGCTCGTAGTGAAAGGTTGCGACCGATGACAGCGGGACGGATTGACCGCTGCTGCTCTGCAGTTGCAGGTCAAGCAGGGTGTCGATCGAGCCGCGCTCCTTTTCCGCGGCACGCCCGATGACGTCGACCAGATAGATGTCGTCGCGGACCTGCGTCACGGCATTCCCCTGTACGACGGTGTTGAGCGCCATCGCGATGTCCTGGGACGAGACGCCAAGCTGTCGGGCCTTGTCCTGCAGCACGTCGATTTTCACGACGCGGGCCGGTTCGTTCCAATTGAAGGCAAGGTTCCTGAGGGATGGATGGGCGCCGACGATCGAGCCCAGCTTCTGTGCCAGCTCGCGCACCGTCTGCAGATTTTCGCCGGACACGCGGTACTGGATCGGCTTGCCAACCGGAGGGCCGATGTCCAGAAGCTTCACGTAGGCGTCCGTTCCCGGAAACGTCTTCCGAAGGTAGGTCTCCATCTGCTGCTTCAGCTTGTCCCTGACATCGAGTCCTTTGGTGACAATGACCGTCTGGCCGAAGGAAACGTCGGCCGGCTGCACGTCGAAGGAAAGAACGAAGCGCGGCGCACCCCTCCCGACATATGTCGACCAATGCTCGACGCCAGGATTGCCGGCCAGCATCTCACGCTCGAACTGGCCCATCTGGCGGCTCGTTTCGGCGATGGAGCTGTTCTGTGGCAGGTTCCAGTCGACGATCAGTTCCGGGCGATCGGAGCTCGGGAAGAACTGTTGCTGCACCATCGACAGGCCGGCGATCGATCCCGCGAAGAGAAGGACCGTTGCGACGATCGTCATCCAGCGCCAGCGCAGGCAGAATTGCAGAAGGCTGGAAAAAACTTTGGCAAACCGACCCTTGTGCTCGGCGTGCTTCTTCATCGTCTTCGGTAGAATGGTCACGCCGATCAGCGGCGTGAACACGACGGCGACCACCCACGACACGACGAGTGAAACCGCGATGACGACGAACAGGGTGAAGGTGAACTCGCCCGCGTTGCTCTTGTTGAAAGCGACGGGGATGAAGCCCGCGACCGTAACCAGGGTGCCGGTCAACATAGGAAACGCCGTCGATGTGTATACGTAGGTGGCGGCCTTCGTGAGATTGTCGCCCGCTTCCAGCCGTGCAACCATCATCTCGACGGCGATCATGGCGTCGTCGACGAGGAGGCCGAGCGCGATGATCAGCGCTCCAAGCGAGATGCGCTGCAGCGATATGCCGGTGTAGAACATGACCATGAAGGTTATGGCGAGAACGAGCGGGATTGCGATTGCCACCACCAAGCCGGCCCTCATCCCCAGACTGATGAAGCTGATTGCGAGCACGATTGCGACCGCCTCGAACAGGGCTTTCGTGAAGCCGCCGACTGCCTCTTCAACCACTTTCGGCTGATCCGAGACCTGTTCGACGGCGACACCGACCGGCAGATCCTGAATGATCCGGGTCATCGTCTTTTCGAGCGCTTCGCCGAAGGCAAGCACATTGCCGCCGGTCTTCATGCCGATCGCCAGTCCAATCGCCGGCTTTCCATTGAAGCGGAAGAGCGACGTCGGCGGGTCGACGTAACCACGGGTGATCGTTGCGACGTCGGTCAGCGGGAAGAACCGGTCGTTTACCCGAAGGTTGATCCCGCGCAAGGTGTCTTCGGAAATAAAGCGCCCGCCGACCCGCAAAGCGACCCGCTCCGGCCCCGTTTCGACAAAGCCGGACTGGGTGACTGCGTTCTGCGCCTGGAGCGTGGCAATGATGGCGGAACGGTCGATGCCGAGGGCGGCGATCTTGCGGGTGGAGAACTCGAGGTAGATCACCTCGTCCTGTGCGCCGACGATGTCGACCTTGCCGACGTCGGGGATGTTGAGGATCTGCGTTCGGGCACCCTCTGCGAAATCGCGCAGTTCTCTCTGACTGAGGTCGTCTGCCGTGAAGGCAAAGATATTGCCATAGACGTCGCCGAACTGGTCATCGAAGAAGGGGCCGACCACGCCTTGGGGGAATTCGTGCTTGATGTCGTCAATCAAGTTGCGGACGCGCGACCAGGTGGGCTTTACGTCCCGCGCGTTCGTATCCGGCAGCAAATCGACGAAGACGATCGTTTGACCGGCAGTCGTAATGCTGCGGGTATGTTCCAGTTTGTCGAGTTCCTGGAGCTTCTTTTCGATGCGGTCGGTAACCTGCTGCGTCACCTCCTGGGCAGAAGCGCCCGGCCACTGGGCCTGGATCACCATCGTCTTGATCGTAAAGGACGGATCCTCCTCGCGGCCGAGTCCGAGATAGGCAAAGGCGCCCGCCACCGCGAACATGATCATGAAGTACCAGACAAGAGAACGATGCTCGAGCGCCCAGTCAGAAAGGTTGAATTTATTCACGGGCGTGGCTCCTGTCCGAGTTGCACTTTCTGTCCATCGGTGAGCTCATCGATTCCGGCTATGACGATCTCTTCCCCTTCCCGCAGCCCCGCTTGAACCAGGACAGAACGGGGGGCGGACGCCGGACCTTCCAGTTCAACCGTTCTCGGAGCGACAGTGGCCGTCGAGCGATCTACCACCCATACCTGGCTGGTCCCGCCTTCATGGCGGATGGCGGAGAGCGGCAGCATGATCGCCTGCTTCCCTTCTCCGACAACAAGCGGCGTCGCAGTGACCACGGCGCCAAGGCGGAAGATGTCCGGCGCCTGATCGATCCCGATCTTCAGCCGATAAGTGCGGGTATTGGGATCGGCCTGCGGTGCGATCTCGCGGACCACCCCAGTCGCCTGGATCCTGCTGTCGAGCTGGAGGGCGACATTGAAGCGGTCGTCCAGGCGAACGCGACTGAACTGCGCTTCCGGCACGTCGACGACCACGTCGCGCTGCTCGAGGCGTGCCAGTTTCAAGACCGGTTGGCCGGCCGAGACGGTCTGACCCATTTCCGCGGACGTGGCGGTCACGACGCCATCGAACTCGGCCCTCAGTTCGGCGTAGCCTAGCTGCTCATGCGCCTTCGCAAGGCTGGCCGTCGCTTTCGCAGCATTGGCGGTAGCCGACTTGAGCTGCTGCTCGGCAAGATCGTGATCGGCAACGCTCGCTGCATTGCTTTGGACGAGCCTTCGCTTGCGCGTTTCCGTCGTCGCCGCGTTCTCCAACTGCGCCTGGGCGTTGCGCAGTTCGGCTTCCGCGCTCCTGACCGCGAGCTGCAGAGTGAGAGGATCGATTTCCGCCAGGACATCGCCTTTGTGCACCAAGTCGCCGACATCGACCTTGCGAGAGACCATTCGCCCGAGCGTCCGAAACGCCAGGTCAGTCTCGATGCGGGCTCGCACCACGCCGGGCGAGCTTACCGCTTTGTCCTGTTCGGCCGCAGCCATGACAACTTTGACAGGACGGGGGGCCGGCTCCTCCCTCGCGACGGAGTTCTGATCGCAGCCTGCAAGCAGCGACACTGACAAAAGAAGCGGGAGAGAGGTGCATATGCGATTGAGGGTCATCTCACTTGCCTTCCCAGGCGACGGCCTGGCCTTCCTTGAGAAGCTTTCCGCCTTCGGTGACGATCAGGTCTTGTGCAGCGACGCCGCCGGTGACGACGAAATCGCTCTGGCGGTACCGGTCGACCGAAATCTTCCGGAGCGAAACGGTTTGGTTTTGAGTGTTGACGAGCCACACGGCTGGTTCGCCTTCGGCTGATGCGATTGCGGTATAGGGCAGCACGATGCCGTCGCGCGGCGAGGCGCGCAGCTTGCCCACGACAGGCGTTCCGAGCGGCCATGGCGCGCCGTCCTGGAGCCCCACCTTGATCCGGATCGTGCCTGCCTTCGCGTCTATGACGGGCGAGACCTCGCGTATGCTGGCATGGACGTCGCGCGAGGGGTCGGAGACCGGTGCGACCTCGACGTCGTTCCGCGGCCGGCCATCCAGAAAGAATGCCTCGAAGACGTCGAACACCGCATCCCGCGGTCCGTCGTGGGCGAGCGTGAAGGCCGACTGAGCTGCTGATACCACCTGCCCGGCTTCGATGCCGCGCGCCGTGATGATGCCGTCTGCAGCCGCTTTCAACTCGGTGTAGGACAGCGCGTCCTCGCTCGTCGCGAGCGCGGCCTCGGCCGCCTCGAGGGAAGCCCGCGCACTCAGCAACTCCTTCTGTGCATCGTCAAAGACCGCCCGCGGAACGGCCTGCGACTGCAGGAGCGACTTGGCTCGATCGAAGGCGAGTGTCTTCTGCGCAACGATGGCCTGCGCCGACTCCAGCGCGGCGCGGGCGACGCTGACATCCGCCTGTTGTTCCGTGTCGTTGAGGCGGGCAAGGACGTCGCCGGCGTGGACATGCGATCCGACGTCGACCCTTCTCTCAAGAACCCGGCCGCTGACGCGAAAGGAGAGGTCGGTCTGAACCCTAGCCTTCACCTCGCCGGTGATTTCCGCACCCGGCTGATACTGAGCCTCGGCGGCCGCGACGACGCGGACCTGCTGCGGCGGCGGCACAACTTCGGCTTTTTCTTCGCAAGCAGCCAGAACTGCGCAGGCGAGACCAATTCCCAGCAATCGAAAGGACTGCATTTTTTGCTCCGGTACGGTTTGCGACCAAAAGGAGAGCCACGGTGTTCGCCGCAGTCTTCAATCTGATTGCGAATGAGGGCCATTTGCGATGTTGACAACGCCCACTTAAAGATTGGGGTGGGCAATGTCAACATCGCAAAGCAAAAATGTTGACACACGCAACATCGAGTTCGAGTGGAATGGCTGCAAGCCACTGGTCGCGCGGGATTTTCCGGAGGGTGGCTCTAGATCCGATGCGCTGCGGCCCCCAGCGTTCCCCCGCCTGCCTAACCGCCCCTCGCCCGAGGGGGCATTGAGAAGGTTGCAGACCGGCCGCGCGAGCGCCTGATTATGTCACAACACGACGTATGGCAGGCCGTCTAAGACCCCGTCAGCAGGTTCGACAGCGGGCGGGCGGTGGGCCTTGCTCAAAAGCCTCGAGCGTCGTCCTTACTTCACACTGTCTCAGAACCGGGCGAGACGGTCCCCTGCCCGTCACCGGCCAAATGCTTACAGGGCGGCGCGCTTTGCCTCGGACAGGTCTTTGCGACCTCATGAACCGCTTTCGCCCTCGCCATTGAGAGCCAGCGCAGAACGGATGCAATCAAGCAAAGTCTGTCCGTTGAACGGCTTTGTCAGACAGCCGACGACGTCCGCGCCCAACGCTGACGCGCCCATATTCTTTTCCGGGAAGGCGGTGATCAGAATAGTCGGAATGCTCTTGCCCAGCGCGACGAGCCGGCGGTGCAGATCGAGTCCGCTCATTCCAGGCATATTGATGTCCGTCACGAGGCAGGCCGTGCGGCGGACATCAGGAGATATCAAGAAATCATCTGCGGATGAAAAGGACTCGGCGTCAAATCCCATCGACCTCATGAGCCCCTTTATAGCGTCCCGTATCGACTCGTCGTCGTCGACGATCGCAATCAGAGGTCTCTTGGTTGGCACTGCCGCCTCCCAACTTCGCCGACCGGCATCGTGCCGAATTAGCGTTGTGGCGCGCTTGACTGGATGGATTTAGTATTGAACGGCGACAAAGGCGTCGCAAGCTATACAATCGTATAGCGTGTCTAAGACTTGCGCGACGAGCGCGGCATCGCCGGGCATGTGGCGCATCGGCATGCCACGGCAGACAGCTGGACGCGCAAGCGCTTTTGGGGCCGCCCGCATCTAGCCTTGTGGCCGAGGTAATTATCGCGCATTCTGGTGTGCGAAAGAGGACCCGTTTCGGCAATAGCGAAGGAGACAGGAGGAGTGTTCTCATCGCGTGACCGGCGCTATGCTTATGCTGGTTGGCCTCGCCCGCTGCCGCTGCAGTGGGGCTCGATAGTATATATTCCCAAGACGTCGAATCACCTTGGGAGTTCTGACGATTGACCGAGGCGCCAGCAACCATCATTGTCATCGATGATGACCCGGAGATCCGCGAGGCGCTTGGCAGTCTGCTGCGTTCCGTCGGCTTTGCCGTCAACCTCCTTGCTTCGGTCGGCGACTTCCTCAGATCTGGGCGACCCGACGGACCGACCTGTCTCGTGCTCGATGTCCGCCTTCCAGGGCAAAGCGGCCTTGATTTTCAGCTTGCGCTGTCGCGAGAAAATATTCAGTTGCCGATCGTCTTCATCACCGGGCACGGCGACATTCCCATGTCTGTCCAGGCGATGAAGGGGGGCGCCGTCGAGTTCCTAACGAAACCGTTCCGAGACCAGGATTTGCTCGACGCCGTTCACGTCGGCCTGGCGCGCGACCGCGTGTGGCTTGAAAATGAAAAGTCATTGGCGACGGTGCGCGCGCGTTTCGATAGCCTGACGCCGCGGGAGCGCGAGGTGATGGCTTTGGTGGTGACCGGACGGCTTAACAAGCAAATTGCCGGCGATCTAGGCGTGAGCGAGATTACCGTGAAGGTTCACCGCAGCCAGGTCATGCAGAAGATGGGTACCAGATCCCTGCCCGAACTCGCGCGTATGGCTGACAAACTGATGCTCGCGCCGGGAAAGCCGCAAACGCACTCGTAAGGGTCTTGGCTGCGCGTATAGGTTACCCCCTCCTCATTGGTAATCGAACCGTCCTGGTGGCCAATAGCGCCGGCGGGAGCTCTCCTCTATGATGCAGGCTCCTTTCCTTCTCCACCTCCTCCCAGGCCGTATCGTCCCGATCGGCCCGCCTTGAGCCTCCCTACCCCCGCGGGAGGCTCCTTTTTGGACTCAGAGCCGGCAGACACTTTCGACTTCAACACCGACAACGAATCGCACCTGACGGTACGACAGGCACGAAGCACGCCGATGTTGTGCTCGCCTTTTATCTTCGGCGACACCGCGGCCGTACCACCTGCCGGCCTGCTGGGTTAGACAAGGAGAGAGACTGTCGGCCCAGTCGTTGTCGGGCCACGGATGACGTCGCCGACATGTCAATCGCTGAGCGGAATGCGCTGATGGGTGTCGGTGCCGGTATTCCAAAGTATCGCAAGACGATACCACAGTATAATTTCCCGTCGTCCCTTCCATCGCTAGCCTCTACTCGTTGCCTCGGGACAGGCAGGTCGCGAATCCCCCCGTTGCTACCACCACGCTTCGGCGCTCCCTCCATCCGAAGCTCTGCGGGTCCACGATCCGCCTGACCGCCCAGCAGCCGTTGGGCGGTCTTTCGTAGCGGTGGACCACGTATCGAACGGGTGGGTGATGGCCGCTCGTTGTTGGGACGAACAGGCGAGATGTGGTAAGAAAGTGGGGAAGTGGTCGCGGTTCGTCATGTGCTCACTTTGGCCAATTTGACGGACGGATTCCCGAAACGAAAGTGGCAGTGCCAAATGCGACAGGCGAGATGACGAAGTCGGCAAGCAGGCACATCCTCTTTCTTCGGTGTTGGTGGAGATGGGAGTTTGGAGGTTTTTTGGGAGGACGGTGAGCGCGTGCTCCATCGGGAACGGCGCCGGGGTGCCGACGGCAAGTGGAACCCGGTACTGGTCGTGCTTTCGACGCTCGAATACCCGACGCCTTCGAGCCTCGGCCGCCTCGACCATGAATATGCATTGAAGGATGAGCTCGATAGCGCATGGGCAGTGCGACCGCTTGAGTTGGTGCGCGAAGGCGGCCGGACCATGCTGGTGCTTGAAGATCCGGGCGGCGAGCCGCTCGCCGGGCGGCTCGGAACGGCTATGGAAACGGAGCTTTTCCTGCGCCTCGGGATCGGCATCGCCGCTGCGCTCCGTGGGGCCCACCAGCGCGGTCTCGTCCACAAGGACATCAAACCGGCCAATATCCTGGTAACGGGCACGGGCGCCGAGGTGCGGCTAACAAGCTTCGGGATCGCCTCGCGCCTCTCCCGCGAGCGGCAGACTCACGAGCCGCCCGAAGTGGTCGCCGGAACGCTCGCCTATATGGCCCCCGAGCAGACCGGGCGCATGAACCGCTCGATCGATTCCCGCAGCGACCTTTATGCGCTCGGCGTGACACTCTACGAAATGCTGACCGGCAGCCTGCCGTTCTCCGCCTCCGACCCGATGGAATGGGTGCATTGCCACATTGCACGGCAGCCGACGCCGCCCAACGAGCGGGTGGCGGATGTTTCACCGGCAGTCTCGGCCATCGTCATGAAGCTGCTCGCCAAGACGGCTGAGGAACGATACCAGACGGCAGGCGGCGTCGAGCACGATCTGAGCCACTGTCTCAGCCAATGGGAAATGCAGCACCGGATTGACGCATTCCCGCTCGGCGAACGCGACATCCCGGACCGCCTGCTGATTCCCGAGAAGCTTTACGGGCGAGAGCACGAGGTCGAGATCTTGCTCACTGCCTGGGACCGCGTGGTGTCGAGCGGCGCGCCTGAGTTGGTGTTGGTCTCTGGCTATTCCGGCATCGGCAAGTCGGCGGTGGTCAATGAACTTCACAAAGCTCTGGCGCCGCCGCGCGGCCTTTTTGCGTCCGGCAAGTTCGATCAGTATAAGCGCGATATTCCATATGCGACCCTTGCACAGGCGTTTCAGAGCCTTGTCCGGGAGCTTCTCGCGAAGAGCGACGCCGATTTGGCACTCTGGCGCGAGACGCTGAGGGAGACGCTGGGACCGAACGGACGGCTGATGGTCGACCTCGTCCCCGATCTGAAGCTCATCATCGGCGACCAGCCGCCGGTCCCCGAACTTCCGCCACAGGAGGCGCAACGGCGTTTCGAGCTGGTATTCCGGCGGTTCATCGGTGTCTTCGCCCAGCCGGAGCATCCGCTGGCGCTGTTCCTCGACGATCTCCAGTGGCTCGACGCGGCGACGCTCGATCTGCTTGAAGATCTCTTGACCCGGCCGGATCTGCAACACCTGATGCTGGTTGGTGCCTATCGCGACAACGAAGTCACCGCCGCCCATCCGCTGATGCGGAAGCTCGACGCGATCAAAACCGCCGGCGGCAAGGTAGCGGAGATCACCCTTGCGCCGCTTACCAAAGACGATCTCCGGCAGTTGATTGCAGATGCGCTCCACTGTCAGACCGATCGTGCAGCCCCGCTCGCACAAATGATGCTCGACAAGACCGGCGGCAATCCGCTCTTCGTCCGTCAGTTCCTATTTTCGCTCGCCGAAGAGGGAATGCTCGCCTTCGATCATGACGCGGCATGCTGGTCCTGGGATCTCGGGCGCATTCACGCCAAGGGATACACCGACAACGTCGTGCACCTCATGGTCGGCAAGCTCGAGCGCCAGCCGCCCGAAACGCGGGAGGCGCTGCAGCAGTTCGCCTGTCTTGGAAACATAGCAGATATTGCGACGCTTTCGCTCGTCCTCGGGATACCGGAGGAAGAAGTCGCCGGCGCCTTATGGCCCGCCGTCGCTCATGAACTGCTCGAGGGGTTGGCAGGCGCATATCGGTTCGTCCACGATCGCGTTCAGGAAGCCGCCTATTCGCTAATCCCGGAGGAGCGACGCGGCGAGTTGCACCTCCGCATTGGGAGGTTGCTTGCGGCGAACACCGCGCCGGAGCTGATTGACGATTATGTTTTCGAGATTGTCAGCCAGCTCAATCGGGGAGCCGCTCTGATCACCTCAACTAAGGAGCGCGAGCAACTGGCCGAGTTCAATCTGCTTGCCGGCAAGCGCGCAGCGGCGTCGACGGCATACGCCTCGGCACTCAACTATTTTGTTGCAGGCACGACGCTGCTGCCGGAAGACGCCTGGGAGCGCCAGCGCCAACTGACCTTCGCGCTTGAGCTGAACCGAGCCGAATGCGAGTTCCACCTTGGCGCGCTGCCGGACGCGGAGGAGCGATTAGCACAGCTTTCCAATCGTGCTGTCTGCTCCGACGATCAGGCTGCTGTCGCCTGCCTGCGCATCGATCTCTATGCTGCGCTCGGTCAGACCGGCCGGTCGGCCGCGGTCGGTCTCGACCATGTGAGGCAACATCTCGGCATCGACTGGGCGCCGCATCCGGCCGACGAGGAGGTTCAAAGAGAATACGGCCGAATATGGTCGCAGCTCGGCAGCCGCGCGATCGAGGAACTCATTGATCTGCCGTTGATGCGCGACCCAGCATCCGCCTCGACGCTGGATATTCTCACCCGGCTCGTTGGGGCGGTATGGCATACGGATGCGAATCTGGCTTGCATGGCAATCTGCCTGGCTGTGAACCTGAGCCTCGAGCGAGGCAACAGTGACGGCTCCTGCTACCATTATGTGTCGCTTGGCTATATTGCCGGACCGCGCTTCGGCGACTATGAGGCCGGATTCCGGTTTGGTCAGCTAGGCTGCCATCTGGTCGAAAAGCACGACCTGAAGCGCTTTCAGGCCAGGACTTACAAAGACTTCGGGGCTCACGTCATACCGTGGACGAGACATGTCCGAACCGGCCGCGACATCTTGCGGCGAGCGCTTGAAATTGCCAACCAGTGCGGCGACCTCACGTTTGCCGGATACAGCCATGTCAGTTTGAACTCGAACCTGCTGGCCGCGGGAGATCCGCTTATGGAAGTGCAGCGCCAAGCGGAGATTGGCCTCACGTTTGCGCAGGAGGTGCGGTTCCAGTTCGTGATGGATCTCGCCAGTGCGCAACTCGGACTCGTCCGGACGCTGCGCGGGTTGACCCGGAAATTCGGCTCCTTTGACGACGACGGATTTGACGAACTTGAGATCGAACGTCGGTTTTCCGAAAATCCGAATCTTGCGGAAACCTGCTACTTTGTCAGAAAACTGCAGGCGCGGTTCTTTGCCGGCGACTATGAGGCGGCCGTCGATGCGTCATTGCGGGCGCAGAGGCTGCCATGGACATCGGTGTCGCATTTCGAAGAAACGCCGGAGCATCATTTCTACGGTGCGTTGGCCCGCGCCGCATGCTGCGACTATGCTGTGGCTGAGCCGCGGGCGCGGCATACGGAGGCTCTGGTTGCCCACCACCGACAGCTTCAGATCTATGCGAAGAATTGCCCGGAGAACTTCGAGAACCGAGCCGCGCTGGTCGGCGCCGAAATAGCACGCCTCGAAGGCCGCGAAATCGACGCGGTGCGTCTTTACGAACAAGCGATCCGCTCGGCGCGCGCAAACGGCTTCGTTCATCATGAAGCCCTCGCATATGAACTTGCCGCCCGCTTTTACGCGCAGGGAGGCTTCGAGGATTTCGCACGTCTCTATCTCCGCAATGCGCGTGGCTGCTATCGGCGCTGGGGCGCCGACGGTAAGGTGCGGCAACTTGACCAACTCTATCCTGACCTGAGAGGGGAAGAGCGCGTTCCCTCTCCGACAAGCACCATTGGTGCACCGGTCGAACAACTCGATCTCGCAACCGTTATCAAAATCTCGCAAGCGGTGTCGGGCGAGATTGTCCTTCAAAAGCTGATCGACACCGTGTTGCGCACCGCCGTTGAGCAGGCGGGCGCCGAGCGCGGCTTGTTGATCCTGTCGCGTGGCGGTGAGTCGCGGATCACGGCAGAAGCCACGACGGGCGGCGAAACGGTCGTGGTGCAGATGTGTGACGAGATCGCGACAGGGACCGCCCTGCCGCAATCGCTCCTTCATTATGTCTTGCGCACAAGCGAAAGCGTGGTTCTCGACGACGCCATAGCTCAGAACCCATTTTCCGCGGACCCCTACATTTGTCAGCACCGTACTCGTTCTATTCTCTGTGTGCCGTTGCTCAATCAGGGCCAACTGGCCGGGGTACTCTATCTTGAAAACAACCTCGCCCCTCGGGTCTTTGCGCCGGCCAGGATCGCGGTGCTGAAGCTGCTCGCCTCTCAGGCGGCGATCTCACTGGAGAATACCCGGTTGTACCGCGATCTCGCTGAACGCGAAGCCAGGATCCGTCGCCTGGTCAAGGCCAACATCATCGGAATCGTCATCTGGGACATCGAAGGTCGCATTCTTGAGGCCAACGACGCGTTCCTCCGCATGGTGGGATACGACCGAGAGGATCTTGCCTCTGGTCGGCTATGTTGGACGGAACTGACGCCGGCCGAATGGCGCGACCGCGACGCACGGGCCATCGGGGAGCTGAAGTTGATCGGGGCAGTCCAACCGTTCGAGAAGGAGTACTTTCGGAAAGATGGCAGCCGTCTGCCCGTGCTGATCGGCGGTGCACTGCTAGAAGAAAGCAGGAACGAAGGTGTCTCATTCGTCCTCGATTTGACGGAGCGCCGGCAGGCCGAAGAGGCGTTAAGGGAGAGCGAGGGAGCCCTGCGCGAGGCGCTGGGGCAACTGGCCCACGCAAACCGCGTCGCCACAATGGGGCAGCTCACTGCATCCATCGCCCATGAAGTCAATCAACCGCTCGCCGCGTCGCTCACCAACGCCCAGGCGGCCTTGCGCTGGCTCGGCAGCCATCCGCCGAATCTGGAGGAAGTGGCTCAGGCGCTCGGCCGGATCGTGGATAACGCCAATCGGGCCGGCGATGTCATTGGCCGGATCCGTGCCTTGGTCAAGAAGGAGCCCCCTCGCAAGGGGCAGTTCGACCTCAATGAAGCCATTCGTCACGTGATTGCCTTGACCGGCAGTGAAGTGCTCCGGCAAGGCGTCACGCTGCAGACCGAATTCGCGACGAGTCTCCCGTCCGTGGAAGGAGATCGCGTCCAGGTGCAACAGGTGGTCCTAAATCTGATCATGAACGCCATCGAGGCGATGAGCGGCATCGATGCGGAAGAGCGCGAGTTGCTGATCAGCACCGAGATAGCGGCCTCAGGAGGCGTGGTCGTCGGGGTACGCGACTCGGGTCCAGGCATGGACCCGCAGACCATGGACCGTCTTTTTGAGGCATTCTACACGACCAAATCCAGCGGCATGGGTATGGGCCTGGCGATCTGCCGTTCAATCATCGAGGCTCACGGGGGCCAAATGTGGGCCGCCGCCAATGACCCTCGTGGGGCACTGTTTCTGTTCAGCCTGCCTCTCCAACGAGATGAAACGATCGGCGCAAAGCCAGCCGACGAAATGGCGGTGTTGGGAAACTGCGTAGGACCAACACCCGGCTGAAGCACTCGCAGCAAGTAGGTCTCGCGCAGTCTGAAGGCCTTAGGCAGGGCCTCTGGTCTCCATCACGAGACGAACAATGTGCGGCCGGAGCTGGATTCATTTTCACGACGCCGCGACCGGGCCGATGGGGCGGTGGGGAGCATCAACATGTCTGCACCAGCTAGAAGCTGCCGGGCGCCAAGCTCGATGATCCTCAATTCTGGACCCAAGACGCGGCTCTGGCTTAATGCATGGTCGCGGAAATCACTGAAGGGGTAAGACTCCCGAGGTCGTCCAGGAGACGGACAAGCCCGGCGGAGTAGCAAAGAAGACTGAATTGGGTTCCAGTAACGTATAGGGTAAAGACAGATCTCCAGGCGTGCATAGCTTGCCCCCAGGGACACTCGATCGTTTCGCGCGGCATGACGGAAAACATCATCAAATGAGCCTCCAAGTCTGTCGTCGGCCGTGATGAAATATCTGGCGGCATGTGGAGCGGAGAGCCCGGAGCCCGAGGCCCGGCGTCCCCATATGCGCTGGGAAAAAGCGTCAATGGGACCAGCTCGATTTGGATGCGGTGGAGGTCATGTGTCATGGTGTCAATCCTTAGAAGAACGCGGAGGAGCGAAGAGGCAAATGGTCCGACCCCAACGGCTCGCCGGCCACCTATCGTTGGCGAACCGGTCTCAAGTCTGTTCTTGATGCAGGCATCACGAGGCGTGATGAACTCCTTCGCGAGCTTGATGACATTGCCGCGCGGAATAAAGTGCCCTGACCGTAACAGGACGCCGCTCGACCGGCTATTGATCTTGAGGAAGGATCGGGTAGCGAAGAGGAGGGGATGCCTTATACAGGGGTTTAGGAGTCCCTCGTCGGGCCTGCTGCCGGAAATCAGACCACCACCCGCTCCTTGCCGATAAAATGCCCTCGGCCGAGCCGAGCATAGCACCCTAGCAGCCCGCCTGATGCTGCCTCCGTATAACTTGCGCATACACAAGTATGATGGCGGAGCTACGCGGCTTGTTTTACCTTTTGCTCATGAGTGCTGGCTTCCCCAGGCTGGTCATGTTGGCACCGGCGTCGGCAGCCATTCACTAGACGTTGGAACCATGGCCGATTTTCAGGTTCTAAAACCGTTAGGAAGGGACGCAGAATGCCGACGGTATCTCCGACTCCTATCACGCCTCCAGACGAGCACGTTGTTACCGCCCGAGAAGCGCTTGAGCCCCTCTACGAGAGACTTGAGCTTCACACCGACGCCACCCTGCTGTCGGCGGCAATGGAAGCCGGATGGCCGGCCGACGAGGCAACGAAGGCGCTGGCTGCCCTTAGATTGCACGACGCCCTCAATATTCTTGGCCGAGGGAATTGAGGTCCAAGCATATCGATGCATAGCCCGACGGCCAAATGAAATGGCAGGCTTCGCAAAGTTCTAAAGGAATTGAACCGACGAGGGATTATCCGGAATTGGATAGTAAATGCCACCGCAACCGAAAGCGAACAAGTTACGGCTTTCGGACGCAGATGGGGTCCTCAGGCGGGGGGTCGGGAATCCTGGGTTTGCCGTGCTCGTTCACGCCAGCGTCAATTTTGATGATCATCCGAACGTCGGCTGCATTCTCCACACCGAATTCAGTTTCCAGCATCCGATGAACGCCCTAGTCGAAAGGATGTCGAGCTCAAGGTTTTCAGTCTGTCTGAGGGCCGTACGAGCACGCCGGTCATCGACCATTGCTTCTAACATCGTTCTGCAAAACACCAGAGGCTCTCTTGGTTGCCACGATTTAGTAGATCGACCAAATTATCGGCCTCCTCGGCGGTGAGCATGTCCATGACAAACCCATCGATGATGGCCGGCTGTCCGATGACTTTATCGACCACAGTCCAGTAAATATTGAGGTTCTTACAACGGGTATATCTCGGCGCTGCCATCGTGAACGGCCTCCGTGTGGTAATGACTTTCGTCAATTGTGAGCGGTCTACAAGACATGACTGCCCGGTGGCTCTTGGACATCTGCGAGGCTCATGACGCTAGGCGGCAGCTCGGCAGAGAAAGAGGGCTCCCATTCAGCGGGTGGTAAAGGAACCGTTGCACCACAAAGAGTTAGGCGGCTCGTTGCCTTTAAGAAGGCGCTCACAGTAGAGCATTTTTGTACCCGCTAATGAAGAGATGCGTTGGAATCAGGCATGCTATCTATTCGTATAGCCTTCCAAAAGCTCGCATCGTCCCCATTGATGGCGAGCGGCACGTGGTGCCGCGGCTTGCACCTAGTTCCGCTCGTAGGTGTCCGGATGACCAATTCGAAGCTGCCTTCCGCCAGCCAAGAGTCTTGCACGTTCGGACTTCGGCTATACCCCCCAGGACAAGCCTGAAGATCTTGCGAGAGACGAATCCGAAGAGCCCCCGTGGGACGAACGCTACGACGCCGCGAATCGCCAGCTTCAATTTGCTGCGTGTAACAGGCCATCGTCCGATGTTGACAACGCCCACTTTGCATGCGTAAAGTGGGCGATGTCAACATATCTAGGCCAAATATGTTGACACACGCAACATCGTTGCAAGATGAGCACGCACGACCAGGTCTCTGCTGCCACTGTGGATCGCACACCCACTAAAGGTGTGTCACCGGATATTCTCAAAGAATCCAATGGGATGTGATGAAACGAGTCGAAAAGAAAACATCAAGGGCGGAGCGGAAGGCAAGGCGTCCTGATGAAATACTGGAGGCCGCGTTCGAGGAATTTGCGGCGAAAGGTTATGCGGCAACGCGTGTCGAAGACGTCGCAAGCCGACTGGGGATAACAAAGGGAACGGTCTACCTCTATTTCCCGACCAAGGAAGTTCTTTTCCAGGAAATGTTTCGCCAGGCCTCGACGTCATCCGCGGACCTGTCGACCGCCATCGGCAGCCTTCGTGGATCCTGCGCCGACCGGATACGAGGCCTGCTGCTGATCTCCTATGAAAGCACGGCCAACGACCGAAAGACGAGAGAACTTCTGCGCTTGTCCCTCGCCGAAGGCACTCGCTTTCCCGAAGCGGTCGATTTCTATCATGGCAAGTTCATCGCGCCGACGCTTGCTGCCCTCACGGCCCTCGTCGAGCAAGGCGTGAAATCGGGAGAGTTTCGGCAAGACGCGGCGGCCCATGCGCCGGACGTACTCGCGAGTTCGATATTTCACGTTGCCGTCTGGCGTCTCATGTTTGCGGGTCGAAAACCGATCGACGGCAAGGCAATTGTTGAGGCGCACATCGACCTCGTGATGAGCGGACTCGTGCAGCGTTCGGGACGCAGGTACTGATCTGGCGAAGTACGTCAGCGGAGGGGAGCTTGGCAGTCTTCGATGCGTGGCAAGGCCGGATGCGTCGTGCGACGTCCGGCCTGAACCTCCTTCCGGTGCCGAGCGGAACCTAATTCCCGCCAGGCACGCGATCGTAATTCGACGATGGAACTTCACCCGTCACCAAGATATTTCCCTGGATCTTATAGACGATCCGTAGATTGGCGGCTGCGGCCTGAAGCCAACCGACCGCTTCTTCCGATGTCCATGCCGTACCCTCTGGCGGCAGGCTCTCAAACAGGCCGGCAATCAGAGGATTCACAGACGGGGAGCCGCTATTGCCGCCGCTTTGGTTCGTCCCGCCGCCAACGGACGGGCCGGAGCGGCTCTGATCCGAAGAGCTCGCATATACCTCGCCAGAAGAGCCTGAAGACCTGGCGTCAGACGAACCAGAAGAACCAGCGTGAGACGAACCCGACGATGCCCCGTTAGCAGAGCCCGCGCTGCCGTGGGACGAACTCGAGGACGCCGTGCCAGAGGAGCCCGTAGCGGAGCCAGACTGGTATCCATAGGAAGAATACGTCGTTCCGCCCGTGCTCGAGGCTGCCGCAGCACCGGTGACGACGCCTGCCGCATACCCGCCCAGGACGTAGGCTTCGCGGCGATAGTATCCACGCCCATAGTCTCCACCGCCATAGTCTCCACGGCCATACCCTCCGTGACCATAGTCTCCAACGCCGTGGTCCCCACGACCATAATAACCACGGCCAAAGTATCCGTTGCCGTTGCCAGACACCTTGAGATCGCCAGAGTTGTTGACGGTGAGGTTGCCCGAGTCCTTTGCGGCGATGTTGCCCCCGGAGTTCATCAAGGCGCGGTTCCCATTGATGTTACCGCCTGAGTTCAGCGTGTTGCGGATATTTCCGGACAGGTTGCCCCGTCCGCGGCCAGGCCCTTCCGCCAATCGCCCCTTGGCGCCACCGACATTTGGCAGACGAGTACGAGGGTTCACCGGTGGACGGTTCTGCACGTGCATCGGCGGGCGGCCATGGGCCATCGGCGGACGCTGTATGCCGCGCATCTGTGGACGTGGCAGCCCTCCCGGCCCTCCCGACGGCAGATGTGGTGGGCCTCCAGACGGCAGGGGCGGTGGGCCGCCGGGCGGCGGTGCAAACTGACCGAAGGCCGCGTCCGATGTAATGGCCGTCAAGGCGAGAAAAGCAAAGCAGGTGCGCTTCAGATAGGTCATCACTTGGCCCTTTCCGTTTCCGGCGCGGCGGCCGCAGTCGGCTCAATCTTTTTCACACCAGCGGGAGGTTCAAAGGTGAATTCGGAGTCGGACAGAGGGGACTTGGTCTGCCAACTCGTGAATTCGGCAACGAAGCTGGGTTGCCCCTGCAGCAACGGGTATGTGACGACCAGACGATGCGGCGTCGCTGCGCCATTTTTCTCGACCCACAATTCGAGATCGATGCCGGACTTCTGAGAGAAAAACAGATGCCGGCACTCGACGCCGTCGACAGTGGCCGTGCCCACCTGCCAGGCGGCCATGGCATCACTCAGCAGGACTTTGTCCGGAGAGACTCCGAAAAGCACGCCGAGCGGAAAATCGACGTCCAGCTTGGTTGCCACCTCGTTGAGCGCAGATGGTATGTCGCCCGATGCCGGGATCGTCGCGTAGTGCTTGCTGTCGGGAAAGAAGACCGATGCCGCCTTACCGTCGTAGAACAAATCGTGCTTGCCGTCATCGCCGTCGAACTCGACGGCGATCCGGTCGGGACGACGCACCGTGATTTTCATCGTATGGAAGATGTGAAGCGGTTGTCCGGACTGATCCAGGTAAATGCTGATCGTTCTCGCCGTGATCGTCAGGTCCTTGGCAAGGAGCGTCTTTCCCATCTGCGCAACGGCGGTCGCGGCCTCGTCGCTGACCGCTTTTTTTACGGGCGGAGTCGGCTCATCCGCTCGGGCTGTCGGCAGCGCGGTGAATCCTACGATCATGCCGAGCGCGGTAGTCTGGAGCGCATTCCGCAGTGTCGCGGTCACCCGGCGCACGCTTGCGCGGTCAACAGACGGACTGGTGGCGATAGACGGTCGCCGGGCCTTCAAGAGGGCCCGCCGCAAACCATTATAGACTTCCATGTTCATTTCCTTTGATACTCAAGAACGAGATAGCGCGAGCCGACTGTGGCTCGTCGCGAGGTAGAGTTGGTCAGGGTGCTGGAGCGTTCCTGTCGCACGGCGCCGCAAAGGGCGTCGTGCGACCGCAACCGATCCTACTGCATGAACCAGCCGTGGCTCACGACCAGCGACTGGCCGGTCACCGCATTGGACCTGGCCGCCGCGAAATAGAGAACAGCGTCGGCCACATCATCGGTGCTGGTAAACTCGCCGTCGACCGTGTCCTTGAGCATCACCGTCTTGACCACCTGCTCCTCGCTGATGCCGAGCTCCCGCGCCTGCTCGGGGATCTGTTTGTCGACGAGCGGCGTGCGCACGAAGCCGGGACAGACCACGTTGGCCGTGACGTTGTGCTCGGCTCCCTCCTTTGCCAGTACCTTGGCCAGTCCGATCAGTCCGTGCTTGGCCGTGACATAGGGCCCCTTCAGCTTCGAGGCTTCCTTGGAGTGCACGGAACCCATGTAGATCACCCGGCCATAATTGGCGGCATACATGTGCTTGAGGCAGGCGCGCGTGGTCAGGAAGGCGCCGTCGAGATGGATCGAAAGCAGCTTTCTCCAGTCCGCAAAGGGAAAGTCGACCAGCGGCTTGACGATCTGGATGCCAGCATTGCTGACCAGCACGTCGATCCTGCCGAACCTGGCGATCACCTCGCCAACGGCCTTTTCCACCTGCTCTTCGTCGGCGACGTTCATCGCCACGGCGAAGGCATCGCCGCCCTTGCTTTTGACCTCGGCCGCCGTTGCGTTCGCGGCGTCAAGATTGAGGTCGGCGATCACGGGAATGCCGCCTTCGGCTGCGAAGCGAAGCGCGATCTCCTTGCCGATGCCGCTCGCGGCTCCGGTGACAATCGCCACTCTTCCATCAAATCGAGACATGGATAGTTCCTTTCAGTTGCGGGAGATCAGTCGTGTTGGAGGTAGTCGAATACGACCTCGCCGAGGCCGAGCGTCAGGTCGGCGATGTAGTGGCTGGCCGACGTGACCTCGCGCACGGGGAGACGCGCAACGTCGCACATCGCGTGTTCGAACAATTGCAGGGCTGCCGGGCCGGCCCATGCGCCCTTCAGGGTCACATCCTCGAGATAGTAGCGCACGAGTTCGCAAATCCGGGGCGAACCGTCGACGTCCGGGATGACCTTCAGCACGAAGGCGGGCTTCGCCATCGCCTTTGCCAGCGGCTCCAGCGGGAGCTCGCGATGCTTGTAGCCCATGGTCGCCCTCACGCAGAGAACCGAGCCATAGTGCAGCGTTCCGACGAGCGTCTCCTGCTCGTGCGACAGTTTCGGCGTTGCCAGCTTCTTCGGAAAGCCCCAGATCTCGCGGCCGCCGGCGATCGGAGAGTTGTCATCAAGATACATGGCATGCACATAGCTGCCTTCCTGCACCTTGCCCGATGGCGTCGTGAAGCGCACCGGAATGACCTGCCCGGTTTCCGTATAGTCCCCGAAGCCAGTCGAATCCGGCATGCGGATGAATTCATAGGCGACGGTGTCGCCGATCACTTCCAGCGGCTCCGGCACGACGGCGCGCAGGGTCTCCGGATCGGTCCGGTAGTTGATGACGACAAATTCGCGGTTGTAGAACTTGTAGGGTGGCCTCGGATAGGCCGGATTGTTGAGCGGCATCGCGAAGGCATTTTCGCGGACTGCGGCGATCTTCATGGTCGTGCTCTTCTCTTTGGGTGAAATCTCAATCGAAGTCGAAAATGGCGACGCCGTCCGGCGTGCCGGGCCGCTGCAGCACCTCGGGGTGGCGCAATGTTTGAAGGGCGTCGTTGTAGCCGGAGGCCCAGTGCTCCTCCATCGTCAGCCGGGAGAACTCGTAATCCTTGGAGCTCGCTTCGTATTTCTTGGCGCGATATATGAGCTGGACGATGTTGTAGACCTTCTCGTCGGCCTGATCGACGAGCAGCTTGATCTCCGGATCGGCTTGCAGCAGAGCGTCCTGCGGGACGAGTTCGACCAGATGGCCGAGTGCGCGGCGCAGCCGCTGCTGCGTCCTGAAATGGTCGGTCGCCGCGCGCGTGCGGCTCGAGAAGCGGATATCCTTCTGCCGTAGTTCGATTCCGAGCAGGTCACGCGGGAACTCGCCATTCGCGCTCCAGAGGTCAACCTGAAAGGCCAGCGTGTCCTGGCGCGGCGCGTTATCGAGGACCCATTGCAGCGGCGTGTTGGAGATGAGGCCGCCGTCCCAGTAACACTCGCCGTCGATCCTCGTCGCCGGGAAGCCAGGCGGCAGGGAGCCGCTCGCCATGATATGTTCGGGGCGGATATTGTGGGTCGTAGTGTCGAAATACTCGAAGTTGCCGGTGCGCACGTTGACGGCGCCGACGCTGAAACGCATGGCCCCTGTATTGATGCGGTCAAAGTCCACCAGCCGTTCCAGCGTCGCCTTCAGCGGTGCGACGTCGTAGAAGCTTTCCGCCTCGATGCTGCCGGCGGATGAAAAGAAAGGTGGCACCGGACGTGGCGTGAAGAAGCCTGCGGCGCCGTCCATAAGGGTGGCGAAGGCATGTGCCTGATTGAGCAGGCCACGCGCGAAATCACCCTGGAGCCCCATCGCCCCCAACATCGTCGAAAACAGAGTGGGAAACCCGTGAGCCGGGGCGGTTACCGTCTCCCAGAAGCTCCTGAGCGCCTCCACTCGTCTTTCGGGCGGATTGCCGGCGATCAGAGCGCTGTTGATGGCACCGATGGAGATGCCGGCGACCCAGTCAGGATGCAGACCGGCTTCGGCCAGTGCTTGATAGACGCCGGCCTGATATGAACCGAGCGCCCCTCCGCCTTGCAACAACAGCGCGATACGCTCGAACGGCGGACGTTCTGCGAGGCGATGTGCCTTGTCTTTGACGGTATGTTGTTGGGCGGCCATGCAGTTTACCTCGGTTGTTGATCCCGCTGCCTTTGGTTCCAAACCGGCCGCAGCTAATGTTGACGATGCCCACTTAAGCGTTGGAGTGGACAATGTCAACATCCGTTTGACGGAATGTTGACATGAGCAACTTAAGAATCTAGGTGGCCGGCATGACCCAAGACATTTCACCAAACACCAGCGCCCTACCACCATGGCGACCTGCACAGGGCGATCATAGAGGCCGCGCTCGAGGTTCTGAGCGAGGCTCAAAGCACCAAGTTTTCGCTCGTTGCCCACATACGCCTGATCTCATCTCGACCGGTCGTGGACGCAGCCGAATTGGCGATGGTAAGGATTGTCGAGACCTATTTGACGCCCAATCGCTCGCTCTATGAAATCCGGGGCGTTGCCTGTTCCCGCACCATGACGCGGGTCTCAGCACGGTTGCGGTGCTCGGCTTTGTCCGAGCAAACGACCTCGACCTCCGCCGCCGCCACCCCAGCGGCTTGCGCGACCGAAAGCCATGCTGCCCGGGTTATCCGGAGCGGGTTGACAGAGTCGGCGATCACGGTCCTGCCGAGGGTCAGATTGTCTCCGGCGATACCGTAAGCCACGATATAGCCTGCAGGCCCAGCATCATCGGCAATTCCGGAAGCGCGGATTGCCTGCTCGATCGTATCGACGCGCACATAGACCGCTTTCAACCGCTCAGCCAAAGCGCGGGCAATCGTCGTCTTTCCACAGCCAGACAGACCGCCGAGGCTCCTCGCTGCGTAGTGGTGCTCCGGGGTTGCTGAAGCGTTTCTGAACCCTGTCGAAGGAGCTGTTCAAATGCCCTGGCAGAACCACACGCCTCCGACAACAATGGCGAGCATCGAAAACGAGGCCATGAGTGCATTTTGCACTTTGACGCTTCGGGCGCCCGACCGACCCGCGAGCAAGCCAATGAAGGTTGAAAAGGTCGCCATCGCTGCGATCGTGCCGAGACCGAACACCAGGAGATAGGCGGCCGCTTCTGTATTCGTGGGCAACGCCAGCGCCGGCACGATGCCGAGCAAGTGCGAACTGCCGGCGAGTCCGTGCACCGTGCCAATTGCAAAGGCCGGATGCTTGTGCCGGTGACGGTGCGAATGCCCACAATGCCCGTGGGAATGAGTTGGGGCCCGATCGGCAAATGCTGCCCGTAATCCCCAAATGCCGATGCCGCAGAGCATGACGCCCACGAAACGCTCGCCCCAGGCGGAGACAATATCGATGGACATGGTATCGCGGAGCAATAGCGCGAACAGCCCCACGCCAACGACGCCGGCGCTGTGTCCGACCCCCCATCGAATCCCAGTCCGCCAGGCCCGAGCTTTGGCGTCGACGGCATATGGTGCGATGGCGGCAAGGTGATCCGGGCCGGAAACGACGTGAACAAAGCCTGCCAAGAGCCCGGAGGCCAGAAGGGTCATCAGAACGAAGGGGGGCATGTCTTAGCCTTTGGGGCGGTGGAATTCTCATAGCGGTCAGGGAGCGCGATCCAGCGTGGCACGGAGCGAATGTTCAGCCACAGCGCATCATCATTCGGGCAATCGAATGCGTGCTCGGACGTGGGAATTGATCATGTCCGCGAGCCATATCATCCCGCCACGCCAGAATCCGTGCAGCCGCTGTTGATGGCTGCGATAGAGGAGAACGTGACCAAGCTGCGCCACGCGTCCGCGTATGAAGCCGCCCGTGAACATCCCGAATTGTCCCAGCGAATCGTAGGCGCCGTAGCCGCCTAGCGATACGATCGAACCGAAGTCCCTGTAGGAGAACGAGGGCAGCTCCCTCCCTTCCAGCCAGCCAGGAAGATGACGGATCAAATGCGAAGCCTGCTGATGCGCAACCTGGGCTGCCGGAGGTAGCGGCCTGCCGTTGTCTTCCACAGAAAAACTCGAACAGTCCCCGACGGCAAAAATCCGGGGATCAAGCGTCGTTTGCAGGGTTGGTCCCACCACGATCTGATTGTTGCGTGTCACCTCAAGGCCATCGAAAGAGGCGCAGGCATCCGACGCCTTTACACCGGCCGCCCATACCTTCAGCTCAGCGTCGATCTTTGTTCCGTCCGCCAGTCGAAGGCAACCGGCTTCGGCGGCGACGACCCGCGCGCCCGTCAGGACGGTGACGCCGAGCCTCTCGAGACGCTCCTGAGCGGCAATCGCCACACGATTGGGAAAGGCACCCAGCAGCATGGGGCCGCTCTCGATCAGCGTCACCTTGACCTGGTCGCGCAGTCCGGCTGCGCCGTAATAGGCGGAGACATCGGCGAGCTGGACAAGCTCTGCGGCGAGTTCGACTCCCGTGGCGCCGCCTCCGACCACCGCGATCTGCAAGGTGCTGTTGGCCGCGAGCGCTTCGAGCATGTGCGCCATTACCTTGCGATTGAAGTTCATCGCCTGGGAACGGCTGTCGATCGTCAGGCAATGGTCGCGCACCCCTGGCGTTCCAAAGTCGTTCGCCTCGCTACCCGTGGCAAGGATCAGCGTGTCATAGGAGATCGCTCGTTCCGGCAAAATACGGCGACCGTCGATCTCCAATGGGTTCAGATGGACCTTCCGCTCTTTCCGGTCGATGCCCTTGAGTTCTCCCGTCTCGAACACGAAACGTCGGTTGCGGGCTTGGGAGATATAGGAGGTTTCATGCTGGGAAACGTCCGTGGTTCCGGCAGCGATCGTATGCAGCATCGGCTTCCATACATAGGCAGGCTCCCGGTCGACCAGCGTCACGGCGATCGAGGTTTTGCGTAGGCTTCCTGGCAGTTTGGAGGCAATTTCCAGCCCGGCGATTCCGCCCCCGACGACCACGATCTGGTGGGGCCTTGAAGGCGCGCCTCCATGTTCAGGATCCTGTGTCTGCGGCTTGTCGGATGGTGTGGATGATTTCCGCATTTATCTTCTCCAGATATAATCACTTGCAAGACACCGCGACCTCAGGGGTCGCGGTCGCAGTGTCGTCGGGGGTTTCGCCAACTGCAGGAGCGCGCCCGCCCCGACCGTTTGTCAGCTCCGACGGCTCGACGATCAGACGCCCGCTACGACGGTAAGTGGTCAGAAGGCGCGCCCAGTTTGCCAGGATCGAAAGCCTTGCATGGCCCCCGCCCGACAAGGTTCGAAGATGCAGCAGTCCCCACGACAACCACGCGGGAAAGCCGGTGATCGAACGGCCGCAAAATTCCGCGACGCCGACGTTTCGCGAGATGGTTGCCAGCTTGCTCGGCGTGAATGACGCGTAAGGCTTGGGATGGGTGGTGTTCGCAATCCGAGCGGCGATAAGTCTGCCGACGTATTTGCCTTGATCCTGCGCAACCGACGCCAGGCCCGGCATCGCCCGGCCGTCGGGGCCCATGACATGGGCCGCATCGCCGACAACAAAACACTCGGGATGTCCCGGCACGGAAAAATCGTCGAGAACCGCCACCTTTCCGTCCGGATTAACATGGGTGCCGATTGTACCTGCCAGGGGCACTCCCTCGACGCCGGTGCACCACAACACGGTAGCAGCCGCGATGCGCTCGTCGCCGACGATGACGCCCGCCGCATCCACATGAATTACGGGAACACCCAGCCTTACCTCGACCCCCTGGCCTTCCAGCGCACGGGCCGCATAGGCCGAATGTCGTTCGCTGAATGCCGGAAGCAATCTTGGCCCCGACTGGACGAGTACGATGCGCGCCTCGCTGAGGTCGATATTTCGAAAGTCGGATGCGAGCGTCCTTCGGGTAAACTCGCTGATCGTGCCTGTGATCGCGACGCCCGTCGGCCCACCGCCTACGACGACCACCGTCATGTCGCGCGCCTGTTTCCAAGGATCAGGCTCCAATTCGGCTCGCTCGAAGGCCTTCAGAAGTCGATTGCGCGCGGTGACGGCGTCGCCAAGCGACTTCAATCCAAGCGCGTGCGGCGCCCATTCCGCCTCGTGACCAAAATAGCTCGTCTGCACTCCCGTCGCGACCACCAGGATGTCATAGGCCAGATCGTCGCCTTCATTCATGACGACAAGCCGGCGGGACAGGTCGATGCGCTTCGCCTCCCGCATTTCCACCCGGACATTGTGCATCTCTTGCAGAAGCGATCGGATAGGCGTCGCAATTTCCGCCGGTTCCAGGATCGCCGTGGCGACCTGGAAGAGGAATGGTTGAAATAGGTGGTGATTGTTGCGGTCGACAAGCGTGATGTCGGCATTGCTGTCGCGCAATGCGCGGACGGCAGCCAGGCCGGCGAAACCTGCGCCGATGACAACGATCTTGCACAGCGATGTCCGGTTTATCGCGGCGATTTGGTGAGCGGTCATACGGCGAACTCGCGGGCGACGGTAATTTGTTTGGCGGCACTCGCCTTGGCAAGGAGTTTGCGCGACCTCGGCGTGTCGCGGAGTTCTAAATTGACCAAGGCCAGCTCGAGCGCTCGCTTTGGCCGATTGCCGACCCCCATGAAGAAAGCCGCCGCGTGGTCGGCATAGGCTTCGGGCCGACGCGCCAGGAGCCGCTCATATGCTTCGGCTGCAAGTTCGGCGTGTCTGGCGGATCTGCCGTCGCCACGCACGGCTAGGATTTCGGCATAGAGCGCGCGGTACTCCGGATCATCGGAGGCTTCCAGCAGGGGCGCGACAAGCGCTTCTGCAACGTCCAACTTTCCTTGCGCGAACGCCACCTCGGCGCGATGCCCGCGTCCCGGAACGTGTGCCGGCAGCACCGCGTCGAGCGCTGCGAAGATTCTCTCCGCTCGATCCAGATCGCCCCGACGCATCGAACTCACTCCCCATTCGAAGAGAAGTTGCCCGCACGGGAAAGGAGACACGCCATCGTCGGCGTTGAGCGCAGCCAGATAGCAGGTCTCCGCCCTTCCCCATTGATCCATCTCCGCCAGCAGCGTCGCGAGGCTTGCAAGCGTATCAATCCGAGGATTGCGCTTCGCCAGTCTTTCGCGCAGGACCAGCGCTTCGTTGTAGTATCCGGTCGCCTGAAGCAGAGCCGCCCGTTCTGCTTCAATTTCCTGTCTCGGATATCCAGCCACCAGTGCTTGAGCGAGAAGCCCTTTCGCTTTCGTGAAACAGTGGAAGCGTCCCGCGATCTGCGCGCGAACATAGAGCGCTCTTGCGCAGTCGGGCGACATGTCAATCGCTTCGGTGGCGATTGAGTCCCCCCGGTCGTGGTCCGCGACACTGCCGAGCAAGTCGCCGCGAAGAAAGAAGAGCTTCGCGAGCGTCAGCAAGCTTTCGAAGCTCGCGCTCGCAGCACGCTCCCGCTCCAACCCGTCGATCGACGTCGACAGGTTGGCGAGAGCAATACGCCCGCTCGTATAGCGCCCGCGATCGATCATCATGAAACGTGACTTTTCAGGCCGGTGAGCAGCGCCGGATAGCCCCGCGTCAGCGAGCCCCCGTCGATCGCAATCGTATCGCCATTGATCGATCGCGCCTTGTCGGACGCGAGAAACACGGAAGCGGCGGCAATTTCTTCCGCAGCGACAGCGCGGTTCATCGGGATGACGCCCAGGAAGAGGTCACGCATGGCGGGATTTTCGAGCTCTTTCCTGGTCAAAGGTGTTTCCACGAGACCGGGCGCGATGCCGACGACACGAATGCCTCGACCACCGAGTTCCAGGGCGCCGCAGCGGGTGATCATGTCCACCCCGGCCTTCGCGGCACAGTAGGCCACCTGACCTTCGCCGGCCTGCCGCGCGTTCACCGAGGAGATGTTGATGATGACGCCCGGCCGTCCTTGTTCGATCATGATCCGGGCGCCATGCTTGACCCCGAAGAACACTCCGCCGAGCGTCACGTCCTGAACGGCTCTCCACTTTTCGGCGGTAAGCTCGGTAAGCGGCGTGATCGCACCAAAGCCCGCGCAATTGACGACGATATCCAGCGAGCCGAAATTGTCGAGCGCAGTGATCATAGCGCCCTGGACCTCAACCTCGTTCGAAACGTCCGTCAAGCAACCGATCGCGCGATCACCGAGCTCTTGGGTGACCTCGTCGAGCGCTTTCGCATTGAGATCGCAAAGCACCACGCTCGCGCCCGCTTCGATAAAGGCCGTTGCAATCGCCCTGCCGATGCCCGACGCGGCGCCGGTCACGACGGCGCCCTTGCCTTTCAACTCATCCATTTCAATTCTCCATCAATGGCGGTGGTCTCCCACTCGCAAAAAAATCGGACTTCTTGTTCCAGCCTAGCGGCGCTCGGCCTCAAGGTAGTCGTAGACGACTTCGCCGTCGTTGAGGGTCATGTCCCAGAGGTGCTGGCGGCCTTCGAGAACACGAACGACCGGAAGCGCCGCGACCGGGCAGCCGGCATGCGGGACCATGAACAGTTCCGCGGGACCGCCCCATGCGCCCTTCAATCGGACGTCGTAGAGATTGACCTTCACGAGCTGGGCTACCTTCGGCGTGTGATTGTCGACGTCGGGTAGAAGCTTCAGCACGAGCTGGGTGGTCTGCAGCTCCTGCTCTATCTCGGCCAGGCGATCAGACAGGTCGACCATGCGGTACGGCATGGTCGCAAGCGCGACCTGCGTTCCGCCATAGGAGAGGGTGCCGGTCAACACCTCCCGGACGGCTTTCAGCTCGGGCTCGCCGTGCCGCTTCGGGAAGCCGAGGATCTCGCGACCGGCGAGCGTCGGCGACTCGCTGTTGAGGAATGCCTGGAAGACGTAGATGACCGGCTTGCCCTCGAAGGTGCAGGCCACCGAATGACCGATCTCGACGTACGGCCCGAATCCGCTGACATCGGTCATGTTCCGCCACTCGATGGTGACGCGGTTGCCCTCGGCGGGTTGGAGAGGTCTCGGGACGACCGCGCGTACGGCCTCCGCTGTGCTCTCGTAAGTGACGATGAGCTGGTGCATGTCCTTGTAGTGCCAGGGCCCCCGCGGGTAACTGGGCCTCAGCGTCGACATCACAGGATACTCCAGGAACCAGTCGGCGATGCTGCCATTGGCTTTCATGCTGTCCATGTTCAATTCTCCACAAATGCGGGCACGGGAAGGTCCGTCCGCTGGTTGGCTTGACGCACGTAAGGAAAGACCGGAGCGGCCGGATTGGTCGGACCGTCGACCCCATCGCCCAGTCGCTCGCCGCGCCCGCCGTTCACGAGCAGCGTGAGCATCTCGTCCAGGATGTCGTCGTCCAGCCAACGACCGCCTGCGGTGGCGTGCGGACGGTCCTCGAGCACTGCCCGCTCGATCTCGAGGAAATTGCCCGTCGCGAAGGGGTGAGCGAGATCCAGGATCAGGTAGTCGCTCAAGAGCAGATCCCGCATGGGATGTCGGCCGTCCGCTGCCGATGGCCAGGCAATCTCGCCGTCGAGACCGTCGAAGAACGCAAGCGATGAATCGACACGCGACTCGTAGAGCGCCCGATATTCCTTGGAGAGCGAAAAGGCGTCCTCCTTGTTATAAAGGTCTCGCAGTTCGACACCCTTCGGCTCGCGTGTCGCATTCGACAGCATGACGTTCTTCATTTCCGGCCGGCCGACACGTTCGAGCCGGATCGGCTTGCCGCGGCGCGCGACAACCGTTTCCGCAATGGCCGCAATGAGTGTGACGCCACCCAGGCGTTCAAGGATTGGAGCGAACGGCACCTCGACGACGATCGTCAGCACGTCGCGAAACTCGACGGTATTCGTGCCCTTCTTCTTGAAGGACAGCTTGCCGGTCATGTCCGTGCGGATAGTCGCCTCGACGTCCATGAAGAACGGGTCGCTGACCAATCCCGCATAGACTCGCAAGCCGTCGAGTTCCAACGGCTCGCCAGAGGCGAAGCCCGCCTCGCGCCCGTTCGAGGTGACGACTGTCCCCTTCTGTACCGACGTCCCGTCCGGCACGTCGCTGAACAGCACGTCGATCGTATGTTCCGCCGGACCGTGCTCGAAGCTGTCGCCCGACCGGGTCAGCGGCCGCAGCCGGAATCGGTAGGTCACGACATCGCTGAAGAAGGACTGCGATGTGGCCATGGGAAACGCGTTCATGATCAGGACGAGATTCCCTTGGCGTTCCGGGCTGGGAAAGGCGTAGAAATCGGTGATGTCCACCGCTGGATCGTCCATGACCGCGGGGCCGCTGAAATGGTCTGACATTGTGTTCGCCTCTTTCCGTGGAATCAAAATTTTTGATCGATGATGCCCGTGAGCGCTTTCAGCCCAGGCACGAACAAGTATTCGCCGCCCTTCACCGTCACGAAGTTAGGCAGGTCGAAAAGGAACGGTCGCTTGGCGCCCGGAACGGACATTTGCGATCCTTGGCCCCCGACGCCATTGAACGGGTCCTGCTCGGCCGGGTCGAGCCCCAGAAACTCGCCACCGCTCATCCATTCGGCCTGGACGAATTCGAACTGTCGTTCGATGTCGGCCTGGATGAACAGGTTGATTAGGCCGCGGTCGACCCCATCGTCTTCAAGCGCGCCATTCTTGAGAGGCGGGCCGTACTCGACGCCGCGCCGCAGCAGTCGGTGGCGCCTCACGGCAGTCGCCCGCTTAAGGGGTGTGGCACGCGGGTTGCTGCGACGCAGGTGCGAGCCGAGCGGACACCGCAGGCCTTGGTCATCGCCGGCATAGGTGAAATCGTTGCGCCGCTCAGGGTCGGCGGCGATGGCCGGATCGTCCTTCTCTGGCGACAGGTCGAGTGGGCAACCGCTGGGCCAGCGCCCCATAAGCTTGGCCGCGACAAGGTCCCGGTGTTCCTGATCGTCGCTGCCGAAGAGCGACCGCGCGGCGGTCGCCAGGTATCGACGGAACGCTGCCACGTCCTGGTAGAGCTTGCGGAACACCATGTATGTTCCGTTCAGCCGTAGTTCGAATGGTTCGGGCGTCATCGTGCCGCCGGGTCCGACCTCGTCCTCGTAGCCGAGCAGGAACTCTCCCGGTTTCAGCGGGCGCCATGTGCCGTCGTTTTCGAGCACCCCATCGCCGGGATAGGAAGGCGTATCGGCGCCCTCGATCGGTGGCTGGGAGATTGGATCGGCAAACCCGAAATGCTCGCCCTCGGACCCGATTCCGCTTTCATGCGCGAGCGCCATGGTGTCCTGAACGAACCGGATCTCGACCCCGCCGGTCGCTTCAAATTCCTCGCGAAGGATATCTGTTGCCTCTTCCCGACCTTGGCCGGAATCGGTTCGGAGCCACGCCATCGCGTGGATGTCGGCCCCTCCAAGGCCGCCATCCCAGTGTTCCGGCGCATGCGGTCCGATATCGCCCACGATACAGGCGCGGCCCCGCATGCCTACCCGGAACGCCTCGGGAAAGCTGTCCAACGAGCGTTGGGACAGACCTAGCGTCTTCAGGCCTTCGTAGGTGAAGCCGACATTGATGGTGAAACGCATTCCATGCTCTTGCGAGCGCGCGTTGACGCGGTCGAACATGTTGCTCAACCACGCACGTGATTTCGCGCCGTCATTAAATTTAAGGAAAATATGGCGGCCGTAGCGCATCAGAATCGGCGCCACGACGTTATCCTGAATGTCATGCAGTTGAGCCTTCAGGTCAGCCGACGTTAAGCTCGGTCGAGAACCAAGATCTGGCATGCTTATTGTCCTTATTGCGTAATTTGCCGCATCATGGGAGACGCGATCGGCCGAGGCCTGCGGCGACAGCCGATCGCCCTCCAGGAAGGCCAGGGGCGGAACGACCTTCCTTTGCCCGCTTATTTGCTAACGCGTGCGGCGACATCCTCGTACTGCCACTGGCGAGCCACCTCGGTGTCGATCATCGCGCCGCTCGGCACTTGCTTGTAGGATTCGGCCAGCTCTCCGAAAAACGAATTGACGGCGTCTTCGAGCTTGCTCTCGCCCTTGGCGACCGCGCGCTGAAATCTCTGGGTTTTTTCGTACCAGTCAGCGGCCTTATAGATCTGCCCGAGGCTGAGGCTGGGAAAGACATCGTAACAGGCCAGCGTCTTGATCTGACCGCGTGCGATATATTCCACGACGTCACGTGCCGTCGCATCCGGGCCGCTCGGACACCCTACGCACTGACCCCAGATCTTCGTCAGGTTCTCCTTCCCATTGAGAACGAAGTCGTCGAAGTATTTGTCGAGCGTCCCGTCGAACTGAGAGATGAAGAACAGGGTGTAACCATCGAAGTCCTGTGTCCTGGCGACGAACCAGCGCGCCGTCCTGATCAGGCCTAGCATCGTCGTCGCCTCCGAAAACGTCTTCCCAGGGCCGCCCCAAACAGGGACATCGCGGCTAAGCGTGTCCGTGAACGCAACGAGATCGGCGTCGGGCTTCAGCCCCCACATGCCGGTAAATTCCTTGACCTCGTTCTTGCCGCCCTTGCCCATAACAAGACCAGGGTAACGCAGGCCCCACCCGCTGGCGTTCGCGCCGTGTTCGGACAGCGCTTCCAAGCTGCGGTGTTCATGGCTCATTTGCAGTCTCCAATCTGATGGCGTAATGATGTTGACAGCGCCCACTTAAAGGGTAGTGTGGGCATTGTCAACTTCATTCGCCAAAAAAAGTTGACACGAGCAACTTAAGAACCTAATGGACGAATATGACCAAAGAAATTTCCACCATAGAGCAGCGCCCGTATCACCATGGCGACCTGCAAAGGGCGATCGTAGAGGCCGCACTCGATGTCCTCAGCGAGTCTCAAAGCACGGAGTTTTCGCTGCGTGAGCTCGCCCGACGGGCCGGCGTCAGTCACAACGCCCCGTACAAGCACTTCGCCGACAAGCGCGAATTGCTGGCCGCCGTCTCGGCGGTCGGGTTCGAACTGCTGGCTAAGCGGATGGCCGAAGCGACCAAGGAGCTCGACAGTCCTCGCCAGAGGCTTGGGGCAATGGCGCGCGCCTATGTCTGCGGCGGCGTCAACAATCCAGCGCTCTACAGATTGATGTTCGGCGGCTACCTCGGCGGTCAGGACGATGGGCGTCCCGCGATCGAAAGAACTGCCGCCTACAACATGAAAGCCCTTATCGTTGACGCGATTTCCGACGGCGCTCTTGGGCGCCCCATTGCAGATACCGAGGCCAACACCCGCATGTTCGATGGGGCGATACTCGTTTTTTGGTCCCAAATGCACGGTCTAACTTTGCTGCTGGCAGACCGCCTCGTCGGCCCCAGCGACAAGATGGGGGAGCTGACCGAGAGCATCTTGCAAGGCATGCTCGATGGATTGGCGAATTGTATACCTGCAGTGCCGGAAGGCGTTTGGGTGGGCCCTCCGCTAGCCGGGTAGGGCTTGAGGCTCGAGCAACCACTCTATCACTTACGTGGTGCCTGCGCCGGCTGGTTCCGAGAGGAAAAATCATGGATGCATATATCTCTGCTCTGATGGGCCTCGCCGGCATTGCGATTGGCAGCCTGACCTCGTTTGCCACCACCTGGATGACGCATCGATCACAGGTGAAGGAAAAACAACGCGAGGCCGAGGCTGCCAAGCGCGAAAAGCTGTTTTCGGATTTCATCGCAGAAGCCACGCGGCTTTACGGTGACGCAATAAGCCACCAGAAGGACGATGTTTCCGACCTCGTGCTGCTTTATGCATTGGTCGCCCAGATGCGTCTGATCTCATCCCGTCCAGTCGTGGATGCAGCCGAGCTGGCGATGGCAAGGATCGTCGAAACCTATTTGACGCCCAATCGCTCGCTCTCCGAAATCCGGGATCTTGCCCGTTCCGGCGCGATGAATTTTCTCCTCGATTTTGGTGAGGCTTGCCGGTCAGAATTGGCGACAGGGCGCCTGTCTGCCCGACGGTAGGATTTTACGGAACTCGGTAGAAAAGCTACCATCTACCACGTTGGGCGCACAAACCAGCCAAGTGAAGAAAGATCGCCGCCGCACATTGATTTCCGTATCTTGACAGCCTCTACCGGGGCCATCGGACGGACAAAACCGGAATCGCCCCCCAGGAAGGCGGCCGCTATAGGACGCTGCGATGAGCTCTGCCTCGCCCCACGTGTCGGCTCGGAAACGAAATCATACATTCATCGCATCGCCAGCGAGTTCAATCGGCTCACCAGTTCGTCCAAAGCCGCGTCGACAGTTTTCGAAGCCGTATCGATGACGATTGCATCGTGCCATTCGTCATAGGCTCTTTCGGAAATCTCTTGCCATGTCGGCTTCACCAGACCTTCGACGTCGGGGAGGCGCGTTTCAGCACGGTTGCGGTGCTCGGCTTTGTCCGAGCAAACGACCTCGACCTCCGCCGCCGCCACCCCAGCGGCTTGCGCGACCGAAAGCCATGCTGCCCGGGTTATCCGGAGCGGGTTGACAGAGTCGGCGATCACGGTCCTGCCGAGGGTCAGATTGTCTCCGGCGATACCGTAAGCCACGATATAGCCTGCAGGCCCAGCATCATCGGCAATTCCGGAAGCGCGGATTGCCTGCTCGATCGTATCGACGCGCACATAGACCGCTTTCAACCGCTCAGCCAAAGCGCGGGCCATCGTCGTCTTTCCACTGCCAGGCAGACCACCGAAGATAATGAGCATCGTGACCTCGTCGTTTTTGGAGAGGCTCCACGAGAACGTCAGAGCAGCTCGCGGTCGGGCAATACTTCACCATTAAGGCCTGGTTCGCAATTCCTTAGTCAGCACCGGGTTTTCACCACCGGCCCCAACCACGGTATCGGCGGCCTCGTTGATGCTCGTGGACAACCGGCCGGTAAAATCGGTGACGGCCTCACGGCTCGATAACAGGAATTTCGGACGGGAAAAGACCGAGAACAATCGCGCGTGCGTCTCGAAAGAGTTCCAGTTGTTCATTCTACTCCGGTATTCGGCCACCCACTTCAAAAGGCCATCGAACTGGGTTTGGGACTCGCCGCCCTGGATGCCTCGCAGCTTGATGTTGGCGATGCATTCTTCCTCCGGCAGATCAATCCAGATCAGGGTCGTCGTGCGGTTGAGGACCATGTTCGCCAGCTGCCCGTAAACGCCCTCCATGACCCAGGCATCGCGCTCGGCCGCCGCCTTGACCATCTCGTCCCGCAACGCTCTGTCGCGATCGATGCCGTAGCGCCCCGGCTCCCAATGCATGTCATCAAGGTGGACAACCGGATGGTGAAGCTGCTCAGCGATACGACAGGCGAGCCATGTTTTACCCGCGCCGCCGTTGCCCATGATGAGCATGCGGTCAAAGGCGGCTGAGGGATTGGGAAACGTCATCGGCAACTCCGAGGACTTTGCGCTGATGCTGGTTTGTGTGACCTTAGCGCGAGATATTGAATGCTTTCAAATCAAAATTGAGCGCGCGCCATCCTTGCAGCTGTGGCCGCTTGAGGAAAACAATGCTTGCCGCCTTCGAGGGCGCGTGTGGCGCGGCGCTCAGCAGCGTCGCGCGCCAAATGTCCTAGAACTCTTCCCAGTTGCCCTCGGTCGAAGCCGGTGCGGCTGAGGTGCCGAAGGCGGCTGCGAGCTTGCCGCCGAGTGCGCGCGCCGGCGAGGGAGCGGGCCTGGCATGGTCGGTGGCTGAGGCGGGAACCGGTCTGCGCGCCGCAAGCGTCGCCGCGACCGGGCGTGCCAACGGCCTGGCAATCGTCCGGGCGGCAGGAGCCGCGTTGGCCGTCTGGCCGAGATTGAACTGTGCCAGACGCTCCGAAAGGGCAGACACTTCCGTCACCAGCGTGTGCGAGGCGGCATTCGATTCCTCGACCATTGCGGCATTCTTCTGGGTCGACTGGTCCATCTGGTTGACCGCCGTGTTGATCTCCAGGAGACCCGTCGACTGTTCACGGGCGGCCTGGACGACTGCCTGGACGTTGCTGTTGATCTGCTGGACTTCGGCAACGATCGCCTGCAGCGCCTTGCCGGTCTGGCCGACGAGATCGACGCCACGCTTGACCTGGTCGCCGGACGAGGTGATCAGCGCCTTGATCTCCTTGGCGGCCGTCGCTGAACGTTGCGCGAGTTCACGCACTTCCTGTGCGACGACGGCAAAGCCCTTGCCGGCCTCCCCCGCACGTGCTGCCTCAACACCTGCATTGAGGGCCAGCAGGTTGGTCTGGAAGGCAATATCATCGATCACGCCGATGATGTTGGAGATCGACTGCGACGATTGCTCGATGCCGGTCATGGCGTCAACGGCATTGCGCACGACCTCACCAGACTTTTCTGCACCATCCTTGGTGCGGCTGACGAGCGTTCCCGCCTCCTCGGCGCGAAGGGTGGAGTCCTTGACCGAGGTGGTGATCTGCTCGAGTGCTGCGGCAGTCTCCTCGACGGAAGCGGCCTGCTGTTCGGTGCGGCGGGCGAGATCGTCGGCGCCGGAGCGGATTTCCTCCGAACCGGCCTGAATGACGGCAGCGTTTTCGGAGAAAGAAATCAGGGCTGCCTGGAGCTTTTCGACAGACGCATTGAAATCGACGCGGATTTCGTCAAGGGAGTCGGTGAATGGCTTTTCCAGCCGGACGGTCATATCTCCATTGGAAAGGCTGGCCAGTCCGTTGCCGAGTTCGCTGACCGCGAACTTGATCGAATCCTCACGGGCGGCATGGAGGACGGAACGTTCCTGTCGTTCGATCTCTTCGCGGGACCGGGAGCTTTCCGCATCCGTTTCCAGCTTGATCTTCTGGCGATTGCTTTCCAGCAGGATGGCGAGGGAACGTGAGAGGTCGCCGATTTCGTCCTTCGCATTCTTGTCGCTCAGTTGCACGTCGAGCTGGCCATGGGCGATGCGATCGGTCTCGGCAATCACGCCCTCTATGCGGCGGATGAATTTGCGGGCAATGAGCCAGCCTGCGAGACCGAGCAGGAGGGTAGCGATGGCGGTGATCGCAACGGCGCTCCATGCCATGTTGTTGAGTTGGGCAAAGACGGTGGATTTCGGCACCGAAACGACGGCATACCAGTTCAGGTCAGCCGTGAGCTTTACCGGATAGGCGACCGAGAAATAGGTCTGGCCGTCCGGGCCTGCGATCTCCTGCTCGACGCCGGGCTTGGCGATCAACTGATCCCAGCCGGCCGTGAGATCACCGCCGTCCTTGATATTCTTGCCTGCGAGCTCGGCGGAGGGATGGCTGATGATGCTGCCGGCGCCTGTCACGAGGCTGAGATAGCCGGTCTCCATCGGGTGGACTGCCGAGATCGCCTTGTTGGCGTCGTCGAGCGAAATGTCCATGCCGGCGACGCCCAGCGCCTTGCCGTCGACCATGATCGGCTTGGCGACCGAGGTCATCAGCACGTCCTTGCCGTCGACCGCGTAGACATAGGGTTCGATGACGACGGTCTTTTTCTGGGTAAAGGGAAGCTGGTAGTAGTCTCCGGCGCCCGACACGCCATAATCGACCAGCGGCGTGTGCTGGATCTTGTCGCCACTCCTGACCCAGTAAGGCACGTAGCGGCCGGTCGTGTCGTGGCCGTCCTTGCCGACGAAATCCTTGTCCTTGCCGTCGAAGGCATTCGGTTCCCAACCGGTCCAAACACCGAGCGCCATCGAATTATCCTGCAGCATGTTCTTCAGCAGGTCGTCGGCGGTCGCACGATTGGAATTTCCGCCTTCCTTCATCGTCGACAGCGACGTTTCCAACGCATTGACGATGCCGAGCGCCACGCTCATGGATTTCTCGACGCCAAGCGCGTTGGTGGCAGCGATCTGGAGCATCTGATCGAGGCTCGATTTGCGCATATCGTTATAGGCGATGTAAAAAAGAACGCTCGATGCCGCGATCGTCGCGACGACACCGCAGGCTGCCACGGAAAAAATGTTGCGTCCGGTAGCCGATTTGAACTGCATGCGCTTACCTCCTCGAACGGGCAGGTCATCGATCGCGCACCGATCTATTCCGTCCCGGCTTCCCCCTGACCGAGAACTGATTTCGAGACGTGCCTGCACGTCGCGGAAATCGTTCGCAATATAAAGAAAATACGAAGAGGCTGTTAATTTACGGTGTATTGCGCCGGCTTTACCTATGACCGGGCAGCTCGCAGCGCCTCTTTTTAAGACGCGCAAACGCGATGCTGCTGCCGTTGGCGAAACTGTCACATCAAGACGCTATAAGGATTTTCGCCCGGCACCTCTTGCGTCGGCACTGTTTCACCGTCAAAATTGCGACATGCCTGACAGCGACCCATCCAGTACAAGCTCCGCCCCTTCCAACCGGGATCTCCCGACCGACGAAGCAGGCGACCACTGTAGACGGTGCGATGACCTCCGCCTCGCCTCAAGCATATCAAGGCTCCCGCAGAGAGCCGCTTCCCAGACCATTGTCGATGACGGGTGGCCGCGGGGCCCACCCGGTTTTACCGATGGCCCATGACTTTCACTTCAGAGGAGCGGTCTGATGCAACCTGCACTGATGTCAACACGATGAGGGAAAGACGATAGGCGATACGTATATACGTCTATAGAGCGTCCCTTCGAATGCCTCGCCGCTTCGCCCGATGAATGCGGCATTACAACCTCAAAGAATAGGGTCCCTGTGTTTCTGGAAATTGGAATTGTGGCGTTTCTCACCATCCTGAATGGTGTGCTCGCCATGTCGGAGCTGGCTGTTGTGTCTTCTCGAACGGCCCGCCTAAAGGTTCTCTCCGACAATGGAAGCAAGGGTGCAGCCCAAGCGATCAAACTTGCCGAAAATCCCGGTCGTTTTCTCTCTACAGTGCAGATCGGCATCACGCTGGTCGGCGTTCTATCCGGCGCGTTCTCAGGGGCCACGCTCGGCGGCCGCCTGAGCGGATGGCTGGAAGCCCAGGGGATGTCATCGACGGCGGCCGATGCCATTGGCGTAGGTTCAGTCGTTGTGGCAATCACATATCTTTCGTTGATCGTCGGCGAACTTGTTCCCAAGCAGATCGCATTACGGGAACCCGAAGCGGTTGCGGCCAAGGTCGCGCCCGCTATGGCGGTACTTTCAAAAATCGCGCTGCCACTCGTGTGGCTTCTGAACGCCTCCGGAAATCTTGTGCTCAAGCTCTTGGGCCAAACAGGAAAAGGTGGCGACAATGTCTCTGACGCAGAGATCAAAACTGTTCTGGCCGAGGCGCAGTCGGCTGGCGTTATTGAAAGCGAAGAGTCCGCGATGATATCAGGCGTCATGCGGCTGGCGGACCGCACCGCCCGAGCGCTTATGACGCCCCGGCGAGACGTCGAAATTATTGATATCGACGACAGCCTTGATGAAATTCGGACCCAGTTGCACCGGACGAAGCGGTCGCGGTTGCCCGTTCGAAAAGGCAGTTCGGACGAGGTGATCGGCATCCTTCCGGTCAAGGACTTCTACGACTCGATGTCCGAACACGGCACTGTCGACATCAAGGCTCTGACGCAAGACGTCCCGGTGGTTTCAGATCTTTCAACTGCCATCAATGTGATTGAAGCCATCAGGAAATCGCCCGTTCACATGGTGCTGGTTTTCGACGAGTACGGCCATTTCGAGGGGATTGTCTCGTCGGGTGACATTTTGGAAGCAATCATGGGGGCTCTCCAGGAGGGACCTGTCGATGAACAGGCCATCGCTCGTCGAGACGACGGTTCTTACCTCGTGTCGGGCTGGACGCCGATTGACGAGTTCGCTGAATTCTTAAACCTCAGGCTCGATGGCGATCTGGAATATCAGACTGTCGCCGGCCTGGTGTTGGAAGAGTTGAAACATCTGCCGGAATTGGGCGAGAGCTTCACGAGAGATGGATGGCGCTTCGAAGTCGTCGATCTCGACGGGAGGCGCGTGGACAAAATACTTGTATCGGCTGAGTGAAGATCGACGGCTGCCTTGGTCGCCGGCGACTTCGCCGATGAGATCGTCAAGCTCGATGGCCGCAACATCGACAAGATCCGCATCCACCACATGGACGATGTGACCTGACAGCAGGAGTGAACGCCATGGCATGGTCCGCCAATCAATATGTGAAATTCGAGGACGAGCGCACGCGACCGGCGCGTGACCTGTTGGCACAGGTGCCGCTGCAAAACATTCGTCATGCCATCGATCTCGGCTGCGGCCCGGGCAATTCGACCGAGCTGATCATCGAGCGCTATGGGGCGGTCGGCGTCTCCGGCGTCGACAGCGACATGAACATGTTGGAGGCGGCGCGCAAGCGGCTTCCGGGTACTGCCTTCGTCGAGGCGGATCTCGGCATCTGGCAGCCGGATGAACCTGCAGACCTTTTGTTTGCCAATGCCGTCTTCCAATGGCTGCCCGATCATCTCGATATCTTCGACCGGCTGATGGACGGGCTTTCCGAAGGCGGCGTGCTGGCCGTGCAGATGCCCGACAATCTCGGCGAACCCTCGCATCTGGCGATGGAAGAGACCGCCCATGCCGGCCCGTGGAAATCCGCCTTCGAGGCGAAGAGCGTGCGCCGCAAGGCGCTGCCGCCGCCGTCCACCTATTACAGCCGGCTGATCGCCAAAGCTTCACGCGTCGATATCTGGCACACCATCTACAATCACCCGATGGCGGATGCGGCGGCGATCGTCGAATGGGTGAAGGGAACCGGGCTGATGCCCTATCTCGCCCATGCCGGCGAAGAGCATCGCGAGGCATTCCTGGCGGATTACCTCAAGCGGTTGGAAAAGGCCTATCCCAGGATGTCGGACGGGCGAGTGCTGCTGCGGTTTCCGAGGATTTTCATGGTGGCGGTGAAAGGGTAATCGGCCGCTGCCGGCATGTCCGGTTCGCGCCGATGGTAGCCCTCACCCTAAACCTACCGTGTGGCTTGCCCCTCACCCTAACCCTCATATGCGCTAGGTTAGGCGGGCGCGGAGATCGTCGCATTGTTTTCGGCGTCGT
>NZ_PQIG01000080.1 GCF_012349115.1 Rhizobium ruizarguesonis
ATTGGCGACCTTGATCTTGTTCATGTATCTGCCTCGTTCGAGCTTCAATGGGGACCGGCGTCCCGGGTGGGTGATGTGATGAGGAGCGCTATAGCATTGTGATCAGGGAACGCAAAGCTGCAAGGGGCTCGACAATGCGTTTTTGCCGCCATTGCCAAGCGCCGGAAATTAGCTAGTGTCCGCCTCAACTGCCGCCCCCGGACATTCGACCATGAAGACAATCGCCGTTGTTATCGCAAGCCTTATCGCCTTTTCTGGTATCGGTCACGCCGCCGACTTCATTGCTCCGGTGAAGGAGATCATGGAGGCGACCAAGAGCAACTGGGCCGACAATAACAGCGACTGGACCGACATCTTCGACGCCTCCCGGCTCGGCCGTCTCTACAGCCGCGATTTCGTCGCGAAATACCAGGCGGCGGCGCAATTTCCCGCTGTCGACGACGACGGCATATCGCCCTTCGACTACGACGTCATCGTCAACGGCCAGGATGCATGCCCGCTTGAGGATCTGACGATGGCGGCAGCGCCTACGGTCAATGGGACGACCGAGGTGACCGTGCGCTTCCGGAAATCCGCCTGCACGGATGCGCCCGACGCCAAGGACACTACGACCGTTCGCTTCGAAGTGATCGAGGAGGCAGGCCAGCCCGTAATCGACGATATCGTCACCGAGAATATCGAGACGCAGGCCCGCGATTCCCTGAAGGCGACGATGGCGCTGATTGCCAAGGGCCAATAGGCGCGTAACATTCAAGAGCATCGGGATTCGAACTCGGGCGGTTTGATTTCCGCTCTTGCGGCGGTATCTGTTGATCCCTGGGCGGCATGAGGGGCTCTTGCATTTGTTTTCCGGTTTTCAGTTCCGCGACTGGCTGCTTGCCAACGATCCGGCGCTTTCGCGCCTGCGCATGGCTTCGCGGGTGACGCTGACGATCGTTTTCTCCTTTTTGGTCCTCCTCGCCATCCAGATGTTCATCGTGCCGTTGCCGACGGCGGCTTTCGGTCTTGGCATCGTGCTGTCGATCGAGGGTGGGGTGGCGGTTCGCGACAAGGGCAATACGCGACAACTGGTGACGCGGCTTTTCGGTTGCGTCGCAAGCCTCGGCGTCGTCGCCATCGCGGCGGGCCTCGAGGATCGCCGTTTTCTCTCCGATCTCGTCTTCCTGGTGGTGATCGCGCTCGCATCGGCGGGCCGCGTATTCGGGCCGCGCGGTTTTGCGATCGGCATGTTCGCCTTCACCTCCTATTTCATGGGGTCTTATTTCCGGCCTTCTCTTGCCGAGCTGCCTGATGTGGCGATCGGCCCCGTTGTTTCGGTGCTCTTCGGGCATTTGGTGAGAGCTGTGCTCCTGCCGGACGATTGGCGGCGCGACCTGCTGCGCTCGCTCGAAAGCGTGCGCGGCCGGATCAACCAGATCCTCTTCAAGCTCGCCGCCCTTGCCGGTGGCGCCGAGATCGGCGAAGCCGACAGGCAGGAGCTGCGTCAGCTGGAAGATCGGCTGAAGGAAGTGGTGCTGATGGCCGAAACCTTCATTCCAAGGCCGGCCGGCGGGGTTTTCGATGCCACCGCCGATCCCGCCGCAGAGCTGGCGATCCGGCTCTTCGATGCGCATCTTGCTGCTGAGAGCGCGATCGTGCTGAGCTTCCAGAGCCCGCCGCCCTTCGCACTCGTCCATGCGGTGATCGAGGCGGATGCAGCCGAACTTGCACCCTATAGCGCCATGGCGGAAGCCATCAGGGACGAGCCGCAAGGCGAAACCGTGCGGGCGCTTCTCTGGCTCGGCGAGGCGCGGCAGCAGCTAACGCAGGCGATCGGCGAGGGGCAGGCCTCCGGCTTTGCCGGCATCGATGCCGTCAAGGACACTGCGCAGTCTGAAAAGATCGACTTTTCCTTTGCCAATCCGCTGCTGCGGTCGGCGCTGCAGATCACGCTCGCCTCGGCGCTTGCCATGGGCTTCGGTCTGCTTCTGTCGCGCGAACGCTGGTTCTGGGCGGTGCTGGCCGCCTTCCTCGTCTTCACCAATACCAATTCGCGCGGCGACACGGCGATGAAGGCGCTGTCGCGCTCGCTCGGCACGGTGTTCGGGATCGCCATCGGCCTCCTGCTGGCGACGCTGATTTCGGGGCAGCTGGCGATCGCCATTCCGGTTGCGGCCGTCTGCATTTTCCTCGCCTTCTATTTCCTGCAGGTTTCCTATGCGACGATGACCTTCTTCATCTCGATCGTGCTCTGCCTGGTATACGGCATGACCGGGGTGCTGACGCTCGACCTGCTGCAGCTGCGCATCGGCGAGACCGTGATCGGCGCGGTGGCCGGAACGGCGGTCGCCTTCCTGGTCTTTCCGGCCCGTACGCGGGGTGCGCTCGATGCTGCACTTGCCCGCTGGTTCCAGGCGCTGGAGGACCTGCTGAACGCGATCGGTGAGGGCAAGAGCGGCTTCGAGCTGATCGCTCTGTCGCAGAAGATCGATGCCTGCTACCGCGACGTGACGGTGGCCGCCAAGCCGCTCGGCTCGTCCTGGTCGGTGGTGACGCGTCCGGGCCAGATCCGCCAGACGCTGGCGATCTTCCTGTCCTGCACCTACTGGGCGCGCATCCTGGCGAAGAGTTCCACAGCGCCGGCCGAGGCCGACGAGCTGAAGAGGCTGATCGCGGCGGATCTGGCGCTGATGAAGGATGCGGCCGCGCAAGGCTCGACCTGTTTCTTCATCGAGCGCAAGGCGTCGCGGACGACAGGACGGCATCTGCCGCTGTCGCGCGAGGGCGCCAGACTGGGGCTCGAAATGATCGGTTCGGCGCTGGAAAGGCTCTATCCGCAGGCTGATGTCTTGCCGTTTGCACCGGGCGAGGTTATTGCGCGCTCGAAACAGGGATAAGGTCATGGCAGGCACGAACAGCGAGCGTCAACTTCTGGCCGAAGGGCCGGCCATCATTCTGGTCGAGCCGCAGATGGGTGAGAATATCGGCATGGTGGCGCGTGCCATGGCGAATTTCGGCCTTGCTGAACTGCGCCTCGTCAATCCGCGCGATGGCTGGCCGAACGAGAAAGCCCTGGCGACCGCCTCCAAGGCCGATCACGTGATCGAGGCGACCAAGGTCTACGATACGCTGGAGCAGGCGGTCGCTGACCTCAACTTCGTCTATGCGACGACGGCGCGCGAGCGCGACGGTTATAAGCCGGTTCGTTCGCCCGTCATTGCCGCCGAAACGCTTCGGGCGAGGTTTCGCGCCGGCGAGGGCACCGGCATCCTCTTCGGGCGCGAGCGCTGGGGGCTGACCAACGAGGAGGTGGCGCTTGCCGACGAGATCGTCACCTTTCCCGTCAATCCGGCCTTTGCTTCGCTGAACATCGCCCAGGCCGTGCTGCTGATGTCCTATGAATGGATGAAGTCCGGCATGGAGGATCTCGGCGCCGTGCCCTTCCAGGCGATGGGGCAGACGCCCTCGACCAAGGAACAGCTGTTCGGCCTGTTCGACCAGCTGGAGGAGGCGCTCGATGCGCGCGGTTATTTCCACCCTGCCGGGAAAAAACCAAAAATGGTCGACAATCTCCGTGCCGTTCTATCTCGCCGGGCCTTCACGGAGCAGGAAATCAGCGTGCTGCGCGGCGTCATCTCCTCCCTCGACCGCTTCTCGCGCAAGAGCCCGCGCGGCGGCCGGTTCCCGACAGCGGCCAAGGAAACACCGCCCGATGACAGCGCCGACGCATGAGCTGAAACCCGTCCTCGTCTTCGATTCCGGCATTGGCGGGCTGACCGTCTTGCGCGAGGCGCGCGTGCTAATGCCGGAACGCGGCTTCATCTATGTGGCCGACGATGCCGGCTTTCCCTATGGCGGCTGGGAGGAACAGGCGCTGAAGGAGCGGGTGATCGGCCTCTTCGGCCGGCTGCTCGAAGAGCACGACCCGGAAGTCTGCGTCATCGCCTGCAACACGGCCTTCACGCTCGTCGGTGCGGATCTGCGCGCCGCCTTTCCGCAGATGACCTTCGTCGGCACGGTGCCGGCCATCAAGCCTGCCGCCGAGCGTACGCGCTCCGGCCTCGTTTCGGTGCTTGCCACCCCCGGTACGGTCAAGCGCGCCTATACGCGCGATCTCATCCAGTCCTTTGCGCAGCAATGTCATGTGCGGCTCGTCGGCTCGGAAAACCTGGCGCGCATGGCGGAGGCCTATATCCGGGGTGACGTGGTTTCCGATGAGGCGGTGCTGACCGAGATCGACCAATGTTTCGTCGAGAAGGACGGACAAAAGACCGATATCGTCGTGCTTGCCTGTACACATTATCCCTTCATGGCCAATCTATTTCGCAGACTGGCGCCTTGGCCGGTGGACTGGCTGGATCCGGCAGAAGCCATTGCCCGGCGGGCGCGCACACTCGTTCCGCAGATCGCCGATGCCGTTCACCCCGATAATTTCGACTTTGCCGTCTTTACATCCGGCAATCCCGATTTTGCGACGCGCCGACTGATGCAGGGTTTCGGTCTCAGCACGCGATAAGGCACTGCGCGCTTTATTTCACGGATGTCATCGCGCAACATCTCTGTGGGGAATCGCGGGCGGGTGTTTGCCGCTCAAGACATAAAGGGATGCGCCGTGCCGCTGCAAAGACTTGTCATGCTGATCTTCTTTCTGCAGCCGATAGCCTTTGGCGCCTGGTTGCCGCGCATTCCTGATATCCAGGCGAAGCTTGAACTCGGCACCGCCGATCTCGCCGTCGCACTTCTGGGATTGCCGATCGGCACGCTGATCACCCTGCCGTTTGCCGGCCGCCTCGTCTCGCGCATCGGCGGGCGCATGGCGATCATCTATGGTTTCATCTTCTTTCTTGCCGTGGTTTCGCTTCCAGCCTTCGCGCCCAGCGCCATGCTTCTATTCTTCGCCTTGATTGTCGTTGGGGTCGCGCTTTCGACGGTGGAACTCGGCATGAATGTCGAGGCCGATGTGACGGAGAAGGCGACGGGGCTGATCATCATGAGCCGCTGCCACGGCTTCTGGAGCTTCGGCATCATGGCCGGCAGCCTGATCGGCGTTGGTGCCATAGCCATCGGGCTTTCGCCGCACTGGTCGATCCTGATCACGGCGATCGTCATCCTGCCGGCTGCGCTGATTGCCAGCCTGCGCCTGCCGAAATTGCCGGAAAGTCACCATGCGGAGAATTCGCAGGCAATGACCGGCTTCAAGCTGCCCAGTCTTGCTCTGCTCGGGATCTGCGCCTTCGTCTTCGGCGTGACGATGACCGAAGGTGCGATCGCCGATTGGTCGGCGGTCTATCTCCGCGATGTCATGAATGCAGAAGGCGCGCAAACCGGCCTCGGTTATTCAGTTTTCGCTTTCATGGTTGCGGCGGGGCGCTTCAGCGGTGATTACATGAAAGGCCGTTTCGGCGCGGTTGCCATTGCCCGTGGCTGCGGCATCGCCTCGCTTGCCGGCATGCTCGTCGTTCTCCTTGCACCGGCGACGCCGCTTGCGCTACTCGGCTTTGCCGCAGTCGGTGTCGGCGTCTCGGTCGGGTTTCCGCTTGCGGTGACGGCCGTCGCTTCGCTGCCTGACCGCCCGCCCGCTTCAAGCGTTGCGACGCTCTCCTTCGCAGCCCTGACCGGTTTTCTCATCGGGCCGCCGATCATCGGCTTTCTCGGCGAACTCTTGGGCTTGCGCGCGGGGCTTGCGGTCTTGCTGGTACCGCTTTTCGTCAGTCTGCTCTGCACACGTTTGCTGATTCCGACGCAGAAGGACATGGCGGGCGACCTCGTCGAGCGCGAGGCAGTGTGAAGCCTTATCCGCGGCGAGACCGTCTCCGATGAGGCCGTGCTTGCCGAAATCGATCAATGCTTCGTCGAGAAGCGCGGACGAAAGGCCGATATCGTCGTACTGGCCTGCACGCATTACCCCTTCATGGCGAACCTATTCCGGCGACTTGCGCCCTGGCCGGTCGATTGGCTGGATCCAGCCGAGGCGATCGCGCGCCGTGCCCGCGCGTTGGTGCCGCAGGTGGCCAATGCCGTGCATCCCGACAAGTTCGACTTCGCGGTGTTCACCTCGGGCAATCCGGATTTTGCGACGCGGCGGCTGATGCAGGGGTTCGGGTTGAGGGCGTGACGATCGTTTCAACGGCCGGAATTGTCTTAGGGGAATTGTCCTGTGGGTTGGTGAAATCCGGTCCTGAAAGACGATGCATTCTTTGATAGACGGGGCGCTGCCGTTTCGGAAGAATGGCGTTTCGTTCATGTGAGTCTTTTCGCCGCGAGGATCAGCATTGCAGGTTGGTATCGATATGGGATTGGCGTCCGGCAGCCCGGCGACGCTCGATATCGAGGAGCTGCTGGCGACCCGTCTGCTCGTGCAGGGCAATTCCGGATCGGGCAAGTCGCATCTGCTGCGCCGCCTGCTCGAACAGTCGGCGCAATGGGTGCAACAGGTCATCATCGATCCCGAGGGTGATTTCGTCACGCTTAGCGACAGGTTCGGCCATGTCGTGGTCGACGGCGAGCGGACCGAGGCTGAGCTTGCCGGCATCGCCAACCGCATTCGTCAGCATCGCGTTTCCTGCGTGCTGACGCTCGAAGGCCTCGATCTCGAAGACCAGATGCGCGCTGCCGCCGCCTTCCTCAACGGCATGTTCGATGCCGATCGCGAATACTGGTATCCGGTTCTCGTCGTGGTCGACGAGGCGCAGATGTTTGCGCCGTCGGTCGGCGGCGACGTCTCGGAAGATGCGCGCAAGATGTCGCTCGGCGCAATGACCAACCTGATGTGCCGCGGGCGCAAACGCGGCCTTGCCGGCGTGATCGCGACGCAGCGGCTTGCCAAGCTCGCCAAGAACGTCGCCGCCGAGGCCTCGAACTTCCTGATGGGCCGCACCTTTCTCGATATCGACATGGCGCGTGCTGCCGACCTGCTCGGCATGGACCGGCGCCAGGCCGAGATGTTCCGCGACCTGAAGCGCGGCAATTTCGTCGCTCTCGGACCGGCGCTATCGCGCCGGCCGCTGCCGATCCAGATCGGCGCGGTGGAGACCTCGGCGCGCTCTTCCAGCCCGAAGCTGATGCCGCTGCCGGATGCGCCTCAGGATGTCGAGGATCTGATCTTCACGCCCGATCCGGAGGAATTCCAGCGCCCGCTGGTGCGCCGCGCCCCGCCGGCGCCGCGGCCGACGACCGATATTCTGGCCGAACTCTCGCGCTCGACGCCGGCGGCATCGGCAGCACCTGCCGAGGCGAGGGCGAGCCAGGTGGAAGTCTCCGCCGAGGAGCGGGAGGAGCGCCTTGCCGGCGTACTTGCCGAAATCCTCGACGATCCCACCTCCGCCTTCCGTACCGATTCGGTGCTCTACCAGGATTTTCTGGTAAGGCTCCGCATGCGCCGCGTGCCGGGACCGCCGATCGCGCTGCCGGATTTCCGCCGGCGCGTGGCGATCTCGCGTTCCGGCGTCGATGCGGCAACCGCCGCGACCGATGCCTGGGCGACGGCGCTGTCGCTGTCATCAGGTGTCACCGACGACCTGCAGGGCGTCTTCCTGATGCTCGCCAAGGCTGCCGTCTGCGGCGAGCCGTGCCCGTCGGACGCCCGCATCGCCCGCGCCTACGGCACCCATTCCGCCCGCCGCGCACGGCGTCTGCTCGGCTATTTCGAGGAGCAGGGCATCGTCGTCGTGCACGCCGATTTTTCCGGCAAGCGGATCGTCGCTTTCCCGGACATAGACTGCCAGACGGTGCCGGGCGACGCCAACGCACCTGATGCTGGCGGGGACCAAGCGCTGGCGGCGGAATAGTGGCGCTTTCGGGGTTTGCCGCTGTTGACATTTTCATGACGGCCCTCTAAAGACCGCCGCAAGCACCGGGCAGCAATGTCCGGTGTTTCATTTGACATGTCCCGTGGATCGTTCCTGTTCGCTAACCGGAACATCCTGTCAGATCTCGGCAGAGATCAGAGGAGGGCGTGTTTCCTTCGTGCGGTTTGGCAACAAACCGTCATAAACCTTTGAAAGGAAATACGATGAGCAAGCGCGAATCGTCCAAGTACAAAATTGACCGCCGTATGGGCGAGAACATCTGGGGCCGTCCGAAGTCCCCGGTGAACCGCCGCGAATACGGCCCGGGCCAGCACGGCCAGCGCCGCAAGGGCAAGCTTTCGGACTTCGGTGTGCAGCTGCGCGCCAAGCAGAAGCTCAAGGGCTACTACGGTGACCTGCGCGAAAAGCAGTTCCGCGCGATCTTCGCCGAAGCCGACCGCCGCAAGGGCGACACCTCTGAAAATCTGATCGGCCTCTTGGAATCGCGCCTCGACGCGATCGTCTATCGCGCCAAGTTCGTTCCGACGGTCTTTGCTGCCCGTCAGTTCGTCAACCATGGCCACGTCACCGTCAACGGTGTGCGCGTCAACATCGGTTCTTACCGTTGCAAGGCTGGCGACGTCATCGAAGTTCGCGAAAAGTCGAAGCAGCTGGTGATCGTTCTGGAAGCAGTCAGCCTCGCAGAGCGCGACGTTCCCGACTACATCGAAGTCGATCACCACAAGATGGTCGCAACCTTCGGCCGCGTTCCGACTCTCAGCGACGTTCCGTTCCCGGTCGTCATGGAACCGCACCTGGTCGTCGAATTCTACTCGCGTTAATGCATTCGTCTCGCAGTCGAACCGATTGCGAGACAACAGCATGCGCCGGTATACGGAAAGCCGCTCTTTCGAGCGGCTTTTTTGCGATCTGGAGAGAAGCAATGGCAGATTTGCAGGCGACCCTCGATAGCATCTACGCCGATATCCAGCCGCGGATCGGCGAGGGCAAGGTCGCGGACTATATTCCCGAGCTCGCCAAGGTCGACCCGAAGCAGTTCGGCATGGCGATCGTCACCGTCGACGGGAAAGTCTATCGCGTCGGCGATGCCGACACCGCCTTCTCGATTCAGAGCATATCGAAGGTCTTCATGTTGACGCTGGCGCTCGGCAAGGTCGGCGAGGGGCTGTGGAAGCGCGTCGGGCGCGAACCCTCCGGATCGGCTTTCAATTCGATCGTCCAGCTCGAGCACGAGAGCGGCATCCCCCGCAACCCCTTTATCAATGCCGGTGCGATCGCCGTCAGCGACGTCGTCATGGCCGGCCATGCGCCGCGCGAGGCAATCGGCGAGCTGCTGCGCTTCGTGCGTTATCTCGCCGATGACGAGTCGATCACCATCGACGACAAGGTGGCGCGCTCGGAAACGCAGACGGGATACCGCAATTTCGCGCTTGCCAACTTCATGCGCGCCTACCGCAAGCTCGACCATCCCGTCGACCACGTGCTCGGCGTTTATTTCCATCAATGCGCGCTATCGATGAGCTGCGAGCAGCTGGCCCGCGCCGGGCTGTTCCTGGCGGCGCGCGGCAGCAATCCGACGACCGGCCATTCGGTGGTCTCGCCCAAGCGGGCGCGTCGCATCAATGCGCTGATGCTGACCTGCGGCCATTACGATGGCTCGGGTGACTTCGCCTATCATGTCGGCCTGCCCGGCAAGAGCGGTGTCGGCGGCGGCATCTTCGCGGTGGCGCCGGGCATTGCTTCTATCGCGGTGTGGTCGCCGGGGCTGAACAAGGTCGGCAATTCACAGCTCGGCGCTGCGGCATTGGAGATGCTTGCAGCGCGTACCGGCTGGTCGGTTTTCGGCGATTGACGCTGTGTTGCCAGGCGGGTTTCTGCTAGAGCAAATGTGGAATTTCTGTAGGACGAAGCAATGAATATCGCAGCCAACATCGCCGATGATTTGGAAACCGGCGAAGCCGACACCAGCGGCCATGCGCTGTTTGCCGATGCGCCGCGTTCCGTCTCCTTCAACAAGCTGCGTAAACGCCTGCTCCGGCAGGTGCGCCAGGCCTTCGACGATTTCGACATGCTGAAGGGCCAGAAGCGCTGGCTGGTCGGCCTTTCCGGTGGCAAGGATTCTTACGGGCTGCTGGCGCTGCTGCTCGATCTCAAATGGCGCGGCCTGCTGCCGGTCGAACTCATCGCCTGCAATCTCGATCAGGGACAGCCGAATTTTCCGAAGCACGTGCTGCCGGATTATCTCACCAAGATCGGCGTCCGCCACCGGATCGAATATCGCGACACCTATTCGATCGTGAAGGAGAAAGTGCCCGAAGGCGCCACCTATTGTTCGCTCTGTTCGCGGCTGCGGCGCGGCAATCTCTACCGCGTCGCGCGGGAAGAGGGTTGCGATGCGCTGGTGCTCGGTCATCACCGCGAGGACATTCTCGAAACCTTCTTCATGAATTTCTTCCACGGCGGCCGGCTCGCCTCGATGCCGGCGAAGCTTCTGAACGACGAGGGCGATCTGATGGTGCTTCGGCCGCTCGCCTATGCTGCCGAGGACGACCTCGCGAAGTTTGCTGTCGCCATGCAGTTTCCGATCATCCCATGCGATCTCTGCGGCTCGCAGGACGGGCTGCAGCGCAATGCGATGAAGGACATGCTCGCCGATATCGAGCGGCGGATGCCGGGCCGCAAGGATACAATGCTGCGGGCGCTTTCGCATGTGAACCCGTCGCATCTGCTCGACCCGAAACTCTTCGACTTTTCCACCCTTGGTGTCACCGATCCTTCATGAAAGGCCGGCTATGCAGGCTGGCTATTGAATGAAGGCAGGATTTCGCATGATTATTTCAGACCAGGATATTCTCTTTCTCGGCGATTGCGTCCGGGAGACGGCGCGCGCCGAAATCATGCCGCGTTTCCGCAATCTCGGCGCTGCCGATGTTTCGGAGAAGACTTCGGCAATCGATCTGGTGACGCAGGCTGACCTGCTTGCCGAACACCGGATCACCGCGGCGCTGAGAGAGCGCTTTCCCGCAGCACTGGTCGTCGGCGAGGAGGCTTATGACGCCGACCGGTCCGTCGTGCCGGCACTTGCCGATGCCGAGCTCGCCTTCGTCATCGACCCTGTCGACGGGACGTTCAATTTCGCCGCCGGGCTTCCTGTCTTCGGGACCATGTTGGCGGTGACCGTGAGGGGCGAAACGGTCGCCGGCATCATTCACGATCCCGTTCTCGGCGACACAGTGACCGCGATCAGGGGGGCCGGCGCCTTTCTGACGCGTCGGGACGGGCAGTCGACAAAGCTGAAGGTCGCCGAGCCCGCTAGCCTGAACCAGATGGTCGGCGGCCTGTCATGGAGCCACATGGACGAACCGGATCGCGCGCGTATCTGCGCCAACATGGCGAAGATCCGGATGACCTTCGCCTTCAACTGCTCAGCCTACGAATATTGGATGGTCGCCTCCGGCAAGATGCATTTCATCGGCCATGCGAAGCTGATGCCCTGGGATCACCTGGCCGGCGTGCTCGCGCATCAGGAGGCCGGCGGTCATACGGCGAAATTCGACGGCACGCCCTATCGCCCCGGCGAGACGACGGGTGGCATCATTTCTGCGCCCGACCGGGAGAGCTGGCAGCTCATTCGGCGCGAGATCGTCGGCATCTGATTCAGGCTTCTCCTGAGAGACCTAAGCGTGAGGATTTGACATGACTTCGACTGTCGACGTGACCGTTCTGGCCGATCTGCTGCGCCGCGCGGCGAGGGCAGAGATCCTGCCGCGCTTCCGCCGGCTTGGTCAGGACGACGTGCGCGCCAAGAGCGAGGCCACCGATCTCGTCACCGAGGCCGATGAGCAGGCCGAGCGGATGATCAAGGCGGAAGCTGCGCAACTCTGGCCGAGCGCACTGTTCCTCGGCGAGGAATCGGTTGCGGCCGATCCTGATTTGCTCCGCAGCCTCGAACATGCCGATCTCGCGATCGTCGTCGATCCGGTCGACGGCACCTTCAATTTCGCCGCCGGCATCCCGGCCTTCGGGGTCATGGCGTCCGTTATCTCCGCCGGCGAGACGGTTGCCGGTATCATCTACGATCCGATGGGCGACGACTGGGTGATGGCCGAAAAGGGCGGCGGCGCCTGGCTGCGGCGGCCGGATGGCGGCGCCGAGCGGCTGTCGGTCGCAGCTCCGGTCGAACTGGAGCACATGGTCGGCATGGCCTCGACCGGCTACCTGCCAAAGGAGAAGCGCGCCGAGGTGCTCGGCAATCTCGCCAAGGTGCGCTTCCTCACCAATTACCGCTGCGCCGCCCACGAATACCGCACCTTTGCCGGCGGGCATGTGCATTACCTCATGTACAACAAGCTGATGCCCTGGGATCACCTTGCCGGCACGCTGATCTCGCAGGAGGCAGGCGCCTATGCGGCGCGCTTCGACGGCTCGCCCTACCTGCCGCATCATCTCGATGGCGGGCTGCTGATTACCCCCGACAAGGCCTCCTGGGAGGTGCTGCGGCGTGAGGTGTTCACGGTCTGAACAACCGCTCGACCTGCCGCATATTACTGGTAGAGCTTTTCCATGAGAAAGTTTTCCAGGCCTTGCCGACGCTTCTCGACGATTTGCTGCGTTATGACGCGGAAGCCTTTGCGCTCAAAAAACGGTCGGGCCGTTCGGCTGGCTTCGGCATAGATTCGGCTAACCCCCAGTTTCAGGGCTTCGTCTTCGACCCTGCTCAACAGCCGACTTGCGATTCCAAGCCCCTGGAACTCGGGGTGCACAAACATCATGTCCAGGCATCCGTCGCCGGTCAGGTCGGAAAACCCGACAGGCTGTCCGTCAAATTCTGCGATCCAGGCAGGCCTGCTTATCCTTCGCTCTGCCCATAGTTCGCGATCTTCCACCTTTGCCCAAGCCTGTATTTCAGCGGGTGAGTAGTCTTTCGACGCGACCTCTCGAATGGCGCGCAGAAAAATTTCAATCGTCGCGTCCACGTCGCCTGGCGCGTAAGGCCTGATCAGAATTCGGTCGTCCATCGAGGGTGCCTTTCGCGCACTGCCGCGCCAATCCGATGGATTGAACCATCGATCAAATCACTGCAGCGCTCACGCTATAGCATCTCAAGAATATGTTCCCACGCGAGTCGTCCCAATTGGGCGTCGGCCTCGTCACTTCCACCATGAGCGCGCAGCGATGATCGAGGAGTCGTTTCGCCCGGCAGCAGAATGCGATGGCCCGCATCTTCTCCCAAGACAAGCTGGGTGAGTAAGCCCGAAGCTGCGCGCCTCCGAACAAGTGACACGGCAAATTTGTTTGATGGCCAGAGCGCGTCGTCGCATCCTGCTACGAGCAGAATTTCGGCATTCGTTTTCTCCAAAGGGATAGCCGCTGCGTCGATCTCAGACTCGTGCATATCGAGACATCTTTCGAACAGATCCCTATAGGCGATCAACCCGTCTCTGTATTCCCGCACCCATTCTGGGTCTGACGAAACAAAAGGAAGCGGTGTACCTCGCAATGTCCACGACGAGCGCTCGGGCCAGCTGATGCCATCAAGCCCCGGACCAATATTTCCCCAGACGACTGAAGAAGGGCTTATTGCCACGACCGCGCTGATGCGCGGATCGTATACCGCTGTGAGCAGCGCAGCTTCGGCGCCTTTCGATGTCCCCACCAGGACGATGCGTTTACAACCGAGTTCGACCAAATAATCAGTGGCAGCGAAGAAGGTTTCCAGCGGCACCTCGCAAATGCCTGGCACCTGACCTTCGCCGCTGAACCAGCGAAGAGCGATTGCCGTTGTGCCTTGGCTCGCAAACAACCTGGCGCGGGCCACATCGACCCGGCCACTGGAGCCGCCGAGTACAACAACGCCAGTGCCGGTATCTGGTTTGACTTGAAATATCTCACCCTGCAATGGCGGGGGGAGACGTTGATATTCTGCATCCAAAACCAGGCTCCTTCTTCCAGGGGGCATCCAGATTTAGGAACGTGCCGAGTTTGCCATCTAATGCAATGCTGCCGGGGACCAACCGCTCCGGCAGATTTCCCATTTCAGAAGTGAGCAGCACCCGGATCGAGCTGCGGGCTGTCGCCGGGGTGGGTGAAGAGCTTGCCGTTTTCGGCCCAGAGGGTGGCTGCGATCGTCACCGCGCCGAAGAGCGCGAAGCCGCCGAAGAGCGGCTGCACCGTGCCATTGAACATCTGGCCGACCAGGCCGCCGAGGATGGCGCCGGCCGTCGTCGAGACGAAGCCGGTGATGGCGGTGGCCGTGCCGGCGAGATTGCCCATCGGCTCGAGGCTGATGGCGGTGAAATTGGTGGCGATCAGGGCAAACATCATCAGCACGACGGTGAAGATGCCGTAGGCGATGGCGAAATCCGGCTTGCCGGCCAGCGAATGGAAAAAGCCGATAGCCGACAGCGCCGTGAAGATCAGCAGGGCGGCGTGCGAGATGCGGCGCATACCGAATTTGCGCACGAAGAAGCCGTTGGCGAAATTGGCGACGGCGATGCCGCCGGCGGTGGCCGCAAAGGCGATCGGTAGCCAGTCGCCAAGGCCATAGACCTCGCCGAACACCTGCTGCACCGAGATCACATAAGCGCTGATGACGCCGGTGAACATGGTGAGGCCGATCATATAGCCGCAGGTGATGCGGTTTGTGAGCACGGTCCTGAAGCCATCGACGACAGAGCCGACCGACAGCGGCAGCCGCTCTTCCGGCGGCAACGATTCCTTCAGCCGCAGGAGAGCCCAGACGAACAGGATGGTGGCGATGATGCCGAGCAGGATGAAGATCCAGTGCCAGTTGGCATAAAGGATGATGAGTTGGCCGACGGAGGGGGCAACGATCGGCACGATCATGAAGACGATCATCACATAGGACATGACACGGGCCATTTCGCGGCCACCGAAGCAGTCGCGTACCATGGCCATGGTCGTTATGCGCACAGCAGCACCGCCCACGCCCTGAACGAAGCGCATGACGAGCAGCATTTCGAAGCTGCCGGTTGCTGCGGCGGCAAACATTCCGACAACGTAGCAGGCGAGGCCGCCGAGCAGGATGTTGCGGCGGCCGAACGTATCCGAAAGGCTGCCGAAGAAGATCTGCGAGACGCCGAATCCCAAGAAGAACACGCCGATGATCAGCTGCGCGTCGTTGGTATTGGTGACGCCGAGAGAATGGCCGATATTGGGCAAAGCCGGCAGCATGCTGTCGATTGCCATGGCAACGCTGGCGGTCATGATGGCGATGGTGACGACGAATTCGCCAAAGCCCATGCCGATGCGGCGGGAGCCCTGGTTTTCCTGGTGCGGTTTATGCGGCGGCGTCATGTTATTGAGATCCCGGATGCGAGGGAGGCCGGCCGTTCAGACGGCCGGGTTCTGCTGTTGGAAGAGGCGGCCCTTCTCGGCGATCAGCACAAAGACAAGGCCAATGATCGACACAAAGAAATAACCCGCGACCATCGGCAGCGCGGTGCCGTCGAAGGCCTGGCCGATGCCGGCGCCGATGAGGGCGCCGCCGACCGTGCTCATGAAGCCGAGGACCGAGGAGGCGGTGCCGGCGACGTGGCCGAGCGGCTCCATGGCGAGCGAATTGAAGTTTGAGCCGATCCAGCCGAACTGGAACATGGCAAGGCCGAAGAAGGAGATGAACAGCGCGAAGGGCATCGGCTCAGTGCTCGCCATCTGGACGATCAGCCAGATGGCGTTGATGGCGACGAAGCCGAGCAGCGAGCCGTGCGACAGGCGGCGCATGCCGAGCTTGCCGACAAAGCGTGAATTGAAGAAGGACGACAGCGACATGAAGATCGCCACGCCGGCGAAGGCGAAGGGGAAATAGACGCCGAGATCGTAAATGCCGACATAGACCTGCTGGGCCGAATTGATGAAGCCGAACAGCGCGCCAAAGATGAAGGTGCTGGCGATGGTGTAGCAGAGCGCGACGCGATTGGTCAGCACCAGCTTGAAGGCGCCGAAGATCGAGCGGGCGGTGAAGGGACGGACATTGGCGGGATGCAGTGTTTCCGGCAGGCGGAGATAGGCCCAGACGGCAATACCAGTCGCCATGGTGGCGATGAAGAGGAAGATCAGGTGCCAGTTGCCGAAGAACATGACGATCTGGCCGGTGCCGGGCGCAATGACCGGTACGATCATGAAGACCATCATGATCAGCGACATGACTTCGGCCATCTGCCGGCCGCCATAGATGTCGCGAACGATGGAGACGGTGATGACGCGGGTTGCTGCCGAACCGACGCCCTGGACGAAGCGCAGGGCGAGCAACCCTGCAAAGGTCGGCACGAAGACGATACTGATGGCGGACAGGATATAGATGACGAGACCGATCAAAAGCGGCGTGCGGCGACCGAAACGGTCAGAGAGCGGCCCGTAGAACAGCTGGGCACAGCCGAAGCCGAGCAGATAGGTGGAGACGACGAATTGCCGGTGATTTTCGCTCTCGACGCCGAGGCTCGCGCCGATCTGCTGCAAGGCCGGCAGCATGATGTCGATCGCCAGAGAGTTGACGGCCATCAGGAAGGCGGCGAGCGCGATAAATTCTCGCTTGCCCATGGGCAGGCGGCCCGCGGACACGGCTTGTGATGAATCTGTCACAATGAAATTCCCATAAACAGGCTAAGGCGCTGCTTGCCGCAGCGCCTCGGACTCAAGATACAGATTTGGAAACCGGGCGGACGCCCGGTGACCGGTCAAGAGGCGGCGCGCACCGCGATGCCGTTTTCCTGGAGATGCTGCTGCAGTTCACCAGCCTGGAACATTTCCCGGACGATGTCACAGCCGCCGACGAACTCGCCCTTTACGTAGAGCTGCGGGATTGTCGGCCAGTTGGAATATTCCTTGATGCCCTGGCGGATTTCCGAATCGGCGAGCACGTTGACGCCTTTGTAGTCGACGCCGATGTAATCGAGAATCTGCACGACCTGGCCGGAGAAACCGCACTGCGGAAACTGCGGCGTGCCCTTCATGAAGAGGACGACGTCGTTGCTCTTGATTTCGTTGTCGATGAATTCGTGAATGCCGCTCATGGGACCTAATCCTTTCAACAGGTGGGTTAAAGGCCCACCGTTTCAATCGTTGCCTTTAGATAGCATGCGACAGCAGGAATTCCAGCCGCCCGAACCAAAAAAATACCAATTCCGGCGGGCCGTTGCCGGGGCTGTTGCCGTCGCGCTACTGCACATCAAAGCGCTACAGCTTCCTTTGCGCGCCTCAAAAGACGCAGCGGCGCTGCAGCGGAGCAGAATTCGTCCGAACGCTCACATTTCATCGTACCTTAGCTACGTCGCTGACGGCTGCGGCCGGCGGCGGTGCGGCGCTTGCTGACTTGTTTCCGGGGAGGCTTGGGTTTGGCCGAGGTCGCCTTGCGCGCAGCTGTCGTCGTCGCGGCGGGGTGTGTCTTACGCCTCTTGCGCTTCGTCGTGGCGCGGCCGGTGGTTTTCTTCAGGATCTCCTTCAGCACGCTGTCGACGACGCCTGATATCAATTCTTTGACTAGGTCGGCCACAAAACCCCTCCGTTCGTGATGGAAACGACATGGATACTATTGAATTCCGGAAGAGTTCGGTTAGCAAGACGGCTTCGAGACCATAGCTGCTTTTTTGCCCTATCAGTGGCGCAGCAGCCGGATCGCACCAACATGCCGGCCATTCGTCCGGCCGGAAGAGTGGAATGAAACTGATCGAGAAGCGGGTCGTCCTGCATTTCACGGGCTTCGAGCCGCTCGACGGCGTTGCCCACAGGGCACGCTACGAGCGTTCGGCCAGGCAGAGTGCCGCCGTCTGGGGCTATTCGGTTGAGACAGGGGCAGCGGACGAGGGGAGTGATCCGGTCAGTTTCGTGGTCACGACGGGTGAGAAGGCCACAGCGCCGGAGGCAGGGGCCGGTTCCCCCGGCTGGCAGACGAAGAGCCGGATCCACATGGTCGATCACGATACCTTGGTGCGTAGACTGCGCAGCGGCAACACGCTGAGCCAGATCATTGCAGGCTTCCGAAGCTGCGCCGAGATCATGCTCGAAGGAGGCATGCGGGGATATTTCCGCCACGCCTGGCGCTTCGGCCTGTTCTTCCTCTTCCCGTTCCTGCTGACGGCGCTGGCGATCGCGCTGACGGCGCAGATCGCCATCATGCCCTATGGTCTCGGCTTTTCGCCGTGGCACATGCTCTGGAGCGCGCCGCTGGCGCTCTGTTTCTTCATCTTCGCCTTCCTGCCGTTTTCCGAACGCTTCCATACGCTGCATCTCTTCGCCGATTGGGCAATGGCCGTGGCGCTAGGCCGTATGGACCGGAAAGATTTCAACGACTGGCTGGAAGAGCGGGCCACTGCCGTGCGCAAGGCGCTTGACGAAGAGGCGGACGAATATGTGATCTCCTCGCACAGCATGGGATCGAGCGTCGCCGCCCATGTCATCGGCATATTGCTGGAGAGGGAGCCGGAGATCTTCAAGGGCAAGCGCGTGGTGTTTGCCACACTCGGCAGTGCCATTCTGCAATGTGCGTTGATGTCATCGGCGACACTGCTTCGCGCCCGCGTCGGGCTGATCGCCCGCTGCCCAGAGATTTCCTGGCTCGACGTGCAGTGCCTGACGGATTCGATCAATTTCTACAAAGTGCCTGTCGTCGCCGTCTCTTGCCATCGGGATGCGCCTGAGGCGAAGATGATTCTGATCCGCGTCAAGCAGATGCTGACGCGCGAACACTACCGCAAGATCCGCAAGGACCAGCTACGCGTCCACCGGCAATATGTGCTTGGCCCGGACCTAAAGGCGTCGTTTGATTTCACGCTGATGACCGCGGGGCCGATGCCGGCCTCGGTCTTTGCCAGTCCCGATGAAAAGAGAATGCCCGGCTGAGGGCCGGGCATCGTCCATCCAGATTGCGTCGGGCTTTATTCCGGCGCCGAGGTCTGCAGGGCCAGAGCGTGCAGTACGCCGCCCATATTGCCCTTCAGCGCTTCGTAGACCATCTGGTGCTGTTGCACGCGGCTCTTGCCGCGGAAGGCTTCGGCAACGACTTCGGCGGCGTAGTGATCGCCGTCGCCCGCCAGATCGCGGATCGTCACCTTGGCACCGGGAATCCCAGCCTTGATCATGTCTTCGATATCGCCGGGTTTCATGGCCATGGTCGTTACTCCTTGCGCATCATTCCGCAGCGGCAAGTTCGCCGCGGCCTTCCATGAAATCAGGGAACCACGATTCATGGGCATCGCGCAATTGCTGAATCGGCAGCGAGATGAGATCGCCGACGACGAGCGCCGTTCCTCCGACCGTGCCGAGACGGCGGAAGGGAACGCCGCCGCCTTCTGCATTGACGCAGACGAAATCGGCGACATCGGCAGGCAAGGTCAGGACGTAGCGCGCCTGATCCTCGCCGAAGAGCAGCGCATGCGGCGCGTCCCTGCCTTCGCTCAGATCAATCGTCAGGCCTTTGCCCGAGGCCATCGCCATTTCAGCGAGCGCCACGGCAAGGCCACCCGAGGAGATGTCGTGGCAGGCGGTTGCCTGGCCGTTGCGGATGACGGAGCGGACGAAATCGCCATTGCGGCGCTCGGCAAACAGATCGACCTCCGGCGCGGGACCTTCGCGGCTGGAAAGCACGTCGCGCAGATAGACCGACTGGCCGAGATGGCTGCCGTCGACGCCGATCATGATCACCTTATCGCCATCGCTGGCAGCGCCGATACGGGCCATCTTGCTCCAATCCGGCAGCAGGCCGACGCCTGCGATCGTCGGGGTCGGCAGGATGGCGACGCCGTTGGTCTCGTTGTAGAGCGAGACGTTGCCGGAAACGATCGGGAAGTCGAGCGCGCGGCAAGCTTCGCCGATGCCTTTCACCGCCTCGACGAACTGGCCCATGATCTCGGGCTTTTCGGGATTGCCGAAGTTCAGATTGTCGGTGGCGGCGAGCGGCTCCGCGCCTGTTGCGGTGATGTTGCGCCAGCATTCGGCGACCGCCTGCTTGCCGCCTTCGAAGGGGTCTGCCTCGACATAACGCGGGGTGACGTCGGAGGAGAAGGCGAGCGCCTTGGAGGGATGGCCGTCGACGCGCACCACGCCGGCATCGCCGCCCGGCAACTGCAACGAATTGCCTTGGATCAGCGTGTCATATTGCTCATAGACCCAGCGGCGGCTCGACTGGTTGGCGGAGCCGACGAGTTGCAACAGCGCCTGGCCGTAATCTTCGGGTGCGGCAACGAGATTGGCGGGCAGGGGGGCATGCTTGCCGGATTCGCGCCAGGGGCGATCATATTCCGGCGCCTGGTCACCGAGATCCTTGATTGGAAGGTTGGCGACTTCCTCGCCCTGGTGCACGACGCGGAAGCGCAGGTCGTCGGTCGTCTTGCCGACAATAGCGAAATCGAGGCCCCACTTGACGAAGATCGCCTTGGCTTCCTCTTCCTTCTCCGGCTGCAGCACCATGAGCATGCGCTCCTGGCTTTCCGACAGCATCATCTCGTAGGCGGTCATCCGCTCTTCGCGGACCGGCACCTTGTCGAGCTCGAGCAGGATGCCGAGATCGCCCTTGGCGCCCATTTCGACGGCGGAGCAGGTGAGGCCGGCCGCACCCATGTCCTGGATGGCGATGACGGCGCCGGTTTTCATCAGCTCAAGGCAGGCTTCCAGCAGGCACTTTTCGGTGAAGGGGTCGCCGACCTGAACGGTCGGACGTTTCTCCTCGATCGATTCGTCGAATTCGGCCGACGCCATCGTCGCGCCGCCGACGCCGTCGCGGCCGGTCTTGGCGCCGAGATAGACGACCGGAAGGCCGACGCCCTTGGCTTCCGAGAGGAAGATGGCATTGGATTTCGCAATGCCAGCGGCAAAGGCGTTGACGAGGATGTTGCCGTTGTAGCGGGCGTCGAATTCGACCTCGCCGCCGACCGTCGGCACGCCGAAGGAATTGCCATAGCCGCCGACGCCGGAGACGACGCCGGAGACGAGGTGGCGGGTCTTCGGATGATCCGGCTCGCCGAAGCGCAGCGCGTTCATCGCGGCGATCGGGCGCGCACCCATGGTGAAGACGTCGCGCAGGATGCCGCCGACGCCGGTCGCAGCCCCCTGATAGGGCTCGATATAGGAGGGGTGGTTGTGGCTCTCCATCTTGAAGACGACGCAATCGCCGTCATCGATGTCGACCACGCCGGCATTTTCGCCCGGGCCCTGGATGACGCGTGGCCCCTTGGTCGGCAGCGTGCGCAGCCACTTCTTCGAGGATTTGTAGGAGCAGTGCTCGTTCCACATGGCCGAGAAGATACCGAGCTCCGTGAAAGTCGGTTCGCGGCCGATCAGATCCAGAATGCGCTGGTATTCGTCCGGCTTCAGGCCATGGCTCGCGATGAGTTCCGGCGTGATCGGGATGGTGTTTGGAATAGTCATGAGCTCTCGAAAGTCCCTGCCGTTGCGCGTTTTCCGCTCTTTAACCTATGTAGGGACGGCGCGCGACAGGAAAATGCCCGCCGTCAACAGAGGGCGGGCGACTTCTTCGGCCCGGTACGGGCGGCCGCTTCTCAGAGTCTATTTGACAACTTGCTTTTGATTCTCGATCGATAGCACGGGGCAAGGTTCCGGCCTCAGCTTTTGCGTGCCGCTGATGTTTCCTATAGGGAACTTTTCTCCTTGGTTGATGGTATCGAGATACAATGCCGGATATACAACAACAGGCAGACGAAAAGGTGTTTGCCGGGCGCGCGCTTGTGGCTGGCTTCGCTACGGGGTCGATCGTATTCAGCGACACGGCGCTCAGCTTCTGGGGCGGCGTCGACTCCCGAACCGGAGAAGTCATCGACCGCCACCATCCCCTGTCGACACAGGTCCTGACAGGAAAGATTCTCGCCATCCCCGGCGGACGCGGCTCGTGTACGGGCAGCAGCGTGCTCATGGAGCTGATCATGAACGGGCACGCTCCCGCCGGCATCGTGGTCTCGCGCCAGGAGGAAATACTGTCGCTCGGAGTGATCGTCGCTGAGGAAGTGTTCGGCCGATCGATCCCCGTTGTCCAGCTCTCCGAAGACGACTTCGCCGAGCTGCACTCTATCCCTGAAGTCACCCTCATCGGCGACAAGGTCATCGCGAGCCGGATCGAAACCGCCCCCGGTTTCGATGCCGCCGATCGCACCTATGGAAATTCGATAGCGCTGACATCGAGGGATCGGTCGGCTTTGAACGGGGAAATGGGCAAGGCCGTGCAGGTGGCAATGAGGGCCACGACGCGCATGGCTGAAATTCAGGGAGCGACGGAACTCATCGATATCTCCCAGGTCCATATCGATGGCTGCATCTACACCGGGCCGACCAGTCTGGAATTCGCGAAACGTATGCGGGACTGGGAGGGTAGGGTTGCCGTTCCGACGACCCTGAACGCGATATCGGTGGACCAGATGCGTTGGCGGGAGCAGGGCGTGTCTCCCGACGTCGCCGGACCCGCATCCGAATTGGGTGAGGCCTACGCCTCCATGGGAGCACAAAAGACGTTCACCTGCGCGCCCTACCAGCTGTCGTCGGCACCCAGGCAGGGTGAGCAGGTGGCCTGGGCGGAGTCGAACGCCGTCGTATTCGCAAACAGCGTTCTGGGTGCTCGCACTGCCAAGTATCCCGATTACCTGGATCTGTGCATCGCTCTTACCGGGCGCGCGCCGCTGACCGGGCCGCATATCGCCGACAACAGGCGCGCCAGCCTCGTGGTCAATGTGTCGGGCTTCGTGTCGCGGGATGACATGGTCTACCCCATTCTCGGCTACCACATCGGCAAGCTTGTCGGAGATGAAATTCCGGTCGTGATCGGCCTCGAGACGTGGAAGCCGAATCTGGACGACCTAAAGGCGTTCGGGGCGGGTTTTGCGACGACATCAGGCTCTCCCATGTTCCATATCGTCGGTGTCACGCCGGAGGCCGACAGCCTTGAGAGCATTGTCGGAAGCAAGATCAAGGCGAGCTACGAAATCTGTCCCAAGGACGTCGTTGCGGACTGGAGGAAACTCAACGGCGGGTCTGTGGATTCCATCGAGTTCGTCGCGCTGGGCAATCCCCATTTCTCTTTCGACGAATGCGAGCGGCTGGCCGCGCTCTGCGAAGGCCTGGCGAAACATCCTGACGTCAAGGTTCTGGTTACCTGCAACCGTGCGACGTTCGAAAGGGCTTCCGCTGCGAATCTCGTCGGCAAATTGTCGGACTTCGGCGTAGAATTCGTAACCGATGCGTGCTGGTGCACACTTGCGGAGCCTGTCATCCCAAAATCGGTCGATACAATTATCACCAATTCCGCGAAGTTCGCTCACTACGGTCCTGGATTGACGGGTAAGGCGCTTCGGTTTGGCAGCCTGGCGGACTGCGTCGCGGCGGCTTGTCAGGGCGAGTTGAAGCCTGTTCGTCCCACATGGGACTGAACGGTTCCCGCCTGCCGATGGTTGATCAGACGGCCGTAATGAGCAGTTCAATCATCCGTCGGCCAACCCGCTGAAATTGTCGAACGGACTCTCAGAATTTGTAGCCGACCTGCAAGCCGGCGCGCGTCATGCCGTCGCTCGGCCCGTCGCAGAGATTGGCGTTCGAGGAATGGGCGATCTCGGCCATCAACGGATCATATTTCACCGTCATAGGCGGAGCCGCCGTTTTCCAGCAGCCGGCGCAGGATCATCAGGCCGGAGACCAGTTCCTGCCCCGTCTTGGGCGAGGAAAAACCGATGCGAACGCGATGATAGGTTTTCTCGCCGCGCGCCGCCTTGAACTCGTCCTCGTCGTCGACGAGCACGCCGTCGCGGAAGGCGGCATTCTTGAAGGTGCCCGACATCCAGGGCTCCGGCAGTTTCAGCCAGAGGAAGGGCGCATGCGGGTGCGATTGGAAATCGAAGCCCTGCAATTGTTCACGGGCGAGCCGGACGCGCCTGGAAAGTTCTTCGACGCTTTCCTTTCGGATCTCGTGTGCCGTGCCGCTTTCGACGAGGCGGGCGCAGGTCTCGGCCAGGATGAAGGGCAGGCCGCCGGTGATCATCCTGTGCGTCACCTTGATGCGCTGAGCAAAATGCGGCGGGCAGGCGACCCAGCCACCGCGCACGCCGGCGGCGACCGATTTCGACAGGCCGTTGACGAGGAAAGTGCGGTCGGGCGCCAGCGAGGCGAGCAGCGGCGTATCGTCGCCTGACATGCCGCCATAAAGGTCGTCCTCGATCAGCCAGACGCCGTGTTTCCTGGCGATTGCAGCGATTGTCACGCGCCGCTCATAGGGCATGATCGACACCGTCGGATTGTGGACAGTCGGCATCAGGAAGGCGATCTTCGGGTGCTGCTGCTGGCAGAGCCGCTCGAAATCTTCGGGGATGACGCCCAGTTCATCAGACTCGACCGTCAGCGTGCGCCGGCCGAGAAGGCGGGCGCTGCGGCTGACCTGCGTATAGGTGAGATGCTCGAAGACGATCTTGTCGCCCGGCGCCGAGACGGCGGCAATGACTGAGATCGCCGCCGCATGGGCGCCGAGCGTCGGCACGATGTTTTCGGCTTCCGGCATCCAGCCGCTGCGGGCAAGCCAGAGGCGGCCGGCCTCGAACCAGTTGCTCGGGAAATTGCGGGAATAGGAAGAAATCTCGGAGAAATGCTGCTCGCCGATCTCGGCAAGGATACCAGCGATGACCTTGCCCTGGCCGAGATCGGGGGCGGCTGTCGTATCGAAGCGGATCTTGTTGGCAGGCGCATCGTGGACGCGGGTGCCGCCGAGCGAGACGGTCAGCGGGTCGATCTGTTCGCCGGGCGGCGTCTCGGAGCGGTTCAGCACATAGGTGCCACGCCCGACCTCGCCGGCGACGAGGCCGCGCTCGTGCACCAGCGCATAGGCGCGGCCGATCGTGCCGATCGTCACGCCGATATCATAGGCGAGGTTGCGCTGCGGCGGCAATTTGCTGCCGGCGGGCAGGGCGCCGCTTGATATGGCGGATTCGATGCTATCAGCCAACCGGAGATAGACCGGCCCGGAACCACGGGAAATATCAGGAAGCCAATTTGTCATGGTGACAATTGTATATATTGCCACATTGTACCCGTCAAGCCTAAGAGGCAATCCGAACGGACGAACCGAGAGGATTCTGGGATGTCTGCCCTACCCGAAATGAAAATGCCGATTGTACCGATTGTCTCTTATGACGACAGGAGACAAATTGTCCTGCCGACCGCGCCTGCCGAGGAGACGACGCGTCTCAAGCGGATATGGGCCGCCATTCTTCTCTGGCAGCAAAAGCGGGAGGGCCGGCGCGCGCTGAGAGGCCTGACGGCGGCTGAACTCAAGGATATCGGGGTGTCGCAATCGGATGCGGCACGCGAAATCAGCAAGTCGTTTTTCTGGGATTGATCGGGCTTTGCGGACTGATCGGGGCGATCAGCTGCAGGCCTTGCTGCCTGCCGACCAGCGATTGACGTCGGTGGTGATGCGGCCGGCGACCGGTTCCGACATCATTGGACCGAAGGCCTGCAGGCGCGACGGGCTTCCTTCGGCCTGAACGACGAGCAGCGGCCGGCTTTCCGGGCTGCCCTTGTGGACAAGCAGGATGCGCGGCCGGCCGGAGAAGGAATTGAGCTCCGGCGCGAGCTTATAGGCTGCAAAGGCCGGATCGCCCGATTTGAACCAGCAGGCATTGGCGCCGAGCGCCACGCGTTCCATGGTCGGCAGCGCGGCGCGGTTCGGGCCTGTCGGCGCCGGCGTCTGGCAGGCTGCGACCATGGCTGCGACAGCGGTCAACAGGGCGGCGTTTGCGAGGCGAGGGCGCATCAATCTTGCTCCAGATCCGGACGGAAGGATTTTCGGGTGCATGCCGTTGCCCAAGACCGCTGTGCGTTTTTGGGCAAGGTGCGGGCTCAGGCGGCGATGACGTCGAGCGCCGAGGCGAAGAGCCCGCGACCGTCCGAGCCGCCATGAGCGGCTTCGATCAGGTTTTCGGGATGCGGCATCATGCCGAGCACGTTGCCCTTTTCATTCATGACAGCGGCGATGTCGTTGATCGAGCCGTTCGGATTGGTGCCCTCGGCATAACGAAACACCACCTGGCCATTGCCTTCGATCGCAGCCAGCGTCGCTTCGTCGGCGAAATAATTGCCGTCGTGATGGGCAACCGGGCAGCGGATGACCTGGCCCTGCGCGTAGGCGCGGGTGAAGTCCGTCTCGGCGTTGACGACTTCGAGCTTGATCTCACGGCAGACGAATTTCAGCGAGGAATTGCGCATCAGCGCGCCGGGCAGGAGGCCGGCCTCGACGAGGATCTGGAAGCCGTTGCAGACGCCGAGCACCTTCACGCCCTTTGCAGCCTTGTCGATGATCGCCTGCATGACCGGCATGCGGGCGGCGATCGCGCCGCAACGCAGGTAATCGCCATAAGAGAAGCCGCCGGGGATGACGATCAGATCGACATCGGGGAACTCGGTTTCCGTCTGCCAGATCCTCACCGGCGGCTTGCCGGAGATCTTGGTCAGGGCGGCGATCATGTCGCGGTCACGGTTGAGGCCCGGAAGTTGAACGACGGCTGATTTCATGGGGTCCCTGCGTTTCGCGAAAGATATTGAACTGGAACGCTTTCGGCGAGCCATACTCCATTGTCGGAGACAAAGAAAGAATGACCCTCTGAAAACATGCGGGCCGCATCCACACGCAGGATGATATGTTCACCCTTGCGGCGCGCTGCGACAATTTTCGCCGTTTCGACATCCGCCGACAGATGAACGTGGTGCCGCTGCATCTTCTTCAAGCCTTCGCGCTCGATCGAGTGCCAGTTCGTCAGAGACGTGCCGTGAAAAAGAGCGGCGGGCGGTTCAACCTGGTTCAATGCGAGATCGACATCGACGCTATGACCTTGGTTTGCGCGAATTCTGCCATCGGCGAGCGTGAAGCGCTTCTTTGGATTGTTGTCGACAATCTCGATAATATCGGCGCGGGAAACGTCGTATTTCGACGCCAACACCTTTTCGAGCTCATCGAACGACACCCAACCCTCGCTATCAAGCGTCAAACCCGCGGCATCAGGCGCATGACGCAAAACATAGCTCATATATTTCGAGACTTCCGTCTCCAGCTTTGCTTTCATCATGACGCCAAATCCTCAAAGTCCGCCGGACGACGGGTCTGTGATCATCAGTCGATCGCGATTGCGTAGTTCTCGATCACCGTGTTGGCGAGCAGTTTTTCGCACATGGCCTTGAGGTCGGCCTCGGCCTTGCCCTTGTCGGCGCCTTCCAGCTCCAGGTCGAAGACCTTGCCCTGTCTTATATGGCCGACGCCCGAGAAGCCGAGGGCGCCAAGCGCACCCTCGATAGCCTTGCCCTGCGGATCGAGAACGCCGTTTTTCAGCGTGACGGTGACACGAGCCTTGATCACTTTGTCTTTCCTGCCTTACTTGACGAGAACCGGGCCGGTGCCGCGCACGGGCTCGTTTTCATTGATGATGCCGAGACGGCGCGCAACTTCGGAATAGGCTTCGAGCAGCCCGCCGAGGTCGCGGCGGAAGCGGTCCTTGTCCATCTTCTCGTGGGTTTCGATATCCCAGAGCCGGCAGCTGTCCGGCGAGATTTCGTCGGCGAGGATGATGCGCATCATATCGCCTTCGAAGAGGCGGCCGCATTCGATCTTGAAATCGACGAGCTGGATGCCGACGCCGAGGAAGAGGCCGGTCATGAAGTCGTTGACGCGGATGGCAAGCGCCATGATGTCATCGAGTTCGGCGGGGTTTGCCCAACCGAAGGCGGTGATATGCTCTTCGGAGACCATCGGATCGTCGAGCGCGTCGGACTTGTAATAGAATTCGATGATCGAGCGCGGCAGCACGACGCCTTCGTCGATGCCGAGGCGCTTGGCGAGAGAACCGGCGGCGACATTGCGCACGACGATCTCCAGCGGGATCATCTCTACTTCCTTGATCAACTGCTCGCGCATGTTGAGCCGGCGGATGAAATGAGTAGGGATGCCAATCTTGTTCAGATGGCTGAAGATATATTCGCAGATGCGGTTGTTGAGGACGCCCTTGCCATCGATGACTTCGTGTTTCTTCTTGTTGAAGGCAGTGGCATCGTCCTTGAAGAACTGGATCAAAGTGCCCGGTTCCGGGCCTTCATACAGAATCTTTGCCTTGCCCTCGTAGATACGGCGGCGACGGTTCATCGTGGTCATTCTCTATTGTTGGCGCTCTTGGGATAGCGCGAGTGGATCGATCTCGTGGCGTCCCCTTAAAGGAAAAGAGAGGGTTTCACAATCCGCCTGTCGCTCCTTCCCTGGTTTCCAGATTTCGTGGCCCCGGTTTCCGGATTTCGCGGTCCCGGTTTCCGATTTTACGGAATACCGCCAAGAGAATCGAATGAATTCGCAGGACGAGTGTAGCGCCTTTTCCAGTACGGTGGAATGAAGGCGAAATGGCGGGCCGCTTATGCAGGTTTTTATTTGGCGGCTCTGCCTGGCAGCGCGCGGCGAAGCTGCGTCTGTAGCGCGCGAGCGGCAATTTGCCCGTGGCGCCAGCTTCCGGCGCGGATGAAGGAGGGGATCTGCATGGCCGGCATCGGCCGGGCGAGCGCGTAGCCCTGCAACGTGTCACAGTCGAGTTCTTCGAGAATCCGGATATGATCCGCCGTTTCGACGCCCTCGGCGATGACGAGGATGTTCAACGAGCGGCCGATATCGATGATCGAGCCGACGAGTTTGCGCTGCTCGGCCGATTGCGGCAGCATGCGGATCAGCTCGCGGTCGATCTTCAGAGTCTTCGGGCTCAATCGCAGCAGGCTGACGATCGAGGCATGGCCGGTGCCGAAATCGTCGATCTGGATGTCGATGCCGAGCTTGCGCAGCTTTTTCAGGTTGGCGGCCACCGCCTCGTCGCAATCGTCGAGCGAGATCGATTCCAGCAGTTCGAAGGAGAATGTGCCGGGCTCGATCTTCAGGGCACGAAGCTTTTTGCCGAGATCGGGATCGGCGAGCCGCCTAGCGGAGACGTTGACCGATATCTTCGGGATCGGCAGCCCGTCCTTCAGCCACGCCTTCCGGTCGGCAATGGCGCGCTCCAAGATGAGGGCGTCGATGGTCGAGACGACGTCGAGATCCTCGGCGATATCGAGGAAGCGGTCTGGCGTCAGCAGCCCGTGCACCGGGTGCTGCCAGCGGGCTAGCGTTTCGACGCCTGCAACATCGAGCGTGCGAGCATCGAACTGCAGCTGGTAGAAGGGCACGAATTCATTGCGCTCGAGGCCGATCAGGATCTCGTCGGCAAGGTGCTTGGCGGAGATGATGTCGCGGCGGGCAGAGGCCGAGAAGAATTCGAAGCGGTTGCGGCCCAGGCCCTTGGCACGATAGAGGGCGATATCGGCGTCGAGCAGCACCTGCTTGACGTCGAGCGTCGGTCCGCTATCGATGGCGATGCCGACGCTGGCGCCGAAACGGCAATCGTGCCCCTCATATCTGACGGGTTTGCGCAATTCGCGGATAACACGTTCGGCAAGGCCGGCGATCTTCTTCGACGCGGGATCGACGGCGCAGAGGATGACGAATTCATCGCCACCAATGCGAGCGACAAAATCGGCGGCGCGGACGGAATTCCTCAGTACGCTTGCGGCATGCTGCAGCATGGCGTCGCCGGCCCGGTGGCCGAGCGTGTCATTGATCTGCTTGAAGCGGTCGAGATCGATATGCAGGATCGTCAGTGCCAGGCCCTTGGCCCGGCATTCGGCCGAACGCTCGCCCAGCATCTTGTCGAGATATCGGCGGTTCGGCAGGCCGGTGAGATAGTCGTGGAGCGCCAGGTGCTCGATGCTCTCCTTGGCGGCTTCGAGCTCGCGGTTGCGCGCCTCGGCCAGATCCTTGGCGCGCTGCAGCTCGTTGCGGAGCGCGACTTCCTCGGTGACGTCCCAGTTGGCGCCAATCAGCTTGCGGTGGCCGTTGCCGTCGATGAAGAAGGCCGAGCGGGCGCGGATGACACGTTCGACGCCGTCGCCGCGGATGATGCGGTATTCCTGCTGGAAATCGCGGCCGCTTTCGACGCTACGGTCGGACAAGCCAAGCACGCGCTCGCGGTCTTCGGGATGCAGGCTTTTCGCCCAGGCGTCGCTGGCGATCTGGCGCGAGGCGCCCTGCAGCCCGTAAATGGCGATGAGGCGGTCGTCCCATTCGACGGTATCATGCTCGATATCGGCTTCGAAGACGCCGATGCGGGAAACCTCCAGCGCCAGATCGAGCCGGCGCGACAAACGCGACAGCGTCTCCTCGGCCTGCTTGCGGGCAGTGATATCCGTATCCGTGCCGATGATGCGCGTCGGCACGCGGTTCTCGTCCCATTCGACGCACGCGCCGCGACACTCGATCCAGACCCAGTGACCGTCCTTGTGACGCTCGCGATATTCGAAGATCTGGTAATTGGGATCGCCGGCGTTCTGCCGGTCGATCGCGTGGACGACGAAATCGCGATCGTCGGGATGGACGAGCTGCAGCCAAGCCTCATAATCGCCGTCGGCTTCCTCGTCGGGCGCCATGCCGCGGATGGTTTTCCACGTCGGCGAGTAATATTTCCGGTCGAGACGGTAATTGTGATCCCATACGCCAAGGCCCGAGCCGACGAGCGCATAATTCCAGCGGCTCTCCCGCTCGGCCAGGTCGGAATCGTCAGCTGCCCCATTGCAGATGCCTGCCTCAGCCGCTGCGGCATCGCCATGCGGATCACCGGCCACTGTATGGGCTTTCTTCACGGACATTCTCGCTTATTTCACTTCGGCGCAGTCTGCTGTCATTCCATTAAGAAAGACTTAGAAAGCAGTTGCTCAACAAGAGAGACGATGCCTTTTCCTCGATCAGGTAGAGAGTCGGCCGAGGAACTGGGCAAAGACCATGGTGCCTTCGGGCCAGGGGCCATGACCGGAATCGGCATTGATATGACCGGCTTCGCCGGCATCGACGAGGAAGGAGCCCCAGCTGCTGGCGACATCGTCGGCATGCTCGTAGCTGCCGAACGGATCGTTGCGGCTGGCGACCGTAATCGACGGGAAGGGCAGCGGATCGCGCGGATAGGGACCGAAGGTCATCAGGTGCTTCGGGCGGATGTCGGGATTGGCGACATCGGGCGGGGCGACGAGAAAGGCGCCTGCCACAGGCGTGCGGAAATGCGGGATGGCGTGGATCACCGAGGGCACGCCCAGCGAATGGGCGACGAGAACGACCGGACGGGTCGAGGCGTTCACCTCCTCGGCGATGCGGGCGATCCAATCCTCGCGGACCGGCTTCGTCCATTCGGCCTGTTCGACGCGCCGCGCCGTGCTGAGCTTTGCCTCCCAGCGGCTCTGCCAGTGGCCCGGGCCGGAATTGGTGTAACCGGGGATGATGAGGATATCTGCGTCTGAGGCTTTCATGATGCCGCCGATGTGAGAAAGCTGGTCCAAGATGTCAAGAGGGGGATTTTAAGGGAGGGCGACACGGGCCGTGAAAGTTGCTATATTCCTCCAGTGCCGGTTGCGGATTTCGTGTCGGCTTGCCCGCCGATGCCTACCCGCCGCCGGCCATGTCTCGGCTGAGGAGGAGAAAGCCATGGCGGCATTTCATGTTATGACAGGTGCAAGCGAAGGTCTCACACGGCCCGTCGTCAATCGCATCGGCGTCGCAGATGTTTTCGACGCGCTGAAGCGCGGGTACGACGATTTTATGGAGAAACCATCCCACTATGTGTTCTTGTGCCTGATGTACCCGATCGCCGGCGTCTTCCTGACGCTCTGGACCTCGGGGGCCAATCTTCTGCCCATGGTTTTCCCGCTGATGGCGGGCTTCGTGCTGATCGGCCCGATCGCGGCGATCGGCCTCTACGAGATCAGCCGCCGGCGCGAGGCCGGCCTCGACACGTCATGGACGCATGCGCTTGAGGTGCGCCATTCGCCGGCGCTGCCGGCGATCGTTGCGGTCGGGCTGATGCTCTGTGCCTTCTTCGTCGTCTGGCTGGTGACGGCGCAGACGCTCTACAGCAATCTGCTCGGCGAGGTGTTTCCGCGCACCATGTCGGATTTCTTCCATTCGGTCTTCGGCACGTCCCAGGGCCTGCAGTTGATCATCTGGGGCAATCTGATCGGCTTCGTCTTTGCGCTCGTCGTGCTTGCAATGACCGTCATCACCTTTCCGCTGCTGCTCGACCGCGACGTCGGGGCGGTGGCCGCGGTAACGGCGTCGATCCGCGCGATGGTCATCAATCCAGTGCCGGTGCTGCTTTGGGGCCTAATTGTCGCCGCGCTGCTCTTCATCGGCACGATCCCGATCTTTGCCGGGCTTGCGCTGGTTATCCCGATCCTCGGCCATGCGACCTGGCATCTCTATCGCAAGCTGATTGCGCGGGAAGTCACAGCATAACCACGGCCTTGCCTGCGGGGAATTCCGGCCCCCCCCAGGGGGAATCTCGGATCCCTGGGGAACCTCGATCCTGCCTCGGAGTTTGTTTAGCCGAGAGCATGATGTCGCCGACATCATGCTCTGGAGACGTCGAGGGAGGATCTTTGTGGTGACGATGAAGCATCTGTTTGCCCACTTCGCAACAAAGGTATCGGAATGGGCGGGCAAACCCGTCATCTTCATCCTGGCGCTGGTCGCCGTCGTCATCTGGGCGGCACTCGGCCCCTTCTTCGATTATTCGGAAACCTGGCAGCTGGTGATCAATACCGGCACGACGATCATCACCTTCCTGATGGTTTTCGTGCTGCAGAACGCCCAGACACGCGACACCAGGGCAATCCAGGCCAAGCTCAACGAAATCATCCTGACGAGCCATGCCGAGAACCGTTTCATCGGTATCGAGAATCTCGACGAGGAGGAGCTGAAACGTCTCGACGAGTTGGTCGCCAAGGCAGCAAAGGGCAGGGGCGAGAGCGAGGCTTGCAAGACCTCGGAGGCGGCAAAAGCGACGCCGTCGAAAAAGGCGGAGGCACGCAAACGTCCTGTGGCCGCCAAAGGGCCGAAGCAAAAACAACGGCCGCTTGAGAAAAGCTAGATATGAAAACGGCGCCTGCAAGGGCGCCGGTATATCGTTGATTGCAGATCGCTCAGGCGTTGCCGAAGACGCGGCGGAAAATCGTGTCCACGTGCTTCGTATGGTAGCCGAGGTCGAACTTCTCGCGGATGTCCTCTTCCGACAGTGCAGCGCGGACTTCGGCGTCGGCAAGCAGCTCTTCCAGGAAGTCCTTGCCCTGTTCCCAGACCTTCATGGCGTTGCGCTGGACGAGGCGGTAGGCATCCTCGCGGGAGGTGCCGGCCTGTGTCAGCGCCAGCAGGACGCGCTGGGAATGGACGAGGCCGCGGAATTTGTTAAGGTTCTTCTCCATATTCTCAGGATAGACCAGCAGCTTCTCGATGACGCCGGCAAGCCGCGACAGGGCGAAATCCAGCGTCACGGTGGCGTCGGGGCCGATCATGCGCTCGACCGAGGAATGCGAAATATCGCGCTCGTGCCAGAGGGCGACGTTTTCCATCGCCGGCATGGCGTAGGAGCGGACCATGCGAGCAAGGCCCGTCAGGTTTTCGGTCAGAACCGGGTTGCGCTTGTGCGGCATGGCCGAAGAGCCCTTCTGGCCAGGCGAGAAATATTCCTCGGCTTCCAGCACCTCGGTGCGCTGCAGGTGGCGGATTTCGGTTGCCAGCCGCTCGATCGACGAGGCAACGACGCCGAGCGTGGCGAAATACATGGCGTGGCGGTCGCGCGGGATGACCTGCGTCGAGACCGGCTCGGCCTTCAGGCCAAGCGCTTCGGCGACATGTTCCTCAACGCGGGGATCGATATTGGCGAAGGTGCCGACGGCGCCTGAGATGGCGCAGGTCGCGACTTCCTCGCGGGCGGCGACGAGGCGCTGGCGGCAGCGCTCGAATTCGGCATAGGCGAGCGCCAGCTTGACGCCGAAGGTGGTGGGTTCGGCATGGATGCCGTGCGAACGGCCGATGGTGACCGTGTCCTTATGTTCGAAGGCGCGGCTTTTCAGCGCCTCGAGCAGCCGGTCGATATCGGCAAGCAGGATGTCGGTGGCGCGTACCAATTGCACGTTGAAGCAGGTGTCGAGCACGTCGGATGAGGTCATGCCCTGGTGGACGAAGCGCGCATCCGGGCCGACGATCTCGGCGAGATGGGTGAGGAAGGCGATGACGTCATGCTTGGTGACGGCCTCGATCTCATCGATGCGGTCGACGTCGAAGGTGGCGGCGCCGCCTTTTTCCCAGATCGTCTTTGCCGCCGATTTCGGGATAACGCCGAGTTCGGCCAGCGCGTCGCAGGCATGCGCCTCGATCTCGAACCAGATACGGAACTTGGTTTCGGGAGACCAGATGGCGACCATTTCGGGCCGGGAATAACGCGGGATCATGGGCGGCTGCCTTCACTTCAAGAGGTTGAGCGTTTAAGACGCAATTCCGGACGCAAAACCGCTGCACACTTTTGCTGGAATTGCTTTAGCGCCCCTGTAGCAAAGACGGGCGGCAATCTCAACGCATGCGTTTGGCAAGATGATAGCTGCTTGCGACAAGGCAGACGAGGCCGAGCGGTAGAAAGAGGCGCAGGCCGATCACCAGGAACTGATAGACGGCGCTGATACTGGTGAAGACGAACTGGAAGGCCCAGACGATACTGCCGAAGGGCGCGTGCCAGCGCGAATAGAAGATCCGGTATTCCATGGCGAAGAGGAAGGCAGTCATCAGGATCGTAGCTGCTGTCAGCGTTACGAAAAAAGCGGCAAAACGCGCTTCCGGCTGCCTGCCATAAGCAAAGAAGCGGGCAACCGGCAGGGCTAACGGCCAGGCAAACAGGCCGCCGGCGAAATAGAGCGCGGCAACCTCGGCAAGGCGGCTCGTCTGCAGCCCGTTGCGCAGGTAAAGGCCGAGCATGGCGGCGGCAAGCATCTGCATGCCCCAAAGCAACGCGCCGGCGATCAGATCGGGGTAGGGCGGCCATGCAGCCCTAAGGCGATCCATGCTCAGGGATGAACCGGAACGGCGATCCAGCGTCCGTTCCTTGTCGCATCGAAGGCCAGGACGAGGGCGATGTGAACCTGGTTTCCGCCTTCCGGCTGATAGACCACCGCACCGCCGATCCGGTATTCGACCGAACATGCGCGCTCGGCCGGAACGGCGGTGGCCTGGCGCGCCGCCTGTCGGTTCGGAGCGCCTTCCTTTTCGATCATCTGCAGGCTGAAGCCGATGACCCGTTTGTCGACCGCAGCGCAATCCTTCGGCGTCGGCAGCGGCATCTCGCCGAGCGAGAGCGTATAAGGCGCTTTCGGCGGACCGTCGGTCGCAAGCGTCGTGTAGCGGATCGTCTTCGAAGGCGAGCCGAGTTCGGTCGGCGGATTGAAGGCGGCGATCAGGCCGGGATTGGTCAGGAGATCGTATTTGTCCATCTGGCTGCGCGCCGCCGTCAGGTTCTGCCGCCGCGCCTTGGAAAGATTGGCATCCTTATCGGTCAGCTCCGTGTGGAAGGGCGTGCCCTCGAGATAGTGACCGTCTTCGGTATCGATGAAATAGGTGTTGGAGTAGGGAAGGTTGCCGCTCTCCTCGATGCCGAATTCCTGAAATCCGAAGACCTTGCCGTCGGCGGAAAAGCCGATCGGCTGGATATTGGCGATGTCTCCGGCAAGTGACAGGCCGGGCAGGCCGGCAAATGCGGCAGCAAGCATGCCACCAATGATCAGACGCTTGTTCATGCTCGTGCCCCTTCAGCTGCCTGACGCAAATCGGCGACGGTCCGGCGATAATCCTCGACCGTATCGCCCTTGAAAATTGCCGAGCCGGCGACGAGGACGTTGCCGCCCGCCCGCGCGATATCAGGCGCCGTTTCCACCGTGACGCCGCCGTCAACCTGAAGTTCGATCGGCCGGTCACCGATCAGTGACTTCGCCGCCGCGATCTTTCCCGCCATCGCCGGAATGAACTTCTGTCCACCGAAACCGGGATTGACCGACATGATCAGGATGAGGTCGACATCGTCGAGCACGTTCTCGATGGCGCTGAGCGGTGTCGCCGGATTGATCGTCACCCCGACCTTCTTGCCGAGGTTGCGGACGGTCTGCAGCGAGCGGTGCAGATGCGGTCCGGCTTCGGCATGGACGGTGATACGGTCGCAGCCGGCCTTGGCGAAGGCTTCGAGATAATCGTCGACCGGCGAGATCATCAGGTGGCAGTCGAAGGTGGCTGATGTATAGGAGCGCAGCGACTTGATGACATCGGGGCCGAAGGAGATGTTCGGCACGAAATGGCCGTCCATGACGTCGAGATGGATCCAGTCGGCGCCGGCGGCTGTCACGTCGCGCACCTCCTCGCCGAGCCTGGCGAAATCCGCTGCGAGGATCGAGGGGGCAATGCGAATGGGCAGCGTCATCAAATCTTACTCCGTATGGGCCGCCAGAGTGCGGGGCCTGAATTCAAGGCAGGCCCGCCGCTCATTGCGTCGGCGCGGCAGGTGGAAAAAAGCCGTTGCCCCGCCATTCGAGCAGGCGGTAGGGATTTTGCGAAAGTTCATGCGCACCGGTGAAGGCAATAGTGCCGACCGGTGTCTGGAATGTCGTGCCGAGAAGCGTCTCCTGGAGGGGCTTGCCCGCCGCAGCGGCGGCTTGCCCGGCCTGGCCGGCAATGAGGGCCGCGGCGAGCGACGGCAGGACATAGCCTTCCGGCTCGATGCCCTTGGCGTGCAGCGCGTCGGCAGCAGCCGTGCCTTCCGGCAGGAGGGCGTATTCGGGCAGGGCGACGGCGCGTACGCCTGAATCAAGCGGCAGTGGCTGGTCGGCAGCGCGCATGGCATCGCCGCCGAGGATGGACAGCTGGATGTTCTCGGCCTTGGCGTCGCGGGCGATGACGGCTACGTCGTTGCGGTCGCCGCCGATGAAGACCCTGGTGGCGCCGGCCCGTTTCAGGCGGCGGACAAGGGAGATCTGCTGCTCCTGTCCCGGACGGTAGGTATCGGTAAAGACCGGCTTCAGACCGTTCTGCTCCAGCGCATTGCGCACCGCTTCCGTCAGTTCGCGGCCATGAATGGTGCCGTCCTCGATCAGGGCGATCGGATCGGCGGCCCAGTCCTTCAGGATCATCTCGATGATCTTTGCCGCCTCGGCACCGTCGGCGGGCGCCGCCCGGAAGAGCGGCCAGCCGTTCTTCAACGCATCTTCCATCAGGATGCGGGAGCGCACGGAGACGGTGATCGCGGGAATGTTGGCGTCCTTCAGCTTCGGCAGCGCGCCTTCCAGCGTTTCGCTGCAGAGAAAGCCGATTGCAACCTGTACCTTGGCATTGACAAGCGCATCGGCGACCGCAGCACCACTATTGTCCTCGCAAGTCTCGTTGATGGCGACGAGGGTATTTCCCGACCGCTGAATCTCGAAGCCGGCGCCGGCGGTAATCTGGGCGCCGAGCAGGGCGAGCGGGCCGTTCTGAGGGGCGACGACGCCGATCGTCACGCCGGCCGCATGGCTTTCAGCCGCCGCTCCCAGCAGCGCCAGAAAAGCTGCTATGCCACGCAGGTTGATCATGAAAGGCGGAGATCCCTAGCCATCGTCCATGCCCTTTTATCCGCAAGGCCGCGATCGTCAAAGAAAAACAAGCGCAACACGGCGCTTTTCACCGGTCCTATTGTAGAAAAGGTAACCGATGCTCGCCATATTGGCGCGATAGCAAGTCGATCCAGGCAGAATAGCGCGCGCACGGAGAAGCAGGTGTTGAACAGGCAGCATATCGACCCCGGCCTTTATCGCGATGCCATGAGCCGTTATGCCGGCCATGTGCAGCTCGTGACGACGGCAATGGGCGAGCTGCGCCGTGGTGTTACCATCACCGCCGCCTGCTCGGTCTCGGACAATCCGGCCTCGGTGCTGATCTGCCTCAACAACACCAATCCGAAGAACGAAATCTTCTTCCGCAGCGGCATCTTCGCGCTAAACACGCTCGGCGCCCATCACCAGGGCGTTGCCGACGCCTTTTCCGGGCGGACGTCGCTTGCCAATGACGACCGTTTCGCCAGCGCCCGTTTCGAGATGCTTGCCACCGGTGCGCCCGTGCTGGCCGACGCGCTTGCCGCCTTCGATTGCCGGGTGATCGATATCAAGGAAATGCCGACGCACAATGTCATCTTCGGTGAGGTCGCGGCTGTCCGCTTCAGCGAAAAACATCCGGCGCTCATCTATATGAACCGGGATTATCACGCGCTGTGATTAGAGCGCCTTGCGTCCTTTCGGACGCACAGCGCTCTAACACTTTGAATCGACGCATCGCGCTAGGGTGGCCGGGATTTCGAGGGAATAGAGAATGGACAATGCCGGGATCGAGGAAATGTTTCAGGGGCTCGGCCCCGTCACGGTCAAGCGCATGTTCGGCGGCAAAGGCATCTATCATCTCGGGCGCATCATCGCGCTCGAAGTGCGCGACGAGATGCTGCTGAAGGCCGACGAGACGAGCGCCCCGGAATTTGCCGCTGCCGGCGCTATGCAATGGACTTATGAGGGAAAGAACGGCAAGCCGGTGAAGATGCCCTACTGGTCGATCCCCGATGAGGCCTACGACGATCCCGATCTGATGGCAAAATGGGTGCGGCTTGCCTATGAGGCGTCGCTTCGCGCCGAATAGCTATTCGCCACGCTCGGCAACAGGCAAAGCTGCTATCGCGGCCTTGGTGAAGGCCGACAGCGGCTCGGGCAGATTTGTCAGGGGAAACCAGCCGAAATCCGAAAGCTTGTCCGGTTCGGTCAATTGAGGCTCGCCCTCGACGTCGCGGGCGAGATAGAGGATCGAAATCCAGTGTTGGCGATCGGCCTCGATAATCTGCTCGCTCATGCAGAGGCGTTCGATGCGACCGATCGTCAGGCCGGTTTCCTCTTCGGCCTCGCGGCGCGCAGCTTCCTCAGCCGGCTCCATATGATCGACCTTGCCGCCGACGATATTCCAATAGCCGGCTTCAGGCGGATGCATGCGTTTGTAAAGAAGGATCCTGGCGTCGCGCAGAATCACCAGGCCGACGCCGAGACCCGGAAAATCAAGACCGGGCCTGCCCATTGGAAGTTCAGACCTTGGCGCTGCCGGCGATCAGCATGAAGGCGGGGATATCGTCGCCGAAGCCGACCGGGGTCGGGCCGTCGTCGTGATCGCGATGACGGCGGCGGTCGCGGCTGTCATCATTTGCCGGGTAAGGCCGACTGTTACGCGCATTGTTCTGCGGCTTCTGCTCTGCTTTGCGCTCGTTCTTCACGATGTCGGCCTTTACTGGTGCTGCTTCGATCACGTCGACGCCATTATCCTGTATGTCGTTATCAGATTTATGACTCGCGGCGGCGCGATTGCCGCGTCCGCGCCCACGATCCCTGTCGCCATGTTCTCTCGGCGCGTGATCCCGGGCTGCACCGTCTCTGGCGCCACGCTCGCGGCTGTTGCGGCGCGGGCGTTCGCTGTCGCGGCTGTCTTCTATCGGCGGCGGCAGCGACGTCAGGTCGCCGCTCAGCCATTCGACCTTTTGGCCGATCAGCTTCTCGATCGCATCGACGAATTTTGTGTCGCGCTTGGTGACGAGAGTGAAAGCGGCACCCGAGCGGCCGGCACGGCCGGTGCGGCCGATGCGGTGGACGTAATCCTCGGAATGGATCGGCACGTCGAAATTAAAGACGTGGCTGACATCGGGGATATCGAGGCCGCGGGCGGCGACGTCGGAAGCCACCAGAAGCTGGAGGTTGCCGTCGCGGAAACTCTGCAGCGTCATCGTGCGGGAACGCTGGTCCATGTCGCCATGCAGGGCGCCGACCGAGAAGCCGTGGCGTTCGAGCGAACGGAAGAGATCGGCGACATCCTTCTTGCGGTTGCAGAAGATGATGGCGTTCTTGAGTTCGGTCTGGGCGCGGACGAGTTCGCGCAGGACGGCGCGCTTTTCGTAATCCTTGCCGTGCGAGGCGACGAAACGCTGCGTCACGGTCGCGGCGGCCGAAGCCGGCTTTGCGACTTCGATACGCTCTGGATTCTGCAGGAATCGATCGGCGAGCTTCTGGATCTCCGACGGCATGGTTGCCGAGAAGAACAGCGTCTGGCGAGTGAACGGGATCATCTTGGCGATGCGTTCGATATCGGGGATGAAACCCATGTCGAGCATGCGGTCGGCCTCGTCGATGACGAGGATCTCGACGCCGCTCATCAGGAGCTTGCCGCGCTCGAAATGGTCGAGCAGGCGGCCGGGCGTGCAGATCAGCACATCGGCGCCGCGCTCGAGCTTGCGGTCCTGGTCTTCGAAGGAAACGCCGCCGATCAGGAGGGCGACGTTGAGGCGGTGGTTCTTGCCGTATTTCTCGAAATTCTCGGCGACCTGAGCGGCGAGTTCGCGCGTCGGTTCGAGAATCAGCGTGCGGGGCATGCGCGCACGCGCACGGCCCTTTTCGAGAAGCGACAGCATCGGCAGCACGAAGGATGCCGTCTTGCCAGTGCCGGTCTGCGCGATGCCGCAAATATCGCGGCGCTCGAGCGCAAACGGGATGGCTCCCGCCTGAATGGGCGTGGGGATCGTGTAGCCCGCATCCGTAACAGCGGATAGCACTTTTTGGCTCAAGCCAAGGTCAGCAAATGTCGTCAAAGGGAAAACTGTTTCCATTCAGGTTCGGCCGAACTCTGAACGAGTCGGCGGGATTGCATGCCGCAATGCAGCGCGACATAGCCCCGAATGGCCGGCAAGTCAAGAAATAGAGACGCCGCACCCATTGCAGAGTGAAGCGTTGGTTACCGGGCAGGAGTTACTTGATATAGGTGGCGAGTTTAAGGCCGGCATTCATGAAATATACTGGATCGACGGCATGGCCGTCCTGTCGCACTTCATAGTGCAGGTGCGTGCCCGTCGAGCGGCCGGTGCTGCCGGCAAGGCCGATGACGTCGTTGCGATCGACCGTGTCGCCGACCTTGACCAGAACCTCCGACATATGCCCGTAGCGGGTCGAGATGCCGTTGCCGTGATCGACCTCGACCATGTTGCCGTAGCCGCCGGTCCAGCCGGCCGAAATCACCTTGCCTGGTGCCGTCGGGCGGATCCTTTCGCCCGGCGAAAAGCGGAAGTCGATGCCGGAATGGAGCGCGAGGCGGCCGAGGAATGGATCACGGCGGTTGCCGAAGGGGCTGGTCACGTCCTTGCCGACAGCGGGATTGCGGAAGGGCAGGGATTCGGCAGTGCTGCGCACTGCTTCGAGCCGGGTCAGCGCGCCGTCGAGCGCGACCAGCGAATTGTTGAAGCCGTCATTGCTTTCCGGCTCGACATAGGGGCCGCCGACCGCATCGTCATCGTCTTTCTCGGCAGCGCTCTCGGGCATCGGAATCTTGAAGCGGGTCAGCACGGTCTCGATGGCGTTGGCGGCATTGCCGGCATCGCTCGTCAGCTGTTCGACACGACTGCGCTGATCCTGTTCGACATCTTTCAGCGACAGCGTCACCTTGGAGAAGATGCGGTCGGCACGGTCGCCGACCGTTTCGGCAGCCGGCACATAGGCGAGCGTCGAATTGTCGGGCGTCGCATCGGCGGGCGCGCCGCTCGCCAGCTGTTTCTCGATCGCCTCGATGCCGCTATCGGCTAGCGATGCACGCTTGTCCTTGATATCGGGCGCATAAGACTGAACGGGGGAAGTCGGCGGGGGCAGGGCGCCGTCCTTTTCCGTCAAGCCGGAGCTTTCGGCCCGGTCGAGCAGATTGTCGAGTTTGCCATGGCGCGAGGTGAGCGCCATCTGCTGCTCCATCAGCTTGTCGACCTTGTCTTCGACCACCTGCTGGTCGAGAAGCTGGCGGGAGGTGATGCGGTCGACCTGCGCGCGGAGGGCGGCGATGCGGTCTTCAAAGTCGTGCTGCATGCGCGCCTGGCGGGCCATGGTGGCGCCGATCAGATCGTCGCGCAGCACGAGATAGGACGTCGCCAGGAGGTAGCCGATCGAGAAGACACCGACGAAGCAGAAGGCCAGCGCAGCCATCCAGGGCCGGACCGTTATATGGCGGACCTTGTCGCCGCTTGCCAGGATGAGGATATGTTCCTGTGCCCGCCTGCCGAATACCCGGTGCTGATGTCCGCTGTTCACGCAGGCTCTCCCGATTGATGCTCTACGCCTCTTTCGGAAATTAGACACCGTTATGGTTAATGAATGCTTTCATTGCCGCAGTCGCATCATAAATTTCAGTGACTTCAAGCGTGGCTGATCGATGCGAGCGAGCGGTAGAAGGACGGCGTCAGCCCAGCCTCGGCGCGGGCAAGGTCGTTGAAGGGCGGCTTCAGCGGTCCGCGGAAATTGGCCCGCACCAGCTCCTGGAAGGCTTTTGCCGGGTCACGCTTCTCGCGGGCGCAGAGAAAGCGGAACCATTTTGCGCCGACGGCGACATGGCCTTTCTCGTCGTTGTAGATGACGTCGAGGACATCGGCACTTTCGAGGTCGCCGGTCTGACGCATCTTCGCCTGCAACGACGGCGTGACGTCGAGGCCGCGGGCTTCGAGAATCAGCGGCACGACGGCGATCCTTGCCGTCAGGTCGTTGCGGGTCGAATGGGCGGCCTGCCAGAGCCCGTCATGGGCGGGCAGATCGCCGTAATCGGCGCCGAGATCGTTGAGCCTGGCGCGCACCATGCGGAAATGCTTCGCCTCCTCGAAGGCGACCTGCATCCAGCCGTCGAAAAAGGAATTCGGCACCTGTTCGGTCGCGAATCGCGCGACGATATCGAGCGCCAGATCGACGGCGTTGAGTTCGATATGGGCGATGGCGTGCAGCAGCGCGATCCGCCCTTTGAGCGTGTGCAGCGAGCGCTTCTCCACCTGGGTCGGCGGCGTCAGCACCGGTTTGTCAGGACGGCCGGGCCTGTCGGGCAGCGCCGCATCGAGCGGCGAGCGCAGCGACACCCGACGGGCGAACCAGCGGGTGGCGCTTTCCTGCGCAAGTGCCGTCTTGCGGTCGAGATCGGCGGAAGAGATCGCATCGATGGCGCCGCCGCGCAGCGAGGTTATCGTGAGATCCCCGGTCACGCGGCCAGGTTCCTCACGGCCTCGAGCACGGTCTCGGCATGGCCCTGCACCTTCACCTTTTGCCAGATGGTGGCGATCGTGCCGTCCTGGCGGATGAGGAAGGTGGTGCGCTCGACGCCCATGAAGTTGCGGCCGTACATGCTCTTTTCCTTCCAGACGCCATAGGCCTGCAGCGTCGTCTTTTCCTCGTCCGAGGCGAGCGCTACCGAAAGACGGTGCTTCTTGATGAACTTGTCATGGCAGGTGGCCGAATCGGGCGACATGCCGATGACGGCAGCACCGGCCGCCTCGAACTCGCTTGCCAACGCGGTGAAAGCCAATGATTCGGCGGTGCAGCCCGTCGTATCGTCCTTGGGATAGAAGAACAGAACAAGCGGTCTGCCGTGGAATTCGGCCAGCGAGACGCGGCCGCCGCCGTCGCGGGGAAGGTTGAAATCAGGGGCCGAGACGCCGATGCCAGGAACCGCCATTAGGAAAACCTTTCTTTTGCCGGGTTTGTGGATGACACTTTCTCTCCCCGAATTATATAGTGGACGGAAACCCGTCCAGCATGGCCGGGTTCAATTCTTCACTTAAGGGAGAGCCCGAGGGCGCATGTCAGCCATCCGCGGCGAAAAGGTCACGTTTCGCAAGAAGGATATCGTTGCGCTGGACCGCTTGCCGTCGGCTCAGACAGAGGATCCGATCATCGTTCATTGCCCGCCGCCGCGCTCGCCGATGCGCGGTACGGCGAAGCTGACTTGTGGATTCCTCGGGCTGATTCTCCTCCTTCTCGCCGCCATCGTCTTCACCGTCGAGGGCGGCATGTTCGACAAGCCGCTGTCGCAGCAGGCGCAGGCGGCGCTGAACAGCGTGGCCGGACCGCGCTACCGCGCCGAGGTCGGCTCCACCGTCATCCGCTTCACCTCGGGCTTCCGGCTGGCGCTTGAAGCGCGCGACGTCAACATGATCGACCAGGAGAGCGGCGAGCATATGTCGACGACGCGCTCGATCAGCATGGCGCTCGATCCGCTCCAGCTTTTCCGCGGCCGCATCGCGGTCACCTCGATCGAGGCGGATGATATCGCGCTCGATACGGCGCTTCTGCCCTCGGGCGCACCCGTCACGCTCGGCGACCTGCGCATCGACGCGATGCCGGCGGCGATCGAGACGATCTTTTCGCATCTCGACCTGTTCGACAAGTTCCTGACGCGCGGTTCCACGGATTCGGTGCGCATCTCGGGCATCGACGTCAAGCTTGCCGATACCGCCAACGGCCCGCTGTCGCTCGTCATCGACAATATCGCCTTTGCCCGTGCCGGCCCGACCTCGCTGCAATTGACCGGCGAGATCGCGCTCAACGGCGAGGTGGCGGAACTCGACGTGCTGGCCGAGAAGGAAGGCGGGCATGTCTCCAAGGTCGTGGCGACGCTCAAGCATGCCGACCTCACGCCCTTTGCGCTGAAGCGCAACGATCAGGGCGTCATCCGCCAGGGGCTTAGTACCTTCGCCGACCTGACGGTATCGGCCACCCGGACCGCTGATGTTGTCGCGCCGACGCTTGCGGCGACGATCGACATCGATCCCGGCCTGATTTATGCGGATGGCGATCCGCAGGAGCTGTCGGGCGGGCAAATCAATCTCGTCTATGATTTCGACAAGCAGACGCTGGAGATCGCCCGGTCGAACGCCCGGTTCGGCGCCACCACGATTCCCTTCAACGGCGCGCTGATCGATCTCGACAAGCTCGACCCGCAGGCAGGCAAAGGCTTCGGCATCGACCTGCTCGTCAGCGGCGGCACGGCAGCACCCCGCGGCTCCGGCGAGCAGCCGCTTTCCTTCGATATCCAGGCGACCGGGCGTTATATGGTCACTGAGCGGGAATTCCGGTTTCCCAACATGACCGTCTCCAGCCCGCTCGGCGCGCTTTACGGATCGCTTGATGTCAAGCTCGGCAACAAATCGCCGGAGTTCAGCTTCGCCGGCCAGTCGGCGAAGCTAGAGACGACGGCGATCAAGCAGCTCTGGCCGTTCTGGATGGCGCCCAAGGTGCGCACTTGGGTGCACGGCAATCTCTTCGGCGGCACCGTCACCGACGCCGCCATTTCCGTTTTCATTCCCTCTGGCAGGCTGGACGAGGCGGCCGGCGGCAAGGGGTTGAAGCTCGACGCCAACCAGATCCGCATCGCCTTCGACGTCGCGGGCGCGCGGATGAACGTCGCCGGCGACATTCCGCCGATCCGCGACACGGCGGCGCATTTCGACTTGATGGGGCCTGTTGCGACGATCGCGTTCAAGAGCGGCACCTCCTATTTCCCTTCCGGCCGATCCGTCAGTCTCGGGCAGGGGACGTTCGTCCTGCCCTCCACCTACGACAAGCCGCTGATGGCCGATATCGACCTTACGGTCTCGGGTGCGGCGGATGCCGTCGGCGAGCTTCTGACCTACAGGCCGATCCGGGTGCTGCAGCGCGCCGGCTTTACGCCCGACGATCTCAAGGGGCGGGTCGAAGCGAATGTGAAGGCGCATTTCGGCCTGCTCTCCTCGCAGAACCCGCCGCCGGCTGAATGGACGGCGGCGATGAAGCTCACCGATGTCGATCTTGCCAAGCCGTATTCCGGCCGGATCATCAGCAATGTCGACGGCACGCTGAACGGCAATCCGAAACGGATCACGCTTGACGCCAAGGCCCAGATCGACGGCGTCCCGGCCGATATCGATCTTACCGAGCCCGTCGAGGCATCCTCAGGCGTGGAGCGGCAGCGCGTCATCACCGCGACGCTCTCCGAGGACCAGCGCAACAAGCTGATACCCGGGCTTTCCGGCATCGTCGGCGGCAGCGTGAAGATGGTGCTGACGCGGATTGATGACGACAGGCAGGACGTCCAGCTCGACCTCACCAAGTCGCTGCTCGAACTGCCTTGGATTGGCTGGGCGAAAGGCAGCGGCATCGCCGCTACGGCCGAATTCGAAACATCCGGCCCGCCCGACAGTACACAGATCAGGAACTTCCGACTGAAGGGCGACGGTTTCGGCGCCAACGGGTCGCTTGATATCGGCAAGGGCGGGCTGATCTCGGCCGATTTCGATAGCGTCAAGCTCTCCTCGCTCGACGATTTCGCCCTATCGGTGAAGCGCAACAAGGGCAATTTCGACGTCTCGGTTTCCGGCGACAGCGCCGATGCGCGGCCCGTCATCGCGCGGTTGAAATCGGGCTCGGACAGCGAGGGTAACGGAGATGCCGGCGATACCGCAGTATCGGTGCGCGCCAAGCTGAAAAACGTCATCGGCTTCAACGACGAGAAGGTCGGCAATTTCCAGGCGCAAATATCACTGCGCGGCGACAAGCTGCAGGCGCTCAACTTTTCCGCCGTTACCGACAGCGGCGAGGCGGTGGTCAGCCAGATGAAGGACGGCGGCGTCATCAACATCACTAGCGGCGATGCCGGGGCGGTATCGCGTTTCGCCGATCTCTACCAGCACATGCAGGGCGGGCTGCTTAATCTGGCGATCCGGCTGGGGGCCGAGGGCGGCTGGGACGGTTCGCTCGACGTGCGCCGCTTCGCGATTGTCAACGAACAACGCCTGCGGTCGATCGTCTCGACGCCCGTTGGAAGTGAGCAGCGCAGCCTCAACGAGGCCGTCAAGCGCGATATCGATACCTCGTCGCAGCGCTTCCAGCGTGGCTTTGCCCGCGTCGTTTCGCGCAATGGCATGGTCGGCATCGAAAACGGCGTGCTGCGCGGCGACCAGATCGGCGCGACTTTCCAGGGCACTGTGCGCGATCGCAAGGGCAACATGGACATGACCGGCACCTTCATGCCGGCCTACGGCCTCAATCGCCTGTTCGCCGAACTGCCGCTGATCGGCGTCATCCTCGGCAATGGCAGCGACCGCGGCCTGATAGGCATCACCTTCAAGCTGACAGGCAAGTTCGACCAGCCAAACCTGCAGATCAATCCGCTGTCGATCATCGCGCCTGGTGTTTTCCGGCAGATCTTCGAATTCCAGTGAGGCGGGGGAAGCCGTCACGGCAGAAGTCGTGGCGAGAAGTCCCTAGATCTCCTTGCGCCTGAGGAGATAGTCGAGACCGCCGACGCGATACCAGCGATAGCCGTATGCATCGAGCATGACGGTATGAAATCCTTTCTCGTCTGCCTTGCTGCTCGCGCCATCGGCAATATCGATCAATTGTCGTCCGTCTTCACCGATGTCGGGATCGAAGGTCACTTCCGCCGGCTGCGCATGCAGATTGTGCAGGATCAACACGGAATTGCCGCGCCAGTCATAACGAAGAGCCAGCACGCCGTCGTCACCGGTGTCGATTACAGAAAAGTCGCCCCAGCCGATTTCAGGAGCTTCCTTGCGCATCCGGATCATCCGCTCGGTCCAGTTCAGCAAGGAATTGGGATCGCGCCGTTGTTCGGCAACATTGACATGCTGGAAGCCATAGGGACCGTCCTTGATGACGGGCGAGACAAGCTTTTTACTTTTGGTGAAGCCGCCTTCCGCTTCCGTCGACCATTGCATCGGCGTGCGTGCGCAGTCACGCTCCGGCAGGTTTAGATCATCGCCCATACCGATCTCGTCGCCGTAGCGGATAACAGGCGTTCCAGGCAGCGAGAACAGCAGGCTGTAGGCCATTTCGATCCGGCGGCGATCGCCGCCGAGCATGGGCGCCAGGCGACGGCGAATGCCCCTGTCATAGAGTTGCATGTCCTTTTCGGGTCCGAGAGCGGCGAATACCGCGCCGCGCTGCTTGTCCGTCAGCCTGCCGAGATCCAGTTCGTCGTGGTTGCGAAGAAAGAGGCCCCATTGCGCGGTCGCGGGGCGCGGTTTCGTGGCCTCCATGGCCTTCTTGAGCGGCCGAGTATCGGCGCTGGCGAAAGCATAAAACAGCGCCTGGTTGACCTGGAAGTTGAACATCATCTGCATGCGGTCACCGTCATCGCCAAAATATTCGAAATTGTCCTTCGGCAGGATATTGGCCTCCGCCAGCACGATGGAATCGCCCAGGCGCCACTGCAGGAATTCGCGAAACTTCCTCAGCATATCGAACTGCTCGACAGGCTTGACGACGTCGGCACCTTTGGTCGCGATGATGAAGGGGGCGGCATCCATCCGGAAACCGGAGACGCCGAGCTGGATCCAGAAGCCCATGATCTTGAGGATTTCCGCCTGCACCTCGGGATGAGAGGTATTGAGATCGGGCTGGTGATCGTAGAAACGATGAAAATAGTAGGCTTTCGCCTTGTCGTCATAGGTCCAGGTTGTCTTCTGGACGCCGGGAAAGACCATGCCCTGATCGGCATTCGCGGGCTTTTTCTCCGACCAGACGTACCAGTCGCGATAGTGCGAGCGCGGATCGCTCCTGGCGTCCTGGAACCAGGGATGGTCCCTGGATGTATGATTGATCACCAGATCGATCAGCACGCGGATACCGCGTTGCTTGGCGCCGTGGGTGAATTCGACGAAATCGCCGAGCGAGCCGTAACGCGGGTCGACATTGTAATAATCGGAGACGTCGTAACCGTCGTCGCGACCGGGCGACGCCTGGAACGGCATGAGCCAGATCGCCGTCACGCCGAGGCCGGAGAGATAGTCGAGGCGCCGCATCAGGCCCTGAAAATCACCCACGCCGTCACCGTTCGCGTCCATGAATGTCTCGACCGACCGGCAGTAGATGACAGCGTTCTTATACCAGAGGTCGTTGATCATGCCGGCGCTCCAATCCAATCTGGTCGCAAATCCCGGCGGGCGGAAAAGGTTCCGACAAAGCATTCGTTATGCGGGTCGTGGCGCTTCGCAGTAGAGAAGTGCGTGGGCTCCTCCAAGACAAAGCCAATTCCAAGCCAGGCTGACAAATCCGGCATTGATACTTTGCCTATTTTAGGAAAATCTGATGTACTATACTGTCCCGGCCAGGAAGCAACGGCCGGTGCAATGTCGGAGGATGCCATGCAGTGCGCCCGGACAGTTTCTTTCGCATCGGCCGCCATGATGGCCGTCACGATTCCCGACGTGTCGCTTTCCGCGGAAAAGGGCGTGCGGCTGAAATCGCAAGAGGCGGTCATCCGTTCCGACCACGTCCTGATGGTTCCTCTGGACGCGGAAATGACGCCGCCGATCTTCTCGATCAGCTGGTGGTCGCGGGTGAAGCCCGCTTCAAGCGTCGATCCGCCGGGCTATCTTCTTAAGAAACCAGACGAGATGACCCGAAATACCGGCGGTGAGCTGAGTGATCTTGCTCGCCGACCCGAATAGTGAGGCAAAGAAAAAGCCGGCGCGGGCGCCGGCTTTGATATCGGTTCGGAATTGAAGCCGCTTACGCCTCGCGGCGGATCAGGATGTGCTTCTTCTTGCCCAGCGAAAGCTTGATGACTCCGTCGGTGGTGATTTCGCCGCTGCCGATCATCTTGCGTTCGTCGCTGATCGCCTCGTCGTTGATGCGGACGGCGCCGCCCTGGACGTGACGGCGGGCTTCGCCGTTCGATGAGGCAAGGCCGGCGCGAACGATCAGCGACAGAAGGCCGATGCCGGCGTCGAGCTCGGAGGCGGGCACGTCGACCGACGGCAGATTTTCCGAGAGGCCACCTTCCTCGAAGGTCTTGCGGGCCGTTTCGGCGGCCTGTTCAGCGGCCTCGCGGCCGTGCAGGATCGCCGTTACCTCGGTCGCAAGGATCTTCTTGACCTCGTTGATCTCCGAACCGCCAAGTGCCGAAAGACGGGCGATTTCATCCATCGGCAGCGTGGTGTAGAGCTTCAGGAAGCGCGATACGTCGGCGTCCTCGGTGTTGCGCCAGTACTGCCAGAAATCATAGGCCGAGAGCATGTCGGCGTTCAGCCAGACAGCGCCGGTCGCCGACTTGCCCATCTTGGCGCCCGACGACGTCGTCAGCAGCGGCGACGTCAGCGCATAGAGCTGCGGTGTCCCCATGCGGTGACCGAGATCGATACCGTTGACGATATTGCCCCACTGGTCCGACCCACCCATCTGCAGGCGGCAATCGTAGCGCTTGGCGAGCTCGACGAAATCATAGGCCTGGAGGATCATGTAGTTGAATTCCAGGAAGGACAGGGACTGTTCGCGGTCGAGACGCGTCTTGACGCTATCGAAGGACAGCATGCGGTTGACCGAGAAGTGCTTGCCGACGTCGCGCAGGAATTCGAGGTAGTTCAGCGAGCGCAGCCATTCGGCATTGTTGATCATCAGCGCGTCCTTCGGACCGTCGCCGTAGTTCAGGTAATTGGAGAAGACGCGCTTGATCGAGGCGATGTTGCCTTCGATCGTATCGACGGTCATGAGTTGGCGCGCTTCTTCCTTGAAGGAGGGATCGCCGACCATGCCGGTGCCGCCGCCCATCAGCGAGATGGCGCGATGACCGGTCTTCTGCATCCAGTGCAGCATCATGATCTGGATCAGCGAGCCGGCATGCAGGCTCGGTGCCGTCGGATCGAAGCCGATATAGGCCGTCACGGTTTCCTTGGCGAACAGGTCGTCGAGGCCGCTTTCATCGGAGACCTGATGAATGAAGCCGCGCTCTTTCAGCGTGCGGAGGAAATCGGACTTGAACTCGGACATGGCCTTCGTCTCTTGATATCTGCGCTCGCCCATCTGGGCCTCGCGCAAGTTCGTTGTTGTTGATCTGTCGCGGCGCGTTTAGCACTGTTTTTATAAAAGTGCATCCGGGAATCGCGGGAAGGAAACCTCATGGATGTCATCAGGACCGCGATCGGTCTGATGAGCGGCACGTCGATGGACGGAATCGACGTCGCGCTGATCAGGACCGACGGTCGCGGCTTCATCGAGCGCGGACCGTTCATGGGCGTGCCCTATGACGCAGATTTTCGCGGGCGGCTCAAACGGGCGCTGGAAATCGCACGTCCACTGGGCAACAGGAGCGAACGCCCCGCCGAGCTTCGCGACATCGAGCTTGAACTGACCTTGCGGCATGCAACTGCCGTAACGGCATTCCTGGAGCGTTTCGGGCTTTCTGCCGCTGGCGTCGATGTTCTCGGCTTCCATGGCCAGACGGTGCTTCACCGGCCTGATGAGGGATTGACAATCCAGATCGGCGACGGCCCGGAACTTGCGCGCCGAACCGGCATATCGGTGGTCTACGACATGCGCGCCAACGACATGGTCCATGGCGGGCAGGGTGCACCGCTGGTGCCGGCCTATCACGCCGCACTTGCGGGAAAATTCCAACAGCAGGGACAGGCGGTGTGCTTCGTCAATATCGGCGGCATCTCCAATCTGACCTTTATCGGCACGGACGGCCGGATATCCGCCTTCGATAGCGGTCCGGGCAATACGCTGATCGACCAGTGGGTGGAGATGCAGACCGGCAGAACCTATGATCCCGGCGGCGAGATCGGCGGCCGCGGCAAGGTCGTGGCCAGCCTGGCGGAGCGTTATCTGCAAAGCCCGTTCTTCCGCGGCAATGTTCGCCGTTCACTCGACCGCGGTGATTTCGCGCCGCTTCGACCCGAAGAGGCGAGCCTTGAAGACGGCGCGCGGACGCTGGCCCATGTCGCCGCCGCGTCGATCATCAAATCTGCCAACTTCCTGCCCGAGACACCGTCGATCTATATCGTCTGCGGCGGAGGGCGCCTGAACGCCACCCTGATGGCGGAGTTTTCGGTCATGGCGGAACGGCTGGGATCAAAGGTGTTGACCGCCGAGGAGGCAGGCTTCGATGGTGACGCGATGGAAGCCGAGGCCTGGGCCTATCTCGCCGTCCGGTCGCTTGAAGGGCTGCCGTTGACATTTCCCGGCACGACGGGGGTCGGGGCTCCAGTCAGCGGCGGTGTGCTGGCACGGGCATGATGTCCCTCAGAAAAATCGGCAGGCGCGAAGGCGCGCCGATCCTGATTGATGGAGTGCAGGACACGGCTTTCGAACTCACCGCCGATAAACGGCCGGCAAAGCTCTAACTCTTTACGGCAACCGGCCGGACATGGGATTCGCGCCCAGCCTGATTGCCGTCCTCGACGCCCCTGACCTGGGCGATGAACGAAAATTTCTTGCGAAGGCCAAGGATCGGCTTCTCGATGAAATGCCAGGACAGCACCGCAACGGCGAGAGCCGATGGCAGGCCGACGAGATAGAGGGCCAGCGCACCATATTTCGGATAGAGGAAAACCGACGGGAACGAGCTGATCCAGATCTGCAAAAACGGGTCGTGATAGAGATAGACGCCGTAGGAATAGTCGCCTTTCCTGAAAAAGGCCGGGATGGGCACCTCGGACAGGCCGACGAAGACGGTGATGTAAACGAGAGAGGTGATGACCAGGGGCCGGTTCATCACCGACTCTGTCGCCCGGCTGTCCAGGGTGAGAATGGCGACGATGCAAACCAGGCAGGCGGCGGCGAACAGCCAGCGGGAGTGCGGAATGACCGCTTTGAACTGAAAGGCGACGATGCCCATCATAAAGGCCGTTATCAGCTGTGAGCCTCGGCTCATGAACAGGAAGCGCGCGATCGGCTTGATCGAGTCAGGCAACAGATAGGGCATCTTCTGTACGACAATGCCGATGGCTATGTAGGCGATCGTCACCGCGAGCAGCTTGTAGCGCGTCTTCACTATGGCGCTGACCATCAGGAACGACATGATGATGTAGCAGAAGATCTCCCAGGGAACTGTCCAGAGAGCGCCGTTGACACGCTGGCTCGGATTATCCTGGAACACGCCCGGCAGCTCGTAATGGATCCAGCCGACGATATTCAGGAAGTATTTGAAAAACCGCTGATCGGTAAAATATTCGGAGTGGTACACGACCGTAATGATCGGCCCGATAATCAACGAGCAGACGACGATATCGACCGCAAGGGCCGGGACGATGCGCAAGCCTCGGTTGATCAGGAAATTCCGGAGGCTGAGGCGCTGTGCACTGCCGGCGATCAGAAATCCGCTCAAGGCGAAGAACATCGGAACAAGAGCGTATTCAGTGAACCAGAATACCGACCCCCTGATGAAGTCATTGTTCTCGGTTAACAAAAATGAATGGGTCAATACGATGGAAAAGGCGAGCCCTATTCGAAGAAAATCGAACCCCGGACCAATACCCCTATACTTATCCAGGACTTCCCCGAACGACTTGGTCATTGCGGACCTCGCTTTTGTTAGGATCGCGAGGACCCTACCGCACTGCAACATGGATTGCAACACGATAGGTGATCTGTTCTGGCACATCCGGCCCGGTTGTGTTCGGGGCCGTCACGGCATCGATGAGGCCTGGGTTTCGTGGTGTCAGCGGATCCGCTTGGCGGCCGGTTCCGGCACCAGTTCGCCGTTGAGGCGCCGGTCGAGATAGTCCTCGCATTCGCCCATCAGCGTTTCCACCTGACCGTTGAAGAAGTGGTTTGCGTTGGCAACGGTGCGATGGGTAATGAGGATGCCCTTCTGGGTCTTCAGTTTTTCCACAAGACCATTGACATCCTTTTCCGGCGCCACCTTGTCGGCCTCGCCGTTGATGATCAGGCCGGAGGAGGGGCAGGGCGCCAGGAAGGAGAAGTCGTACGTGTTCGGCTGGGGCGAGATCGACATGAAGCCCTCGATCTCCGGCCGGCGCATCAGGAGCTGCATGCCGATCCAGGAACCGAAGGAATAGCCGGCGACCCAACAGGTCTTGGAATCAGGATGCAGGCTCTGCACCCAGTCGAGCGCCGAGGCGGCATCCGAGAGTTCGCCGGCGCCGTGGTCGAATTCACCCTGGCTGCGGCCGATGCCCCGGAAATTGAAGCGCAACGTCGTGAACCCACGCTTCTGGAACATGTAGAAGAGCTGATAGACGATCTGATTGTTCATCGTGCCGCCGAACTGCGGATGCGGATGCAGAATCAGGGCGATGGGCGCGCTTTTTTCCTTGGAGGGCTGGTAGCGGCCTTCAAGACGGCCGGCTGGGCCGTTGAAAATAACTTCGGGCATTGGTACTCCGGGTTTTATTTCGCGTTCGCGCTGCGTTGGACGACAACATGACTTGACTAGTGTTGTCAGCTTTTCTAAAACGCAGTTTAGAACAATTCGAAACTTGCATGGCGATCCACGCATCGTGGAACGTGTCATAAGGCAAGCCCGGCGGAAATTTCAAGAAAAATGAACCGCGGCCGCTGAAGCAAGCTCGTCAAGCGCAGGACTGAAGATCATGGCGCCGCCACGCCTTTATCTCGACTGGAATGCCACAGCGCCCCTGCACCCCGCAGCACGCGCAGCGATCATGCGCGCCATCGACGTGTTTGGCAATCCGAACAGCGTGCACGGAGAGGGTCGCGCCGCCCGCGCCGCCATCGAAGGCGCGCGACGCAAGGTGGCGGCGCTTGTCGGCACCGATGCCGGCAATGTGGTCTTCACCAGCGGCGCGACCGAGGCCGCCAATCTGGCGCTGACACCGGATTTCCGCATGGGACGCACGCCGCTGCGGCTGGGCCAGCTTTATTTTTCGGCGATTGAGCATCCGGCGGTGCGCGAAGGCGGTCGCTTCGCCAGGGACAAGATGACGGAGATCCCGGTGACGGAAGCCGGTGTCGTCGATCTCGACGCACTCTCCAAGCTGCTCGATGCCCATGACAAGGCCGCCGGCCTGCCGATGGTCGCCGTCATGCTCGTCAATAACGAGACGGGAATCGTCCAGCCGGTCGAGGCGGCGGCTAAGATCGTCCACGCCCATGGCGGCCTCTTCGTCGTCGATGCCGTCCAGGCGGCCGGCCGCATCGCGCTCGACATCGGCAAGATCGGCGCCGACTTCATGATCGTTTCTTCGCACAAGATCGGCGGGCCGAAGGGGGCCGGCGCGCTCATTGCGCAGGGCGAGGCGCTGATGCCCAAGCCGCTGATCCAGGGCGGCGGACAGGAGCGAGGTCACCGCTCAGGGACACAGAATTCGCTGGCGCTGATCGGCTTCGGCGCGGCGGCAGAAGCCGCGGCAGACGAACTCGAGGCGCGCAATGCGGCGATCGGCGCGTTGCGCGAGCGGCTGGAAGCCGGCATGCGTGAGGTAGCAGCCGACGTGATGATCCACGGCGAGGGCGGCGAGCGCGTCGCCAATACGATCTTCTTCACCCTGCCGGGGCTGAAGGCTGAGACCGGGCAGATCGCCTTCGATCTCGAAGGCGTTGCCCTTTCTGCAGGCTCCGCTTGCTCATCCGGCCGGCTCGGCGAAAGCCATGTGCTGACGGCGATGGGCCGTGACGCCAAGCTCGGAGCGCTGCGTATCTCGCTCGGCTTTTCGACGACCGAAGAGGATATCGACAGGGCGATTGCGGCTTTCGCAAAGATCGCCAACCGGCGCAGGTCGGCTGGGGAGGCGGCTTGCCCTGTGTCAAAACTTGCGGAAACGCAAATTTCTGCTTGCCAATCGGGCTGAAAAGTCCCTTTTGGCCTCTTACATAAAGGGCAAGACAATTGCCCAAACACTACAAGCTGCCGGACCTTGTATCCGGCGAGATTGGAGAATGAGATGGCTGCCGTGCAGGAAACAATCGACCAGGTCCGCCTGATCGATGTGGACCAGTACAAATACGGTTTCGAGACCGTCATCGAGATGGACAAGGCGCCGAAAGGCCTGTCCGAGGACATCATTCGTTTCATTTCGGCGAAGAAGCAGGAGCCTGTGTGGATGCTGGAATGGCGTCTCGAGGCCTATCGTCGCTGGCTGACACTGGAAGAGCCGACCTGGGCGCGCGTCAACTATCCCAAGATCGATTTCAACGACATCTATTATTACGCCGCGCCGAAAAGCACGCCGGGTCCGAAGTCGCTCGATGAGGTCGATCCGGAGCTGCTGAAGGTCTATGAGAAGCTCGGCATTCCGCTGCGTGAGCAGGAGATTCTTGCCGGCGTCGAGAAGCCGAAGATCGCCGTCGACGCCGTTTTCGACAGCGTCTCGGTCGTCACCACCTTCAAGGCAGAGCTGAAGAAAGCCGGCGTGATCTTCATGTCGATCTCGGAAGCCATCCGCGAATATCCCGATCTCGTCCGGAAATATCTCGGCTCGGTCGTGCCGACCTCGGACAATTATTATGCGACGCTGAATTCGGCTGTCTTCACCGACGGTTCCTTCGTCTTCGTGCCGAAGGGCGTTCGTTGCCCGATGGAGCTGTCCACCTATTTTCGCATCAATGAGAAGGGCACTGGCCAGTTCGAGCGCACGCTGATCATTGCGGAAGAGGGCGCCTACGTCTCCTATCTCGAAGGCTGCACGGCGCCGCAGCGCGATGAAAACCAGCTGCATGCCGCCGTGGTCGAGCTGGTTGCGCTCGACGATGCCGAGATCAAATATTCGACGGTGCAGAACTGGTATCCCGGCGACAAGAACGGCAAGGGCGGCATCTACAACTTCGTCACCAAGCGCGGCGATTGCCGTGGCGACCGCTCGAAAATTTCCTGGACGCAGGTCGAAACCGGCTCGGCGATCACCTGGAAATATCCGTCCTGCATCCTGCGCGGCGACGACAGCCGCGGCGAATTCTACTCGATCGCCGTTTCGAATGGCCATCAGCAGATCGACAGCGGCACCAAGATGATCCATCTCGGCAAGAACACGTCGAGCCGCATCGTCTCCAAGGGCATCGCGGCCGGCGTTTCCAACAACACCTATCGCGGCCAGGTCTCGGCTCACCGCAAGGCATCGAATGCGCGCAACTTCACCCAGTGCGATTCGTTGCTGATCGGCGACAAGTGCGGCGCCCATACCGTGCCCTACATCGAGGCGAAGAATTCGACGGCGCAGTTCGAGCATGAGGCGACGACTTCGAAGATCTCCGAGGACCAGCTGTTCTACTGCCTGCAGCGCGGCATCCCGACCGAAGCGGCGATCGCCCTGATCGTCAATGGTTTCGTCAAGGAAGTGCTGCAGGAACTGCCGATGGAATTCGCTGTCGAGGCGCAGAAGCTGATCAGCATTTCGCTGGAAGGCTCTGTGGGCTGACATGAGCGAAGCGGACAAGAAGCGCATTCTTGAACGTCTGACGAATATGCGCGGGGAGATATTGGCGAAAATTCGCCCCCGCGAGCTAAGAAACGAGACCGAAACGCCGCCGGAGCAGCCTTATGTGTTTCTCCGGCAGCGCATGGAAAAACCGGGAAAGATCATTCAGGGGATCTCGGATTTTCTCGAATGGGTTGGGCTCGTAACGGTCGCGGTTTTCCGCGTCGTCCGTTTTTTTGCTCGATAGCGCCGAGCGCAACATATCGATGTCCCTTAGAAATTACGCGAGGCTCTTAGTGAGCTGCGCAGAGAAAAACGCAGGAACCAAAGATGCTTGAAATTAAGAACCTTCATGCCCGTATCGCCGAAGATGGCACCGAGATCATCCGTGGCCTGAACCTGACGGTGAAGGCCGGCGAAGTTGCCGCTATCATGGGGCCCAACGGCTCCGGCAAGTCGACGCTCTCCTATGTGCTGTCCGGCCGCAGTGATTACGAAGTTACCGAGGGTGATATTCTCTATAATGGCGAGAGCATTCTCGATCTCGATCCAGCCGAGCGCGCCGCCAAGGGCATCTTCCTCGCCTTCCAGTATCCGGTCGAAATTCCGGGCGTTGCCACCATGCAGTTCCTGAAGGTCGCGATGAACGAGCAGCGCAAGGCACGCGGCGAGGACGAGCTGACGACGCCGGATTTCATGCGCCGCGTCAAGGATGCGGCCGGCAAGCTGCAGATCAATACCGAGATGCTGAAGCGGCCGCTCAACGTCGGCTTCTCCGGCGGCGAGAAGAAGCGCGCCGAGATTCTGCAGATGGCGCTGCTCGAACCGAAGCTCTGCGTGCTCGACGAAACCGATTCCGGCCTCGACATCGACGCGCTGAAGATCGTCGCCGACGGCGTCAACGCGCTGCGTTCACCGGACCGCGCCGTCGTCGTCATCACCCACTACCAGCGCCTGCTCGACTATATCGTGCCGGATACCGTCCATGTGCTCTACAAGGGCCAGGTGATCAAGTCGGGCGACAAGACGCTGGCGCATGAGCTGGAAGCCAACGGCTATGCCGACATCATCGGCGCGGCAGCCTGAGTTTCGGGCGGAAAGGACGACGTCCATGAACATGCAGACGACAAGCCGCCTGACCGCGGCCGAGGCGGCGCTGATCGAGGCCTTCAACCAGCAGATCGGTGAACTGCCGGGCAACGGCGCGGTAACAGTACTGCGCGACCGGCTTCTCGACGACCTGAAGAAGGCCGGCTTGCCGACGCGCCGGATCGAGGCCTGGCACTATACCGATCTCAAGAATCTCTTGCGCACTGTCCCGTTGCAGGCGGGTGATGCCGGCTCGGACGCTTTGGAGCCGCTCGTTGCCGAGGCCACGGTGCTGGCGGTGATCCAGGGCCATTCCAACCAGAAGGCTGCCGCCGATGGTCTTGGCGTTTCGCCCTATTCCGAACATCTGCTCGACGGCTCCGCCGCGGACGGCCTGGATGCGCTCGGCAGCGACGACGCGGTCGGCCGCATCAATGGCAGCTTCGTGCGCGACGGCTATGTCATCGACGTGCCTGCCAAGACCGAGCTTGAAAACCCGCTCGAAATCCAGTTCATCCATGCGGGCGGGCAGACGCATACCCGCCTTCCCGTGTCCTTTGGTGCCGGTGTGAAGGCGACCGTCATCGAGCGTCACCTTGCGGTATCAGGCGATGCGGCCCTCGTGTCCCACGTCAGTGACATCACGGTGGGCGAAGGCACGGAACTGACCTGGATCATCCTGCAGCAGCAGGGAGCCGACGATACGCATCTCGGCCAGATCCGCATCGATCTCGGCGCTGACGCCAAGCTCCGGCTTTTCGTCATCAATGCCGGCGGCAAGCTGGTGCGCCAGGAGCTTAACATCAAGGTGACGGGCGAGGGCGCCGACCTGACGCTGCGCGGCATCAACCTGCTCGGCGGTGACAGCCATACCGACGTGACGATGGTGCTCGGCCACGACGTGCCGAATACCGGCTCGACCGAAGTGATCCGCAACGTCGTCTTCGACCGCGCCAAAGGTGTCTTCCAGGGCATGATCCGGGTCGCGCCCGATGCGCAGAAGACTGATGCCAAGATGGCCTGCAACACGCTGCTGATGTCCGACGATGCCGAATTCTCGGTCAAGCCCGAGCTCGAGATCTTCGCCGACGACGTCCAGTGCGGCCATGGCGCGACGGTGACCGATATCGACGCCAATCACCTCTATTACATGATGGCGCGCGGCATTCCGGAGAACAAGGCGCGGGCGATGCTCGTCAACGCCTTCGTCGCCGAGATTGTCGAGGAACTGGAAGACGAGGCCCTGGTCGAGGCGCTGGAAGGCGTGATTTCGGCCTGGCTCCAAAAGCACGCCTGATCGGATATATCAATGGACAAGATAGTGCCGGCCACGCAATACGACGTCGAAGCCATCCGTCGGGATTTTCCGATCCTGGCGGAGAAGGTGTACGGCAAGCCGCTGGTCTATCTCGACAACGGCGCATCGGCGCAGAAGCCGCAGGTGGTGATCGACGCCATCTCGCATGCCTATTCGCATGAATACGCCAATGTGCATCGCGGCCTGCACTATCTCTCGAATGCGGCGACAGACGCCTATGAGGCAGCGCGCGAGAAGGTGCGCCGCTTCCTCAACGCCCCCTCGGTCAACGACATCGTCTTCACCAAGAATTCGACGGAAGCGATCAACACTGTCGCCTACGGCTGGGGCATGCCGAAGATCGGCGAAGGCGACGAGATCGTCCTGACGATCATGGAGCACCATTCCAACATCGTGCCCTGGCACTTCATCCGCGAGCGGCAGGGCGCCAAGCTTGTCTGGGTGCCCGTGGATGACGAAGGCGCCTTCCATATCGAAGATTTCGAGAAAAGCCTGACGGAGCGCACCAAGCTTGTCGCCATCACCCATATGTCGAATGCGCTCGGCACGATCGTTCCCGTCAAGGAAGTCTGCCGGATCGCGCATGAGCGCGGCATCCCGGTGCTGATCGACGGCAGCCAGGGCGCCGTGCATCTGCCTGTCGACGTGCAGGATGTCGATTGCGATTGGTACGTCATGACCGGTCACAAGCTCTACGGCCCGTCGGGCATCGGCGTGCTCTACGGCAAGAAGGAGCGGCTTTTTGAGATGCGGCCATTCCAGGGCGGCGGAGAGATGATCTTCGAGGTCGCCGAGGATATGGTCACTTATAACGACCCGCCGCATCGCTTCGAGGCCGGCACGCCGCCGATCGTGCAGGCGATCGGGCTCGGCTATGCGCTCGACTACATGGAGAAGGTTGGCCGCGAGGCGATCGCCCGCCATGAGGCCGATCTTGCCGCCTATGCGGTCGAGCGGCTGAAATCCGTCAATTCGCTACGTGTCTTTGGGACGGCGCCTGACAAGGGAAGCATCTTTTCCTTCGAGCTTGCCGGTATCCATGCCCATGACGTCTCGATGGTGATCGACCGGCAGGGTGTTGCGGTCAGGGCCGGCACGCATTGCGCCATGCCGCTCTTGAAACGCTTCGGCGTCACCTCCACATGCCGTGCATCCTTCGGCATGTACAATACCCGCGCCGAGGTCGATGCCCTGGCCGATGCGCTTGAATATGCGCGCAAGTTCTTTGCTTGAGGAGTGTCCGTGATGAGCCTGGACGAAAGCGAACAGAAGATCGACGTGCGCGAAGGCATCGTGCATTCCAGTATCCCGGCCGATGAGCTGGCGCGGCTGAGCGACGACGTCATCAGCGCGCTGAAGACCGTCTACGATCCGGAGATTCCCGCCGACATCTTCGAACTCGGTCTGATCTATAAGATCGACATCGAAGACGACCGGATGGTGAAGATCATGATGACGCTGACCGCCCCCGGCTGCCCGGTAGCCGGCGAGATGCCCGGCTGGGTCGAAAACGCCGTCGGCGCCGTCGAAGGCGTGTCGGGCGTCGAGGTGGCCATGACTTTCGATCCGCCGTGGACGCCGGACCGCATGTCGGAAGAGGCACAGGTCGCCGTAGGCTGGTACTGACATCCCGCGGTATTGATCCGTTTACTTCAGGGTACTACATTTGAATCACGAAGCGCCGGATCTTGACCCCGGTTGCGGAAGGAGAATGAGCCGATGGGCTTTGCAATCATGAGCATGACGGACGGTGCTGCGGCCCGCGTCAAGGCGATCGTCGAGAACTCAGGACCTGATGCCAAGGGCGTGCGCGTCGGCATCAAGAAGGGCGGCTGCGCCGGGATGGAATATACCATCGACCTGGTGACCGAGCCCAACGCCAAGGACGACCTGATCGAGCGCGACGGTGCCAAAGTATGGGTCGAGCCCTCCGCAGCTCTCTATCTGCTCGGCACCGAGATGGGCTTCGAAACGACGACGCTCCGCTCCGGCTTCACCTTCACCAATCCGAACCAGACATCGGCCTGCGGCTGCGGCGAATCCGTCGAGCTGAAGCCCGCCGATCTCGCGGCCCTTGCCGCACAGCGCCAGGGCGAGCCGGCGCATTCCTAGGCCATTGAGTCAGCAGAGACAGTCCGCCAGCCAATTCCTGATGAAACGAGTCCGCCTAGTCGAGCCTTTGTAGCTCGCTTTATGGACGAGCAAAGCGAGGCGCCGCGCCACATGCTGTGTCCTGCTCAGCAGAACTTGTCATAAAAAACGACTGCGAATGGGAACGTGTCTCGATGTCTAGGAAAGAGACGACACGGCAGGCGTGGGGGTTGTTCCCGGCCAATCGAATACCAAGGTTGGTGGAAAATAGTGGATCCGGGTTCCAATATTCGTAACCTCCGGTACTGAGGAGTTCATCCCGTTCGACAAGAAATGTCGCTCTCAGTAGCTCTTCCTCGTCCGTAGAGATTGGCTCCGCTCTCTGCGCAAGTTTGATCTCGCACGAACGTTTTGATTTGCCACGATTGGATGGATGCTCGGCTTCCACGACCACGAAACGAGATCCAGGGACCTCCCAGCGCTGTTCAGCCACTTCGTACCCAGATATAAGCGGAAAGGGCACCCCAGGAGCGGTCACCGGGGCCACCGTCCTAACATCACGTCCAAGGTCGCGTAATCCTGTTGCATCAAAGTCTTTGCCTGTCTCTACGGCAATTCGACACCGTGTGAACAGGTCACGCCAAACGCTGGAAAGGTCTTCGCTAGCGCCGGCACCGGTTATCAGAGCTAAATTCAGAAGAGCTGACAAGGTAATGTGGCGCAAGCGGAATTCTCTCCCGAAGGGATGTATGAGCCCCGATAGGAGCAATTGCTCTAGGGTTGCTGATTTCGCAACGGCCACGGCCAGTACGTGGATCGGCACAAGTGTGATGTAAAACAGAATTATTACAGCGCCACGACTTTGAGGATCGTGCTCAGTCGCGCTTGATGCTCATGAGCATTTCCCACATGTCTGCGCCAGTCTCGAAGACCACGGCATTTGCCTTGTAGCTCTGCTCGGCTTCGATCAGGTCGGTGAGTTCGGTGGCCGGATCGACATCTGACGCAGTCGGGCTAACGACGGCCTGGACGCCGCCTGGTTCAACGGAGGTGAGGCTGGTGTTCAGCCTGGCATAGCCCGGCGTGCTGCTGTTTGCGATGTTGTTGGCAATCGCGCTAACCCGCGTCGTCTGTGCCCGCATTCCCGAAAGAGCAGTGCTCGAAATACCCGATATGCTCATCAGCCGTTTCCCCTGAACTGGCTGGTAACCTTCTAGCTGCGAGGATTTAGGAAATGCTGAAGGCTTTGCGTTAGCAAAAGCCTTCGGTCAGGGTCTTGTGCCGTCGCCTCCGTTCCGGATTGGCACGGGACTATATCCAGAATCGGCGGCAGTGGAGCACCTTGCGACGGTTTTCGAGTTCGATACGGTCAATGGCTATTCTCTTGGCTGGAATCAACGAATTGCGGAGATGGGGCGATCTGGCTGCGCGGTTGGCAATTTTGCGTTCCTGCTTCGCTGGCCTCGAAAGAATCGTAGAGCAAGTTTGAAATGCGGGACATTCAATGCTGGTGTAGCCGGACCTATACTTCTGTTAGGTTTCAGCGCGCACGACGAGGTGGGGACAGGATGCCTGGATCAACAAGATCATCCCCAATACCTATGTATAGTTTCGTGGCCTGCTGCCGGGACGTAAGGTCTGGCTGTCTCTCGGAAGTGACTTCCATGTGGAGACCGGCACCGCGAATGTGCCGATAGACATCGGCATGTCCCCTCCCGCGCCGAGTCTCGTGGATCCCATGATCCGCCAGGACCGCTCCGCCCCCTCGGAGCGGTCCGATCTTTTTTAAAAGCACGTCCGCGCCATCTATCGCATGGCATCCCTTTGCATTGATAATAGGCGCTGGCCCTCGGACGGATTTGTGGAGCAGGTGATGACCAAGAAGCGGCCGAAAGGCATCGAGAAATACACGGCCCCTGCCGGCGGTTGGGGTGCACTCAAAGCCGTCGCCGAAACCCTTGCGCGCCAGCAGGTCATTGCGCAGGGGGCTGCGACGCTGCTGAAAGCCAATCAGCCCGAGGGTTTCGATTGTCCGGGCTGCGCCTGGCCCGATCCCAAACATACGAGTTCGTTCGAGTTCTGTGAAAACGGCGCCAAGGCGATCACCTGGGAATCCACGGCGAAACGTGCCGGGCCCGACTTTTTCGCGGCGCATACGGTCGCCGAACTGTGGCAATGGAACGACCACCAGCTGGAAGACCAGGGCCGCCTGACGCACCCGCTGGTCTATGATCACGCCAGCGACCGTTACCTGCCGATCGGCTGGGAGGAAGCCTTCACGTTGATCGGCGCCGAACTGCGCAAACTGCCCGATCCTGATATGGCCGAATTCTACACATCGGGACGCGCCTCGAACGAGGCGGCATTCCTGTTCCAGCTTTTCGTCAGGGCCTACGGCACCAACAATTTTCCCGACTGTTCGAACATGTGCCATGAGGCGACCAGCGTCGGCCTGCCGGAGTCGATCGGGGTCGGCAAGGGCACGGTGACGCTCGAGGATTTCGATCACACCGATGCCATCTTCAGCTTCGGCCACAATCCCGGCACCAACCACCCGCGGATGATGACCACTCTGCATGATGCCGCAAGACGCGGCGTCCCGATCGTGGTCTTCAATCCCCTGAAAGAACGCGCGCTCGAGAAATTTGCGGCACCGCAGAACCCGGTGGAAATGGCGACGATGTCTTCGACGCCCATCGCATCGGCTTATCATCAGCTGCGCACCGGCGGGGATCTCGCTGCCCTCAAGGGCCTGATGAAGCGGATATTCGAGCGCGACGATGCCGATATCGCGGCAGGCGGCAAAGGCTTTCTTGACCGGGAATTCATCGAAGCCCACACGATCGGACTGGAGGCTCTCAAGGCCGATATTGCAAAGACGGAGTGGGCGTCAATCCTGAAGAGATCAGGATTGACGCTCGAGGCGCTCGACAGCGCCGTTGATGTCTATCTCAACGCCCGCAACGTCATCCTCTGTTATGGCATGGGCATCACCCAGCACAGCCACGGCACTGCCAATGTCCAGCAGCTTGCCAATTTCCTGATATTGCGGGGAAATATCGGCCGCCAGGGCGCCGGTATCTGCCCGCTGCGGGGGCATTCGAACGTTCAGGGCGACCGGACCGTCGGAATCACCGAGATCCCCAACACGGCGCTTCTCGACGGCATGGAGAAGGCCTTTGGCTTTCGCCCGCCGGAGGAGAAGGGCCATAACGCCGTCGAGGCCATCGAGGCGATCATCGAAGGCCGGTCGAAGGCGCTGGTCTGCCTCGGCGGCAATCTCGCCGTCGCCATATCCGATCCGGAGGCGACATTCGCCGGCATGCGCAAGCTCGACCTTGCCGTCCATCTGGCGACAAAGCCCAACCGCTCGCACCTGCTGATCGCCCGAACCTCCATCATCCTTCCCGTTCTCGGCCGCACCGACCAGGATATTCAGACGACGGGACCGCAATCGGTGACCGTCGAGGATTCCATGTCGATGGTGCACGCCTCGCGTGGTTTCCTGAAACCACCAGGCGAAGAGCTGAGATCCGAACCGGCGATCATCGCCGGCATCGCCAAGGCAACGCTCGGCGTCAAATACGGTATCGATTGGGACGGGATGATCAGCGATTACAATCGCATTCGGGAAAAGATCGAAGTGGTCTTTCCCGATTTCCATGATTTCAACACACGGGTCAGGAAACCCGGCGGCTTCCGGCTAACGGTGGCGGCCTCCGACCGGCAATGGCGCACGCCCTCAGGAAAAGCACAGTTCCTCATCGCGCCTGGGCTGGAGGAAGATCCGCGCCTTGCAGACGCAGACACACTGGTTCTGACAACGCTGCGCAGTCACGACCAGTACAACACGACAATCTACAGCCTGGACGACCGCTATCGTGGCGTCTTCGGCCGCCGTGACGTGATCTTCATGAACAGCGGGGATCTCTCCGCACGCGGCCTTGCCGATGGCGATAAGGTTGATATCGAGTCGGTTGCTGAAACCAGCAGCAGGGCGGTCAGAGGCTTCACCGCAGTGGCCTACGATATCCCTGTTGGCTCCATCGCCGGATATTATCCCGAGATGAACAGGGTCATCGCGCTTGGCGATTACGACCGGAAATCGGGAACGCCTGCCTACAAAGGCGTGCCGGTGAAGGTGCAGAAGTCCGCATGAGGACGGGGCAAGCGGCCTGGCGGGCTTTCGGCTATCGCGACGCCACCCAGTCGTGCCAGTCGCTTTCATTGCCGTTGAACACGTTGAGGTCGATCTTGCCGTCAACGCCATCGGAAAGGCCGGAGCCGGAATATTGCCAGAAGAGCCACTTGCGGCCCGGATAGACCTTGGAGGGGTGAGCGGCCACGGAGCGCAGCCAGAAGGGGTAGTCGAGCAGTTGGCCCTTCAAATTGTCGCGGTAGAAGTCCGGCGCCGTGTAGATGATCGGGCGCTGGCCGTAATAGCGCTCCAGCTTGTCCATGAAGACCTGCATCTTTTCCCGGACACGTGCGGGAGAGATTCGCCTCTTGCAGCTCGATTCGCCATTCCATTCAACGTCGATGACGGGCGGAAGAGCGTTGGCTTCCCTTGGCACGTTGCGGATGAACCAGTCGGCCTGTTCGCCGGCTGTTCGGCACCAGTAGAAGAAGTGATAGGCGCCGTGTTTCAGGCCGGCTTCCTTGGCGCGGCGCCAGTTCTTCTTGAACATCGGATCGAGGTGATCGCCGCCGTCCGTGGCCTTGATGTAGACGAAGTTCGCGCCTTGCCTCCGCAACGTCTCCCAATCGATCTCGCCCTGCCAGCGCGACACGTCGACGCCGTGCACGGCAAGCTTTCTCGGCGAGGTGGAGCCGAAGTTGATCGGCTTGGCATCGCGGAAGCGGTGGCCGTAAATTTGGCCGCGTGTCGGCGATCTCGTGCCGACATCGGGCATTGCATTGCCGGCGGGATTGGCCGGCATCAGCAGCGCGACCGGTTTATCTGTCGGCAGCGGCATGCCAACCGGCCTGTCGGCGGGCACGAGCGCCTGCGGCTCGGGAACCTCTCCCGCCCAGCGCAACGCCTGCTGCGGCGGGCTTGCCTGCGGCGCTGGATCGCCGACGGCGGCAGCCGGTATCGGGCCGCTCGGCTGGGCGATAGCATTGGTCGTTTCCGGTGACGGCACGTTGCCCAGCACATCTTCGGCGCCAGAACTGGCAGCGCATCCCGACAGGATCAGGGCGGCGAGGAGGATTGCTGGCACTGCCGAGGGACGCATAAGAACCTGCACGCAAAACAAGGGATCGACGGTGATCCATGTTGATGGAAGCCGCCTTTATGAATTGCTAACAGAGACTTGCTAAGAAAGGTTAAATTTGATCCTTGTGCGCCAAAGGCATGCAGCCCCTCCCAACCTGTAGGAGGGGCTTGCCCATTTGCTGCTACTCAGCCGCCTCGGCGTAGCTTTCCACCGGCGGGCAGGTGCAGATCAGGTTGCGGTCGCCATAGACGTTGTCGACGCGGTTGACCGGCGACCAGCATTTGTCGACGCGGAAGGCGTCGGGCAGGAAGCCGGATCTGAGACGGCCGTGCCGGAGTGGTACGACAGCCTCAGCGACTGGCTCTCATGCCCGCTATCAGAATATCGATGAGTTGCCTTGCCGCATCCCGCCAGGCGGGGCCACAGCTGATGCTCGCGCCGCCCGCCAGGGCGCGCAGGATATCGAGCGGGTCCATCGCCAGACGGATTTCACCGGTGGCGACTGCGCGATCCACCAGCAGATTGACGGCACCTATGATCAAATCGGCAGAATCGGCATAGAGCTCGGAGGTGCCGCCGACCAAAGAATCCAGCACTTCGGACATGCCGTGTTTCGTCACGACATAATCCACGAACTGCACCAGCCACAGGCGGAGCGCTTCGACAGGCGGATGTGTCTCGGCAAGGCTTTTGGCGGCAGCGGCAAGCTGCGTCGTCTCGTTGCGGTAGATGGCGGAAACCAGTGCATCGCGCGTCGGGAAATGGCGATAGAGTGTGCCGATGCCAACGCCGGCGATGCGGGCGATTTCCTCCAGGCTGGCGCTGGAACCCTTGTCGGCAAAAACGGTCTTTGCCGTTTCCATCAGCAGAAGACGATTGCGTTCGGCATCCGCACGCGGCTTTCGGACCGTGGGCTCGTCACTTTTTTTGGCCATTTCCGAGAGGTCCCCTTGATAAGCGGAGGCGCCCTCCATATTTATGTGGAGGCACCCTCCTTTTATTTCATTTGAGGCCGGCGGGCAATGGTCCACCAGCCTGGAGCGGTGCGTCCATGATCAAGGAGATAATCATGAGTGGACTTTTTGGCGCGACATCAACCACCGATGAGGTGCTTGCCGGCGTCGATCTCAAGGGCAAGCGCGTTCTGGTGACGGGTATTTCGGCCGGCCTCGGCGTGGAAACCGCGCGTGTGCTGGCGGCCCATGGAGCGCTGGTGACGGGTACGGCACGTGACCTTGCAAAGGCGAGGGCGGCAACGGAAGTCGTGCGCGCCGGTGCGGCCAATGGCGGCAGCCTGGATATCGTCGAGCTTGATCTTGCCTCTCTGACAAGCGTGCGCGCCTGCGCCGATGCGCTCACTTCGGATGGCCGCCCCTTCGATGTCGTCATTGCCAATGCCGGCGTAATGGCCGCTCCCTTCGGCCGCACCGCCGATGGCTTCGAAACGCAGTTCGGCACCAACCATCTCGGTCATTTCGTGCTGGTCAACCGCATCGCACCGCTCGTCAAATCGGGCGGCCGAGTGGTGATCGTCGCATCCTCGGGCCATCGCATGGCACCTTTCAGCCTCGACGATCTCAATTTCGAGAGCAAGACCTATGAGCCCTGGGCGGCCTATGCCCAGTCGAAAACCGCAAATATCCTGTTCGCGGTGGAACTCGACCGGCGCCTCAAGGAGCGCGGCATCCGTGCAACGGCACTGCATCCCGGCGGCATCCAGACCGAGCTCGACCGTCATCTCGACCCTGACATGATTGAAGGCATGATAGCGCAGATCAACACAGCACTCGCCGCCGAGGGCAAGCCGCCCTTCCAGTGGAAGACGATTCCTCAGGGTGCGGCTACCTCCGTCTGGGCAGGTTTCGTCGCCCCGGCAGATGCGGTCGGCGGCAGATATTGCGAGAATTGCCACGTCTCCGAGGTGACGGATGCGGAGATCAGCCCGATTTCCGAAGGCGTGCGCACCTACGCGCTCGATCCCGAGACGGCCAGGGCATTGTGGGCCAAAAGCGAGGATATGGTCGGCGAGCGCTTCTAGGCCGCAAACCGGCACGCTTCGACGCTGATAAAGTGCAGGGGAACTGGGAAACTGGTGCCCCCTGCCGAGGAATTGAACCTGGATCGGCTGCTAACCAGACAGCTGCTTTTACGTTGAGCTACGCTGGGCGTAGCGTGTTCGCAGACGAACGGAGCTTCGATAGACGGTTAGAGAGCAAGGTTAACCGCGCATTTCTATCGGAATTAGGAAAGCCCCTCCCATGATGGAAGGGGCTCGGGTTGCTCGGCCCTTTGCTGCACCAGGCTTGACCGCTACTCAGCCGCCTCGGCGTAGCTTTCCACCGGCGGGCAGGTGCAGATCAGGTTGCGGTCGCCATAGACGTTGTCGACGCGGTTGACCGGCGACCAGTATTTGTCGACGCGGAAGGCGCCGGGCGGGAAGCAGGCCTGTTCGCGGCTGTAGGGACGATCCCATTCGCCGACGAGATCTTCCACCGTGTGTGGGGCGTTCTTCAGCGGGTTGTTCACCTTGTCCATGCGGCCATCCTCGATGGCGCGGGCTTCCTCGCGGATCGCCAGCATCGCCTCGCAGAAGCGGTCGAGCTCGGCCTTGGTCTCGCTTTCCGTCGGCTCGATCATCAACGTGCCGGCGACCGGCCAGCTCATGGTCGGCGCATGGAAACCGCAGTCGATCAGCCGCTTGGCGACATCGTCGACCGTGACGCCCGAGCTGTCGACCAGCGGACGGGTGTCGATGATGCATTCATGCGCGACGCGGCCGGTCTCCGACTTGTAGAGCACGTCATAGGCGCCCTTCAGCCGGGCGGCGATATAGTTGGCGTTGAGGATCGCCACCTTGGTCGCCTGCGTCAGGCCTTCGCCGCCCATCATCAGGCAATAGCTCCAGGAGATCGGCAGGATCGAGGCGGAGCCGAAAGCGGCGGCTGAAACCGCACCCGAACGGCCGTCGGTTTCGGGATGGCCGGGCAGATAGGGGGCCAGATGCGCCTTGACGCCGATCGGGCCCATGCCGGGTCCGCCGCCGCCATGCGGAATGCAGAAGGTCTTGTGAAGGTTCAAGTGCGAAACGTCGGAGCCGATGTCACCGGGGCGGGACAGGCCAACCATGGCATTCATGTTGGCGCCGTCGAGATAGACCTGGCCGCCATGCTCATGCACCAGATCGCAGATTTCCTTGACGGTCTCCTCGAAGACGCCGTGCGTCGAAGGGTAGGTGATCATGCAGCAGGCTAGGTTTGCCGCATGCTGCTCCACCTTGGCGCGGAAATCGTCGAGATCGATATCGCCGTTTTCACGCACCTTGACGACGACCACCTTCATGCCGACCATCTGGGCCGAGGCCGGGTTGGTGCCGTGTGCCGAGGTCGGGATCAGGCAGACTTCGCGATGGGTATCACCATTGGCGATATGATAGTTGCGGATCGTCAGCAGCCCGGCATATTCGCCCTGCGCGCCGGAATTCGGCTGCATGGAGAAGGCGTCGTAGCCGGTGACGGCGCAGAGCTTTTCGATCAGGTCGTCGATCATCTCGCGGTAGCCGAGCGCCTGGTCGGCCGGCACGAAGGGATGGATGTCGGAAAATTCCGGCCAGGTGATCGGCAGCATTTCCGCCGTCGCGTTGAGCTTCATCGTGCAGGAGCCGAGCGGGATCATCGAGCGGTCGAGCGCCAGATCGCGGTCGGAAAGCCGGCGGATGTAACGCGTCATCTCGCTTTCGGCGCGGTTCATGTGGAAGATCGGATGGGTGAGGTAATCGCTGGTCCGAAGCAGGCCCTTCGGCAGGCGGTAGGAAGGCTCGAAATCGGCAATGGTGAAATTGCCGCCGAAGGCGCGCCAGACGGCTTCGAGCGTCGCCGGCCGGGTGCGTTCGTCGAGGCTCATGCCGATTTTGGTTTCGCCGACCTTGCGCAGATTGACGCCTTCGGCGACGGCGGCACGCAGGATGAGGGCCTGCATGTGGCCGACATCGACGGTGATCGTGTCGAAGAAAGTGTCGGGTTCGACCTTGTAACCGAGCTTTTCCAGCCCCTTGGCCATCAGCACGGCTTTCTGGTGCACCTGCTGGGCGATCGCCTTGATGCCCTTCGGGCCGTGGAAAACGGCGTACATCGAGGCCATGACGGCCAGCAGCACCTGGGCGGTGCAGATGTTCGACGTCGCCTTCTCGCGGCGGATATGCTGTTCGCGGGTCTGCAGCGACAGGCGATAGGCGCGGTTGCCGCGGGCATCGACGGAAACGCCGACGAGGCGGCCGGGCATCGAGCGTTTGATGGCATCCTTGACCGACATGTAGGCTGCGTGCGGGCCGCCGTAGCCGACCGGGACACCGAAGCGCTGCGAGGAGCCGACGGCGATATCGGCGCCCATTTCGCCGGGCGATTTCAGCAGCGTCAGCGCCAGGATATCGGCGGCGACCACGGCGACGGCGCCGGTCTGGTGCAGGCGCGAGATCAGGCCGGTGAAATCATGCACGTGACCGTGCGTGCCGGGATACTGGAAGATTGCGCCGAAGACGTCGACAGGATCGAGATCGGTGAAGGGATTGCCGACGATGACGTTCCAGCCGAGCGGCTCGGCGCGGGTGCGGATGAGGGCGATGGTCTGCGGATGGCAGTCGGCATCGACGAAGAAGGCCCTGGCGTTCGACTTGGCGACGCGCTCGGCGATCGCCATGCCTTCGGCGGCAGCGGTTGCCTCGTCGAGCAGCGAGGCGTTGGCGACATCGAGGCCGGTGAGGTCGCAGATCATCGTCTGGTAGTTCAGGAGCGCTTCCAGGCGGCCCTGGCTGATCTCCGGCTGATAAGGCGTATAGGCGGTGTACCAGGCGGGGTTTTCCAGGATGTTGCGCTGGATGACAGGCGGCGTGATCGTGCCGTAGTAACCTTGGCCGATCAGCGAGACCAGCACCTTGTTCTTGTTGGCGGTCTCGCGCAGCTTGTCGAGCGCCTCGCGCTCGGTCATCGGGGCGCCCCAGACGAGCGGCTCCTTCTGGCGGATCGAGGGCGGCAACGTCGCGTCGATCAGGCCATCGAGGCTATTATAGCCGATCACCTTCAGCATGTCGGTCATCTCGGCCGGCGAGGGGCCGATATGACGGCGATTGGCGAAATCGTAGGGCTGATAGTCGGTGAACTGGAATTCTGTCGGCGTCGTCATTACGCAGTGAGCTCCTTGTAGGCCGCCTCGTCGAGCAGGCCGTCGGCGTCGGCAGCATTTGCAAGCTTCAGCTTGAAGAACCAGCCGGCGCCCTGAGGATCGGAATTGACCAGCGACGGATCTGCAACGATGGCCGGATTGACCTCGGTGATCTCGCCATCAAGCGGACAATAGACGTCGGAAGCAGCCTTGACGGATTCAACGGTCGCGGCATTACCGTTCTTGGAGAAGGTCGCGCCGACTTCCGGCAGCTCGACGAAAACCAGGTCGCCGAGCTGATCGACGGCATAGTTGGTGATGCCGACCGTCGCAACGCCGCCTTCGATCTTCAGCCATTCGTGTTCTTCGGTAAATTTCAGCATTGTTCGTCCTCTCTGGAAAAGGTTTAGCGTTTGTAGGTCGGTGTGACGAAGGGCAGGGCGCTGACGGTGATCGGCAGATATTTGCCGCGCACCTCGGCGTAGACGAGCGTGCCTGGCGCAGCGTGGGAGACCGGCACGTAACCCATGGCGACGGGGCCTTCGACGCTGGGACCGAAGCCGCCTGAGGTGACTTCGCCGATTTCGACCTTGCCCTCAGCATCGGCATAGAGCTTGGCATGGCCGCGCACCGGCGCCTTGCCTTCCGGCTTCAGGCCGACGCGGCGGCGTGCGGCGCCGTTTTCGAGTTCGGACAGGATGCGGCCGGAGCCCGGGAAGCCGCCGGCGCGCGCACCGTTGCCACGCCTTGCCTTCTGCATGGCCCATTCGAGTGCTGCCTCGACCGGCGAGGTGGTCGTGTCGATATCGTTGCCGTAGAGGCAGAGGCCGGCTTCGAGGCGCAGCGAATCGCGGGCGCCGAGGCCGATCGCCTGGACGTCTGGATGTTCGAGCAACCGCATGGTGACATCAACTGCCTTGTCTGATGGGATCGAGATTTCGAAGCCATCCTCGCCGCTGTAGCCGGAGCGAGAGACCAGACAGGAAACGTCGTGCAGGCGGCAGTGGCGCACGTCCATGAATTTCATCGCTGCGACATCAGCCCAGAGTTCGGCAAGAACCGAAACCGCTCGCGGTCCCTGCAGCGCGATCAGAGCGCGATCGAGAACGGTGATGTCGCATTGGTCGCCGATATGGGCCTGGAGATGGGCGACATCGGCCTCCTTGCAGGCGGCGTTGACAACGACGAAGAGGTGCTCGTCGAGATGGGCGATCATCAGGTCGTCGAGAATGCAGCCGGTGTCGTCGGTGAAGAAGCCGTAGCGCTGGCGGCCTTCGGCAAGACCAAGGATATCGACGGGCACCAGGCTTTCGAGCGCCAATGCGGCATCCTCGTAGCTGCCCGACTTCGCCTTCACGATGACCTGGCCCATATGGGAGACATCGAACAAGCCTGCTTCGGCGCGGGTATGAAGATGTTCCTTCATCACGCCCAAGGGATATTGCACCGGCATGTCGTAACCAGCGAACGGCACCATGCGGGCGCCGAGCTGGAGATGCAGGGCATGCAGCGGGGTTTTCTTCAGGGCAGCAGTATCGTCCAAAAGACGCCTCCGGGGTTTGCGCCTTCCCTAGAAGGCGCGGGCTCAAATCTGAAGGCGCGGTTGCGCACTTCTCTCCTGAGCCCCCTCTGTCCCTGTGCCTGAGATTGTTATCCCTTCGGCGAGCGTTTCGAGAACGCTTCTCTCCAGAGTTCCGTCTGCCCCTTGCTGGTCCTTTTGCCTGAGAGTTTCCGGGGCGGTTGCTCCTTCGGCACCGGCAAAAAACGCACCGGCTTCTCCCAACAAGGTTGGCGCAATTATCCGGCGGGTGCAGCACTTGGCAAGACCAAATGTCGTGACCGGGCAAATTTTTGTCGTCTTATTCCCAGCAAGCGTTGATCTCAGGCAAATCTGCTTTTGCATTCCGTGCTAAAACCGGCTATCGCGGCCTTCTGTTGAAGGGGATCTCATGCGGCAGACCGGACTGAAAGCGACGCTCTTCCTGCGCATGCTTTGCGCATTGAGCCTGCTTTTGCTCGGCCTTGCCCATCAGGCGCCGCAGGCTGTCGCCGCCGAAGGCTACGATGCCGCGGCCTATGTGCTGCCCGACGGCACCTTCGCCTCGCTCTGCGTCACGGTGAAGGATGCCGACGGCAAGACCATCGCCTTCAAGCCGAATTGCGAAGCCTGCCGGTTGTCTGCCTCCGTCATCCTGCCGACGCCGGATGCGGACTCCTGGCTCGAGCGCGAACTCACTTCGCTGATCAACGCGCCGATCGAAACATCAGCCGTTTCAGGCGCAAGCGCCGTCTGGCGGCCGAATTCGCGCGCGCCTCCCACCCTCGTCTGATCTTCCTCCACCGCCTATGATTCAGCATGCCGGTCCGCCCGAGAAAATGCCGCGGCCGGCGAGGAGATATCCGATGAAGACCATCAAGACATTTGGCAAAACGCTAGGGCTTGCCGCCCTTCTTTCCGCAACCGCCTTTGCCGGCGCCGAGGCCCATGTGACATTCCTCGACAGAGAGGCGACGCTGGAGAGCACCATTCTCGCCACGCTGCAGGTGCCGCATGGCTGCGACGGCAAGGCGACCACGGAAGTGCGGGTCAAGCTGCCGGAAGGCTTCGTCTTCGCCAAACCGCAGCCGAAGGCCGGCTGGGAGCTCGAGGTGATCAAGGGCGACTATCAGAAGACCTACGACAATCACGGCGACAAGGTGAACAAGGGCGCGATCGAAGTGCGCTGGAAGAACGGCAATCTCTCCGACGATTTCTACGACACCTTCGTCATCCAGGGTAAAGTATCGGGCGTCGAGGCCGGCACCTCGCTCGCCTTTCCGGTGACGCAGATGTGCGGCGATATGGTCACGGCCTGGGACCAGGTGGCAAAAGAAGGCGGCGATGCGCATGGGCTGAAGAGCCCGGCACCGCTCTTGAAGGTCGTGGCCGGCGAAGACCACGGTCACGACCATGACGATATGGCCGGCATGGACATGTCCGGTATGAACATGAGCGGGACGGCGGGCATGGGCGCTGCTACACCGGCTGGCGAAACGGTCAAGGCCGGCGATCTCGAAATCTCCGGCGGGTTCGCCAAGGCAATGCTGCCCGGCCAGCCGGTCGGCGGCGGCTTTTTCACGGTGAAAAACAACGGCAAGACGGACGATCGCTTGCTGTCGGTGACGTCGCCTGTATCAGGCGAGGTTCAGATCCACGAGATGGAGACCAAGGATAACGTCATGCGGATGCGCCAGCTGAAGGACGGTATCGCCATCGCCGCGGGCGAGACGATCAAGCTTGAGCCCGGCAACCTGCATCTGATGTTCCAGAGGGTGAAGACGCCGTTCAAGCAGGGCGACACGGTGCCTGTGACGCTGACCTTCGAAAAGGCCGGCAAGGTCGATCTGGTCCTGCAGGTGCTCTCCGCCCAGGGCAAGTGAGAGCAGCGATTCAAAGTGCTACAGCGTCCTTTGCGCGTCTGAAAAGACGCGCGGCGCCGTCGTTAAAACAAAAAGCCCGCGACTGTCATCGCAGTCGCGGGCTTTCGTTTGGAAGGCGATCGCCTCAGAAATCTTCGTAGGATCGGAGCGCCTGTTTCAGGCCGGCCTGCGGCTGGCGGTTGCCCTTGGCCATCAGGTCGAGTGCCACTTCGGTCGACTGGATGATGCTGGAGGGCTCGTCTATTTCCTCAGTGCCTTCGGCCTTCAACTGCCGGTCGGCCACGCGCCGTGCGTCGCGCGCCGCAGTGCTCGTCGCGACACGCTGCGGGATTCGGAGCGACTCGAAAGCAATGGCGGCGGTGTTGGCCGATACGAACAGGAGCTGGGTCATGCCAGTCACCGTATCGGCATGATCTTGGTGCCCTCATAAGAAAATCATTGGCATTTTACAAAATGGTAAGAATTCATATGAGCTCGATTGGAATCACTTTCGCAACGCGGTAAATCCGGCTCATGATCCAGGCTCTCCTTGTCGCCTTCGGCGGCGCTATCGGTTCCGTTCTCAGGTATTATGTCGGCCAGTGGGCGCTGAGACTGATGGGGCCGGCATTCCCCTGGGGCACGCTTGCCGTCAATGTCGTCGGCTGCTTCGTCATCGGCGTCTTCGCCGAGTTGATCGCGCGGAAGTTCAACGCCTCGGTGGAATTGCGCCTCCTGCTGATCACCGGCTTCCTTGGCGGCTTCACTACCTTCTCGGCCTTCTCGCTGGACGCCATCTCGCTGTTCGAGCGCGGCGAGACTGTCGCCGGCGGCATTTATATCGCTGCGAGCGTCGGATTTTCGATGGCGGCCGTCATCGCCGGGCTCGCCACCATGCGCGCTTTGGCCTGATTTCGATTCCGGTTTCCGTTTTGCGTGAAAATGCTCTAAAGGCTGCGGCAAGAACGCCGGCTCGGCCTGCGCTGCAATTTCCGAAAGATTTCTTATGGCTGGCATAGAACATATCAAGATTGAACCTGACGAGGCGGGCATGCGGCTCGACCGCTGGTTCAAGGTGCACTTTCCGGGGCTTGGCTTCGGTCCGCTTCAGAAGCTGCTGCGCTCCGGACAGGTGCGCGTCGACGGCGGACGTGTCAAATCGGATGCGCGCGTGCAGCCCGGCCAGACGGTGCGCGTGCCGCCGCTCGACGTCGATGCGAAGCTGAAATCCGGACCGATCGCCGGCAAGGATCTCAAGCATTCGACGGATTTCGAGCTGCTATCGCGTATGGTGCTGCATGAGGACGAAAAGGTAATCGTGCTCAACAAGCCTCCTGGTCTTGCGGTGCAGGGCGGCTCGGGTGTGGCCAGGCATATCGACCAGATGCTCGAAGCCTGGACCAGTCCGAAGGGCGAGAAGCCGCGGCTCGTTCACCGTCTCGACCGCGACACATCGGGTGTTCTCGTCATCGCCCGCACGCGCGGCGCAGCACAGAAGCTGACGGCCGCCTTCCGCGAGCGCGATACCAAGAAGACCTACTGGGCGCTCGTCAAAGGTGTGCCGCGCAAACACGAGGACAAGATCTCGACCTGGCTCGTCAAGGAGCCGACGATCGATGGCGACCGCATGCGGATCGCCAAACACGGCGAGGACGGAGCAGATCACGCCGTTTCCTTCTATCGCGTGCTCGAAACCGCCGCCCAGAACCTCGCCTGGCTGGAGATGGAACCCTATACTGGACGGACCCATCAGCTGCGTGTGCACGCGCTGCATATCGGCCATCCGATCATCGGCGACCCGAAATATTTCGACGACGATCCGAATTGGGATTTTCCAGGCGGCGTCCAGAAGAAGCTGCATCTGCACGCGCGTCACATCGACATCCCGCACCCCTCAGGTGGGCGCCTGCGCATCAGTGCGCCGCTGCCGTCGCATATGGTGCAGACCTGGAATCTCCTCGGCCTCGATCTCGCCAGCGCCGAAAGGGACGCCGAATGAAACTGGCGCTTTTTGATTGCGATGGCACACTGGTCGATAGTGCCGGTCTGATCCACGAAACCATGCGCAGGACCTTCGATAAGTTCGGCAGGCCGGAACCGCGCTTTGAAGACACCAAAGCCATTATCGGCCTGTCCCTCGATATTGCGATTGCCCGCATGCAGGGCAGGCAGCATGTTGAGCAGCAAGACATCGACATGACGGCGCATTACAAATCGCTGTTCTCGATCGTGCGTCAGGATCTCGACTACAAGGAACCGCTGTTTCCCGGCATCCGCGAGATGATCGACGCGATCAGCGGGCGCGACGACCTGCTGATCGGCGCCGTCACGGGCAAATCCCGCCGCGGGCTCAAGCTCGTGATGGAGACACATGGTTTCGACGGGCATTTCATCGTCGCACGCACCGCCGACGATTGCCCCTCCAAGCCGCATCCAGCCATGGTGACGGAATGCTGCGATGAAACTGGCATGAATGCTGCCGACACCATTGTCATCGGCGATGCGGTTTACGATATGCAGATGGCAAAGGCTGCCGGCGCCAAGGCGATCGGCGTTGCCTGGGGCTATGCCAGCGTGGATGAGCTGATCGCCAACGGCGCTGATGCGATCGCCTACCATCCGAACGAGATATTGCGTCATTTTTCCTGAGGTGAGCCCATGCGCGATCTGCTGAACGACCTTTCCGAAGGCCTGAGCCATCCCGATCCCATCCGCCGCGCGCAGATCCAGATGAAGAAGCCGCTGCCGAAGCGTTTCTATATCGACGTCGCCGTTGCCGAACACGAGGGCGGCTTTGCGATCACGCTCGACGGCAAGATGGTGCGCACGCCGGCACGGCAGGTTCTCGCCGTGCCGACCGAGGCACTCGCGCGGCTTGTCGCTGCCGAATGGCAGGCGCAGGGCGAGGAGATCAATCCTATGAGCATGCCGGTGACGCGGCTCGTCAACACCGCACTCGACGGCGTTGCCGCCAATGCGCAGGCGATCTTCGAAGATATCCTGCGCTTTTCCTCCAGCGACCTCATCTGCTACCGCGCCGAGGAGCCGGAATTGCTGGTCGAGCGCCAGGCCGAGCGCTGGGATCCTGTGATCGACTGGGCGGCGAATGATCTCGGCGCCCGGTTCATCCTCGTCGAAGGGGTGATGCCTCATGAGCAGCCGCGCGAGGCGACGGCCGCCTTCGCCGTCACGCTCGCCAGATATGACAGCCCGATGGCGCTTGCAGCGCTCCACACAGTCACCACGCTGACCGGCTCGGCGATCCTGGCGCTCGCCTTCGCCGAGGGCCGGGTGACGACTGAGGAGGCCTGGTCGCTTGCCCATCTCGACGAGGACTGGACGATCGAGCATTGGGGCAGCGATGAGGAAGCCGAGGAGCGGCGGACCAAGCGCTTTGCCGAGTTCAAAGCCGCAGCGGATGTTTTTTTCGCCCTAAGCGCCTGAAACATATTGCCTTCCAATGCATTATGACGAAGTCTGCGACTCCAACGGGGTGGTGCGGGATTTTGCAATGAATTGGCTGAGGTCGTGTTTTTGCCGGGCCGCACTCGTCTGTATCGCGCTCACGGCCTGCGTCAGCCTCTCGGCCACCAAGCCGGAGGCGCCGGTCTATGATGTGCGCAGTGCCGTCGTTCTCTCCGGCCCGAACATGCCGGCCGAGCTGCTTTCTGGCATCAACGACCGCGTCAACGCCGCGATCAACGCCACCGTGCACGATACCGTGCTGCCGCGGGTGGTGCTGACGATCCGCGTGGTTTCCATCCAAAAGGGCCTCGGCTTCCAGAAGGACCGCAACGTCGCCAAGATCAGCATCGACGCGGCCTCGGTCGAGGACGGCTCGGTCATCGCCGTCAGTGCCTTCGACGTGACCAGCATCGCTGCCGATCCCAAGCTTGCCGACGAGATCCTGGCCGAGGACGTCGCAGCAAGGATACGCTCGGTTTTCTCGCTCAGCGGGCGCGGGCGCTAAATAGTTAGAGCATGATGTTGTCCGAAAACCGCGCACACTTTTCGGCATCATGGTCTAGCGCATAATCTAACCGCCGGATTGCCGCCCGCAGCGGCGAGGGAGATCGCATGAAGGAAATTCTCGAGGAACTGGAACGGCGCCGCGGCATCGCCCGCCTCGGCGGCGGCGAGGCGCGCATCGACGCCCAGCACAAGCGCGGCAAGCTGACGGCGCGCGAGCGCATCGACCTCTTCCTCGACGAAGGCTCGTTTGAGGAGTTCGACATGTTCGTCGAACACCGCTCCACCGATTTCGGCATGGATAAGAGCCGGATTGCCGGCGACGGCGTCGTCACCGGTTGGGGCACGGTCAACGGCCGCACGGTGTTCGTCTTCGCCAAGGACTTCACCGTCTTCGGCGGCTCGCTATCGGAAGCGCATGCCGAGAAGATCATGAAGGTGCAGGACATGGCGCTGAAGAACCGCGCGCCGATCGTCGGTATCTATGATGCGGGCGGCGCCCGTATCCAGGAAGGCGTGGCGGCTCTCGGCGGTTATGCGGAGGTATTCCAGCGCAATGTGCTCGCCTCCGGCGTCATACCGCAGATCTCGGTGATCATGGGTCCCTGCGCCGGCGGCGATGTCTATTCGCCTGCTATGACCGACTTCATCTTCATGGTGCGGGACACCTCCTACATGTTCGTTACCGGTCCCGATGTGGTGAAAACCGTCACCAACGAGACGGTGACGGCAGAAGAACTCGGCGGCGCTATCGTGCATACGGTGCGCTCGTCGATTGCCGACGGCGCCTACGACAATGATGTCGAAACCTTGCTGCAGGTACGCCGGCTGATCGATTTCTTGCCGCTTTCGAATACCGCGCCGCTGCCCGAGATCGAATGTTACCAGTCGGTGACAGAGGTCGACATGTCGCTCGATACGCTGGTGCCGGCGAGCTCCAACAAGCCTTACGACATCAAGGAACTGATCCGGAAGGTGGCGGACGAGGGGGACTTCTTCGAGATCCAGGCGAGCTTTGCCGGAAATATCGTCTGCGGCTTTGGCCGCGTCGAAGGCTCCACCGTCGGTTTCGTGGCCAACCAGCCGATGGTGCTGGCCGGCGTTCTCGACAGCGACGCCTCGCGCAAGGCGGCCCGTTTCGTGCGCTTCTGCGACTGCTTCAACATTCCGATCGTCACCTTCGTCGACGTGCCGGGCTTCCTGCCGGGGACGGCGCAGGAATATGGCGGCCTCATCAAGCACGGCGCCAAGCTGCTCTTTGCCTATGCCGAGGCGACGGTTCCGAAACTCACCGTCATCACCCGCAAGGCCTTCGGCGGCGCCTATGACGTGATGGCGTCGAAGCATCTGCGTGGCGACCTCAACTATGCCTGGCCGACGGCGCAGATCGCCGTGATGGGCGCCAGGGGTGCCGTCGAGATCATCTTCCGCAAGGATATCGCCGATCCCGAAAAGATCGCCGCACATACGAAAATGTACGAGGACCGGTTTCTCTCACCGTTCGTCGCCGCCGAGCGCGGTTATGTCGATGAGGTAATCATGCCGCACTCGACCCGCCGGCGGCTGGCGCGCGGTCTGAAGATGCTGCGCAATAAGGATCTCGCCAATCCGTGGAAGAAACACGACAACATCCCGCTTTGACGGCTGGCCGCCGAATAAAAGTGTTCGGTCAGGTGTTTAGCCACTGTCGAAAATGTGAACGGCCGTCAGTGATCCGTGTGTTCAATCCTTGCCGAGGACAGGCTAACGCTCGACTCTTATTGTTTTAAAGGAGAGGTTTAATGTCAACTTTCGAGCGTCTTTCTGCCTATCGCCCCTATGGGCTGGCCGCTCTCAGAATCATCACCGCGCTGCTGTTCATCGAACACGGCACGATGAAGCTTTTCGCTTTCCCGGCTGCGCAGATGGCCGGCCCGTTGCCGCCGCTGATGCTTTTCGCCGCCCTTCTTGAGCTGATCGGCGGTATCCTCATTCTCGTCGGCCTGCTGACGCGCCCTGTCGCCTTCCTCCTAGCCGGCGAAATGGCGGTTGCCTATTTCATGGCGCATGCCCCGAACAGCTTCTTCCCAGCCGTCAACCAGGGCGACGCCGCGATCCTGTTCTGCTTCGTTTTCCTCTACCTGTTCTTCTCCGGTCCCGGCGCTTTTGCCGTCGATAACCGCAAGGCAGCCTGAACGATACACTGAGGGGCGTCGGCGACGCCCCTCAACCTCACATCAGGCGGTAAGCTTGAGACCGGCGATGCCGGCGACAATCAGCGTGATGCAGGCAAGACGGGAGACACTTGCCTCATCGCCAAGCAGCCAGATGCCGAGAAATACGGTGCCGACCGTGCCGATGCCGGTCCAGACCGCATAGGCGGTGCCGATCGGCAGGTGCTTCACGGCCAAGCCGAGCAGCACGATGCTCACTACCATGGATATGACGGTCAGCGCCGTCGGCAGCGGCCGAGTGAAGCCATCGGTATATTTAAGGCCGATCGCCCAACCACATTCAAAAAGACCGGCGAGAAAAAGCAGAAACCAGGCCATGCGACTCTCCTTGTTCAAGAGCGAGGCCGTCCCCGCGACAGTGGCATCCTAGGGATGCCGCAGTCGTCTGCGATAACGCTTATATGCGTGAGGAGGCGGCGGTATTCAAGGTCGGAATCAGCACAGCTGCCATGCCAGCCGTTTCTTGCAGCCTACAGCGCCGCGCGTCTTTTAGACGTGCAAAGGACGCTGTAGCACCTTTAGTTGCTGTATCACGGCTGCCCACCAGCCTCCGCGGCAAGGCTTTTGGCGCGGCGGCAGAGGCGATCGAAGGTTTCGAGGAAGCGTGAGCGGTCTTTCGGGCTGAAGGCGGCGTTGTAGCCCTTGCTCTCGCCGGTTTCGCGCAGGTGCGAGCCGAGATCGCGCATGGCGCTCGCCATGCCGATATTGGTCTCGTCGAAAACGCGTCCTGTGGGTCTACTGACGAAGGCGCCGGTGGCGACACAGCGCACGGCAAGCGGCACATCGGCGGTGACAACGACATCGCCCGCGCCGGCGCGTTCGGCGATCCAGTTGTCGGCGGCGTCAAAGGCGTTGGAGACGATGACGTTGTGGATCATCGGATCGCGCGAGGGGCGCAGGCCTGAATTGGCAACGAATGTGACTTCGAGGCTGAGACGTTCGGCCACCTTCAGGATTTCCGGCTTCACCGGGCAGGCATCGGCATCGACATAGATCAACGGCTGTTTACCTCATTCAATGCCGACGCCTGATACGCGCGGTTTACTCGCGAGTCCAGATTTCGCTCGCAACCTTTTCCGAGCCGCCATAGGTCCAGACACCCTGCCAGCTGCCGTCCGGCTGCTCGAAATACATGGCGATGCCGAAATTCTCCTTGGAGACGTAACCGACGGAGATCGCTGTGTCCTCGTCGCTTGCCGGACCCATTTCGAAACGATCGCCGCTGAATTTTGCGCCGAGGCCGGTGCCGATCGACTCGTTCTTGCCGATCATCCAGTCGACAATATAGGTCTCGCCGTTGCGAAGCACTTTGACGGTGCCCTGATACTTGCTGCCGTCCTCGCTGGTGCCGGCGACCTTGTAGGAACCTGTGGGGTCCGCAAGTGCGATGGCAGGCAGTAACACAAATGCACAAGCCGAAATAATAGTCCGAAAAATCATAGGGTCCCCCTTTTTGGCGAAGCATGATTGCCAGCACCGAAGCGGTAACATGAAAGGGCTTCACACTTGGTGAAGCCTTGCCAAATCTGTCATTGTTATTTTGACGATGTAACCGCCGATCGTCTGGATTTCAGCTTGCTAACCATTTCGTCTTGATTTCTTGCCCATCAAGCCGGGGTCCCTACGCATATGCTCAAGACATTCCTTGTTGCTTCCATAACCATCTTGATCGCTGGCTGGCAGACACAGGCTGCTGCAATACGGTGCGAGAGGATCGTGAAGGGCAGAGCCGTTGAAGCAACGAACGTCGAGCGCGATAGCACCGGAAATTTGACGGTTTCAACGGAAAAGATCGACTTTGTTGCCGATGAGAATGGGCCGCTTGAGAAGTCTAAGGCGACAGTCATCTTCCACTCGCTCACACACGAGAACGGCGACGACGGCCCATTCGTCTCAACCTTCCTTTTGGATAGCCGCTATAATTCGCCGATCCTGAAAAAGGAGCTGCTCTATTCGCCGATCACCTACTACTTAAACTGGGGTCGGGGCACGCTCTCTTCTGTCTATCTCGACTATACGGGTAAAGCGAACCTGCTTGAAGATTGGACGTGTGGCCGCCTCGACTAAATACTCAGTACACCACCACGCCGCGGATGCTTTTGCCCGAATGCATCAGCTCGAAGCCCTTGTTGATGTCTTCGAGCGGCATGGTGTGGGTGATCATCGGATCGATCTGGATCTTGCCTTGCATGTACCATTCGACGATCTTCGGCACGTCGGTGCGCCCGCGCGCGCCGCCGAAGGCGGTGCCCATCCAGTTGCGGCCGGTGACCAGCTGGAACGGGCGGGTGGAGATTTCCTGGCCGGCGCCGGCAACGCCGATGATAACCGACTTGCCCCAGCCGCGGTGCGATGCTTCCAGTGCCTGGCGCATCACCTTGGTGTTGCCGGTGCAGTCGAAGGTGTAGTCGGCGCCGCCGATCAGGTCGCCGTTGCGTTTGGTCAGGTTGACGAGGTAAGGCACGATGTCGTCACCGACCTCCTTCGGATTGACGAAGTGGGTCATGCCGAACTTTTCGCCCCAGGCCTTGCGATCATTGTTGATATCGACGCCGATGATCATGTCGGCACCGGCAAGCTTCAGACCCTGAAGCACGTTGAGACCGATGCCACCGAGACCGAAGACGATCGCCGTGGCGCCGATCTCGACCTTGGCGGTATTGATGACCGCGCCGATGCCGGTGGTCACGCCGCAGCCGATGTAGCAGATCTTGTCGAACGGCGCGTCGGGGTTGACCTTGGCAAGGGCGATCTCCGGCAGCACGGTGAAGTTCGAAAAGGTCGAGCACCCCATATAGTGGTGGATCTTGTCCTTGCCGATCGAAAAGCGCGAGGTGCCGTCCGGCATCAAGCCTTGCCCCTGGGTTGATCGAATCGAGGTACAGAGATTGGTCTTGCGGGAAAGGCAGGAATAGCACTCGCGGCATTCCGGGGTGTAGAGCGGAATGACATGGTCGCCCTTCTTGACCGAGGTGACGCCGGGACCGACATCGACGACGATGCCGGCGCCCTCATGGCCGAGGATCGCCGGGAAGAGGCCTTCGGGATCGGCGCCCGACAAGGTGAAATCGTCAGTATGGCAGATGCCCGTCGCCTTGACCTCGACCAGCACTTCGCCGGCCCGCGGCCCCTCCAGCTGCACGGTCATCACTTCCAGCGGTTTTCCTGCCTGAACGGCAACGGCGGCGCGAACGTCCATCTTGATATCTCCCTGTCGATTTTTGTTGGTTCCCAGCTGATTTATCGGGCTGAGCTTGGCATGGTCGGCGAATTCGGCTCAAGCGAAAACGGCCGGTCGCCCGGTCTTTTCCTCTCAGGCGAATTCCATGATCACGGCATCGACGGCCAGGCTTTCACCGGCTGCGGCATTGATCTTCGAGACGACGAGATCACGGTCGGCGCGCAGCACGTTCTCCATCTTCATCGCTTCGACGATCGCAAGCGTCTCACCGGCCTTGACCTCCTGGCCCTCGGCAACCGCGATGGCGACGACGAGGCCGGGCATCGGGCAGAGCAGGAGCTTGGAGGTATCGGGCGGCAGCTTCACCGGCATCAGCCTGTCGAGTTCGGCATGACGCGGCGAAAAGACCTTGGCAATCACCGAAAGCCCCTGCCAGTCGATACGCAACCCGTTCGGAACGGGGCGAATCTGCGCGGTAACGTCGCGACCGCCGACCTTGCCGCTCCAGACCGGGTCGCCTGGTCTCCAATCGGTGACAACGCTGTTGTTCTCGCCCTCGATCGCGATGTCCATATCGAAGGGGATGGTGACGAGACCGTCGAGCAATCGTGCCGCGACGTACTTGTCGCCAATCTTGATCACCCAGTGCTCGCGCAGCGCGCCCGATGCAGCGCGCAGGCGATCGGCGAAACGTTCACGACGGTTCGCCTCGATCAACGAGGCGGAGAGGGCGATCGCGGCAAGCACGGCGTCTTCCGACTGCTCCGGTTTCATCGGCGCGAAGCCGTCAGGATATTCCTCGGCGATGAAGCCTGTGGAAAGCCGGCCCTCGCGCCAGCGCGGATGTTTCATCAGCGCCGACAGGAAAGGAACATTGTGCTCGATGCCATCGACGACGAAGCCGTCGAGCGCCCGGCCCATGGCGTCGATCGCCTCGAGCCGTGTCGGCGCCCAGGTGCAGAGCTTGGCGATCATCGGATCGTAATACATCGAAATCTCGGCACCCTCGAAGACGCCGGTATCGTTGCGGACGACGACATTGCCGGTCTTGCCTTCCGCCGGCGGGCGGTAACGCGTCAGGCGGCCGATCGAGGGCAGGAAGTTGCGGTAGGAATCTTCGGCATAGAGCCGGCTCTCGATCGCCCATCCGTCGAGCCTGATGTCCTCCTGAGTAAAGGGAAGGGGCTCTCCCGCTGCGACCCGGATCATCTGCTCGACAAGATCGATGCCGGTGATGAGTTCGGTCACGGGATGTTCGACCTGCAGGCGGGTGTTCATTTCGAGGAAATAGAAATTGCGATCGCGGTCGACGATGAATTCGACGGTGCCGGCGCTCTGGTAATCGACGGCCTTGGCGAGCGCCACCGATTGCTCGCCCATCGCCTTGCGGGTGGCCTCATCGAGGAAGGGCGAGGGCGCCTCTTCCGCCACCTTCTGGTTCCGCCGCTGGATCGAGCATTCACGTTCGCCGAGATAGACGACGTTGCCATGCGCGTCGGCCAGCACCTGGATCTCGATATGGCGTGGCTCGACGATGTATTTCTCGATGAAGACGCGGTCGTCACCGAAGGAGCTTTTCGCCTCGGAGCGGGCACGCTCGAAGCCGTCGCGCACTTCTGCCTGGTTCCATGCAATGCGCATGCCCTTGCCGCCGCCGCCAGCCGATGCCTTGATCATGACGGGATAACCGATCCCGCCAGCGATTACCTCCGCATGGGCCGCATCCTCGATGATGCCAAGATGGCCGGGCACTGTGGATACACCGGCGGCATTGGCGAATTTCTTCGATTCGATCTTGTCGCCCATCGCCATGATGGCCTTCGGCTTCGGGCCGATGAAGACGATACCCTGTTTTTCCAGTTCGGCGCAGAAGGAGGCGCGTTCGGACAGGAAGCCGTAGCCGGGATGCACCGCCTCGGCGCCCGTCGCCTTGCAGGCCGCGATGATCTTTTCGGCAGCCAGATAACTCTCCGACGCTGCGGCGGGGCCGATATGCACAGCCTCGTCAGCCATCTCGACATGCAGCGCGTCCCGATCCGCATCCGAATAGACCGCGACGGTCAGAATTCCCATGCGGCGCGCAGTCTTGATCACGCGGCAGGCGATTTCGCCGCGATTCGCGATCAGGATTTTCTTGAACATCGAGACTCCACCCAGAAATGCATCCCGGAGTTTTACGCACAAAACACCGGAACGCACAATCAGGCTTGCGGAGCGTCAGGCGACAGCGGCTGCCGAGACTGGTTCCTCGTCGACGATGCGCAGCCAGCGGCTGCGACGCGGCTCGGCATAATCGCGCAGCTCGACGGCGGCCATGATCCCCGCCCAGTGCGGATGATTGGCGCCAGCCAGCGTTGCCCGCTCGATCTGCTGGAGCACGCCGTATTCGACCGACGAGACGGGGATGACGCCGCCTTCGGCCACGCTTCTGAAGATGCGCATCGCAAAATCGACGTCCTGACGGGAGATGCCCCGGCGATCGATGGCACGCGACAGCTTGTAGCCACCGATATTGTCGGTGATCGCCAGGCGGAGCTGATCGAGGGCGAGCGCTCTCAACTCGCCCGGGACATCGGCCGAGATCTCCATGACGTGAAGAATGAGCTCGAGTTCCAGCGCCGAGTTGACGACACCATCGGTCGTAAACATGCGCATGATCCAGGCGACGTTGATTTCATCAAGCGAGCCTTGCGGATACGTGTAATGGACGATGAAACCGGCGAGCTGCTCCACAAAGAAAGCGTTCCAAGCGGCACATTTTTCAGGGCAGGAATTGTTGAGCGCCAACATCGCCACGACATCGTCTGATGTCCGGATGCCCTGCGGGAAGGCATGTTTGCGCAGCAGTATCATATCTTCGGCCGTCAGCCGATGCTTGCCGGCCACGACACAGGCCGGAAAAGCGAGACGAAATTCGCTCATGTTTTAACTCCAGGCTTCATCATGAAACCGGAGACAGTTTTAGCGCCTGCGAATTGACGATCCCTCAAGAAGAGGAGTTAACCCGATATTCCCGAGGTCAGGAAGATTTTAACGATTGCGCCTGCAGCCGCTCGCGCCAGATGATGAAGAGGCCTGACGCAACGATGATGAAGATGCCGATCCATTTGGAAAAGCTCGGGAAATCGTTGAACAACGCATAACCGAGAACGGTCGCCGAGATGATCTCGAAGTACTGGAACGGCGCAAGCAGCGACAGCGGCGCGAGACGAAAAGCCCGGACCACGAGCATATGCGCATATCCCGAGATCGTGCCGAGGGCGAGAAGCAGGACAAGGCCGAGACCGGAGGAGGGGAGGGAGACAGCAAAATCGGCATTGCCGGAACTGCTACCGACGAGAAGGGCGGCCGCCATGAAGACCGTTCCGCCGATGCCGGCCATCGTCTGCATGGTCAACGGCGAATCGGCCTCGCCGATGGCGCGGTTGAGAAAGAGATAGAGCGAGAACAGAAAGGCGCAGGCGACCGGCAGCAGCGCCTTCAAGCCGAAAATCTCGTAGCTTGGCTGAATGACGATCATCGCGCCGCCGAAACCGACGACGATCGCTGTCCAGCGCCGCCAGCCGACTTTGTCGCCGAGAAACAGCGCAGACAGGGCGGTCAGCATGAAGGGCTCGACGAAATAGATAGCGAAGACGTCGGCGAGCGGCATGTATTTGACGGCGACGAAGAAAAGCAGGCTCGCAGCACCATGCAGCACACCGCGCAGCAGGTTCATCCATGGCCGTTTGGCCGACAGCGCCTTCGGCCCGAAAAGGGCGAAAAGAATCGGCAGGGTGCAGGCAATCTGGAAGAAGAATCGGTAGAAGGTCACCTGACCCGGCGACATCGCCTCGAAGGTCGCCATATATTTGGCGATCGCATCCATTGTCGGCAGGATGAGCATGGCGCCGGACATGATGGCCATGCCCTGCAGGGAATTTTGGTGGGGCTCTGACATGGCTGCTGATTCTTGGGAGGATGACGCCATCAACCATGAGAAGGCCGGGCAATCAAGCCGAGCAATCGCAAATGGTTTCGAGGTGAAAAACGAAATCGTCGCTTAGAGAGCGTTTCCCTGAAGAGAAATGGTGCGGTCGAGAAGACTCGAACTTCCACGGGTTGCCCCACAGCGACCTCAACGCTGCGCGTCTACCAATTCCGCCACGACCGCATCGTGGTAGGTGCCGATTTGCGTCGGCGGGGCAGCATGTAGCAAAAGCATCTGGGGTGCACAAGGGCGATGTGACAGTTTTTTTGAAAACCGGTCACAGCATTTGAATTGGCCTCGAAACGGGTCCATATAGCTGTCCTGCCGCCCCTATTTCACAGGCATTTCGGGGAGAGCGGCAAGGAATGGCCATGCTTCGCACTGATCTCGAATTCTCCATGCTTCCCCAACTCGGCACCCGGCCGGTCCGCTGGCGCATCGCCGATGACCTCGTTCCCTATGAGGAGGCGGTGGAGACGATGGAGCGCGAGGTGGCGGTGATATCGGATGGCGGTGATGAGCTCGTCTGGCTCGTCGAACATCCGCCGCTCTATACTGCCGGCACCAGCGCCAATAAGAGGGACCTCGTCCAGCCGGACCGTTTTCCGGTCTTTGCGACAGGGCGTGGCGGTGAATATACCTATCATGGACCCGGCCAGCGCGTCGCCTATGTCATGCTCGACCTGAAAAGGCGGCGTCAGGACGTGCGCGCCTTCGTTGCCGCCCTTGAAGACGTCGTCATCCGCACGCTCGACATGATGAATGTGCGCGGTGAGCGACGTGAAGATCGCGTCGGCGTCTGGGTGCGCCGGCCGGAAAAGCCATTGCTGGCCGATGGGGCGATGGCCGAGGACAAGATCGCCGCTCTCGGCATAAGGCTGCGGAAATGGGTGACCTTCCACGGACTGTCGCTCAACGTCGATCCCGATCTCGACCATTTCGGCGGCATCGTGCCCTGCGGGATATCAGCCTATGGTGTGACCAGCCTCGTCGATCTTGGCCTGCCGGTGATGATGGCTGATGTCGATATCCGGCTGCGCACCGCCTTCGAGGCGGTTTTCGGCGAAACGACCGGCGAAATCTGACTGATCGCGGCGACCGGGGCAATTTGTATCGGAAAGAAAGGCTGGTTTCGGCTTTTCCCAGGGGAACAATGCTTCGTGGAAGTTTTGGCGGTCGCGCAGCGTTGAGGTCGCTGTCGAGGAAGCCTTGGACGTTCGAGTCTTTCTGCCGTCAGGCTCGGCAATCGCTTCACCGTCAGATCTGAGCCGGTGTTTTAACCGATAATTAGCGGTGGAAAATATATAGGACACCACAGCAGTGTGAATATGGAAGTCCGAGGATAATGAGAAAAAAAGCAGCGGCAAGCTGGTCGTTCCTCGATGTGTATTTCGTTCTCGATATTATCGAGAAGGTTCT